>NZ_QRDU01000015.1:0-1457 GCF_003386155.1 Paenibacillus sp. VMFN-D1 | reverse complement strand
GTAAGACCCCTTGTAGACGACGAGGTAGATAGGTTGGAGGTGGAAGTGCAGCAATGCATGGAGCTGACCAATACTAATCGGTCGAGGGCTTATCCAAAAAGATTAATTCGCAGATTCGTTTCGTATCTAGTTTTCAGGGAGTCAAAATTGCTGATTTCACTCCAAGCGGGTGAGAGAAGCGTGCATGACTTTCAGCATTTGGCGATGCTGAAACCTGAATTATGCATTTGGTTATTAACCAATGCTCCGTTTGGTGGCGATAGCGGAGGGGTTCCACGCGTACCCATCCCGAACACGACCGTTAAGCCCTCCAGCGCCGATGGTACTTGGACCGAAGGGTCCTGGGAGAGTAGGACGTTGCCAAGCGGAAAACCACTTTTGTGGTATTTTTTTTGGCCTTGATGGTCACCTACATATGACAAAACTGGTTGATTGTAACAACGTTCCCTGATAGCTCAGTTGGTAGAGCACTCGACTGTTAATCGAGTTGTCACAGGTTCGAGTCCTGTTCGGGGAGCCACTTTTAAAAAACGTCTAAGGATGTTTTGTTGCAGAAAACAGAATTAGACTTTATATATATGGCCCGTTGGTCAAGGGGTTAAGACACCTCCCTTTCACGGAGGTAACATGGGTTCGAATCCCATACGGGTCACTTTCTTATTAACATCAGGGATGAGAATCCCCTATGAGTTACAAAAGATTATGGAGGCTTAGCTCAGCTGGGAGAGCATCTGCCTTACAAGCAGAGGGTCGGGGGTTCGATCCCCTCAGCCTCCACCATGTATACTTTAAAGAAATAAATAATTTTTAATGACGCGGGGTGGAGCAGTCCGGTAGCTCGTCGGGCTCATAACCCGAAGGTCGCAGGTTCAAATCCTGCCCCCGCAATTATCTCCTTAAAGATGGAGATCCCAAAGGCCGTGGAACCGTGGTGTAGAGGCCTAACATGCCTGCCTGTCACGCAGGAGATCGCGGGTTCGAATCCCGTCGGTTCCGCCATTATAGTTTGCTTCAGGGATGAGAATCCGTAATACGGGTTCATCGAAGCATCCACTTCGTTAGCGCTGCATCGCAGTCTCGAACGAAGAGAGAGTATCCCGTCGGATCCGCCATTTTAAATTGCTTCAGACGGAATCCAAATGGTTATTTGCTTTCGCGATAAATGGTTATCGCTTTGGAAATATTCAAATATTCATGCGCCGGTGTAGCTCAATTGGTAGAGCAACTGACTTGTAATCAGTAGGTTGGGGGTTCAAGTCCTCTCGCCGGCATGTTTATGGCGGTCGTGGCGAAGGGGTTAACGCACCGGATTGTGGCTCCGGCATTCGTGGGTTCAAGTCCCATCGATCGCCCCATTAATTGTTGGGGATTAGCCAAGCGGTAAGGCAACGGACTTTGACTCCGTCATGCATAGGTTCGAATCCTATATCCCCAGCCAGTGAGAGCCATTAGCTCAG
>NZ_QRDU01000014.1:1712-3052 GCF_003386155.1 Paenibacillus sp. VMFN-D1 | reverse complement strand
GGATAAGCCCTCGACCGATTAGTATTGGTCAGCTCCATGCATTGCTGCACTTCCACCTCCAACCTATCTACCTCGTCGTCTACAAGGGGTCTTACATACTGGGAAATCTCATCTTGAGGGGGGCTTCACGCTTAGATGCTTTCAGCGCTTATCCCGTCCGTACGTAGCTACCCAGCCATGCTCCTGGCGGAACAACTGGTGCACCAGCGGTACGTCCATCCCGGTCCTCTCGTACTAAGGACAGCTCCTCTCAAATTTCCTACGCCCACGACAGATAGGGACCGAACTGTCTCACGACGTTCTGAACCCAGCTCGCGTACCGCTTTAATGGGCGAACAGCCCAACCCTTGGGACCTACTTCAGCCCCAGGATGCGATGAGCCGACATCGAGGTGCCAAACCTCCCCGTCGATGTGGACTCTTGGGGGAGATAAGCCTGTTATCCCCAGGGTAGCTTTTATCCGTTGAGCGATGGCCCTTCCATGCGGTACCACCGGATCACTAAGCCCGACTTTCGTCCCTGCTCGACTTGTAGGTCTCGCAGTCAAGCTCCCTTCTGCCTTTGCACTCTTCGAATGATTTCCAACCATTCTGAGGGAACCTTGGGGCGCCTCCGTTACTCTTTAGGAGGCGACCGCCCCAGTCAAACTGCCCACCTGACACTGTCCCCATACCGGATTACGGTACCAGGTTAGAACCTAGATACGATCAGGGTGGTATCCCAACGGCGCCTCCACCCAAGCTGGCGCTCAGGTTTCAAAGGCTCCCACCTATCCTGTACAGATCGTACCCAAATCCAATATCAAGCTGCAGTAAAGCTCCATGGGGTCTTTCCGTCTTGTCGCGGGTAACCTGCATCTTCACAGGTATTAAAATTTCACCGGATCTCTCGTTGAGACAGCGCCCAAGTCGTTACGCCATTCGTGCGGGTCAGAATTTACCTGACAAGGAATTTCGCTACCTTAGGACCGTTATAGTTACGGCCGCCGTTTACTGGGGCTTCGGTTCACAGCTTCGGGGTAAACCCCTAACCGCTCCCCTTAACCTTCCAGCACCGGGCAGGCGTCAGCCCGTATACTTCGCCTTGCGGCTTCGCACAGACCTGTGTTTTTGCTAAACAGTCGCTTGGGCCTTTTCACTGCGGCCCCCTCGTGCTATTCACACTACCGGGGCACCCCTTCTCCCGAAGTTACGGGGTCATTTTGCCGAGTTCCTTAACGAGAGTTCTTCCGCGCGCCTTAGAATTCTCTTCTCGCCTACCTGTGTCGGTTTGCGGTACGGGCACCTTCACCTGGTTAGAGGCTTTTCTTGGCAGTGTGAGATCATGACCTTCGGTACTAT
>NZ_QRDU01000014.1:0-1220 GCF_003386155.1 Paenibacillus sp. VMFN-D1 | reverse complement strand
TTCAAGCCATAGCTTCGGTGGTGTGTTTAGCCCCGTTACATTTTCGGCGCAGAGTCACTCGACCAGTGAGCTATTACGCACTCTTTCAATGGTGGCTGCTTCTAAGCCAACATCCTGGTTGTCTGTGCAACTCCACATCCTTTCCCACTTAACACACACTTGGGGACCTTAGCTGATGGTCTGGGCTGTTTCCCTTTTGACAATGGATCTTAGCACTCACTGTCTGACTCCCGGTCGATCAGTCGATGGCATTCGGAGTTTGACTGAGCTTGGTAACCCTTGCGGGCCCCGCACCCAATCAGTGCTCTACCTCCACGACTGCAAAACCGAGGCTAGCCCTAAAGCTATTTCGGGGAGAACCAGCTATCTCCGAGTTCGATTGGAATTTCTCCGCTACCCCCACCTCATCCCCGAATTTTTCAACATTCGTGGGTTCGGGCCTCCAGTGCGTGTTACCGCACCTTCACCCTGGACAGGGGTAGATCACACGGTTTCGGGTCTACGTCCACGTACTATAGTCGCCCTATTCAGACTCGCTTTCGCTGCGGCTCCGGCTTCTCACCTTAACCTTGCACGGGAACGTAACTCGCCGGTTCATTCTACAAAAGGCACGCCATCACCCATAAACAGGGCTCTGACTTCTTGTAAGCACACGGTTTCAGGTTCTATTTCACTCCCCTTCCGGGGTGCTTTTCACCTTTCCCTCACGGTACTGTTTCACTATCGGTCGCTAGGGAGTATTTAGCCTTAGCAGATGGTCCTGCCAGATTCATACGGGGTTTCACGTGCCCCGCACTACTCGGGATCCGTCTCGGAGGGAACTGACTTTCGGCTACAGGGCTTTTACCTTCTATGCCGGGCCTTTCCAGACCTCTTCGCCTAACCAATTCCTTTGTAACTCCATGTGAGACGTCCCACAACCCCGGCCAGCAAGCTGACCGGTTTAGGCTGTTCCGCGTTCGCTCGCCGCTACTGACGGAATCACTCTTGTTTTCTCTTCCTCAGGGTACTTAGATGTTTCAGTTCCCCTGGTATGCCTCAATCTGTCCTATGTATTCAGACAGAAGTGACTGACTATTACATCAGCCGGGTTTCCCCATTCGGACATCCCCGGATCAAAGCTTGCTTACAGCTCCCCGAGGCAGTATCGTTGTTCGCCACGTCCTTCATCGGCTCCTAGCGCCTAGGCATCCTCCGTGTGCTCTTAGTAGCTTAACCAT
>NZ_QRDU01000013.1:0-39786 GCF_003386155.1 Paenibacillus sp. VMFN-D1 | reverse complement strand
GCGCCCTTAGCTCAGCTGGATAGAGCGTTTGACTACGAATCAAAAGGTCAGGAGTTCGAATCTCTTAGGGCGCGCCATTTAACTGTTTTACAATAGATATCGGGATGTAGCTCAGCTTGGTAGAGCACCTGGTTTGGGACCAGGGGGTCGCATGTTCGAATCGTGTCATCCCGATACGCATGCACGGCTTCGTGTAAGTCTTGATCTTTCTGCACTCAAGGCTTGCACGGAGAATTTGCGGGTGTAGTTCAATGGTAGAACTTCAGCCTTCCAAGCTGATAGCGTGGGTTCGATTCCCATCACCCGCTCCATACATAAAACAAACGCCGAAAGGCGTTTTTTTGTTATGGAGCGGTAGTGTGGGAGAGAACCCATGCAGCGTGGGTACGACCGTCCGTGCCGGCTACACTGAAGGAACTCACTCAGGACGCGCGTCAACATTTACCTCTGCGCGGGCCGAAGGCCCGCTTATTTAATCGAGATGTTGAGTATTCCCATCACCCGCTCCATACATAAACATAACGCCGAAAGGCGTTTTTTTGTTTTAGAGCGGTTGTGTGGGAGAGAACCTACGCAGCGTGGGTACGACCGTCCGTGCCGGCTTCAGTGAAGGAACCCTGCTCAGGACGCGCGTCAACATCTACCTCTGTGGCGGGCCGAAGGTCCGCTTATTTAATCGAGATGTTGAGTATTCCCATCACCCGCTCCATACATAAAACAAACGCCGAAAGGCGTTTTTTTGTTATAGAGCGGTAGTGTGGGAGAGAACCCATGCAGCGTGGGTACGACCGTCCGTGCCGGCTACACTGAAGGAACTCACTCAGGACGCGCGTCAACATTTACCTCTGCGCGGGCCGAAGGCACGCTTATTTAATCGAGATGTTGAGTATTCCCATCACCCGCTCCATACATAAAACAAACGCCGAAAGGCGTTTTTTTGTTATGGAGCGGTAGTGTGGGAGAGAACCCATGCAGCGTGGGTACGACCGTCCGTGCCGGCTACACTGAAGGAACCCGCTCAGGACGCGCGTCAACATCTACCTCTGTGGCGGGACTAATCCGAAGATTTTCCCATGGTGCAACCTTCCATATTTTCTTTGCGTCTGTAGGAAAGACAAGACCAAATTTTCCCGAAGAAGGTGTGGCTAGATGAAGAAGAAACATGTTGTATCTGGAAGTGTTGCAGCCCTGGCGTTATCCCTGGCGATCGGCGGGTCCGTGTTCGCGGCAGGAGAGGGCTTTACGGATTTGGCGGGAGTCGCCGGTGCCGATAAAATCGCTGCGCTCCAGCAGCAGAAGCTGCTGAAGGGCGACAGTGAATCGACCTTCCGGCCGCAGGCACATATGACAAACGCGGAAGGCGTTCAGCTTCTGGCAAACTTGCTGGCTGACGTGCCGGTTACGAAGGCAGCCGAGGGAAGCGAACCCGCAGCCCTGACAAATGTGAAGACAGGCGCTTGGTTTGCTCCTGCTTTTCTTACAGTTACGAACCATGGCATCGCCCTTCCGGCTGATATTGACCCTTTTCAACGCATGACTCGTGAAGCTTTCACGCAGTATCTGATCGAGACGGTGGAAAAGAAGGGCAACCTGCCGATGATCAATTTGGTACCTAAAGACATCGCGGATGACAGCAAAATGACTCCTGAGTATCAAGGGGCTATTCAGCGGGCGCTCGCCTGGGGGATTGCCGACCTGGACAGCAGCGGCAACTTCCGTCCCCAAGATCAAGTGACCCGGTCTGAAGCAGCGGTCATGGTATACAATGCGCTTGAATTTTTGAAAACGCACAATTACCCTAAGCCGGAATAAAAGAGTCGGAAACGGTCTTTGTTGTCAAACGGAAACGAGATCCGTCGATGAAACACAGCCGCAAGGCACGGCGAATATCGACAAAAAAGTCACCCTCGCAAAGGGTGGCTTTTTTTGTTGAGAAGACGCTTTTTAGAAAAATAGGAGCCGATCGAGAAAAGGGGGAAACCTCTTTTTTCTGCTATAAAAAAAGGACAAGTCTCCCTAAAACCGCCTCTTGACTATCCGGCTGCGGAGGCGTAATATTACTTAAGTATTTAATGATTAAGTTACTAATTGATTAAAAAATTATCTATTAACAAATAATTAATTAGTGTCCTAATGTAACTGCGGCAATACGACGCGGATGGCCACAGATCCATACCACGCCAAGGAGGTCAACCCTTTGTCCAGAAATGAACAATTGTTTGAAGTGGCGGCGATGTTCCGGTCGCTGCTGAAAAGTATGTCCCATGAATGGAACAAAAACAGCGCCAAGCAGTATAATCTGACTTTTCCCCAGTTTCAGGTATTGTATGCATTGAAGCTCCGGGGCCCACAGAAGGTATCCGAACTGGCCGAAATGCTTGGCCTGACGTCTCCCGCCATAACGAGTTTGACGGATAAGCTCCTTGCTTCGGGTTATGTAAACCGGGAAAGGGCCGAGAACGACCGGAGGGTCGTGTATACCTCCATTACAGAGCAAGGGATGTCCACGATCGGGCAAATCGTTGAGGACCAGCAAGAAATCATTACGGTGTTCTTTGAAATGTTGTCCGAAGAGGATGTACAGCATTTGAGAAGGATCTTCTCTTTAATGCTTTTGAATATAGATCATCATGAAGCATAGAGGTGAAAGAGGTACATGGAGCATTTAACGCTGAAGCGTAAAGTAACCATCATGATCGCGATTATGGCGGCGATGTTTTTTGCGGCCATTAACCAGACGATCACAAGCACGGCGATGCCGCGCATTATCGCGATCCTGGATGGTATGGATTACTATACATGGACGATTAATATTTATTTGTTAACTTCGACGATTGCGACGATTCTGGTCGGTAAATTGTCGGATATGTTTGGACGCAAGCCGTTCATTCTGATCGGCATCCTATTTTTCATGTTAGGCGCGTTCTTAACCGGTACTTCGGATAATGTGTACCAGTTCATCATTTATCGCGGGATTCAGGGGATTGGCGCCGGTATCATCCAATCGACGGCCTTTACGGCGGTAGGGGATTTGTTCCCTCCGCGCGAACGCGGCAAATGGATGGGCCTCATGACGGCGGTGTTCGGTTTCTCCAGTGTCCTGGGACCGACGCTTGGCGGTTATCTCGTGGATCATATCGACTGGCACTGGCTGTTCTGGATCTTCCTGCCGCTTGGCGTTGTCGCTTTTATTATGATTCTGACGCTGTTTCCAAAAGTGGACCGCAAGCACGGACAGAGCGTCGATTACGTAGGTTCTTTGTTCCTGACGACGACGATCGTTCCGCTGCTTCTTGCCTTTTCCTGGGCAGGTACCGAGTACGAGTGGGGCTCTTGGCAGATTCTTAGTCTCCTTGGAGCAACCGTTGTATCTGCACTCATTTTTATTTATGTGGAAACCTTGGTGAAGGAACCGATTCTCCCGCTGCATTTGTTTAAAAACGGCGTGGTGACGGTCTCGAACTTGATCGGCTTTATTATGAACTTTGGCCTGATGGGAGCCATGATTTATATTTCCTTCTACGTGCAGGGCGTGCTGGCTATTTCTCCGACTTATGCGGGTTACGTCACGATTCCGATGTCGCTGTGTATGGTCATCACGAGTGCCATTACCGGTCAATTGATTGCCAAAATCGGGAAATACAAGCGTTTTGCCCTGATCGGGATGCCGGTTATGATTATTGGCATGGGCCTGATGATCTTTATGGATAACATCGCGATGACGATCGTCAGCACGATCATTTTCGGTATTGGCCTGGGCCTCGGGATGCCGGTCTTCTCGCTGGCAACGCAAAATGCGGTGTCGCATAAGGAACTCGGTGTCGTTACCGCATCGACGCAGCTGTTCCGTAACCTTGGCGGTACGATCGGTATCGCTGTGATGGGTACGGTAATGTCGAACAGTTTGACGAAACATTTGAAAGAAGCGCTGCAGTCGCCGAGCGCTCCGGACTTCAGTTCCCTGGATCCGAAGACGGCACAAGGCCTGCTCGCCTTCGCCAATCCGCAGACACTCATGAACAAGCCACTGGTCGAAAAGACGGAAGCGAGCCTGCCGGAGCAAGCCAGAGCACTGTTCGTGCAAATGATCGACAGCATCCGGCACGCGCTGGGTGATACGCTATCTACCGTGTTCCTTACAGGTACGCTGGTGCTTGTTGTGGCTCTGATCCTCGTGTTCTTCTTGAAAGAACTGCCGCTTCGTTCCACCAACCAGACGCCGGAAGCGAACGCCCCGTCGGGGAATGCAAACGTGAAGCCGGGCAAGGCAGTAACGGCCGAATAATCCGTTATTGACGGTATCATAGATCGATAACATTGCTGAATATAAAAAGCCTGGGCGAAATGAATTCGCTCCAGGCTTTTTTCGATAGGCGGGGGCACGGGGCCCCGTCTTATTGAAATTTCACGACAAGCGCATTGCTGATTTTCCGGCCGGGAGTGGTCAGGTACTTGCCGTTATAGTACAAACCGCTGGAAGCACCGCCATCCAGGTTCATGGCCTGGTAGGCTCCGGCCTTCTTCATGATTTCCGCCAGCTGGGGAATGGTAGCTCCCCCGGTGGTCAGCAGGATCAGCCGGTGATCCCGGGTCAGGCCGAGCGCGCTGCGGGCGCCTCCACCGGTAAGAATCTTTGGATCTTTAAAGCCTTCCTTCTTCACGTTCAGCGAAACTTTGCCGTTCACCAGCAGCCGTGGCCCGGCCTGAAGTCCGCCATCGATCCATCCCTGCTCAAAGGCTTGGCCAAAATCGGGACCGGCGATGATTCGCGCCAAGTGGTTGGCGTCATAAGCGAAGATCGAACGCTTGTCGCCGGGGCTTGGCATCTTGACGGTGCCATGGCTCACGATATAGCCGTATGGAGCCTTGTAGGCGCCGCTGGTATAAGCGTCAAAAAAGGTGCCGTTGACGGCTACCTTTGCGCCGCTGCGCTTGGCGATGCTGGAAAGGTCTTCGACCTTGCCGGTGGTATTCCCGGCGAGTACGACATCCAGCTGAATTTTCGGATGCAGCAGGTCGATCGTCACCGTCTGGGCGGAAAACGATCTGCCGCCGACCTTATACGTTTGGCGTGCGCTCACGATCGGGTTTTTCAGGGCTTGTCCCACGTTTCGGGTAACGTAGGGGAGATACTGTTCCACTCCTTCCCTGGTCAGCTTGACGGCTGCTTCGTCCTTCTGCCAACTGGCTTCAACGCCGAGCTTGCTGACGATGAGCGACAGCGGTACATAAACCGAGCCGTTCTCGCGGAACGGGGCGGCGGCAAGAGCGAGGCTAGCGCCGTCTAAAGAAGCGGACTTCTGCGCGAGGTGAAGCGTCAGGCGGTGGTTGCCCTGGAAAATGTCGAGCTGCTTGGCGGCGTCGTTCCACTGGGTGGTTACGCCTTCGAATTCGCTCAGGGAGCGGAACGGCAGGAAAGAATAGCCGGTTTTTGCATCGACGATCACGACGTTTTTGACGGCCGAAGCGGCGGAAGCAGGCGCGGATGGCGCAAGGCACACCCAGGTAAGGCACATGATGAGTACTGCGGTTAACCATTTTTTCATGCTGCAAAAATATCCCCTTTGTCTCGAAATATAAACCAATGTTCAGGAAATCATTTCCTTACTAGTATATCGGCTTACAGAGCGGGAACTTTGAGCCGGATGTCATCAGGTTTATTTGCTAAACTATGCTGGGCGAAGCCGGACAAGCTCTCGATAGTGCAAGTATAAAAAAAGGAGGAACTTCGATCAACGAAGCCCTCCTTTTTCAATCCGCCTTGTCATCGCAGCGCCTATTCCGCTACGCGCACGTATACCCGGTCTCCGTGACGGTCGACCTCCACCGGGGATTCGAACAGGTCGCTGAGTGTGTCCGCGGTCAACACGTCCTCGGTCCGACCGCTGCAGACCGCCTCGCCGCGTCTCATCAGCAGCACGTGGCTAAACGCCGGCAAAATTTCCTCCGTATGGTGCGTAACGTAAATGAGCGTCGGCGCGTCCGGCTGCAGGGTCAGCTCCCGGATGCTGTCCAGCAGCTTCTCCCGGGAAAACAGATCCAGCCCGTTGCACGGCTCGTCCAGAATCAGTATGCGTGGATCGGCCATCAGCGCGCGGGCAATGAGCAGCTTCTGCTTCTCGCCCTGTGAGCAGGTGCGGTATTCGCGGTCCCACAAATGGCCGCAGTTCATCGTTTCCATCAACTCGCGGGCACGGTCGAAGTCCTCATCGCTCGTTTTGTCGTACAGGCCCACCGTGGCGTGCTTGCCGCTGACGACGATGTTCTGGGTGCGGTCCGATCCGTACAGACGCTCCTGAAAGGAGTTGCTGACCCAGCCGATCGATTTGCGCAGCTCGCGCAGGTCCACTTCCCCGAAGCGGTGCCCCAGCACGCTGACCGAGCCCTCGGATGGCCAAATATAACCGTTGACGATGTTCAGCAGCGTCGTTTTGCCCGAGCCGTTCAGGCCCAGCAGCGCCCAATTCTCACCGGGCTTCACCTGCCAGCTTACATTTTTCATTAACGTATGTTGCCCGCTTCTCCACGTAATGTTCTCGATATCGATGATCATCAGGTTCCCTCTCTCTCTTGATCCGCAGTCGGATACATGCTGTTCTTCACATGTTAAAACAAATCACGATCCTGTCAATACCTGAGCCGTAGAAACGGCAGAGGATAACGTCTCCAGGATGCTCTGATCACTGGCCCCGTCTGACGATTTCCTTACATCATACAACGCGGGGAAAAGGGCTGTCGCCGCGATAATTGCTGAACGGGGGAAGCATTTTTTGCTATAATGGGCATCAGACAGCCGGAAATCGGGGCCTGATCCGGCCAAGCCGTCAAGCCGATGGGGGATCTCACGTGCTTGTACGACAGGCAGGGGAACAGCGGGTCCGCAAAGGAGACATTTTTATGAAAAGGGAAAGCTTTATTCAGCCGGATGTTGCAGGCTGGCTGCAAAAGTTTCATTTTTCGATCCCGATCAAGGTGCGCTACTGCGAGACGGATATGCTTGGACATGTGAATAACGTCAGCTATTTTATGTATTTTGAACAGGGCAGAATCGAATACTTCGAGCAGCTCGGGCTGTTTGCCGACTTGTTCGGCGAGGAGAAGGTGATGGTGGTTGCCGACCTTGAATGCCAGTATCTCGCCCAGATGTACCGAAGCGATCCAGTGCAGCTCCACGTGCGGGTGGCGTCGATCGGACGCTCCTCCCTGGACATTGAGTATGCCGTCGTCGCTTCAGGGGCACTGAAGGCGGCCGGACGCGGCGCGGTCGTGCTGATCGAAACGAAGAGCGGGAAGAGCACTCCGCTGCCGGAGGAAATCAAGGAAGCCATCCGGGCGTTCGAAGGAACGGGTCTGGCGTAATAGCCGTCTGCTTGGATGAACGTAACTGTGGATGGGGAAAAAGATGCAGAAGCAGATAGGAGCAAATGCTAGTTATGGCAAAGCAAAAATTTTACGTCGTCTGGGAAGGGCATAAGCCGGGAATCTATACGTCTTGGCCCGAATGCCAGGCTCAGGTGAACGGGTATACGGACGCCAAATACAAGTCCTACGAATCGCGCGCGGAGGCGGAAGCGGCTTATGCGGGCGGATGGAAGAAAAACTGGGGCAAAGCCAAGGCGTCGGGCTCAGCCGGAGGTTATACGTCCAAAGCAGCCAAATCCGGCAAGCCGTCTGCGTCGGCATCCTCGATGGAAGAGATCGATTACGACAGCATCTCGGTGGATGTCGGTACTCGCGGCAATCCCGGCCCGGTCGAGTACAAAGGCGTCGATACGCGGACCGGGGAAATTCTGTTCTATGTCGGACCGGTTGAAAATGGAACGAACAACCTGGGCGAATTTATCGCGATCGTCCATGCACTGGCGTATTTGAAGCAGAAGGGCAGCAAGAAGACCATTTACACCGACTCGAAGACGGCGCTGGCCTGGGTGCGCAACAAGAAACCGGCGACGACGCTGGCCCGTACCGAGAAGACGCGGAAGATTTGGGAGCTGACGGACCGCGCCGTGCAGTGGCTGCACGAGAACAAGTACGAGAACAAAATCGTGAAGTGGAAGACCGAGGAATGGGGCGAGATCAAGGCGGATTTCGGCCGGAAATAATACGGAAAAAGAGCCCGGAGCAGCTTAGAAGCGCTCCGGGCTCTTTGGTTTGGAGAGAGTATGGGTTTAGGCGAAAGTATAAGCATGTATGTTCGCGACCGCTTGTATTTTTTGCGTAAGTATGTGTTTACGCGTACCTGTACTGTGCTTTTTCGTCAGAATAGGGTTACGCGCGTAAGCCTTTATGTCCGAGTATGCTTGTAGTTTCGTTTCGAGCAAGCGTGTGTGAGTGCGAGTACGCGTGCGTTTGAGAGAAGCATGTGTTTGTGAGATGGGGGCGTGTGTCTCGGGTAGAGACAGGCTGCCCCTGCCCGCTAGTTTCCTTCCGGCTGGCCGTAATCCAGAACGACCATTTGGTGGCACTGCCACTCCGGCAGCTCATACGTCACGAGGCCGTTCTGCTGCTGGAAATCGATAGGAGTCATCTGCGGCACCAGGTATACGCCGGTGACCGGCTCGGAAATCCGCAGCTCCGCGGTTGTTCCGCGGATCGGGAGCAGGTCCTCGATCACTTCGATGTTACGACCGCGCTTCACCGGCGAGGCGTACAGCGAATGATGGACATAACGCTTCTGGTCCGGCTGATGCTGAACCGTTGTTACGCCCTGAGCGGGAAGGTTCGTACGCAGCGTCTTCTCCGGCAGCAGACGGTTCAACGCGTACAGGACGGTTTCCTTTAAAACGAGGCTTCCCTTGGAAGCATAATCTTCGAACACGTTCCAGGCGATATAAATTCCGTTCGCATGCTCCACCATGCCCGGCCCGCCGTACTCTCCGCTGTTCGGTGTATGCTGATGGGAGCAGAACGTGAACGCGTCGCGGTTAAAATACGGATTTTCCCGTTTGCCAAGCTCGGTTCCGCCCTCAGCAAGCGTCACTTTCTGCCCCTCCGAATAGAAAATAAACGCCGATTCCTGCAGGCTCGCCAGCGGATGCTGCGGATGGTAGTAGTCCGGACGGAACGGATTGACGCCGGCGTGGCGAACGCCCAAGTCGAGGGCAAATCCGCTGCCGTCCGGCTTCAGGCCCGACTCGCCTGTAGCGAGGATGCGCCCGCCACCGGCCAAAAAGCTGTCCAGCTTGGCCAGGATCGCATCGTTGATCCGGATCCGGTCGGGCAGGATCAGGACGGCATACGGGCTGAAGTCGGCTTCCAGGTCGACGACGTCGAACAGGATATGACCTTCCAGCAGCATGCGCACCGCGCCGGCGTCCGGATCGCCGGTGAAGCTGTCGTGGCCGCCGGTCGCCTGATGGGTGCCGGCCGCTTCCACCGACAGCAGCGCCACGTCGGCGACGTTGACGGCGTCACGGCACCACGCTTCTTTGGCTTCGACCTCGGCATAGGCGGCGCCGATCAGCCGGTAGGTGGCTTCATCCATCGCCCCCAGCGGATGCAGCTGGTCCCCGATGGAGCAGGCGGCGCCGTTCGCCAGGCTGAGGGCGGCTTCATACCGCAGGGCGTTCGGGTGCTTATAGCCGCCGAATTCGCCCCAGGTAGTATGAAACTTGCCGGTCATGCCCAGGAACGGCATGCCCAGCGTCTGGGCGTAGCGGGCGGACAGCGGGAAATGGTCGTAGCCCCAGCCCCCGGTCGGCAGCGACTCCAGCTCGAGATGCGAGTTCATGTGCGCAAGGTCGCGGCGTCCGCGGCGGATGTGGCCGCCGTTATGGAAGATCGGCAGCCCCGGTTTGTGCCGGTGCACCGTTTCTTTAACGCGGCTGGTATAATTGGCGTAAGTTTGCTCCCAGAGCGGGCGCATGGCGCTTTTGTCCCGCGGGTCGATCCCCTGTTCGCGGGCCGCCGCTACGCAGTTGGCGCAGTAGCACTCCCGCACCCCGACGATGTCCAGAAAGATGCCGGCGGCATCATAGCGCGCCGCGACTTCTTCAATCTGGGACAGCAGAATGTCCAGATAAGGCGTATTCAGGCAGAGCTGGTGGTATCCCGGCGTGAACAGGTCGCCTTCGTGGCTGAAGCGTTCACGGATGAGCCATTCGGGATGCCGCACGGCGAGCCGTTCGTCAAGGCCGGCGGACAGGTAGACAGGAGTCCGTACCCCGATCTCGTGGGCGGCTTCAATCATGGCGCCGAGCAGGTCGAAGGACAGTCCCGGATGCGTGACGTTCGCCTCGGAGGGATGGTATGCCCATCCGTGATGGCATTTGGAAAAAACGGTGATCGAATCCACATGGCCAAGCTTCAGCGCCTGCTGAAACTGTTCCTTGCTGAAGCGGGAGCCGATGGGATGAATCGCTTCGGACGTATGAAAGTCGAGATGAACCTGGCGCATACGCATGGTAGATGTTCCTCCATTCAATAAGCAGAGATTTGAAAACGGCATTACACATACCCCTAAGGTAAAGGAAAATTGGTACCGCTTCCATGCGGAATAGCGACTTTGTTCTGTCCGATATCGACTTTTGAGAAATGACCGGATCAGCATTCTATGCTAGGATGAATTTAATGATGAGGAAGATCTGCCACGATATCGACTTGAGCAGGAGGTAGAGGAAGCCCATGAAATGCCTCGAGCTGGCGATTCCGCCGCTGCCGTCGCTTCTGACCGTCGGGCGCGCCGTATGGGCGCCTGGAAGCCGGCATCAGACCCGCAGCTTTGACGCCTACGATCTGATTCTGGTCAAAAAGGGCGCCATGTATATGCGGGAAGACGATACCGAATATGTCATTCAGGACGGCCAGCTGCTGCTGCTCGAGCCGGGACGTACCCATTCGGGCACTCAGGCTTGCTCGGAGCCGACGGCGGTGTATTGGGTGCACTTCCGGCACCCGGAGCCCCTGCGCCGGATGGAGGCGGAGGATATTCCCTGGTCGGCGGTGCTCCCTCAAGGGCAGGACAGCGACGAGCATCCGGCAGAGCAAACGATGTATCTGCCCAAATTCGGAGATGCCCCTTTTCACCTGCTCCAGCCTTTGCTGGACCGGATGGTGGAACTGCATCGCGGTTTTGCCGTGGAGCAGTCCTTGAAGCTGCAGGTGCTGTTCTGCGACCTGCTGGAGCTGCTGCAGGCGGATTTGGGGCGCAGGCCGGGCTCGCGCTCGGCCGCTCTCGCCCGGGAGACGGTCAGCTATCTGCAGCGCAGCTGGAATGAGCCTTTTCGCTCGGAGGAGCTTGAGGAGGCGCTGCATTTTCAGTTCGACCACATCACCCGCTGCCTGAAAAAGTATACGGGCATGACGCCACTTCAATATGTACAGCATTTGCGAATCAGCCAGGCGATGGTCCTGCTGGAGCAGACGTCGCTGACGGTGCAGGAAGTGGCGGAGCAGGTCGGCATTCCGAGCGCGAGCTTTTTCGGGAGGCTGTTTCGGGACCGTACGGGTATTTCCCCGGGGCAGTACCGCCAGCGCCGTCAGAGCCATTTGTAGAGAGTGGCGGTGGACAGGATTGGAGCCGGGAAGGCTTTCTTTGACCGCATGGCGAAATAGAGAAGCGGACCTCTTTTCGAAAACACAACCTCGAAAGAGTGCCGCACTCTGTAGAATGAACTTAAGGAGGACGGTATGTCGACCATCGAAGTGCTGGATCAGGGCTATGTTCGTTTAGTGAATCATATGGGATCGGACTTAACCGTCGTGAATGCGGCCCGTGTCTCTTATGCTAAGCAGTCGCTGGAGTTGAACGAAAGGGACGTGCGGCTTATCAAGTTCCTTGCCCGCGAAGGGCATACGTCGCCTTTTCGCCATGCCATCGTTCAGTTTGAGGTCTATGCCCCATTAATGGTGGCCAGACAATGGTGGAAATACGTAGTCGGATCCGCCCATTATGAGGGGACCGGCGACAGCTTGGAGGCATGGAACGAATCAAGCCGGCGATACATAACAGAGGACCCTGCATTTTATATCCCCAAGGCAGGCGAGTGGAGGTCCCAACCGGAAAACTCCAAGCAGGGCAGCGGCGGAGAGGTGGCTTGGGAGCTTGGCGTGAAGCATACCCAACAGCTGATGGGTTATGTGGAGCTGGGCATTTCCAAGTACGAAGCAGCTTTGGCGGACGGCATTTGCGCAGAACAGGCCCGGTTGTTCCTTCCCGCTTACGGGATGTATGTACGCTGGTACTGGACGGCGTCGGTTCAATCCGTCGCGCACTTCCTGTCTCAACGGCTGGAGCATGATGCGCAAAAAGAAATCCAGGAGTACGCGAAAGCGGTACTCGAGCTGATCAAACCGTTATTTCCCGTTTCGCTGGGGGAGCTCCTTGGAAATGAGGAATAGCCAATGCAGCTCATCTCATATCGGTTGGAATGTTCAAGGAAATCCGGGTTCACCAGAGTTGGGCTCAAGGGGTGAAAGAAGATGAAAAAGTTGCTGCTCATCTCTTCTTTGCTTCTGCTATTATTTCTCAGTGCATGCCAAAACAAGTTTAGTTCGGATGCTTGGATTGATCATCCTGGGAAGCGGTACCGTATGGTCGAAGATTTGCTGGTAAAAGGCGACCTTAAAGGAATGACACAAGACGAAATTATCAGTTTATTGGGAGAGCCTGAGCAAAGGATAACGAGCCCCGTTCCTCAGTTTGTTTACTATTTGGGAAGAGCGGGGTTAGGGGTTGATGATCTTCTGTTTAAACTGCAGTTCGATGCAAACGGAAAACTGGAAAGTCATGAAATGACCCATGACTAATAGTTTAACATTCGTAATCTAACTTTGAGGAGGAATAATCACATGCCGAAAACGATCCAATGGGGTATTTTGGGAACGGGCTGGATTGCGTCGCAGTTTACAAAGGATCTTGCTTTTGCGGAAAATGGGGTGGCAGCGGCCGTTGGCTCCAGAACGATGGACAGTGCTTCGCGCTTCGCCGCTGACTATGGAATCGGGAAAGCATACGGCAGCTACGAAGAGCTGGCAAACGATCCGGACATTGACGCGATCTATGTCGCGACGCCGCATCCTGCCCATAAGGAAAACGTCCTGCTGTGTTTGAAGGAGGGCAAAGCGGTATTGTGCGAAAAGCCCTTTACGGTGAACGCGGGCGAACTGGAGGAGGCCGTATCTTATGCCAAAGAGAACAAGGTTTTTCTGATGGAAGGCATGTGGACGAGATTTCTTCCGGTCATCCGCAAAGTGAGGGAATGGCTGGATGAAGGGCGGATTGGTGACGTTCAGCTCGTCAAAGCGGATTTTGGATTCCGTGCCGGCGTCAATCAGGAAGGCAGACTGTTCAATCCGAGCCTTGGGGGCGGGGCGCTGCTGGATGCCGGGATTTACCCTGTGTCTTTTGCATCGATGATCTTTGGGGCTGAACCGGAGGAAGTGTTGAGTACCGCTCAGATCGGCAGTACCGGCGTGGACGAGCAGTTCTCTCTCCTGCTGTCCTATGGCCCAGGCAAAACCGCACAGCTGAACGGGGCCATACGCCTGAATATGGATAATGAAGCATGCATTTACGGCACGGAAGGGTATATTCGCATTCCTTCCTTTTTGAACGCAACCAGAGCTGCGTTATATGTCAACGGCAGTGAAGAGATTTTTGAAGATGACCGGACATCGCTCGGGTATGCGTTTGAAGCCGAGGAAGTGGCAAGATGCCTGGCGGAGGGGCGGACCGAAAGCTCGGTCATTCCGCTTGAAGAGTCGGTGGCGATTATGAAGCTGCTCGACCGGATCCGGGGTCAATGGGGACTCCGTTATCCGTTTGAGTAAAATTAGCCATCATACCATGGGGACCTGCTGCCAGTACAGGAGCAGGTCTTTATGTGTCTACACTACTTAATCAACAACCTTTTTACGGTTTATTACGGCTGAAACAAGGGAGAAAATACCGAGGGAGGAGATCAGAAACAATACGGTTACATCCTGGATATAAACATAAATAGCCCCAACTAACGCTAACCCGGCTGCATTAAAAACAGCAAGTCTTGTCACAAGCGATCTTCTTGCGAATGCTGCCGCAGCGAAATGAAAAAAACTTACCACGGCATGAAATCCATACAGGATCAAAAAGAAGAACACAAACACGACAAAATCCCCCGGGCCGCTAACGTATGGGGTATCGGATACCAGCGAATGGTTGATATGGACGACAAGGGCACCGTTTAAAATGCTTAGAACAAGGGAGATAAGGCAGAGGTTGACCACCAGTTCTTTTTTCGCGATATCCATGATATAACTCCTGAATTTGGCTTTTTCTATATCATAAACCAATCTTGGCTGGAAAGCCTAGACTGGGGCTTGTCGAAGATTTGTCACTTTTTGCTGGTTTCAGAGCGATAAGGACAGGTACTATAATAGCTGTACATCCATGACGAAGGTCGGCTATCCGATTACCACGAATGCGACTGCTTAAAGGAGGCCCGCAGCGATGAGCTCCTATATTTCTGAACGCATAAAAATTCCGCCGGGATTGTGGGCAGGATTCCGTCAACTCGGGATTGCCCCACATGACGTTGTCCGCAGCGCAGGACTCCCGCTTACGATCATTGCAGAACCCGAGGTCACCACGGCCCAATATTTCGCCATTTGGCAGGCTTATTCCGAGCTGGCCGGCGATGTCGCCCAAGGCATCATTCAGCTGGCGACCGTGTTTGAAACGGCGAAATACCCGCCGACCGTTTTGGCGACGTATCATGCCCGTGATTACCGTGATGCCCTGTACCGGATGGCCCGGTACAAGCAGATGTGTCCCCCCGAGAGCCTGCGCATCACCGAGGAGGGAGAGCACTGCACCATCGAGCTGGGCTGGCTGCATCCCGGGGAGTCCGGCCCGCCGGTGCTGGTTGGCATCACGCTGGCATGCCTCATGGAGCTTGGACGCCGGGGGACAGGGCAGCCTGTGCAGGCACGGTCCGTTGAATTTTCGCAGCCGATGGGTGATATCCAGACCCTTGAAAGTTATTTCGGCTGCCGGATCCAGGTAGGTGGGACACGCAACCGGCTGATGCTGCACCTGCGAGATCTGGAGCGGCCTTTTCTATCGTATAACGAAGAACTGCTGGACATTCTGACTCCCGCGCTGGACCGGTCGCTTGATGAGCAGCAGCGCAGCCGCTCGTTCCCCGAGACGGTCAAATGGATTCTGAAGCGCAGCCTCACGGCAGGGCGCCCCGATATTCAGGCTGTCGCCAGAGAGCTCGGGATGAGCGACCGTACCTTGCAGCGCCGGCTTACAGAGGAGAACACAAGCTTCAAGCACCTGCTGACGCAAGCCAGACATGAGCAGGCGCGGGAATATTTGGCTGACCCTGCGCTTGATATTAAAGAGGTCGCTTTTCTGGTTGGATACGAAGACCAGAATTCGTTCTACCGGGCCTTCCGGCTGTGGGAAGGAAATACGCCATCCCATTGGCGTGCTGAACATGGAAGTGCGAACTCGTGAGCAGAAAGACAGCGAGCAGAGCCCGATTTTCAATAGATATCCAAACCTCGGCCTGCTTCGGCGTGTCGGGATGTTCTGTTGTTTTATTGGCGCGTACAGCAAGAACGTTGGCGCAGCAGGCTAGTTACTGAACCCTCTCGCTCAGGTAACATAATCTCTATCCGGAGTAAAAGGAGTTTTTGTTATGGATATGGGATTACACAATAAAACAGCGTTAGTTACAGGATCTACGAAAGGGATCGGAAAGGCCATTGCCATCGAGCTGGCCAAAGAAGGCGTTCATGTACTCATTAACGGCCGAAACGATGCAGAGGTAGAACAAACGGTGAATGAAATCAAGGCGAACTTCCCGGCGACCTCTCCGCAGAAGGCGACGGCCGATCTTGTAGATAAAGGGCAAAGAGAAGCTTTATTTGAAAAGTTCCCCCAGGTTGATATCTTGGTGAACAACATGGGAATCTATGAGATCATGCCATATGAGAACGTTGACGACGAAGTATGGGAAACCTACTTCCGCACGAATGTTCTTGCCGCCAATGGGCTGACCAAATTCTATCTGCCTAACATGTTGAAGCAGGATTATGGGCGGGTTCTCTTTATTGCGAGCGAGGAAGCGTTGATGCCTTCGGGACAAATGCCTCAGTATGCCGTGACCAAGTCGATGCTGTTATCTCTGTCGAAGAGCTTGTCCAAATTGACGAAAGGCACCGAAGTCACCGTGAATACGATCATGCCGGGACCGACCCTCTCTGAAAATGTGCAGCAAATCATTGAGGGGATGTACGCTGACGAGGATTTGACCTTCTCGGAAAAAGAGAAGAGGTTTATGGCGGCAGGCCTGCCCCAATCCGAAATTCAGCGGTTTATCCGGCCGTTTGAAATCGGCAGATTGGCTGCTTTTGTATGCAGCCCTTATGCATCTGCCTTCAAAGGCGCTCCGATCCGTATGGATGGGGGAATGGTGCCGACAATTTTTTAATCGATATTGTTGTGAAAAAGAACCTTGGGCGGGATCCCAAGGTTCTTTTTGGTATTTCGCCGTAAAGAGCCATGCCAGTTCCAAGATATGGTATGATGGGGCTGCCTTACAGCATCAAAGTTTAGCGCTGCCAGGATCAAATCCGTTCCAGACGATCGTCTGCTCCACCGGGAAGCGCGTGGTCGGCCTGGCTGGCTTGACGGCTTTCCCTATCGCGACGAGCAGGACCGGAATATAACGCGGCGGAACGTGAAACGCTTTGACGAATGCGTCGGCGTCGAAGCCGACCATCGGGCCGGAGTCCAGACCCATCGCTTTGGCGGCGAGCATCAGCTGCATGGCGGCCAGTGAAGCGTTGCGGATCGCTTCGTCGCGCCGGTAGGGGGAGGAGGCGTCCACTGCATAGGCCTTATCGATTTGATCAAACAGGATTCGGGAAGAAGCATAGCCGGCGTAAGCATCTTCAGGCCCTTCTTCCATAACAGGTCCATAGACCGCTGCGGCATTCCGGTTAGCCTCGAGGTCGCCGAGTACGGCGACGGTCACGGATGCATCGACGACCTGCCGTTGGCCGTTCGCAGCGGGAAGGAGCTTGTGTTTGGCATCCATGTCGGTAAAGGCGACGAACTTCCAATGCTGCAGATTCCAGGACGAAGGGGCGCTGCCCGCAAGCTCCAGCAGCTGCTTGATTTCTTGCTCGCTGATACGGTGTGTGGGATCGAAATATCGCACGGAATGGCGCTCACGGATGACGGTGAGAAAATCGGATTGAACAGTTGATGACATGAACGGGTCAACTCCCTTAATCTATAGTCAGGATCTTGTTCGCGAACTTGCATCCTTTATACCGCCATGTTATGGCAACGGGCGGTCTGGAACAATCGCATTTTCAGCAAAGTGTACCGTAACAGTTGCGCCGTCTTCTATACATAACGCTATTAGAGTGAGGAAACAAAATGAAAAAATATTTGGATATCCTTGCCGATATCGAACGAAAAATCAGCGAAGGGCAGTTCGAGTCGGGTCAGAAGCTGCCTTCCGTCCGCAACGCGGCGAAGATATATAGCTGCAGCGTCAGCACGGTTACACGGGCATACACCGAGCTTGAGAGCCGTCACATGATTTACTCAATCTCCCAAAGCGGCTACTATGTTGTGGAGAAACCCGGCAAAGGGCCCGACGCTGCGGAGGGCGGGCAGATCGATTTCGCCTCGGCATCGCCCGATCCGTCGCTGTTTCCGTATTTGGATTTCCGGCACGCTTTGAACCAGGCCTTGGACACGTACCAGAGCCATCTGTTCACCTGCGGCGAAGCCGAAGGTCTGGAGAGGCTGCGTCATACGCTCGTTTCCCATTTCGCCGAAGACCAGGTGTTTGCCCGAGCGGAGAGGATCATCGTCACGGCTGGTGCGAACCAAGCGCTCGAAATATTAGCAAAAATGCCGTTCCCGAATGGGAAGTCCTTCATCTTGGTCGAACAGCCCAGTTACGACATCTATTTACGGTATCTTGAGGCGGAGGGCATCCCGGTATGCGGCATTTCCCGGACGACGGCGGGCATTGATTTGCAGCAATTGGAGGAGAAGTTCAAACACGGCGGGATCAAATTCTTCTACACCATGTCCAGGTATCACAGCCCGCTAGGGACTTCATTCAGCCGGGAAGAAAGAAAGGCGATTGCCCGGCTGGCCGGCAAATACGACGTTTATGTCGTGGAGGACGATTACATGGCCGATCTGGGAGAAGAGCCGGGAACAGATCCCATTTATGCCTACAACGGCATGTCACACGTCATTTATTTGAAAAGTTTCTCGAAAATTATATTCCCGGGGCTGCGGCTCGGGGCCGCCGTGCTGCCGGAGAAGCTGCTGAAGGCGTTCTGCGAATACAAAAGATATGCCGACACATCGCAGCTGTCCCAGGCAGCGCTTGAAGTGTACATCAAAAGCGGTATGTATGAGCGGCACAAGCGAAAGATACGCAGCCAATATGCTGACCGGATCCGCGAACTGAATAAGGCGGTTCTACGGCATAACGGTTCAGGTCTGATCGATATCCCCCCTGTGTCCTCGGGATTGTATGTTCCGTTCAAGCTGCCGAAAAAGGTCAATCTGGAACGCCTCGTTGAGCGGCTTGCCGCAAAGAAGATTCTCGTCGTTTCGAGCAAGCGGTTCTATTTATCGGACTATAGGGAGCAGGAGAAGTTTTTAAGAATCAGCATTGCGAGGGCGCAGCCGGAACGGATTGAGGAGGGGGTCCGGGAGATCATCGGAGAAGTAAGCCGGGAGCTCAAATGCCTGGTATGACGTTAAGAGGAGTGCATTAAGACGGCATACGGCATTAAAAAGCAGCAGGGCCGCCGCACGGGCATCTGCTGCTTGATCGAGAGCCAAACCGTTCTACTTCCCTGCCCGCTCCGTTATTGCCCGATGGAAGGGGCATCCGGCCGGCGAGGTGTCGTCATCCCGCAGAAAATACTGCTTGTATTCAAGATTCCCCTGCGATCCGTAAGGCTTTAATTCCGGATGGGCCGGTGCGGTGTCGTATGCGGCAAGGCGTGCACGGATCCGGGGAGCGATCACAGCCGCTTTTTCAGGATAGGCGTTCCACTGGTCCAACACCCAGCGCGGCGTCAAAGCCAGCATGAAATAGGGGAAGCTTCGGCTCTGACGGGACGTATGTGCCGGGGTGCCGCAGTAGACGAAATACCGCTCGCCATCGTAACAGAACTCCCACAGCGCCTGCTCCGGGTCTTCCGGAATGTCCTCCGGCCACGGCGTACGATCTAAACGGCTGACCTGGTTCAGTAAGTTCCAGAATGCATCTTCATACGCCAGAACCTCTCTAACGTTCTCCTCTGCCTCGAAAAAAACAACCAAAGAGGAGTAATCCCCGAAAGACCGCGAAGTTCTGCCATATTCGGCAATGATCTGCGCGAGCTCCGGCCCTGCCGAATCATCCCAGGGACTGGGCGCAAAACCGTAACGGAGATGACCGAGCGCAAACGCCCGTGTGGCCGGAATGCAGGGGAACCGGGCTTCCCGGTCCGTCATCTTGGCCGCAAACCGCCGGCAGGCATCTTTCTTCCAGGCTTCCAGAGGAAGCTCTTCATTTTCGATGTCCGTATACTTCAGCAAAAGCGGCATGAACAGCCCTCCTTTTACCTACAGCATACGCCCAGGGGCAAAAGGGTGACTGTGCGGAAGCCCATATGCTTTAGCCCCCTGCCCATCATATTGGTTCCGGTCATGGTATGTTTTCGGGCCAAAATAAAGATTGAACGCCCTGCTGCAATCCATTTACAATGAAACTATCTTCCAGGCCAAAGGAACGATGCATAGATGACGACAACAACCTTGTGGAATCAAACGCTGCATCTGGTTTCTCATGCATATTTCGAGCGTAAGGAAAGGTTTGAAATGGATGTGGATTGTTACTCCGTCTGGGTGCTGTTTGCCGTGGAATCGGGCAAATTTTATTACCGGATCGGGGAGGAACGAGGGGAGGCGGCGGCCGGAGACCTGGTGTACTGCCCGCCGGGGTTCACCTTTGAACGGGAGATGGTGTCTCCGCTTGCGCTTCACTACATCGGCTTTGAAATGGTGGGGGAGGAACAGACGGGGCCCGTCCCGCCGCTGCCGACGTTTTTATCGCGCCCGCTTGACAACAAACGCCTCGTTTCCAATTTTGCCTATTTGCGAAAGCTGCATTTAGCGACAGAACCACGGCATGTGCTTCGCAAGGACATGATCATGAACGACATCTGGCAGCTCGCCTGCGAGGTGTGGGAAAGAGAACATTTCCATGATGAGCAGCAGCTGCTGGCCGACTCAGACGATGCGCTGATGAACCGCGCGGCCGAATGGATCTACCAGAACGCGTACACCCCGTTCAGCATGAGGGAGCTGTCGGATTCGCTGAACCTCAGTCCCGTCCAGTTTACGCGCCGGTTCCGGAAGTCGTTCCGGATCGCTCCTTCGGACTTTGTCCGGTCTTTGCGCATCAGTAAAGTGGCTGAGCTGCTGCTGGATACCGATATGACGCTGGACCAGATTGCCACCTGCTGCGGATATGAGAACGGCCTGTATCTAAGCCGGGTGTTCTCCAAAAATATGGGCATGAGCCCATCCAGATACCGCGAGCTGAACCGGCTGTAACCGGTCTTTGGTGTCCTTTGTGGGGGAAGACAGAGCAAGGCGCCGGCGTCCGGTCGATTTCTTCGCATGCCGGTCATGACAGGCGCCCCGCTGTCCGCGTCCCGGTCTGCTAGCCCTCGGTCACTTCCAAATGCTTGATGCAGTCGTAGAGCGAATAGGTCCAGGCAGTGTCATTCAGAACGATGGTCGTCACGGAAGTGTTGCGCAGCTTGACGCCCGTCGACTCATCCTGCATCAGTTCTTTTAAAGTTTGCCCCAGAAAATAGCCGTGCGTGACGGCTAGAATTTTCTGTCCCGGAAATCTGGCAGCCATCTCTTCCACAAAGCTTCGGCCGCGGGCCCGCATCATCTCATCCGTTTCCTGCTCCATGTCCAGCTCGTGCCAACGGGGCCCCCAGCGCTGGACCCTTTCCGCTTCGGTCGTGTCGGCGATCTTGCCGCGGTCCATCTCGCGCAGGCGCACATCGTAGAAATCGACCGGCTTCTTGATTTCGGCTGCGATGATGTCGGCCGTCTCCCGGGCGCGCCGCAGGTCGCTGGAAATAAACAGATCCCACGGCTCCCCGGCCAGCCGCTTGGCCACCAGTGCAGCCTGCATTCTTCCGGTTTCGTTCAGCGGATTTTGCGTATGCCCCTGCGCCCTGTTCTCGATATTATGATCGGTTATTCCATGCCTCACAAACGTAATTGATGTCACCGATTTGTCCTCCTAAGCTTTTCTCCGATTGTAATCCAGCCCTACCAGGAAAGAATCTGACGCTCACCGGTTTACACCGCTTGCCGCGGCTTCCAGAATGGAAGAGACCGGCACCGTTTCCCCTTTTACCGGAAAATACGGCTTTACGCCCCGGGTGTCCTGCGATTCCGGGAACCGGCTGTGCAGCGTAATAACGGTTTTCGGCGCAATGCTGCCGATCAGGCTGGCGAGCGCCTCGGGATGGGCGTGTCCGCCATTGGACAGGGAATGGCCGGTAATCGCGTAGGTGTTCAGAAACTTGGATACGGCAGCATGCTCGATTTTGACGCTGTAGTCCGATTGAATAAAATGCGATTGACCCTGCAGGCCTCCCAGCGTCTCCAATTCAATCATATGCGCAAGGTCCGGAAATTTGAAGAAATATACGATCTCGTGCTTGCGCCCGGCCACTTCTTCCAAAGAGACGGCAGGGTACGGCACCTCAATGCCTTCGGCCATGGCAGCATCGATGACTTGAACAGGGACGTCAAGTGCCGGATGTCCATGGAGCACCCGCACGCCTTCCCGGTTTGCCGTATGCCAGACGGCGGCAAGCGACGCCTCCATCACGATGCTTTTTCCTTGGTCTGCGGCGATCGCGATCATGTCGGCCATCCGCTCTAAATCCCGAGGCGACATCTGCAGATACACCAGCCCTTCCGCTTCACGAAGAATCTCCGCGAACGAGGCAAGCAGCGCCTCCTCCGTGATCTGAAGCGGAACGGTGGAGGGGGCGGATGTAAGGCGCGTCCCTTCCGTAATGAGCACGTCGATCGGTTTGCTCTGGCACAGCCGGATGAAACGGTCGATCTTATCCGGATGCTTGCCCTGCCGGCGCCAGTCCCCCGTATACGCAATTCTATGGGTGCCGTCGTCGATGATGATGCCGGATGCGCCGGTGGCATTGTGATCCATCTCGACGACCTGCATCGTAAACTCTCCGAAATCGACCACGGTCAGGTCGTCGCAGGTTGTTATCTTGGTCCCGGTATCCTTACTGTGCCGGCCCGCCACCATGCCGCGGAACAAGGAATACGAATCATGGCTCATATATACGGGGAGATCCGGATGGGCAAAGGGAAGCAGCGCCATATGGTCCGTATGCATATGTCCAATGTAGAGGTGAATCCGGTCGTAGTCCGGAAAATCCCGGTTTCCCCAGACCCGCCGAACCGCGGCCCAATCCAGGCCTTCAATCTGCTGAGCATCGTACAGCTCCGGCAGCGGGGCGGTCATGCCGCCCAGCAAAAACTGACGCAGCTCGCGCCCCGGCGTTGCATTCACCGGTTCAAACAGCGTTACTTGGGTCGGAAACAGCAGGCTGCTGTGCTCGACGCCAAAGTCGAACATCAGCCCCTGTTTTCCTTTGCCGTACAGAACCTGCACGCCTCCTGATTTGCCTACTCCGCCAAAAAAAGTCAATTGTGCTTCCTGCAACGTAATCGCCTCCTGTGTGGATATAAGCTCACAACATCATAAACTTGTCGGACCGCTTGCCTCGCCAACGTCCTCCAGCGAAAGGATGGCGCCATGCTCCCTGAGCTTTTGCCGGATGATCCGGACATCGACATCCTCCGGAGAGATTTGCTGCTTCGCAGCCAGAGCGGCGCCGATGCCCACGCCTTCGCCGACGGCCATGCAGGTGGGCATGACCCGGGAAGAGCCGAAGACAACGGGGTCGACGCTGATACAGCGGCCGCTGAGCATCAGCCGTTTCACGTCCTTGGCGATCGTCGCCCCGTATGTGATGCCGTAAGGGCCGGCCAGCGACCGGATAACGGTCGAGTCGCCTGAACCGCTGTGAATGTCGATAATATACGAGCCGAGCGCGATCGTGTCATCCGGAATGACGCCGTTTACGGCCGCCTCTTCGCGGATCATCTGCTTGCCCATGATTCGCCTCGTTTCACGGATGCCCAGGAACGGGGCAATCGAGGACAAATAGATGTGCTCAAACCCCGGGATGTGCTCGCGCAGCATGTCAATCAGGGGAAGGATCTGCAGATGCGATTCGATCTCGCCGCGGCTTAGCTCCTCGACCTTTGTCCCATCAAAATTCAGGATGCGGATGCAGTTCAGGGCAATGTACCCCTCTCTGGGCAGATTGATATAGATGATCGTATCGCGGCTGATCGGGCATTTGCCTTCCTGCCTGAGCCTGGAAACCGTGTTTTTCAAGCCGACGAACACGTGATTTTCGCTGGCCCGCAGAAACTCCGCCGTATAGCCGGGTCGGATCTTCATCGATGATCCGTGCCGGAGCTCCTCCGGATGCTCCCCGAGGAAATCCATAAACCGTTCGAGATCAAAGCCGCCGACGGTAAACATCAGGGTAGGCGGCTGGGTTTCCCCGTTCGCGTACTGTCCTTTCTCAAACGAGGCGCCCGCCATATAAGCGACGTCGCCATCCCCGGTCGCATCGATGAAGACATCGGCGAAAATCTCGATTTCCCGGCCCTTTCCCTTTAAGAGAACGGATTTCAGCTCACCATCCTCCACGTTTGTTCCGATGATTTCGCAGTGCAGCAGGGGCTGTACCCCATACTGTTTGATTTTTTCAAAAATGACGATTTTCATCAAGCTGGGATCGATAACCGTCGTCGAGTTGTGCAGCGGGCATTCCCGGTGTCCGAAGGAACCGCCAAGCAGGGTCAAGCGGTCGACGATTTCCTGCGGCAGTCCGCGGGTAACCTGGCGTCCCTGGGCATCCAGGAAGGCCAGCAACGGCAGTCCGATCGTCATGTTTCCGCCCAGGAAGCCCTGCCTGTCCACGATCATGGTCTGCGCTCCCTCCCGTGCGGCTGCAATGGCTGCCCCGACGCCCCCGGCCCCGCCTCCAAGGACAAGCACTTGTGTTCTGATTTCTTCGCGTTGCAATTGGCTTTCCATATAACCCCTACTTTCTCATTGGATCTTCGCGGACGAACACGGCCCTTTAAGCCATGCACCGCTTAAGAAGCGTGAATTGGTTTTCATTATACGAGGGGCGAAGATGCATGAACATGCAGTAATCCTTCATTGGGGATGCACTTTGTTTCAGGATGGGAACGGGGAGGAGACAATATTCGGGATGCTTCTGCAAAACTTGACGTTCCGCCAACAAGGCCCTGACTTTGCTGAAACAAAATACATGTACAGTAAAAGAGCGTGCATGGACTCATCCGAGCGGAGGTTGCTAACATGTGGGTGAAAGCGATCCTACATGTTGTTCATGTCAAAACAAGCCTTGAGGAGGAAACGATCGTGAACATGCGTAACAAACGTGCAGGTTCCATGGCGGCCGTGTTAAGCGCCATCCTGCTGCTGGCGGGCTGTTCCGGGGGCGGCGATTCGAAGGGCGTGTCCGCGGGCTTTCATGAGACGGGGCTGCCGATTGTCGATAAGCCGATATCCCTGACCATTGCCGGTACTTACGATGAACGAACGGGAACGAATTGGAATGAGCTTGAGACGATTAAGGAAATCAACGAAGGGACCAATGTTCAGATTAAGTGGAACCTCAGCCCGGGCACCGATTGGGCGACAAAGCGCAACCTGATTATCGCCAGCGGCGATCTTCCCGACGTGCTGCTGGAGCTCAGCAGCTCGCAGGTCGTGACGGGAGGCGCATACGGCATGTTTATTCCGCTGGAGAATCTCATCGAGAAATACGCGCCGAATTTGACGAATTTTCTGAACAAATACCCGGAAGTACGGCAGGCGATCACAGCTCCGGATGGTCATATTTACTCCTTGCCGATGGCCAACATGTCGGAGTATAAACATGCCGACGGGAATACGCTGTGGATCAACAAGGAATGGTTGAAGAAGGCCGGCTTGGAAATGCCGAAGACGACGGAGGAGCTCACGAAGGCACTCGAGGCATTCAAAACGATGGACATGGACGGTGACGGCAATCCGAATAACGAAATTCCGCTGACCGGCGTCTTCGGCGATTCGCAGTATGGGTTCGGCTACCTGTTCGGATCCTTCAATACGATCGACGAAACTTTTATCGTGCAGGATGACAAGGTGGTATTCGTCAGAGCGACGGAGGAGTTCAAAAATACGGTCAAGTATCTGCACTCGCTGTATGAAAAAGGGCTGATCGATCCGGACAGCATGACGCAAAACTCCACCCAGCTGATCGCTAAGGTCTCCTCCGGCAAAAAGGCGTCTGTTGGAGCATTCTTCGCCTGGAGCGCCGACCAGATCACCAACGCGGACTACCGGTGGGATTACGGTTCGCCGATGATCCCGCTCGCCGGGCCGGACGGCTCCCAAATCACCCCGCGCAACAATTTGCAGATGACCCCGGGCATGTTCGTCATCACGAAAGTTAATCCGTACCCCGAGGCGACGATGAGATGGGTCGACCGGGCTTATGAGCCGGAGATGTCCATGAAGCTTCGCGAAGGCCCGAACCGTCTGAAGAAGCTGGCTGACGGCACGTATGACACCATCCCGAATCCGGACAACTATACGGCCGGCGAATGGAAGGTCAAAGAGACGCCTTACAATGACTTCGTCTACGGCTTCTCGCAGGAAATGCGCGACAAGCAGATTCTGCCGAAAGCGGAGCCCGGGCAGCTGGATCCCGATTTTGACGAGTGGTACGAAGCTCTGGTTCCGTACATGAAGCCTTGGGTGTACCCGAATATTATGTTCACGGACGCGCAGTACAAGAGCATCGAGCAGTATCAGACGGATATCAAAACGTACACGGACAAAATGGAAGCCCAATGGATCGCCAAAGGCGGCATCGACGAAGAGTGGAATACGTACCTGGAGACGCTGAACAAAATGGGGCTGAGCGATTATACGAAGGTGTACCAGGACGGTTACGATACGAATAAAGCCAACCTGGCCAAATAGAAAACTGCCCCCAACATCCGTTAGCGAGCTGGTTTCCGGCCCCGCGTAACGTAAAGGACGGTTGATAACGATGAACACCAAAATCGAAAGGACGGCGCTCGCACAGCTGGAGAAGCCCGCGAAACCGAAGGCTGCTTCGCTGTGGCAGCGGGTCATCCGCAACTGGCAGCTCTACGTTTTGCTGCTGCCGCTTTTGCTGCATTTCGCGATTTTTCAGTATGCTCCCATGTACGGTCTTCAGATCGCTTTTAAAAATTTTCGTGCCATTGACGGGATTTGGGGGAGCCCATGGGTGGGCTTTGAGCATTTCGAGCGCTTCTTCCGGTCCTATCAATTCTGGAATACGCTCAAAAATACGCTGCTGATCAATCTGTACGACCTGGTCTTTGCCTTCCCGATTGCGGTCGTGTTCGCGCTCATGCTGAATCAGGTCGCCCGGCTCCGCTTCAAGAAATGGGTTCAGACCATTACTTACGCCCCGCACTTTATTTCGACCGTCGTACTGGTCGGCATGCTGTACATTTTCTTGAATCCGCGGACGGGGATGATCAACAACTGGATCGACCTCTTCGGCGGGGAAAGGATCAATTTTTTCGGCGAAGCGGCCTGGTTCAAACCGATGTACGTCATCTCGGAGATTTGGCAAACGACGGGCTGGAGCGCGATTATCTATTTGGCCGCCCTGACGTCCGTCGATCCGCAGCTGCATGAAGCCGCGATTATGGACGGGGCCAATAAATTCCAAAGGGTGCGGCATATCGACGTGCCCACGATCATGCCTGTCATTATGATCATGCTCATTCTCAAAATGGGGCACTTTGCTTCCCTGGGCTTCTCGAAAGTGCTGCTGATGCAGAACTCCTTGAATATCGATTCGTCGGAAGTGATTCAAACCTATGTGTACAAGACCGGCTTGGTCGGCGCGCAGTACAGCTACTCGGCGGCGATCGGCCTGTTCGACAACCTCATCAATTTCACCCTGCTGCTGACGATGAACCAGCTCGCCAAAAAATTGAAGCAGCAAAGCTTGTTCTAGGAGGGAGCGCTCATGGCTAAAACGGATGCATTCGACCATACCGCAAGGATTGCCCGTTCCCGCGCCGACAAAGTGTTTGACCTGTGCAACTATACGATATTGTCCGTTATTCTGCTGATCGTCCTGTATCCTTTGTATTTCATCGTCATTTCCTCGTTCAGCGAACCGATAGCCGTCAATTCCGGGAACGTCAGCCTTTGGCCCAAAGGGTTTACGCTGGAAGGCTACCGCATCATCCTGCAGAACCACGACGTATGGAGAGGTTATGCGAATACGTTCCTGTACACGGTGATGGACGTCGCTTTAAGCTTAGCGATCATGATCCCGGGCGGCTACGCCCTGTCGCGCAAGGAGCTGGATGGGCGGAATGTGTTCATGGTGCTGATCGTCTTTACGATGTTTTTCAGCGGCGGCATGATCCCGACCTATATGGTGGTCAAAAACTTGGGCATGGTCGACACGATCTGGGCGCTGTTTGTGCCCACAGCCGCATCGGCGTATTACGTCATCGTGGTGCGGACGTTTTTCCAAAACACGCTGCCGGAGGAAATGCTGGAATCGGCTAAGGTCGACGGCTGTTCAACCTTCCGCTTTTTCTTCAGCATGGTCATTCCGCTGTCGGCGCCCATCATTGCGGTCATGGCGCTGTTTACCGCGGTATCCCAGTGGAACTCCTTTTTCAGCGCGCTGATTTATCTGCACGATGCGGATCTGTATCCCCTGCAGTTAATCCTGCGCAGCATCCTGATTTCGAGCCAAATGTCGGCCCACGGCTCCGACGCCGTCGTCGACCCGGAAACGATCGTGGAAGCCCAGCGGTACGCGGAACTCATCAAGTATGCTCTCATCATGGTCGCCAGCGTTCCGGTACTGGCGCTCTATCCCTTCCTGCAGCGTTTCTTTGTGAAAGGGATGATGATCGGTTCGGTCAAAGGGTAAAAATAACAACGAACTGCCGCGAAGTTGAAATGCACCTCCAACGGTTAGCCGATATCTAACCATTGGGGGTACCGTTCAAATGCGGCAGTTTTCGTGTTGGACGGGAATAGATTAACGCGATCACGAGCGGGCTCTAGCTCTCCAACACCGCATGGGGGACCGGATTGCCTAACTTGTTATTTTCCACAAATTGCTGAAGAAGGGAAATAAACGCCCGGGCCGCGTGGCTTAAAAATTTATCCTTATTCATAATGATGACGATCTGCCGGTATAAGGTGGGATTGACGATAGGGATGGCGGATATCGCACCGTCACGGTTCAGATCGATCAGCGATTTGGATAAGATGCTGACGCCGGCACCCGATTTAACCAAATTGAAGATGGTACTGATGGAATTGGTTTCGACGAAGGGGGTCATCTGCTTGCCGGTCATGCGGCAGGTCGCGTCCACTAGCTGGCGGCACTTGTGGTTCTCGGGAAGCAGAATCAGCGGCAGCCGGTCCACTTCGGTAAAGCTAATCTCTTTTCGCTGGGCAAGCGCATGACTGGAGGAGACGGTTAAATAAAATTGTTCAAAGTATAAAGGGATTGTGTCCAGCCGGTCATCGTCGACGGGCAGAATGGTCACGGCCGCATCGAGTTCATTATTCAGTACCTTCTCGGTAACGTTTCCGGATTCAACGATTTTGACCGTAACGTTCGGATATTTCTGGTTGAAATCGACCAGAAGCGAGGACACCAAATGATTTAACTCCCCGGGGGGAGAGCCAATGGCGAGCGTTCCACGATTTCCGCTTTGCAGCTCGTTCATTTGGTCCTTTGCGCTTTGGAGTGCGTTGAAAATGACAGCCGTATGCGACTTTAGGATCTTCCCCGCCTCGGTCAACGCGATTTTTTTGCCGATTCGGTCAAAAAGAGGGGTGCCGATTTCGTCTTCAAGCGACTTGATCTGATGGCTCAGCGTAGGCTGGGTCACATTTAATTTATCTGCGGCCCGCGTGAAGTGAAGCTCCTCGCAAATCGCTTGGAAATATTCCAATTGCCGTATCTCCATGATTCGTTTCCTCCCGATGTGTAGGATGGCATGATGAGCTTATGAATGCTATGAGCGTTCAAATGATGTGGTTTATCTATTATTATTATAGAAATCATAACATTGATCTATCGTATACTGAATTTTACAATGAGGGCATCAACAACACAATCCTTTTTTGCGAGGTGTATGACAATGTCCTTATCCATCGGTCATGTAAAAATCCCGGACAGCGCATTAGCCAGACAGGCTGCCGAGCTGCTTCGGGATCATGGGGATGATTTGCTGTGGAACCATTCTCATCGGGTGTATCTGTTTGGTGCCGTACAGGGGGAGCAGGCTGGAATAACGTATGATGCCGAGCTGCTGTATATTAGTGCTTTGTTCCATGACTTGGGATTAACCAAGCATTTCAGCAGTCCTGACAAGCGGTTTGAGGTTGACGGGGCCAATGCGGCAAGAAGGTTTTTGGAATCGCATCAGGTTCCGGAGGAATCGATCCGGCGCGTCTGGGATGCCGTCGCCCTTCACACGACGATTGGCATTGCACAGTATAAGGAGCCGGAAGTTGCGCTGATTTATTCAGGTGTCGGTTATGATGTCATGGGAGAAAATTTTGATGAGATCACGCCGGAGATTCGTGAACAAATCGTAACGGCGTTCCCCCGGAATCAGTTCAAGAGCAAGATCTTAAACGCCTTTCTGGAAGGCTTCAAGCATAAGCCGGAAACGACATTCGGGAACATCAAATCGGATGTATGCGATCGGCTGCTGCCAGGATACAAACGTCCGAACTTCTGTGATTTGGTTCTTCACTCGCATTGGGACGAGTAAGTGGATACATTAGCCTTTCCGAAAATAAACCGATGCCTTGCGGCATCGGTTTTTCATGCATTAGCCTTTTTCATTTTAATTGAAGGTTTACGCCAACAACTCAGATTTTATCGCGTTCTATGTATATATACTTCATTAGAATGGCGGGGAGGGATTCCTATCAAGAAGATGTTCATTGGTTTATGCATCGTTACTTTTATGATGGTATCCGGATGCCTGAGTCATCCTTCCGTGATCCAATTTACTGGCGAAAGTAAAACCTGGTCTGCTAACTATACGATTACCAAACTGAATCGAGAAGATCATATCAGCCGGCTCCAAATACGGTACAAAGGGAAAGACCCTGCAAACGTGGGGAAAATCAAATATAAATTCACCGGCACAACGATGGGTGGAAGCGGGGAACAAAAATTGTCAGGGAACAGAGACATCGTTAGCGGATCCGGGGGCAACGGCGCTATTCCGCTGGAGGACTCAACCATTCAGGTTACCGTCGAGTGGAAGGGCCACAAGGAAGAGATGGAGCTTTCGACCGGCGCTTCCCGTAAATAATAAGCCCCTATCCACGATGGACAGGGGCTGTTCCAGGGCCGAGAGACTTAAATCTTCTTCCCTTTGCCGTGCAAAATTTTCAATTCTCCGTTCTCATATCCGACCGTGTAGCTCATCCGGTAACCTTGATAGACGGTGCCGCTCTTACGCCGCTCCTCGGCCGTAATATCAACACTGACCAAAGCGCCGTCGTCCTGCTCCTCAAGTGTCAGGGTGCCAAGCGTTATATATCCGGTATTCAGATATCCCGCCCGGAAGTCCTCGTAACTGATTCCGCTCTGCCATTCGCTGCCGAGCAGGGAATACGCCGTGACGTAATCACCGTTATTCAAGCTTTGATAGAAGTAAGCGACAATGTCCCGCTCGTCCGCGACCGTTCCGTCGCTGTCCGTACCGTACTCATCTCCGCCGTCCCCAGCCGGAAGCTCGGTCATCGGGGTCTTGGACCATTCCCTGGCCTGCTGAAGAATGCTGGAGATCGGAATGCTGAAGCCGATTCCCGGTCCCTCGGACACAGCTGCCGAGTTGATACCCAGCACTTCACCCGTTTCAGCATTGACCAGCGGTCCGCCGCTGTTGCCGTGGGTAATCGGCGCAGAGATTTGGTACAGATTGCTGTAGGTGTACGGATCAATGTCGAAGCTGCGGCCGAGTCCGCTGATAATCCCCGTCGTTACCGTGTTTTCCAGACCCAAAGGGCTGCCGAGTGCGAGGATTTCGTCCCCGACCTCCGCCTTATAGCCTTCGGCTACGGGAAGCGGGGCGAGTTTCTTAAGCTCAGGCACGCGAACGACTGCAACATCCGTATCGGTTCCGATCCCGATGACGGTTCCTTTATATTCTTCGTGATTCAGCGTCCGTACTGTTACCTGCTGTGACCCGGTTACGACATGGGCGTTGGTTAACAGGTCACCTTGGTCGTTATACAGAAATCCGGAGCCGAGTCCGTCTCCGCTTTCGATCGTGACGACCCGTTTCTGACTGTCTTCGATAATCTCCTTACGCGTCTTTTTTTCTTTCGTCACCGCCGCTGCTGTGGCTGCCTTGGCTGCCGTTTGCACCGCGAGCAGCGGCTGCCCGCCAAGCTCGTTCTCGGCCGTCCTGTGAATGAAATACGTCCCGCCGCCACCCAAGCCGAGGATGATCAGGGAGGCCAGTGCGCTGATCCAGATGCCTTTACTCATATTCCGTGCCCCCTATTCCAAATACCAGGATGCGTTATCAACCGAGACTTCTGCTTGTTCGTAGACCCCATAGTAAGATGTCGAGAAGCTCCCTGATTCCCCCGGTTCCAGTCTGAACGGGGAAACGTTGGCATAAGCATCGCCTATGTAGGCACCGGAGGAGCTGCTGTAAACATGGAGGTAAACGCTGACCGAATAGATCGGGCGGGTCGCTGTGTTCGTGACCGTCCCGGAAATGGTCAGATCGCCGTAATCGTCCAGCACCGCCGTAACGCCGGATACATCAACGGCGGCGGTCCGGTTGTTCAATTCTTCTTCGGCGGCCTTCTGCTGGGCCAGCTGAATACGCTTCGCTTCAGCCTCCTCAAACTCCCGCTTCGCTTCCGAAATTTGCTTCCGGTACGATGTCAGCTTCGGATTGTCCGCAGCGTAGGACAACCCGTTGTCCACCGCTTCCAGCGCTCCGGCAAAATCCTTTTTCCGCAGCTTCTCTTCGGCTGACGAATAACTGATTCCGGCGATTTTGTTAATAATCTGTGCTTTGACGGCAGCCGCTTCTTGGCCGCTGAGGCCGCGGACCGTATCGAGCTTGTCGGCCAGCGCATCAACTGTGGTCAGCTTGTCCAGCTGGCCTTTGATGCGAAGCACCGTCAGCATGACCTGGTCCGCCGCCAGCGATTTCTGAAGCGGTGCGAACAGCGGCTCCTGCCGCTTGCCGATCATATCCGCGATTTGCTTCAGCGCTTTTTCCCCTGCATCCAGCTTCTTGGCCTTAAGCTGTGCCGAAGCGCCGTCGAGTTGATGCTTGAGCAGAGCGGCCTTGGCCGCAAGCTCCCGGTCCCGGGTCAGTGCGGCAAAGCGCGGCCGTTGTTCTTCGGCCCGTTCCAGCAGCTGGACCGCCTCCGAATACCGTCCGGCCAACGCCTCTTTCTTGGCTTGCTGCTGAAGCGCCGTCACTTCCTGGTTTACGGACTGCTCATACTTGTAATAGAGCGTAAGACCCAGACCAACCACGCCGGCAAGCAGAAAAGGGATGATCCACTGGAATACCCGGCCGCTTCCCCCCTTGGTGACGACGGCCGCCTGTGCCAGGCGCTGATCATCTCCCGGCCTGCCTGACGCAGCTTGAGGCAGCCGGATGGCCTCGGTGCCTGCGGCTACCTCAAGAACGGCCTGCCGTACTTCTTCCGTCAATAATCTTGCTCCGCACTTTCCGCATATTTTTTGTTCCGGAGCACACTTTGCCCCGCACTGATGACAATACACTCTGCTCCCCCCAGCGTTCTTGTATCGATCCGGCTGCGGTAATTGAAAGCCGGTTCCATCGAAATATATCTAGGTCTCGAGCGAACCTTCTGGTTCCATAGACCTAGATTGCTAGTTTTTACTATACCATAATATGGATAGATGCGAGAAGAGGATTTTAATAGCTTGGAGTCAGCCCATCTTTTAACGGCTGCCGGGTGTCTGATTGCTTTTTTAGCTGGACGGGATAAAAGCAATTCGCAAGAAATAATAACCTGATAGGTGTGCTACGATGACGTTAGCAAAACATGTGGGCTGATGGATCCATTTTTGTGGAATTGGAGGTTGGATACCCATGACCAATCATTCGAGTAGAATCGAGGTTACGATCGTATGTGAGAACGTGCCGGCAGGGATCCGGAAAGAAGATCACGACGTTGGTTTAGGTCCACTTTGGAGAACCTGGCATTATATACGGAACAATAGATCGTTTCGTTGAACGAGTCAAAATCGGTTTGTTAAAAAATTCTTAGAAAAAAATCCATAAAAGATCGTGAATTTGTCGATTATGGTGAACCTCGTTCGTTGTATTGGTAGAGGACTAAATGATGCAAGGAGGCTTTGCCTGATGAGAACGGTGACTTCGAAAGACGGCACGAGCATTGCTTACGACAAGATTGGAAGCGGCCCGCCGCTCCTGCTGGTCGATGGCGCGCTGTGCAGCCGGGGGAATGGCCCGAGCAGTGCCCTGGCGGCTGCATTACAGCAGGATTTTACCGTGTATACCTATGACCGTAGAGGGCGTGGCGAAAGTGGAAATCATGCTATTTATGGAGTCGATCGCGAGATTGAGGACCTTTCTGCTGTGATAGAAGAAGCAGGAGAGGATGTATTTGTATACGGCGTATCCTCGGGGGCAGCGCTTGCCCTTGAAGCGGCAAATCAGCTTTCGTCGATAAAAAAACTGGCGTTATACGAAGCGCCTTTTATTACGGACGGTAGCCGTGAAGCTGTGCCGGATGAGTACGCTGCACAAATGGATGAACTGGTTCGAGCCAATCGCCGGGGTGCAGCAGTCAAGCTGTTTATGAGAAAAGGGGTCGGACTGCCGGCCCCGGTCGTGGCCATGATGCCGATAATGCCTGCCTGGTCCAAGCTTAAGTCGGTCGCCCATACGCTTCCTTATGACACCTTACTGACGATCGGGCAGCAGAAAGGGCGTAAGGAGACGCTGAAAAAATGGTCGAGCGTCTTTGTCCCCACGCTTGTTGCCGTTGGCGGCAAGAGCCCGGAATGGATGCGCAATTCCATGAAGGAGCTTGCACAGGTTTTGCCGAATGCAACCCATCAAGTGCTTCCCGGTCAAACGCATATCGTGAAACCGGCCGCATTGGTCCCTGTATTGGTCGACTACATGAAGGGATAAAAAAATATTGAGGAGGTTGCGATATGGTAACATTTACTGCAGAACTGCAGCTGCACGGAAAGACCGCAACAGGCATTGAGGTGCCGGCGGAAGTAGTCAGAAGCTTAGGCTCTGGAAAAAAGCCTGCGGTTCGTGTTACGATCCGGGGGTACGCGTACCGGACTACGATTGGAGTCATGGGCGGACGGTTTTTGATTCCGGTCAGCACGGAGCATCGGCAGAAAGCGAAGGTTGCCGCCGGCGACAAACTGGAGGTTCAGTTGGAGCTGGATACGGAACCGCGTGAACTAGCCGTGCCGGACGATTTCTTGTCCGCATTGTCGCATAACGGGGTGGCGAAGTCTGCTTTTGAGAGCATGTCTTATAGTAATCGACGGCGCCTTGTTCTGGGCATTGAGGATGCCAAGACACCCGAAACCAGACAGCGGCGAATAGAGAAAGCTTTAAACGAATTAAATAATTCCCAAAGTAAAAAGTGATATAAGCAGCGGTAAAGGAGGAAATCATGCACTCTCGACACGATTATAAAGAATTGCGTCAAACCTTTGAGCAGGCGGCCGATCTGTACCAGCAGGCACGGCCGGAGTACCCGGAAGCTTTGCTGGACGATCTGGTTCAGGCGGCTGATTTACATCCGGGGGATCGTCTGCTGGAAATCGGTTGTGCGACAGGAAAGGCGACCCTACCGTTAGCCAAACGTGGATTCAACATGACATGCGTGGAGCTTGGAGCGAATCTTGCGGAAGCAGCCCGCCGCAACCTTGCCGGAATGGATGCCGAAATTATAACGGGGAACTTCGAAAACTGGCAGCTTGAGGCGGAGAAAAGGTTCGATTTGGTATTTGCCGCCACCGCTTGGAACTGGATTGATCCGAAGGTTCGGTATTCCAAGGCATGGCAGGTCCTTCGTCCCGGCGGACATTTGGCTTTTTGGAACGCCACTCACGTTTTTCCGGACGACGGGGATCCGTTCTTCCGCGAAATCCAAGACGTATACGATGAACTGGGCGAGGGCAAACCGAAAGACACCGATTGGCCAAGGCCGGGGGAACTGCAGGAGCAGCGGGAAGAGATCGGGCAAAGCGGCCTGTTTGAGGTCGTTCATGTTCGGCATTTCGACTGGGAACGCATCTATCATACGGAAGAATACATTAACCTTCTGAAAACGTTCTCCGGCCATATTCTTATGGAGGAGCGGAAACGTGAGAAGCTCTTCAGCGAAATCCGGGTTCGCCTGAACAGCCGTCCGGACTCGTCGGTCCGCCGCCATTGGGGCGCGGTTCTTCATGTCGCCCGGCGTTTAGACTGAACGGAAAGATAAATTTAACAAGCGGAATCATTGAAATGACAAAGCTCCGATCGGATACTGGGTTCAACAGGCGCAATCGGAGCTTATTGTTTTTGTTATAATTATTCTGGTCACGGACAGTTTGGTTTAAATGTCCTACTCTTTCGAAGATTTATCCACGCATTAACAAGGCAAATGCCGATCCTGGCGATTGCAGCTGCATTTCGCTGATGACGCAGGCAAGCATGATGGATTCCTGCAGACGGCTTCGGCTGATATCCCCCAGATCAATAACCGTTGACCAACCGAGGTCTTTCAACAGAGTCCTGACTTGCTCCTTGGACTCCAAGTTGTTGCCGGACATAAACATGACCGGTGATCCTCCGCTAAAATGCGGGTGGACCATGATCTGATCGCTGACGATATTGAGCGTTTTAACGACAAAACTGTCAGGCAGCAGCTGTTGGACGATTTCCCCTGCAGATGTTTCGTTATGGAGCAAACGCGGCCCGCCGTCAAAGGATACGGCATTGCTGACGTCGATGACGGTTTTATTTTTAATATTGGCAGGGTCGATGGATTCCAGTACGTATTTCAAACCCTCCCAGGGAAGCGCCAGAATCACCGTCTCTCCAAACCGGACGGCTTCGTCAAAAGTGACCATTCCGACCGAACTACCGATATCCTTTTTCCAAGATGCGTGTTTCGGATGATCGGGTTCCCGGCTGCTCACGACAACGCGATGACCCGATACCGCTAAACCTTTAGCTAACGCTTTACCTACATTTCCGGATCCCAAAATTCCGATTTTCATGTTTGATCCCCCCCTCACGAGCCATTATAGAGCTGGGTCCATGCCGGGAACAATAAGGCACTTTTTTGTATCCAGGCATGCGCACGCAGCTTGGTGTATAATGTTGGGAAAAAAATATGGAGGGAGTCCAATGCCTGTGCAGCTGAATGAGTGTCCGGTCGAGGTGGTCATATCCAGTCTAAGCGGGAGATGGAAGATACCGATATACCGGTATTTGTACAAAAACGACCAGCCCGTGCGTTACAGCGCATTGCAGCGCCATTTGCCGTCCATCTCCAAGAAGGTACTGACAGAACAGCTCCGCGAGCTGGAGCGTGACGGCATCATTGAACGGAAATCGTACCCGGAGCCCCGGCCCAAAGTGGAATATGCGCTGACTTCGGGGGGACGGTCTATGATTGAATTTTTGGATCAGATCAGCGAGTGGGGACAGAAACATATGTATCTACAAAAGAAACTCTACAAAAGCGACCAAATATTTTAGTTGATAACTTGTATAGAATGATGCCGCCAAACGCCAAGAAATCGCTATGCTAGTAGCAAAGCGATTTCTTGCGCATATATTACTAATAATCTTGGAGCCGCCGCTAGGTTGTTTAGGCCGACGCCAATTTTTCAATCACGATCGAGGCGCTAGTCACAGGCGTTCCGCCGCCTATGGTAGCCTGCAGTGTCAGAGCACCCATGTTATCGATACGGTTCAAAGTTAAGGTGCCTCCCGCCGTTAACAGCGCGACGACCTGACCCTGATAAGGGTTGTTGCCTGCACTGGAGCCATAGTTGCTGCAAGGAACCAGCGTGGCAGGCAGCGGTCCGGCGGCATCCGGATCGAAGAACAGGCCGAATGCGCTGTTTCCGGGAGTCGGGAATACTTCCCAGCTGATGTTATAGAAGCCGGTTTCCAGAATATTGACGGTGGAAGGGCTGGTGAAGGAAGTGGCCGTTCCGACAATGTCAGAATTATTAAAGGTGACGGCGCCGCCTTGGCTTCCGGGAGTGGGGGCAGCGGCTATGGTTTGATCGACCGTGCTGCACAAGAACGCAAACGAGGCTATGCCTCCGGCAGGACCAGCAGGGCCTTGCGGACCGGCAGGGCCTTGTGCTCCGGCAGGACCTTGTAATCCCGGAAGACCTTGTGCTCCAGGGAGACCTTGTGCTCCAGGGAGACCTTGAGGACCAGGGAGACCTTGAGGACCAGCAGGACCCTGCAGGCCTTGAGGACCGGCCGGAGCGTTTACTTTAATTTTCGGGGGAGGACAGTTTACCTTTACGACTTTCTTAACGATGCGGTGTTTCTTATTTCTATGGTGGTGAACAATAAGTTTACCTTTGCAGTGCTTTCTTGAACAGTGCAATGATATACACCTCCTGTCGATTTGTCTACAGAGTATGGGTTTGCTTCACATTTGGCATGGACTCGTAACTATCATTTGCTAGACTAACGGCTATCTTTTGCGAAAACAGGCTTTTGCGGGGATGTTCCTTGGGACAAGCGGTCTGCCTGCCAATACATAGGCATATAAAATGATAGAGCGGGTTCCATAATCAATATTTTTGGAGGGTAATGCCATTCCATTATGCAAAAATGGAGAAAGATAGATAGCAAGGACCTTTTGTAAAGCAGCCGACTTCTCAGCAGTCGGCCGCTTTTTTTCATTTCTGAAATTTATTTTATGGAAAAATTTGATGGTATCTGCTGTGTTTGATTTCATGCTAAACTCAATCGGATTCAATATAGGATAGGGGAAGTTTAGGATGGAATGGTATTTAAAAGCATTGAAAAATTACGCGGGATTTCAGGGAAGGGCGTCCAAAAAAGAATATTGGATGTTTATGCTGTATGAAGGAGTAATCTACCTCGTGCTTTCCGTCGTCGAGGAAATCGTGGGGCTGTCCTACATATTATCCGTGATCTATTTTGCAGCTACCTTCTTGCCGTCTTTGGCGGTTGCATGCCGCAGACTCCACGATACGGGAAGAAGCGGTTGGTGGAACTTGATCGTCCTGATACCGATCGTGGGCATCATTATTTTTGTTGTGCAAACCTGCCAGGCAAGTCAGGAGACGGATAACCAATATGGCCCCCAACCCGTGATGTAATGTTTGGGAAGGTCGGCGAGACATAAGGATAACATCACAAGGGGAAGGCTGCCGGCCGATTGAGCCGGGAGTCTTTTTTGCTTGGCATTCTTCTTATAACTAAATGATCTGCAGCTTGGCGGAAAGGTTTGAATGGTCAGGTGCAGCAGATCGGTAGGATTGGGGAAAAGCTCTTTGTTTATATGGGCGTTGCATGGGCTTTTGCCGCCCGGTTGGTCAATTTTGATATGCCGCCCATATCCCGCCGGAACACTCAAAAATGACACATTGTCCGCTTGTCCAAGCCGCTTGTCATCAGGCCGCAGGCACCTTGTTACCGGGGGTTAGGGGCAGCAGCTAAAATGACATATTTACGAGCACTGCTCCCTGGGCTATCGTAAAAATGTAAGCGTTAGCACACCTGACATACTGTGGCAACGATGGGTGGAGCAAAAACCATTTATCAGGAAGGGGTGATCCTATGCAGGAAACCAATACGGCGTTTGCCGGCCGCCCGGCGGCGGCCATGCCGACAAAGAGAAAAGGCAAAGGTTTATGGAAGCGCATCATGATGAACTGGGAGCTGTACCTGTTTATTGCGCCGGCCTTTTTGTACTTTCTTATTTTCTGTTACGGGCCGATGTACGGCATCCAGATCGCGTTCAAGAACTTCATTCCGACAAAAGGAATCACGGGAAGCCCGTGGGTCGGCTTCGACCACTTCGTCCGCTTCTTTCATTCCTACTACTTCTGGGACCTGCTCTGGAACACGCTGAGCATCAGCTTGTACTCGCTGGCCATCGGGTTTCCGATCCCGATCATTCTGGCGCTGGCCTTCAACGAAGTCCGAAACGGCTTCTTCAAGAAGCTGTCCCAGACGGTGACGTACGCACCGCACTTTATTTCCATGGTCGTCATGGCGGGGATGATTATCACGTTCCTTTCGCCTTCGACGGGGATCGTCACCCACATGATCGAGGGGCTGGGCCTGAAATCACCGGATTTCCTCACCGACCCGCGCTGGTTTAAGACGATGTACGTCTTCTCGGACGTGTGGCAGAGCGCCGGCTGGGGCACGATCATCTATCTCGCCGCGCTCTCGGGCGTTGATCCGGGGCTGCATGAGGCGGCGATTATCGATGGGGCCTCGCGCTTCCAGCGCTTGCGGCACATCAACATCCCGGTGCT
>NZ_QRDU01000012.1:0-48571 GCF_003386155.1 Paenibacillus sp. VMFN-D1 | reverse complement strand
AATCAGTATTTCCTGACGCTGGACGCTGACGGGGTATCGGTCTCATCGGACTTTTACCTGCGGCTGGCCGGCGACATCAACCGGTTGTTTAAAGGCCAGCTTCCACTGACGGCCGAGCATCCGACAAGCCATCGGTAACCGCTCACTCAGATTCAATACAGCACTTGTATGCCTGTGCAAAGCATCGCTTTCGAGCGATCATGCGCAGGCTTTTTTTACGTCTGGGGTGATTGTGGCGATTCCCGCATCCAACAATTTCGGGGCCAGCCGTACTCTAAACGCAGACACGTTAAAAATGGACTGCAAACATTAATTCCGCCTCATTTTGGCCCTGTGATGAATGCACTACCATTAGAGAAGAAACGGCAGTTAGATAGCGTGAGGTGAGAACGGTGGGAAGCATCACATTTAATCATGTATTCAAACGGTACAAGGGCGAATCCCGCCCCGCCGTGAACGACTTCCATTTGTCCATTGAAGAAGGGGAGTTTCTTGTTCTGGTCGGCCCATCCGGCTGCGGCAAATCGACGACGCTGCGCATGCTTGCGGGGCTTGAGGAGATCAGCAGCGGCGAGCTGTATTTGGACGGCAGATTCATCAATTATGTCTCCCCCAAGGATCGCGACATCGCGATGGTTTTTCAGAATTATGCCCTGTATCCCAATCTGTCCGTTTATGAAAATATTGCCCTTGGCCTAAAGCTCCGCAAGACGGCGAAGCATGAGATCGATGTGCGCGTGAAGCGGGTGGCGTCCATCCTGGAAATTGCCCATCTGCTGGACCGCAAGCCGAGTCAGCTGTCCGGCGGCCAGAAGCAGCGGGTCGCGCTCGGCAGGGCGATCGCCCGCGAGCCTCAGGTGTTTCTGATGGACGAACCGCTGTCCAATCTCGATGCCAAGCTGCGCGCGCAGACCCGGGCCGAGCTGATCAAGCTGCAGAGCGACCTGAAGCGGACGACAGTGTATGTCACCCACGACCAGGTCGAAGCGATGACGATGGGCACCCGCATCGTGGTGATGAAGGACGGGGTCATTCAGCAGGTAGCCGCCCCGCGCACATTGTACGACGAACCGGCCAATGTGTTTGTCGCCGGATTCATCGGTTCGCCTCAGATGAACTTTTTGAACGGTACCATCGAGAAAAACGACGGAGACTACTATTTTTCCAACAAACGGATGAGGCTGCTCTTGCCTGAAGCCACTGGCAGAAATTTTGAGCGGGCCCCGAAAACCGTCCGCAGCGTCATCTTGGGCGTGAGGCCGGAACACGTCATCCTGAAGCGCGGCAGCACGGAGGAAGCCGGCTTCGTTACCGGGCTTGTGCAAATGACGGAAGCCACCGGCGCGGATTCCTATGTTTACGTGCAAATCGGTTCTTATCAAATGATCGCCCGTACCGATCCTGAACAGACGTACGCCGCCGGGGACGTGGTCTCTGTAGGCTTGCAGATGCACAAAATCCACTTTTTTGATGAGAGTACGGAGGAATTGGTGGGGAGAGGTGAGGTATGAAAAAACGCACCTTGCCCCGTTTCGCGCGCATTTCCCTGAGACTGCTGATCGTTGCCGCACTTCTGTTCGGACTCGTCCGCTGGCTGTCGGCCGATGAGCCTGCGGTTTACTCTACCAGCGTCACCGCCGCTGACCTGCTTGATTTGGCAAGTAGCGGAGGCGAGCTCCCTTACGCCCAGCTCATGAAGGGGCCGGAAGGCGAATATGCCGCTACGGAAGAGAGGTCCATTCGGCTCGATCCGGTCAATTACAAGGCGGCATCCACCGATGCGGACCTGGCCAAGGAGGCCGAGAGCGGTCGAAGCATGCTGAGCTGGAGCAACGAATCCGGCTGGGTAGAGTGGACCTTTACGGTCCCCGAGGCTGGCTGGTATGAGCTTCATTTGGACTATAAGGCGCTGCCGGGCAGCGGAAGCTCCGTGATCCGTGGAGCCATGATCGACGGAAAATACCCCTTCGCGGAATCGGAGCGCATCGAGCTGGAACGGATGTGGAAGGACGCGAAATATCCGTACGAAGTCAACGAAATCGGGATGCAGGTCCGTCCCCAGCAGACCGAGCTCCCCGAGTGGACGGACAAGGCGGCAAGCGATTATTCGGCTTCTTCCCGGCCGCTTCTGTACCGGCTTGAGCCCGGGCAGCACACGCTCCGGTTGACCGGAGAGAGGGGGGCGGTCGCGATCCGGGACATCTATTTCCGGACCCAGCAGCCGATCCCGGCCTATGCGGAATACGTCAAGCAGCAGCCAGCCATGAAGGACCAAGAGAGCTGGTTCAAGCAGACGGAAGCCGAGCAGTTCCAGCGCAAGTCGAGCCTGTCCATTCAGACGGACCGCTGGTCGGAGCCGTACATTTCACCGGATCCCAAGGGCCGCATCACCTATAACGTGCTCGGAGGGAACCGTTGGAAGCAGCCGGGCGAGTGGGTGGAGTGGAGCTTTGAGGTTCCGGCCGACGGCTGGTATGTCATCGATCTGAAAAACTTTCAAAACTACAGATCGGGATTCAAAGCGTATCGGACGATCGAAATCGACGGAAAAGTCCCGTTCGAAGAACTGCTTCATTACGGACTGGCGTATCACAAGGAATTTGAAATCTCGGCGATATCGGATGCGGAAGGCAGGCCCTATCAGTTTTACCTGAACAAAGGGACTCACACGATGCGAATGACGGCCGATTCAAGCACGATGCAGCCGATTCTGATCGCACTGAAGGATACCCTGGCGCAAATATCGGATTTTGACCGCCATATCCGGCTCATCACCGGCAATTACAGCAAAAGCGCCTCGGATGCCAACCTGGATGCCAGCCGCACCTGGGACATGAATAAATACGATCCCAATGCAGGCAAAACGCTTCAATCCTTGATCGACCGCCTGAAGCTGATCCGGGATTACATCAACCGCGTCAATGAAGGCAGCTCCGACCTGTCGCAAGCGATTGCTTCAGCGGTGAGCATGCTGGAAGAGATGGCGGCCGACGTCAACAACGTTCCGAACAAGGTGAACGATTTCTCCACGATCCAGGCCAACATCGGCACATGGATGTCCACACTGACCCAGCAGCCGCTGATGCTCGATTATTTCGTGGTACGGACGCCGGACGCTAAAACTGGCCTTAAAGAGCCTACGGCGCTCTCCCGGATTCCGTATTCCATCGCCGACTTCGCCCGTTCCTTTACGATGGATTACGACCTGGATGGGGAGAAGAAGGACGGGGCGCTAGAGATCTGGGTCGGCCGCGGCCGCGATTACGTTGATGAGCTGCGGGAGCTGGTGAGCCAGGATTTTACGCCGAAAACGGGGATTCAGGTCAACATCAATCTCATGCCGAATCCCAACATGCTGATTCTGGGTAATGCCGCCGGCGACGTGCCCGACGTGGCGCTCGGGCTGGCTGAGGCCACGCCGGCCGATTATGCGATGCGGGACGCTGTTCAGGACCTGTCCTCATATCCGGGCTTCGCCGATGTCATGAAACGGTTCATCCCGGGCGCGATGAGGGCCCTGACCTATAACGGAGGCACTTACGGCCTGCCGGAGGTGCAGAACTTCCAGCTGCTGTTTTACCGCTCGGATATTTTCGAGAGCCTGGGCTTGAAGGCGCCGGACACTTGGGACGACGTGTTTGACATCCTGCCGACGCTGCAGGAGAACGGCATGACGATGAATGTTCCGAAGGCGGATTTCGCCACCCTCTTTCTCGAAAACGGCGCATCGCCGTATACGCCCGACGGGCTGAAGTCCAGCCTGTTCAGCGATTCGGGGCAAAAAGCATTCAAGCAGTGGACGCAGCTGTACACCAAATTCAACCTGCCGATCGACATACCGGCTTTCTTCCAGCATTTCCGCGACGGGGATATCCCGATCGGCATATCCGACTTCAACACGTACGTGCAGCTGCAGGTCGCTGCGCCTGAGATCACGGGGCACTGGAAAGTCGCGCCCCTGCCGGGGATCAAGCAACCGGACGGTCAAGTGGCCCGCTGGTCGCCGCAAGGACTGTCCACGGCCATGATCATGAAGAAGAGCGACAAAAAGGATGCCGCCTGGCAGTTTCTGAAATGGTGGACTTCCGCGGATGTCCAGTCGAGGTATGCCGGGGACATGGAGTCGTACTACGGTATCGAGTACCGCTGGAATACGGCCAATGTCGAGGCGATGAAATCGCTGAGCTGGCCGTCTGAAGACCTGAAGGCGATTCGGGAACAGGCCCGCTGGGCGGCGAATCTGCCCAATGTTCCAGGATACTACTTCCTGGCCCGTGAAATGGACTTCGCCTGGAACAAGACGGTATTTGACGGCGTGCCGGCGAGCGAAGCGCTGGAAGAGGCCAGCCTGTCGCTGCAGCGGGAGATGGACCGCAGGCAGCGGAACTTCGGCATTGCGGGAGGAAACTTGCGTGTGCCGCAGATTACCGAACCTTTTAACTGGGAGGAGGCTAAGCCGTGAAACCAGAAGTTACGCCTGCTTTGCCCGCCGCGAAGCCGCCATCCCCGGCAGCGGTCAAGCTGAAACGGTTTGTGCTGGATTTGAAGAGGGATGCCTTCTGCTACGCGTTCCTGGCTCCTTTTCTCATCTGCTTTCTCGTCTTTATCGTCATTCCGGTCGTGATGGCTGCGACGCTCAGCTTCACGTCCTACGACGGATTCAGCAAGCTGCATTTTATCGGGTTTGACAACTTTATCGCGCTGTTTACGCAGGACATTATTTTTCTGACCAAGGCGCTTCCGAACACGTTCGTGTTCGCGCTGATCGTCGGGCCGGGCGGGTATCTGCTGTCTTTCCTGTTTGCCTGGCTCATTCATCAGCTGCCGATGAAGGTACGCGATTATTACACGCTGGTGTTCTATGCGCCGTCGATGGCGGGCGGCGTGGCGCTGACGGTCGTCTGGATTGCCGCTTTCAGCGGCGACCGCGTCGGCTATTTGAACAACTTCCTGCTGAATATGGGCTGGATCGCTTCCCCGGTAACTTGGCTGCAGGATCCGAAGTACCTGCTGAACATTATGATTCTGGTATCCCTCTGGATGAGCTTCAGCGTAGGATTCCTGGCGATGCTGGCGGGTCTGCAGACGGTCAACCGGGAGCTGTATGAAGCTGGGCGGATCGACGGGATATCGAACCGGCTGCAGGAAGTGTTCTACATTACCGTGCCGTCCATGAAACCGCAAATGCTGTTCAGCGCCGTCATGACGATCGTTTCGACCCTGAAGGCCGGCAGCATTTCAACCCAGCTGACCGGGATGGCGATTACGCCGCAGTATGCGGGGCACCTCATCATCAACCATGTCGACGATTACGCGTTCATCCGGTTCGAACTGGGCTATGCTTCAGCGGTTTCAGTCATTTTGCTGCTCCTCAGTTACTTCGTGATGAGGTTTGCCTACCGGATGTTTAACTCGAAGGAGGAACTGTAAGCCCATGATGCCCAAATTGCGCCGGCTCCGCACGGCGTCGCCCTTTCAGGTCATGTTGATCACGCTTTTCACCGCCTTGGCCTTGTTCATGTCGCTGCCGATCATCTTCATCTTCAATCATGCGTTTAAGCCGCAAAACGAGCTGTTCCTGTTTCCGCCGCGGTTTTTCGTCCGGCATCCGACCCTGCACAATTTCGAAACGCTCTTTCTGCATGCGTCCAATGCGACGGTGCCGTTCACGCGTTATTTGTTCAACAGCCTGGTCGTCGTTTCGCTGACCCTTGTCAGCGTTGTGGTGGTCAGTACGATGGCGGCTTATGTTCTGGCCAAATACCAATTCCATTTCAAACAGCTCATCATGTCGCTGATTACCCTGTCCTTGATGTTCGCGCCCGAAACGGTATCCATTCCGAGATATCTCGTCATCAACGGCATCGGGCTGAACAATACGTATCTCGGGCATATCCTGCCGTCGCTGGCATCGCCCGTCGCGGTGTTTATGCTCGTCGGCTTCATCTCGCAAATTCCGAGCGATCTGATGGAGGCAGCCCGGATCGACGGCGCGGGGCATGTCGGCATCTTCGTGCGCATGATTCTGCCCTTGTCCGTCCCGGCGATCGCGACCATCTCGATTTTGACGTTCCAGGGCGTATGGGGAGACGTGGAGACTTCAACCCTGTTCATGCAAAAGGAGACGATGCGGACGCTCGCTTTCTACGTCAACAGCCTGCTGAGCGGTTTGCAGAACAACGTGGCGGGGCAGAACATGGCGGCGGCGGCCGGGCTGCTTATTTTCATTCCGAATCTGATCATTTTCCTGCTCTTTCAGCGCAGAGTGCTTGAGACGATGGTCCATTCCGGTATCAAGTAATGTCATCAGCAAAGGAAGTCGGAACGATGAAAAAATGGTTTCCATTACTGCTAATCTTTATGGCCGTCTTGACGTCCCTGCCGGGTACCGCCATGGCCAAACCTCCATATATGACATCCTACTATGACTCGAACCAGTCGTCCTGGTTCCGCATCCAGCCGATATACCGTCCGGCCGGGGCCATCTCCGCCGATTTCGGTGAACCGGCTGATCTCGATATCGCCGCCGACGACCGGGTCTATATCGCCGACAAGAAGAAAGACCGCATTGCGGTGCTGAATCCGGACGGCACGCTGCTCCGGACGATCGGCGACGCCGAGGGCCAAGGTCAGCTCTCGGGACCGGAAGGTGTATACGTTACTCCGGATAACGAGGTGTACGTGGCGGACTCCGGAAATCAGCGGATTGCCGTGTTTGACGGGAGCGGACGGTTTCAGAGGGAGTACAAGAAGCCGGAGACCCCGCTGCTCGGCTCGGAGCATTTTGTCCCTGTCAAGCTTGTCGTAGACCGGCGCGGCGTGATGTACATCCAGCTGAACTCCTCGTACCAGGGACTGGTCCGGCTGAATCCGAAAGGCGAATTCATGGGCTATTTCGGTGCGAACAAGGCGGATCAGTCGATGCTGAACTGGCTGAAGAAGCTGGTGCTGAACAAGGAGCAGCTGTCCAAGGAAAAGGGCGCGCTTCCCAAGCCGATTACGAATGTGGCGATCGATCCGGACGGATTTGTGTACACGGCCACCGCCGGCGGGGAAGGGAAGGGAGCGATCCGCAAGCTGAATGCAGGCGGGGTGGATGCTTTTAAAAACAAGACGCTGGTGAACGGACACGGCATCGTCGACGTTGCCGTTGATCCGGAAGGCTTTCTGTACAATATCGACCTCGACTCCATGAGCATCAATCTTTATGACCGCAGCGGCGAGGCCATGTTCGAGTTCGGCGACATCGATAAGGAGACGCAGCAGTACGGCTTGCTCGGTTATCCGACCGGGATCGGCATCGACTCGGATCATGCGATCTGGATATCCGACAGCGGTACCAATACGGTCCACAAATACGTCCGTACCGCTTTCGGCAGCAGCGCGCTTCAGGCGCTCGCACTGTATGCCGACGGGAAATACGAAGAGAGCAAGCCGTACTGGGAGGCGGTCTATGCCCGCAACGATATGTACAACGGGACCTTTCAAGGCTTGGGCAAAGTGTTTTTGCACGAGGACCGCAATGACGAAGCCTTGAGCTACATGAAAGCCGCTTTTGATACCGACGGCTATTCGAAGGCCTTTTGGCAGATCCGGATGGAATGGCTTCAGCGCCATTTTGTCGCCCTGGTGGGCGGACTGGCCGCAGTGATGCTTGCCGTGTACTTCGGCTATCGCCTCATCCGCTGGTCCTTGCGCAGGCGTCCGCTGCCGGCATCCTGGAAGGAACCGCTGGCGTACATCCGTAATTTGGGCTATGTCCTGATTCATCCTTACGAGGGGTTCTACAAAATCAAGGAGGCGAGGATTCCCGCCTGGATCACGATTTCCCTGCTCCTCCTGGTCATTGGCGTCAAGCTGTGCAGAGTTTATTTCACCGGGTTTTTGTTCCATCCCGTCGACCTCTCGGAAATCAATCTGATGAAGGAACTCGGCCTGTTTGCCCTGCCATGGGTCACCTGGATTATCGCCAACTACCTGGTCTGCAGCATCAAGGACGGGGAGGGCCGGTTCCGGGAAGTCATTCAGGGCAGCGTCTATGCGCTGTCGCCTTATGTGTTCTTTTCGGTCCCGACGATCCTGCTGTCCAACATCGCATCGCTGGATGAGGCGGTCATCATTCATGTATTGAACACGATCATGACCGTATGGCTGCTCGTCATGTTCATCGTGATGACGCAGGTGATCCACAACTTCGATTTCCTGGAGACGCTGAAAAACTCGGCTATCTCGGTGTTTGCAATTCTGACGATCTGGATGTTCGGCTTCATCATTTTCGGATTGTCCTATAACCTGTATGACTTTTTCTATGAGCTTTACAAAGAGGTGAACATCTATCATTAACGCTGCCAAACGACGATTCCGCCAAGCAAAATGGCCTGCCGCCATCATACTGGCTCTTCTGATCGTGCTTCTGCTGCTGGTGTTCAAGCCTTGGGAGCAAACGACAGCCGAACGGTTCTCCCAAACGGGCATCGCCGCGAACCTTCCGACTCCGGACGCCCTGTATGAGGGCGATCCCTGGAAACCGGCCGCAGGGGCTGACGGTTATGCGCTGGCGCTGGAGAACGAGCATTATGCGCTGTACGTCCGCCCGGATAACACCCAGATCGCCGTGCTGGATAAGGCATCCGGCTACCGCTGGACCAGCAATCCGACCAAGGAGGAGCTGGCCGGTGAAACGGTAAAAGGACAGCTGCTGGCCAACCTGCAATCCCCTTTTCTTCTGACCCATGTCCGGACGCAGGGAGCCGATCAGACGGTCAGGGAGACGCTGAGCAACCAGACGGCCGGCATGCAAATCGCCATGATCCGCAAGCCTGAGGGGCTGCAAATCGAATACTCGTTTCCCGCCAAACAGCTGGGGTTTGTCATGCAGTATGAGCTGACGGACAGCGGCCTCAAGGTCAAGGTACCTGCGGCCGGCATTCGGGAGGAAGGAGCGTCTGCGCTGTTCTCGCTCGACGTGCTGCCTTATTTTGGAGCCGCACCCGCCAAAGAGAATGGTTATGTGTTCGTTCCCGACGGCCCTGGAGGACTCATTCGCTTCGATCAGGAGCATGCGAGCCTTACCCGAGGCTACTCGCATCAGGTTTACGGCAGCGAGGTGACCAATGAGGAGAATGGGACGCGCACCGGAGAACGGAGGGAAGACATCGCTTACCCTGTGTTCGGATTGAAGAAGGGCGACCATGCCTTTCTGGCCGTCATGACCAAGGGGGAAGATTCCGCCAACGTATCCGCCATGGCGCCCGGACTCAAGTCGTCATTCTACCAGGTATTTTCCAGTCAAATCTATCGCGAAGAATATCTCTACCGGATGAGCCGGCTGGCCGCGCCGAGCAAGGCCGTTCAGAAGGAACGGCTGAACCGGGACCGAGAGGTCGAATACCGGTTCCTGAACGGCGCGGACGCCGATTATGTCGGTATGGCGGGAGCTTACCGGAGCTATCTGCAGGAGACCGGCCGTCTTACCGAGGCGCTGAAACCGGTGGAGCATGTGCCGCTGTACCTGAAAATCATGGGCGGCAATTACGAAAAGGCCTTTGGCCGAATCCGGTATGTGGCCGCCACGACTTTCGAGCAGGCGGGCGATATCGTCAGTACCTTGCAGAGCAAAGGCGTCGCTTCGTTACGCACCATTTTCTACGGCTGGCAGAATGAAGGCGACTACAACATGGAGAAGCGGTTTCCGATCGATCCGGCGCTTGGCGGCGAAGCGGCCGCGAAGACGTTCATTTCCGGGATGAAGGAGCGGGGCGTCCCTGTCAGCTTCAGCGAGGACTTCCTCTGGGTCGACAGCCATTCCTCTTTTTCCGGCAAAACGGACGCCATCCGGGGGATCGACGGGACCGCCTATGTCGACGATGGCTGGTATATCGCCAAGCCCGCCTATACGGCGGTAACGGCGGCAGATACGGTAAACAGGCTGAAGAAGCTTGGCGTGGACGGCATCCATTTCAGCGGAATCGGCGAGATGCTGCTGAACGATTACGAGCCTTCCGGCATCCAAACCCGGGAATATGCAAAAACCGTCTACGACGGGCTGCTGAAATATACCCGGGAGGCACTGGGAAGCGCGTCGGTCAACCAGGGGGATGCTTATGCGCTCGGCCAAACGGATTACATTGACGGGCTGCCGTCCGAATCGAGCTACGATTTTATGATCGACGAGACGGTTCCCTTTTACCCGATCGTGTTGCATGGCTTCGTTCCTTATACGTTCGGGGACGGCAACCTTCGCGACGATGAGGATGCCGAATTTTTGCGGGCGATCGAATACGGGGCGCTGCCCTCGTTCTTTGTGACCCATGACGATTCCCGCAAGCTGAAGGACACTCCCTCGAACTTTTTGTACAGCAGCCGTTTCGATAAATGGGAACGACGGATCGAGGAGGAATACGCGAAGTTTGATTCACTGAGCCAGCTGTATTCCATGAAGATCATTGGCCATGAAAAGCTGTCCGGCCAGAAATATGCCACCACTTATGAGGACGGCACGAGGGTTATCGTAGATTACGAAGTCAAGGACTTTACCGTGGAGAAAGGAGCGGGGAAATGAGCAGCGTTCCGGATTTGAAACGAAAAGCGGCCCAATATCATCTGAAGCGATACGGCGTCGGACTGCTGTTTATGCTCCCCTGGATCATCGGGTTCTGCGTGTTTGTGGCGATTCCGATCGGCTGGTCCATGTTCATGTCCCTGCACAAGGTCGCGGTGGTGCCGGGGGGATTCAAATATACGTGGCTTGGTCTGCAAAATTATCGCGATGCCTTTCTCAAGGACAATGTGTTTCCGATCGAGCTGATCACCTACTTTCAGGAAATGATCCTGATGGTGCCGATTATCGTCATCTTTGCCCTGCTGATTTCCCTGCTGCTGAACCAGCAGTTCCCCGGCCGGTTCGTGTACAGGGCGCTGTTCTTCCTCCCGGTCATCTTTGCGACGGGGCAGGTGCTGTCCGAGCTGTTTACGCAGGGCGCGGGCGATATACCGTTTCTGGACCAGTACAATTTGGAGCCCGTCGTCCGGCAGTATGTCGGGGGAGAATTGGCCAAGACGGTCATGGAAGTGCTTGGGCGCGTTGTTCTTATCCTCTGGTACTCGGGCGTGCAGATTCTGATCTTCATCGCGGGCTTCCAAACGATTTCCCCGTCGATTTACGAAGCGGTACGCATCGACGGCGCTTCCCCATGGGAGAGCTTCTGGAAGATTACGCTTCCGGCCAGCGTTCCGTTTATCAGCCTGAATGTGCTCTATACCATCATCGACCTGTTCACTTTCCCGCTGAATCCGGTCCTGAAGCACATTAAGGACAACATGTTCAAAGTCGACACCGGATATGGTTACGCCAGTGCGCTCGCTTGGATTTATTTCGGCTTTATTTTCGTCCTGCTCGCGCTCGTGACGGGACTATTCAGCCGCAGCATGCGGCTCAAGGGAGGAAGACCATGAATACGGAACCATGGGTTCAAAGGGCCAGAAATTACGCCGCGGGCTTCTTGTGGAGCCGTAAGGCGCAGAAGTACAAGATGGTCATGCTGGGCAGGAATCTGTCGGATGGTCTCCTGGCGAAAATGGTCATTTATGTGCTGCTGTCCATCGTGGCCTATCTGTACTTGCAGCCGCTGCTCTATATGATCAGCACGATGCTGAAGACAGTCAGCGATTTGCTGGATCCCAGCGTCAAATGGATTCCCCGGGTCGTCACCTGGGAGAATCTGTCCAAAGCCTACAAAGGGCTGCAGTATCCGGAAGCCCTCCGGAACACCGCTCTCATCGCCCTGAGCTGCTCGATTGTTCAGGTGCTGATATGCTCGATGACCGGCTATGCGCTCGCCCGGCTGGCCGTTCCGTTTAAAGGGCTGATCACGGCGCTGGTGCTGCTGACGTTTCTGATTCCGCCGCAGGTGATCATTATTCCGCTGTATGTGATTTTCAGCAAGCTGGGCCTGCTCAACACGCTGTTTGTCTTCCTCGTGCCGGCGATTTTCGGGCAGGGGCTGAAGGGAGCGTTGTTTATCCTTATTTTCCGCCAGTTCTTCAGGGCGCAGCCGCCCAGCCTGGAGGAGGCCGCCAAACTGGACGGCGCTTCCGCGGCCCGGCTGTATTTCCGGATCATGCTGCCGCTTGCCCAATCGGCCTGTCTGGTCGTCTTTCTGTTCTCGTTCATCTGGTATTGGAACATGTACTACGAGCCTTCGATGTTCCTGGCCAAGGGTTTTACGCCGCTCTCCATCCGGCTGGACCAGCTGGAGGATGTGCTGAACCCGTCGCTGCTCGGCAGCAAAGACCTGGTCAGCAATCCGGTGACCGAAGGCACCAAAATGGGCGCCGCCTTCTTGATCATCCTTCCGCCGCTCGTAATCTTTATGTTTCTGCAGCGCTGGTTCATTACCGGCATCGAACGGACGGGGATCGTGGAATAAGCCTTGGCATGCCGATCTGCCGGAAGCATTGAAAGGGGGAATGCCGAACTAGCAGGTATAGCTTGGGAACAAAGGGGTATCGTCAGCATCCGATGAAATCAAATTGGGGAGGAATAAGGATTGAAAAGAAAACGTATCGCGTCATCCATTTTATCGATGGTCATGCTCATGACCTTCACTCTTGCCGGGTGCAGCAATAATGACAGCGCTTCACCGTCCGGAACAGGCAATGAACCTGCACCCACGCCTGCGCCAAACCAGCCGGCAGCAGAGGAAAAGCACGACCCGGTTACGCTCAAATTCATTTCCTGGAAAAACGGAACCTATGACGAGCTGTACGGCTTGTTTCATCAGAAATACCCCTGGATCACCATTGAGCAGGTACCGGTGACCAATTCGCAGCCGATCATGGAAATCATCGCATCGCTGGAAGCAGCGGGCACGCCTGCCGACGTGACTGAAATCGACAGCGATCTGATCACCTTCGAGCAGAACAATCTCATCGAAGATTTGACGCCTTACATCGAGAAAAGCGATATTTTCAAGAACGCCAAATTCCCCGACGGCTTCTTCGAAACGATGATGTTCAACAACAAGAAGCTTGCCGTGCCGATGGTTGACGTCCCGATGTGGGTGCTGGTGAACAAGGATCTGCTGGCCAAACACGGCGTGGATATGCCGGCAAACGACTGGAGTTACGACGACTTCCGTAACATCGCCAAGCAGGTGACCGATCCGAGCGCCGGCGAATATGGCATTACGACACAGCCTGAAATTCAAATGCGCCTGCTGTCCTCCAAAGCGATTGCCGACGGCCATGCGGCGAATCATCAATACATGAACGAGGACCTGACCCAGAGCATGCTCAGCACGCCGGACGTCATGAACGACGTGAAATGGTTCCAGGAGCTGGTCACGAAGGACGGGTCGATGCAAAGCAACGCAGCCGCGGAAGAAGGCGGCAATGTGACAAAGGATTTCATCAACGGAAAAACGGCTTTTGCTATCGGTGGCGACTGGGTCCTGCCGACCTTGAAGGAAAAAGCGACATTCGACTGGGACGTTCTTCCGTTCCCGAAAGGCAAGGTCAGCCAGCCGGGATATTCGATTTACGGACCGCTGGCGCTTCTGTCCGGTTCGAAGCATAAGGAGGAAGCTTTCCTGTGGCTCAGCTTCCAATTCACGCCGGAAGCCCAGAAGTGGAAAATTGACCAGGGAGCCAATGCTTCCGTCATCGATCCCGAGCTGACGAGCTACTACGATCAGGCTCCGATCTGGCAGGGCAAAAATATCGAAGCCGTCAAGATCGCCCAAAAGAACGCGAAAATCCAATCCGGCCTGACCGTGCCGGGGTGGAACGACTACAACTATAACAACATCTTGAATGACATTATTTTCGGCGACCGGGATATCAACGACATTATTCCGGAAACGGAGACATGGAACAAGAAGACGCAGGAAGTGAGAGCCACCTTAAAGCAATAAGAGAGTGGGAAGCTGCCGGGCAGACATCAGTCCGGCAGCTTCCTTTTTGAAAATATAAGAGAGAGCCTTCGCTCCACTTTGTGGGGCTGTTTGCCGTGGGCGGACATATCGGCCAATATATGACGGGATTGTTTAATATCGTCCCATTGTCCATTGGCAGCACTTCGTTTATATTAATCTTTGTAGATCTGAGGGAGAGCCACGCAATATATTTGGACTCTTTTGTGAAAACGTTTACAAAATAGATGCGGAAAGGAAGAGCAGCCATGTCCTTTTGCCGAACTCTGGGATGGTTCGTCGCCTGTCTGCTGTGCATCACACTGGCATCCGGACTGGCGGGCTGCGCAGCCGGCGGCGATGTCCGCATGGACGGTCCCTCTCTTTTCGGCGATGCGGCCGCCACGTCCGGCGAGCCGGAAGCGACGCTGAAGTTTTATTTCGGCGGCGAGAAAAAGGCGGCGACGGATGAAGTTTGGGCGGCCGTGAGCGATTACGTCAAAACCAAAGGATTAAACGTCAAATTTTCCGTCAATTTCATTCCCTGGCCGGAATATTCGGGGAAGCTGCTGGTCATGGCGGCGGCAGGAGACCGGTGGGACCTGAATTTCGATTCGGAAGGCTCGTTCAAGCAAATGGCGTCCCGGGGTTCCTATATGAGATTAAACGATCTTCTTCCCGTGTACGCACCCCACTTATATGACCGCTACCGGCAGCAGCATAACCTGCCCTCTGCCACGATTGGCGGGGATATCGTCGGCTTGCCCTGGTCGATCAAGATGAATCAGCGGCCCTATGCCGGATGGCGGGTGGACCTGGCGGAGAAGGCGGGGATTTACCGCGAACCTGAATCGGTAAGAACTGCTGAGGATGTCGATTCGCTTCTCCACGACCTGAAGAAAGCCTATCCCAATCAGAAGCTGAGCCGGATTCCGGCGCTCCCCCTGTATGTGGTCCGGGACGAATGGGTGGACTTGGGCTTTCACGGCCTCGGTTTTTATCTGAATGATCCTCATTACAAAGTGCAGGCGATCGAAGATCAGCCTTTTTACGCGGATGCTGCCTTCATGAGCAAGGCATGGTACGAGGGAGGGATTCTAAATCCCGATTCAAAGATCGATACCGAAGACGCTGCGGATCAATGGCGCAACGGAAAAATGCTGTTCACGCTTACTTCCCACGAGTGGGCCTATGCAGCCGATCCGGGTTTTGCCGATGCAAGCTACCGGCAGCAGATGTCGCTGTTGTACCCCGACAAAAAGACGGTCAACCGCAGCCCGATCGCAAATGTCGTGGCCATCAACCGGAATGCTGAGCATCCGGAGCTGGTGCTGCGGTTTCTTGATATGCTGGAGACGGACGAGAGGTTGTTTGATCTTGTCGTGTATGGGATTCAGGGGAAAACCTATGAGCTGGACGGAGGGAAGGTCAAGTACCCGGATAACCTGAACTTTTCCACCAGCAACTACATGGATTGGGGAGGACAGTGGGCGCTGTGGAAACCGCAATTTTTGCGCCCCACCGAAACGTACCCGGGGGACTTCTGGAAGGAGGAAGCCCGTTTTGCGGAGCTGCCCGTGAATGTGGATTCTCCCGTGGAGGGACTGCTGCTGAACGATCAGTCGATCAGTCCGCTGCTTGAAGAGCGCGACCAGATCTATGAGGACTACGGCAAATCGATCGAGTACGGCATGATGCCGGATGTCGCCAAGGCGCTGTCGGATTACCGTATGCTGCAACAAGATAATGGGCTGGATACGATTATCCGGGAAGTGCAGCGTCAGGTCGACCAATTCCTGGCGGCACAGCATCAACATTCATGACAAGGGGAGGATGCCTTTATGATCAGCGTATTAATCGTGGACGATGAATTTGAAATTCGCGAGGGGCTCCGCAAGCGGGTCCCCTGGAATGAATACGGCGTTAACGCCGTCATGGCCGCTTCGGATGGGGATGAGGCCCTGCAAATGGCCCGTCGCCACCAGCCGAATCTGATCGTGACGGACATCAAGATGAACCGGATGTCGGGACTTGAGTTTCTGGCGGAGCTGCATACTTTACCGGATTACCTGTGGAAAGCGGTGCTGATCAGCGGTTACGACGATTTCAGCCTGGTCAAACAGGCGATCCAGCTTGGAGCGATGGACTATATCCTGAAGCCGATCAAACTGGATGAGCTGGAGCGGATCGTCCGTAAAGCGGTGGATGCGATCGAACGGGAACGGCTGCAGCAGCAAACGCATGACCGCCTCACGTACCAGGTGCTGTTTGCAGAGCCGAAGCTTCAGGAGGAGCTGCTGCGTGAAATGGCGGAGAACGAATACGATCCGTACCGCGAGACCCGGATATCCCACCGCCTGCAGTCGTTGAGACTGGACTGGATGAGCCGGATGCCGCTGCTGCTGATGGCCATTGAAGGGGACGACCTGAGAGCACTGCCCGCCCGGCCGGGCATGCCGGATGAGAAGGAGCTTGTCCTGTTCGGCATCGGCAATGTCGTCAGCCATACGCTTGCCGAGCAATTGAACATGCCTTCGGCCCTGTTCAAGGACACGCACGAGCGGTGGGTGGCCGTCATCGGCTGCCCCGATCCCGGGATGCTTGATTCATGCCGCACCATCGCTGAGACCTGCCTGCTTCGCATCAACCAATTCGTGAAGGTCAAGGCCAGCATCGGGATCAGCCCCGCACCCAAAGAGCTGAACAAGCTGCATCAGCTTTATGTGGATTGCACCGAGTCCCTGGAGCAAAAGGTGGTCTGCGGGGGCAACCGGGTCTTCACAGGCAGCGTAGAGGACGGAGCCGCAGAGGTCGGCAGACTGACGATCCGGGAGCCGGGGGCGGTGCTTGACCTGGTGAAGTACGGAACGGACGCCGACATTTCGGAATCCATGGCTGACTTTGAGGATATGGTCAAATCGTGGGAGCTGCCCAATCTAAAAGATATCCAGCAGCAGTTGTTCAAATGGCTGATGGGAATTTACCGTACGGCCGCGTCGGCCGGGTGGCCCGACCGTTCCTGGGAGCAGGACCCGATCGGTCTGTGGGAGCAATTGGAGCAGTACGACACGCTGCAGTCGCTTCAGGATCAGGTGGAGAGCCGGCTGCTGTCCCTGGCCGGTGACTTCCGCAAAATGGCGACCTCCTCCAGCCAGATCGTCCAGGAGGCCGAGAAGATGATCCGTACCCGGTACGCCGAAAACCTGTCGCTGCAGTCGGTGGCCGCGGCCGTTCATGTGACGCCGATCTGGCTCAGCAAGCTATACAAAAAAGAAAAGGGCCGCACCTTCATCGAGGAGCTGACCAACGTTCGTATTGCCAGGGCCAAAGAGATGCTGGGCGATACGAAATATAAAATTTATCAGGTTTCCCATCAGGTGGGGTACAAGGATCCGGTCCATTTTACGAAACTGTTCAAAAAGCTGGTCGGCGTTACGCCCAAAGAATTCCGCCGTCTGCAGGGGATTCTGGATGATTAGGTCTTTTCTCCGGCTGGCCTCCTCGCTGCGGAACCGGATGATACTGATCTTTCTCGCGATTACGATCGTTCCGTTCATTTTGTTCTCGGCCTACGCGCATACCAAGTCGGTGGAAGGAATCCAGCAGGCCAATGCTACCTTCTCCATGAGCTATCTGGAGCAGTCCAAGATTAACCTGGAGGCGTACTTGGCCAAACTGAACGACCAGATGAACGAGCTGATCGGAGATAAGCAGCTGCAAGATTTGCTCGAGCAGCCGCCGGCCAGCAGCCAGGATGAAGTATCGGCCTCGGTGGACCTCCTGAACATCGTGTACCAGAAGAAAAAGCAGATGGATGCGCTGCAGCTGCGCGTCTATCCGCTGAATTCCGAGGCCTATCCCACATACTTGAGGGCGCTCGAAGTTACGACATCGACCCGCAATGAAGACTGGTTTCAGAACGCGGCGAACAGTACGCTCCCGATCTGGCATCTGTCGGTGGATGGAGGGCCGAACCGCGGTCCGCTGCTCTCCTATGTCAAAACGTTCACCAGCCTGCATAATCGAACGCCGAGGGGGCTGGTGGTGGCCGATCTGGCGGATAACCATTTCAGCCGCTTCTTCTCGCCGACCAAACGGCTGCAGGGGCAGAAATTCCTGATCGTCGACGAAACGGGGAAAATTGTATACGATTCAGCGGGAAGCGAGTGGACCGGAGAGCAGCTGCCGTCCCCCAAATTACTGGCGATGCGGAATGTCCGCAAGGAGGGCGTTGAGACGTTGTCCATTTATGACGAGAAAAATTTGATCGCCTTCGTCCGCATGGACAGCCTGCCCTGGACGATCGTCAGTCTGACGCCGATGCACGCTTTGACGGAGCCTATTACGGCGATGCAGAGACTGCTGATTTTTTTTCTTATCGCTTATATGCTCTGTGCCGTTGGGGTGGTCATCTATCTCACACGGAATTTTACCCAGCCCGTCTTCCAACTGGTCCGGCTGATGCGCAAGCTGGAGGAAGGGGATTTCAGCATGTTTATTCCGCATCAGAACCGTAAGGACGAGATCGGCTGGCTGTACCGCGGCTTTGGCAGCATCGTCCGGAAAATTGAAGATCTCATCCTGCAGTCCACGCGCGCCGAGCGAACGAAAAGGGAGCTGGAATTTCAGGTGCTCAGCCACCAGATCAACCCGCATTTTCTCTATAACACGCTGGAATCGATCCGCTGGAAAGCGGAAAACCACGGGCGCAACGACATCGGGGAGATGGTATCGGCGCTCGGGAATTTGCTGCGGCTCAGCTTGAACCAGGGCAAAGACATTACGACCGTCGGACGCGAGGTCGAGCAGGTGAAGGCCTACGTGCAGATCGAGCAGGCCCGCATCGGCATGCCGCTGCGCGTGCTGTATTTTTTTGACGAAGAGATGCTGGATATGACATTCATGCGCCTGCTGCTGCAGCCTTTGGTCGAGAATGCCATCCAGCACAGCATCCGCGGCAATTTCGAGAAGGGCAAGGTCATCCTCTCCGGCCGCGTGGAAGAGGGGGATCTGGTCATCGATATTAGCGATAACGGCAAGGGAATTCCGGAAGAGGTGCTGAAGGAGTTGAACGATACGGCCGGCAATCGAAAAATGGCGGGAAGATCCGGCGTCGGACTGCGCAATGTGAACGAACGGCTGAAAATATATTTTGGCCCTGATTACCAGCTTCGGATCGAAACCCAGAAAGGCAAGGGAACCAAAATTACGATCCGTCATCCGATTCTTCCGCCCGGCGGGGAAGAAATGACGACAACTAAACGGGATGCGGATCAGGAAGTCAGCTGAGCGATAAATCCGGTATTGCGGCATGGGGAGGCGCCGTGTACAATGTGGTTAGATATATATCAAATAACCAAGTATGATATATCATACAAATGAGGGGAGAACATACCATGACCACTCAGGGAATTCCAAAAGCCTTTATCAAACCGGCCGGCCATAATCCGGTCATCACCAGCATTTATACGGCGGACCCTTCTGCCCATGTGTGGGAGGACGGAAGAATATACATATACGCCTCCCATGATATCGATCCGCCGCGGGGATGCGATCTGATGGACGCTTACCACGTATTTTCCTCAGATGACCTGGTGAATTGGGTCGACGAAGGCGAGATTCTCCATTCACGGGACGTGGCCTGGGGGCGCCCGGAAGGCGGATTCATGTGGGCTCCTGACTGCGCTTACAAGAACGGCACGTATTATTTCTATTATCCGCATCCGAGCGGATCGGACTGGAACGATACGTGGAAAATCGGCGTGGCAACCAGCGATAAGCCGGCCAGCGGATTTGTCGACCAAGGCTATATCGAAGGGCTCGGCGGCTTCGCCATGATCGACCCGTGCGTCTTCGTCGATGACGACAGCAGGGCGTATATGTATTACGGCGGCGGCAGCAAATGCCAGGGCGGGGAACTGGGCGAGGACATGATGTCCATCAAAGGTTCGATGCAGGATATGACGGGGCTGGAGGATTTTCATGAAGCCGCCTGGGTGTTCAAGCGGGGCGGGCTGTACTACCTCACCTACGCCGACAATCTGGAGGACAACAACCGGATGAGATACGCGACAAGCCGGCATCCGCTTGGTCCGTGGACCTATCAGGGCATTTTCCTGGAACCGACCGGCTGCTCGACGACGCATGGCTCGGTGGTGGAGTACAAAGGACAGTGGTACCTGTTCTATCATAACCAGGACATTTCAGGACACGGGAACCTGCGCAGCGTGTGCATCGACAGCCTGCATTTTAACGAAGACGGGACCATTCAAACGGTGGTTCAGACCAAGAGCAGCGTCAAGTCTGTCGGTGAAGCGCCGGAAGCCGAAGTTTCGGCCTACTATGCGGCGTCAGTAAGCACTACGGGAGGAGGTGCTGAAGTTACGGGCGGATCTGGAGCAGAAGCAGTCGTCCGCGGACTGGACGCCGGGGGCGCTTACTGCGAATTCGGCGGCGTCGACGGCGGCAGCGGCGGACGGGCCGCACTGTACATCCATTACAGCACGGACGAAGCCCTGGCCAAGCTGAACTTAACGGTCAACGGCCATGATTACACGCTGATCAACGCCCCCGGAACAGGAAGCGGCGAGGAAGCGGAGGGCACCGCATCGTTCACGGTCCGGCTGCAGCCTGGAACGCAGAATACAATCCGGTTGACGGGCGGGCACGGCCGCATTGCTGTAGGCGGACTGTCGGTCAGCCGATTCGAAGAATAAGAGATTTGGGCTTAGCTTAACCAAGCGGCCCCTGTACACCGGCCAGCTGTTAAGCTTACCGGCGGCAGGGGCCGTTTATGGTTGTGCCAGGGATTAGGAAACCGCGTCTCCTGGACGCTGCCTTCCTTCCGTTAATCCGCCGTTGCAGGCCCGGTCGAGGCCCTGGGAACAAGGCTTACGGGGACGGTCGTGATAACGGGGCGACGGTCTCCGTTCAGAATGAGGTCGGCGATCGTTTCGCCGATGACGCTGAAATTCTGATCGATGGTGGTGATTTGCGCGCTGCCGGTCACCGCCCACTCGATATTGTCGAAGCCGGTAATGCTCATCTGCTCGGGTACCCGGATCGACAAACCGAGACAGCACATGTATACGTTAAAGGCGACCTCGTCGTTCTCGCACTCGATAGCGGTGACGCCCGACCGGTAAAACCCGTTAATGATATGCTTCAGCATATGGTAATCGGGCGTGACATTAAATTTGACGTACTCGGAGACCACTTCGAGCCCGTGATCGTTCATGCATTTCGTAAACCCGCTGAAGCGTGCGGACAAGCTGGACATGTCACGGGGCGAGAAGCGGGAGACGTAGGCGATCCGGCGGTGCCCGTAATCGACCAGATGCCGGGTCAGCTGGTAGCTGCCCCCGAAATTGTCGCAGACCACGCTGCTTAAATAAGGAATATCATGCGGCTTATCCAGGATGATGACCTGCTTGCCCTGCTCGGTAAACTTCCTGAGCACGTCCAAATGCAGCTCGTTGCCCGCCGGATACAGAATGAGGGTGTCCACGTCTTGAGCAAAGAGCCGGAGCAGCAGGCTTCTCATCTTATCCGGATCCGGCTCGCAAATATGGATTGCCAAATGAACATTGGCGCCGTCCAGCCGCGCGGTAGCCGCCTCAACGATCCGGAAGAAACCGCCCTGGTTGACGGCGAAAGGCAGGATGACCGGTATGGTCCTCCCCGGTGGCAGCCCGTCCGGAAGGGAAGAGACAGAGCTTTCCGGCTGAGCGGATAGAGGAATACGCCTCACGAAGCTCCCCACCCCGCGTTTGCGGTACAGGATGCCGGCCTGCTCCAAATCCTCGATAGCCCGTTTGGAGGTAATGCGGCTGACGCCGTACTGCTCGGACAGGCTTTTCTCCGTACAAATCGGCTTATCGTATTCGAACTGATGATTTTCAATTCTCGCGAGGATGTCGTCCTTAATCATTTGATATAACAATTTTGCTGGGTCTTTCGGCATTATTATTCTCCGATTCTCGTTAACGTTCCTTGAAATGTGCACACAAGTCGTGTATAGCTTTTATTTAGTATATCAAACCAAGCCAATATTTCAATCCACCCGGAACACCTGATACCGTTTCCTGTACTCCCCGGGAGTGAACGAGGTTTGGCGTTTAAACAGACGCGTAAAATAGTTGTTGTCCCGAAATCCGCATTGTTCGGCGACTTTGACCAGGGGCAGCTCCGAATGCGCCAGCAGCCGCTTGGCCCGCTCCATCTGCAGATGATGCCGGTATTGCAGCGGACTCATCCCCGAATATTGTTTCAGGCAGCGCGCCAAGTAGTCGAAATGGTAATGCAGGTCGCGCTCCATGCCTGCGGAGTCGAAGGGAACTTCAAGGTTGTCCGCCAAATAGGCTGCGACCTGCTCTCCAAGGAAAAACGAGCGGGCATGCGGACCGCCTTTTCTCATGCTTCCCTGCAGTTCGACCAGGAACCTGCCGAATAACATGTGCAGTTCGTAGACTCCGTAGGGCGTAAGCATGCCGTGCACTTTCAGCATGTCCTGCAGGATCGGCACCATCGTTCGCAAATCGATTTCGGCAAATTTGGGGATGTCCACCAGGCCCGGCTGGGCCTGGGTATCCTGATCCGACCGGTTCAGCAGCGGCAGATGCCAGTGGCTTTTCTCGGTCAGAACCGGCTGCTCATCCGCCGGGTATTCGAAATGGATCCAATACACTTCGGTTTCACGATCGGTCGGACGGCAGCCGCGGTGCGTTTTGCCAGGCTCCAGGACGAGCATCGTTCCTTCCCGGATATCATATGCAATCCCGTTCTCCTCCATATATAGCGTGCCCTTGGCGCAAACGATCAGGTCAAAGGCTTCGAATTGCCGCTCGGCATGCATCACGCCTGCCTGCCACACCGTATGGCCGACCGCGGCCAGCAGCGGAAACGGCGGCACCTTGAGTTCAAGTACGAGCATACCGCTAAAGCTCCTTTTCGATAAAAAACGAATGTAGAGATTGTACTATAAGAAGTCGTCATTGTCAGCTGTGTCAAGGAAGATGATCCTGTAGAGTGGTAGATATTATATGATTTAAGTGAAGTCAGGGAGGCAGTGAGTTATGGATCAACAGGCACTCATCCAAAGGCAGCAGTGGTTTGTGAATCAGCGGTTCGGGATGTTTATTCACTTCAACAGCGCAACGTTTCAGTTTGCCGATTCGGACATTATCGATTGGGAATACGATCACGAGAACGGGGATGAGCCCCGCCGGTTCCCTTTCGACCCGAAGGACTGGAATCCGGAGCAGCTGGACTGCTCGCAATGGGCGAAGGCCGCCAAATCGGCGGGGATGAGCTTTGCGGCATTGACCGCGAAGCATCATGAAGGCTTCAGCTTGTGGCCGACGAAGTACACAGAGCATTGCGTTCGCAACGCAGCGAGTCAGCGGGATGTCGTCAAGGAATACCTGGACGCGTTCCGGGCGGAAGGGATCGAGGCGGGGCTGTATTTTTCCATGCTGGACCTGCATCACCAAATCGGTCGGAGAAAATGCACGCCGGAGGATAAGCAGTTCATTAAAAACCAGCTTGAGGAGCTGCTGACGAACTACGGCGAGCTTCCGTTCCTCATTATCGACGGCTGGAACGCCCATTGGGGCGGCCCTTCGTACGAGAACCTTCCGTTCGAGGAAATCGACGCCTGGGTCAAGTCGCTGCAGCCTCAGTGCTTGCTGATGAACATCAGCTGCGAGACCAACCTGAATCATACGGACGTCGTGTTTTATGAAAATGCGGCAGGGCAGGAAGTGGAAGACGGCTTTGTGGGGCCGGGGGCCAGCTGCAACGTATTAACGAAAACCTGGTTCTGGAGAACGACGGATACGGCCAGAGAGCTGAAATCAGTGGATTGGGCACTGGACATGGTTCAGGACTGCAACCGCCAGAACGTGACCTTTCTGTTGAATGGGGCTCCCAACCGGCAGGGACTGCTGGACGCGAACGTGCTGGAGCGCTTCCGGGAGATCGGACAGCGGTACCGGAAACCCGGCGATCTGACCGTCATTCCCGAAGGGTGGCTGACCCGGGGGTAAGCTGCTGCAAGCCCTTGAGGCGATTTAATGGAGCAGCATGGGATGTCGTTTGGCGGACGGAGCGCAGCCCAGCACCTTTTTATACGCACGGAAAAAAGAAGAATAATCATGGAAGCCGACGGCGGCGGCCGCCGAACTCGCGGTATGGCCCTGAAGCATCAAATTTTGCGCCATCACGACCCGTTTATGGATGATATAATTGCCGATGGTTGTGCCTGTCGCTCTGCGGAACATTTTGTTCAAATGATGCTTGCTGATATAAAAGGCGGCGGACAGATCGTCGAGCGAGACCGATTCGGTGATATGGTCGTTGACGTAAGCGATGATTCGCTGGATCGACGGAGCGGAAGATGAGGTCTCCGATGTGCCTTTCAGCGCATAGCTGTGGATCAAGATCTGCGACAACAGCGCCTCAAGGCGCACCCGGAGCGCAAGATCGCGAATGGCGGCATCGGCATGCCGGGCTTCCATCAGCTGCTTGAAAAAAGTAAACATAACGCGGTTTCCGTCATCCTTGTAATAGATCCCTGCCGGACCATCATCGGGATGGAAGGGAGATAATAAGGCGGACTGGTTTTCGGGCGGAAGAAATCCGGGCACAAAATGGAGCGATATCCTTTCATAAGGGATGTCGCTTTCGATTTTTACGCCGTGGAACACGTGTGGGGCGATGAGCAGCAGGCTGTGCGGTTCCGGTACGTAGCGCTTGCCCTCGACCAGATAGCTGACTTCTCCGGCGATAAAATAGTACACCTCGTAAAAATTGTGGCAGTGCAGCGCATATTGGTCCGTTTTGCGCCGGTCGGCCGCATGGTGGAAATTCAATGAGTCGGTATGGATATTGGCGTACAGCATCCGTTCGCCCCCTCAAGCAATGTTGGGTTTAGTCTAACGAATGACCGCTATATTTGCAATGTTATGGCTTCGATTTACAATGGTGATTCCGGGTGCCGGGACTATAATTAAGGGGAGAATGCACTTTTGGAAATCTTGAAGGAGGGGCCATATTTCATGATTTTAGGCGCACAATTGTACACCGTCCGATCCTTTCTCCAGACGGAAAAAGATATTCGGCGAACATTGCAAAAAATTGCGGCTATGGGCTATACGTCGGTCCAGATTTCGGCCATCGGTTCCATCCGTCCCGAGACGCTTCGCGCCATTTGCGACGAGCTGTCGCTTCAAATCGCGCTGACGCATACGAGCCCGGACCGGATCCTGAACGAAACGGATCAAGTCATTGAGGAGCATCATATTCTGGGCTGCGATTACATCGGCATTGGATCGATGCCTGATAAATACCGCGGTCTCGACTGGTACGGGTATTTCGCGGAAGACTTCCGGGAAGCGACAGGTCGGATCGCCAAGGCAGGCAAGCTGTTCATGTACCACAACCATCATTTTGAGTTAGAAAAAATCGGCGGCAAGCGCCTCATTGAGCGGCTGGTGGAGGATTTCGCGCCGGAGGAGATGGGCATTACGCTCGATACATATTGGGTACAGGCGGCCGGCGCCGACGTATGCGAATGGATCGGCAAGTTGAAGGACCGCCTTCACTGCGTGCATTTGAAGGACATGGCCGTCCAGGGAACGCAGCAGCTGATGGCCCCCGTCATGGAAGGGAACATGAATTTTCCGGCGATTTTGAAAGCGCTTGAACAAGCGAATACAAAATATCTGCTGGTCGAGCAGGACGTGTGCCAGACGAGTCCGTTCGACTGCCTGCAGACGAGCTACAACAATTTGGCTTCCCTTGGCTACCGCTAAGGAGAATGGAGGGTCTTGATGTCTAAATTACGGATCGGCGTCATCGGGATGGGCAATATGGGGTCGGATCATGCCAAAAAATTAAACAAGGGTATCGTGCCGGAGGCGGAGCTGACCGCAGTGTCGGAAATGGACGACATGCGGCTGGAGAACGCCAAAACGTATTTGCAAGGCGACATTGGCTACTTTGCAACTCCTGACGAGTTGATGGACAGCGGCCTATGTGATGCCGTGATTATTGCGACGCCGCACTACGACCATCCAAGGCTCGCCATTATGGCTTTCACCAAAGGACTGCACGTTTTATGCGAAAAGCCGGCCGGCGTCTACACGAAGCAGGTGCGGGAAATGAACGAGAAGGCGCGGGAGAGCGGCCGTATCTTTGGCATGATGTTTAACCAGCGGACCAATCCGATGTACCGTAAAATGCATGAGCTCGTGCACAGCGGCGAGCTTGGCGCGATTAAGCGGGTGAACTGGATCATTACCGACTGGTACCGGTCGCAGGCCTATTATGATTCGGGAAGCTGGCGCGCCACCTGGGCCGGGGAAGGCGGAGGCGTGCTTATCAACCAATGCCCGCACAACATCGACCTCCTCCAATGGATTTGCGGCATGCCGGCCCAAGTCCGCGCCTTTTGCCATGAAGGCAAGTGGCATAACATTGAGGTGGAGGATGACGTCACGGCATATATGGAATTCCCGAACGGAGCCACGGGCGTATTCGTCACGACGACGGCCGACCTGCCGGGAACGAACCGTTTGGAAATTACGCTGGAAATGGGCAAGCTGGTGTGCGAAAATAATACGCTGACGCTGCACAAGTTGAGCCAGAACGAGCGTGAATACTGTTTTACAACGAAGGACGGCTTTGCCACGCCTCCCGTGGAAGTGTCCGTCATCGAGACGCAAGGTGACAACAGCCAGCATACCGGCGTCATCGCTTCGTTTGCCAAGGCCGTCCTGGACGGTGCGCCGCTGATCGCTGACGGTGAGGAGGGCATCAACAGTTTAATGCTGTCCAATGCGATGCATCTGTCGAGCTGGATCGGCGACACCGTAGCGCTTCCCATCGACGAGGATCTGTTTTTGGAGGAGCTGAATAAGCGGATAGAGGCGTCGAAACATAAGGTGACTGCTGGTATCTAACGATAGATAAGGTACGGCGAGTTGGAAACGGCGGAAGGATTGGACAATGTTTTGTGATCCGGACTGAATTCCAGCTGCCGTACCTCGCTAAGAGTTCAAGCAATATCCAAGCGATAAGCCGAATCCGCCATAGCTTCAGCATGTTTCGAATACAACCGCATCCAGCAACAAGCGAAAAGAGCCGACGCCAGCGTCAGCTCTTTTCGTGTGTAAACGGAGCAATATGAAATCGATCGAGGTACGCCTGAATCGCACCGGTATCCTGGTGAGGTTCCGCTAACGCGACGTATCCGTCCGGCCGGACCAAAACTGCCGAATCGGGATGCATGCCGGCTGCTTTCATGGATGGCGTCCACCCCATATCATGCAAGGGGATGCCTGTCGTTTCGCTGAGCCGGCGCAGACCTGGCGATGCTTGGCCGTACACATGCAGCTGCCAATCGACGGATTGCAGCGGTTCGAAGTTGTCCCCATGGGCAGTCTGAATCCAGGGCAGACGGTCGCCGCCGTGAACGGAGCCGGAAGCACCGCTGCTCAGCATGCTGTCCCGGTAACGGATTTGCGTTTGCGACAGCCGCTCAAAGGCCATTTTTCGTATAGGCGGGACGTCCAGAAGCAGGGGAACGATATGGGGAATGACCATGTCCTGAACCAGAGAGGTCATGATGCCGCCCCCTACGAGCGATTGGAACAGCCGGTCTGTGGTGGCCACGAGCGTCCGGGCAAAAGCAATCCGCTCCGTCTCGTAGGAATCGAGAACGCCGGCGTCCGCTTTGTCCAGAAGAACCGCGGCAAGCTTCCAGCCCAGATTCACGGCGTCCCCAATGCCGGTATTCATGCCTTGCCCTCCGACCGGGCTGTGCACATGGGCCGCATCCCCGGCGATAAAGACCCGTCCTTTGCGGAAGTGCTCGCATACCCGGTGATGGCTTTTATAAGTCGAATACCAGTTCACCTGGCTGATGTGCACTCCCGTATTTCTTTCCACATAAGGAATCAGAGGCTCCAAATTCGCGGGAATTCCCTGATTTAGGATCTTGGGCGGAATCAGTCCGATGAGCCGGACCTGTCCGCTCGTGCGGATCGGGAAGACCAGACAGAAGCCTTCTTCAAAAAAGTTCATTGTCACGTTTGTCACGGGCTCTTTACTCCCCACATCAGCCACGAAAAACATCTGCTCATACGTTCCTCCGGGAAACTCCAGTCCCATCTCCTTGCGGACCGTACTATGCGCCCCATCGCACCCGCACACATAGGCATACGCTTGTTTCTCTTCGCTCCCTTGCCGGGTCGTGACGGCATGCACCGCTTCATTCCCTTCCTGAAGGGAAACGAGCCCGGTATTCCACTCCACATGGATTCCTTTGGAGTCGAGATGCTCGATGAGAAGGGCTTCATGCTCGTCCTGAGGCAGGCTGAGTACATAGGGAAAGGGGCTGATTTCTTCTCCAAAATCACCAAAGTTGATGGTTCCCTTAAGCTTGCCGTTCTTCATAATTTGGCCGGTATGCATGGGGATGCCGCGCTGCACAAATGAATCCGCTATGCCGAACTGCTGGTAGAACTCCAGGGTTCTGGCATGAACGACCATGGCTCTGGAGGCTTCTCTCGGTCCGGACCGTTGATCGATGATTCGAAAAGGGATTCCCTGCTTCTCCAGGGCCAGAGCCAAAACGAGACCGGTCGGACCGGCGCCGACAATCAAAACCTGAGGTTGCATGATCGCTGCCTCCTTTTTTTGGAGCTTATGTGTACATTATAGTTTTTATCCTTCGAAACGCCATCAACAAAAGGGCTGATTGTGATCAGTAAGCGGCACAAACCGGTGGAGTGTTCAGGGAGCCGGGGAATATGGTTTGGAAGCTGGGGCTGTTAAATCAGATGATATCGAAAGAGAGAGGCATTTTTAATGTGAAATGAGAGGATCCGGTGTCCGGATAAGTGAGAGAATTAGCAATTAGCAAATGGTAGATTGTGGTATAATCGAAAGGACAAAGTAACCGGTGGGAGGACACGGCGAAGCAAGCCCGAAAGGGGGTGACGCCGTGTCCATTCTTGAAGTGGCCTTAAAGCTTTTGGACGGACTGCTGAAGCTGGTCGGTATCATTACTGGCCTGAAAACTTTGGTCAGTGCCTGGAAGCAAGCGCGGCATAACAAGAAAAACCACCGGGATTAGGTTGGGAGCCTAGCAATCCGGTGGTTCTTCGGTTCTTGAACTGAATTCTCGCCGTGGTCGCCCGCCGGCCTTTGTCAAAGTCACGATGTTACCAGCATCGTGGCTTTTTTAGTTTACGCTTGATCTATTTCAAGTATACCACAAAAAGCGGACCGCTACACGGTAAGCCTTAAGGTAACGGAGGGCATAGGTAATAGCAGACAAACAACAGCTGGGAGCAACCACCTGGCAATTCTATTGAATTTCATATTATCTGCTCCTTTCTCATTTTAAATTAACTAGCAAATTAGATGGTTGTTCTCCTCCTTAATATTGATGCTCTGAACTAGAATACGCCTTGTAGTAACAAGACGCTCTCAGTATAGTAGTAGTTACATATAAAATGGTAAATCCTGAAAATTAAACTTTTTCTAGCAACAGGGGTTTTAAATATGAACGAAAAAGTGAGTCGAAGCCTGCTGTCCTTCGTGACTATGGTTAATGATCCTAATTAGAAATGGGGTATAAAAATGACCTTTAAACGAGTGGTTGTGGCGATTAGTGTGACGGTGATCCTCTTGCTCGTTGCGTTCCTTACTTTGAAAAATTTCGGAAATCATCTGGGGAATGTTATGGAGCAAATGGATTAACAGCCAGAGCGAGACCAGCGTTGTGGTTTCATGAATCCTATGAGTAGATTTATTTAAATAGAGAGGATAATACAAAATGTTCAAAAAAATTGTCATTCCTGTTTTCCTAACCAGTCTCCTAACCATTTTTATGAGTATTCCCGCAAATGCTTCTCCTCCAAGGATCATTTATTCTTTGTACGTCCAATTAAATGGTGCTCCAATAGAATCAGATTCGACACCCCCATATATAAACAAGGCTACAAATACCGCATATGTTCCGCTAAGGGTTATTTCAGAAGGAATGGGACAATCGGTAAGCTGGGACAAGAATAAACAGCAAGTGACCATTCAATCGAATGACGGAACCGTCATGACCATGACAATCGGAAGTACGACTGCTTATGTAAATGGTGAGGCGAAAATTCTGCCAAGCGCTCCGGAGATGCCTTTTATGAGAGTCATGGTGCCCATCAGATTTGTCTCTGAAGTGTTAGGAGCAACCGTGAATGCATCCGCCAAGGATGGCGCGACGTATGTTGATATTTCCTTCAAGCCGTAAAATATCAACGACATGAATATTTCCTTTACATTTGCTAGGGGCATAAGCATCTTGAAGAATCGTCCTTTGAACCTCCCCCGGAATACGGCTTCATATAAAAAGAAAGGCGGCCATACACGGCCGCCTTCCTCATTTTAATTTTAATCCTGCAGCGCCTGCTCCGGCAGGAGCCGGTCAAAGGCGTAGATGCTGGCGAGCCGGTTAGGCGTAAAGGCGGACGCAAAGCCGAAGCACAGCTCGGCTTTCTGCGGGTGCCTGATGTCCGGAATCCGGATCGACATCCCCTCAGGCTCCCGGTACGTCAGTTCCGGCGCGGTAAGGATGAGCTGCCGGTCCACGACCTCCCCGGTGCTCAGCTTCACGACGGTGATGTACGTATTGCCGGTGCCTTCGACCGAGCCGGCCGAACCGTAGGCGCTGCCCTCCAGGAGATACAGGTAACCGCCGTAGGAGGCGAAGCCCTGAAACGTGCCGAGGGAAGGCTGGAGGACGTCCGCCACCGGCTCGTAGATGTGCTGCTTAACTTTCTCCAGCTCATATACGCCAAAATGGAAGGCTCCGTTCAGACGGTAACGCATCGTCAGCAGCCCGTTCGCCTGGTCGATATGGACCGTCGTCCGGTCGGCACCGGGGATCAGCCGGTACTTCTCAAGCTCCGGAGACTCCGGCGTCAGGATGGCGCCGTCCTGGAAGGCGAACCGGGTCAGCTGGGTTCCCCAGCCGCTGCCCGACTCCGTCACCGAGTCGGTCTCCGACCATAAGTAGGCCTGCGACCCGTCCGCCTCCACGCCGATCTGCACGCCGTGGCCAAATCCCTTCAGGAACATGTGCCCCAGCTCGTTTCCGTTCATATCCAGCTGGGTCAGGGCCAGATCGCCGCTGCTGGAGCGGGCGGCTCCGCTCACTGGTGCGGTTTCGCCGGGGAGCTGCTGTCCGCCGGCCATGAGCTGAACGGTATAAATACGCCCGTTCGCATTATCGATGGCAAAGGACTGAAGCACGGTTCCGTTGTGCAGCGGCTTCTCGCGGATCACTTCCTTCGCCTCCTGCGACAGGTCGAACATTTTGGACTTCAGCGGCGACGGCTGCGCATGAGCGCCGGAAGCGGAGAGAGGCAGGAGGGCGGCGATTAGGAAGCCTGCCGTTAATTTCATCAGTGTGCGGCGGGCCAATCCCTTTACGGCCCAACGGCTGTTAAATTTCGAATGATCCATGGACATCAATCCTCCAATCCAGGGTTGGGATGAAACCGGACATTCACGGTTGCGGCATGAAATTTGTGGGAGAGAGATCCATCTGCTCCCGAATCCGCATGGCCGGGAGCGGGTTGTTCACCGTCATCAGCAGGGAACCGCAGCCGAGCGCGTAGTAGACCTGCTGATCGTCGTCCGGGCAGTAGCACCACGGCAGGATGCCCAGATCCTCGTATTCCTTCACCCGGGCAGGCGTCAGCAGCTTCATGCTGAGTCCCACCGCCCACATTTTCGAAATCGTCCCCTCGGGTCCCGGCACATAGTTGTGCATCTGCTCACCGGGAAAGCCCTGCGTCTTAAGGCCATGCTTGTCGTGGATATGCGCCAGAACCGTGGCGTCAAAGCTGGTAAATACACACCGGTGAAGCTCCCCGTGGGATGCAAGCTGGACAATGGCGGCGTCCGCGGTTTCCAGAGCCCGTTCGTCCGGTTTGATCTCCACGTTCAGCAGAACGTCCGGATAAGAGGCGATCAGCTCGCAGAATTCCTCGAAGGTCGGAACCTTAAGTCCCTCGAACACTTTGCCGAACCAGCCGCCGGCATCCAGCCGCTTCAGCTCCTCCAGCGTATAATCGCTGACCGGGCCCGATCCGTCCGTCGTCCGGTCGACGGTGGCATCATGGATGACCACCACGACGTCGTCGCGGGTCATGCGCAGGTCCAGCTCCAGCATATCGACGCCGAGATCCAGCGCCTGTTGAAACGACAAGAGCGTATTTTCCGGATATGCGGACTTCCAGCCGCGGTGTCCGGATACCACGATGGACTGCAGCTGCTTCAAATGCTCTAGCATAAGACAGTGTACCTCCTTGTTATTGGCGGGAATGGGATCACGTTAATTTTTCAAGATCCGGTCCACTTCTTCCTTGTAGCTGTTCAGTGTGGCATCAACGTCTTTGTTATCGTACATGATCGCTTGGATCGCCTTGTTAAACTCCTGCTCGACCTGCGGCCACTGGACGCTCTTGTTGGTATCAACGGCGTATTGGAGCTGCTCAAAAGCCACCTTCCGGTTCGGCTCCTTTTCCCACAGCTGCTTGATGGCGTCCGATTCGACCATCTGCTTCGTGAAAGGAAGGTATCCCGTATCGATAACGAACTGCTGCGCGCCTTCCGGACTGGTCATCAGCCAGTGCATGAACTCCCAGGCCGCATCCTTATGCTTGGAGGCCGCCATCATGGCCACGTTGCCGCCCCCGGTCGGAGTAGCGTACTGCTTATCCTGCGGAAGGAATGCCGTCACATAATCGAACTTCGCACCTTGAGTCAGGCCGGAGATCGAACCGGTCGATTGGAAAAGAATCCCCACCTTGCCGCTCGTAAACATTTGATTCGTAATGTTGCCGGAGTCCTGGCTTGGCGGATAGTAGAGGGCGCCGGCATTTTGCAGCTCCTTCAGATACTTGAAGGTCTTGGACGCTTCGGTCGTATAACCGACGGACGTGCCCTCATCGTTGAAGAACTTGCCTCCGGCCTGCGTAATCATGGCGATTGGATACCAGGTATCGTACGGCATCGTCAGCCCGTAGCGTTTCACCTCGCCATTTTCCTTGACGACCAGCGCTTCGGCTGTTTTTTTCAATTCGTCCCAGGTTGTCGGGATGGACAAGCCTTTTTCGTCCAGCATCGACTTGTTGATGTGCATCACCGGCGTGGAGCGGTTAAACGGAAGGGAGACCAGCTTATCGTTAAAATAGGAATGCCCCATCAGCCCCTCCTCAAAATCGTCCTTGCTGAGGCCGGACTTTTCCATGTAGGGGGCCAGGTCTTCCAGAACTTCCGCGTCCGCGAACAGCTGCACGTTGGAACGCTCAAGCATCGTCACGTCCGTCGCGGTCTTGGCCGCAACGGCCTGCTGCAGCTTCGTTACCGTTTCCTGGTAGCTGCCCTGGAACGTTCCGACGACCTCGATTTTGTCCTGGGAGCTGTTGAACCGCTTGATCATGGCGTCCAGAAACTCCCCGTTCTTGCCGCCGATCGAGTGCCAGAACTGGATGGTCTCCTTGCCGGAGCCGGAATTACCGGAATTGCCGGATGCCTCTTCCGAAGCGGCCTTGCTGTCCGTGCCAGCCGTTTCGCCTTCGGACCCGCTTCCGCCTCCGCTGCATCCTGCCAATAAAGTCATGATCAGCGCCAGGGTCAGCGCGATGAATGGAAACTTGTTCTTCACAGAAACTCCTCCATTTTCAGGTGATTTAACTTCGTTTTTAGCGACAGCTTATTTAATACCGGAGTATACAAAAGCCTTGACGATCTGCTTGGAAGCAAACAAATACACGATCAGGATCGGCAGGACAAGCACAACGTTGCCCGCCATGATGATATGCCAGTTGGATACGCCCTCGGATTCCCTGAGCATGGCGATCCCGATCGTCAGCGGCCGGACGGCGGTCGAGTCGGTGACGACGAGCGGCCAGAAGTAGTCGTTCCAATGGCTCACAAAGCTGAACAAGGCGACGGTGGCCAAGGCGGGAACGGCCATGGGGATCATGATCTTCTGCATGATTTTGAACTCGCTGGCATTGTCCAGCCGGGCGGACTCAATGATCTCCTGCGGGATTTGCATAAAATACTGGCGGAGCAGGAAAATCCCGAAGGCATTGGCCATGAACGGAATAATCTGGGGCAAAAGGGTGTTGTTGATGCCCCAATCCGCCATCATCAGGTAGACGGGAATGAACGTTACCTGCCCGGGAATCATGAAGGCGAGCAGCACGATGCCGAACAGCAGGTTCCGGCCCCAGAAGCGGTATTTGGCAAATGCGTACGCCGCCGGGATCATCACGATCATTTGCAGCACGATGACGGAGACGGTGATGATGACCGAGTTTTTCGCATAGGTCACGAAGGGAGCCGACCTCATGGCCTCGGCAAAATTATGCCACTGCGGCGCGGCGGGAATCCACGTCGGCGGAAAGGCCAGCGTCTCCTCAAAGGTTTGCAGCGAAGTGGATATCATCCACAGGAACGGAAAAATAAACACGATCAGCACGGCGAGCTTGGCCACGAAGCCCAGAAGCCGTTTCAGAAGCCGGAGGGACGCATGGTCCCGGATCCGGTAACGCAGCTTTCCGCCGACTTGTTTCTTTTCCTGGATCAGCACGGGAAAAGCACCCCCTCAGGTTGTTGTCTGCCCATGGTGCGGCTCATTGGTAGTGAATCCGCTGGGCAAGGACTTTGAAGTAAACAAAGGTCAGCACCGCGATGATCGCCATCAGCACGACGCCGGTGGCCGAAGCGAAGCCGATGCTGGTCGTTCTGAACTCGTAGATGTAGTACACGAGCGTCGTCGTTGAGCCGTTGGGGCCGCCCCCGGTCATGATTTTGACCGTATCGAACACCTTGAAGGAGCCGATCGTCATGATGACGAGGATGAAAAACAACTGCGGCGAGATCAGCGGCAGCGTAATTTTCCAAAACACCTTGAACCTGCTGGCATTGTCCAGCGCAGCGGCTTCGTAGATGGTCGGGGGAATGCTCTGCAGCGCCGCCACCATAATGAGGGCGTAATAGCCGATGCTGTGCCACACCGAGACCAGGATCACGGAAATCATGGAAGTGCTGGAGCTCTGCAGCCAGGGCGATCCCGGAAGTCCGAAGGCCTTCAGCACATAATTGAGCAGGCCGTGTCCCGGCTCCATCAGCCACATCCAGACGAGCGCGATGGAGACGATCGAAATGATATGCGGCGTAAACAGGCCTGCCTGCAGAATGGCGTTGAACCGTGACCGCTTCCGCAGCCATACGGCCACGCCGAGCGAGAGCAGCATGGTGCAGAGCACGACGCCCACCGTGTAGACGGCGGTGTTGGCCAGGGCGTGATAGAAATCGTCCCGGGTGAAGATTTCCCGGTAGTTGTCAAGACCGATGAACTTGCTTTTGTCCTTATTGAGCAGGTTGTATTTATACAGGCTTAATTTAATGAGGTAAAAGACCGGGTAGACCACGAACAGGAACAAGGCGATCATCGCCGGCAAAATGAGCGCGTACGGCCTGGTCGTCTCCCATACTCTGCGCCGGTTCATTGGAAACGTCCCCTTAGCGCATGAAGGTAGGTGTTATGCCGTCGGTCATCGCGGTAAATCCGCTTGTCATCCGCTCCGAAGAGAAAAAGCTTGGATTCGTCCAAGGAGAGATAGATGTCCTGGTCTACGCTGAACAGGTCTTCGGTGCATTTGATCATAAAGGAATGGTCCCTTGTACGGACCTGGTAGATGGTCTCTGAGCCGAGCATTTCCCGGGTGGAGATGACGCCCTTGGCCGTAAAATGGGCATCCGCCGGCTCGGTGGACAGCAGCCCGTGCTCCGGACGAAAGCCAAAACGGACTCCGTCCTGCCCCATGTCGCCGACGTTCATCGGAGGGACCCCGATAAACTGCGCGGCAAACAGATTATCCGGTTCGCGGTAAATTTCAGCCGGAGAAGCCTCCTGCTGAATCTCCCCCTGGTTCATCAGCACGATGGTATCGGCCATGGACATCGCTTCGACCTGATCGTGCGTGACGTAGACGAAGGTGGAGCCGAGCTTCTTGTGCAGCTCGATGAGCTCGACGCGCATCTGCACCCGGAGCTTGGCGTCCAGGTTGGACAGGGGCTCGTCCATCAGGAACACCGATGGTTTCTTGACCATCGCCCGCGCGAGCGCCACCCGCTGCCGCTGGCCGCCCGAAAGGGTGGAGGGCTTGCGGTCAAGGTAAGGGCGGAGTCCGACCGTCTCGCTGATGCTTTCCACGAGCCGTGTCCGTTCCTCCTTGGGTACTTTGTTGTTTTTCAGGCCAAATTCGATATTCTCGCGTACGGACATCGTCGGATAAATGGCGTAGTTCTGAAACACCATCGCGACGCCCCTTTGGCCCGGGGCAATGGCGGATACGTCGCTGCCGCCGATCAGAACCGACCCCGAAGTCTGGCGGTCGAGCCCGGCGATCATGCGGAGCAGGGTGGTCTTGCCGCAGCCCGAAGGACCGACCAGGACGGTGAATTTGCCATCTTCGATCTTCAGGTTCAGACGGGGGATGATGGTGTTTTTGTCAAACGATTGGGATACATCGACCAACTCAATGGATGCCACACGGATTCCTCCTTCACCAGCGGTTGCTATGTGTTGTTTGGGTTCATCGTCCACGGCAAGCGCTTTCATATGATGAAGAACGGAGGGAGGAATGCCTGGGCATCCTCCAGCCGTTTTTACTTCAACCCGCTTGTGTGGTACACTATTGAACAAGATTTTCGCTCTCTCACCAGCGAAAATCGAGGTACATCTTTTTCCAGTCTCTGTGAGCCAGGGCAGATTCCATTGCGCCCGCAAAGTCTTCTGCCTTGCTCACCGGGATATAGTCATCCGGCACCAACTGCCGGAGCGTCTCCTGACATTCCTCCTGCTGCATCACTTCAAGCACTTTCCGAAAATCGCTGTGCGAGCTGCGGCTGCTGCCGTGGATCGTAATGCCTTTCTCCAGCACATCCCGCGTATTGATAGGAACAAGCTCCTCACTGACGCCCATGGCGATCAGATGGCCCCCAGGGAGAAGTAAGTCGATCCCTTGATTGATGGCGCTTTCACTAAATCTTCCGCCTGTGCATTCCAGCACGACATCAACCTTCCAGCCGCCTTGAAAATCGTATTCCTGCACCATTTCGGTCCGGGCAAACGTGAAATGCTCCAGCTTCTCCTGAATGGCGCCGAATACCGTCAGGCGCTCCGTGCTGACGCCAAAGGCGTAATGGAGCATGGCGGCGGTCAGGAAGCCGACCGGACCGTCTCCGAAAACGGCGACCTGTGCGCTGTCCAGCAGATCGGCCACGGGGCGGATCGCCCGGTAGGATACGCTGCACAGCTCCGCCAGCACGGCAATGTCATCCGGAATCGAATCCGGGATCGGAATGGCGCATGCCTCCGGAATAACGAGCCGGCTCTGCGCGATACCGTCGATCGTACTCCCAAGAAACTTGCCGTTGTAGCAGTAATTCTCCGGAATGTCTCCCCTGCAGGCCGGACAGCACTCGTCGTGCTTGATGCCGTTCAGCAGATAGCCCGGCAGGTTCGGCACGATGGCGACCCGCTGTCCCGCTTGAAGCTTGGAGGAACCGCCGACGACTTTCCCGATGCCTTCATGAAGCAGGGCCATCGGCAGCTTGCGGGCAAGGACTTCGGGTTTCCGAAGGCCTCCGAAATACCGCAGGTCGGCATGACAGATGCTGGCCAAAGTGGGTTCAATGACGACGAAACCTTCCGTGACGGTCCGATCCATCGTCATTTCTTCGACATGGTGGGGGTGGGTGAGCCGGAGCGACCGGGAGTCCACCGTTTGCGTAGTCGTACTCAAATCAGGGAACACCTCCATGTGAGCGTTATTTGTTTTTTTTTAATACTGGATTTCCTTATCATCGTTCGGGTCTGACGTCATCGTCAGCTCCCCTGAAAGGAGCTGCGTTCCGTCAGACGGTTAAAATTTGAATGCCGGCGTCCTGAAACTGCTTGATGTCGTAATCCGCAACTTCTTTGCCCGTGATCAGGGTATGGATCGAGCTATTGGGAGCGACATTATACAGCGAAATTTTGCCGATTTTCGTTTCGTCGGCGACGACGATGACTTCCTGGGCGGCCGCGATCATGCCCTGCTTGGCGACAACCAGCTGGGCTTCCGGAAGCGTAAGGCCGTATTTGGGATGGATCGCGGTGGTCGCGATAAAAGCTTTGGATACGTGTACCGAACGCAGCACGTAATCCGTAAACATGCCGTTCAGCATGAAGCTGGACGGATACAGTTCCCCGCCGGTGACCGTCACTTTGACGCCGGGAGCGTCCCGAAGCTCGGCCGCCACGTTCATGTCGTTGGTAATGACGGTGATGTTGGAGCGGTGGACCAGGTTGCGGGCGATGTGCAGCGTGGTCGTGCCGGAGTCCAAAATGATGTGATCCCCGTCTTCCACCAAGCTTGCCGCCTTCTGGCCGATGCGTTCCTTCTGATCGAGCTGGATGCCCGATCTTTCGTTAAACGAAGGCTCGTGGTGTGTGAGCTGTTCCACAATAACGCCGCCGTGCGTCCGTTTCAGAAGCCCTTCCTGCTCGACCTCGGCCAGGTCGCGCCGGATCGTCGCTTCATGAACGCCGAATTCCTTGGCTAACGTGCCGACAGAAGCCGACCGATGCTGTCTGACAAATTCGACGATTCTCATTTTTCGTTCAGCTGCCAGCAATATAACCATCCTTTCCGCCAAATCGCATATGCGTTTGCTTACATTTGTTCATTTTTGCTCATTAGTCAGGCTTGCCGTCAGTTCGATTACATCTTGAAATTGGAATACTTGTTGTTTGCGGAAAATTTTTGTGCGAATTCTGAGGAGATTCCCGACGATTCAATGCCAAGCACGTCGGGCAGGGAAGATATTTTGTCCATGGCGGCAACCACCTGCATCGGATTTGGGGAGCGGATATGGAATTTCAGTTCGACCATGGCATCCGCCAGACCTTCGGGCGTGCGGATTTCGATATTGTTGATCTTGATGCCAAGCACATCCAGCTCGCTGGCGACCGTCACGAGCATGCCCGGCTTGTCGGGCACCCGGATGAGGAAATCGAAGTTCCTCTTGCGGTGCATGATGAGCTTTTCCCATTTGTTCAGGGCAAACAGGCTGATAAAAGCAAGTCCGGTCGTCAGAAGGGCCGAGTAGAGAAATCCGGCGCCGATCGACAGTCCGATCGCGGCCACGACCCATACCGAAGCGGCGGTCGTCAGTCCGGATACCGTCTGTCCCGAACGGAGAATGGCTCCCGCGCCGAGAAAGCCGATCCCGCTGATCACCTGCGCAGCGAGCCGCGCCGGATCCAGGCGGACGTTCGTTTCGTCCACGAAGGCTTCAAAGCCGTACATGGACAGGATCATGATGGACGCCGAGCCGAGACAGACCAGGATATGGGTCCGAAAGCCGGCGGCGTGATTGTTCCATTCGCGTTCCATGCCGATCAATCCGCCCATGGCGACCGATAACAGCAGCCGGAGCGTCAAATCCATATTGCTGATATGCCACACACTGTCGATTCATCATTCCCCCTTAACTCAAGCGAAAATGAACATTCAATGCCCAAATCAAACATAAATGAGTATTATTTGCGCAATATATGCTCGTTTATGTTCACAATTTGTTCATTTGTCGCTATATTAACACGCGGATTTGCGGAAGACAATATATCTGGAGGAAATTTTTGAAATATTTTTTTAGAGATAGTATTTTTGTTTTTATGTCAACGATTTCCACCAATACTTTGCTCTATTCCATCCATAATAAGGAGAATGATCGGGTCCAAGTATGCCACGCAGCACGGAGCCGAAAACGCAGGGAGGAATCGTCCATGAGTCAAGAAATGAAGGATGAGAAGCGGGCCCTTTCGACAGACCTGTCGACCGTGGAGTCGCAGCGCAACGATCTGGCCTTCGAGGAGTTTCCGGACGGGCCCTACGGGTCGCCGGTCAACGCCGAGCAGCTGGGAAAAAGCACACCGTGGCGGGTGGACCAGCGCAGCTCGGGCCGATTCGACTACGAGAATCATGAGCTTCACGAAGGCCATGTCCGGGATTTCCCGGGCCAGGACGTTTTCGATGAGCGGATTCCGGATGACGTGAATAAGCCGAGGGTTCCGGAGGAATGAGCTTGAGGATGAAATGAAAAATCATAACAAAAGCGTTAAAAATGACCGGTGCATCATGTACCGGTTTTTTTTATGCGTCTTGCGGATTGCGGGCTGCGGATTGGTTCAAAGAAAACAACCGGATGGAGGGGGATTGCAAGTTTGATTTTGATGTTGACATACCTACCGAAGGTAGGTATATTAAAGTCATAGAAAAAACCTACCGACGGTATGCACGACGAAGCAGCGGCCTTATTAATGCAGCTCTACGATACCCGGTAGGATTTCATACCCTGACACGAAACGAATTATTTATTGGAGAGGACGGTTGAAACCGATGACCAAATCGAGAAACGCCATTATCGTAACGCTGATTGTCAACATCGTGCTTCCTTATGTCGTGTATACCTTGCTGCTGCCGCACACGAGCAGCCTGGTGGCCTTATCGGCCGCCGCCATCGTACCGCTGATCGATACCGTGTACAGCCTAATACATACCCGCAAAGTTGATATGTTCTCCGGCTTCATTTTCCTCGGGCTTGTTCTCGGCATTGCCGCTGTTCTGCTGGGCGGCGACGAACGGTTCATTTTGCTGAGGGAGTCTTATGTTACAGGGATCATGGGCTTGGTATTTCTCGGCTCCCTGCTTGCCGCACGCCCGCTGATTTTTTATTTTGCCGAACGGTTCGCCGGCCGTGATCCGGAAATGCACGACAAGTGGAATCGCCTGCCCGCCTATCGTCAAACCTTTCGCCGCATGACGGCGGTGTGGGGCGTCGCGCTTTTGCTCGAAGCTTGTGTTAAAGTAGGATTGGTGTACACGTTGTCGATCCCGGCCTTTCTGGCGATTTCCCCGTTTGCCACCTATGGCATCCTGGCGCTTACGATCTGGTGGAACGTCACCTACGTGAAACGGGTCAAGCGGGCAGCTGCTTTAAACCGTAAATAATTCAGCAATACATGAATCAGCACCGTTAATCATTCAGCTTATGAATCAAATAATAACCTAAGCGATATGGAGGAATAGATGATGGACGACAAGGCGATGAATCCCAGCCTGAAGCTGCTGCTGGACACGGCCGAAGAGATGATCCTGGAGAGGGGATGCCGGGCGACGACGCTCCAGGATATCGCCGACCGCAGCGGTCTGACCAAAGGAGCCATTTATCATTATGTCAAAAGCAAAGACGAGCTGTTCGCCCTGATCCTGCAGTCAGGGATGCAGAATACGAACCGCCTCTTCTACGAGTCGGTATCCCGGGCGGTCGGAGAGGATGCGGGCCTTCAAGGGCCGCTGTCCGCCCTTTCGGGAAGGATGCAGCATATGTCCAGCACGGAGACTGCTTCGAGCCTCATTTTTATTTACCTGTTGAGTCAAAAGGATAAGCCCGCCGTGGCCGACATCCTGAAGCGATATCAGGAGACGGCCATTCAAAATTCGGCTGAGTGGATCAAGGTTGGGCAGGAGCACGGCGTGATCCCGGCCCATGTGGACGCCGAGAAGGCAGCGCGGCTGCTGTCCATCTTCAAGAACGGCCTGCAGGTACAGCAGATCGTGTCCCCGGATGGGGCGGAAATGAGCGAAGAAGATATTTTTAGGTTTATGAAAAATGCGCTGAGCTAATCGAAGGACCCCTAAATGAGCCGATACGGACAGCCGGCTTTCCTTGGGGGTTCTTTTTGTTCTATTCCGTGAGCTGCAGCCGGGAAATGAGGTATGTTTTGACCGGGCGCCGAACATAATGGGATCATGCTCATTTTCTCACAGGAAAGGAAATCGTCATGAAGCCTGATGCACCCAAGACCCTCCGTGAAATATTGGAGCAAGCCGCCAAATCCAGTGACTTCCGGCAGTTTTCGCCCTTTGCGGAAGACGACCGGATCCGGATCAGCTACTATTCTTCTCTTGTGGATGCGGAGAAGATCAACCGTTATCTTATCGCTGAAATCCAGCAGCATGACGATGACATTCATCGGCTGACGGACATTCAGAACCGCATCCCGTTCGATGAAGCGCAAATCACCGAGGATACGTCGGAAGTCGAGTCCAAGCTGGTCAAAGGGTATGTGATCCTCCAGATCGCGTCGGAAGAGCCGGCTTTTTTGATCGTTAATATCAACCAAACCGAACGGGGACACCGCCAAAGCAACGAGACCGAAAATGAATTCAGCGTCGTGGGACCCAAAATCGGCTTTGTGGAAAATATTCATGTCAACGTCCATTTGTTGAGACAGCAAATCGCCGTCACGAGGCTGGTGATCGAGGAGGTTTCGGTCGGCAGTCTGTCCAATACGAAGGTCATGATCGCTTACCTTGACGGAGTGACGAATCCGCAGCATATCGAAACGATGAAACAGCGGCTCGGCAGGATCGACTTCGAGGTCGTATTCGACACATCGATTCTCGATCAGATTATATCGGATCATACCAACTCCCCGTTCCCGCTTTATCTGTCGACGGAAAGGGTAGACCGGGTGGCTTACGCCATTACTTCCGGACAGGTCGCGGTGTTTGCGGACGGATCACCCTATGTCTTTACGGGCCCTTCCACGTTTTTGGACTTTTTCGTATCGCCGGAGGACTATTATTTGCCCTGGATTATCGGGTCTTTCTTTCGTATCGTCCGCATTCTCAGCGTCATCTTCTCCATTTTTGTTACGCCAGTTTATGTCGCCGTATTAACGTATCATTTCGAGGTTATTCCGGAAAATATACTGGAGCCGTTGATCATGTCCCGAACCCATGTCCCGCTTCCTCCCGTGCTGGAGGCGCTCTTCCTGGAAGTGACGATCGAGCTGCTGCGGGAAGCCGGAGCCCGGCTCCCGACCAAAATCGGCCAGACGCTCGGCATCGTAGGCGGGATCGTCATCGGCCAGGCCACGGTGGAAGCCGCCCTGGCGAGCAGCATCCTGCTGATTATTGTGGCGCTGTCGGCGCTCGCCTCGTTTACGACTCCGATTTTTAAAATGGCCAATACGATCCGCCTCCTGCGTTTCCCGCTGATCCTGCTGGCCGGCCTATGGGGCGGGCTCGGGATTGTGGCCGGGCTCTTTTTGCTGCTTGGCCACCTGCTGCGGCTCAAATCCCTCGGCACCCCGTACTTGCTGCCGCTGTTCCCGCTGCGGACGGGAAATTTCGGAGACAGTTTCGTTCGGCGATCATACCGGTATATCACCAACCGGAACGTTTACCTGAGGCCCCTGGATTCCAAGCGGTACACCCCGAGTGAAGACAAGGAGGATATTGAGCATGAGTAGCCTCGCAAGAAGGCTGGGGGCTGTCGGTATCTTCTTGGTGCTCGCGGGATGCGGCAACGACCGAATGGTCGATAATATCCGTATCGTCACGGTGCTCGGATTTGACGACGGCCGCCCGGGTTATATCGGGACCGCTCTCTACAGCGATTTTACGCAGAGGGGGAAGGTCGGCACGCTGCAGGGGCGGGCGGAGCAGACCCAGCTCGTCCTGAATGAAATGAACGGCCAGTCGGCCCAGCCGGTCAAAATCGAGAAGCTGCGGCTGCTCCTGTTCAGCCGGGAGCTCGCGGAGAGCGGCCTTTCGTATTTCATCAATTCGATCTGCCGCAACCCGCTGATCAGCAATTATTTGACGGTGGCCGTATCGGAGGAGCCGGTCACTTCCCTGGCCAAGGTCATAGCCGAGCAGGGCAGCCGAGAGCTGCCGTACCATCTCATTGAGCAGAATATGAAATCAGGGAATATTCCGAGGTCCAACCTATCGACGATGTTGTTTGATTACCATGGCCTGGGGAGGGATGTTTCGCTTCCGGTCATCCGGTTAAACGCTGCGGGCAGATTGCAGGTATCGGGATTTGGCATTTTCAAGGAGGACCGGTTAAAACTCACCTTGAATCCGGAGGAAATGTTCTATTATAAGCTGCTTCAGGGATATTCCATGCGCGGGGAAATTCCGTTTACCCTGAAAAAGCACGGGCAGGAAGGGACGGCCCTATTTTCAGTGAGCTATGGAAGGGAATCCAAGCATGCGGTCATGAGGGCAGATGGCTTGCATATTCAAGTCCAGCTCGCGATCAGCGGAATGGTGAAGGAGTATCCGAGATGGATGGACTTAAGAAAGGACTCCAATGACCGTGAGGTAGACCGCCAGCTGGAAAAGCAGATACGGGAACGCCTGATGTCGCTGCTCGCCAAACTGAGGGACAGCGGCGTGGATCCGCTGGGCGTAGGGGATTTGGTCAGGGCATATTCCCGGGACTGGGACGAGAAGGGATTTTACGAAAGGATATATCCGAAAACGGCGTTCGATATCGCTATCAACCTTCAACTGACCAAATCGGGAATCGGAGAATGACAAGGACAGGTGGTCGAAGATGCCCAGACAGATCAAAGAAAGCTTAACCGTATCCCCTTATCTGCTGTGGTTTATGATTCACGGAACGCAGACAGGCATTGCCATGCTGAACTTTCAAAGCCGGAACATTAAGGGGGCGCAGCAGGATTCCTGGTTATCCTTACTGCTCGTCGGCCTCAGCCTGCACGCGGTCGTGTGGATCATTTATGCGATCATGAAGCACGCGGATGGAGGCGATATCCTCCACCTGCATCGGCAGTTGTTCGGCAAATGGCTGGGAGGAGCGATGAATCTCCTGTTCTACGGTTATATGCTGCTGTTTATCGTCTATCAAATCCGGTCTTACATGGAGGTCATCCATATTTGGGCGTTTCCCACGACGCCGTTCTGGTTCGTATGCCTGCTCATTTTGCTGACCGCCGTATATATCGTGACCGGGGGGCTGCGGGTGATCACGGGAATCTGCTTTTTCTGCGTCGTCATTCCCACCCTGCTCCTGGTATCGATTTATTTTCCGCTGCAGTATGCCCATTGGACGAATTTCCTGCCGCTGCTGAACCATTCGCCGCGAGAATATGCCCAGTCGGCGTTCCATTCGCTCAATTTATTTTACGGGGTGGAGTTTCTGCTTCTGCTGCACCCCTTTATCAAGCATCCGGAAAAGTCACGCAAATGGGCTCATATCGCCGTAGCCCATTCCACAGTCCTTTACTTAATCGTCGCTATAGTCACATTGGCGTTCTTTAACGTTCAGCAGCTGGAGCATACGATCTGGCCGACGCTGATCCTGTCGAAAGTGGCCCGGCTCCCGTTCATCGACCGGTTCGATTACGTGTACGTGTTCAATTGGTTTATCGTGATTCTGCCGCCGGTATGTATGGCCATGTGGGCAGGAACCCGAATTTTGAGACAGGTCACCCCACTGAGATCCAAGCCGCTGGTATGGTTCACATGCGGGATGTCATTTGTCATTATCGCCGTATTACAAGGACCCAAGACGATCGACAAGCTGGATTCTGTAGTAACCTGGGCCGGACTGACCCTGCTGTACGTTTATCTTCCGCTGCTGTGCCTCTGGGTGCATATCATCCAACGGTATCAAAATCGAAGGGCGGCAGTAGAAGGGGGGTGAAATCGTACCCATGCCTGGTTGGGATTAAAATGATAGAAATGGCATATTGATTTACTGTAACTAAATTGTGTACAATTCAGTTACAGAAGACAGCTTACAACCGAAAGGCTTGCCGAAGGCCTTCACTGACTGATAAAAAAGGATGGGATAAATGATGACAAATACAACGACATTAACATTGGAACAGGCATTGAACCAGCAGGTGGCAAACTTCAGCATCCTTTACGTGAAAATTCATAACTATCACTGGTATGTAAAAGGAGAACAGTTCTTTACGCTGCATGCGAAATTCGAGGAACTGTACAACGACGTTACGCAAAAAACAGACGAAATCGCCGAACGCCTTCTGGCGATCAAGGGCAGACCGTCTGCTACATTGAAAGAGTACCTGGAAATCGCCACGATTGCGGAAGCTACAGGAAAAGAGGACGCGCGCGGCATGGTGCAGTCGCTTATCCATGACTTCTCGGCGGTAAGCAAGGAACTGCATGACACCATCAACTTGGCGGAAAGCGCCGGTGACCACCCAACCGCCGATATGCTGATCGCGATGCAGGCGGACCTGGATAAGCATGTATGGATGCTTGAATCCTACCTTGGCTGATTTCAACGATTTCCAATGAACGAGGGGCTCGCGCCCCTTCGTCGGTTATGTCAGAAGAGAAGGGGTGTGATTAATAATGGAAGCTAAATTCGCCATGGAGCATGAGGTTGCCAAAATTCTGGATCACCACGAATACGCCGCCGTTGCGACGGTGGAGAATCAGAAGCCGCGGCTGCGCCGGATGCCGAAGTACAACAAAGGACTGAGCATCTATCTTGTCGCAAATCGGAAAAGCCAAACCTGGGACCTGGAAAGCAAGACGCCGGTGTCGCTGCTGGTAGGGCATGGGGAGAATGATTCCCGGGAAACGGTGGAGATCGACGGAAAATTATCCGTGAACACGGAGGAAGCTCTCCGCCAGCAGATTTGGCGGGAAGAGTTCAGCGCGGACTTTTCCGGCCCGGATGATCCGGATTATTTGATCCTTCAGGTTAAGGCCATTCGTGTGGAGTTAACCGACAAGGACGGACAGAAGCACGAGTGGTTCGACTATTGATTGAATCCCGCGGCAGCAGTGAGAGCCGCCTTATCAGATTGAAATCTGATGAGGCGGCTTTTTGGTGTGCGCAAATATCTTTCGAGGAAGCATTAAGGATGATTGATGTTGCCATGCGTCTTGTCCGAAGTGCATCCGGCGATAATGATTATCGGGCAACAGCATCCAAAAGGGGGAAGTGAAATGACCGAACGCCATTGTCAGCCGGTTGTGCCGGCAAAATTGATGTAAACGCATACATGTTATTTTTGACCTGCCGCAAAACCGCGCCGCATAAGGGCTCGTGCGGGAATTGTCATTTTTGATATATACACCTTAAAGGCTATCCAAATCATCAAAAATGACATATTCGGCTCCTGAATCACAAGTGAATGTAGCCACCGGAGCCAGATTTCAAGCCGATTTGATGGAGGAGCGAAAACGACATATTTACGCATGGCGGGGGCTCCGATATGTTTAGTGTAAGCGTTATCAATCGCAGCTGAAGCGAGATGCGGTGGAAACAGGCAGGCTTAACTAACGATCAAAAACCGTGGCCGAGAAACAGGGACATTTGGTGGAGGGTCGTCCGCCGATAGATGCGTTGAAGCATGGAAGCTTCACCGAAGAAGGATGTTTCATCTAAGGAGAAGGCTTCATGGAAGAAGGATGTTTCTTCATTGTACGAAACCATCGAAACCTGACCGGAAGCTCTCTCAGGATTCTGTTCGAAACGAGGACGCTATGCTGCTTGCCAGGTTTGTTTAATTGCTCTAATGAGAATGGGCTATCGCCTAGATGCTGGTCAGCCGAAATTTTTTTCCCTTAGTAAAAAGGAGAAACAACGCGAGACAGTTTGCAGGGCACATCGTCATAGGGCTCACAAGAGGAAGTTCAACCAAAACTCTTCCTTGTTCAGGTAATATACCGAACATTTTTGTGTAACTTAAGTTATCATTATCGCGTTATGTATTGCCTGATTCACCCGAATTCGATGCAAAAACAACATATTCCTCTGGCCAAAACCTGTCGATTTTCTTCTTGTTCGTACGGGTTTTGTCCTGAATTCCAGGTTCATGTGGAAAATGACATATTTACGAAGGTTTTACCGATCGAATACGTTTAGATCACAAACCTTGTTCACCCGCCTTTTTCGGGCTTAACATCCGTCATCACGGAGAGATAAAGGCAACAAACAACCTACCAGAGAAGGAGTGATACGATGCATGAGACAAAAGCTGCCATCGCAGGCCCGCCGGCTGTGATGCCGAGAAAGAAAACCCACAAAAGCTTGTGGAAGCGCATCATTCTGAACTGGGAGCTGTACCTGTTTATTGCGCCGGCCTTTTTCTACTTTCTTATTTTCTGTTACGGGCCGATGTACGGCATCCAGATCGCATTCAAAAACTTCATTCCGACAAAAGGAATTACGGGAAGCCCGTGGGTCGGCTTCGACCACTTCGTCCGCTTCTTTCATTCCTACTACTTCTGGGACCTGCTCTGGAACACGCTGAGCATCAGCTTGTACTCGCTGGCTGTCGGGTTTCCGATCCCGATCATTCTGGCGCTGGCCTTCAACGAAGTCCGAAACGGCTTCTTCAAGAAGTTGTCCCAGACGGTAACATACGCGCCTCACTTCATTTCCATGGTCGTCATGGCGGGGATGATTATCACGTTCCTCTCGCCGTCGACGGGGATTGTCACCCACATGATCGAGGGGCTGGGCCTGAAAGCGCCGGACTTCCTTACCGACCCGCGCTGGTTCAAGACGATGTACGTCTTCTCGGACGTGTGGCAGAGCGCCGGCTGGGGCACGATCATCTATCTCGCAGCGCTCTCGGGCGTTGATCCGGGGCTGCATGAGGCGGCGATTATCGATGGGGCCTCGCGCTTCCAGCGCTTGCGGCACATCAACATCCCGGTGCT
>NZ_QRDU01000011.1:0-54890 GCF_003386155.1 Paenibacillus sp. VMFN-D1 | reverse complement strand
CGTCCTGAGCCAGGATCAAACTCTCCAAGAAAGTTTGTAGCTCATTTTGAATCTGACGAGATTGATTTAATCTCAATCGCTCCGGTCATAAGACCGTCGCGTTTATACTCACTCGTTGTTCAGTTTTCAAAGATCAAAACTTCTCTTTCAGCGCCGCTGTTTTATCTCAGCAGCAACTCTTATAATATATCATGTTACCCAGCAATTCGTCAAGCACTTTTTTTAATTTCTTTTTTCTTTCGCTTCCTGCCAGTCCGGCAGGCTTGTACCTTTTCGAAAGGGGCGAGAATTAATTTACCACAGAATGCAACCACTCGTCAACTACCCCATTAAAGTTATTTTTAAACCATAAAGAAGCGCAACGCCAGGCAGTCCCAACACCGTTACCGTTCCTATCGTTGCTGGATTAAGCGGAATGTATACTTCGGAGATCAAGCCTGAGAAATTTACCAGGTAAAGTCCCAGTGCCGCCAACACCAAATGCGCTCCGAACATCGTCAACCAGCCAAATCCCAGCTTTTTCTTAAAGACGATGAACAGAAGCAGAAACAGCGAGACGCCAAGCACACCCCAAATCAACATTTTTACGGTCATGGATCGATCTCCTCCTAATCAAATCGTTAAAAATACAACATTACCTCCACTAAATTAATGGGACATCGTCCGGGTGCCCATCCCTCTGGCCGCCGCCGATGCTTCCCTTGTTATCATTTGCACTCGGTTGAGGCCGATGTCTTTGGCTTGCTTCAAATGCATTTGATACTTGCGCTCCGCTGCTTCCAGCATATAAATCGCATAGTCGATCTGGTCTTGTCCGAGCGCCTCCTCAAACCGCAGCCTAGCGCGTTCCCATTCCGCATGAGCATTTTGGACATCGTTATAAACGATCCACTTCTCTTCCTGTTCCTCTTTGTACTGCTGTGCAGACATTCCTGATTTATTCCTCTTGAACCAAGTCATGTCCCAGACCCCTCCCTTGTCCACGAAAGTTACGGGCGGCTAAAGTACGGGTGCCTCACACCGCCTCCATTCTCATACTTATTCGGGAAAGGGACAAACTTAGAACAAAAAAAGAAGCCTCCGAAGAGGCTCCTTCTATAAGTGCACGATTCAATTGTAAATGATCACTTAACTAAACGCTGAACACTAAGCATAACTTCAGTTCAATTGACGCCGTCCTTCCAAGGCCTTCGACAAGGTTACCTCATCCGCGTACTCCAGGTCCCCGCCTACCGGCAGACCATGCGCGATACGCGTCACGACGATTTCAAAAGGGCGTACCAGCCGCGAAATGTACATCGCCGTCGCTTCCCCTTCGATATTCGGATTCGTCGCTAAAATAAGCTCCTTGACCCGCTCATCGCTAAGCCGGGTAAGCAGTTCCTTCAGTCGAATATCATCGGGACCGATTCCCTCCATCGGAGAGATGGCTCCCTGAAGAACGTGATAATAACCATTGAATTCCTTGGTCCGCTCCATGGCGACAAGATCTTTGGGATCCTGCACTACGCAAATGACAGACGGATCGCGCGTTTTATCCTGGCAAATCCGGCACGGATCGGTGTCTGTAATATTGCAGCATACGGAACAGTAGGTGAGATTCCGCTTGACGCTGACCAGGGCCTTGGCAAAGTCAATGACGTCGTCCTCTTTCATGTTCAGCACATGAAAAGCAAGCCGGGCCGCGGTTTTCGGCCCGATGCCCGGCAGTCGCGTAAACGCATCGATCAGCTTCGAGATCGGTTCGGGATAATACAAAGCGCAGGATCTCCTTCAGCTCTAAATTTAGAACAAGCCAGGAATTTTCATTCCGCCTGTAAATTTGCCCATGTCGGCATTCGCAATTTCGTCCGCTTTACTCAGCGCATCGTTCACAGCAGTCATCACCAGATCCTGCAGCATTTCCACGTCGTCCGGATCAACAGCTTCCGGCTTAATCGTAATGGAGAGCAGTTTTTTGTGGCCGTTCATTTCCACGGTAACCACGCCGCCACCGGATGTACCTTCAACCTTTTTGTCAGCAAGCTCTTCCTGTGCCTTGAGCATTTGCTCCTGCATTTTTTTCACTTGCTTCATCATTTGATTCATATTATTCATGGGTCATCTCTCCTTTAATTAATTGAGTGCACTTCAAGGTGCGGCTAATCTTTTATGACAACGAGGTCCTCTCCAAACATCTGGAGCGCCTCATCAATCCATGGTTTTGAATTCGGATCTTTCGATTCATGCTCATGCTCGAGCTTCAGCTCTTCCTTGGGCTGCGCAGACCCTTCCATCGAGGCGCTCCAATCCCGCTGCATCATGGTAACCAAATGATACGGTTTGCCGAGCACGGAGTGCAGCACACCCTCGATCACCTGCTTATTGGCCGGCTTCTCGGTCGTTTCCCGGTGGATATTATTTTTAAAGGCAACCAGCAAGGCGTCATCAGTCGCGGAAACCGGCTCGCCGTCCATAAACCAGGCATGGACCGTCACCTTCTCCTCCTTGACTCCTTGCAGAATATGAGCCCACTGGCGTTGAATCTCCATGAATTCAGGACTTCCCTTACTTGCTACAAACTGATCCATATTCGCCGGAATCTTCGCGGCCGACGACATGCGCGGGGCCGGCGGAGCTGCAGGCTTGGATGGTCCGCTATTACCAGCGGCCGGAGCCGCACCGGACTTGATGAAGCGCTCGAGCTTCTTCTCCAGAGAGGCAACCTGCTGCTTGAGCTGATTGATCACAGCCGAATCGGCCGCCGCCTCCTGAGGGCGATCGCCGTCTCCCGCTTCACGGGGAATGCCGCACAGCTTGAGCAGCGCAACCTCGAACAAGGTCTGAGGCTGGGAAGCATATTTCATTTCACTCTGATAATGATTGAGCGTATCGATCATTTGGAACAGCTGCTTGCGGGAAAAGGCAGAAGCCATCTCCTTGTATTCTTCCGGATGAAGGACACGGTCCGTGAGCTTGTCTGCCTGCGGAATCATCTGGATCATCAATAAATCGCGGAAATAATACAGCAGGTTCTCCATGCATTTATCGGCGCTCTTGCCTTCCTGCATAAAACCTTCCACCAGCATGAGCACCTGGCCCACGTCACCTTCCAGAATGGCCTGTGCAAGTTTGCCGAATTGCTCCGAAGCAATCCCACCAGTCATACTCAGCACTTGTTCATAAGATACATGACCGCCGGTAAACGACGCAATCTGATCCAAGATGCTCAGTGCATCCCGCATCCCGCCGTCGGATAGCCTTGCTATATATTGAAGGGCTTCATTCTCCGCTTCAATGCCTTCTTCCTGTGAAATCTGTCTTAACCGATCCGTCTGCTCCTCCAGGGATACCCGGCGGAAATCAAAGCGCTGACAGCGCGATATAATCGTCGCCGGCAGCTTGTGCGGTTCGGTCGTCGCCAAAATAAACATGACGTGCGGAGGGGGTTCCTCCAGCGTCTTCAGAAGCGCATTAAACGCCTCTGTCGTCAGCATATGCACTTCGTCAATAATATAAACCTTCTGCCTTACTTCGGTCGGTGCGTACTTCACTTTCTCGCGAAGATCGCGGATTTCTTCCACGCCGCGGTTAGAAGCAGCGTCAATCTCCTGAACGTCCATCACCGCACCCGAAGTAATTCTGCGGCAGGATTCGCATTCATTGCACGGCTCCGCTGCAGGTCCACGCTCGCAGTTCACCGCTTTGGCCAAAATTTTGGCCGCGCTGGTTTTACCGGTTCCGCGCGGGCCGCTGAACAGGTAGGCATGGGAAACCCGCTGTTCGCGGATCGCGTTCTGCAGCGTTTGAATGATATGCTGTTGTCCCACCATGTCCCGGAACGACTGAGGCCGCCAGGCACGGTACAACGCTATATGTTCCACTTCGCTTACCCTCTTTCAACTTCCACTAAGCGTGGGTTCGTTGCCTCATCATTATACTATAATCCGGCGTCATGCAAAACGTCCAACACGCATGTTGCAGCAGGCTTTTACCTGTCCGCCGCCTGCGTCCGTGACTGAAAGGCCGCCACGAGAACATCCGGAATAAATAAAAAGCATCTTTACCACCTGATGGCAAAGATGCTGAAATCATTGTCAAGTTTAAGCCGTGCACCTGTTATTGATGATTGCGATCCGAGTGGCACCCCTGCGTAACAACTCGGGCTAGGCTATCCTCCGGCACAAGAGTGGGCTTGCTTATGGCTGCTTCCTTCCGGACCTGACCAGGTTCACAAGTACTCATTGCGGAGGACCCAACCGTCAACATTGCACGCAGGGACCAAACCTCACATCGACAATACCTCTAACAGGAATTCAACCTCGCTACAGCGGATTGCGAGTTACAGGGCACCGCTACCTCCCCATCTAGCACGGTGAAAATAAGTATATCGCATGCCTGTACAAAAAGCAACCACCCGGCAGAAAGTGGATAAACGCTCGAAAATAAATCTATTATTCTCGTTCCATATTCATCTAGCAAACGTTTATTGATATAGTGGTCCTATACCACAACCAATCCTACACATACGATTTTAAACGGAAAGGAACATCGCGCATGAATAAAGCAACCAAAACCGCATTGTGCCTGCTCATTGCAGCCACTGCCTGGAGCGGCATCGGCCAGAAACCGGCTAGCGCCGCTGCACCCGTCAGCATCGTGCTGGACGGATATCCACTGCCTTTCCCGGCTGCACCCAAAGTCGTTCAAGGAACGACACTTGTGCCCTTCCGGGCCATCTCCGAAGCGCTGGGCATCAGCGTGCAGTGGAATGCCTCGGCCAAGCAGATCACAGCAGTAAAGACAGGCAAGGATTCCACGAAAAAGGTCGTTCTGACCGTCGGAAGCCGCAGCGCGACCGTAGACGGGACCAAAACGGCGCTGACCGTAGCTCCCCAAATGTCCGGAGGAAGCGTCCTAATTCCGCTCAGCTTCTTCAGCCAGCAGTTCGGCGCCGGCGTCAACTGGGATCAGGCCACGCATACCGTTACTATCGTGTCCCCCCAAGAAAAAATGTATACGCTTGCCTTTTACGCCATCTCATCATTTTCTGAGTCGAGCCTGATTCCAAGCTTCGACGCAACCGCCTTTGGCTGGAGCCGCATCGACGATCAGGGCCGGTTTACAACGACAGGCCAGGATTTTAAATGGCCGCAAGCGGCCGGCGATGTGACGCCGGAGAGCCTCGTCAGCTCCGCTGCTGCAGCCGGCACCACCCCTTATTTGATGGTATTTTCCGGCGATACCAAGATGGAACTGACGAAGGCGACCCAGGAACCTGAGCTTCAGGCAAGCCTGATTCAGCAGATGGTAGATACGGCCAAAACTAACGGATTCCAAGGCATCCTGCTGGACTTGGAAGGACTCGGGCTTACGGGGGACGCAGCGGCTGTACAGGTATCCTTTAATGCTTTCGTTCAAAAAGCAGCTGCCGCCACTCACGCCCAGGGCTTGAAGCTGTCGATCGCCTTGCCGCCGCTGAACGGTTCTTTTCATGGATACGATTATAAAAAGCTTGGCACGCTGGCCGATGAGCTTATCGTCATGGCTTATGCCTATACCGATGAGAAAAACCCACAGCCTAACGACAAAGTGGATGCGGCCATCCAGCTTGCGCTCAAACAGGTGCCTGCCAGCAAACTGGTTCTCGGCGTTAACCTTGCCAGCGAAAACGAAAACACCGTGAACACCAAAATTGGCCTGGCCAAACGGTACAATCTGAAAGGTATCGCCTTATGGCGCCTCGGCTTTAATAAAACCAACGTATGGACAAAAATCGGCCAATCGGTCGACTTGAACAATTAAGACGCGGAACACATGCATGGTGCGTAAAAGGAAGGTTTCCTACGGAATACAGGATCGGATTTTATTGTAATTATATTTTATTAAAGAAAAAATCCCCGGTTCATCGAACCGGGGATTGTCATTTGTTAAAAATATAACGGATCTATGCTGCCAGGCAGCAATTACATTCCGTATTTCTTCTTAAATCTATCAACACGGCCGCCAGCATCCAGGAATTTCTGTTTACCAGTGAAGAACGGATGGCAGTTGGAGCAGATTTCGACGCGAAGCTCTTCTTTCACCGAACCCGTTTCGAACGTGTTGCCGCATGCGCAAGTTACCGTAGTAACGTGGTATTTTGGTTGAATTTCTGTTTTCATGACTTTCACCTCTTTTTGCCCTGAGCCTCAGGCGGACCCAGAGTTATGTTGACACATAAATTCATTATAGCAGGGACGCGCCTATAAATCAATGGTTTCTTCCCGTTCCAGGCGCTGCCGGATTAAGACAGAATCGGCTTTTTCGGGCGGATCAAGCTTGGAGGCGGAACATGGGTATAGGAACCGATGACCACATCCGGAAGCTCCGCTTGGAAAATTTCAATCGCCTGCTTCATACCCAAAATTTCGCCTTTGGCCGGCGGGATCAATTCCAAATAGCTCTCCGGATCAATGTTCAGGTTGCGCAGCTGAATCAGCTTCAGATTGGTCCGGCGCGCAAACTCCACCATCGCCTCGATTTCCTCTTCGCGGTCTGTGACGCCAGGGAAAATCAAATAGTTGATGGACGTGTAAACGCCTTGGTCCGACGCATACTTCAGCGATTTTTCCACATTGGCAAGCGTATAACCACGCGGCTTATAGTAGGCGTTGTAATGGTCGTCCAGCGCGCTGATCGTGCTCACCCGCATCAGGTCGAGACCCGCATCGACGATGCCGCGGATGAAATCCGTCAGGCCGGCATTCGTGTTGATATTAATATATCCCATATCCGTGATCGAACGCACCTCGCGCATCGCTTCAATAATGATTTTGGCCTGTGTGGAGGGTTCGCCTTCGCAGCCTTGTCCGAAGCTGATGATCGACTCCGGCGTTTTTAAATGCTCCAGCATAATTTGAACGAGCTCGTCCACCCTCGGTTTGAAATTCATCCGGGTCTGGGGCGCCACAAATCCGCTGTCATCCGGTTGTTCTGAAATACACCCGAAGCAGCCGGCATTACAGGAGTAAGATACCGGAACGGCCCCTTCCCAACGATTCAAAAACGTATTCGATGCGGTCAGACATTCATAACCGAGCGCACAATTAGACAAATGCTGGTACAACCGGTTCTCCGGATACTTCTCCGTCAGGCGCTTCACGCCGAGCTCCAATTCCTCTACATCGCAGTTCAGCGGGTTCCACTTCTCCGGGTCATCCGACAGCCGGCCCGTCGTGTAAAATTGTCCGTCCTTCCACACGACAGCCGAGTAACCAAAGAGCGGCAGCTTGTATTCCTTGTCCGTCTTCACATAGCCGGGCAGGCATAACCGGGTGTAACCCTGCGGGAGCAGTGCCCCCACAGCCTGAGCGTCTCCCGGGAGCGCCGTCATCTCACCCGTTTCCGGATCCATACCAATGGCACGGGTGTTGGGGAGGCCGACCAGCGTCGCGCCTTCCGGCAGGGGAATCAACTCATCTTCCATAATCTCCACGATCATATCCGCGCTGCGGCCGAGACCGTACAGTGTGGGATGATCAAATACGTTGCCTTTTTCATCGGCATATACCAGATACATGATGTTCTCCTCTTTATGCTAAATTTAAGTCAGCGGCACGGAAGCCGTCGACGGGCGTGAGGTGCGCCGGTTGCTGCTGTGGCTGTTCGAGGACGAGGAGGAACTGCGGCTATGGCCGTTTCCTGCTCCATGCACGTCAAAGGAAGCCAAAAATTCGGCATTGGTTTTGCAGTCACGCAATTTTTTCAAGAATCCCTCCACGAAGTCGGCGGATTCGTTCATATTTTTACGGATCGCCCAAATGGTATCGAGCTCATCCTTCGTTAACAGTACTTCTTCACGACGCGTTCCCGAACGGCGGATATCGATGGCCGGGAAAATGCGGCGCTCGGCCAGCTTGCGGTCCAGGTGCAGCTCCATGTTGCCGGTTCCCTTAAACTCTTCATAAATGATATCGTCCATCCGCGAACCGGTATCAATCAGCGCTGTGGCCAAAATGGTCAGACTGCCGCCTTCCTCCACGTTCCGGGCAGAACCAAAGAACCGCTTCGGACGATGGAATGCCGCCGGATCGATACCGCCGCTCAGCGTACGTCCGGATGGCGGGATGACCAGGTTGTAAGCACGGGCCAGACGGGTGATGCTGTCCATCAGAATGACAACGTCCTTCTTATGCTCAACCAGACGCAGCGCGCGTTCAAGCACCAGTTCCGCAACCTTGATGTGGTTCTCCGGCAGCTCATCAAACGTTGACGCAACCACCTCTCCTTTTACGGAACGTTGCATATCCGTCACTTCCTCAGGACGTTCGTCAATCAGCAGTACAAAAAGTTCAATCTCGGGATTGTTGGTGGAAATGCTGTTGGCAATTTCTTTTAAGAGGAGCGTTTTACCTGCTTTTGGAGGTGCAACGATCAAACCGCGCTGTCCCAGACCGACCGGGGCGAGCAAATCCATAATTCGAGTAGACAAATGGTTAGGGGATGTTTCAAGCACAAGTTTCTTTTGCGGATAGAGAGGAGTCAGTGCCGGAAAGTGTAAACGTTCGGATGCCGTCTCCGGGCTCTCCCCGTTGACCGCATTGACTTGCAGCAAACCGAAATACCGCTCGTTCTCCTTCGGTGCGCGGCACTTCCCTGATACCAAGTCTCCCGTACGAAGGTCGAATTTACGAATCTGGGAGGCGGAGATATAAATGTCCTCGGTGCTTGGCAGGTAATTGATCGGCCTTAGGAAGCCGTAACCTTCCGGGAGAATCTCGAGCACACCTTCCATAAACATAAGTCCGCTCTGTTCGGCCTGCGCTCTCAAAATAGCAAAAATCAGTTCTTTCTTCTTCAACTGACCGTAATAAGGGATCTGGTACTTCTTCGCCAGTTTGTACAATTCGGTCAGCTTCATTTCTTCCAAATCGGCAATTTGTAAATCCATGTAATAACCACCTATTCAATTTTATAAGTCCTGACAAGAGCTTAGCATCAAATGGATGAAGACGCTAATCTATGAGTCTATGAAAATCCTCATTAGGATAGGATTACCCAAATTAGAAGGAGATATGCAGGTCATGATGAAAAAATCAGCTTCATTCAATCTATTTCCCGCATTCTCCTAATATTACAGCACCCTGATTATTGTTCGCGCCAAACATCGGCGCCAAGCATCCGCAGATTGCTGACGAGGTGATCGTAACCCCTGTCGATGTACTCCACGCCGGTCACTTCCGTCACGCCTTCCTCGACCGTAAGGCCGGCGATCACCAGCGCAGCCCCCGCTCTGAGGTCGGAAGCCTTGACTTTGGCCGCATTTAGGCGGCTCTTCTCGATGACGGCCGAACGGCCCTCGACGCGGATTTTAGCGCCCATGCGGACCAGCTCCGGCACATGCTTAAACCGGTTGCTGTAGACAAAATCGCTGAGCACGCTTACGCCTTCAGCCTGGGTTAGCAGACTGGTCATTGGCGATTGTAAATCTGTAGCAAATCCTGGGTATATCAGTGCTTTCACATCGACATGGCCATATGATGGACTCCCCATCACGCGAATGCTCTCGTCGAGCTCCTCGATTTGGACCCCCATCTCCAGCAGCTTGGCTGTGACGGCTTCCAAATGCTTAGGAATAATATTGTCGATCAATACGTCACCGCGCGTTGCCGCGGCGGCAATCATATATGTTCCCGCCTGGATCCGGTCCGGGATGATGGAATGGCGGCAGCCGTGCAGCTCGGATACGCCTTCGATACGAATCGTTTCCGTGCCGGCGCCTTTAATAATGGCTCCCATGGAGTTCAGAAGCGTGGCCACATCTATAATTTCAGGCTCTTTCGCCGCATTTTCGATAATTGTGGAGCCTTTGGCTCTGGCAGCCGCCAGCATAATGTTAATCGTCGCGCCTACGCTGGATACGTCGAGGTAAATTTTTGCCCCGCGCAGCTCCTTCGCATGGAGATGAATCGCGCCATGCTCGTTCGTCACGGTCGCGCCCAGCGCTTCAAAACCTTTAATATGCTGATCGATCGGACGGGGCTCGAAATTGCATCCTCCCGGCAGACCGACGACAGCCTCCTTAAACCGGCCAAGCAGCGCACCCATCATATAATAGGAGGCTCTCAGCTTCTTCACCGGCCCGTTGGGCATCGGAATGGATACGATCCGCGAAGGATCGATGTTCATCTGGCTCCCATCCCAAGACACCTTTGCCCCAAGCTCTTCCAGTATTTCTGCATAAACCGCCACATCACTAAGCAGCGGCAGGTTGTCCAGTATTACTTCGGACTCCGCCAAAATAGCCGCGGGAATCAACGCGATGGCGCTGTTCTTCGCCCCACTGATTGAAACGGTGCCTTGCAGTGGGCGTCCACCGCTGATCATCAATTTTTCCATAAGCTAAGGTTCCCCCCACATACTTCGCAGCCGCAAAATAGTTCTGTGTCCATTTTGGTGTATGAAATGGAAAAACACCGGCTAAGCGGTGTGCTTTCCATTCCTTGCTATTCAATTGGGCGCCCCGGAGCGGGGCAGCCCTCTATATCATGAACCACACCGTAGGGCTGGGCCCCACTTCAAACCTTGTGTAACATTAAGCCTGGTTGTTGGATCCAAACTCGCGGATTTTGCCGACAACGGTTGCCTTGATGGCATCGCGGCCTGGAACGATGTATTTACGCGGATCGTATACGTCCGGTTTAGCAGCAAGAACTTCACGCACCGCTTTGGTGAACGAGATTTGGTTCTCTGTGTTGACGTTGATTTTGGATGTGCCCAAAGAGATGGCTTTCTTGATATCATGCGTCGGGATGCCTGTCCCGCCATGAAGAACGAGCGGAAGGTTCACGGCGTCGCGAATCTCTTCCATTTCTTTAAAACCGAGGTTTGGTTCGCCTTTGTAAGGTCCATGAACAGAGCCAAGCGCCGGAGCCAGTGTGTCGATTCCGGTTTCTTTGACGATGCGTACGCAGTCATCCAATTTGGCATACATAACAGATCCGACTACGTCGTCTTCCTGACCACCGACCATTCCAACTTCGGCTTCAACGGAAACCCCTTTGGAATGCGCGTATTCAACAACTTTGCGCGTCGTTTCGATGTTGGTGTCGATCGGGCTGTGAGAGTCATCGATCATGACGGACGTAAATCCAGCGTCGATCGCTTCCTTACATTTGTCGAAGCTTGAACCGTGGTCCAGGTGAATGGCTACGGGAACCGTAATCTTCATATCATGAAGCAGGCCTTCCACCATTTTTACAACGGTATAGAATCCGCCCATATGACGAGCCGCGCCTTCGGATACGCCCAGGATTACCGGGGATTTCTCTTCTTCGGCGGCAGCAAGAATCGCTTGCGTCCACTCAAGGTTGTTGATGTTGAATTGACCAACCGCATACTTCCCTTGAAGTGCTTTGTTTAACATGTCTGTCATGGATACTAATGGCATGGTTCCAATCCTCCTAAAAAGTGTTTGTCTGATCTAAGGGTTTTAAGCCGAAATTCGCATTGCATTCAGCGCTATTATACCACATCATATTGTAAATGCTAAACAAGCATTTGAAATTAAGCAGATATAGGAAGGGCAGGGCAAAAAAAAGAATTCTGCCAGGTCAGCAGAATTCCATCGCTTTAGCCAAATTGAACCGGGCTGTCTTTGAGCTGCATGTTTACCGCCACCCGCATCTCATCGATATCGAACGGCTTCGTAAAGTGCATGAGTGCTCCAAGCTCGGTCGCTTCCTTGATCATATCAAGCTCTCCGTAGGCCGTCATCATGATCACTTTGATGGATGGATTCATTTCCTTGATGTGCTTCAGGATTTCAAGCCCGTCCATTCCGGGAATCTTCATATCGAGCAGAACCAGATCCGGCGATTCCTTCTCCACAATTTCCAGTGCAATTTTGCCGTTGGCCGCCTGAAACGTCGTATAACCTTCACTGTTGAACACTTCCATGAGCAAAATGCGAATACCGTTCTGGTCATCGACGATCAATACCTTTTTGTTATCCACTCAACTTACCTCCCAACAATCAGCTGCGTCCGAATCATACCCCTAATTCCTAACTAAACTGTTAATTCCATACTCCTGCAATCTCCATTTAAAGGTATTCGCCTTCTAGATACAAATTCCTGCAACTTCATATAAATGAAAAATGGGCCTCCTGAGGGAGACCCATAGCTGTATATTAACGTTCTACTTGCAGCGCAGCCTTCACGAATTCACGGAACAACGGCTGCGGACGGTTCGGACGTGACGTGAATTCCGGATGGAACTGCACAGCCAGGAACCAAGGGTGGCCCGGAAGTTCCACAATTTCCACCAAACGTCCGTCCGGGGACGTTCCGGAAATGCGCAAGCCCGCTTTTTCAATCTGCTCACGGTACTCATTGTTGAACTCATAACGATGGCGGTGTCTCTCGTAGACGAGCTCGTCATTGTAGCACTGCATCGCCAGGGAACCCTCGGCCAGTTTGCAAGGATACAATCCAAGGCGCATCGTTCCGCCCAGATCTTCAATATCCTTCTGTTCCGGAAGCAGGTCGATCACCGGATACTCGGTGGACGGGTTGATCTCCGAGCTGTTTGCTCCTTCGAGTCCCAGCACGGAACGGGCGTATTCGATCACAGACACCTGCATGCCGAGGCAAATGCCGAAGAACGGAATTTGCTTCTCACGGGCGTAACGGATCGCCGATACTTTACCCTCAATCCCGCGGTCACCGAAGCCGCCTGGAACCAGAATGCCGCCGATGCCGTGCAGCAGCTCGCCCACGTTCTCATCGGTCACTTCCTCCGCGTTCACCCAGCGGATTTTTACATCGGCGTTTGCGTCAAAGCCTGCATGGGAAAGGGACTCAACCACACTCAAATAAGCATCATGCAGAGCGACATATTTGCCGACGATGGCGATTTCCACCGTTTTCTCCAGCTTGTTAATGCGATCCACCAGGCTTTCCCACTCGGTCATGTCCGGCTTCGGCGTCGTCAGCTTCAAGTAGTTAACCACGATCTCGTCAAGCCCTTCATCGCGAAGGTTCAGCGGTACCTCGTAAAGCGTAGATGCGTCGCGGCATTCCACGACCGCACTTTCGTCGATATCGCAGAACAGTGCGATTTTCGCCTTCATATCCGCAGACAGCTCATGCTCCGTCCGGCATACGATCACATTCGGCTGAATGCCGATGCTGCGCAGTTCCTTCACGCTGTGCTGAGTCGGCTTGGTTTTCACTTCACCTGCAGCTTTAATGTAAGGAATCAGCGTCACGTGGATGTACATCACATTCTCGCGGCCAATTTCACTCTTGATCTGACGGATGGCCTCAAGAAACGGTAAACTTTCAATGTCGCCGACGGTTCCGCCAATTTCCGTAATCACGACATCAGAGCCTGCTTCGCGGCCTGCACGGAACACCCGCTCCTTAATTTCGTTCGTGATATGTGGAATGACCTGAACCGTTCCGCCCAAATATTCCCCGCGGCGTTCTTTGCTGATCACCGAGGAGTACACCTTCCCCGTCGTGACATTGCTGTTCTTGGACAGGTTGATGTCGATGAATCTTTCGTAGTGCCCCAGATCAAGGTCGGTCTCGGCGCCATCGTCCGTTACGAATACTTCACCGTGCTGGTAAGGACTCATGGTGCCGGGGTCTACGTTCAAATACGGATCGAATTTCTGGATCGTCACCTTTAAACCCCTATTTTTAAGCAGCCTTCCGAGTGAAGCGGCGGTAATTCCTTTACCCAAGGAAGACACGACCCCGCCCGTCACAAAAATATACTTTGTCACTGTAAAAACCCTCCTATTAAAGTCCAGAAATTCAGGCGACATATGATGTTTAGCGTAACCCAATTCACGTTTTTTCATCGGAATCGGGCCGAAACAAGTTTGTTGCTTTCTCTCTCTGTGAACAACAATGCGCCATTTGAATTCAAATGGCACAATTGGGTAATCGACATTATATAGATTGAACTAAAAAAGATGAATCATTTCCATTCCATTCCCAGTTCATCTACCCCCGCGAATATGGTGGAAGGAGAGTTCCGCTTCCATGACATACCGCATTAAAAAACAAAAAAGTGACACCCGTAGTACGGGGCACTTTTTATTATTTTACGCATATTTAAATCTCAATCATAAGCCCATGCAATAGTTTACTCTGTGCCTTGTCCCGTGTCAAGAGAGGATTGGCGATTCTGCGAATGGAATTAATCTTCTTCCTCATCGAGGTCGTCTTCTTCTTCCTCTTCCTCATCCTCTTCAACGGCCTCTTCATCTTCCAGGTCCTCGTCGTCGAGCATCACGTCTTCGTCATCTTCCACTTCTTCCTCGGAATCGTCATCGGAATAGATGTCGTCATGATCCTCGTCGATCCGGTCGAAATCATCGTCGCTGTCCTCAGCAAACGTATCTTCCTCGTCCGTGAAATCGTCATCCTCATCATCGTCGTCATCGTTAATGATGCGCGGACGCTTGGAGCTGCTGATCGGATCTTCGGAGCGGTCGATCGGATACCAGCGCTTCAGTCCCCACAGGTTCGTTCCTACGCAGGCAAATCGGCCGTCGATATTAATTTCTGTATATAGCTGCGCAACGGTCTCTTTAACTTCTTCATCCGTTAAACCGCGAAGCTTGGCTACCTCTTTCATCAGGTCGAGATAATAAAACGGCGTATTAGCCGCCTTCAAAATGGCAAAGGCCAGGTCGACCATTGGCATTTCCCGGATTTTCTCGGGATCCATTTTAAGCTGGAGTGAGTTACTCACTTACGGACACTTCCTCTCACGCAAAGTTCACCTTATATATCGTTACTTATAACAACATATCCATTATCAAAACTAAGTAAAACCTATTTATAAATAAAATGCAAGTTTTAAGTGCATAAAGGAAGGCTGCAAGGTTGTCCCAAAAAAGGCGAATGAAAAGGCGGAGTATCCTCCGCCTTCCGACTGTATCCGCCCACGAAGGAGAAACTCCTCACGGGACCTGGAAAGAGACGCCCATGGCCTCTTCAGTCTATATTATGTCCGCCTCCGGCTTTTGACATCGGGGCAGGGCCTATTTCGTCAAAAAAGGGCATGTTCCCACTCCTGCCGCACTCCCCGCTCATACAATGCAAAAGCAGGGTTCATTATGAGGGGGACTGCCCAACATGGACTACACCGATTTTATCCAGATGCTGCTTGAAGATATGGAGAGTCCCGTATCGTCCGGAGAAAAAAATATTATCAGGTTTCGCGAACCGCGGCATTTCTATGCCTGTCAGGATCGGCTGCAGACGCTTCACCTTCGGTATCCGAACATGCCCGGCATCCAGGTGTCCGATCTCCTCGAGGCCATGATCGCTCCGTTTCCGGTCAGCAGCAGGTTGATGTCCAAGTATCATGACGATCTTATTATTGAAGAAGACACCCAAATGCAGGTCCATACCTTGGTGAACAACAAAGTCAACCAAAGCCCGGGCATCCCGTACGGAGTCAAGCAAATTCAGGCTCCCAAAGCCTGGTCCACTTCGACGGGCTACCGCATCCGGATCGGAGTGATCGATACCGGGGCCGACTACTATCATCCCGATCTGCGCCAGTCGCTGGCCAAAGGGATCAATCTGCTGCACCGGCATCTGCTGCCTCTCGATGACAACGGGCACGGCACCCACATTGCAGGAACCATTGCTGCCGCGAACGGTCCCGACGGCATGATCGGCGTCGCCCCGCGGTCCATGATTTTTCCGGTCAAAGCCTTCGACAACAACGGATCCGCCTATGTCTCGGACATTATCCAGGGAATCGACTGGTGCGTCCGCAACCGCATGCACATCATCAATATGAGTTTCGGCATGAAGACCAAGAGCAAGGCGCTGCTGGACATCGTCGGCAAAGCCTATACGGCCGGGATCTCGATCGTCGCCTCGTCCGGCAATGACGGGAAACGGCGGAGCATCGACTATCCTGCAAGGTACGGGCAGACCATATCCGTGGGAGCGACCGACCGGAACCGCCGCATCGCCAGCTTCAGCAACCGCGGCGACCTCATCGATATTTATGCGCCGGGCGATAAAATTATTTCTTCCTGGACGCGCGGCAAGTACCACGAGATGAGCGGCACCTCCATGGCGACCTCGCATGTCAGCGGATCAATCGCGCTGCTGCTTGCCCAAAACCCCGACCTGTCGCCGGCCGAAATTAAAGAGCTCCTCGTCGCAACCGCCACGCCGCTGCGCCCGAGAAAGGGGCAAACCCGCGTCGTGCACACCGGTGAAATCAATGCCTACCGGCTGCTGCGTGAAGGCATGAAACGCAAAAATAATCCAAGCTAGACGAGAGCGGCTGTACCGCTCAGGACAAACGGAGCTTCTGCTCACGTACATGCCAAATAACTACAATATTTAGCATTTGTTGAAAAAGGCCGCCTCCGGCAAATACCGGAGACGGCCTTTCATATGTTCGGCGTATTCAAATGGGGAAGAAGGAATTACATCTTCTCCGGAGCGGATACGCCCACGACTCTCAGCACGTTAGCGATAACGGTCCGCACGGCGCCGAGCAGGGCGAAGCGCGCCTGCGTTTGAGCGGCATCCTCGGTGATAACGCGCTGCGCCTTATAGTAGCTGTGGAACAGCGAAGCCAAGTCATACACGTAACGGATCATCCGGTGCGGCGCGTAGCCCGCCGCTGCAGAGGCGATTTCCTCCGGCAGCTCGCCGATTTTGCGGAGAAGGTCATACTCATGCTCCGTGTTCAGCACCGTGAGGTCCACTTCGGACAGCGGAAGCAGCGCAACGCCCTGCTCTTCCGCCTGACGGTAAATGCTGCAAATCCGAGCGTGCGCGTACTGCACATAGAACACCGGATTTTCGTTGGACGTCGAAATGGCTAAATCCATGTCGAAATCGAGGTGGGAGTCCATGCTGCGCATCGTGAAGAAGTAGCGGATGGCGTCGATGCCGACCTCTTCCATCAGGTCCTCCATCGTTACGGCTTTCCCCGTACGCTTGGACATCTTGACCTTCTCCCCGTTCTGGAACAGGCTGACCATCTGCGCGATGAGCACGGTCAATTTGTCGGGATCGTTGCCGATGGCCTGCATGGCTGCTTTCATCCGCGGGATATAGCCGTGGTGGTCGGCTCCCCAAATATTGATCATACGGTCGTAGCCGCGGTTGTATTTGTCCCGGTGATACGCGATATCCGGTGTCAGGTACGTGTAGGTGCCGTCATTTTTCACCAATACACGGTCCTTGTCGTCCCCGTATTCAGTCGTCCGCAGCCAAGTAGCACCGTCCTGCTCGTACACCTGGCCTTTGGCTTTCAGTTCGTCCAGAGATGCTTCAACGAGTCCCTTCTCGTACAGGGAAGTCTCGCTGAACCATTCGTCAAAATGTACCCGGAAGCGTGCCAAATCGCGTTTGATTTTGCCTAGCTCCTTCTCCAGGCCGTACGAACGGAAGAACGCCGTCCGCTCGCCCGGATCCATGGACAACAGGGACTCGCCCTTCTCGGCGACGAGTTCCTTGGCAAATCCCTTGATATCCTCGCCGTGGTATCCATCCTCAGGCATTTCCGCATCCTGTCCAAGCGCCTGCAGGTACCGGGCTTCGATCGATTTGCACAGGTTTTCGACCTGGTTGCCCGCATCGTTGATATAGTATTCGCGGGTTACTTCATACCCGGCAAAGTCCAAAATGTTGCACAGGGCGTCGCCGACGGCGGCTCCCCGGGCATGTCCCAAGTGCAGGCTGCCGGTCGGATTGGCGCTGACGAACTCGACCTGCACGCGCTGTCCCTGACCGAGCTGTACGCGTCCATAGTCCTCGCCCTGCGCGTAGACCTGTTCGATCACGGGGTACAGATAGCTTTTGTTCAGCGTAAAGTTAATGAAGCCCGGGCCGGCGATTTCGGCCTTCTCGATGGACGCCTTCTTTACGTCGATATGCTCCAGGATCGCTTCGGCGATCTGGCGCGGGTTTTTCTTCGCGATCCGGGTCAACTGCATGGCGGCGTTGGTGGCCAGGTCCCCGTGAGATTTATCTTTCGGCACCTCAAGCGTAATGCTGGGGAGCTCTTCACGGCTGGCCAGCCCGGCGGCGACCACCGCGTCCTTGACCGCCTCTAAAACCAGCTGGTGAATCTGTTCGAGTGGATTGAGTGTCATGATTGATTATCCTCCTGTATAAAAAAGCTGATGGTGAAATGCCCTGTGCATTCCTCGTATACATATAGATCGTACGCCCAGCTGATTTCCCCTGTCATTCCGTCCAGGTCCATCTTGAGGGAGCGCGTATCCGTCGATAGGTTAAAGGACGTATAAGGCGAACGGTAAAAGCCGGGAAGCCGCTGCCCCTCCTGAAAAGACTGCTCTGACTCCACGGCGCCGTGCCGGATCATTTTCAGGCTGTTTGCGCCGATTTTCACTGTCGTTTTGGTCTTCCGCCCCTGCAAATCCGCTTCCGGCTCCTCGTACATCACATACAGAGCTTGTCCGCGGGCAAATACCTGCGCCGTCATCTCCTGGTTGACCTCCTGGCCGTCATGACGGCTGCGCAGACGGACAGTAGCTTTTCTGGCATCTGGCATTACGCAATACTCCAATCTATTCTTTCCTATTGTACTACTATATCCAGTTCGCTGTATCAATTCAATACAAACCGTGACTGCCGCAGACTGCCGCTACTGTACAGCTTTCACAGTGCCGGGGATTCGTATTCCGGGAAACCCACGCCGCCATCGAAAAAAAGACGGAACCGCCAGTGTTAACCGGCAGCCCCGCCTTATGACTGTTACTGCAGCTTCATTCGTACCTTGTTACTTCCGTCTAAGGATTCAACGCTTCCTTAAATGCAAACTTCCGGTTCCAGCTGGCACCGCCGTCATGGGTGGCATAAATCGACGATTTGGTAGCGCTGGTCACCACTAGCCAGCCCGTCTTGCCGTCCGTAAAGGAGATCCGTGAATCGTAACCATGAATGGACGGCTTTACGTTCTTCCACGTCTTTCCTCCATTATAAGTCACTCCGACAGACACCATGCCGCCCGCCGGAGAGCCGCCGGACAGAAAGGCCGTCTCCTTGCCGATCAGCTGCATGTTGCCGGGGTGTCCGCCTGGCTGGGCCGGCCCCTGATTAACGACAGCGGCCCCACTGCCGGGAGCCGGGCCTCCGCCTGCCGTGGATTGGGCGATGACACGCTTCCAATGTACGCCTTGATCCGTGCTGCCATATAGCGAATAGGATACCTGGGACATGCCTGAGCCGCCATAGAACAGCGCCCAGACCTGATTGTCCTTGCTGTATATTTGTCCGCCCGCAGGGTACGGGGAGTCAAACTTCACGTTCAGCTTTGTGCTCCAGCTGTGCCCGCCGTCGGCCGTGCCCAGTACTTTATAGCCAGAGCCGGGAACTATAACTAGGACATACCCGTTGTTCTTATCCAGAAACGTGGCATATCTCGTATTGGCCGGCGTAGGGATTTTCACCCAGCTGTTCCCGCCATTCTCGGTCCGGTAGGCGCCATTTTGCGTGTAGCCGTACACCGTATTCTTGCCGAGCGCTTCCAGCCGGTTAAACGGCAGATTGGCCGTATACACCGGTTTCCAATGCGATCCGCCGTCCACCGTCTTGAGCAGATGTGTGGTCTGATGGGAAGGCAGGGTGGCGATGACCCAGCCGTTCACGTTGTCCGTAAATTTAATCTGGGCAAAATTCCACTTCCCCGTGTAAATTTCCTGCCAGTGGCACCCCGCATCCGATGTGCCGATCATAAACCCGGTTCCTGCCGCCCGGCCCGTCGACCCGTTCAGAAACTGAATATCGGTAAAATGAAGCGGGTCCGCGCCTTCCTCCATATGCTGTTTCTGCTCTTGCTGAAGCAGGCCGTGATCGCCGCTTCCGCAGGGAGCAGGCGCCGCGGCGGCGGCCGAAGTCTGCGTTGGGGATAGTCCCCAGCCCGCCGGCATCATCAGCATAAGCGCAGCGGCAGCCAAGGAAGAGCTTCTAAGCAGCTTTTTCATGATCATAACGACACCTCCATATCGATTACATTACCCTCTTTGGGGATTCCCCACTCGCAAAAAAACGTCCTCTTCCTCATGCATGCGAGTGTTTGGATTGGTGAGCGACTTTGGCTTTGCGCACAGCGCAAAACAAGAGAGCGAAGCAAGCCAAACAGGAGCAAACACCATTCAATAGTGAAAGAATTTGTGCATCCTTCGACTACAGGCAAGGTTCAGCCCACGATACAATGAGAGCTACTAAAAGGCGTGAGGTGATTGATTTTGAATGCACAAACGATACCGGCGGCGGACAAGGCCCAGCCGGGCAAAAACATGAAAACGGTTGCCAAAACGTTGAAAGGACGCTGGAACGCCCCGCTGGCCGGCTACCTGTTCATCGCCCCCTGGCTGCTGGGCTTTCTCATTTTACAGCTGTGGCCCATTATTCAATCCTTCTATTTATCTTTCACCGAGTTTTCCCTGCTGGAACCAGCCCGCTGGATCGGGCTCAAAAATTATCAGGATATTTCGCAGGACCGGCTCTTTTTCAATTCGCTGAAGGTGACCTTCCTGTACGTAATCACTTCGGTTCCCCTGAAACTGCTGGCGGCGCTGCTGGTCGCTATGCTGCTCAACCGGAATATCCGGGGTATTTCCTTCTACCGCACGATCATTTATCTGCCGTCCCTGATCGGGGGAAGCCTGGCGGTGGCCGTGCTGTGGCGCAACATTTTCGGCCTCAACGGATTTATCAACCATCTTGTGATTCTGGTCGGCATCGCCCCGAAGAACTGGATCGGAACGCCCTCCACTGCCCTCGGAACCCTGGTGCTGCTGACGGCGTGGCAGTTCGGCTCGTCGATGATTATTTTTCTGGCTGGTCTTAAGCAAATTCCCGGGGAGCTGTACGAAGCAGCCTCCGTGGACGGGGCCACACCTTTTCGCAAATTCATCCGGATTACGCTGCCCATGCTGTCGCCCGTCATCCTGTTCAACCTGATCATGGGGATCATCAACGCGTTCCAGATGTTCACCTCAGCGTTTGTCGTTACCAACGGAGGTCCGGTCAATTCGACCGAAATGTTTGCCCTGTACCTGTACAACAAAGCCTTCGGTTCGCTGCAGATGGGCTACGCCTCGGCACTGGCCTGGATCCTGCTGGTCATTATCGGTATCGCCACAGCGATTAATTTTATCGCGTCCAAATATTGGGTGTTCTACGAAACGGAAACGGAGGGTCGCAAATGACAGGCGTTCTGAAAAAACAAAATTGGCTGGTTCATATTCTGATGATCGTGTTCTGCTTTGTGATGTTCTACCCCGTACTCTGGTGGATCGGCGCCTCCTTCAAATCGACGGCCGAGATCAGCCTGCCCTCCCTGTTCCCCAAAGTATGGCTGTGGCAGAATTATACGGAAGGCTGGAACGCGCTGCCCAAGTATACGTTTACACGCTTCTTCATGAACAGCCTCAAGCTGAACGTGGCGACCACGGTGCTGCACGTCATCTCGGCCAGCTTGGTGGCCTTCGGCTTCGCCAGGCTGACCTTTCCGCTGAAAGGGCTGTGGTTTTCCATCCTGATGATGACCTTGATGCTGCCGGGCCAGGTCACGCTCATCCCGCAGTATACGATGTTCCATTCTTTTGATTGGATCAATACGTATCTGCCTCTGATCGTCCCGTCGGCCATGGGGGGAGCCTTCTTTATTTTTCTGATCGTCCAATTCATCCGGGGCATTCCGCGGGAACTTGACGAGTCGGCGAAAATCGACGGCTGCACCTGGTTCGGCATTTACCTGCGCATCGTCATGCCGCTGACCCTGCCGGCGCTGATCACGGTCATGATCTTCTCGTTTATTTGGGGCTGGGACGATTACTTCGGTCCGCTGATTTATCTGAACACCGTGGACAAATATACCGTCCCGCTGGCGCTCCGAATGTTCATCGATTCCCAGTCGGCCGTGCCGTGGGGTCAGCTGCTCGCCGTGTCCCTGCTCTCCGTGCTGCCGCCGGTCGTGATCTTCTTCCTGGCGCAGAAGCATTTTGTCGAGGGCATCGCTACGTCAGGGCTGAAAGGCTAGTCATCCTGGAGCGCAATAAACGAAAGTCACGGGGACTCGCTCATTCCATGCTTTTCTTCCGGACCGTATCGTGAACGTAAGTCTCTCTCCCGGCGCGCCGTGAACGGCCGCTTTGGGATAGCAGCGCGTTAACGCTATGGCCTCGCCGCACCCAAGAGGAGGGGAAAAGCCATGAATCCGTTTCGCATGTTCCGTATCGATTATGTGTTTTTCTTCAGCTTTGCCGCTTTTATCGCGGTTCTGATCACGATCATGATGATCGTCAGCTACCGGTTCTCCGCCAATGAGCAGGCGGACAGCGCCTCCATGTATCAACAGGCGGTGCTGCAGCAGCTCAACAAACAGCTCACCGACCAGATGAGCGCCGTGGAGCAGACCTCGCTCGCTGTAGCCATCAACTCCCCGCTGGTCAATTATTTGACGATGAAAGGAGATTATTATGCCCGCAAAACGGCCAGGGACGAGCTGAACCGGGATTATCTGGCACCGATGCTGAACAGCTCCCGCTCGATGTTCTCCTTTCAGATTTATATGAGCGATCCGCTGCAAGTCGACCCCAACGCGAACATTCAGTACCTTCCGCTGAATTACGCCAGCCGGGAAAGCTGGTACCCGGCCGTCGACAAGGCCGACTTCGTCTGGATCGGACAGCGGGAGGTCGGCTCGCCGCAGGGGAAACAACAGGTCATCAGCTTTATCCGTAAAATCACGACGCCGGACGGGGTAAACCGCGGAATCCTCATTATCAACGTCCGCGTCAAGTTTCTGCAGGATATCCTGACTGAGGACAATTCCTCGGCCAGCCGGCTGCTGCTCGATTCCGGCGGCCGGATGATCATGCACACCCGGATCGCTCCGCCTCCCGGAGAAATCGATGCCATCCTGAAGGAGGTCAGCGGAGATGCCGGCCATGCGCATCAGCTGCTGGAAGCGGCAGGCTCGCTTCCGGAGAAGAACATGCTGACCGTCTGGTCCCGCACAGCCCCCGGCAGCTGGATGCTGGTCGAGCTTACACCATGGAAGGACATCACAGGCGGAAGTGTCCGCCTGGCATGGACCATGGCTGTGATCGGAGCGGCCGCCATCCTGCTGTCGGTATTTTTCACGCTGTTCCTTTCGAGGAATTTCACGGTGCCGATCCGGAAGCTGGTCCAGCTGATGCAGGCGTTCAATCCCGGCAAGAAGGGGCTGCCGCTGCCTACGGAATACCGCAACGAATTCGGCAGCCTCTTCAGCGGCTACCGCAAGCTGACCGAACGGATCGAGACGCTGTACCAATCGCTGGAACAGCAGTACAAGGCGCAGCGCGAGGCGGAAATCAAGGCGCTGCAGGCGATGATCAACCCCCATTTTCTCTACAACACCTTGGATCAGCTGAACTGGATGGCGCTGGAGGCCGGCCAGGAGGAGATCAGCCGGGTGCTTGAACTAATGGGGCAAATGTTCCGTATCGGGTTGTCCGGCGGCGAATCCTTGATCCCGATGCAGGATGAGCTGCTTCACGTCGAATGCTATTTGAAAATTCAGCAGTTCAAAAGGGGCCAGGGTCTGGACTGGGAGATCGACTGTCCGGAGGATCTGCGGCAGCTGCTGATTCCAAAGCTGACCCTGCAGCCCTTCGTGGAAAATGCCATCGTGCACGGCTTCCATGGACGCAGCCATGGCCGAATCGTCCTGAATGCCGTGCAAGAGGACCGCGGCATCCGGATCCGGATCCGGGATGACGGCGTCGGCCTGCGGGACGATTGGAAGACCCGGAGGCGCCATCCGACGGGTGGATACGGCATCCGTAATGTAACCGAGCGCATTCAAGTATTTTTCGGTCCGCCCTTTGGCGTATCGCTCCGGAATCGTACCGGCGGATCAGGCACCGAGGCGGAAATTTATCTTCCGAAGCTGACGCAGCAACCGGATTTGGAAGGAGGACGAAGTGATGTGGACACTCGCGATCGTGGATGACGACCGGCAGGTGCTTGGGGGGATGTCGCGGCTCATTCCCTGGGAGCAGCTCGGCATCCGACCCATCGGGGAGGCCATGGACGGTGAAGAGGGGCTCCGGCTGATCAGAGCTGCCAAGCCGGATATCGTCATTACGGACATCTATATGCCGGTCATGAACGGGCTGGAAATGATCGAGCAGCTTCGCAAGCAGCAGTTTGATGGCAAAATCATCATCTTAAGCGGCTACTCGGACTTTGATTATGCCCGCAAAGCGCTGCGGCTGCAGGTTGACGATTATTTGCCCAAGCCGGCCTCACCGGCTACGATCCGTGAGGTACTGCAGCGCGTAATCGCCGAATTGTCGGAGAAAAGAGCGGCAGAGAACCGGGAGCAGGAGCTTCAGGAACGGCTGATGCAGTACGAGCCCTACCTGGAGCGGGAATGGGTAAAATCGGTCCTCACGGGCGGGACCTTTTCCCCACCGACCGGGCCGTACCGGATGCTGGACCGGCTTGGCTGGAAAGGCGCGCAGTTCATGATGCTGGCCCTGGAAATCAAGCGGCAGGGGCGGACGGAGGGCATCTCTGCCCGGGACTGGCACCTGTTCCGCTTTGCCGTCGGTAATACGGTCGAGGAGCTGGCCAGGCAGGATGGACTGAGGAGCTACTTTTTAGAGCTGCATAGTCACCATATGACTCTGCTGCTGCATAAGCCCCTTTCCTGGCCCGCAGAAGCGTTTCGCTCCGAGGTGCTGGCGCTGGCCGGACGCATAATTGAGTCAGTGGACCGTTACCTTCAGGTCAAGCTGCGTATCGGGGCGGGCCTCCGGAAAGACGATTGGACGGCTATTGCGGATTCCACGGAAGAGGCCTTTCAGGCCCTGGCCGAGCGGCGAGAGCCTGATGCAAACCATCCCTGCGTCTACGTCTACACCGAAGCCGGCTTCCGGCATCCGGCAGCGCGAAACGTGCGGCCGGTCCGATTTTTTCAGGAAATGGCGGATGCGGTTCGGACCTTCGATGAGCCACGGGCCCTGCTGGCGCTGGAGGATTTCGCAAGCAGCGACAGCGGCGTGGCACAGCTATCTCCCGGCGAGCTGGCAGCCCTCGGGACACAGCTGTTTGCCATCCTCTCTTTCACGCTGTACGATTCCGGCCACAAGCTTGACGACGAGCTGCCTCCTGCGGATCTATCCAAGGAGCTGGGATTGATAGAAAACGCGCAGCAGTGGAAGGCCTGGGTGGCGGAGAAGGTTAAGCGGATCTGCCGCCGGTTTACTCCCAATGAGAACCTGAAGCATAAGGAAACGGTGGAGTTTATCATTCAGTACATTCACGAGCATTACGCCGAAAACATCCACCTCCAGGATGTCGCCGATCAGGTCTATATTTCCAAAAATTATTTGAGCACCCTGTTCCGCCAGTTCACCGGCGAGACGTTCGGCGATTATTTGACCCGGGTCCGGATGGAAAAAGCCAAGAGCATGGTCCTGGAGAAAAAGCTGCTCATCGCCGAAATTGCCGAGCGGGTCGGATACCGCAACGTACCGTACTTTACCACGCTGTTCAAAAAGCATACCGGGCGCAGTCCGACCGAGTTCTACCGGGCCTAACGCAGCTCCAGCCGATCCTGGATCCGCCCAGCATACAGGACAAACGCAGCCGGCAGTTCACCGTTATTCGTAAAATACTGAAACGATTTGTAGGATCGTCCGCTACGCGGATGTTCCTCGGCTTGGTACCTTAGAGCAAGAAAGAGTTCCGTTACTTAAGGGAGGTTCAACCAATGAGAAAATCATGGCAACGTCTTGCCGCAGGCACTGCGGCCGTCCTTATGCTGTCCCTCGTCCTGTCCGCCTGCAGCGGGGTCAAGAAGGAAGAAACCGGAGCTGCGGGCACCGGAAACGGCAAGTCCATCACGCTGCGGATCATGTGGTGGGGATCACAGGCCCGTCACGACGCAACTTTGAAAGCGCTCGATTTATACTCCAAAAACAACCCGGGTATCACATTCGAGCCGGAATACCAGTCGTTCGACGGATACCAAGACAAGCTCTCCACCCAGTCCGCAGGGAAAAACACCCCGGATATTTTCCAGATGGATGCCGCCTGGTTCAACGACTGGGCCTCCAGCGGCCGGTTGGAGGATCTCTCGTCCATTCCGACGGATAACATCGACAAGGCCCTGCTCGAAACCGGCACCTATCAAGGCAAGCTGTACGCGATGCCGCTCGGCAACAACGCCTGGGGCATGGTATACAACAAGACGATCATGGACAGCCTCGGGGTTCAACCTCCCAAGACATGGGATGAGTTTTTCGCCATGGCGCGCGACTTGAAGCCGAAATTGGCCAAAGACCAATACCTGACCCGGGATTTGACGGCAGACGGCGCATCCTACATGTCCTATCAATTGAGCATGGGCAAAGGCTTCTCGATGAGCAAGGACGGGAAGTTCCACTACGACGAAACCACCTGGAAAGATTGGATGAACAAATGGGCACAGCTGCGCAAGGACCATCTTGTGCCTCCGCCGGATGTGACGGTGTCGGATAAATCGCAGGACGCTCAGATGGATCTGCTCATTCAGGAGAAAATTCTGCTCCGGGGCGCGCATGCCGCGGAATTCGGCGGAACGGACGCCCTGAAGCCGGGCGTTATGGCGCTGACGACCCAGCCGCGGGGGACACAGGCGGGCGGATGGCTCAAAGCCTCCATGTATTGGAGCGTCAGCCCCAACAGCCAGTATAAAGACGAAGCCAAGAAGTTCATCGACTGGTTCGTCAACAGCCAGGAAGCCGGCGACATCCTCGGCACTTCCCGCGGGATTCCAGTCAACAAGACCGTCGCTGATGCGCTCAAGCCTAAGTTCACCGATGTCGACAAAAATGCACTGGGCCTGATCAACGAAGTGTCCAAGGACGGGGCCGCGTTCGACCCGGGTCCCGGCAATAAAGGCGGCTGGGCCAATTTTACGAAGGAATACGACAACATCACGCAGTCGATCATGTTCGGGAAAATCAGCATCGACGACGGCTGGAACCAAATCGTCAAACTGAGCAAAAGCTTGGACTAGCTTTGCAGCTCTCATAGCTTTATCTCGGATCACCATCCTCGTACGATGGCACAACAAAGAAGCACCCGGTTAGCCTCGGGTGCTTCTTTACGTTTCTTTATTTTACAAATCCGAGCAGCATTTCGCGAATCAGCTTCGCCGCCACGATCTGGGTCTGCTCCGAATGGTCGTAGACCGGAGCCACTTCCACCAAGTCGCAGCCCACCACGTTGACTTCGGAATTGGCGATCAGGTGCACCGCCTCCAGCAATTCCTTGGAAGTGATGCCGCCCGCTTCCGCGGTTCCCGTTCCGGGCGCCGCCGACGGATCGAGCACGTCGATGTCGATCGTGACGTATACCGGACGATTGCCCATTTGCGGCAGGGCCTCCCGAAGCGGAGCCGCCACGTCGAACGGATAGAAGTTAATGTTCTCGCGGGCATACTGGAACTCCTCGCGCGAACCGGAGCGGATGCCGAATTGGTAGATGTTCTTGCCGCCCATCAGCCCGGCTGCTTTACGGACCGGCGTCGAGTGCGACAGCGGCTCGCCCTCGTACTGCTCGCGAAGGTCGGCATGCGCGTCGATGTGGATCAGGATCAGATCCGGATACTTCGCGTACATTTGCTGGATGACCGGCCAGGTCACCAAGTGCTCTCCGCCGAGCCCGATCGGAAATTTATCGTCGCCGAGCAGTTTGCCCACGTACTCGCCGATCACTTCGAGACTGCGTCCTGCATTGCCGAACGGCAGCAGCAGATCGCCGGCGTCGAAGTATTTGAGATCCAGAATGCTTTTATCCAAGTAAGGGCTGTATTCCTCCAGACCCACGGAAGCCTGGCGGATGTGCGCCGGACCGAACCGGGATCCCGGACGGAAGCTGACCGTGTAGTCCATCGGCATGCCGTAAATGACCGCCTTGGAATTTTCGTAATCGTCCGAGCTGCAAATAAATACGTTGCCCGAATAAGCTTGGTCTAGTTTCATGATGTTGCCTCCCCCTATTTCGTCAGATCTTCCACAAATTTAGGCAATACGAAAGCCGCCTTGTGCAGGCGTGGCGTGTAGTACTTCGTGTCCATCTCCGGAATTTGCGACTCGTCCACCTCAAGCGGATCGTATTTTTTGCTGCCCATCGTAAATGTCCACAAGCCGCTCGGATATGTCGGGATGTTCGCCGCATAAACGCGCACGATCGGGAAAATTTCCTTCACATCCTTGTTCACCTTTTGGATCAAGTCGGCCTTAAACCAAGGGTTGTCCGTTTGTGCCACGAAAATGCCGTCATCCTTCAGCGCTTCATAAATGCCTTGGTAGAAGCCGCGTTCAAACAGAGGTGCAGCCGGGCCTACAGGCTCCGTGGAGTCTACCATAATGACGTCGTATTCGTTCTTGTGCTCGTGGATGTGCATGAAGCCGTCGTTCACCAGGACTTCCACCTTCGGATCTTCCAGTTTGCCCGCGATGGACGGCAGGTACTTCTTCGAGTACTCGATAACTTTGCCGTCGATGTCGACGAGCACGGCTTTTTCCACTTTCGAATGCTTGATGATTTCGCGGATCACGCCGCCGTCTCCCCCGCCTACGACGAGGACATGCTTCGGATTCGGATGCGTATTCAGCACCGGGTGCGCCACCATTTCATGGTATACGAATTCATCCTTTTCGGTCGTCATGACCATTCCGTCAAGCAGCAGCATATTTCCAAACTCTTCAGTCTCTACCATGGCCAGATCCTGAAAATCGGTTTTTTCATTTACATACGTTTGTTTGATTTTGGCAGTAATACCGAATGCGGGCGTCTGTTTCTCCGTGAACCACAATTCCATCGTCATTACCTTCTTTCTTTCCCAGGATAAAGGAGGGATTGATCTTCCCTGCCGCATGTTCTCGAGTAGCACGTACATCTTCTTTATTGTACCAAACTGCCGATGTATAAACACATCCTTTGAATTATACGCGATAGAAGAAATTCGTGTAAAGAAACACTTTCCTAACGCTTCGTCCCCTGACTGAGGCCGCGTCAGCACGGGATTTTTATCCCTCAGGTGGCCCTGTATGCCCCCTCGCCCTGCATGACCGGAAGGCCGAGCGCTTTTCCCGTGAATCCCGGGCCCGGCGTGAATATCTGCTGCCTGCATTTCCCATAATGAAAGTATCAGATTGTTCAGCTCCGCTGAAAAGCTATACATTCCATTCTCTTTAAGTAAGGAAAGGGGCTACAGTACATGGCGAACCTATTCACGCGGCGGCCCAAACGGAAAAACCGGTTCCTGTTGATGCTAAAGCTCTTCACCGGCATGGTCGTCCTCCTTCTGATCGCAGGGGGCGTTCTGCTCGGCTGGCTGTATCAAAAAAACCTTCCGCTTGCCGATACGGACCGCAATTCGCGCCTTCTGGACAGTCAAGGCGACATTATCGCCACGTTTTCGGCCAGCGGGCGCAGCTACGAACCCATCAAGCTCAATCAAATTTCACCGCTGCTCGTGAAGGCGACCCTGTCGGTGGAGGACCGCAAGTTCTACGGCCATTTCGGGTTTGACCTGGAGGGCATGGGACGCGCGGCACTCGTCAACCTGGAGCATATGGCCCGGGTTCAGGGAGCAAGCACCCTGACGCAGCAGCTTGCCCGTAATCTATATTTATCCCATGAAAAAACATGGTCCCGCAAAATCAAAGAAGCCATGTACACCGCTCAGCTGGAGATGAAGTATACCAAGGATGAAATCCTTCAAATGTATTTGAACGAAATTTACTACGGTCACGGCGCTTACGGCATCGAAGCAGCCTCCCTGATGTATTTCGGCAAGCCGGCCAAAGATCTCGACCTGGCGGAAAGCGCGATGCTGGCCGGGATTCCCAAGGGGCCAACCTATTACTCGCCCTACACCCACCTGGATAATGCCAAGAAACGGCAGAAGATCGTCCTGGGCACCATGCTGGCCACCGGTGATATCACCCAGAAGGAGGCGGACCAGGCTGCAGCCGAGAAGCTGGCGATCAAACCGCAGGGACAGCAGAAATCCAACCTGACGGCGCCGTATTTTCGGGATTATGTAAAAAATTTGGTGACCAGCCAGCTCGGCATCAGCGAGGACATGCTCGATCATGGCGGTCTTAACATTTATACGACCCTGGACCCGCATGCCCAAGCCGCGGCTGAGGAGGCGGTGGCCAAAGGCATGGATTCGGCCAGCGATTTGGAGACCGCGCTCGTGTCGATCGACCCGCGGAGCGGCTATGTCAAAGCGATGGTCGGCGGCAAGAACTACAAGGAGAGCCAGTACAACCATGCGCTGGCCAAGACGCGCCAGCCAGGCTCCTCCTTCAAACCGATTATGTACTTAACGGCATTGTCTTCAAAGACGATGACGGGTCTCACGACGTTTAACAGCGAACCGACCCTGTTTCACTACGACAACAACCGGAAAACGTATCAGCCCAGTAATTATGGAGACAAATATTTGGGCGAGATCAACATGGAGCAGGCCATCGCGGCCTCGGACAACATCTACGCGGTCAATACGATGCTGAAGATCGGGGCGGATAACGTGATCGCCACGGCGCGCAAGCTCGGCATCGTCAGCCCGCTCGAGTCCGTCCCCTCCTTGGCGCTCGGTACCTCGCCAATCAGTCCGTTCGAAATGGCGTCCGCCTTTGCGGTGATCAGCAACAACGGCAAGCGGATCCCGCCGGTCGCCGTACTGAAGATTACTGATGCCGCCGGCGAGGTAATCTACGAGGCTCCAAAGCCCGCCGGCGAGCAGGTCGTCGATCCGGCGGCGGCTTACGTGCTGACGCATCTGATGGAGAGCGTATTTGAATCCGGCGGGACCGGTAACCGCGTATCCTCCATCATGAAGCGTCCCGTGGCCGGCAAAACCGGAACGACCGATACCGACGCCTGGCTGGTCGGATATACGCCGGAGCTTGCGACCGCCGTATGGGTCGGTTTTGACAAGGGCAAAACGATTACGACGACGGACGCCCACCGGGCAGCGCCCATTTTTGCCCAGTACACCGAGAAAGCGCTGGAGAACGTACCGCCCAAAATTTTCACGATTCCGAGCGGCGTCGTCAGCGTCTATATTGATGAAGAATCCGGCAAGCTCGCCACGGCCGATTGTCCCCACAAGAAGCTTGAGGTATTCATCGCAGGTACGGAGCCGACCGAATACTGCTCGCTTCACGGCGGGAAGAAGGAACAGCCGGACGTGAAAAACAAGGCCGAAGAACACTCCTGGTGGTCCGACTTTAAGCGGTGGCTGACCGACTAAACGCAGCGCGTTATAAAGGTTCGGGGCTAGACTAGGCTGAGTACTGCCCGAAAACCATATTTGAAAAAGGGAGCCGGTAAAGCCGCTCCCTTTTTTGCCTTCTTCCGAAGTGCTTCGGTTGGCGGGCCCCCTCTCCCAGGGAGCCCGATACACCGGACCAAGGATTCAAGCCATGCTTGCGGGGTTACCTTTTGCCTTTCGCGCTCAATTCCGGTTATATATATAGAATGAACTAACCCGAAGAGGTGATCCTGATGATGAACCCGGGTAACGAGGGCGGCCGGCTGATCTCCCCTTCGCTTCTCGCCATGACCGCGCTGGAAGCCGCGCCCCGCCTGCTCGGCCAGACGCTGGTCCGGGAGACCGAAGACGGAGAAATCCGCTGCCGGATCGTGGAGACCGAGAGCTACGGCGGCGCCGAAGACAAAGGGAGCCATGCCTACGGCAACCGGCGCACCGCCCGGACCGAGACGATGTTTGCCGCCGGGGGCTTGGCCTACGTGTATTTAATCTACGGCATGTACCACTGCGTCAACGTTGTCGTCGGCGACGCGGACGACCCTCAGGCCGTGCTCATCCGGGCGGTGGAGCCGCTAAGCGGGCATGACGCCGAGCTGATGCGCCGGTACCGGGGCAGCGTCTCCGGCAAAGCCGCCAACTTGTGCAACGGCCCCGGCAAGCTGTGCCGCGCGCTGCGGATCGACCGCAGCCTGAACGGCTGCGCACTCGGTCATGCGGACAGCCCGCTGCGGCTTGAGTCCGGCGACCGGGCTGATGAGCTCCCGATCATCCAGTCTCCACGGATCAATATTGATTACGCGGAGGAGTACGCCCTCAAGCCGTGGCGGTTTTATATCGACGGCCATCCGTACGTGTCGGTCAAAGCCCCTGAGCCGCTGCCTTTTTCGCTAAGGGGTTAATTCCGTGCTGTACACGAGACCATGACCCTTCATGCCATGCAAAAAAGGACCTGCCCTGCCCACGGATCGATACATCCGTCAGCAGGAACAGGTCCTTTGTTCTTATAACGAGGAGAGCCCGCGATTTACGCTATACCTCCAGCGCCTTCTTCAGCTCATCCGGCGAAGCTTCCCACCACTGCTCATTATGCGACACCAGCAGGTTCTTCAGCAGCGTCTTTTCCTCAGATCCCAATTCGTCCAGCATAAATTTCCGCTTCAGCGCGGCATCCATCCGGTTCACGTGATCGGCAAGGATTTTCCAGCCCCGTCTCTCTTCTTCATCGATCCACATCTCACTGGCCGTGGCACCGCCGTAGAATTGTCCATCCTCGTTCCGGTCCACCGCGACCCATACGATCCACACCTGGCGTCCGTTCGGGACTTCCTCCCGGTTCGGCGTAAAGCGAATGCGGCGCTCCGGCTTGCTCTTGGCGTGCATCGCTCCGATATCGATGACGGCTTCGCCGCGGTCGATAATGACTGGAGAAATGTTGTTCAGATCGATAGAGCCTGCCCCAAAACCCATCTTGTGCTTGCTCTTGCCGCTGACGATATTCAGTGCGATGGGCTTCTTGCCTACCTGTTCCTTGTTGTCCATTTCCGATGTTCCTCCTATTTGAAAACAGAAACGCTGCGCTGCGCCTCCGCGATTTGTGGATACCCGTCCAACTTAATTTTATTTTAACTAATAATCGCTGGAAAGCCAACATATACATGCTGTAGATGCTTGTCAACGGGAGGTATTCGTATATGGCCCCAGCACGCGCCAAACTCGTCTTTTTATCCTTTCTCGTTCTTGTACTCCTGATTACGGGAACACTGTGGTTCGTCTTTAAGGATTCGCCCGAGTCCATGCCTTCCTACGCTCCGGATAAGGCCAAGCCTCCAGCGGCTTACAAGCCTCCGTCACCGATGGAGAGCGTCCAGCAGCCGACCGCGGAGGTGCTCAGCAAGCGGGTGGTGGAATATCACATCGATACGACCCTTGATCCGGATAGCCGGGTAATTAAAGGAACCCAGACCCTGACCTGGACTCATCCCGGCAAAAAAACGGTAAACGAGCTGTATTTTCACCTCTATCCGAACGCCTTCGCTTCCATGGATACGACGTTTATGAAGGAATCCGGCGGTAAGCTGCGCAATGACACGATGCCTGCCGACGGCTTTGGGTCCATGACCCTGACTGCGATGAAGACTGCCGACGGTCTGTCGCTGATGCACCGGATTCAATACGTGCAGCCGGATGACGGCAATACGAAGGACAAGACCTTGATGAAGGTGCGTCTTCCGCGGCCGGTGAAACCAGGCGAAAGCATCACGCTGACCATGCAATTCGAAGTCCAACTGCCCAAAATCTTCGCCCGAATGGGGACCGCCGGCAACTTTGTCATGGCCGGGCAGTGGTTCCCCAAAATCGCCGTCTACGAGCCCGTGGGAACGCGCGGCCGGACGAGCGAGGGCTGGGACCTGCACCAGTACCACGGCAATTCGGAATTCTACTCCGATTTCGGCATTTACAGCGTCCGCATTCACGTACCGAAGAACTACACGGTGGCCGCAACCGGTTTCCCGGTACAGAACTCACAGATCAAGAACGGCGAGAAGATCTATCAGTTCTACGCCGACGACGTACATGACTTTGCCTGGGCCGCATCCCCCGACTTTATCGTCGCCGAGGAGCCGTTCTCTTCAGCGGAGGTGCCCGGGGTCCGGATCAAGCTGTATCTCGATCCCGCCCACAAGGATTTGAAGGAGCGCTATTTCTACGCCGCCAAGGCCGCGCTTAAATATTTCAGCAAATGGTACGGGAAGTATCCGTATTCCACCCTGTCTATCGTCGTTCCGCCCGAAGCAGGCAATGGGGCAGGCGGCATGGAGTATCCGACGCTGATTACGGCCTTCGGGGCCAAGGACGACTCCCCGGGTTACGACCTCGAGCGGACCGTCATCCATGAAATCGGCCATCAGTACTTCTACGGCATGATCGCCAGCAACGAGTTCGAGGAGGCCTGGCTGGACGAAGGCTTCACCTCCTACGCTGAGGATAAGCTGATGGAGCAGGAATACGGCGTCATCCCCAATCTGCCGATCCAGTCCTCGCTCATCGCTTCGCCTGCGCCGCTGACCCAGGACGCCTGGAAATATACGTCGCAGAATCAATATGCGCTGAACGTGTATTACCGTGGCAAGATGGTCCTGAAAGAAATGGAGACGCTGACCGGCGCCCAGACCATGAAGAAAATCATGTCCACCTATGCGAAGAAATACCGTTTCGAACATCCTGCCACGGCTGATTTTCAAAAGGTGGTCGAACAGGTAACCGGCAAGTCGTGGCAGACCTTCTTCGATCAATATGTATATGGCAGCCAGATGGCCGATTTTTCGGTCGATGAAATTACGGTGCGCAAGGATAAGGATTCGGCGCAGCCCCGCTACGATTCTATGGTGAAGGTCAGCAAAAAGGGCGGCGATCTGCCGCAGGTGCCGATTCTGTTCACATTTACGGACGGGCATCAGATCAAAAAGGTTTGGGACGTAAAGAACGCCAGCACCCAGTTCAAGCTGACATACAGCTCCCCGCTGGCCTGGGCCATGATCGATCCCGGCTATACGGTCGTGCTGGAAAACAAACATGTGAACAACTACCTGAAGGCGGACATGGATCATAAAGTGCTCCTCCGCTGGAACGTAAGCATTACCAAGCTGATTGAAACCCTGCTTGGAAGTCTGTCCTGGTGAGGTGAGAGCAGTGAAATCCTATATTGTTAACGGTTGGAAAAGCGTCAAAGACCAATTTTATGTCATGATCATCATGTTCCTGTACCAGCTGCTCTGGGGCTACTTCCTGTACCGTCTGATCGATTCGGCGGTCGTGCCGCTGCTGATGCGGTATCCCGATCCCCCGCCGACCGAACTCAGCCAGGTCCTCTATTATGTGGAGGGACAAATGAGCTTGACCCAAAGCAGCACCGTGCATACCTACCTATGGGTTTTGTTGGGGATGGTCGCCCTACGCGTGCTGCTGACCCCTTTTATCCACGCGGGTATCTTCTACGGCCTGCACCGGGAGCATCAGGGGGAACGCGGACTGTTTTTCTTCCAGGGCATGAAGCTGCACGGCAAAACGGTGTTTCTTTTTCACCTGATCGAATGGGTGCTTATCGCCGCTCCGTTATACTGGATGATCCCGAAGATGTATCCAATCCTGCTCAGCGCGATCCAAAACCATGCCCAGCTGCTTCACTGCATCCCGTACATGGCAGTCTGGCTTCTGTACTGCTACATCGTCCATCAGATGATTCTGTTCATGCAGTTTGGCAAAACCGGTGGAACCAGCATGTTCTCCTCACTCTGGATCTGCCTGCGAAGCGCGCTGCCGGTCATCGGCATATCCGTTCTGCTGGGCGCGGTCAGCCTGCTCTTGTATGGCATTACCAGCAGCGTCTCTCTGATCTGGGCAGGGCTTGCCACCCTGATTATCCAACAGGGCTATCATATGGTCAGCTGTATCTTTAAATTATGGAATATCTCCTCCCAATATGATTTGTGGCATCAGCAAATGAACCGTACGAAAAAAAATATTTCGGAATAGTTAAAATTTTGTCATCACTTTAATCCGCTGATAAAAGAAGAACCCCGTCTCTTTCTGTTGAAAAGAGGCGGGGTTTTTGTTGTAAAATGATTGTTAACCATTTGCCAAAGTATAAATCCTCTGTTAAAATAATCCGAGTACGAACTTAGTAACAACTTTGTAATCTTTGCTGTAACGATTTTGACTTTGCTGTAACTGATTTCATCATTTGTCCGTTCATTTGATTGGTATGTACGATTATAGGTAACTTGTCAGCATGTCCATTTCCGGTGCAATCATCACGAGCCGAATTCCCGGGCACCAGGAAGCGGGGGATCCAATTTTGGGTGAATTGATCTCGCTACAGAGGGATCATAGGGGACCTTCTACCGAATCCTTAAGCTAACCTCGCAGGCATTGGAAGGGGTTTATTTTTTTGAAGAAGAAGTTGGCAGCCGCAGCGCTGGGCCTTACACTTGCGTTCTCCATGGGCACCGGCAGCGTATTTGCGGATTCATCTCTGAATCACATCGTTAACAACACGATCGGCGTTTCTTACAAAACCGGCGGAACAACTACGAACGGCTTCGATTGCTCCGGTTTTACCCGTTACGTGTACCAAAAGCTGGGGTTAACCCTCCCGCGTCAATCTGCTGCGCAGTATAAAACAGGTACCGCTGTTTCCAAAAGCCAGCTGAGAGCAGGAGACCTGGTTTTCTTTAACACTCTAGGCGCAGGCGTTTCCCATGTCGGCATTTACATCGGCAACGGAAAATTCGCACACGCGTCCTCTTCGAAAGGCGTTACCATCAGCAAACTGAGCCAAAGCTACTACGCCAACCGCTACGTTGGCGCCAAACGGGTCATGAGTACGGCCAAATACCAAGCTGCGGTTTACAATTGATTATCTCTCGAAAACAATGCATATCCAGAACAACCCGCGCCGCTGATTTTTGCCGAAATCGCCCCGCGGGTTTGTTGTTACTTATTAGACGTACGAACCACCCAAAAGGTAACAGCAATTCAAAAAAAATTTTTACATGAGTAAATCCACGGTTTTCTCCTGTTTTTTCCACCCTTGTCATTTCTTTTACCCACTCGTCCAACAAATAAACATCATTTCCTATAAATTTTCCTACAAATCTTCTTTTTCTGTTAGAAACAATTGCCAAAGTCCGATTCCTTTGTTACAATAGTCCCAGCGATAGTAACAACTTTGTAATCTTTACCTGACACAAAGTTGCGAACGAATAAGAAGTAACAGGGAATTATACATAGTGTAAAAGTTCATGCCGAATTTCCTCACACTAAGGAAAGCGGGGGAACCAGTTATGGGTGAATTGATCTTGCTTCAGAGGGATCATAGGGGGCCTTCTACCGAATCCTTAAGCTAACCTCGCAGGCGCCGGAAGGGGTATTTTACTTGAAGAAGAAGCTTGCAGCAGCAGTCATGAGTTTCGCCATCGTGCTCACGGTCGGCACAGGAAGCGCTTTCGCGGATTCCAAGATGGATAAAGTGATCGACAGTGCGATCGGAACCAAGTACAGAACGGGCGGAACCACAACAAGCGGATTTGACTGCTCGGGATTTACAATGTACGTATTTGATCAATTGGGCATCGATCTGCCCCATCAGTCTGGTTCCCAGTTCAGCATGGGTTCGGCCGTATCCCGCAGTGATCTGAGAGCAGGCGACTTGGTATTCTTTAATACATCGGGAGCCGGAGTATCCCATGTCGGAATTTACGTCGGCGACGGAAAATTCGCACATGCCTCCACTTCTCGCGGTGTGATCATCAGCTCTCTGAGCGACAGCTACTACGTCAACCGCTACGTTGGCGCCAAACGAATCATGAGTACGGATAAATACAAAACCGCCGCCGTCGATTCCGAGGACGTAGATGACGTCCAGTAATGCAGGTAAAGCAAGAGTACGAGATCCCGTAGAATGAGATTTTTGCCGAAATCTCCTTTTGCGGGATTTTTTGCGGACAGAAATGGGTAACCCTTCCATTCCCGCCCGCTACTCCTCATTTACCCCTCTATTCCGAAATTAAACAGATATCTGGGACAATCCGGAATATTTTTTCTCTAATGTTCAAATCCTACAGGGAGGTCTGGAAGGGAGATCTGCACATGAACCTCCAACATGAGAGCTTCATGATCGTCCCGATGACGCGGGAGCATGCTGAGGCCGTCTGCGGCTGGGTGTACGAACCTCCATACGATTTATACGGCTGGCTGCCGTGGGATCAGATGGAGGCGCTTGGCGTCGAATTTGGTGATCCTGAGGTGAGGCAAAGCCAATATGTGTCCGTCCTGGATGCTGAACATACCTTGTGCGGGTTCGCGCAGTTCTTTCCCTTGGCAGGCGTGACCCGGCTTGGTGTTGGCATGCGGCCTGATTTATGCGGCCAGGGGCTGGGTAAGAGCTTTATGCAGGCTGTGGTCGGCGCTGCCCGTGATAAACGGCCTGGGGACGAAATCGACCTTGAAGTGCATACATGGAATAAGCGGGCCATCCGGGCTTACCGGAAGTCGGGGTTTGTCATCGCTGATACCTACCCCAAGCTGACCCCAGAAGGTGAACAGCTGTTTCACTGTATGGTCTATGAAGGGATCTAACTTGAAAACTCCATCATCATAAAAATGGTACAAATTTGTGTATTTTTGGTGGCCCCAAGTTTGGATTCGTTTGCTTTTTTGACACAAACTATTTGATGTGATGGCTTGTTCCGTTATAATGAAGGAATGAAGAATGACAGTTTACATAGAAAGGACGAAAACGGATGCAAAAATGGATCATGAGCGGTGTATTAACGATCGCAGTGGTTATGGCAATTGTGCTCATGTTTACGCTTCCAGGCAAAGAGCAGGTGGCGGAAGAAGAGAAGCCGACCATGCCGGAAGTCACGATGGACGCCGCAGCGGCCGAAGCTGTGGTTAAAGACCAAGGCTGCATTAGCTGTCACGGGGATCAGCTTCAGGGTGCCGTAGGCCCGAACCTTCAAAAGATCGGAAGCCAACTGTCCGCTGAAGAGATTTACACCATTATCACTAAAGGTAAGGGCGGCATGCCATCCTTTAAAGACAAGTTGAAAGCTGAAGAGATCGCCAATGTGGCCCAGTGGTTGGCTGAGAAGAAATAACGGTTGTAACGCATACAGAAACACGCTTTGGAAGAACGGGACGTTCATCGCAAAGCGTGTTTTTATTTGCTGCATTATTCTCGTTACCTTTTTTCGCCGGAACGCATTTTTTCGAACAGTTCGTTAAATTGGTGAGCCTCCTTGACATCCAGGGACGTAATCCCGCCTTCATCCCATGAAGTCAAACGCAGCGTCACAGTTTTATAATCAATCGTAATAAAGGGGTGGTGGCCAAAAGCCTCTGAAATGGCCGCAACCTCATCCACAAAGGAAATGCCCTTCATGAAATTGGAGAAAACGTATTTGCGCACGATCCAGCGGCCCTCTTCAAGCTCCCAGCCTTCCAGCTTAGACAAATGCGTTTCTACTTCTTCTTGCGTATATACCATTCTTCCGTTCCTCCCTGAAACCTAACATCCCCGAGGTTCACCAGGATGTGTCATTAATATATGCTCGGGCGAAAAACCTTTACCCATTGTATTCAACCCTGAATGTAATCATGCTTCTCCAAGGAGAGTACATACGAATAATATCTTACCATGGACGGGTTTAAAAAATCCATCCGGCCCCAGGGACTATATCAGTGAGACTACGGTCAGCTCCTCGTCTCCGATCAAGAGGTTGATCCGGTGATGGTCCTTGTCATACATCACGACACCGCTTCCAACAGTAATGACAGGTTCGGCTCCCAGCGCATAGAACAAATCCTCCGCCAGCGCCTCATGCACCTCACGTTTCTCTTCGATGCCCAGCTGCATCCAATCCTGCTCCGCCATTTCAAAAAATAAATAACTGTCCGGAATTTCCCCGACAGCTGCCGTCAAATCGGTCAATATGCCGTCATAGTCACGACCATGCTTAACACCCATGCCGTTCCCTCCAATATCGAAGTTTAGTTACTCATACGATCCATAAGCGATTATTGTGAATGGTGAATGCCCTGCTCCATGCGCCCCTGGGTCGGGGCATCAAGTGGGCCATTCGTCACCCGTTTGTGCTGTGATTATTCCCTTCAGGGTATGGTGCTCCGACTTGATTTTGTAGGACAGATGAACCTTGTCATTTCATTATACCGGAAAATATCCCTTAAAAAAAAAGAGAATGGTGTCGATAAATAATATAAACCGTTTTTTGTGAAAGCGACCATGTTGCATGGATGTAAACGCGGTCGATTCCGAAAGGATTCAATTCTATTTCTCATGGATGAGGTGTGCAATGGAAATTTCAACGATTGTTGGCCTGATACTCGGTGTGGTTGCAGTCCTAGTCGGCATGGTGCTGAAGGGTGCCCCGATCGTCAGCCTGCTGACGCCCGCCGCTTATGTCATTATTCTCGCCGGAACCGCCGCTACGCTGTTTATTGGCTTTCCGATGTCTGAGATCAAAAAGTTCCCGAAGCTGTTAAAAATGACCTTCGTCAAACAAAAGCTCATGCAGCGTCAAGAGCTCATCACCCTGTTCATGGAGTGGGCCTCCATTACCCGCCGGGAAGGCCTCCTCGCTCTGGAGACCAAGGTCGAAGAAATCGACGACGCCTTCCTGCGCAACGGTATGCGCATGATTATCGACGGTAACGACCAGGAGTTCGTCCGCGACGTCTTGATGGAAGATATTGCGGCGACGGAAGAGCGTCACCGTGCAGGTGCCCTGCTCTTCTCCCAAGCCGGTATGTATGCTCCTTCCCTCGGGGTGCTTGGTGCCGTCGTCGGCCTGATCGCCGCCCTGACCAAGATGGAGAATATGGCCGAGCTGGCCCACGCGATTGGCGCTGCCTTTATTGCGACGCTGCTCGGTATTTTTACCGGTTACGTCCTGTGGCACCCGATCGCCAATAAGCTGAAACGCCTGTCCAAAAAAGAAGTGGAGCTCAAGCTCATGATGGTGGAAGGACTGCTGTCCATTCAATCCGGTGTATCCACCATTGCGATCAGCCAGAAGCTATCCGTCTTCTTAACCCCTTCCGAGCGCGCTCAAATGAATGAGAAGGAGGATGGTTCAGGTGGCCAAGAAGACTAGACATGAACCACATGAGGAGCATGCCGACGAATCCTGGCTTCTCCCCTATGCCGACCTGCTGACACTGCTGCTGGCCCTGTTCATCGTTCTCTATTCCATGAGCGCCACGGACGCCAAGAAATTTGAGGAAATGAGCCAGGCCTTCAACAATGCCCTCAGCACCGGAAACGGCGTGCTCAACTTCAGATCCAATATGCCGATGGATAAAAATATGGACCAGGGCAAAAAAGACTCCCAAGAGAGCATCGTCACGAATAACAATGACAAGAAACAGAAAGCCCAGCTGGCCAAGCAGGAACAGGAAGACCTGGAGAAGCTGAAGCAGCAGCTGGACCAATATATCAAGACGAACGGCCTGACGAACCAGCTGGATACCAAACTGAACCAATCGCAGCTTACGATCACGATCAGCGACAACGCCCTGTTTGCTTCAGGCAGCGCTCAGGTGAAGCCTGAGTCACGCCAGCTGGCGCTCGCCATCAGCAGCATGCTGCAGCAGTTCCCGACGTATGACGTCGTCGTGTCCGGCCATACGGACAATATGCCGATCTCGAACAGCGAGTACGCGTCCAACTGGGACCTGAGCTCCAACCGGGCGCTGAACTTCCTGAAGATTCTGCTCACCAACAAGCAGCTCGACCCGGCCAAGTTCACCTCCACCGCCTTCGGCGAGTTCCGGCCCGTGGCCTCCAACGATACCGCTGCCGGCCGTGCTAAAAATCGCCGCGTCGAGGTATCCATCATCCGGAAGTACCAGAATATCAGCGAGCAAATCCCGGTAACGACGAATAAAAAATAGCATAACGATAACTAATGGACAGGCTGTTCCCTTTGGATAAAGGGAGCAGCCTTTTTGATAGTAGACGGCACATGTCTCAGGGAATGGGCTTCCGGCCTTTTATAATAGGTTAAGGCCCTCACCCTGTATCAGGCCTCTTGGCCCCTCTCTACCCGAGGCGGTAATTCAGCAGCTGTCCGAGCTCTTCTTTTTCCTGCGACGTTAAATCCCGCCATTTCCCTTTGCCCAGGGATCCCAGGTGGATATTCATAATCCGGATCCGCTGCAGTCTGCGCACCTCGTAGCCGAAGGCGCTGCACATCCGGCGGATTTGCCGGTTTTTCCCCTCGGTCAGAATGATCTTGAACACCCGCTCCGAGATCCGCGTCACCTTGCAGGGAAGGGTCATTTCACCCAAAATCTTCACCCCGCTGGCCATGCCTGTTAAAAAGGACGGCGTAACCGGCTTGTCTACCGTGACGATGTACTCCTTCTCATGCTTGCCTTCGGCCCGCAGTATTTTATTGACGATGTCGCCATCACTCGTCAGAAGGATGAGCCCCTCAGAATCTTTATCCAGCCGGCCGATCGGAAAAATCCGCTCCGAATGGCCAACGAAGTCCACAATGTTGCCCTTGATATGCTGCTCCGTCGTACTGGTGATCCCAACCGGTTTATTCAGCGCAATATAGACATGGGTCTCCTTCTTCGCCTGCAGGGGCCGGCCGTTGACGCGGACGTCGTCCCCTTCCTCCGCCTGGCTGCCCAGCACCGCCTGAACGCCGTTGATCGTCACCTTCCCGCTCTCTACCAGCTTATCCGCTTCACGCCGGGAACAATACCCGGTCTCACTGATATATTTGTTAATTCTCAAAGCTTATAACCCCATCTCATTTATGGTTTACCCCGGACAAAAGTGCGGATCATTCCCGTTCCGGTCCTTCCCCATGCTCCGGTCGTGCCGCCGGCAGCGTTAACGTAACCTGAGTGCCCTTGTTAACGGCGCTCTCGATCTGAAGTGATCCTTTATGGCCCTCCACAATCCGCTGGCTGACCATCAGGCCAAGGCCTGTCCCATTTTCCTTGTTGGTAAAAAAGGGTTCTCCCACCTTCTCCATCTGGTGCTCAGGAATCCCTACGCCTTCATCCGTAATCGTAATCCCGAGGTGGTCCGGGTCCGGCCGGAACAGTTCGATATGGATGACGCCGCCTTCAGGCATCGCCTCCATGGCGTTTTTCAGCAAATTGATAAAGACCTGCTTCAGCTGGTTCTCCTCGCAGTGAACGTCCGTCTCGGCTGTCTGGGAGGACATCACGAACTCAATACCGTGCAGATTGGCCTGACTGCTCAGCAGCGACAGCACATCCTCTAAAATATCACGAACATTTTTATTTCGGAAGTGCACAGCCTGGGGTTTGGCCAAAATTAAAAATTCGCTCACGATCAGATTGATTCTCTCCAGCTCAGACAGCATGATCTGGTTGTGCTTCGGATCGACTCGGTTGTTATACTCCTGCAGCTGCAGGAATCCCCGCAGCGTCGTGAGCGGGTTGCGGATCTCATGCGCCACCCCGGCCGCCAACTGCCCGACCGTGGTCAGCTTCTCGGACCGGCGGAGCAGCTCGTCCATCCGGTTGCGTTCCGTCATGTCTCTTGAGATGCTGATGAACGATACGACCTTTCCTTCCGGATCCCTGACCGCGGACGTGCTGATGCTGACCTCCACAGGGGTCCCGTCCTTCCTGATTCGGACTGTTTCTACTGCCGGCAGCTGTTCGCCCTGCATTAAAGCGTCGAGCCTTGCCTGCACTTCCCCCTCCAAATGGCCGGGAACCAGGTTGATCCGCTTACCGACCACTTCATCGCTTGACCAGCCGTACAGCTTTTCAAAAGCTTGATTGACCTGAAGGATATTCCCCTCAAGGTCCGTCGTATGAATCGCATCCGCCGTCTGCTGGATGACAGACTCCAGATGCTCTTTCACCGAGCGGTTCTCTTCCACGGCCTGCTTGAGCTGGTCGGTATAGCTGCTCAGATTATCGGTCATCGTGTTGATTTTGGCGGCAAGCAATCCGAGCTCATCCTTGCTGTTGATGACGAGCGGCGTATCAAAGCGCCCCTGGGCGACGTTTTTCACTTTACCCAGAATCGCATCGATCGGCCGAATGAAATATCCGGCCTGCTTATAGCTTACAATGACGAATAAAATCAACAGAAAGGCCGAAATCGATATATAAGAGACAAGCTGCTTCTGCAATACCTTGGATATTTGCGCATAATCCATGACGATGCTGATGATGTAGGATGCCTGAGACGCACTGTTCACAGGGATAAAGCTCTTTAACAGCTTTTTACCATCGATGCGCGTTTCATAAACGACATTCGCTCCTGTCTGTGCCGCCTTCTCCACAGCCTGGTTGTCGTTTTCGAGGTCGATATATGTATAGGTACCGTAGCGTATCGGCCGATTATGCAGCTTAGTCTTATCATGGACATATCCTTGTCCGGACATTCGGACGCCCGCAAAGGTCTGCGGATTGATGCAGCTGATTTCAAGAATCTCCCCATTGATTTTCTTCGTTTTGTCGAGCACCTCCTCCGGACTCGGGATATGGGTGCCGATCTGATGGAGGGAATCGGTGCGAATATACGGATCAATGATATAGTTACGTTTGGCGTCATAATAATAACCCCATTTGTCGATCACGTTCGGCTTGGAGTTCGAATATTCAAACGGTCCGGTCCAAAAATGGTCGGCAGCCGCTCCGTACGGAATCGTTACGCGTTCTTGCTCGAAGAGCTGCTTAAACGCCTTATACCAGTATCCCCAGTCTTTGGTGGAGAGACCGAGCTCAGCAGGTTCCGAGGACTTGGCAATGATAATATCATCACCGGTTCGGACTAGCAGGGCGATATGGGTGACTCCCACCTGCTTGCTCAGCTTGGCCAGCTGCTCGTTCGTAATGTTCTGGATATCCGGGTCCAGCTCTTTGGCAGCCAATTTGGCAGCCACATGCAGAAGCTCCCCGATCTGGCGTTCGACCATGCCGGCGCTCTCCTGGCTCTGCTCAATGGAAGCGGCCACCTGCCTGGCTGCCAGCATCATTTTGCGTTCGCTTTCCCGGCGTAAACTGGCTTGCGTTGTGTACAAACTAAGAATAATATTTAAAAGTAAAATCAGACAGAGTGAACCGGCCATGGTGAGGGACAGTTTCTTCTTCATTGACACATCGGGTCACCTCTAATCTTGCCTTGGCGATAATTGGAATAATCTATTCCATCATACTCTGTAGGCCGATATTTGAAAAGCTTGTCGAAAATGATCGGCTTAACTCGAAATAACGCAGCATGTCCACAACTTATCAACATATTCACAGCACCATTTAATAAATTGGGGATAATTCTGTGCGTAATCAAATAGTTATCCACAATTTTATGCACAGCATGTTAACAATAGAATGCTTGTTCGCTGAATAAGCCGAAATTCGGTATAGGGAGGCACTTTTACGTTGGAAAATCAAACAAAACATCCGCTTCATGTGGATGAGTCTGTGGATAATGACCGTCATGAACACTGGATGCGCGAGGCGATCCACCAAGCCAAATTGGCGGAGGAGTTGGGGGAGGTGCCGATCGGCGCGGTCATCGTCCGTAACGGGGAAATCATCGGGCGGGGCTATAACTTAAGGGAGACGTCCCAGGACGCGACCGCCCACGCCGAGATTGTCGCCATCCGGGAAGCCAGTATCGCCGTACAATCGTGGCGCCTGCTGGACTGCACGCTATACGTCACGCTGGAGCCGTGTCCGATGTGCTCCGGCGCGATCGTCCAGTCCCGCATCCCGCGGGTCGTCTACGGCACCTACGATCCCAAGGCGGGGTGCGCCGGGACGCTGATGAACCTGCTGCAGGAGCCGCGCTTCAACCACCGCACCGAGGTCATTGCCGATGTGCTGCAAGAGGAATGCGCCGGGCTGCTGACCCAGTTTTTCCGTAAGCTGCGCGGCAAAGCCTGACAAAAACAAACAGCCCGGCCAGTAACCCTGGCCGGGCTGTTGTGATTCGTACGGGGCTTGCTTAGTAAGCCGTAGCTCCCATTTTCTCCTGAAGCTGCTCCATCGTAATAACATCCGCTTCTTTTGGAATGCCGATGCTGAAGGTTTGCTTCTCATTGATCTTGCTGTATTGGCTCGTCGCCTCAAGCGACAGCTTCATGTTGTCCTTCGTTTCCGGATCGTTCATTTCCACGTTCATAACAGCACCCTGATAAGCAGGGAAGTTATCTTTATTGATGGCCGTGTTGACTTCGAACTGGTTAACTTTCAGGTAGTTCTTCAGATCGTTCAGACCTTTGCTGATTTCATCCTTGCTGTCGGTCGAGTTCAGATCCTTCTTCATTTGGTCGATATCTTCCTGGTTGACGCCAAGCATCTCACGGTACTCATCCTTGCTGATAATATCAAGGATTTTCGGCAGCGCCTTGTTCACCAGAATGTCAGCCGCTTCTTTCACGCTGTCATTGGTTACATAGAATTGAACGACCTGCTTGGCATCCACGCCATCCGGGAGGTTCGCGTCTTTAACTGCAACATCTTTGAAATATTTCTTACCATCATATTCGGTAAACAGAGTATTCATAATTTCGCCGGCGAGCTTCTTCGTCTTTTCGGGATTCATCATGTCGGGGTTAAAGGACGTTCCCTGCTGTTCCGCCAGCTCTTTCATATCGAGTACCAGGAATTTACCTACAACGTCTTCAGGCAGTGGCAGCATCGGAATGCTAGGCACTTTGACGTACAATTTATCTTGGGTCATTACCATCGGAATGTTAAAGCTCATGGACATGTCGCCCTTCAGGTTAATTCCGAGCGTCATCTCCGTTTGTTGTGGATCGTTCTGATATACCCCATCGATCGTCAATTCCGCATTTTTCAGCATGCTCATCACTTGGCTGGCTGCGGCGTTATCAGCACTTGCACTGGTAACCTGCAGATCTTTAATCGTTACCTTGCTCTTCATTTCGTACGATGTCATTTTCATCGCGTTGACGGCCGAAGCCTCCAGCGCTTCCTTCGGTTCCTTCTTGCTGCTGCAGCCTGCAAGCACCACGGTCATTGCCAAGACCAGCGTAAGAATCAGGGCTGCCCATTTCTTCTTCATCACAATCTCTCTCTCCTCTCGTCTCTAAAAAGCAAAAAAATACCCCTTGTAATCATAAACGATATCGTCCGTTACCGGAACCCTTTTTTGGAAATCTTTTGGTGAATTTTCATTTTTAACGCAAAAAAAGACATCCTGGCTATTAGCCGGATGCCTTTTTAGACGGGACCTTAGGACCCTTCTCTATTCAAATGACTAACATGATTCCGATTCTTGACCTTCTTCGATCCGGACAACGGCTCCTGCATGCCGGACCGCTCCCGGTCCCGGTTACGCGGCTGCTGCTCTTGCGCTTCAGGTACCGGAACAGCGTTTGGTTTACTCATCGGCGATTCCCCCTGTATACATTAGAATATTAAGAATGCGGATGCTCCAGGTCGATCGTGTGCTGATGATTGATTTCCTGTTCATGCCTGCGATCATTTCGCTTCTGCTGCAACTGATTTGCCTGATGGCTGTTCACTGCCGTTTGATCTAAATCCTCGACGACATTGCTGAGATTTTTGTCGACACCCGGTTTGGCTTTGGTCATCGTTGTCCCTCTCTTCTTAAGAGTGATGCGTCAAATCGTGAAGGGCTTGGGCGCACTCGTGAATTTGGCGGGTGTAATCCTGTGCCATATTCTGAATGACATCCGTGCGTTCGTCTACCGTGCGTCCTTCGCGTTCTACATCCACCAGATCCACTTTAACCTCCCGCGTATCCACGTAGGAGCACTGGAAGTCGAATGAATACTTCGACCGTCCCGCGGTATCGATATGGATCCGCAGCGCCTGGGGATTTGCCTCGTCGGCAAACACCTGTGCCTGGTCGGATGAGTCAAGCGTTTGAGGAAGCTGGGATTGCCAAGCTTGGACCAATTTGTTTTGGTTCAATTCAAAGTCTCGGTTCATGATTGAACACCTCCCCTGCCTTTGTTAATGTGCGGAGGATGCGCTCTTTTTATGCGATAACGCCGTTTGGCAAAAACAAAAAAAGCCGCTCCTGCATAAGCAGAATCGGCTTTGTCATTGGTTGTTTAAATGGCGGAGGGGATGGGATTCGAACCCATGTGGACTTGCGCCCTAACGGTTTTCAAGACCGCCCCGTTATGACCGCTTCGGTACCCCTCCACGTGGAAAATACATCAGTGTCACGCAACGCGTAACAAAAATATATTACCACAGTTTAATGCTAATATCAACCCTGGCTTTTAGGGACAATAACTTTAACATTGCCCATATAAGGCTGAAGCACATCCGGAACGACCACGCTGCCGTCCGCCTGCTGATAATTCTCCAGAATGGCCGCCACGGTCCGTCCTACGGCAAGTGCCGATCCATTCAAGGTATGCACAAACTCAGGCTTGGCCTTAGGCTCAGGACGGAAACGGATATTAGCACGCCGTGCCTGGAAGTCCTCTGTATTCGAGCAAGAGGAAATTTCCCGGTACGCTCCGCTCTCAGGCAGCCAAACTTCCAGGTCGTACGTTTTTGCCGCCGAGAAGCCCATATCTCCTGTGCTGAGCGCCATCACGCGATACGGCAGCTTCAGCAGCTGCAGAACGCGCTCCGCATTTGCCGTCATTTTCTCAAGCTCTTCATAAGAGGAATCCGGGTGCACAAGCTTCACCAGTTCCACTTTATTGAATTGATGCTGGCGGATCAAGCCACGTGTATCACGTCCGGCCGAACCGGCCTCCGAACGGAAGCAGGAGCTGTAAGCCACGAAATGCTTCGGCAGATCCTCCACCGATAAAATTTCATCACGGTAATAGTTGGTCACCGGCACTTCAGCGGTCGGGATCAAATAGTAGTCCGTGTCACGGATTTTAAACAGATCCTCTTCAAACTTCGGAAGCTGTCCGGTCCCGCGCAGGCTGTCCCCATTGACGATATAAGGCGGAAGCATTTCTTCGTAGCCATGCTCGCTGCTGTGCAAATCCATCATAAAGTTGATGAGCGCACGCTCCAGACGGGCACCGAGCCCCTTGTAGAACGTAAACCGCGAACCTGTAACCTTGGCTGCCGCTTCAAAATCAAGAATGCCCAGGTCCTGGGCCAGATCCCAGTGGGCTTTTGGCGTAAAATCAAACGTTGTCGGTTCCGACCACCGGCGCAGCTCCACATTGTCTTCTTCGGACTGGCCGACCGGTACCGATTCGTGCGGAATATTCGGAATGGCCATCGTGAGATCAGAAATAGACGCCTCCAGTTCGCGCACTTCCTCGTCCATCGCTTTGATCTGATCGGAAACCTGACGCATTTCCAGAATAAGCTCGTCGGCGTTCTCCCCGTTCTTTTTGCGCTTGGCTACTTCACCGGAAACGGTGTTGCGGCGGTTTTTCAGCGCCTCGCTCTCCTGCAGCAGCTCCCGGCGGCGGGTATCCAGCTCGGGAAATCCGGCGATCAAATCCAGCGACTTGTTCCGGTTTTTGAGCGCCTGCTCCACTCTAGCGAAATCACCGCGTAATATTTTCACATCCAACATTGGACAATTCCTCCTAAAAAGAAAAACGTCTTATGCGACGTACTTCCATGATGAGACCTGCGTGAATCAAAAAACAACCCTGACCCCTTGAAGGTATCCTCGGACCGCAGCTCAGGCCGCCAACCGAGGAATACCTTTTACCTAAAGCTTACCCATGAGGCAGCGTTTAGATATCATCAAAAGAGTCAAGGTGTCATCGTGTTACCATCGTTTATCCTGCTGATTTAAGACGCTTGACTGGCTTTTACCATATCCACAAAATACTGATGGAGCCGGTAATCATCCGTCAGTTCGGGGTGGAACGAAGAGGCGAGCAAATGGCCCTCTCGCGCGGTCACAATCTCGTCGTTATAGGAGGACAGTACGTCGACTCCATCGCCCACACTGCGGATCAGAGGAGCACGGATAAAGACGGCACGAACCGGCTCCTCAATCCCCTTGACGTCCAAATCTGTTTCAAAGCTCTCCCGTTGACGCCCAAAAGCATTGCGCGCTACGGTGATATTCATCAGCCCCAAGTGGGGCTCTTCCTGACCTTCGATGGACTTCGCCAGTACGATCAATCCGGCACAGGTGCCAAAAATCGGCTTGCCTGCATCCGAAAATTGGCGAATCGCTTCAATAAACCCGTATTTCCGCATCAGCTTGCCGATGGTCGTACTTTCGCCGCCAGGAATAATCAGGCCCTGAACTTGCTCCAGTTCCTCTACCTTTTTAATGGCGATACCTTCAGCGCCGGCCAGCTCGATGCTGCGAATATGCTCTGCTACGGCACCCTGAAGCGCCAGTACCCCGATTTTCATATGTCCAGCCTTCTCTCTCTTACCAGCCGCGGTCCGACATCCGCTCAGACGGGCTCAGCTTCGAAATCTCAATGCCTTTCATTGGCGCACCCAGGTTTTTGGATACTTCGGCAATCAGCTTGTAGTCTTGGTAATGCGTTGTTGCTTCCACGATCGCGCGGGCAAACTTCTCTGGATTATCGGATTTGAAAATACCCGATCCCACGAATACCCCGTCGGCTCCCAAATGCATCATCAGCGCCGCGTCGGCTGGGGTAGCCACGCCGCCCGCAGCAAAGTTAACGACAGGCAGCTTGCCGCTCTCGTGCACACCAAGCAGAAGGTCGTATGGTACGCCAAGGTTTTTCGCTTCGGCAAACAGCTCGTCCTTCGACATACTTTGCACTTTACGGATTTGACTGTTGATCAGGCGCATATGACGAACGGCTTCAACAATGTTGCCTGTTCCCGGCTCGCCTTTCGTACGGATCATCGACGCGCCTTCGCCGATGCGGCGCAGCGCTTCTCCCAGGTCTTTGGCGCCGCAAACAAACGGCACGGTGAAGTCCCATTTGTCGATATGAAATACTTCATCGGCAGGCGTCAGAACTTCGCTCTCGTCGAGGTAGTCGACGCCGAGGGATTCAAGCACTTTCGCTTCCACATAATGACCGATACGGGCTTTCGCCATAACCGGAATCGATACGACTTTCATAACCTCTTCTACGATCGTAGGGTCAGCCATACGCGCTACACCGCCGGCAGCACGAATATCCGAAGGAACGCGTTCCAATGCCATAACGGCAGTTGCGCCCGCAGCTTCAGCGATCTTTGCCTGTTCGGCATTCATGACGTCCATGATGACGCCGCCTTTTTGCATTTCAGCCATACCTCTTTTAACTCTCGAAGTTCCCGTTTCCAATGGTTTACGCCTCCCGAAATATATATCATGTAATCCGCCCTTGCCTATGAATGGCAGGATGGTTGCATACTCTGCAGAGCTGCTTTGGTGGACTAAAGCAAAAATCTTATATTGATCTTAAAAAAGATTTTTGATTCCGTCAAATAAATCACCAAACATTTCCTTAATGGCGCGGAAGAACAGGCGCAGCCAGCTGCCCTTCTCCACTTCGTCCGATGTGATCAAATTGACGGTTTTCGTCTGAGGCTTCTCAATCCCATCTGCTTTATAGGTATATGTGATGGTGCCGACCTTGGTTCCCTGCTTGATCGGAGCCACAAGCTTGTCCGCCGGCTCAAGCTGAGTTTTGAAGGTAACGCCTTTGGCATCGGAGCCTTTAGGTACCATAAAGGAGACGGGGGCATCCGTTACGACACCGACCGAAGTTTTGACGCCTTTTTTGACCTCAACGGAGTCCAGACCTTCAACCTTGGATTTGCCGGCCACGGCCTGCTTGATCTCAAAGTTGTTGAAGCCGTAATCAAGCACCTTGCGGGTCTCGGTAAAGCGCTGTGCTTCCGATTTCGTTCCCATGACGACGCTGATCAGGCGCATCCCATCGCGTTCGGCCGTTCCCGTAAAGCAGTTGCCGGCGTTATTGGTATGACCCGTCTTAAGGCCGTCCAACCCCGGGTAGGCGTAAGCCTTAAAGTTCGGAATATCCTTATTCGCTTCAAGCATCCAGTTCCAATTGATGATCGGATTTTTATCGCGCGGACGGAATTTATAAGATTGGATAGCCGTGAACTCAGCAAAATCCGGATGATCGAGAACGATATGCTTGCCCAGAATGGCAGCGTCCATCGCGGACATAACCGTCTCCCCTTCAGCCGTAGGGCGATACTTTTCAGGCATATCCGCACGGTCAAGCCCTGTGGAGTTGATAAAGTGAGCTGTCTTCATCCCGAACTTCTTGGCCGTTTCATTCATCAGCTTGACGAATTCCTGTTCAGACCCGGCTGCATATTCAGCCAGCGCTACGGTGGCATCATTCGCCGAGCCTACCGCCATCGCTATGTACAATTCCTTTACGGTATGTTGATCCCCTTCTGCCAGAAAAATACGCGAACCAATGGTTTTTTCCGCATTTTCCTTTACTGTTACGACATCGTCCCATTTAAACTTGCCCTTTTTGACCATATCCGTGATGAGATACTCGGTCATCATCTTGGTCATACTCGCTGGCGGCAGTGGTTGATCTGCGTTCACCGACAAGAGGACTTGCCCTGTCGTTGGTTCGATCAACACGGCGGATTTCACTTGAAGCTGCAAAGACGATACGCTTGGCACCTTGCTGGCCGTAGTAGTCGATGCGGTATTCGTAGTGGTCGTTGTTGCTGTTGTTCCCTCAGCCAAAGCCATGGCCGGTAGAGCGGACAGCATTAACATATTCAATAGCATAACCGAGGCTACGCTCTTTTTGACAAAGTGACGTTTGCGTTTGTGCGAAGATGGTTTCCCCAACTTGCTCCATTTCTTACTCAATGAATTGTTAACTCCCCTCTTGCCCTTAAATCTTACTTGTCTATTCTAACACAGGGTATACTGCAAAAAAAGACAGACAGGCCTAATTTAGGCCTGTCTGTACAAGAAGATGTTGGTTTTGTGCAAACCGTGTCGAATATTACAACGAGTAGTTTGGAGCTTCTTTCGTGATCTGCACGTCGTGCGGATGGCTCTCACGAAGACCCGCACCCGTGATGCGGATAAATTGGGTATCTTCACGCAGCTCCTGCAGGTTTTTCGTTCCGCAATAGCCCATACCCGAGCGGAGACCGCCGATCAATTGGTGAATCGTGTCGGACAAAGGACCTTTATAAGCGACGCGGCCCTCAATTCCTTCCGGAACGAGCTTCTTGTCGTCGTCCTGGAAGTAACGGTCCTTACTGCCTTGTTTCATGGCACTCATAGAGCCCATGCCGCGGTAAACCTTGTAGCGGCGGCCTTGGTAAATTTCCGATTCCCCAGGGCTCTCTTCCGTTCCCGCAAACAAGCTTCCCAGCATAACGGCATGGCCGCCGGCTGCAAGTGCTTTTGTAATTTCACCGGAGTATTTGATACCGCCGTCTGCGATGATCGGCACTCCGTATTCTTTGGCTACCGAAGCACAATCGTAAATTGCTGTGACTTGCGGCACGCCGATACCGGCAATAACGCGCGTCGTACAGATCGATCCCGGTCCGATACCGACTTTGACAACCGAAGCACCCGCCTCGATCAGGTCGCGTGTTGCCTCGCCCGTAGCCACGTTGCCTGCAATGATCGTAAGATCCGGGTACAAGCTGCGCAGATGGCGAACCGCATCCAAGATGTTGATATGATGGCCGTGCGCGGAATCGACGACGATGACGTCAACGCCAGCCTTGACCAGGGCTGCGGCCCGATCCAAACCATCCTTCGAAATACCGATTGCCGCGCCTACAAGCAGACGTCCTTGCGCATCTTTTGCCGCATTCGGAAACTGAATGGCTTTCTCAATATCTTTAATGGTAATAAGACCTTTTAATGTGTTGTTCTCATCAACCAGCGGCAGCTTTTCGATTTTGTGCTGCTGCAGAATGACTTCGGCTTCTTGAAGCGTCGTACCTACTGGGGCAGTTACCAAGTTTTCACGAGTCATCACTTCGGAGATCTTAATGCTGTAATCATGAACGAAGCGCAGGTCGCGGTTTGTAAGAATCCCGATCAGTTTGTTATGCTCGTCCACAATCGGAACACCCGAAATCCGGAATTTCGCCATGACCTGTTCTGCATCGGATACGAGATGATCGGCTGTCAGTGAGAAAGGATTGGTGATAACGCCGCTCTCGGAACGCTTAACCCGATCCACTTCCTCCGCTTGCTGTTCAACCGACATATTTTTGTGAATAATGCCGATGCCGCCTTCACGTGCAATCGCAATCGCCAGGGCAGCTTCCGTTACCGTGTCCATCCCTGCACTGATCAAAGGAATGTTCAGCTTAACCGAATCGCTTAATCTCGTGGACACATCGACTTCCTTCGGCAGCACTTCGGACTTCCGGGGTACCAGCAAAACATCGTCAAACGTAAATCCTTCTTTAGCAAATTTTTGTTCCCACACTTCGTAATTTCCCCCTCATTTGTCATGTAATTTATTTGTTAAAATCCTTATGCAACAAGGCTTGAAAATCGTTTCTGAAAATATATTATTGCCATCTTAGCAAAGCCCACTCGAAGCTGTCAAGGTAATCAGTCTGGTAAAAATGAGAGGAATCGCCCTTGTCTTGCAGGGGCAAATACATGTCCACTTGAAGCGGACAACATATGCAAAAGACACCCCATTGGTGGGATGTCCAAAATCGTTCGGGTTCATACATGAAACTAAGGAGGAACTACCCTTAGGTTGCCAGGCCCTGAATTGGATCAAAAATAGAACATTCCAATCCAAAGGTTTGAATAAAACAAAAAAACCACCGTTGATATTTATCAACAGTGGTTCTTCGCTTGGCAACGTCCTACTCTCCCAGGACCCTTCGGTCCAAGTACCATCGGCGCTGGAGGGCTTAACGGTCGTGTTCGGGATGGGTACGCGTGGAACCCCTCCGCTATCGCCACCAAACGTTCAAGTGTTTGATCACTTGAAAACTAGATACGAAACGAATCTACATTTTATATTTATTGGATAAGCCCTCGACCGATTAGTATTGGTCAGCTCCATGCATTGCTGCACTTCCACCTCCAACCTATCTACCTCGTCGTCTACAAGGGGTCTTAC
>NZ_QRDU01000010.1:0-63564 GCF_003386155.1 Paenibacillus sp. VMFN-D1 | reverse complement strand
AGCAAGCTCTCCATCAAGTCCGCTCGACTTGCATGTATTAGGCACGCCGCCAGCGTTCGTCCTGAGCCAGGATCAAACTCTCCAAGAAAGTTTGTGACTCATTTTGAATCTGACGAGATTGATTTAATCTCAATCGCTCCGGTCATAAGACCGTCGCGTTTATACTCACTCGTTGTTCAGTTTTCAAAGATCAAAATCTCTTTCATTCATCATCGCTGCATCTCAGCGGCGGCTTTTATAATATATCATATTCACTCGGTGTTTTGCAAGAGTTTTTTTTAAAAAAGTTTTTTACCACTTTCTATCAACCTTGCAAAAGCACTGTGCTTCGTTTCAAAACTCAAAACTGAAGCGAAAATTAATTTATCATAAGATAGGCAGTGTCGTCAAGCATTATTGTTTAAATTGTGATAGCTTGCTGTTACGCGCATACTTTGAAAGCTCCTTTTGCGGAGCGAATCGGGCATACATCCGAAAAACAGTCTTGTATCGGTTCGCAATGGCATTACGGATATCCTGATCCAATCGCTGATCGCTTAAGTCGAACAGCATCTCGTCCAGCTCCTTCCGCAGCACATAATCTAATTCCTTACATTCCTTCTCGTTAAATAGCATACCCAACATATTAGAACTGGCCCCCCTGTAGATTTATACCTGAACGTCCATTATCGGAACGGAAATGGTTTTATCGTCTTACTGTTATGCTCAATTTTTGGGAAATTTATGAATCACAATTTACAAAATACTAATTCTGCATCAAGGCATAGGTAACGGTGCTTTCAATAATTGCGGCCGCAAACAGCAGGATGACAACCCAAAAAGCCGCCGTAACCGATTTTCGCAGCACTCCCTCACCTTCCCTGCCCCGTACTCTCCTTCTCGGATTGATTCCGCGGATGACCCAGCTTCCCATTCTGATGCCATAGGCACACGCGATGATAATCGCCGGGATTTCAATAATTCCGTGCGGCAGAAGCCCCCTGATGACTAGATCGGCTATACTCTCTCCTTGAGCGCTTAAACTATGTACCAAATAACCTATAACCATTCCGTTAACCAGCAGAAACACCACGGGCAGTATTCCCGCCAGAAGACCTAGGTAAATGATCAGTACGCCTTTAATACTGTTATTGAGAAAAATAAATCCGAAGAAGCTCCACTGCGGATGCTTAGAGTTCTGCAGATTACCGCTGACTTCCCTCAACCCGCTTAGCTGCTGGTTCACCAGTTCGGCCAAAGCCCCGGTACTAACCCACCCGGCCGCCACTCCGGCAGCAAAGAGCAATACCGCAAACAACAATGTTTTTTTGATCGACATCAAGTCTCTTATAAATGTACTCAAACGAAGCAAACGATTACCTCCTCATAGTAATAAGTCCCAAGTACGAGCATACATTGAAGTAAACAAGCTTTACATGAGCATTTTCCTGAGATTCGTTAAAGGGGATCATTACAGCCTATTTATAAAAACCCTTCGCTATAACGGACGACAGCGCAAAATGCTGATGTATGGAAAGGGGAGCTTACGAGCATATGAATTCATTTTTCTATGTGCTGAATGGCAGGAAAATAAAACGCACGTTTCTCGTGCTGGCCGCAGCGGTATTTGCCATCGGTATCATCTATGTCGAGAGCGACAACATCACTGTATTCTCCGAGGGGGCTCCAGCAGCCATTTACAGCGTCCCTACCGAGAAGAAAGTGATCGCCCTGACGTTTGATATCAGCTGGGGGGAAAAGCGGGCAGAGCCCATTCTGAAGGTTCTGAAGGACAAGAATGTGCAGAAGGCTACTTTCTTTATATCCTCCCCTTGGGGAAAAAGCCATCCGGATATCGTAAATGACATCAAAAACAGCGGATTTGAAATCGGTAGCCACGGCCACAAGCACGTGAATTACAGCACGCTGAGCGACGAAGAAATCCGCAAGCAGCTGATCACCGCCAATTCTATATTAACCGATTTGACCGGCAAGGAACCCAATCTCCTCCGCCTTCCCAACGGGGATTTTGACAAGCGGGTATTGAAGATCGCTGACAGCCTTAATTATAAGGTCATCCAGTGGGATACCGATTCCCAGGACTGGAAAAACATCGGTGCGCAAAATATCGTTAACCGAGTAGTGTCGAAGGCCCACCCGGGGGATATCGTGCTTCTCCATGCGAGCGATTCGGTCAAGCAGACCCATGAAGCTCTCCCGGTCATCATTGATGAGCTCCGCAAGCAGGGATACGAATTCGTAACCGTGTCCGATCTGCTCAGCCAAGCGGATACTAAGGGAAAAGAGATCCACGACCAAGCGGCGATGCAGCAAGCCATTGATGACGCAGCCGGCATGTAATGATAAGCAGAGAAAAAAGAGCTAAGGATCTTAGCTCTTTTTTGCGTTCAACACTTTATGAAGGATTAAAATTTGGTAAGCATTGCAGACGATCAGCGGAACCAGAATAAAAACGGTGGCGTTGTTGACTCCAATCTTGAGTCCTCCCACCAGCTCCACGATCGTGATCGCCGTCATGAAGAAGATTGTCGGTATCCAAGCCGTCGGATTGGTCGCTTTCGCCTTAAAATAAGCTACAATGACGGCTACGACAAGGATCGATATGCCGACAACCAGGTCGGAAATCTGGCTGTTCTCCTTCCCGACGAAGGAGCGGAAAAACATAACTTCAAGCAGCGCCAAAACCGCGAGGACAAGCTGTATGTACTGCCATACTTTCTTAGGGAACACCCCGATGGCTGTGTAATTCAAAATCATATAAGCGAAGAAGCCAAGCTGGGAATAGACGCTGACCATCAGGCCGTACCCGAATAAAATGACCAGATAAAACAAGTAATCCGCTGGCCCCTTAAATTTAATTATACCGCTTCCAAACTGCAGCAGCACCCCGGCCACAATCGCCGCTATGGAGCCGGCAAGCAGCGTTTTCCAAAATAATGTCATCCATCTTTTTAAGTTCAAATATTCTGCACCCCCAAGACTTTATTTTACCAACGTTCACAATAAAAAACCATCCATGCCTCGACATATTTCGAATTTTCGGATGCCATACTACAAACAGGATCTGAAGCAAAGGAGGACAACACAGATGAAGTGGCCGGTTATCGGTTTATGTGCGCTTTTTCTCGGTATTTCCGCGGCTCTGACAGGCTGTGGATCGGAACAGAGCTATGCCCCGCCCCAGAGCGATTATAAAGAGATGAAAACGATGGTTGTCGATATCCTGAAGAGCGATGAAGGCAAGAAAGCCGTTGAGGATGCCCTGAAAGGCGGCGGCAGCGGTTCGGGCAGCAGCGGCTCCGGTTCTGGTTCGGGGCTCGGTATGCAGATGATGTCTCTTCAAGCCGGAGAGCAAATCCGGACGGCCGTCAAAGACACCATTACCGCTCCGGAGTACAAAAAAGAGTTCGAAAAGATCATGACAGATCCCCAGTTTGCCGGGGACTTCGCCAAAGTCATCAGCTCGCAGAACAAGCAGCTGCATATGCAGTTGATCAAAGATCCTACTTATCAGCAATCTGTCGCCGATATTATGAAGTCACCCGAAGTCATGAAAATGTTCCTGGATATTACCAAGACCCCTGAATACCGCAAGCAGTCAATGACCGTCATGCAGGAAGCCATGCAGAACCCGTTGTTCAAAATAGAAGTCATGAACATGCTGAAGGATGTCGTGACCCAAGAACTCCAGCCTAAAGTCGAGAAATCGCAAAAGAAAGGCGGGAGTAAAGGTCAAGAAGGCGGGGACCAAGGCAGCAGCGAAGGCGGCAGCAAGGAGAACGGCGAGGGCGGCGGTGGAGGAAGTTAACGGCATGAAAAAAAAGCCCCGATTGGGGCTTTTTTTGCTGTGATGAAGCAAATGTGTAGTTTATTGCTCGCACTTGGCAACAATCGATGCGGCCAATTGACTGTAGATCTGACCGGTTGGCGTGTCCGCCTTATATACAGACGGCGAGAAGTCCGGTTCGGAGACATGGTTATCCGGCGCTCCAAGCGGCAGCTGCGCCAGCAATTCCGTATGAAGCGTTTCCGCCAATTGTCCGCCACCGCCCCGTCCGAATACGTAATCCCGCTTGCCGCAGTCCGAGCACTCGTAATAAGCCATATTTTCGACGACGCCCAAAATGTCATGATTGGTCTGAAGCGCCATCGCTCCGGCACGAGCGGCTACGAAAGCAGCAGTAGCATGCGGTGTCGTGACGATGATCTCCTTGCTCTGCGGCAGCATCTGATGAACGTCAAGGGCCACATCGCCCGTTCCCGGCGGCAAGTCAAGCAGCATATAATCGAGCTGTCCCCAGCCGACGTCGCCGAAAAATTGGTGCAGCATTTTGCCGAGCATCGGACCGCGCCAAATGACCGGGTTGTTCTCACGGATAAAGAAGCCCATCGACATCACCTTCACGCCAAAGCGCTCCACAGGGATGATGGTGTTGTCCTCTACCACCGGCCCCTCTTCAATCCCCATCATATCCGGCACGCTGAAGCCGTAAATGTCGGCGTCAATAAGCCCTACACGCTTACCCATACGGGCCAAGGCTGCAGCCAGGTTGACGGTCACCGTCGATTTGCCGACGCCGCCCTTACCGCTTGCTACCGCGATAAAATGGACGTTCGGATCCTGCAGCAGCTGGTTGTGCTCCAGCCCGGCGGCATGTCCCTTGACGAGCTTATCCTCGTCCTCCTGGCGCATGCGCGCCGACTCGCCTAAAATTTTCTCGCGTTCCAGCTCGTTAGCCTCCCGCATCCGGATGTGAATCTCCGCACCCTCTGCGTTCCCAAGCCGTTCCCGAATGTCACTCTCAAGCGCCTTGGCGTAATCCTCACGCTTGTCTAAGGTGATGACCGACAGTGAAATCCGGCTTTCCTTCACAACGATATCTCTTATCATTTGCAGCTCAATCAGGCTCTTCCCTGTGACAGGCTCGACGATTGGCTGTAATAGCTGTTGCACTTGCTCACGTGATAACATGCTGGCAGCACCTCTGCTTTATAGTATTCATCTTAAGTTCCATCTAAAGCCTCAGGTGCTATTATACCATTCTCAAGGATTTTCTGACGACACTTTCGCCTTCTCGCCGGACAAATACCGGAGAACCCCCTTGTAGACCGATGCGGCGACCTTGCGCTGGTAGCTCTCATCCCTGAGCAGCTCCGACTCCTGCGGATGGGACAGGAATCCGACCTCAACCAGAGCCGAAGGCATTTTCAGCGCTTGAAGCAGATATACCGTATTCACCGTTTTGGCCACCCTGTCCGTATTTTCGAGGTTCCGCTTAATCTCATCCTGAATTAATGCAGCCAGTCCTGCGTTGTCCGGATGATTCGGATAATAAAACGTCTGGGCGCCACGGTATCGGTTCGACGGAAAGCTGTTCATGTGAATGCTTAAAAACAGATCCGCATGCTTGTCCTCAATGAACTTGGCCCGCTGCTTCAAATCCTCTGTCTTCCGTTTGGAGTACCCTCTCGTATCTCCGGCCAGGTCGTAGTCGCCTTCTCGCGTCATCACGACAATCGCACCCGCCTGCTGCAAATAGTCGCGCAGATATAGGGCAATCGCCAGGTTAATATCTTTTTCGATCACGCCCTGCTTGCTGACGGCACCTCCGTCCGGCCCGCCGTGACCGGCATCCAGTGCGATCACTTTTCCCGACAGCGGCAGACCCAGGGAACCCGTCGTCTTTGCGGCAGGTATTTGGTATGTGGCCACCGCAATAAAAACAATCAGCAGGCAGAGGCCGATCAGCGCTTTTTTGACCGTGCTTACCCGGATCCACAGCACCTGTTTCTTTCGTCCCTGCTTGGACATAAAAAATCCACCTCCGTTCCCCATATCGACTCTACACATCTATATGGGGCGAGGTGGACAAATAGTACTTTATGAAGATACTTGTGCGGACATCCCTTCGATCAAAATCTTAGCGACCTCAGGACGGGTAAATTCCGGTGGCGGGCAGACGCCGTCCCGCAGAAGACCGCGTACCTTCGTACCGGACAAGGTCAAATGATCTTCCTTCGGATGCGGGCAGGTTTTGCTGGATGCCATATTGCCGCACTTTTTGCAGAAGAAGCTGTGTTCGAAAAACAGCGGGGTAATGCCGAGTTCTTCCGCCGTGAAATTCGAGAAAATTTCTTGGGCTTCATAGGTGCCGTAGTAGTCGCCTACGCCAGCGTGGTCACGGCCGACGATAAAATGGGTGCAGCCGTAATTTTTGCGGACCATCGCATGAAAAATGGCTTCTCTCGGGCCGGCATAACGCATAGCGGCCGGGAACACGCCAAGGAACGTACGATCGGCCGGGTAGTAGTTTTCGAGCAGAACCAGATAACTCTTCATCCGGACGTTGGCCGGAACGTCATCCGACTTGGTTTCACCAACGAGCGGGTTCAGGAACAGCGCATCGACAATCTCAAGCGCACTCTTCTGGATGTACTCATGAGCCCGGTGAACCGGGTTACGGGTCTGGAAGCCGACAACCTTCTTCCATCCCTTCTCTGCAAAAATACGGCGCGTCTCCGCCGGATCAAAATAAAACTCGCCAAACTTGGCCGGTTTCGGACGGTTCAGCACCTGAATGCTTCCGCCCACATAGTTCGACGGGCGCTCAAACAGCTTCTTGACGCCAGGATGCTCGGAATCGCTTGCCTTGAATACCTTGGTCGCTTCAGCGGTCTGATCGACGCTGTAAATGCTCTCGATATCGAGGACAGCATACACCACCCCATCTTCGGCTCCTATGAGGGCGGCCTTGTCGCCTACAGCGAGCTCCGCTGCCTTCTCATCGTCCACTGCCAGTGTAATCGGAATGCTCCATACCGTGCCGTCCGCCAGCCTCATGCGGTCGACGACCGACTGATAATCCTGCTCGTTCATAAAACCCGTCAGCGGGGAAAAAGCGCCTACGCCAATCAGATCGATATCCGAAATCGTCCAAGTATTCACAGGAATCTGTTTAAAACCGGCCGCAGCCTGCAGCAGCTCTTCTCTGGCCTGGCCTTCAGCAATACGGTTAATCAAGGTACCTCCGTGAGGCTGAATCGCTGTCATCTTTTCGCTCCCCTTCTTCTGGTCCGTTATTTATTACTTATGAAGTCCGCATTCGATTTTGTCACTGTTTGCCCAGCGTCCTGCACGAGGATCTTCTCCAGGGGCAACTGCACGCGTGCAGTGCTCGCATCCGATACTTGGGAAGTTCATATCGTGAAGCGGGTTGTAGAATACCTGGTTTTCACGAATGTAGTGCCATACGTCGTCGGAAGTCCAGTCAGCCAGCGGATTGAATTTAACAAGTCCGAATTTGTTATCGTATTCCACCTTCTTGGCGTTAGCCCGGGTAGGCGCCTGATCGCGGCGGATGCCGGTAATCCAAGCGTCGTACTGGGACAAGATCCGGGTCAAAGGCTCTACCTTACGGATGTTGCAGCATGCGTTAGGATCGGATTTCCACAGCTCTTCGCCATGGGCAGCCGCCTGCTCTTCGGGTGTCAGCTTCGGCGATACTCTTACGAACTCAATGCCATATTTGGCGGCCAGGCGGTCCCGGGTTTCGTATGTTTCTTTAAAGTGGAAATCGGTATCGAGGTAAAAGATGTCGGTCGATGGGCTTACCTTTTGCAAAATATCAACGAGCACGACGTCTTCAGCACCAAAGCTGCAGGCAAACGTAATGTTCGGGAATGTCTCCACCGCAAGTCGGATCAATTCTTCAGCCGTAGCATGTTCCATTTCTTCGGCTTGTTTCTGGATCCATTGTTCTTTTTCGAGCAAATTCATACCAGATGCCTCCATTCTGAATAAAAGTATCGTTTCTAATTCACTATAATCCCTACTGAAATAATATGATTAATCACAAGTATAAAGTAAAACTGCTGGTTGTCAATTCCTTTTCGCCGTATTTTTTATCATTTTGGAATAAAGATTTTGAATTAGGGGTCCATATGCCAATTTCTTCGCATTCCCCTATGCATAAACGTACTTTTGGGGATGACATACTAATCCGGTAAAGGGATTTGGGGCTGACAAGCTGTATACGCCGCTGTGTACAGAGGGCATCGGGCCACAGCAACATTGGGCTATATACACTAGATTATTGGGAAGGGTGTTCTTGGTGATCGTATCTTCGCATCAACTGAAAAATGTGAGCGGGCCGCTGTTTTGCGAGACCTGCAGCCAGCTGTCCAATCAGTTCAATGTATGGTGGACGGACGGGAAAAATGATGATGGCCTGGACTACTGCAACATTCACGTGGAATGCGCAACCTGTCACAATGAGGTATTACACAAGTCGGCCGTGGGGGATATTCATAATTTGGACGACGCGATAAACGTGCTGAGCCAATAAAACAGCTGAGAGTACTTTAGGCGTAGCGGGATTGTGCATCCACACGTAAAGACAACAAAAAATCGCCCTAGACCAGTAATGGCCAGGGCGATTTGTACATAAAAGTAAATATTAACGTTTCGAGAACTGTGGTGCGCGACGAGCGGCTTTGAGACCGTATTTTTTACGTTCTTTCATCCGTGGGTCACGAGTCAGGAAGCCTGCTTTTTTCAGAGCTGGACGGTATTCCGGATCTGCTTTCAGCAGAGCGCGGGAGATCCCGTGGCGAATGGCTCCGGCTTGGCCGGAAATGCCGCCGCCGTTGGCAATAACGAGCACGTCGTATTGTCCCAGCGTTTCAGTCAAAGTCAGTGGTTGTTTTACGATCAGTTTGAGGGTTTCCAAACCGAAGTATTCGTTGATATCACGTTTATTGATGACAATGCGTCCTTCACCCGGTACAAGGCGAACACGAGCTACCGAATGTTTACGACGACCTGTCCCATAGTATTGTACTTGTGCCATGAAACTGTCCTCCTTTTAATTAGCCGCGAAGTTCGTAAACTTCTGGGTTTTGTGCTGCATGCGGATGTTCAGTACCTGCGTATACTTTCAGTCTCAGCTTCATTTTCTCGCCCATGCGAGTTTTAGGAAGCATACCGTGAACAGCGGATTCCAATACACGTTCTGGCTTGCTGTTCAGCAGATCCTGAGCGTTTGTCACTTTCAAACCACCTGGATGCAGGGAGTGACGGTAGTATTTCTTGTTCTGAAGCTTCTTGCCTGTCAGGTGAACCTTCTCAGCGTTGATGATGACAACGAAGTCACCTGTGTCAACATGAGGGGTGAATTGAGGCTTATGTTTACCGCGGATCAGGGCCGCAGTTTCGCTCGCCAGACGTCCGAGCGTTTTGCCTTCGGCATCAATGATGTGCCATTTGCGCTCTACTTCATTTGGCTTGGCCATATAGGTCGTACGCATGAATAGTTCCTCCTTGGTTTCGTCCGAAAATCATTTATCTTCGTTCAATTGTCATTGTTAAAAAGTTAATTTTCATGTTAGGAATGTGAATCTCTTAACTGGGGCTGTGGGAAAGCCATTAAGAAAACACAACTTTTATTCTACAGTAAACCCAGGCAAATCGCAAGCTGATTTTAAATTATTTTCATCAGCTGCTTCATACTCGACATTCCATAAAATCAGTCCCTTGGCGACGGCTGTAGGCCCCGCTTTGGACCGGTCTTTGGCTTCGAGGATAGCCGGCATATCTCCGGGCTTCTTGCGGCCTTTCCCGATCTCCAGCAGCGTCCCCACGATAATGCGGACCATATGCTGAAGAAAGCCGCTCCCTGTGACGTAGATATGAATTAGCCCCTGATCCCGAGTCCCTGGACGGCACATAGAATCATCTACCACGAGCTCGGCCTCATACAGTGTCCGGATATGGGAAGGCTTCGTAGAATGGCGCGAAGCAAAGGAAGTAAAGTCATGAGTCCCGATCAGATGCTTCAATCCTTCCGCCATTGCCGCAATGTCCAGCTTGACGGGGTGATGGAATTGGGTTCGTCTCTGGAACAGATCCGGAAACTTGTTGGCATTGATGGTATACCGGTACGTCTTCCGTTTGGCCGACCTTCTGGAGTGGAACTCCAGCGGAACTTCCGCCGCCTCCCAGACGATAATGTCTTGGGGCAGCCTCGAGTTGAGGGCGATGCACCAGCGCTCGACGGGAATATCGGAAGAGGTGATGAAGTTAAACACCTGGCCGCGAGCATGCACACCGGCGTCTGTTCGCCCGGAAGCATGGATCTTGACCTCTTCCCCTGTCAGCAGCTTGATCGCCTTCTCCAGGGCATCCTGGACCGTGCTGCCGTCCGGCTGGGTCTGGAACCCGCAGTAATCTGTACCGTCATAACTGACCTTCATGCATAGGTTGCGCATTTCTTAAACCTCCTGAATCCGATACCGCATGGTTTCCCGATGAACGGGGAATCCTATCCATTCGTACGTTTTTACACAAAAACGGCCCCACCGCGATATCACGGCGGAGCCGTTCCTGTATTCTGGCTCGGATGAACCGGCTGCTTCTTTTCAGAAAAAGAAGCTCCCTTCAGGAGCTCCTTAGACACGTCCCTAGAAGTGAAAAAAAGGGTTTGATCAGAATCATGGATTCCTTCCACCCTTTCCTCATCCTCATCAGTTTACGCGCGGTCAACCAGTTCCAAATAAACCATAGGCGCGGAATCACCGCGACGAGGTCCGAGCTTCAGGATACGTGTATATCCGCCTGGACGCTCAGCGTAACGTGTAGCCAGCTCGCTGAACAGTTTTTGGATTGCGTCTTGCTCCCCATCTACCGTTTCACGACGAACGAATGCTGCCACTTGGCGACGGGCATGAAGATCACCCTTCTTTGCTTTCGTGATCAGCTTTTCAGCGATCGTGCGAACTTCTTTCGCTTTCGCTTCTGTCGTTTGGATACGCTCGTATAAGAACAGGTCGGTTACCAGGTCACGGAACAAAGCTTTACGTGCGCTGGAATCGCGGCCCAACTTTTGGTATGCCATGTTTTCCCCTCCTTCGCTAACAATCCTAAGATGCTATTCTTCTGTACGGAGTCCCAAACCGAGCTCTTCGAGCTTCTCTTGAACTTCCTCCAAAGATTTGCGGCCCAGGTTGCGGACTTTCATCATATCTTCTTCGGTTTTCGTGGTCAGCTCTTGCACCGTATTGATACCGGCACGTTTGAGACAGTTGTAAGAACGTACGGAGAGATCCAGCTCTTCGATTGTCATCTCAAGCACTTTTTCTTTTTTGTCTTCCTCTTTTTCGACCATGATCTCCGCATCTTTCGCTTCGTCCGTGAGACCCACGAACAGCATCAAATGCTCGGTCAAAATTTTGGCGCCGAGGCTAACCGCCTCTTCTGGTCTGATGCTGCCATCAGTCCATACTTCAAGCGTCAATTTGTCGTAGTTGGTCACTTGACCAACCCGCGTATTCTCCACGCCGTAATTCACGCGGCTAATCGGGGTATAGATAGAATCGACCGGGATGACGCCAATGGGTTGATCATCACGTTTATTCTTATCTGCTTGGACATAGCCACGACCGCGGTTAGCAAAAATACGCATATGGAGTCTCGATCCAGGACCCAGTGTAGCAATATGCAGGTCCGGATTAAGAATTTCCACATCGCTGTCCGCCCGGATGTCTCCTGCCGTCACGACTCCTTCGCCCTCAGCATCGATTTCGAACACTTTCTCTTCGTCCGAATGAATTTTCAGGGAAAGAGCCTTCAGGTTCAGAATAATTTCCGTTACGTCTTCCATGACGCCCGGAACCGTTGAGAATTCATGAAGCACACCGTCAATCTGAACAGATGTAACGGCCGCGCCAGGCAGCGAGGAGAGCAGAATCCGGCGAAGTGAATTCCCCAGAGTCGTTCCATATCCTCGTTCCAGCGGCTCTACCACAAATTTTCCATAGGCTCCGTCTTCACTGACGTCTACGGTCTCAATTTTCGGCTTTTCGATTTCAATCACGCAAGTACCCCTCCTTCAAACGTCGCTCCTATATGAAACTGTCACCTTGTTCAAGTGTATCCATGTAGTATGCCTAAACAACCATTATTAGCAGATTGTGCCGGTTTTATACCACATTCCCAGGTTGACTATCAATTAGACACGACGACGTTTTGGCGGGCGGCAACCGTTGTGAGGAATTGGAGTTACGTCTTTGATCAGGTTGACTTCCAGACCAGCAGCTTGCAAAGAACGGATCGCTGCTTCACGGCCTGCACCTGGACCTTTAACCATAACCTCAACTGCCTTCATACCATGTTCCATTGCAGCTTTGGCAGCTGTTTCAGCAGCCATTTGCGCAGCAAACGGAGTGGATTTACGGGAACCTTTGAATCCGAGGCCGCCGGAGCTTGCCCAAGAAATTGCGTTACCATGAGGATCCGTGATCGTTACGATCGTATTGTTGAACGTGGAACGGATATGAGCCACGCCAGATTCAATATTTTTACGGTCACGACGTTTAGTACGTACGACTTTTTTCGGTTTAGCCATTGTCTTTTATCCCCCCTTATTATTTCTTCTTGTTCGCTACAGTACGACGAGGGCCTTTCCGTGTACGAGCATTGGTTTTAGTACGTTGTCCACGAACCGGCAGACCGCGGCGATGACGCACACCACGATAGCATCCGATTTCAACGAGACGCTTAATATTTAAGGAAATTTCACGACGCAGGTCACCTTCAACCTTAACTCCTTTGTCGATCGTTTCACGCAATTTGCTGACTTCATCTTCCGTCAAATCACGAACACGAGTGTCCGGATTGATGCCTGTTTCGCTCAGAATTTTCTGGGAAGTCGTTTTACCGATTCCGAAAATATAAGTCAAGGCGATCTCAACGCGTTTGTCACGTGGCAAATCCACACCAGCTATACGAGCCATTTTACGCTACACCCCCTTCTCTTAACCTTGTTTTTGTTTGTGCTTCGGATTTTCACAGATAACCATTACAGTACCTTTGCGACGAATGACTTTGCATTTTTCGCACATAGGCTTTACAGAAGGTCTTACCTTCATGTTCATTACCTCCCTAAAGTTTTGCCAAGCAAAACTCTCTTCGTAGGATGACTCGGAGTCAACCGGACCAGGTCCGGATAAAATGTTCACTACGTTAATTGCTGCAAACGGGATGTTTAACATCCTGAACGTTTCCCCTAAAGGAAACGGAATTGCTATTTACGATAAGTTATACGACCTTTGGTTAGATCATAAGGCGATAACTGAACGACCACTTTGTCGCCTGTCAGAATACGGATAAAGTGCATCCGCAGCTTACCGGAAACATGGGCAAGAATCTGATGACCGTTCTCCAGTTCGACCTTGAACGTTGCATTCGGCAATGGTTCAAGAACCGTGCCTTCCACTTCAATAACATCTTCTTTGGCCACAGTCAGTCTCCTTTCTCTTCAGCTTGGGATTCGGTGGACTTCATAAACTTCATCACTGCATAACGCAGCTTTCCGTTTGTGACCCGACCGCTTTCTTTTAAACTGTTAACAACCTCACTGCTGATAAACTTTTGGGGTTCCAGATGCAATAGATTCTTCTTCTTGCACTGGTCAAACTTTCGTTTGTCCCCGTCAGCTATATACACAAATCTGCTGTCAGCTATGGATACGACCACGGCGAGCTGTCCGGCATCCTTGCCTTTCAGGATCTTCACAATTTGACCGATTTGCGGGCTGCTTTGATTGCTCAAGAACGATCACCTACACATCCAGTTTTGTGAAAATCTCCATGCCGTCCGGCGTCACAGCCACCGTATGCTCGAAATGGGCACACAGGGAGCCGTCAACCGTAACGACCGTCCAGTTGTCTTCCAGCGTCTTAACATACCTTGATCCGGCATTGACCATCGGTTCGATCGCCAACACCATGCCGGGTTTAAGCCGAGGCCCTCGGTCCGGCGTGCCAAAGTTCGGAATTTGTGGTTCTTCATGCAGTTCTGCCCCAACACCGTGCCCGACATACTCCCGGACAACCGAGAAGCCGGCATCTTCAATCACGCGTTGAATGGCATGCGAGATCGTAAACAGGCGCACATCAGGTTTGACAAGCTCTAAGCCTGCATATAAAGACCTTTCGGTGACGTCCAGCAGACGCTGGGCTTCCTCCGAAATGCTCCCTACAGGATAGGTCCAAGCGGAGTCTCCATGGTAACCACGGTACTGCGCACCGATGTCTAGCGTAATAATGTCGCCTTCGTTTAATTTGCGTTTGCCGGGAAATCCGTGCACCAATTGATCATTGACTGAAGCGCAAATGCTGGCAGGAAAACCATTGTAGCCTTTAAAAGACGGCAGCGCATGTTGACTGCGAATGTAGTGGTCTGCAATCCGATCAAGTTCTCCGGTAGTGATCCCCGGCTCGATGTGTTTGGCCATAAGGCGATGCGTTTCCGCAACGATCCGTCCGGCCTCCCTCATAAAGCCAAGTTCCGTTTCGGACTTACAAATGATCATTACAATTAACCTCGCAGTACCGATACGATTTCATCGGATACCGTACCGATTTCCTGATCCCCATCGATCTGACGCAAAAGACCTTTGTTCTCATAAAACGTAAGGAGCGGTGCTGTTTTGTTGATATATTCGTCCAGGCGGGTACCTACGCTCTCTTCGTTGTCATCCGAGCGCTGATACAGTTCGCCTCCGCATTTATCACATACACCTTCCTGTTTTGGCGGGTTGAAAATCACATGATAAGTTGCGCCGCAGTTCTTGCAGATCCGGCGTCCCGTAAGGCGCGCCATCAGCTTGTCGCGGTCAACTTTCAGGTTGATGACATGATCAAGCTTCGTGTTCAGTCTGCTAAGAATTTCATCCAGCGCTTCCGCTTGCGAAAGGGTTCTTGGAAAGCCGTCCAATAAAAAACCTTTTTCGCAATCGGACTGCTGCAGACGTTCTTCAACAATGCCGATCGTTACATCATCCGGTACCAGGAGTCCTTGATCCATGTATTCTTTGGCTTTCTTCCCGATGGGAGTTCCCTGTTTAATCGCCAAACGAAATGCATCGCCTGTCGAAATATGGGGAATGCCGAATTCATTGACAATGACTTCTGCCTGTGTTCCCTTACCTGCCCCAGGAGGGCCCATGAATAGTATGTTCACGTTTCTCTCTCCCTCCAAACACTACCGTTACAAGAAACAACGCAATAAGCACCGGGAAGTTCAATGGACTTCACCGGGACCTATTACTATTTATTGATAAAGCCTTTGTAATGGCGCTTAATCAATTGACTTTCGATGGTCTTCATTGTATCCAATGCCACACCGATGACGATGAGCAGTGAAGTTCCCCCGATTTTCACCGAGTTCGGCAGACCGGCAAGCGTACCGAAACCGATCGGAAGCAGAGAAATAGCGGCCAGGAAGATGGCACCGGTCATTGTTAACCGGGACATTACGCGGGTCAGGTACTTCTCAGTCGCTTTACCAGGACGAATACCAGGAATGTAGCCACCGTTTTTCTTCATGTTATCAGCCATTTGGTTTGGATTCATCTGCACGAACGTGTAGAAGAAAGTGAAACCAATGATCATCAGAACATACAGTACCATACCAAGAGGGTAGTCATATCTCAAGTTTGTTTGGATCCATTGGGCCCAAGCATGAGTTGACCAGAAGCTCGCAATAATCGTAGGGAACTGCAGCAAGGAGACAGCGAAGATAACCGGAATAACGCCCGCAGCATTGATCTTGAGCGGAATATGCGTATTCTGTCCACCGTACATTTTGTTGCCTACCACACGTTTTGCGTACTGCACAGGAATTTTACGAATCGCTTGCTGGATGTAAATGACACCCGCAATAATCGCCACGATCACAATAAGTATGATGATCGTCTTGAGTGTATTCATAAATACCTGACCATCTTGAATAAAGTTGGAACTCGCTGTTGAACGGATATACATCGGGATGTTAGCGACAATCCCTGCAAAAATCAGAATGGAAATACCATTACCGATTCCTTTTTCAGTAATTTGTTCACCAAGCCACATCAGGAAAGCTGTACCTGCAGTCAATACGATCGCAATGAGCAGGTAATCCACGAAGGTGGCGTTAGGAATCATTTGCGTACCGTACAACCGGTTAAAACCGATGGCCATCGCAAACGACTGAATCAGGCCCAATACTATCGTACCATAGCGTGTCAATTGCGCCGATTTCTTCTTCCCGTGCTCGCCTTGTTTAGCCCATTCGGCAAGTTTCGGGACGACATCCATCGACAACAACTGCACGATGATGGACGAGGTAATATACGGCACGATCCCGAGGGCAAAGATGGAGAACTGATGAAGCGCTCCTCCCGAGAACGTGTTTAAGAGACCAAACAACTCGCTACCTTGCTGATTCGTTTGCTCCAGGACCGTTTTATCAACGCCTGGAACAGGAACGAATGAACCGATACGGTAAATGATCAGTATAAACAAGGTGAACAAGATTCTCTTGCGTAGGTCCTCAACCCGCCATATATTCTTCAGGGTCTTAAACATTAGATCACCTCGGTTTTACCGCCGGCAGCCTCGATTTTCTCTACCGCAGATTGAGAGAACTTGTTTGCTTTTACAGTCAATTTTACGGTTACTTCGCCATTACCAAGAATTTTGATGCCGCTCTTCGTGTTTTTCACGACGCCGCTTTCCACCAAAAACTCAGGAGTTACTTCAGTACCCTCTGCAAAGCTGTTCAGTTCCTCGATGTTCACGATCGCATACTCTTTCCGCGTAGGATTTACAAATCCACGTTTCGGCAGACGACGATACAATGGGTTTTGCCCACCTTCGAAGCCAGGACGCACACCGCCGCCAGAACGAGCGTTTTGACCTTTGTGACCACGGCCAGATGTTTTACCAGTACCGCTACTTGTACCACGGCCAACACGTTTGCGTTCTTTGCGGGATCCAGCAGCTGAGGAAAGTTCGTGTAACTTCATCGTTCGTTGCACCTCCTTAATATTTCTAGGTTAATCTTGTTGCAAGATTAACCTTCAATTTCAGTAACAGATACCAAGTGGCTCACTTTGTTGATCATTCCGCGAATTGCAGGATTGTCGTTATGAACCACCGTCGAATTTAATTTACGCAAGCCGAGAGTTTTTACAGTCGTACGCTGAGTTTCAGGACGGCCGATCAAACTGCGGACGAGGGTAATTTGAAGTTTAGCCATGACATTCCCTCCTTAACCGAGCAGCTCTTCGACAGATTTGCCACGCAATTTGGCTACATCTTCAGCACGCTTCAGACGGGACAAGCCTTCCAAAGTCGCGTTGACCATGTTCATGGAGTTCGAAGAACCCAAAGATTTTGTCAAGATGTCACCTACACCTGCCAGCTCCAGTACAGCACGTACAGGACCGCCAGCGATAACTCCAGTACCTTCAGACGCTGGTTTCAAAAGAACGCGTCCAGCACCAAAGTGGCCAGTGACCAGGTGAGGAATTGTTGTTCCAACGAGAGGAACGTGAATCAGATTTTTCTTAGCATCTTCGATGCCTTTGCGGATGGCGTCAGGAACTTCGCCTGCTTTACCGATACCAGCACCAACCCAGCCTTTGCCGTCACCGACAACTACCAGCGCGCTGAAGCTGAAACGGCGTCCGCCTTTTACTACTTTAGCAACGCGGTTAATATTAACCACTCTTTCAGTCAGTTCCAAAGTGTTAGGATCTACACGCAAGTCGTTTACCTCCTTTTTAGAAATTCTTAGAATTCCAAGCCTGCTTCGCGAGCTGCGTCAGCCAGAGCTTGAATCCGTCCATGGTACAGGTATCCTCCGCGGTCGAATACGATCGAAGTATGACCTTTTTCTTTTGCACGCTTAGCAACGAGTTCGCCGACTTGACGAGCAGCCTCAACGCTGCCGCCGTTCTTCACGGAACCGCTAAGCTCTTTATCAACTGTAGACGCAGAAACGATGGTTACGCCAGCTACGTCGTCGATCAGTTGAGCGTAGATATGTTTAGAAGAACGGAATACGTTCAAACGTGGGCGTTCAGCAGTACCTTGGATCTTCTTGCGTACACGCAGATGACGTTTGAGACGAGCTTTGTTCTTATCCTCTTTTGTAATCATGTCTTCCCTTTCACTCCTTTCAGTTTTGCCATGACAGCTTCACTTTAAGACGCACGGGGTAAAGAAGGCTTAAGAAATAACTGCTTATTTCTTCTTACCTGCTTTACCTTCCTTACGGATAATGCGCTCACCTTCATACTTAATCCCTTTACCTTTGTAAGGCTCAGGCTCGCGAACGGAACGGATTTTAGCAGCGTATGCACCTACGCGCTCTTTATCGATACCGCGAACGATGATTTTCGTATTTGCAGGCACTTCGAACTCGATACCTGGTTCTGGAGTGATTTCTACCGGATGAGAGTAACCAACGTTCAGGACGATCTTATCTCCAGACTTGCTTGCACGATATCCGACCCCAACCAACTCCAGAGATTTCGAAAAGCCTTCAGTTACTCCGCTCACCATATTGTTGACAACGCTGCGGGTCGTGCCGTGAAGCGAACGATGCGCTTTGTTGTCGGATGGGCGCTCAACGACGATTTCGTTGTTTTCTACCGTTACCTTCATGTCTTTATGAAGTTCACGAGTCAAAGATCCTTTCGGTCCTTTAACCGTAATAACGGAATTGTTCAGTGTGATATCCACACCGCTTGGTACTGCGATTGGTTTGCGACCAATACGGGACATGTGTTGCACCTCCTTGTTCTGTGACGTGTATTACCAAACGTAGCAGACAACTTCTCCGCCAGCTTTGGATTGACGAGCTTCTTTGTCGGTCATAACTCCCTTGGATGTGGAGATAATCGCAATACCCAAACCGCCGAGGACACGAGGAATTTCGTTGCTCTTCGTGTACACGCGCAGACCTGGTTTACTGATTCTCTTCAAACCGGAGATGACGCGTTCATTGTTGGCACCGTATTTCAGGAAAACACGGATAATCCCTTGTTTGTTGTCATCGATATATTCTGCATCACGGATGAAACCTTCACGCTTCAAAATGTCAGCGATTTGTTTTTTCATCGTCGAAGCAGGCATTTCAACCGTTTCGTGACGCACAGTGTTGGCGTTACGAATACGAGTCAGCATATCTGCAATTGGATCAGACATAGTCATTTTGTGTGAACCTCCTTCCCGATTGTAAACTTCTTACCAGCTTGCTTTTTTCACGCCAGGGATCTGGCCTTTATAAGCTAATTCACGGAAACAAATTCTGCAAATTTTGAACTTTTGCAGTACCGAATGTGGACGACCGCAACGTTCGCAGCGTGTATAAGCACGCACTTTATACTTAGGCGTACGTTGTTGTTTTACTTTCATCGAAGTTTTTGCCACTTAGCCTGACACCTCCTAAAAATTTTCGGAGAAATGGATTTGCGAATTACTTCGCAAAAGGCATTCCCAATTGAGCGAGCAGCTCGCGGGACTCTTCGTCAGTTTTAGCCGTCGTTACGATAACGATATCCATACCACGGACTTTATCAACTTTATCATACTCGATCTCAGGGAAGATCAGCTGTTCCTTGAGGCCAAGCGTGTAGTTGCCGCGTCCATCAAATGCTTTGGTAGACACGCCGTGGAAGTCACGGACACGTGGAAGGGTAACGTTGAACAATTTGTCCAGGAAGTAGTACATACGCTCTCCGCGCAGTGTTACCTTCACACCGATCGGCATATTCTCACGCAGTTTGAATCCGGCGATGGATTTTTTAGCACGAGTAATTACCGGCTTTTGACCAGCAATCAGCTGCATATCATTAACTGCGGCATCCAGTACTTTCGAGTTGGATACGGCATCACCCACACCCATGTTGATGACAACCTTCTCGATTTTAGGTACCTGCATTACCGTAGAATAACTGAACTTCTGCATCAAAGCAGGAGTAACTTCATTCAAAAAACGTTCTTTCATTCTTGCTGCCATGAATTATGAACCTCCTTTCTTAACGATTCGATTAGTCGATAACCTCTCCGGACTTCTTCGCAACACGGACCTTTTTACCGTTATCCAGCGTTTTGTAACCGATACGGGTTACTTTGCCGCTCTTCGGATCGATATGCATCACGTTGGATACATGGATCGGTGCTTCCTGCTCGATGATTCCGCCTTGAGGGTTGGATTGGTTCGGCTTTTGGTGTTTCTTCACCATGTTCACGCCTTCGACAAGCACACGGTTTTCACGAGGATACGCTGCGATGACACGGCCTTTTTTTCCTTTGTCTTTACCGCTGATAACCATAACCGTATCTTCTTTCTTCACGTGCAGTTTGTTGCTGTGCGATTCCAGAACCTTTTTCACTTTCGGCATTTTGTTACACCTCCTATGACTGCATGTCAGCGATTTATCGGGATCCCGTAACAGCTCACTGTCCGGGAATCAGCTATTAGATTACTTCCGGTGCCAAGGAAACGATTTTCATGAAATCTTTGTCGCGAAGTTCGCGAGCCACTGGTCCGAAAATACGAGTTCCGCGCGGGCTTTTGTCTTCTTTAACAACAACCGCTGCGTTTTCGTCAAAAGAGATGTAAGATCCGTCTTTGCGGCGTACAGAACGTTTCGTACGAACCACAACAGCTTTAACAACATCACCTTTTTTGACAACGCCGCCTGGTGTTGCTTGTTTGACGGAGCAAACGATCAAATCACCGATGGCTGCTGTACGACGTCCCGTACCACCCAGCACGCGGATACACATCAGTTCCTTCGCACCAGAGTTGTCAGCTACTTGAAGACGTGTAAATGGTTGAATCATTGAAATTTCCTCCTTTCGGAAAAACTAACTCTATCTTTAGATGATAACCGCTTTTTCAACGACTTCTACCAGTCTCCAACGTTTGTCTTTAGAGAGTGGACGAGTTTCCATGATTTTAACGGTATCTCCGATTTGTGCTGTGTTGTTCTCATCATGCGCTTTAAATTTCTTCGTGTATTTAATGCGCTTGTGGTAGAGATCATGCTTTTTGTAAGTTTCAACGGCTACAACAATGGTTTTATCCATTTTGTCACTGACAACTTTACCGATTTGCACTTTACGAGCATTGCGTTCTTCGCTCATAGTTAGCCTCCTTCCTGATTACAGACGAGCACGGCTGTGATCTATTAACTAATCCCAAGTTCTCTTTCACGGATGACGGTTTTAGCACGAGCTATTTCCTTGCGTACATCACGGATCCGAGTTGGGTTATCAAGCTGTCCGGTAGCCAATTGAAAACGGAGGTTAAAGAGTTCCTCTTTAAAGCCCGCAATCTTTTGCTCGATTTCTGCAGTGGTCAAGTTACGCAGATCATTAGCTTTCATTTGCTTCACCACCCAATTCTTCACGTTTCACAAACTTCGTTTTGATCGGCAGCTTGTGAGCGGCGAGACGCATCGCTTCGCGAGCGATTTCCTCAGACACGCCTCCAAGTTCAAACATAATCTTGCCTGGTTTGACAACTGCGACCCATTTCTCAACGTTACCTTTACCGCTACCCATACGAACCTCAAGAGGTTTTTGAGTGATCGGCTTGTCAGGGAAAATCTTAATCCATACTTTACCGCCACGTTTGATGTAACGAGTCATCGCAATACGCGCTGCTTCGATCTGACGGTTCGTGATCCAAGTTGGCTCCAGAGCTTGCAAACCGAATTCACCGAAGTTCAGTTCAGTTCCGCCTTTAGCCATACCCTTCATGTGACCGCGTTGTTGCTTGCGGTGTTTTACACGTTTTGGTACCAACATGATTAGTTGCCTCCTTCCTGAGCAGCTTGTTTCTTAGCCGTAGGAAGAACCTCTCCACGATAGATCCATACTTTTACGCCGAGACGGCCATAAGTTGTATGTGCCTCAGCCGTACCGTAGTCGATGTCAGCACGAAGCGTATGAAGTGGAACAGTTCCTTCACTGTAGCCTTCCGAACGAGCGATCTCGGCGCCGCCAAGACGTCCGCCCACTTGAGTTTTGATTCCTTTAGCGCCAGCACGCATCGTTCTTTGGATCGCTTGTTTCAATGCACGACGGAAAGAAACGCGGCGTTCCAATTGCTGAGCAATGCTTTCTGCAACCAGGACTGCGTCCAGGTCAGCTTGCTTAATTTCAGAGATGTTGATGTGAACTTTTTTACCGCCTGCAATTTTCGTAACTTGGCTGCGAAGTACTTCAACTTCGGAACCACCTTTACCGATAACCATGCCTGGTTTCGCAGTGTGGATAGTGACGTTCACACGATTTGCCGCTCTCTCGATCTCGATGCGAGAAACAGCAGAATCCTTCAATTTATTTTTCAGGTATTCACGGATTTTGACATCTTCCAGCAAAAGATTACCGAAATCTTTGCCAGCATACCATTTCGATTCCCAATCACGGATGATCCCGATACGGAGTCCGACTGGATTTACCTTTTGGCCCACACGTTATCCCTCCTTATTTTTCAGATACCACCAAAGTAATGTGGCTGGTGCGTTTATTGATCCGGCTCGCACGACCCATGGCGCGTGGACGGAATCTCTTCATTGTTGGGCCTTGGTTAACGAAAACCTGGCTCACAACCAAATTGTTAATATCCATCGAGTAGTTATGCTCAGCATTGGCGATCGCTGAGTTCAGCAGCTTCTCCACAACCAGGGAAGCCGATTTCGGAGTGTGGCGGAGAATGGCGATGGCCTCACCAACTTGCTTACCGCGGATCAAGTCAACAACGAGCTTGACTTTACGAGGAGCAATCCGAATAGATCTGGCATGTGCTTTTGCTTCCATTTGTTTTACCTCCTCTCAAACAAAGAGCTTCGAAATTATCTTCTTGTTTTCTTGTCATCGTCCGTATGACCCTTGTAGGTACGTGTTGGAGCGAATTCACCCAACTTGTGTCCTACCATGTCTTCCGTTACGTATACCGGAACGTGCTTGCGTCCGTCGTATACACCGAACGTGTGACCGATAAATTGTGGGAAAATCGTAGAGCGACGGGACCAAGTTTTGATAACCGCCTTCTTGTTCGATTCGTTCATCACTTCTACTTTTTTCAGCAGGTACCCGTCAATGAAAGGCCCTTTTTTCAAACTGCGACTCATCTATAAAATCCTCCCTTCATCCAATCTTCTCGTTACTTTCGGCACTTCACAAAGTTATGCACAGCGTGCATTATTTTGTGCGGCGGCGAACGATATATTTGTCAGAAGCTTTGCCTTTTTTACGCGTTTTGTAACCAAGGGTTGGTTTGCCCCATGGAGACATTGGCGATTTACGTCCGATTGGAGCGCGGCCTTCACCACCACCGTGAGGGTGATCGTTAGGGTTCATTACTACCCCGCGAACTTCAGGACGTTGTCCGAGCCAGCGGCTGCGGCCAGCTTTACCGATTTTGATCAGCTCGTGGTCTTCGTTACCAACGGAACCGATTGTAGCACGGCAAACTTTGAGCAGTCTGCGAACTTCGCCCGAAGACAAACGTACGGATACGTATTTATCTTCTTTACCAAGAAGCTGAGCTTCGGTACCGGCTGCGCGAACCAATTGTCCGCCTTTGCCAGGCTGCAGTTCGATGTTGTGGATAACAGTACCTACCGGAATGTTCTCCATTGGAAGTGCGTTACCGATTTTGATGTCGGCGTTTGGACCGGATTCAATCTTGTCTCCCACTTTCAGACCTTTAGGAGCGATGATGTAACGCTTCTCTCCGTCTGCATAGTGGATCAGAGCAATATTGGAAGTACGGTTCGGGTCATACTCGATCGTAGCAACGGTACCTGGTATGCCGTCTTTCGTACGTTTGAAGTCGATGATGCGGTATTTACGCTTGTGTCCGCCGCCGTGGTGACGAACCGTAATTTTACCTTGGTTGTTGCGGCCAGCTGTTTTGCTGAGCGGTGCAAGCAACGATTTCTCCGGCTGATTTGTCGTGATCTCTTCAAAAGTAGACACGGACATGTTACGTCTAGCCGGGGATGTCGGCTTATACTTTTTAATAGGCACGTGATTTCCTCCTTACTCTACAGATTCAAAAAACTCGAGCGCTTTGCTGTCTTTGCTCAGCGTTACGATGGCTTTTTTCCACTCGGTTGTATAACCGTTGTAGCGGCCATAGCGTTTCGGCTTAGCAGGGACGCGCATTGTATTTACATTCGTTACTTTCACTTTAAAGATCGATTCAACAGCTTGTTTGATCTCGGTCTTGTTCGCACGGATATCCACTTCAAAGGCATACTTCAAGTCGCCCATGTATTCAGCCGTACGTTCAGTGATCACCGGACGTTTGATAATATCACGAGGATCTTTCATTACGCGAGCACCTCCTCTACCTTCTGAACTGCTTCTTTCGTAATGATCAGTTTGTCGTACAGAAGTACGTCAAGAACATTAATGCCGTCTGCTGCAACAAATTTCACGCCAGGAATATTCCGTGCGGAAAGAGCCACATTATCATCATAGCCAGGAGCCACGATCAGAGCCTTACGTTCTACTTTCAGATTGTTCAGGATCGCTGCGAATTCCTTTGTTTTAGGCGTGTTCAGAGCGAGTTGGTCCAGAACGATCAGATTGTTAGCGATCACTTTGGAAGACAATGCAGATTTAATAGCCAGACGACGAACTTTCTTAGGAAGCTTGAACGAGTAGCTGCGTGGTGTTGGACCGAATACAGTACCGCCGCCCTTCCATTGTGGTGAACGGATCGAACCTTGACGAGCACGGCCGGTTCCTTTTTGTTTCCAAGGCTTACGTCCGCCGCCGCGTACTTCAGAACGGCCCTTCACTTTGTGTGTACCACGACGCAAAGATGCTCTTTGCAGCAATACCGCTTGGTTCATCACGTGTACGTTCGGCTCTACGCCAAATACCGCATCGTTCAGTTCCAATTCTCCTACTTCGCTACCGCTGACATTAAACAGGGTTACTTTTGGCATTATGTGTTCCTCCTTTCCTTAGGTGATTATTTCTTCACCGTTTCGTTAATTTTAACGAAGCTGTTTTTAGGTCCAGGAATAGCACCTTTAACGAGCAATACGTTGCGTTCAACGTCCACTCTAACAACTTCAAGTTTTTGTACAGTTACCGTAGCATTACCCATGTGACCTGGCAGACGTTTTCCTTTAGGAACACGGTTAGCCTGGATCGAGCCCATGGAACCCGGTCTGCGATGGTAACGCGAGCCGTGAGCCATTGGTCCGCGGCTTTGTCCCCAACGTTTGATAACGCCTTGGAAGCCTTTACCTTTGGAAGTACCGGTTACGTCAACAAATTCGCCTTCTGCGAAGACATCCGCCTTCAGTTCTTGGCCAACCTCGAAAGCTCCGAGGTCAACACCGCGAATTTCGCGAACGTAGCGCTTAGGTGCAGTGTTAGCTTTTTTAGCATGTCCTGCTTCTGGCTTGTTTGCACGCTTCTCCTTCTTATCGGCGAAACCGATTTGAATAGCTTCGTAGCCATCGTTCTCAAGATCTTTCTTTTGCAGAACAACACAAGGACCTGCTTCGATAACCGTCACAGGAATTACATTACCTTCTGGAGTAAATACTTGAGTCATTCCGAGTTTTTTTCCTAAGATACCTTTCATGTTGACACCTCTTTTCCCGTCTTAATTCATTTCGAATTACAATTTGATTTCGATATCTACACCGGACGGCAGGTCCAAGCGCATAAGAGCATCCACAGTTTGTGGAGTTGGGTTAACAATGTCGATCAGACGCTTGTGTGTGCGCATTTCGAATTGCTCCCGAGAATCCTTATACTTGTGTACCGCACGGAGAATAGTAATGATTTGTTTCTCAGTTGGAAGCGGAATCGGTCCAGATACACCAGCACCCGAACGTTCTGCAGTTTCAACGATTTTCTCAGCGGATTGATCAAGAATTCTGTGATCGTAAGCTTTCAAACGAATACGAATTTTTTGCTTTGCCATTTTAGTCCCTCCTTCTATCGCCCAATTTGGTATCGGACATACTCCGTGAAAATTTTCTAACCCACCGCTCCATGGCAAAGGGGCCGGGTGTGTCAGTAACCTCTCACATCATCGCAACGTCTCAGAACAACATTCACTATTATATATAAAGAATGGGCATAATGCAAGCTTTTAATGAAAAGGTGTTGTTGTTCTTTTCTTCCTATATATAAAGAAAGGAATCCTCCCGCTAGGAGAGGATTCCTCTGTATCTCTTGCGTTTACAACACAGCGTTACTCGTTCCAGCACATCGTTGCTATATAGAAGGCAATTTGCCTTTTAATTATTTGCTGATTGTTGCGATGGCACCAGCAGCTACTGTACGTCCACCTTCACGGATCGTGAACTTCGTTCCTTCTTCAATCGCGATTGGAGCGATCAGTTGAACGGATACAGTGATGTTGTCGCCAGGCATAACCATTTCAGTTCCTTCTGGAAGGTTAACCACACCAGTTACGTCCGTTGTACGGAAGTAGAACTGTGGACGGTATCCAGTGAAGAAAGGCTTATGACGGCCACCTTCTTCTTTAGTCAAAACGTATACTTGAGCAGTGAACTCAGTATGCGGTTTAACGGAAGCTGGTTTGCAAAGTACTTGACCGCGCTCGATTTGGTTACGGTCTACACCGCGAAGCAGGGCACCGATGTTGTCACCAGCTTGAGCGGAATCCAGCAATTTACGGAACATTTCAACGCCCGTAACGACGGATTTCTTAGTTTCTTCAGCGATACCAACGATTTCAACTTCGTCGCCCACTTTAACAGTTCCGCGTTCTACACGGCCTGTAGCAACCGTACCACGACCAGTGATGGAGAATACGTCCTCGACTGGCATAAGGAAAGGTTTGTCAGTGTCGCGCTCTGGAAGAGGGATGTACTCATCGATGATGTTGAACATTTCGATGATTTTTTGTGCCCACTCGCCTTCTGGGTTTTGCAGAGCTTCACGAGCAGAACCTTGGATGATTGGAGTGTCGTCGCCTGGGAACTCATATTCGTTCAGCAGGTCACGAACTTCCATTTCAACCAGTTCAAGAAGTTCAGCGTCTTCAACCATGTCGCATTTGTTCAGGAATACGACGATGTAAGGTACGCCTACCTGACGGGAGAGCAGGATGTGTTCGCGAGTTTGCGGCATTGGGCCGTCAGCTGCGGATACAACCAGGATCGCTCCGTCCATTTGAGCAGCACCAGTGATCATGTTTTTAACATAGTCGGCGTGACCTGGGCAGTCAACGTGTGCATAGTGACGGTTAGGTGTTTCGTATTCCACGTGTGCAGTGGAGATTGTGATACCGCGTTCGCGCTCTTCTGGAGCTTTGTCGATTTGATCGAATGCTACTGCAGCACCACCGTAAGTTTTGGACAATACAGTCGTGATAGCAGCAGTCAGAGTTGTTTTACCATGGTCGACGTGACCGATAGTACCGATGTTAACGTGCGGTTTAGTACGTTCAAACTTAGCCTTTGCCATTTGAACAATTCCTCCTTAAATGGATTGAATATAGGTTTTATGTTTGAACTGACCGGTGTTTATGCAAGCAGTTCTGGATGTAATCGTACCGGTCAGGGTTTAAAACTCAAAAGCAGAAATTACTCTTCAGAACCTTTGGACTTCGAAACGATTTCTTCAGCAATGTTCTTAGGAACTTCTTCGTAGTGGGAGAGTTCCATGGAGAACACGCCGCGTCCTTGGGTACCGGAACGAAGTGTCGTCGAGTATCCGAACATTTCGGAAAGAGGCACTTTCGCACGGATGATCTGAGCGCCGGAACGGTTATCCATACCTTCGATACGTCCGCGGCGGGAGTTCAGCATACCCATTACGTCGCCCATGTATTCTTCAGGCACCGTAACTTCGACTTTCATGATTGGCTCGAGCAGGACAGGTTTACACTTGTCTTTAGCCGCTTTAAGCGCCATGGAACCGGCAATCTTAAACGCCATCTCATTGGAGTCGACATCATGGTAGGAACCGTCTACGATTGTAGCTTTGATGTCTACAAGCGGGAAGCCGGCAAGAACACCATTCTTCATGGCTTCTTCGATACCATTCAGTGCAGGCTGAATGTATTCTCTTGGTACAGAGCCACCGACGATCTTGCTGTCAAACTGGCTGCCAGTACCTGCTTCGAGAGGTTCGAACTCAACCCAGACGTGACCGTATTGACCACGACCACCGGACTGACGAACGAATTTACCCTCAACGCGTGCAGCTTGACGGAAGGTTTCACGGTATGCAACCTGTGGTTTACCCACGTTGGTTTCTACCTTGAATTCACGACGCATACGGTCAATGATGATGTCGAGGTGAAGCTCACCCATACCAGCCAAGATTGTTTGGCCAGTTTCTTCATCTGTATGAGCACGCAGCGTAGGATCTTCTTCTGTCAATTTGCCCAAAGCAACGCCCATTTTATCTTGGTCGGCTTTGGTTTTAGGCTCAACCGCGATTTCAATAACCGGATCCGGGAAGTTCATGGATTCCAGGATAACCGGAGCTTTCTCGTCGCAGAGTGTGTCGCCCGTACCGGTATCTTTCAAGCCTACGGCAGCCGCGATGTCACCGGAGTAAACTTCGCTGATTTCTTGACGGCTGTTCGCGTGCATCTGAAGGATACGGCCGATACGTTCGCGTTTGCCTTTGGTAGCGTTCAATACGTAAGAACCGGATTGAAGGATACCAGAGTATACGCGGAAGAACGTCAGTTTACCAACATAAGGGTCTGTCATGATTTTGAATGCCAGAGCCGCGAACGGTTCTTCATCGGAAGAATGACGCTCAACTTCCGTACCGTCTTCAAGGTGACCTTGAATCGATGGTACGTCAACTGGAGCTGGCAGATAATCGATAACAGCGTCCAGCATCAGCTGAACCCCTTTGTTGCGGTAAGAGGAACCGCAGATAACCGGGAAGATCTTAACTTCGCAAACCCCTTTACGGAGGGCTGCTTTCAGTTCCGGAACTGTGATTTCTTCACCTTCCAGATACTTCATTGTCAGGTCTTCGTCGAGTTCTGCGACTTTTTCGATCAGTTCAGCGCGAAGTTCTTCGACTTTGTCTTGGAACTCGGCCGGAATGTCGACCACCTCAATGTTTTGACCCAGGTCATCTTTGTACATATGAGCTTTTTGCTCAACCAGGTCGATGATGCCCACGAAGTCGTTCTCTGCACCGATCGGCAATTGAATCGCTACTGCGTTCGCTTGCAGACGATCGCGCATGTCGTTAACGACGTTCAGATAGTCGGCACCGATAATATCCATTTTGTTTACATATGCGATCCGCGGAACGCCGTAGCGGTCAGCCTGTCTCCATACGGTTTCAGACTGAGGCTCAACGCCCTCTTTCGCACTGAAAACACCTACTGCCCCATCCAATACACGAAGGGAACGTTCAACTTCAACCGTGAAGTCAACGTGCCCTGGGGTGTCAATGATATTAACGCGGTGACCTTTCCACGAAGCGGTCGTCGCAGCGGAAGTAATCGTGATCCCGCGCTCCTGTTCCTGCTCCATCCAGTCCATTGTAGCCGCACCCTCGTGAACTTCACCGATTTTGTGCGTACGGCCTGTGTAGAACAAGATCCGCTCTGTGGTGGTCGTTTTACCAGCGTCAATATGCGCCATGATCCCGATGTTGCGTGTATTTTTCAAGGAGAACTCTCTTGCCATGAAAATAGTCTCCCTTCAAAATTGAAGTGTAATTTGTTGAGCCGAATCCTACCAGCGGTAGTGAGCAAACGCTTTGTTCGCTTCAGCCATTTTGTGAGTGTCCTCGCGTTTCTTAACGGAAGCGCCTGTGTTGTTGGAAGCGTCGATGATCTCAGCCGCCAAACGCTCTTCCATTGTCTTCTCACCGCGGTTGCGGGAGTAGTTCACGAGCCAACGTAATCCCAAAGACGTACGTCTTTCAGGTTTTACTTCAATCGGCACCTGGTAGTTGGCACCGCCGACACGGCGAGCTTTAACTTCCAGTACTGGCATGATATTTTTGATAGCTGCTTCAAACACTTCCATAGGATCTTTACCTGTACGTTCTTGAATCAGGTTGAACGAATTGTAAAGGATGCTTTGGGCAACACCTCTTTTACCATCCAGCATGATGCGGTTGATAAGGCGTGTAACCAGTTTGCTGTTGTACACCGGATCCGGCAATACGTCTCTCTTACTAACTGGACCTTTGCGTGGCATGGATATCCCCCTTTCTCAAGTCTTTGAATTCTTATAGAAATCAATTACGATTTTTTAGCTTTCGGACGTTTCGCGCCGTATTTGGAACGAGCTTGCATCCGGTTGTTCACACCTGCAGTATCAAGCGCACCGCGAACGATATGGTAACGTACACCTGGAAGGTCTTTTACCCGTCCACCGCGAACCAATACCACGCTGTGCTCTTGCAGGTTGTGTCCGATCCCCGGAATGTAAGCAGTCACCTCGATGCGGTTCGTCAAGCGAACACGGGCATATTTACGAAGCGCGGAGTTCGGTTTCTTCGGAGTCATTGTACCTACACGGGTGCAGACACCACGTTTTTGAGGAGCGCTAAGTCCTGTCTCTTCACGCTTCAGAGCGTTGTATCCTTTCTGCAATGCAGGGGACTTCGACTTGTAGATCTTAGCTTGACGTCCTTTGCGAACTAGCTGGTTAATTGTTGGCATGTTAGCCACCCCCTTCCCATAATACTTATCCTCATTACAAACCTCTTTTTAAGTCCACAGACCCAGGCGGTTCATAAAAGAACAAATGAAAAGTCTTTGCCGGAAGAACTCTGTTGATTTCCCCAACAAAAACGTTCCTTACAACTATGATTTAACGATAGCGGCCATCGCTGCGCCCACTTCAATTCCACATGCTTTACCCAATTGATGCATAGTATCCACATAGGTGATCTTCACTCCATGCTTAGTGCAAAGAGCTTCAACCTTTGAAACGAGCCGGTGTTCCGCATCTTCCGCCACAAACACTTCGGCGGCTTGGCCCAATTCTACGAGTTTCATCGTTTGTTTGGCACCGATCTTGACATGAGCATCCTGTAATCCTTTATCATTAGACATTTTGATATCCTCCAAAAGCACAGGGGTACTTAACTACTCACGCACCTTTGCTATATTAGCACTTGCATTAGGCGATGTCAAGAATGTTTCAGGAAAGTTTTCGCGGAAGCAGCCCTTTTTCATGCCGCCTCCGCGCAAAACCGCCTGTATAGCAGTCTATTACTCTACTGTTGCCGTTTCAAGCTCTTTGGAGTCCTGATCTTCGGCGTTCGGATCATCGAATTTGACGCTGCGGTAACGGTTCATACCGGTACCTGCAGGGATCAATTTACCGATGATGACATTTTCTTTCAGGCCGAGCAGCTGGTCAACCTTGCCTTTGATCGCCGCATCAGTAAGAACGCGGGTCGTCTCCTGGAAGGATGCCGCGGACAAGAAGGAATCGGTCTCCAGGGAAGCCTTGGTGATACCGAGCAGAACCGGTTTGGCCACCGCAGGCTCTTTTCCGGACAGGATTGCTTCTTTGTTCGCTGCTTCGTATTCATGAATGTCGGTGAATGATCCAGGAAGAAGCGGTGTATCTCCCGCATCGACGATACGGATTTTACGCAGCATCTGCTTGATCATGACTTCGACGTGCTTATCGTTGATTTCTACGCCCTGGTTACGGTATACGCGCTGTACTTCCTGCAGAATGTAGTTCTGCACGCCACGGATGCCTTTAATGCGCAGCATTTCTTTCGGGTCAATGGAACCGTCAGTCAGCTCGTCGCCGGCTTCGATTTCCTGACCTTCGCTTACGCGCAGACGGGAACCGTAGGTAACGGAGTACACTTTCGTTTCCGCTTCACCTTGGACTTCGATTTCACGACGGTCTTTCGCTTCGCGAATTTCCTTCACGACGCCGTCGATTTCACTGATAGTTGCTTGACCTTTCGGATTCCGGGCTTCGAAAAGCTCCTGAATACGCGGAAGACCTTGGGTAATATCGTCCCCTGCGACACCACCGGTATGGAACGTACGCATGGTAAGCTGGGTTCCTGGTTCACCGATGGATTGCGCCGCGATGATGCCGACAGCTTCCCCGATTTCCACGAATTTGCCTGTGGCCAAGTTGCGTCCGTAGCACTTCTTACATACACCGTGACGGGCACGGCAGCTGAGTACCGAACGGATTTGCAGTTTTGTTACGCCGGAGTTGACGATCAAGTTCGCTTTATCCGAATCGATCAGCTCGTTGCGGTTAACCAGAATTTCGTTGGTTTCCGGATGACGAACCGTCTCGAAGCAGTAGCGTCCTTCAATACGGTCATACAGATCCTCGATAACCTCTTTACCATCCTGAATCCGGCTGACGGTAAAGCCTTTATCGGTACCGCAGTCTTCTTCGCGGACGATAACGTCCTGGGCAACGTCTACCAGACGGCGTGTCAGGTAACCGGAGTCGGCTGTACGCAGCGCGGTATCCGCCAGACCTTTACGGGCACCGTGCGTCGACAGGAAGTACTCGAGGACGGTCAGGCCTTCACGGAAGTTGGATTTGATCGGGAGTTCGATGATCCGGCCGGATGGGTTCGCCATCAGACCCCGCATGCCGCCGAGCTGAGTAATCTGCGATTTGTTACCCCGTGCTTTGGAATCAACCATGAGCATGATGGAGTTAAAGCGGTCCATGGATTTCATCAGGATGTCCGTAATGTCATCCTTCGCCTTGGACCAAATATCGATAACGCGGTCGTACCGTTCTTCGTTCGTAATCAAGCCGCGGCGGTATTGGTTCGTAACGACAGCAACCTTCTCGTCGGATTCCTTCAGGATCGCCTGTTTCTCATCAGGAACGATAACGTCGGATACCGCAACGGTTACGCCGGCACGCGTCGAATACGTGAAGCCGAGCTGCTTGATTTTGTCCAGAATAACGGAAGTTTCCGTCGTGTGGTAAATCTCGAAGCAGCGGGCGATGATTTGGCCCAGATACTCTTTACCAACAGCGCTGCTTATAGGCAGGTCGTTCATGCGCTCGCGGATGTCCGCGCCTTTTTCATAGACGAAATATTTTTCCGGCGTTCCGTTGAACAGATTGTCGCGGGTTGCTTCGTTAATGTACGGGAAGCTGCTCGGGAAAATTTCGTTGAAAATGATGCGTCCGACGGTCGTTAAGAGCATTGCGTCCTGCTGCTTGTCGGTAAAGCTCGTTTTGCCGAGCGCTTTTACCGGAATGGCCACCCGTGCATGCAGACCTGCGGTTCCGCGTTGGTAAGCCGATACAGCTTCGTTCACGGAGCTCAGAATCATGCCGGAACCTTTCTCTTCCTTGTTGTCCATGGTCAGATAGAAAGATCCGAGAACCATATCCTGCGAAGGAGTTACGACAGGTTTACCGTCTTTAGGGTTCAAAATGTTGCCGGATGCCAGCATGAGGATACGGGCTTCAGCCTGTGCCTCTGCGGACAGCGGAACGTGAACCGCCATCTGGTCACCGTCGAAGTCGGCGTTGTAAGCCGTACATACGAGCGGATGCAGACGGATCGCGTGACCTTCCACCAGGATCGGTTCAAACGCCTGGATACCGAGACGGTGAAGCGTAGGGGCACGGTTCAACAGAACCGGATGCTCTTTAATGACTTCTTCGAGAACGTCCCAGACTTCCGGACTTACGCGCTCAACCTTACGTTTGGCGCTCTTAATGTTATGAGCGAGGCCCTTGTTTACAAGTTCTTTCATGACAAACGGCTTGAACAATTCCAGCGCCATTTTCTTCGGCAGACCGCACTGATACATTTTCAGGTACGGACCAACGACGATAACGGAACGGCCGGAATAGTCAACGCGTTTACCGAGCAGGTTTTGCCGGAAACGTCCTTGCTTACCTTTCAGCATGTGGCTGAGGGATTTCAGCGGACGGTTGCCTGGTCCCGTTACAGGACGGCCGCGGCGGCCATTGTCGATCAGAGCGTCAACCGCTTCCTGCAGCATCCGTTTTTCGTTCTGAACGATGATGTCCGGAGCTCCCAGGTCAAGCAGACGCTTCAAGCGGTTGTTCCGGTTGATCACGCGGCGGTACAGGTCGTTCAGGTCAGACGTTGCAAAACGTCCGCCGTCCAGCTGTACCATCGGGCGCAGTTCCGGAGGGATAACCGGCAATACGTCCATGATCATCCACTCTGGCTTGTTGCCGGAGTTGCGGAAAGCCTCGATGACTTCCAGACGCTTGATCGCACGGTTACGGCGTTGGCCTTGAGCCGTGCGCAGCTCTTCCTTCAGAAACTCGAGTTCCTTTTCGATATCGAGATCCTGCAGCAGCTTCTTGATCGCTTCAGCACCCATGCCCGCTTGGAAACCATAGCCGTATTTTTCACGGTAGCTGCGGTATTCTTTCTCGGACAGAAGCTGTTTCTTCTCCAGAGGCGTATCTCCAGGGTCGGTTACTACATAAGATGCAAAGTAAATGATCTCTTCCAGAGATCTTGGCGACATATCCAAAGCGAGACCCATACGGCTCGGAATGCCTTTAAAGTACCAGATATGGGATACAGGAGCTGCCAGCTCAATATGGCCCATCCGTTCGCGGCGCACCTTCGCGCGGGTAACTTCTACGCCGCAGCGATCGCAGACTACGCCTTTGTACCGGACACGCTTATATTTGCCGCAATGGCATTCCCAGTCTTTTTGCGGTCCAAAAATCCGTTCGCAGAACAGGCCTTCTTTCTCCGGTTTGAGCGTACGGTAATTGATGGTTTCCGGCTTTTTCACTTCTCCGCGGGACCATGAACGAATTTTTTCCGGGGATGCAAGCCCGATCTTCATGAATTCGAAATTGTTAACGTCCAACAAGGAGCAACCCTCCTTAACCTAGTCCTAATGATTTAAACCGTGAATGAGGACGGACGGTATGCCCGCCCGCCTTCACACGGTCTTTATTCCACTCCGACTTCTTCGCCTTCCAGGTTGAGGCTCAGCTTATCGCCGGCTGCCTCGTCTTCATCATCGAGCTCTTTCATCTCGATCTCCTGCTCGTCACCGCTCAGGATCTTAACATCCATACCGAGGGATTGAAGCTCTTTGATCAGAACCTTGAACGATTCAGGAACACCCGGTTCCGGAACGTTCTCGCCTTTAACGATGGACTCGTAGGTTTTCACCCGGCCGACCACATCGTCGGATTTGACGGTCAGGATCTCTTGCAGTGTATATGCGGCGCCGTATGCTTCCAGCGCCCAAACTTCCATCTCACCGAAGCGCTGTCCGCCGAACTGGGCTTTACCACCCAGAGGCTGCTGCGTAACGAGCGAGTATGGTCCAGTTGAACGGGCATGGATTTTATCGTCAACCATGTGGGCCAGCTTGATCATGTGCATGACGCCGACAGTAACTTCACGTTCGAACATCTCGCCCGTGCGGCCGTCGTACAGACGCGTCTTACCGTTGCGCTGCATGCCGGCTTCTTCCATGGTGTCAAATACGTCATATTCATTGGCACCGTCGAATACCGGTGTGGCCACGTGAATACCAAGACGCATGGCCGCAAAGCCCAAGTGGACTTCCAGAACCTGCCCGATGTTCATCCGGGAAGGTACCCCCAGCGGGTTCAGTACGACCTGTACCGGCGTACCGTCCGGCAGGAACGGCATATCTTCTTCCGGCAGGATGCGGGCCACGACCCCTTTGTTACCGTGACGTCCGGCCATTTTGTCACCTTCAGAAATTTTACGCTTCTGAGCGATGTACACCCGAACCAGTTGGTTTACACCAGGAGGCAGCTCGTCGCCGTTCTCACGGGTAAACACTTTGACGTCCACGATAATCCCGTCACTACCATGCGGTACGCGCAGGGAGGTGTCGCGCACTTCACGCGCCTTCTCACCGAAGATGGCGTGCAGCAGGCGCTCTTCCGCCGTCAGCTCTGTTACGCCTTTCGGTGTAACTTTACCAACGAGAATGTCGCCGGCGCTGATTTCGGCACCGATCCGAATAATGCCGCGCTCGTCGAGGTTCTTCAGAGCTTCCTCGCCGACGTTCGGAATATCGCGGGTAATTTCTTCCGGTCCGAGCTTGGTGTCGCGCGCTTCGGATTCGTATTCCTCGATATGAATCGAAGTGTACACATCTTCCTTCACCAGCTTCTCGCTGAGGAGGATGGCATCCTCGTAGTTATAACCTTCCCAGGTCATGAACGCTACGACAACGTTACGTCCAAGAGCCAACTCGCCCATTTCCGTCGAAGGTCCGTCAGCGAGGATGTCGCCCTTCTTGATGACGTCGCCTCTCTTCACGATCGGACGCTGGTTGATGCATGTGCCTTGGTTCGAACGCATAAATTTGTGTAATTTATGTTTAACGATGTCACCTTTGACTTCTTTGCCGTCCACGGTCTCGATGCGGCGCACCCAGATTTCGTTGGCGGAAGAACGTTCAACTATACCATCATATTTGGAAACGATACATACCCCGGAATCCTTTGCAGACTTGTGTTCCATTCCTGTACCAACCAGCGGAGCTTTAGGCACGAGAAGCGGCACAGCCTGACGCTGCATGTTCGATCCCATCAGGGCGCGGTTGGAGTCATCGTTCTCGAGGAACGGAATGAGCGCCGTTGCGACCGACACGACCTGTTTCGGCGAAACGTCCATGTAATCCACGCGATCGCTCGGCATCGGCAAGATGTTGTCGGACTGCTTGTTGTAACGGACGATAACCATATCCTCCGCAAACGTGCCGTCTTCATTCAGCTTCGCGTTTGCCTGTGCGACCACATAGTTGTCTTCCTCGTCAGCTGTCAGGTAGTCGATCTGATCTGTTACAACACCCGTCTTCGGATCGACCCAACGGTACGGAGCTTCGATAAAGCCGTATTCGTTGATCCGTGCGAACGTAGACAAGGAGTTGATCAAGCCGATGTTCGGACCTTCCGGTGTCTCGATTGGACACATCCGGCCGTAGTGACTGTGATGGACGTCACGAACTTCGAAGCCCGCGCGCTCACGCGTCAAACCGCCAGGTCCAAGTGCAGACAGACGGCGTTTGTGCGTCAGTTCAGCAAGCGGGTTGGTCTGGTCCATAAACTGGGACAGCTGGGAGCTTCCGAAGAACTCTTTGATCGACGCGATAACCGGACGAATGTTGATCAGGGCTTGCGGCGTGATGACATTCGCATCCTGGATGGACATTCTTTCGCGTACGACACGTTCCATACGGGACAGACCAATACGGAACTGGTTCTGCAGCAGTTCACCGACCGAACGCAGACGACGGTTACCAAGGTGGTCAATATCGTCCGTGTCGCCGATGCCATGCAGCAGGTTAATAAAGTAGCTGATCGAGGAAATAATATCAGCAGGCGTAATATGTTTAACCGATTTATCAATATTCCCGTTCGCAATCACTTTGACGACCTTGCCGTCTTCGATCGGGGAGAATACGTCGATGCTCTGCATCGGAATGTCATCGGCATCAAGCACACCATTGGCAACATGGTACGTCTTGTGTCCGACATTCTTCTCCAGGTGCGGCAGGATTTCGTCAAGGAGACGGCGGTCCACCATTTGTCCGGCTTCGGCAATGATCTCACCGGTATCGGTGTCGATCAGCGATTCGGCAAGACGCTGGTTGAACAGACGGTTCTTGATATGCAGCTTTTTATTGATTTTATAGCGGCCGACATTGGCCAGATCATAACGCTTTGGATCAAAGAAGCGCGCTACCAGCAAGCTCTTCGCATTGTCGAGGGTAGGCGGCTCGCCCGGACGGAGGCGTTCGTAAATTTCGATGAGCGCTTTTTCCGTGGAATCGGTATTGTCTTTGTCCAGCGTGTTGCGGATGTATTCGTCGTTGCCGAGCAGGTCCAAAATTTCGGCGTCGCTGCCGAAACCAAGCGCCCGCAGCAAAACGGTAACCGGGATTTTACGGGTACGGTCGATCCGGACATACATAATGTCTTTCGCATCCGTCTCCAGTTCGAGCCAGGCACCACGGTTTGGAATCACCGTTGCCGTGTAGGTTTTCTTACCGTTTTTATCGACTTTCGTGCTGAAATAGACGCTAGGAGAGCGTACCAACTGGCTGACAATGACCCGTTCTGCACCGTTGATAATAAATGTACCGGTCTCCGTCATCAGCGGGAAATCTCCCATGAATACTTCCTGTTCTTTGACTTCTCCGGTTTCTTTGTTGATGAGCCGTACTTTCACCCGAAGCGGTGCCGCATACGTCACGTCACGCTCTTTCGCGTCATCGACGGTGTATTTGGGTTCGCCCAGGCTGTAGTCGATGAACTCCAGCACCAAATTGCCCGTAAAATCCTGAATTGGCGAGATATCCTGGAACATTTCGCGCAATCCTTCCTCCAAAAACCATTCGTATGATTTCTGTTGGATTTCGATCAGGTTCGGAATCTCAAGTACTTCATTAATTCGTGCATAACTTCGCCGAGTGCGTCGACCATACTGAACAAGATGTCCTGCCAACTTTAACTCACCCCTCATGTCTACTCACTTTAAAAATTGATTGCGAACCTCTGTTTGGAACCTTATAATGGATTCATGCAGAGGATTCATCCACAAATAAAGAAAAGCCCTTACCCGAATGCTTTCGAACAAAGAGCAACTTATCCATGGTCTTGCCTTCTAAACATAGAAGTGACTTCATATCCAGTAGATTTGCCCAAAATGTACATATTATACGTGGACATGCCCTATTTTATGCATATCTCCGCATAAAAACTATTGACATTTCAGCCAACTAAAGACAAGAAGCCTATCCTAATACTGACATTTTATAATAATATCACACATGATTTTTCAAGTCAATAGTCCTATTGCATATTATTGAAAAGATTTTGTAGCCTTAAAAATCCGGTACCCTTTATCCTTGGTGACTTCCTCCACCTGTGCGAACAAGCTCTCCAGCTTCGCCTTTGCCGATGGTGCCCCCTGCTTCTTCTGAATCACGATCCACAAAGATCCACCTTCACGAAGATGCTCATACGCCTGCTCGAAAATCCGATGCACCGTTTCCTTGCCGGCACGAATCGGCGGATTGGTCAGGATGACATCGAAGGCTTTCCCTTCCACCTGCTGCAGCAGATCGCTCTCCAGAATCGTCACGTTCGCAATTCCGTTCAGCCTGGCATTTTCCTTGGCGAGCTCCACTGCACGGCTGTTCACATCCAGCATCGTCACATGCCCATCCCCGGCCAGTCTTGCCGCCACCAGTCCGATAGGACCGTACCCGCAGCCCACATCCAGAACCTCGGCCCCCTGCGGAATATCCATCGCTTCGATCAGCACCTTGCTGCCAAAATCAATTCCCTTCTTGGAAAACACCCCGGCATCGCTCGTGAACTTGTAGACTGCACCCCGCAGTCGCTCTTCCAGACTCCGCCGGTCATGTCCGGCTTCGGGCTGGTTGGAATAGTAATGCTGTGACATGCTTTCCCTCCGAATCCTTGGTTTCATTACACAGGATCCCCTGGTTCCAGTCGTTTAGTCACAAGGGATACGGTTTTACAAAAACAAACCCCTTGAATGATCAAGGGGTTTGCTATGTGCTTCAACTGAGAAGGAATTACTTCACTTCTACAGTAGCGCCTGCTTCTTCCAATTTAGCTTTAACGGATTCAGCTTCTTCTTTACCCACTTTTTCTTTCAGTGGTTTTGGAGCGTTGTCAACGAGTTCTTTAGCTTCTTTCAAGCCAAGACCTGTGATTTCGCGAACGGCTTTGATAACGTTGATTTTGGAAGCACCAGCGTTAGCCAGGATTACGTCGAATTCAGTTTGCTCAGCAGCTTCAGCTGCGCCAGCGCCGCCACCAACTACAGCTACTGGAGCTGCAGCAGTTACGCCGAATTCTTCTTCGATTGCTTTAACCAGGTCGTTCAGTTCCAAAACAGTCATACCTTTGATTGATTCCAAGATTTGCTCTTTACTCATGGTTGAACCTCCATTTTATAATAAAATTATTTTTTGTTTGCTTTTAAGCTGTCAGAACGGGAAGCTTACGCTCCTTGTTCTTCTTTCTCAGCCACAGCCTTAACTGCAAGCGCGAAGTTGCGAACTGGAGCTTGAAGCACGCTGAGGAGCATGGAAAGGAGACCTTCGCGGGATGGCAGTTCTGCCAACGCCTTGATTTGGTCAACGCCGACTACACGGCCTTCAACCACAGCACCTTTCAGTTTCAAAGCTTCGTTCTTCTTAGCAAAATCGTTAAGGATTTTAGCTGGTGCTACGGCGTCTTCTGCACTGAATGCGATAGCTGTTGGACCGGTCAATACTTCGTCCAGTTCAGTCAGCTCAGCAGCGGCAGTCGCACGGCGCAGCAAAGTGTTCTTCAACACTTGGAATTCAACACCCGCTTCGCGAAGCTGCTTACGCAGTTCGGTAGCTTGGGCAACGTTCAATCCGCGGTAGTCGGCCACTACTGTCGTTGCACTTTCGCGCAATTTCGCAGTTACCGCATCTACAGCTTCTTGTTTCGCTTGAATCACTTTTGCGTTTGCCAATGTCTACACCTCCTGAAAGTTTCAATGACTGTCCAGCCGGACTTGCCGGCCGCCAGTTCGATCTACGTCGGAGTCCGCTTCGAGTCTGAATACTCTTGGCTTCTCCGATTTCATAGGCAAGTAAAAAGCCTCCGTAGATTTACGAAGGCCTGATGAATGATGATTGTCCGGGCAAAGCGCAGGAAAATCATATATATTCTATCACAACACCTCGGTAGGAAATTAAGCCGTTAGGCACCTACTGTCTACGGTAAGCATATTCAACTTTAGTGGTCGGTCACAAGGACCTAAACAACAACTTTTATATAGTAACAGATAACTCGGAACGAGTCAACGATAACTTATTTAAAGGTTGCTGTATTCACGCGTGCGCTTGGTCCCATCGTCGAGGATACGGCGATCCCCTTCAGATAAACACCTTTTGCAGCAGCTGGTTTAGCACGGTTGAGTGCGTCGATGAGAGATTTGAGGTTCTCATTCAGTTTGGCCGCATCAAAGGATACTTTACCGATCGGTGCGTGAATTTGACCTGCTTTGTCCAGACGGTATTCGATTTTACCGGCTTTGATTTCTTGAACAGCCTTGGCAACATCGAACGTAACTGTTCCCGCTTTAGGGTTAGGCATAAGGCCTTTACCACCGAGCAAACGACCCAGTTTACCGACTTCGCTCATCATATCAGGTGTAGCGACGCAGACGTCGAATTCGAACCAGCCTTGTTGGATCTTGTTGATCATGTCTTGATCGCCAACAAAATCTGCGCCAGCCGCTTCCGCTTCCTTCGCTTTGTCACCTTTCGCAAATACCAATACGCGTTGTGTTTTACCCGTGCCATGAGGCAGGACAACAACACCACGAACGGCTTGGTCTTGTTTACGTGGGTCAACGCCCAAACGAACTGCAACTTCAACGGTTTCGTCGAACTTGGCAGTCGCAGCCTTTTTCACAAGCTCTACAGCTTCTGCTGGCTCGTATACTGCTTCGCTGTCGATCAGCTTGGCAGCTTCAACATACTTCTTACCATGTTTAGCCATGTTTGTTCCTCCTTTGTGGTTTTAGCGGATATTCCTCCCACATGTGCCGGCCTCATAGGCCGGGTGTCGCAAGAAAAACCGGATTAGTCTTCGATTGTGATACCCATGCTGCGTGCAGTACCTTCAACCATACGCATAGCTGCTTCAACGGAAGCTGCGTTCAGGTCAGGCATTTTTTGCTCAGCGATTTCACGGACAGTGCTGCGTTTAACGGTAGCGACTTTCTTCTTGTTAGGTTCGCCGGAACCCTTCTCGATTTTGGCAGCTACGCGAAGCAGAACTGCAGCCGGTGGAGTTTTGGTAATGAACGTAAAGGAACGATCCTCAAATACCGAAATTTCAACCGGAATGATCAGACCAGCTTGATCAGCGGTACGAGCGTTGAATTCTTTACAGAATGCCATGATGTTGACACCTGCTTGACCCAATGCTGGACCTACTGGCGGCGCCGGATTCGCTTTACCTGCAGGGATTTGCAGTTTAACAACCTTGATTACCTTCTTTGCCATGTAAGACACCTCCTTCAAAAGTGGTTAGCGGGCATCGAAGCCCTCCCACAAGAAACCTGAAGAACTTTATATCTTCTCCACCTGAGTATAATCCAGCTCAAGCGGGGTTTCCCGTCCAAACATGTTGACGTGTACCTTCAGCTTGCTCTTGTCGACGAGAATTTCTTCTACCGAGCCAACAAAATTCGCAAAAGGACCAACTTTGATACGTACGGATTCTTTAATATCGAATTCGATCTTCGGCTTCGGCTCTTCCATACCCATATGCTTCAGAATCTGTTCCACTTCTTCCGGAAGCAAAGGCGTCGGCTTGGAACCCGAACCCGTCGAACCGACAAATCCCGTAACCCCTGGCGTATTGCGTACAACGTACCAGGAATCGTCAGTCTGGATCATTTCCACCAAGACATATCCGGGGTAAACCTTTCTCATGACGACCTTTTTCTTGCCGTCCTTGTTTACCACTTCTTCTTCCATCGGAACAAGAACGCGGAAAATCTTGTCTTCCATGCCCATGGACTCAACGCGTTTTTCCAAATTGGCTTTGACCTTATTCTCATACCCAGAGTAGGTATGAACTACGTACCATCTTTTTTCCATATCAAGCCACCCGGGACCCTTCTTAAATAATCGCTTCGATCACAGCGGAAATGCCGATATCTAGAACCCAAAAATAAATCGTGACGATCGCAATGGTGCCAAGTACGATAAGCGTGTAATTCGTCAACTCTTTACGATTAGGCCAGCGAACTTTTTTAAGTTCCGCCCAGCTTTCAGAGAAAAAGGAAAACAGAGACTTGAAACCTTTCACGCCGACTACACCTCCAAAAAACTATCTGGTTTCGCGATGAGGAGTTTGCTCGTTACAAAACTTGCAAAATTTCTTCATCTCCATGCGGTCGGGGTGATTTCGCTTGTTTTTGGTAGTCGTATAGTTTCTTTGTTTGCAATTCGTACAAGCCAAAGTGATAATTACCCGCATGCTGTGCACCTCCCGAAGACGTCCTTCTATTTCAGAAGAGTCAATATTGATCCCTAGTAGGAAACAGCCTAAACTTTTCATCACTGAAAAGAAAAAAAACCGTTCCTGCGAAATGAACGATTAAGCTCGTGCCGAAGCCTTTGCTCTCTCATTCATTAAAACACGCGAATTTAGGCCTACCTAAAACACTTTATCACAAGGGTCAAACCATGTCAACGAAAGAATGGCCTTGTCAATACGCGTTTAAAAACCACGATTCCCTGTCGTTTCAAGCCTTTTTTCTCATCATAAGCCGCCTGCATTCATTTACCAGTATGATTCATTCGTCCAGAGGTTAAACCTCGGCACTTCCGGTGTGAATAAAAAAAGACTCCTTACGAGCCTTTCTTCACCTTAGCGTCTGTTCAATTGTCGCGAACTTCCAAATATCTCTCCAGCTTGCGCTTGACCCGCTGCAGAGCATTATCGATCGATTTCACATGCCGTTTCAAATCCACCGCAATTTCCTGATAGGAGCGGCCATCCAAATACAGCATTAGCACTTTGCGCTCCAAGTCGCTCAGAATCTCGGACATCTTGTCCTCGAGTCCGACGAACTCTTCCTGGTTAATAATCAGCTCTTCCGGATCGCATACCTGCGAGCCGCAAATCACGTCAAGCAGCGTACGGTCGGAATCCTCATCATAGATAGGCTTGTCCAACGACACGTAAGAATTCAGCGGGATATGCTTCTGTCTCGTCGCGGTCTTGATCGCCGTAATGATCTGCCTCGTAATGCACAGCTCAGCAAAAGCCTTAAACGAGGACTGCTTGTCCCCTCTGAAATCACGGATCGATTTGTATAAACCGATCATGCCTTCCTGGATGATATCCTCGCGGTCGGCGCCGATCAGAAAATAAGATCTGGCTTTGGCCCGCACGAAATTCCGGTACTTGTTGATCAAGTACTCCAGCGCTTCACTGTCACCCTCACGGAAATATTCGACTACGTCCTCATCCGTCTTGTAATCATAATCAGATAACATTAACTCTTTAAGGTCGACGCTCACCAAGAAACCCCCCGGCTGCAACGCAAGGTACCCGTTACTCGTGAAATATACGAACAGTATAAATGATGCTCTCCAAGCCGTCAACCACGGATTATCCAAAAAAGAACAGCGATAGCAAAATTGTCAAGAGCTGCAAATTTGTCATTTCATACAAAAGTTGGCTATTCCCGCCGCCATCGTTCGAAGATTTCGCGGATGTCCGGCGACAGCTTGCTGTCCAGCGTATTGCGCGTCGATCTGGCCTGATCTTCCTTGATCCGCTTCTGAATCATCTGCTCGCTGTTCTCCACTTCGATCAGCAGCTCCCGGGCGGACAAGCGAAGCGCTCCCCGCGCGAAGATGACATGCTGTTCGATCAAATCGCTGGTCGCCACATAGATCTGCCTGCTCCGCCGGGTCAGCTCTCCAACAAGACGCTCAATGCATTCGTCCGCCGTCTCCTTCTCCTTCGTAAAGTACACCTGGACCTTGCTCTGCGAAAAGGATTTGCCCAGCCCCGGCACCCGGTAGGCGTCAAATACCGCGATCACTTTTCTTCCGGAAAAGGCCTGATAATCGGCCAGCCTGGCCAGCAGCTCGTCCCTGGCCTCCTGCATGCTGATCTGCGACAGCTCTGCAAGGGACGGCCATCCGCCGATCATATTATAGCCATCGACCAGAAGCACATCGCGCAAAGCCGCCATTCCGGCTAACCTTGGGTGCGGCGCCGGCGCAGAACTTCGTACATCACGACTCCCGCGGCCACGGAAGCGTTAAGCGAGTTGATTTGACCTTTCATGGGGAGTTTCACCAAAACATCGCATTTTTCGCGGATCAGTCTGCCCATGCCTTTCCCTTCGTTACCGATGACCACGGCGACGGGGCCGTCAAACACATTCGTGTCGTACATCTCGGAGGAAGCCGACACGTCGGTACCGACGACCCAAATCCCTTTCTCTTTCAGCTCCTCAATGGTCTGCCCCAGGTTCGTTACGCGTGCGACCGGGACGTATTCGGCGGCGCCGGCGGACGTCTTGGACACGGTCGCGGTAACCTGCGCCGACCGGCGTTTCGGCACGATTACCCCATGAACGCCGGTGCAGTCTGCGGTCCGGAGAATGGAGCCGAGATTGTGCGGATCTTCGATCTCATCCAAAAGCAAGATGAATGGTGCCTCCCCCTTGGCTTCCGCTACCTGCAGGATGTCCTCCACTTCGGCATAGGCATAAGGCGCCGCCTGTGCGACTACCCCTTGATGCTGCATACCCGGCGCCATCTGGTCCAGCTTGCGTTTGTCCACCTGCTGAATGACGACGCCAAGCTTTTTGGCCTCGAAAATGATCGGCTGCGTCAGATGCTTTTGGGCATTTTCCGCAATCCATATTTTATTGATTGTCCGCCCGGATCGAAGCGCTTCGGTGACCGAATGCTTCCCGGCAATGATTTCTTCCTCCATCGATTTTCCTCCTGATTCTTATTACCTGTGATGGCCTGCCGTCTTATTTCTTCTTGGGCTGCTGCTCTATGAACTTGATCCCCGTGTCGATTAACCCCTGCATGCGCTCGAACTGCCCGGTATAGTACAAGTATCCGATCAGGGACTCGAACGCGGTGGCATGCCGGTATTCCAGCACGTCGGCATTTTTCGGAATGGTGCCCGACTTGGCGTTGCGGCCCTGGCGGACCACGTCGCGTTCCTCTTCGGTCAGCATCTCCTCCAGCGCACCGACAATTCGGCTCTGGGCCTTGGCCGAGACAAGTCCGGTCGCCGAACGGTGCAGCTGATTTGGCCGCAGGTTCGTCTTGGAAATCAAATATTGGCGGATGGCCACCTCATAGATAGCATCGCCAATATAAGCCAAGACGATCGGCGGAATCAGCCGGGCCGGCTTGGATGGCGGGTAGCTGAACATCCAGCCTCCCGCACTTTCCGGCAGCAGTTCGTTGCCGTCCGCCCCGCTCATTTGCGGCGCCAGCGCATGCCCTGCGCCGTATCCTCCAGCAGAATTCCCTTGGCCGCCAGCTCGTCGCGGATTTCGTCCGCGCGGCCCCAGTTTTTGTTCTTGCGGGCTTCGGCACGCTCGGCGATCAGCTGCTCCACTTCCTCGTCCAGAAGCTCGGCCTTTTCCTCGAAATAGAGCCGCAGCACCGCGTTCAATTCGTCAAAAGCCGCCAGCATCGCCTGCAGTTCCGCAGGGTTCGCCACAGGCTCCTGAAGCAGCAGGTTGGCTTCACTGACCCATTCGAATACGGAGGTAATCGCATCCGGCGTATTGAAATCATCGTTCATTTTTTCATAGTAGGAAGCCAGAATCGCATCCAGCTTCTGCTGCACGGATTCACGGACCGGACCGTTTCCGTCCGGAGCCACCGTATCCAGGCGGTGCTTCATATTCGTGACGGCGTTGGCGATCCGCTCCACGCTCTTCATCGCCTGATCCATCGTCTCGCTGTTGAAGTTGAGCGGGTTGCGGTAATGCGTGGACAGCATGAAGTAGCGGATCGCTTCTTTTTTATATTGGGCGCGCAGATCCTTGACCAAAATACCGTTTCCGAGCGATTTCGACATTTTCTCGTTATTGATCTTGATGTACCCGTTATGCATCCAGTAGTTGGCCAGCGGCTTGCCGGTCAAAGCTTCCGACTGCGCAATTTCGCACTCGTGATGCGGAAACTGCAGGTCCTGTCCGCCTCCGTGGATATCCAGGGTGTCGCCAAGGTAGCGGCGGGCCATGGCCGAGCATTCGATATGCCAGCCGGGGCGGCCGTCGCCCCAAGGGCTTGCCCAGTAAATCTCTCCCGGCTTCGCCGCCTTCCAAAGCACAAAGTCTTCCGGGCTTTCCTTCCGCTCGTCGACGCCGATCCGGATGCCGAACTGCAGCTCCTCCAGCTTCTGATGCGATAGCTTGCCGTAACCCGCAAATTTGCCGGTCCGGTAGAAGACGTCGCCCCCTTTTTCATAAGCGAAGCCTTCGTCTTCCAGCTCCTTGATAAAGGCGATGATGTTATCCATGTTCTCCGTCACCCGCGGGTTGATTGTCGCCTTATGAATGCCCAGCCCGTCGAGGTCCTCGTAGTACGCTTTAATAAACGTATCCGCCACCACCGGCACAGTGCTGTTCATCTGCTCGGCCTTGCGGATCAGCTTGTCGTCCACGTCCGTGAAGTTCACCACGTAATTGACTTCGTTGCCGATCTGCTCCAGATACGAGCGAACGACGTCGAAAAAGATCATCGGACGCGCATTCCCGATATGAATATAGTCGTATACGGTCGGACCGCACACGTACATGTTCACCTTTCCCGGCTGCTTCGCCACAAACTCTTCTTTCGCCCGGATCATCGTATTATAAATTTGAAGGGACATATCCACATTTCCTTTCATCCATGAAATTCGCTGCTTCTTTATTTCGAACGTGCTCCAGCCGGGGTTTCCTCCTGCTGCAGCCGGTTGTTTTCCGTTTGTAGTCTTTCCAATTCACCGCGAAGCTGTTCGATCTCCTGCTGCATGCTGCGCAGCGAGTCGACGATCGGGTCAGGCAGCTGGTGGCTGAGACGGTCCACCCGGCGCCCGTCCTGCTTCACGATTCTTCCCGGAATGCCCACCACCGTACTGTTCGAGGGGACTTCCTTCAGAACGACCGAGTTGGCTCCGATGTTGCACTGGTCTCCGACCGTAAACGATCCCAGCACTTTCGCGCCGGACGCAATGACGACATTGTTGCCGATGGTCGGATGCCGTTTGCCTTTTTCCTTCCCGGTGCCCCCGAGGGTAACGCCCTGGTAAATGACGACGTCGTCCCCGATCTCACAGGTCTCCCCGATGACCACGCCCATGCCATGGTCGATGAACAGGCGCTTGCCGATCTTCGCACCGGGATGGATCTCGATCCCCGTCATAAAGCGGCTGACCTGGGAGATCACGCGCGCCAGCGTAAACCACCGGCGTTTGTACAGTGCATGCGCAACCCGATGAGCCCAGATGGCATGCAGTCCGGAATAGGTGAAAATGACCTCGAACAGACTTCTGGCCGCCGGATCATTCTCGAATACGGTTTGGATATCCGATTTCATGTGCTTGAACATATCCGTTCCCCTCTTTGCTTCTTCTGTTCTCCATCGTTACGTGGAGGCACAACACCCTTCTCGTCCTGACAAAAGCGTTCATCGACGTTTCTTCATCGACGCTTGTTCACGAAGCCCAACACGCCCAGCGAAGATTCTTTCAACAAAAAACGCCTCTGCAGCATCATGCTGCAGAGACGTTATACGCGCGGTCCCACTCTGCTTGGGCCTTGCTGCTGACGTGCCCGCCGGTAATTCCGGCAGACTGCATCGCAAACGAAAAGCCCCACTTTCTGTCCTCATAACGGCGGACGTCCGGCACAGTCTAACGGGGAGATCCTCCTCCGCTCATCCATGCAGCTCACAGGTGCATTTCCACTGCCGGCCAATAGGTAACTTCCAGCCTAAAGGAAGACTTGCGCCTCCCTTGCGGTCACCCTCTCTGTCAATGGCGTGATCAATGTACTTCTCCTGATCTTCGCTGATCGCACATTGGATCATTCGGCACTCCCAGTAACAGCGGGGCCGAATTGATTTTGCTTGTAATTATAGCCGATAAGTCGTCTTACTGACAAGAAGTGTTTCAGGGAGCTTATGGGTTAGAATATGCCGTGATTACAAGAAAGAATCCACTTATGCTCCCTTAATTTGCGATTTCAGCCGCTCGATCACGCGTCCGCGGCCCAGCAGGAAGATCGTCTCGTTCAGATCGCGGCCATGCATCTGGCCGGTCAGCGCGACGCGGATCGGCATAAAGAGCTGCTTACCTTTCACGCCGGTCTCCTTCTGAACCTCTTTGATAAGCGCGGCAATATGCGAAGCGGTATACTCCTCCGAAGCTTCGATCTTCGCCAGCAGCGCCGACAATACAGTAGGTACCTGCTCCTCAGCCAGTACTGGCAGGGCCTCCTGATCGATTTCCAGATGGGTGCGGAAGAACACCTCCGACAGATCGACAATATCCGATGCGGCTGTCATCTGCTCCTGATAGAGGGCGACGAGCTTGCGCGTCCATGCCTTCTGCTCCTCATCCAGTTCGGCCGGCAGGCGGCTCGCCCGCTGCAAGTGCGGTATCGCCAGCTCCGTAATCCGGTCGGTATCGGCATTCTTAATGTACATATTGTTCAGGTGAGCCAGCTTGTTCTGATCGAACACGGCCGGGCTCTTCGACAGGCGGTCCGGATTGAAGATCTTGATCAGTTCTTCTCTGCTGTAAATCTCTTCTTCGCCTTCCGGAGACCAGCCCAGCAGGGCGATAAAATTCACCATCGCTTCCGGCAGGTAACCCAACTGGTCGTACTGCTCGATAAACTGGATGATCGATTCATCCCGCTTGCTGAGCTTCTTGTGATTCTCATTCACGATCAGCGTCATATGACCGAACTGTGGCGGCTCCCAGCCGAACGCCTCGTAGATCATCAGCTGGCGCGGCGTGTTGGAAATATGGTCTTCCCCGCGCAGGACGTGGGAAATCTCCATCAGATGGTCGTCGAGCACCACCGCAAAGTTGTAAGTCGGAATGCCGTCCTTTTTCACAATGACAAAGTCACCGGTGTCCTGCGTATTGAAAGAAATCGTTCCTTTGACCATATCGTTGAACGTGTACGTCTTATTGTCCGGTACCCGGAAGCGAATGCTGGCCACCCGGCCTTCCGCTTCGAATGCCTGGCACTGCTCAGGTGTCAAGTCACGGTGCTTGCCGGAATAGCGCGGTGTCTCGCCGCGGGCGATCTGCTCTTCCCGTTCCTTCTCCAGCTCTTCCTCGGTGCAATAGCAGCGGTAAGCCAAGCCGCGGTCCAGCAGGTCCTGCCAGTATTTCTTGTAAATGTCCAGACGTTCGGTCTGGCGGTAAGGGCCATACGCCCCGCCCACATCAACGCTTTCGTCCCAGTCCATGCCAAGCCATTTCAAATACTTCAGCTGGCTTTCTTCGCCGCCTTCGATATTCCGCTTCACGTCCGTATCTTCGATTCGGATAATAAACTCTCCGCCCTGGTTACGGGCATACAAATAGTTAAACAGCGCCGTTCTGGCATTGCCAATATGTAAATGTCCGGTTGGACTCGGTGCATAACGTACGCGCACTTTGCTCATCCTGATCCCCTCCGTCATATCATTGATCAATAAAGTCCGTTCAGAAATACTTTACCCTATTCCAGCTTAAATCCTTCAAGATGATAGCACATCTTGGATCAAGCATACAACCGATTGGGCTGCAATGCCTTCTCCCCGACCGGTGAATCCGAGCTGCTCCGTCGTAGTTGCCTTCACATTGACCTGCGTCACGTCGGCATCCAGCGCCTTGGCGATGACTTCAGCCATCTGCGGAATATAAGGAGCCATTTTCGGACGCTGGGCGATAATGGTCGAATCGATGTTGCCCAGGCGATACCCCCGCTCCTTGGCGAGGCCCCACACATGCAGCAGCAGCTTCAAACTGTCCGCGTCCTTGAATTCCGGATCCGTATCGGGAAAATGCTTGCCGATGTCCCCCAGCGCAAGCGCACCCAAAATCGCATCCGCAACGGCATGCAGCAGCACGTCCGCGTCGGAATGTCCCAGCAGCCCCTTCTCGTACGGAATCGTGACTCCGCCAATGATGCACGGCCTGCCCTCCACCAGCTGGTGAACGTCAAACCCTTGTCCTACACGTATCATCCCTTTTTCTCTCCCTTGCGTTTCTGCATAAATGCGGCGTACTCCAAATCTTCCGGCGTCGTAATTTTGATATTCGTATAGCTGCCTTCCACAACCGCCACGGGAATGCCCAGCCGCTCCACGAGCATGGAGTCGTCGGTGCCGGCGAAGCCGTCCGCTGCGGCGCGTTCATGAGCCCTTTTCAAATCGGAAAGACGAAAAGCCTGTGGGGTGTGAATGGCCCACAGACTCCGGCGATCAGGGGTCGCCAGAATCGTCCCCGAATCGTTCACCTGCTTGATGGTATCCTTCACCGGCACCGCCAGCACGGCCGCTCCTTCCTGGAGCGCCTTCCGGTAGCATGCCTCAATGTGTTCAGGTTCCACGAACGGGCGAACCCCGTCATGAACCATTACCCATTCTGTGCCAATTTCCATCAAGCCGTTGTATACGGATTGTTGTCTTTCGCTTCCGCCGGCGATGACCTTGGTCACTTTACCAAGTCCGTAATCCTGGATCCACTGCTCGCAGCGCGGAATATCGTCCGCACCGGTGACCAGGACCACTTCTTTCACCAGCGGCATTTGTTCAAAAATGTCAAGCGTATGCATAATGATGGGCTTGTCTTCAAGCATAAGGTACTGCTTGCTTTCCTGTGTCCCCATCCGGGAGCCGCGGCCCGCGGATACCACAATGACGCCCACCTGATTCTCTGTGCCCAAGTCGATGCAAAGCCTCCTCAACAACTGACCGAAAAAGAGTATACCCCCATCATACCGCGTTTACTGGGCTTTTTCCAACAGTTTCGGTTTGGCGAAGATCATCCGCCCCGCGGAGGTCTGCAGCACGCTCGTTACCAGCACTTCCATCATATTGCCTATATAGTCGCGTCCGCCTTCAACCACAATCATGGTTCCGTCGTCGAGATAAGCCACTCCCTGGCCATGCTCTTTGCCGTCCTTGATCACCTGCACCATAATTTCTTCCCCCGGCAGGACGACCGGCTTCACGGCGTTGGCCAAATCGTTAATGTTCAGTACGGATACGCCTTGCAGCTCACATACTTTGTTCAGGTTAAAATCGTTGGTCACCACTTTGCCCTGCAGCACCTTGGCGAGCTTCACCAGCTTGCTGTCCACTTCGGAAATTTCTTCGAAATCCCCTTCATAGATCAGCACCCTGACGTCCAGTTCCTTCTGGATCTTGTTCAAAATATCGAGTCCTCTGCGTCCGCGGTTCCGCTTCAAGAGGTCCGAGGAATCCGCGATATGCTGAAGCTCTTCCAGTACGAATTCGGGAATGACGATCGTTCCTTCGATAAAACCGGTTTTGCAGATGTCCGCGATCCGGCCATCGATGATGACGCTCGTATCGAGAATTTTATGCTCCTCAATCCGGCGTTCCTCCGGCAGCTCGCCCCGGCTCCATTTGCCGGAAGTCCACAGGGAAGCGAGCTCCTCTTTCTTTTCCAAGCCGATCCGGAGTCCCATATAACCGCACACAAACGTCACGCCGACAGCCAGCAAATCCCCGGCATGTCCAATCCAGGCAAGGCTGGGGTAGATTAATAGAGCCAGCAGCAGTCCTCCGATCAGACCCGACGCTCCGGCCGCCAGTTCATTCATCGGCGTGTTCGAGAACGAAGCGATAAACGAATGCAGACGATACGATACAGCTTGAGCACACAGGGAACCAATCAACATAAATAAAATTGCGCCAACCACAGCGAACGTCAGGCTGCCCCACAGCGAATCATCAATTCCAATTCCAGGGAACGACCAGCCTGCTGCATGATGCAGCGAGTACCCGATCCATGCCCCGCATAATCCGGCAAATGCCGTGATCGATTTCCTCAGCATCAGTTCCCTCACCTCCTTAAATCCATATTTTTAATAGTTGCAGATTTCATTAGCAGTATGGTCCATTTTGCAGCAACCTAATCCTGTATATTCCAATTTTTATTGGACGGCTGAACCTTTCTTTTGTACCATCCTACAGAAGTCTCGTTTTTGGTTGAAAATGGGGAATTGACTGGAATATAATAAGTTCAATTCAAAAAACTAGAGGTTAGAGGTGAATAGGTTACATGGGCACACCAAGTTTACAAGACTTTCAAGATCAGGTTTCCGAACTGTTGCTCCGTCACCGCAGTCTGCTGGATGTATTGTCAAAGAATGGACAAAGCAGTGCCTCCGTTAACCGGTCCGTCGCCAAGGCGATTACGGATTGCGGCTGTATTGAACTTCATGCCACCAAACAAACCTTTGCTCCGGGACTGAACCTCGAGGAAGCCAAGGAAACGGTACGGACCCATGTCCAAGGGGAGCTGTGCGAGAACTGCCGTGAGGTGATCAGCACCGAGCTGGGGCGGAACCTGTTCTATATGTCGGCGCTGTGCAATCTGCTCGATATCAATATGGATGAAGTGGTTCGGAAGGAATCGCAAAAATGCTCTACCCTCGGTCTGTTTAACATGTCATAGACGACAAGATTTTTTTATACATCAAAAAAAGCATTTATCTCGCTGCTCCTGGCAGGAAATAAATGCTTTTTATTTTTGCATCCCGTTCTATTAAACAGGACGTCGTTTATGAGGAGTGGTCGTTGAACACTTTATCGGACTGCTCGCGATGGCGCCGGCGTCTCCGTGACAACCTTCTCACGTTCTCCTTCACACCGTAAGCGGCATACAGCACCAGCGGCAGGAAAATCAGCTTGGAGAGCTGATCCGGGAATGTGACGGCGACCGCAACTCCGGCAAGGATGACGAACGGAGCGTACATCATCGCTTTCTTCGGAAAACCGATTTTTTTGAAATTCGGATACCGGACCGTGCTGACCATCAGGTATGACAGCAGCAGCATGGCGATGATCATATAGGGGGCGGAAATATCATCACGGAACAAAGATAATGTAGCAAGCACACCGCCCGCTGCCGGTATAGGCAGACCTATAAAGTATCCCGGGCTGCCTGATTGGACGTTGAAGCGGGCAAGCCGAAGCGCCCCGCACATGGGAAATACGGCGGTTACCGTCCAGATCAGCGCGTGATGCATATCGTGGAAACAAGAAATGTACATGATAAGAGCGGGTGCAACACCAAAGGAAATTACATCCGAGAGGGAGTCCAGTTCCTTGCCCAACTCACTCTGTGCATTGAGCGCCCGGGCCACCCGGCCGTCCAATCCGTCGAGAAGCATTGCAATGATAATCATGATGGCCGCCAAGCTCAGCTTGTTGTCAAGGGCCAGCATAATCCCTACCATTCCGAGAAACAAGTTACCCAAGGTACACATGTTCGGAATTGATTTCGTAAACATTTTCTCACCTCAAATATCGTAGTACCCCCATGTCATCCATTGATTGTATGGCATTTAAATTTGTCTGTCAATGAATACTTGTTCCTGCAAGCGTTTCAGTCCCTCTTTAATATTGCGGGCTCTGACTTCGCCAATTCCATCCACCTCATCCAATTCTTCGATCGTAGCCATCATGATATGCGGCAGCCGTTCAAAGCGTTCCACCAGGTTGTGAATGATGACGTTCGGCAGACGTGGAATTTTATTGAGGATCCGGTAACCACGGGGTGCTACAGACTCTTCTGAGGTTGCGGCCGACAACGGATATCCCAGCAGGCGTACGACATAGTGGATATCGAGCAGCTCGTCGTCGGTCGCCCGTTTCAGTCCGGCGATCATCTCGCGGATCTTCTCATCGTTGTCGTCACGGGCATAGTCTTTGTACAGGAGCCAGGCTTCTTCCTCCATGTTGCTCACGAGCTCTTCCATCTGCATGCTGATCAGGCGCCCTTCGTTCCCCAGCTCGTTGATGTATCGCTTGATTTCCATCTTGATGCGCAGAACCATCTCCACGCGCTGAATGACGTTGACCACTTCGGGAACGGTGACCAGCTCTTCGAATTCGGAAGCCGACAGGTTCGTCAGCGACTGGTTCAGCACCGCCCGGTACTTCTCCAGCGTCTGAAGCGCCTGGTTGGCTTTGGTCAGAATGACGCCGATCTCTTTCAACGCGTAGCGGAGCGTCCCTTGGTACAAGGTAATAATGTTCCGGCGCTGTGAAATCGACACGACCAGCTTGCCGGTCTGTTTGGCGACCCGCTCGGCCGTCCGGTGCCGAATCCCCGTTTCGATCGAAGATATGGACGAGTCCGGAATCAGCTGGGTGTTGGCATACAGAATCCGCTTCAGGTCTTCACTCAAAATGATGGCCCCGTCCATCTTGGCCAGCTCATATAAGTAGTTGGGCGAGAAATCGCAGTTGATGGAGAAGCCTCCGTCCACAACCTCCATCACTTCGGGACTGTAGCCGACTACCAGCAGTCCCCCGGTTTTGGCGCGCAGCACGTTTTCCAGGCCGTCGCGAAACGGCGTGCCGGGTGCCACGAGCTTCAATAAATCGTTCATTTTCTCCAATTGGCTCGGTTCTTTCATCTTCATTTGCCCCCTAATCTAACGCGACCGCTAGTGCATCTGCAACGGTACTCACTCCGATGATTTCAATACCTTTGGGGTGCCTCCATCCTTTCAAACTTTTCTCCGGTAAAATAATCCGCTTGAACCCCAGCTTCTCCGCTTCCCGGACGCGCTGTTCCACACGGGAGACGCCCCGGACTTCGCCGGTCAGGCCGACTTCGCCGAACATGACGTCATACGGCTTTGTCGGAATATCCCGAAAGCTGGAGGCGATGCTGACGGCGATGGCCAGATCGACCGCCGGTTCGTCCAGCTTGACGCCCCCCGCCACGTTGAGATACGCATCCTGATTCTGCAGGAACATGCCCATCCGCTTCTCCAGCACCGCAATGATCAGTCCCATCCGGTGATGGTCGATCCCGGTGCACATGCGCCGGGGTGACGGAAAATGCGTGGAAGAGATCAAGGCCTGAAGCTCGACCAGGACGGGTCTGGTGCCCTCCATGCTGGCCACGACCGTGGATCCCGCCACGCCCAGCGGACGCTCGGACAGAAACAGCTCCGACGGGTTCCCTACTTCGACCAGCCCGACCTCGTTCATCTCGAAAATGCCAATCTCATTTGTCGATCCAAAGCGGTTCTTAACGGCTCTTAACAGCCGGTAGGTATGATGACGCTCGCCTTCAAAATAAAGCACACAGTCCACCATATGCTCCAGCAGCCTCGGTCCGGCGATGGCCCCTTCCTTTGTAACATGCCCCACAAGGACGGTGGCGATGCCGAGCCCCTTGGCTACCCGCATAAACCGGGCCGTACATTCCCGGACCTGCGCCACGCTTCCCGGCGCGCTGGTCACCTCGGGAATGTAGACCGTCTGGATGGAGTCGATCACCAGAAACTGAGGCTTTACACTCTCGATCGCCTCTTCGATCAGATCCATATTGGTCTCGCACAGAACATACAGTTCCGGCGAGAGGGCACCGAGGCGATCCGCCCGGAGCTTGGTCTGACGGACCGATTCCTCACCGGACACGTACAGCACGCGCAGGCCGGACTGCGTCAGAGCGTGCGACGTTTGCAGGAGCAGGGTCGATTTGCCGATGCCGGGGTCGCCCCCGACGAGAATGAGCGATCCGGGAACGATCCCGCCGCCCAGAACGCGGTTGAGTTCGCCGATCCCGGTCAGCACCCTAGCTTCCTGGCTGCTCTCTATATTTATGATCGAAAGCGGCTTTTCTTTACTATGAAAAAGCGGGGAATTCATCCCCTGCGTCTTGATGATGCTTTCCGTTTCTTCTACCATTGAGTTCCAGGCCTGGCAGCCCGGACACTTTCCGTACCACTTGGCAGCTTCATAGCCGCACTCGGTACAGTAAAATTTCGTTTTCGATTTGGCCATGCTCTCTCCTTTGCTGCCGCCAATTTGTCTAATTATGTCGTTACCTCAGAATTTTGGCATTATTTTAAGTTTACCATTTATTAAGATTTATCGTAAAGTCTATCCAAAAACTTTACATTGATTTATCACAGCGAAACAAACAGAAAAGGGACCGACCCGCCGGGTCCATAAAAACCGGCGGGGCAATCCCTTGTTGTTTCAGGCTTCGTATGAAGTCACCGGCTCATTTACGACTGTGTATTGGCCGATACATTTTCGTTTTTGCTGACCGTCAGCGCGCCGTTCTCTTCATCGATGATCAGCGAGTCGCCCTTGGACACATGGCCCGTGAGCAATTCTTCCGACAGACGGTCCTCGATATGCTTCTGGATCGCCCGGCGAAGCGGACGGGCACCGAATGCCGGGTCGTAGCCTTCTTTGGCGAGGAATGCCTTGGCTTTATCCGTCAGGGTAAAGTCGACATTGAATTCGCGCAGGCGTTTACGCAGTTCTTCGGTCATCGTCGTCACGATTTCGGCGATGTGCTTCTCTTCGAGCGAGTGGAAGACGATGATTTCGTCGATCCGGTTCAGGAACTCCGGACGGAAGCTCTTCTTCAGCTCTCCCATCACTTTATCCTTCATGTTGTTGTAATCGGCCCCGGCGTCAGCGGCTGCCGTGAAGCCCATCGTGGAGTTCCGCTTGATCGCTTCCGCACCGACGTTGGAGGTCAGAATGATCAGCGTGTTGCGGAAGTCCACCACGCGGCCCTTGGAGTCGGTCAGACGGCCGTCCTCAAGCACTTGAAGCAGAATGTTGAACACTTCAGGGTGCGCCTTCTCGATTTCGTCCAGCAGAACGACGGAGTACGGCTTGCGGCGTACTTTTTCGGTCAGCTGGCCGCCTTCGTCATAGCCGACGTATCCTGGAGGCGCTCCGACCAGTCTGGACGTGGAGTGTTTCTCCATGTACTCGGACATGTCGATGCGGACTACCGCATTTTCGTCGCCGAACATCGCTTCGGCCAGAGCACGGGCCAGCTCGGTTTTACCGACACCCGTAGGTCCAAGGAAGATGAACGATCCAATCGGACGCTTCGGATCCTTCAGACCGGCACGGGAACGTCTTACCGCGCGGCTGACCGCCTTGACGGCTTCTTCCTGGCCGATAACGCGCTCGTGCAGGATGGTCTCCATATTCAGCAGGCGTTCCGTTTCTTCTTCCTTCAGCTTGCTGACCGGAATACCGGTCCAGCTGGCTACAACCTGGGCGATATCCTCAGGCGTCACTTCGGAGTCCGTACGGCCCTGTTTTTCTTTCCATTGGTTCTTTGTAACGTCCAGCTCTTCGCGGATCTTCTGTTCCGTATCGCGAAGGGCGGCCGCTTTCTCGAATTCCTGGCTTTGCACGGCCGAATCTTTTTCCTTGCGGATATCTTCAAGCCGGCTTTCCAGTTCTTTCAGATTCGGCGGAATAGTGTACGTGTGAAGCCTTACCTTGGAGCCCGCCTCGTCGATCAGGTCGATCGCTTTATCCGGCAGGAACCGGTCGGAAATGTAGCGGTCCGACAGCTTCACGGCTTCCACGATCGCCTCATCCGTAATTTTCACACGGTGATGCGCTTCGTAGCGGTCGCGCAGGCCGAACAGAATTTGAATCGCTTCTTCCGGAGACGGCTGATCCACCGTGATCGGTTGGAAACGGCGCTCCAGAGCGGCGTCTTTCTCGATATATTTGCGGTACTCATCCAGCGTGGTGGCACCGATGCACTGCAGCTCGCCGCGGGCAAGCGACGGCTTCAGAATGTTGGATGCGTCGATAGCGCCTTCCGCGCCGCCGGCACCGATCAGCGTATGCAGCTCGTCGATAAAGAGGATGATGTTGCCAGCTTGGCGGATCTCATCCATAATTTTCTTCAAGCGGTCCTCGAATTCGCCGCGGTATTTCGTACCGGCTACAACCGATCCCATGTCAAGCGTCATGACGCGTTTGTCACGCAGCGTTTCCGGGATTTCGTTGTTGATGATTTTTTGCGCCAGGCCTTCGGCGATGGCGGTTTTACCAACCCCCGGCTCACCGATCAGCACCGGATTGTTTTTGGTCCGGCGGCTGAGGACCTGGATAACTCTTTCGATTTCGTTGCTGCGGCCGATGACCGGATCCAGGTTGCCTTCCTTGGCAATGGCAGTCAAGTCACGGGCCAGGCTGTCGAGCGTCGGCGTGCTGACGTTGGATTGGTTGCCGTGATGGCTGGATACAGCCTCGCTGCTGCCCAGCAGCTGCAGCACTTGCTGGCGTGCCTTGTTCAGGCTGATGCCGAGATTATTCAACACACGGGCGGCCACGCCTTCGCCTTCGCGAATGAGGCCGAGCAGGATGTGCTCTGTACCCACATACGTATGACCCAGTTTGCGCGCTTCGTCCATGGACAGCTCAATTACCTTTTTGGCGCGGGGGGTATAAGCGATATTCGTCGGCTGTTCCTGCCCCCGTCCGATGAGCGTCTCCACTTCATCCTGGATTTTTTCAAGGCCAAGTCCGAGTCCGATTAAAGCTTTAGCGGCTATGCCGTCCCCTTCCCGGATCAGTCCGAGCAAAATATGCTCCGTACCAATGTTGTTATGCCCTAAACGAACCGCTTCCTCTTGTGCCAATGCGAGCACCTTCTGCGCACGTTCCGTAAATCTTCCGAACATCATATCTCCTGCACCTCCATGAGTTTTATCATCGCTTCTCCACTTGCGTTCTTCATCGTAAAGCTGTATATCATAAAGGCTCAGCGCTTTCCGAGGGTTTCCCGGATGAGCTTCGCCCGGTAAATATCGCGTTCTTCGGTGTTCATCTCGTGACCGTAGGTTTTCTGCAGGAAGCCCGGCTGGGTCATCACATTCAGTTCATTCATCACCGAAATAGACGGTCCCTCAAGAATCCCGAGGTCAACTCCAAGGCGCACGTCGGAGAGACGCTGCCCTGCCTCTTTCGAATCCATGACTTCCGCGTAGGATAAAATCCCATAGGACCGTTTGATGCGGTCGGTAATGCGGAGTCTGGAATCGTTCATAAGCCGCGTGCGTGCATTTTTCTCATGCTCGATAATCTGCAGCACGACGCTGTGGAGGTTGTCGATGATTTCATTCTCGGTCTGTCCCAAGGTAATCTGATTCGAAATTTGGAACAGGTTACCTATTGCTTCGCTGCCTTCCCCGTAAATTCCTCTAACGGTGAGCCCAACTTGTGAAACGGCGGATAGAATCCGGTTGATCTGCTGGGTCATCACCAGCGCCGGGAGGTGCATCATGACCGAAGCCCGCAGGCCTGTGCCCACATTGGTTGGACAGCTGGTCAAGTACCCATGCTTATCGTCAAAGGCGTAATCGATGTATTCCTCAAATTTATCGTCAATGCTCGAGGCCTTCTCCCAGGCTTGGCGGATTTGAAAACCGGGGTATAGACATTGAATGCGAAGATGGTCCTCTTCGTTAATCATAATGCTGACCGATTCGTCCTCACTGAGGATGACCGCGCCGTTCTGGGATTCATTCGCCAAATTAGGGCTGATTAAATGCTTCTCTACCAGCACCCTTTTGTCCAGCGGATCGATGTGGTCGAGCTCCACGGTATAAAAAGTTCCAAAAGACTGAAGGTGATCACTGGGAATACCCGTCAGACGTTTGAGCACTTCCTCCGACTGCTGGCGGGTGGCCAATAGCGGAAAAGGAAGATGCTGCAGGTTGCGCGCAACCCGAACCCGGCTGCTGATGACGATTTCGGAAGCATCGGCCTGGCCGCGCATCCAATCGCTCAGCGCTTTCTCGGTAAACCGGAGATTTGGCATCACGCATTCCTCCTCCTTCGAGTGAACTTTACTGTTCCGACAATTCTTTCTCAAGCTTACGGATCTGGTCGCGCAGCTTCGCAGCCTCTTCGAACTCCTCTTCGTGAATACGCTGCTGAAGCTCGAGCTTCAAGCCGTCGATTTTCCGTTTGGCTTGAATTTTGCTGCCGCCTCTCTTAGGCAGCTTGCCGACATGTACGGTACTGCCGTGAACTCTTTTGAGCAGAGGGTCCAGGCGGTTGCCGAAGTACTTATAACAGGAGCTGCAGCCGAACCGGCCGATCTTGCTGAACTGCGAGTACGTCATCCCGCACTCTTCGCATCTCAGCGATTGAGCAGCCTTGGCGCTGCTTGCCGCCCCTTTGCCGGCCATGTCAATGTCCATGAGACCAGACAGCAGGCTGTGTATAGAAAATCCGCCAGAGGTTCCGGGGATCATTTCCCCTTTCTCCCGGGCACAGGATTCGCAAAAATGAAACTCCGTCTTCTCACCATTCACAATCTTGGTAAAATGGAGAGTCGCCGGTCTCTTCCCACATTCTTGGCAAAGCATACCGATGTACCTCCTTTTTCTCCGTAAGCCTATTTGCCTAACAAAGAAATCAGCATCGCCTTCATCAGCCGAGCACGTATCTCATCCCGGTAAGGAAGCTTGATCATCAGGCACTCTCTGGATATTGCGGCACGCATAATGCTCGCTTCGCGTTTGCTCAGGATGCGTGCCTCCTCCAACTGGTAGATCAGCCCCTCGGCCACGTTCTGATCGATGCGTTCCCCAATCGTTTGGTGGAGATGCGTATGAAGCGCCGAGTATTGCGGGAGTTCAATCCGTTGAATCCGGATATACCCTCCGCCACCGCGCTTGCTTTCCACAAGATAACCTTTTTCCAGCGTGAAACGTGTACTGATCACATAGTTGATCTGGGATGGAACGCATGAGAACTGATCAGCCAGATCGTTGCGCTGAATTTCAATCATTCCTTCGGGACTATCATGCAGAATACCCTTCAGATATTGTTCAATAATATCAGAGATATTACGCATTGTTCATCCTCCATTACGTTAAAACGTCAAGACCTTCATGGTCATTCGTTAGTCCGTTCGCATACCCAAACCATCTCCTTTAAACTTAACCAATGGTCGTGGGCTCGAATCTGGATCTTAACCCGGTGAATATGTTATAACTGATCTAAACCTTGCGCATTCACTATTGTGAGTTCAACCGTAAACAAACATACATTTGAATTTACGTTGACTTTGACTTTCTTTGATCTAAATTATAACATATTCTCACGTTTTGCCAAGAGGGTGTATCTTCATTTTTGACGTTCTCCTTCTTTTTATACCGCACCGATACGAAATCACCCCCTGCAACGTATGCAGAGGGCTATTATTCTGATCGGATCCCTGCTCAATAGAATTGTATAGCAAGGTATTTTATTCCATAATTAAAAGAAGTCCATAAACAAGGTCTGTCGGGCGGGGATCCGCGCTTCCAGGATGCTCACTGCCTTCGCACTGCCTGCAATTCGTCCGGATTGGTATAGTTCAGCCGGCCGTTTGAACCCCGTCAGGAGGACGGTCAGTGCCTGGATGTCGCAGCTAAGGACCTCTTCCTGCTGTTCTTGAGATGAATCCAGGGGAGAGACCGATGCGGTTCCGTCCGATGAGAACGACCAGCTCCAAACGCCTTCATTCCAAGGTGCATACATATCCGTCAGCTGAATCGTTAGACGCTCGGATCCCCCCTCGCCGGAGGCTGTAAAAGGATACGTTTCGACGAGTTTCTTCATATTTACGACACGGGCCATCCCATATGGGATAATTTCCTGGTTAATCCGTGGATCGGCCAAATGATATGTAAGACTGTCATCCATCGGCATGAAATTGACGATCACCTGTGTCACCATGGAATCGTGATTGGCGATATAAGTCCATAGCGCACGACGTGCCTCATCCGTGACATAAACGAGTTCATCGATGGTAAACTCCTTGTTTTCCACCTTATAAAGAACATATCCTTCCGGCGCACCTGATGCCGAATAATATACCGCGGTATGCCCATCCTCGTCCAGTACCGAACGAGTCCACCATTCCCTGGTCCGAACCATTAATCCATTATAACGTTTGGAAAATGCAGCATAGACCGTATCCAGAACATCCACGTCTTTGATATCCCGCCGAATCGCACCTTCAGTGAGGACCTTTGCCGGCAATTTATCGGTCGAAATGACATATTTCTTGTACTCGCTGAACATTTCCCAGCCGTATTTCCGGTAAAACGGGTAGGAAAAAGGATGCAGCATGGAAAAGACCTGCCCGTTCTCATTCATCTGCTGCAGCGCGTGCGTCAACAGATGCTTAATATAACCCTGCCGGCGGTTCTCCGGCCATGTGGAAACGCTCGCAATCCCGCCCATAGGAAAACTCTCACCTTGAACCGATACCGTAAACGGGATTAACACCAGCTTAGCCGCCAGTTGCTCCTCTTCGTCAAAAATGCCCCACACCTGCTCAGGTTTAAATCGTTCTTTGGCCAGCTGCTTCCGCTCGGGAGTCATCTTGTATTGAAAAGCATATTCGCTTAGCCGAGTGCTCTGCTCAAATTCATCTTCCCGTAAATTCCGGATTTCCATGCTTCCACCTCGCCTATTAAGGATGTGCCTGCGAATTCAGTCAGAGTATCATCGTCCTGACAATCATTGAATTCAAAGACGAGTATGGCAAAACCTGTGTGCAAAGTCAATCCATCCGGCAATCTATCCTGTGTACCTGGGGACAACTAATATAAAGAAGAGGATCTTGTCGTGGTTATTCACGATCATCTGTGGGTTATGGGGATCATTTTGTGTATTTGTGGATGGTTTTTTGGCGAAACGGGGAGTCGAAAACGTTATCTGTGCATAATTAAAATGAAGAAATGTTAAAAACATTGGAGCCTGTGGATGAAAAAAGCCCCTTATCAACAGGAGCGGGGGGAACAAAAAAACCACTGTCGATGTTATCAACAGTGGTTCTTCGCTTGGCAACGTCCTACTCTCCCAGGACCCTTCGGTCCAAGTACCATCGGCGCTGGAGGGCTTAACGGTCGTGTTCGGGATGGGTACGCGTGGAACCCCTCCGCTATCGCCACCAAACGTTCAAGTGTTTGATCACTTGAAAACTAGATACGAAACGAATCTGCGAATTAATTAAGCATATGCTTCCGTAGCAAGCTTTCTTTCAGAAAGCTTTTAGGATAAGCCCTCGACCGATTAGTATTGGTCAGCTCCATGCATTGCTGCACTTCCACCTCCAACCTATCTACCTCGTCGTCTACAAGGGGTCTTAC
>NZ_QRDU01000009.1:0-64289 GCF_003386155.1 Paenibacillus sp. VMFN-D1 | reverse complement strand
ACGCGTACCCATCCCGAACACGACCGTTAAGCCCTCCAGCGCCGATGGTACTTGGACCGAAGGGTCCTGGGAGAGTAGGACGTTGCCAAGCGAAGAACCACTGTTGATGAATATCAACGGTGGTTTTTTTGTTTTTAATGATGTGTATGAGAGGAAATGGGTTATGAAAAACAGATCCTGTCGTATTCATTAACAGGAAGGATTGAATTTTTTATTCATGGAATGCATCCTGTAGACTAGACGGCATTATAAAATTGGCCGTTAGGGAAGTCCTGAGAACATAGGATCGGAATGGACATGATATGGGTTTATGAATCTTTTGTCATTAGAAAAGATCGAAACACCGCAGCTGCCTATTCGTTATCATGCATAAGGTTTGTATACTCTCTAAACGAAGTAACATTTTTGTTACCGACAGGGCAGAAGTAGTCAGTATAATATGTATGTACATGTTTGGGGGTGCCTAAGAAAACTGAATAATTATTACTTTTGCGATATAAGGAGGACATACATGCTCAATAGACCGTGGCTGCATGCTCTTCTTGTGTTTGGAGTCGTCTGTTTGCTGCTTACCGGCTGTATGAGAAGCGAGCCCTCGTGGACATCCTTTGAAGGAGCTGCGAACGATAAAACCTTTCCGGTACCGAAGGAAGCGAACCGTACTGATCGGACATCCGGTAATTCTAAATTAGACTATGTACGCTACTCGATGAAAGGCCTCAAGGAAGATGAACAGATTCCGGAAGCTTACTTAAATAAAATCAAAGAGTGGGGCTGGAAGGAAAAAACGGAGGAGGCCGAAGGGAACTCGCACGTTTTTGAGAAGCAAAGCCGGGTAATTAACTTGACCATTCATAAAGATTATTTTACGGTGACCGTTTTAACTAAAGGTAAGGCGACAGTTGAAAGTGTGGATACCGATTTATAGTGACCTGCATCCAAGGATGCGGGTTTTTTAATTATACGTGCAAGCCAAAGACCCCTCTTATATAGAGGGGTCTTCAAGTTCATCATAATGATGACGAATGGCTACTGCTGATAATAGGAGATGTCCTGTGCGTTCAGTTTAATCATACCGTCTTTACGCTGCTTCAATAAACGAAGAAAAGCATAATATTGCGGAAGCAGGAACCAGAGATGCCAGAACAGCAAGGACAGTGTGAAGGGAACCGGTGACCAAAACATGATCACAGCCAGCAGGAGCAGGCCAAATCCAGTGATATAGATATAAACTCTCCGAAACAGGCGGTAGCTGATATGTTGGTCGGTGATATACCCGAGCCAAGGCAGCCGCAGCGAAAATTTCCATCGTTTACGAAACGGTGTTCCTGATAACAGGAGAACCGATCGGGAGATAACATAATGAATCCAGAGTATAACCGGTGCGGCGAGAACAAAATAGAAGCAGCTGGTCCAGGAAATGACGATCATGAATGAAATCACAGCTATGTAGGGAAGAAGCAGATATAGGCGCACGAGCAGCCGGGAAACCGGTATTTTTTTGATTAATTTATAGTGGTAAAAGGTTGCGTTAACGTGATTCTCATCCGGCATGGAGAACGCTCCACCTCCTAGAGGTCTTTAATTCATATATCGGCTGATTGAAAGACTTTTTTTAAATTCCTGTACAGACACTTGCGGGGATTGCGGGGAATATGTATGTAAGGAATCAAAGGGGGATATGAAACCACTATGAAAAGGTTTAAAATAATAGAAAATGAGTCATACTTGATAGTAATTAATGAAATAAGGTGGGATGGTTGATGGAAAATCAAACCGAACACGTCTGTATTATTTGCGGGCAAGTCAAAGAAGAAGGAATCACCATTATATCACAATTTATTTGCGAAGAGTGCGAATGTGAAATGGTGCATACAAATGCCGAAGACGCCAAATACCATTATTTTATCCATCAGATGAGACAAATCAATTTACAGACCAACGCGTAAGCAGGTATTTTGTACAGGGGGACAGCGGGAAGCTGTCCCTTTTTTGCATAGAAAAAGGTTATAAGCACTATGAGCTGCGGGGACTAAGCCGCCCCTGCATCGCAAGAGAAACAAATGATACATATGGTCCGGCTACCACAACTGTACGTCGGTAGACATTTCTTTTCAAGCTGTTGCGTAAATTGTGCATTTATTGAAGAAATGACCCACTATTTCTAGTGACTTTATACGGTGACCGTTAGCCGGATGATTCAATATGCGATAAAATAGGGTAGAGATTGAAACCGGAAGGGATTATGGCTGGGGATGAAAAAGCAACACGTGAACAAGGAACGTGCACCTGTATACGAGATGATGCAGGAGATGAAAGATAAAGCCTATTCTTCATTTCATGTACCCGGACATAAAAAAGGACAGGCCTATACCGAATCCGGGGGAGCCGGATTTCTGCAGGATGTGCTGCAGGCGGATTTGACCGAAATCACAGGGACGGACGATCTGCATCACCCGGAGGGCGTGATCCGGGAGGCGCAAGCGCTGGCGGCGGATTGTTTTGGAGCCGAGGAGAGCTTCTTCCTGGTCGGCGGGAGCACATCCGGAAATATAGCGCTGATTCTGACGGTCTGCAGCAAGCCGGGGGATCTGCTGATCGTCCAGCGGAATGTCCATAAATCGGTGATCCATGGACTGATGCTGGCGGGGGCGAAGGCGGTCTTTATCCAGCCGGAGCCCGATCCGGTCAGCGGACTGGCAGTAGCCCCGTCCGCAGAGACCGTCACCGCCGCCCTGGCCGCCTATCCGCAGGCCAAGGGCGTGCTGGTCACCATGCCGAACTATTACGGCATGGGCAGCGACTTGGCGCCGCTTGCGGAGGCGTGCCACCAGCACGGGGTACCGCTGCTGGTGGACGAGGCGCACGGCGCCCACTACGGGCAGCATCCGCGGCTGCCCGGAAGTGCCTTGGCCAGCGGAGCGGACGGCGTCGTTCAGTCGACGCACAAAATGCTGGCCGCGCTCACCATGGGAGCCATGCTGCACGTCCAAGGGCCGCGGATTGACCGCGGCCTGCTCGGCCAGCGGCTCGCCATGGTGCAGAGCTCGAGCCCATCGTACCCGATTATGGGCTCGCTGGACCTGGCCCGGCGCCTGCTGCATGTGCAGGGCGCCGGCGCCTTCACGGCGGGGCTCGCCGCCGTGGATGCCCTAGTGCGCGGCCTGGCGGAGCTGCCGCGCTTCAAGCTGCTGCATCCGCAGGGGCAGCAGCCCCAAGACGCCGCCGGCGCAGCATCGGCGGGCAGCACTGCGCAGGCGGCTATCCGCCCTGCGGCAGCCGCATATACCACGCAGGACCCCTTCAAGGTCGTCATTTATGACGACACCGGTGTCCTGAGCGGGTATGAGCTGCAGGAGCGGCTTGAGGCGTATGGCTGCGTACCGGAGATGAGCGATGACCGATACGTCGTCCTGGTGTACAGCTTGGGATCTACCGAGGAAGACACCCGTCACCTTCTGGATGCCCTCCGGCATATAACTGTAGAGAAGGCGGACGCCCAGAGATCAGCAGATGCCTCACCGGCAGCTGAAAGCCGCCATTCCGTTCAGGCGGAGGCGGAGGCGGAAGGTGATTTACGTCAAACGGGAGCGTCCAGCCCGCCCAAGTCGCAAGGCAGCCCTGCCGAATTTTCCACGTGGAACATTTTAGCCCAGGCCACCGTCTCAGAGCCCATTCCATTCGGCCTGCAGCCCATACCTGCTGAAGATACCGAGAGGGTTCCTCTTCAGGATTGCGCGGACAGAACCGCCGCAGAAATGATCATTCCGTATCCTCCGGGAATCCCGCTTCTGTATCCGGGAGAGCGAATTACCGAGGATACGGCAGCAAGGCTTCGCGTCCTGTCCAATGCGGGTGCGAAGTGCCAGGGGGCGGCAGATCCGAATCTACGAACTATTATTGTATATAAGAACAACAGAAAGCAGGGAAGCCATTTATGACTGGTCCAGGAGCATTTATTACGCTGGAAGGAGGCGAAGGGTCCGGGAAGACAACCGTGATCGGAAAAATTGGTGAATATTTTAACCGGCTCGCCATTCCCTATATGATGACCCGAGAGCCGGGAGGCATTGAAATTGCCGAGAAGATTCGGGAAATTATATTGAATCCGTCCCATACGGCCATGGATGCCCGAACCGAGGCGCTTCTGTATGCTGCTTCAAGAAGGCAGCACCTTGCCGAGAAGGTGGAACCAGCCCTGGAGAAAGGCCTCACGGTGATCTGCGACCGATTCGTCGACAGCAGCCTGGTTTATCAAGGATATGCCCGCGGACTCGGCATGGATGAAGTGTGGGCCATTAATCAATTCGCCATTCATGACCGGATGCCGGATCTCACCTTTTATTTGGATATCGAGCCAGAGACCGGACTGCAGCGGATTGCGGCAAATCAGGGACGCGAGGTCAACCGCCTGGATCTTGAAGGTTTATCTTTTCATCAGAAGGTACGGGAAGGTTATCATATCATCGCATCCCGTTATCCGGAGCGCATCGTCGTTATTGATGCTTCCAAAGAGCAGTCTGCCGTGGAACAGGATATCATCCGTGTGCTTCAGGAGCGATTTTAAAGGATTTTTGAGGATCTTTGTCAAATAAGTACAGTAGCAGCCTGCAGCTATATAGAATGAACTAAATTAATGATGCAAATGTGGACATCAATGTTATTTTAAAAGATTATTACATCTTACTTTGGTTCAATCTATATGGATGGGCAGGTCTAAATAAGCGAGGAGGGAATGCAAGATGAAACTGATCGTTGCGATTGTACAGGATAAGGACAGCAACCGTTTGTCGGCAGGTCTGGTCAAGGCGAACTTCCGGGCGACGAAACTGGCGAGTACCGGCGGGTTCTTGCGGGCAGGTAACACCACATTTATGATCGGGGTGGATGACAGCCAGGTTGAAGCCGTGATGAACGTCATCCGCAGCAGCTGTAAAGTTCGGGAACAGCTCGTTACTCCCGTAACCCCGATGAGCGGTACGACCGATTCATATTTGCCGCTCCCCGTAGAGGTTCAGGTCGGCGGTGCTACCGTGTTCGTTCTGCCGGTTGACCGTTTCGAACATTTTTAAGGCAGGAGATATCCATTGAAGATTAATCCGGGGTTCAGACCCCTAAAGAGCGATTTGCAGATTAACGAGGGCAATGCGAAGCAGATTCAGCCCAAATCGTTTTCCGATATCATGCAGCAGCACGGCGAGAAGGTTTCGCAGGAGGAGCTTGACCGCCGGTTTAAAGAGATTCAGATGCAGGGAGACCGTCTCGCTAGATCGATGACAATCCGCGAGTTGAAGGCCTACCGTATGCTGGTCAAACGGTTTCTGGAGGATACGGTCCGCCGTGGAGTCCGGATGAAGGAAGCTCGTGGCTGGGACCGCAGAGGCCGGGGCAAGCGCTACAATCTGATTGATGAAATCGACTCGGCCCTTTTGGGACTGGCCGACGATATGCTGGAGAGCGAACAGGGGAAAATCGAGCTGCTGCAGCGGATTGGGGAAATCCGCGGTATGCTGATCAATTTGATGTTCTGACAGATTAGAAGAAATAGGAATAGGTAAAGCCCTTCGTACATGATAAACTATAGGTATAGAAAGAATGCCGTATTGTAACATCGATGCGCCGGCCAGGCGATCCGTCTTCCGGTCCATCGATATTGGGAAGAGAGGAAATATGTCTTTTGCAGATATTGCGGGTCAGGATGCGGCAAAGCAAATGCTGCAAAACGCCCTTCGCCGAAGCTCCGTCAGCCATGCTTATATATTCAGCGGTCCAGCGGGGAGCGGGCAGATGAAGACGGCCCGGACGTTTGCCCAAGCGCTCTTCTGTACTACGCTTGAGGACGACGCCTGCGGACAATGCCTCGAATGCCGCAAAGTAGAGCACGGCAATCACCCCGATCTTCATCTCCTTGCTCCGGATGGTTCGTCTATCAAAATCGACCAGATCCGCGACTTACAGCGGGTCTTTTCCTATCGTTCGGAATCAAAGAATCCGAAGGTATATATTATCGACCAGGCTGATACGATGACCGTGCAGGCGGCCAACAGCCTGCTGAAGTTTCTGGAGGAGCCGCCCATTCCGGCCGTGGCGATTTTGATTACGGAGAATGGACAGGCTCTGCTCCCAACGATTCAGTCGCGCGCGCAGCTGGTGCCTTTTACCCCGCTCAGCCCCGGGCTGATGCTGCAGACGCTGGTGGATGAAGGATACCCTTCACCGCTTGCCAGATGCGCCGTTCACCTATCGTCGGGACTGGACGGATGCCGCGAGCTGATGGAACAGAATTGGTTTGCAGAAATTAGAAACGTAGTGTTACAATTAGGGAAGGAAGCTCTAGGCCGAGGCAGCTCCGCTCTGGTGACCGCAGGGCAGAAGGTGTTCAAAGCCGGGTTATCCGATCACTTGGATACACTGCTTAATTTGTTTCATTTGTGGTTCAAAGATATGCTTCACGTCCAGTACGGTAAGCACGAAAGTATCGTTTTCATAGATCAGTTGGACTTTTTGTCTACACATGCTTTAACCCGCAGCACGGCACAATGGGTCTCCTATATGGATTTAGCCGCAGAATGCAGGAAAAAATTGCGCTACAATGTGAATAGCCAACTCTGTCTTGAACAGTTTTTAATCGGTTTGGAAGGATAGCTTCAAGGCTAGCCAATGGTCTCTGGCATATAAGGGGGTTAGTTTTTGTACAGTGTAGTGGGTGTCCGTTTTAAAAAGGCGGGCAAAATTTATTACTTCGATCCGCTCGATTTCCCGATTGAGAAGGATAACAGCGTTATCGTCGAAACGGCGCGCGGTATCGAATACGGCAAGGTTGTCGTTGGAAAAAAAGAGGTGCAGGAATCCGATGTGGTCCTCCCGCTGAAGAAGGTCATCCGGATCGCCGGTGATTCTGACGCACGGGTTGTGGAAGAGAACAAGCAGGCCGCCAAGGATGCTTTTGCCACCTGTTTAAATAAAATCCGCGATCACGGCCTCAAGATGAAGCTGGTGGATGTGGAATTTACGTTTGACCGAAATAAAATTATATTTTATTTTACGGCTGAGGGAAGAGTGGATTTTCGCGAGCTCGTCAAGGATCTGGCCGGTATTTTCCGGACTCGGATCGAGCTTAGACAAATTGGTGTACGTGACGAAGCCAAGATGCTGGGCGGTATCGGCCCATGCGGTCGCATCCTTTGCTGTTCGTCCTGGCTCGGCGATTTCGAGCCTGTATCCATCAAGATGGCTAAAGACCAGAGCTTGTCGCTGAATCCGACCAAAATCTCCGGCTTGTGCGGAAGACTCATGTGCTGTCTGAAATATGAGCATGATAATTATGAAAGTGTGAAGGAAGAGCTGCCATCAGTAGGCAAAATCGTCATCACATCGTTGGGAGAAGGCAAAGTGGTCGGTATCAATGCCGGCAGCCGAAGCGTCCATGTCCAGCTGTTTGAAATCAGCAAGGTCAAGGAACTGCCATTGGATGATGTTGTCATCAAGTAAACCGTAGAGGTTACTTTCGGGGTGGAAACTTGGAAAAGAAAAATATTTTTGCACACATTCAAGAGATGGAAACACAAATGGAGCAGGTTCACAGTGATCTGGGTGAAATGAAGCTTCTCATCAAAGAGCTGCTGGAGGAAAACAACCGCCTGAGCCTGGAGAATGAGCAGCTGCGCAAAATATTAAAAGGAGCCATACCGGAGGAAGGATCCCCGCTGCCACAACCGGCCCATGCCACAGCAGAGCAGGAGCATGAGATCGAGGACGTGGTGGGGGAAGGATACGACAACCTCGCGAGGCTGTATCACGAAGGTTTCCATATATGCAACGTCTATTATGGACATTTGCGCACAGAAGGCGATTGCCTTTTCTGCCTGTCTTTTCTGAATAAATGAAGCCGTAGGATAACTCCCTACGGTTTTTTTTCAATGTTTTTATGGTTTACAATGGTTTTATGTAAAGTACCAAGGAAGGTTACCCTATGCTGCAGAGAAGGAAAATGAAGAATGAAAATCGATAAATCACAGGTAAGTCTGCGGCCGACGGAACGTCTCGACGATCTGCTGACGCACGACTTGCATATTATCCAAAGCGACGAAGTGTTCAGCTTTTCCATGGATGCGGTGCTTCTGGCACGCTTCGCGGGAATTCCGGCCAAGGGGAGAGTGCTCGACCTGTGTACGGGGAACGGCGTCATTCCGATGCTGCTCACCACCCGTACCGCGGCGGCCATCGAAGGTATTGAAATTCAGCCCCGTCTGGCGGACATGGCCCGGCGGAGCGTGGAGCTGAACGGCTTGAATGACCGGGTTCTCATCCGTGAAGGCGATTTGCGGGAGCTACACAAGGAGACCGGGCACGGCGTATATGACGCTATTACGGTCAATCCGCCCTATATGCCGCTGAACGGCAGCGATATCAAGCTGAATCCTCACCAGGCGATCGCCCGCCATGAAATCAGCTGCACCCTGGAAGAGGTTATTCAGACCTGCTTCAGATTGGTCAAGCCCGGCGGGAAAGTCAGCATGGTTCATAAGCCGCAGCGGCTTGCAGACATTATATCGCTGATGCGGCAGCATCGGCTGGAGCCGAAACGGATTCGCTTCGTTCATCCGAGGGCCCATTTGGAGGCGAATATGGTGCTGGTCGAGGCGATGAGGGAGGGCAAGCCGGAGGTACGGTTGCTGCCACCGCTCATTGTATATAATGAGAATAACAGCTACTGTCCGGAAATTCTGGATATTTATTATGGAGCTAAAGAGGGAAAAGAATGAGTCTGAGCATACAAAGCAGTTTTCAGGAAAAAGAAGAGGGCGCGCCGGGTTCGTTATACCTGGTGGCCACACCCATCGGCAATTTGGAGGACATGACGTTTCGGGCGGTAAACACGCTAAAGGCCTGTGACATCATCGCCGCAGAGGATACAAGGCAGACGCGAAAGCTGCTCACCCATTTCGACATTTCCCCGTCTATGTTGTTCAGTTATCATGAGCATAATAAGGCGGCAAGCGGACCCGAATTAATACGCTATATAATAGAAGGAAAAAATTTGGCTCTCGTCAGCGATGCCGGTCTGCCGGCGATTTCCGACCCCGGGGCCGACCTCGTCCAGCTGGCGTTGGAACAAGGAATTTCCGTTATCCCGGTCCCGGGTGCCAATGCTGCGTTATCCTCCCTGATCGTGTCGGGGCTTCCGACCGAGCGATTTACGTTTATCGGTTTTCTTCCCAGGGAACGCAAAGAGATTCAAGCGGTGCTGGAGCCGCTGCAGGCGGCATCCGGAACGCTGCTGTTTTACGAATCGCCTCATCGGGTAATGAAGACACTCAAGGCCATCCTTGAAATTCTCGGCAATCGGAGAATTGTGCTCGCCCGTGAGCTGACCAAGCGATATGAGGAGTTTGTCAGGGGAACCATTGAAGAGTGCCTCGAGTATCTGGAGGAGCATGCCCCGATTGGCGAATACTGCCTCGTTCTGGAAGGCGCGGATCCGAAGGAGGAGCAGAAGCAGCGGGATGCCTGGTGGCAGGAGTTGACCGTGGAACAGCATGTGCAGCATTACGAAGGGGAAGGATTGCCAAGGAAAGATGCCATGAAGAAGGCGGCCGCCGACCGCGGCGTTTCCAAAAGAGATGTATATAACGCGCTATTGTAACGAATGCAGTGGTGAGGGAGCAGTAGGTAGAAGAGGGAGAATTGGTGGGTAAACCACATTTTTGAAAAGACAGTCGCCTTTTATAGGGATGAAAGTTTTTCCGAAGATAGGGAATTTGTGGCAAAATGGAAGCAGCCGGGGTGGGACGTCGTTCGGCTGCTCCTCTTCTCCTTGGAGCGGTCATATCGTCTTCAATCAAAAAAAATGCCTCCCACGGCCGGGTTCTAAGCCGAGGAGACACCAAGGAGATATGAAAAAGGTTAGAATTAACAATTTGAATTACTCTTATTATATACTAAAAATCTTAATTTGTCACAGGTGTTGGGATTTCTGAGATGCAATCGTGACAAACAATTTTTCCTTTGAAGTAAGTAACATTCTCGGCATTGCCGCAGAAGATGCAGGCCGGTTCGTATTTCTTGAGCATAATACGTTCTCCGTCCACGTAAATCTCAAGTGCGTCTTTCTCTCCAATGCCCAAGGTACGGCGCAGTTCAATGGGGATAACTACCCGACCCAGTTCGTCTACCTTTCTTACAATACCAGTTGATTTCATCATAACTGATCATTGCTCCTCTCGCCATAGTTTTAAAATGTCATAATTCGACAACGTTCTCTCTTTAATGATATCAATAATACCAACGATTCCCAAAACAGTCAACCAGTAAATTTGGTTCAATAACCTTACAAATAGCATAACAGCTAGGAAATCACTCATATCAGGATTCTTTTCCAATTATATCGCCTTGGTAGTATAATGTCGATTTGGAAAACCTTAATTCTGCTTATTTCGACATGTATCGACATCAATTGTCAAAAATATTTCAAAATTAAAACACTTAACAACCCGAATTTCACAAAATGAATGGAGTTGACCTGAACATGAACCCACTAAGTGAGGAAAAGGTTTTTAAAGATCCGGTTCACAATTATATTCACGTCCAGGACTCCACGATTTGGAGGCTCATTAATACAACCGAATTTCAGCGCTTGCGGCGGATCCGGCAGCTTGGAACCTCGTACTTGACGTTTCATGGAGCGGAGCACAGCCGTTTCTCCCATTCTTTAGGGGTATATGAGATTACACGGCGGATTATTTCGCAATTTGAGCGCAGCGGGTATCCGGATTGGCCGAAAGAAGAGAGGCTGCTGACGTTGTGTGCGGCGCTGCTGCACGACCTCGGACACGGCCCCTTTTCCCATTCGATTGAAGAGGCCTTTCATATGAATCATGAAGACTGGACGCGCCGGATTGTCACCGGAGATACGGAAGTGAATGATATTCTGAGCGAGATTGCTCCGGACTTCCCGGACAAGGTATCCGCCGTTATCGCGAAGACCTATGATAAACCGATTGTGGTGAACCTCGTTTCGAGCCCCTTGGATGCCGACCGGATGGATTACCTGCTTCGGGATGCCTATTACACCGGGGTGAACTACGGCACGATTGATATTGACCGTATTTTACGGATGCTCCGTCCTTACCAGGGGAGAGTGGTGGTCAAGGAGTCCGGGATGCATGCCGTGGAGGATTATTTGATGTCGAGGTACCAGATGTACTGGCAGGTCTACTTCCATCCGGTAACCCGCAGTTCAGAAATTATTTTGCGCCAAATTTTCCGGCGGGCCAAGGAGCTGTACCAGGATGGTTATCCATTTGGCTTTATGGTCGAGCCGCTGCCGCAGCTCTTTGAAGACAAACTGGACGTGCAAGCTTATCTGAAGCTGGACGAGGCGCTGATTCAAACGGCCTTCCTCCAGTGGTCCTATGAGGACGACCGCATACTCAGCGAGCTGTGCACCCGATTTATGCACCGCAAACTGTATAAATATGTAGAAATGGACTCCGTCGATTTGGAAATGATCGATGAAATCCGCCGGGAGTTTGGACAAGCCGGAATGAACCCGGAATATGATCTGGAGATTGATTTTCCGACCGATCTTCCTTACGATGTATTTCGTCCGGGTGACGAGTCGAGCCAGAAACAGATCCTGCTGCTCGACCGCCAGGAGCAGCTGCGGGAAATATCCGAGGTGTCGGATATTGTCCGCTCCATCAGCGGCATTCACCGCGGGAAATATCACTTGTATTATCCGGAAGATAAACTGGAAAAGGCGATAACCGATCTTTCTCCTTCGATTTCCCGCATTTTCAAGCTTTAATGACAAAATACCGTACGAAAAGGAATAAGGGTTACCGACAAGAAAGGAGTTCAAATTCATGGAACTGTTCGACACGCACACCCATCTGGATGCGCAACAATTCGACGAGGACCGGGAGCGGGTCATTGACAATGCCGTACAAGCCGGTGTAACCCGGATGATCAACGTTGGTTTTAACCGGGAGACGATTCCATCGACGATGAAGCTGGTGGAAACGTATGATTTTATATATGCGGCCATAGGCTGGCATCCGCAGGACGCCGTTTTTATGCAGGAAGGCGATCTGGAGTGGATTGCATCCTTATGCAGTCATCCCAAGGTGGTGGCCATCGGTGAAATTGGACTGGATTACTACTGGGACACCTCGCCGAAGGACGTGCAGCACCGGGTCCTCCGCCAGCAAATTGGACTGGCCCGAGAGCTTAACATGCCAATTGTTATACATAACCGGGACGCCCATGAGGATATTGTGAAAATATTACGGGAAGAGAAGGCCGGCGAGGTCGGCGGCGTCATGCATTCGTTCTCGGGGAGCTGGGAAACGGCGAAGCTGTGCCTGAATATGGGCTTCCATCTTTCGTTTGGCGGACCTATTACGTTCAAGAATGCCAGAGTCCCCAAAGAGGTCCTGGCTCAGGTTCCGATGGACAGGCTGCTCATCGAAACCGACTCTCCTTATCTCACGCCGCACCCCTTCCGAGGGAAGAGAAACGAGTCGGCAAACGTCCGTCTGGTCGCTGAAGCTGCAGCCCAGATTAAGGGGGTTGACCTGGAGGAAATTGCCCAGATTACCACCCAAAATGGGCTGGAACGATTTGGAATTGTGTGAAATCGGGAGAAAAACAGCCGAAAAAATGAGCATGAGCGAATGATTAAAGAATTTTAACAAACAAAACGCCGAATATTACATTTTTTTAACCACTTTTTCAAATAAACGTGGTTGATTACCGCTTTACAACATGCATCAAAACAGGATATCATCTTTTCAGTGAATCATTGAGCTGTCGTTAAGGTCTTACCTTCGCAGCTTTCATGAACCAGTCTCGCTGAGTCTCCCGCATGGGAGAACGGGGGAACCAATACTGGAGCGGGTCATGACAGACCGGAAGCGGTCCCATGCTCGCAAACGTATTTGATTTCTTTCTTGGGTCTCTGGGGTGAATTGAACGGCTTTACGCCATGAGCGTAAGGACGCGAATAGGGCGGCTCTCTTTCGCCCGAACCCGACAGCTAACCCCGTAAGCGGATAAAGAGAGGTACCCTCGTGCATGACAATTCCGATATTCAGACATCCGGAAGCCACGAAAGAGTCCTCGTAAGCTCTTTTCTATCGGCTTCTTTTGTTTTGAATAAAGGAGAGGCAGTCATCATACTGTTGTATAACAGGAGGTGACAAATCATGATGGAGAGATTGGTTCATGGTGCAAGAACGCATGCTTTCTGTGGGTTCTTGTAAAAAATTGAGTATAGTCGCGTCAAATACAATCATGCATAACTCTAGACGGCGAGGCTATGAAGGAGGATCGAGAAAGTGGGCGTTTTCCAACCAGAGAAGACCCATGATTCAAAAATCTCCAGCATGTCTTACGCATTGCGATGGAAGCATGAGAATTTGCGCCAGATCTCCACTGCAGCTATCGTTTCAATCGCGGTTACCCTGATGATCTTGCTACTCGTGTACAGTCAATCGCGAAAACAAGTTTATTTGGTAGTAGACGGTCAAATGAAATCTGTACAGACCAATACATCTTTACTTCAAGAAATGCTGGATGAGCAGGAAATCAGTCTGAAACCCGAGGACCAAATATCGATGCCGCTGAGCGGGGCTATATCCGACGGCGACAAGGTCGTGATCGACCGCGCGAGTCCTGTGAAGGTGACGGCTGATGGTGCAACGAAGCATTTGTATACAACGGCCAAAACGGTCGGCGACGTGCTGAAAGAAACCGGCGTCAAAGTCAAGGAAACGGACATTGTCACGCCGGCTGTCGAAACGGCGGTCTCCACCAACACGGACATCCGGATCGTCCGGATGAACAAACAGGTGGTACAGCGTCATGAATCCCTCCCCTTCCGGGTGGTAAAAACCTCCGACCCCAGCATTTACAAAGGCGAGTCGCGGGTGATTCAGCAGGGATCTCCTGGCGTCATGGTGCAGTACATTGAGAAGAAGTACAAAGACGGCAAGCTGGTGTCCATGAAGATGGTGGGCAAAAAAGTGCAGACGGTGACCAAGGATAAGGTCATTGCCGTCGGCACGAAGAAAAAGCCTGTTCCCGTAGTGACCGAAGTCAAAACAGCCGTTGCCAAAGCTTCTTCTACCCCTGCCAAGGTGAAGAAGGTCAGCAGCAGCAGTAACAACCGGGTCAGCAAGGCCGGCGTTGACTTTTCCTACAAGAAGCTGATCAAAGTATCCATGACCGCTTATTCGTCTGGCGAGTCCGGAGTCGGCACACGCACCGCCACAGGAACACGCGTCGCGGAAGGCCGCACGATTGCGGTTGATCCAAGCGTCATTCCTTTGGGATGGTGGGTTTACATTGAAGGCATTGGCTTCCGTCGTGCGGAAGACACGGGCGGAGCCATTAAGGGAAATAAAATCGATATATACTACGATTCCGTCCAGCAAGCACGCAACTTTGGCCGTAAATCCGGCCTTAAGGTGTACGTGATTGGTCCGGTCAAACCGGAGCTGAACTAATTTCGTTTTACTTTGCCATTCTAATGTTATAGTATTATGATCATGAAAATGTCATGCTAAAGAAGAGGAGCATTCCTCTTCTTTTTGTTGTTAATTTACAGCAGTTTGTCTATACCGGGACCCCGCAAAGTACCTGAACAGGCATCATGGTTTATGCCCACTTGCAGGGACTTGGCTGTCCGGCGGCATTGACGGGTATAATGTACTCGAAAGGAAGACATGAATCATGATTAAAGAAGTCATTGTGGTGGAAGGCCGGGATGATACCGTGGCCGTGAAGCGGGCGGTGGATGCCGATACGATCGAGACGGGCGGCTCCGCCATCAATGCGCGTATACTCCAGCGGATCGCGCTGGCTCAGGAACGGCGGGGGGTCATTGTGCTGACGGACCCGGACCACGCCGGCGAAAGAATCCGCAAAATCATTACGGCCAAGGTGCCCGGCTGCAAGCATGCGTTTATCCCGGAGGCCGATGCTACCCGCAAGGGGGATATCGGTGTGGAGAACGCCTCGCCTGCGGCGATCCGCAGAGCTTTGGAGCGGGTTCACACCTCTTATGAGGGGGCGGAAAGCCAGATCGACATGGAGGACCTGATGGAGGCGGGGTTGATGGTGCACCCGGATGCCGCCGCCCGGCGGATGGCGATGGGCAACCTCCTCGGTATCGGCTACTGCAACGGCAAGCAATTTTATAAGCGACTCGCCATATTTCAAATATCTCGCGAAGAATTCGCGGATGCGCTTGCCCGTATTGAAGATGAAGGAGGCCGGACAACGTGAACGGCATGGACGACATCGCCACACCTAGGCGAACCAAAGAAATCATCCAGCGCCACGGCTTTTCATTCAAGAAGAGCTTGGGGCAAAATTTTTTGATCGACCAAAATATTTTAAATAAAATCGTGGATGCGGCCGGACTTGATTCCACCAAGGGTGCCCTGGAGATCGGTCCCGGCATCGGCGCCCTGACCGAAAAGCTGGCCCAGCAGGCAGGGGCCGTCACGGCGGTTGAGATCGACCAGAGGCTGATTCCGATCCTCGAGGAGGTTCTCGCCCCATACCCTGGCGTAAAAGTACATCATGGGGATGTACTGAAGACGGACCTCGCTGCGCTGTTTAAGAGCAATTTTGCCGATGTATCCAAAGTTAGCGTCGTGGCCAACCTTCCGTACTATGTGACGACGCCGATCTTGATGAAGCTGCTGGAGGAGCGGCTCCCGCTGGAGAACATCGTCGTGATGATCCAGAAGGAGGTGGCGGACCGGATGGCCGCCCGGCCGGGCACGAAGGATTACGGCAGCCTGAGCATTGCCGTGCAGTATTACAGCGTGCCGGAGCTGGTGTGTATCGTGCCGAAAACGGTATTCATTCCGCAGCCGAACGTTGAATCGGCAGTGATCCGTCTGGCCGTGCGGGAACAGCCGCCGGTTGCGGTGGACGATGAGCGGCATTTCTTCGAGGTGGTACAAGCATCGTTCGCTCAGCGGCGGAAGACGATATCGAACAATCTGAAGAGCCGCTTCTTCCCCACAGAGGGACGGGAGCGCCTGGATCAGCTGCTGCAGGCAGCGGGAATCGACCCGTCCCGCCGCGGCGAGACGCTCAGCATTGAGGAATATGCCGTGCTTAGCAACCTGCTGCGGAAGGAAGGCATCGGCTTAAATTAAACAAAAGATGAACCAATAGGGGGATTCGCCCATACCATGGGGTAGGGGTGATGTTCATGAATATTGGAGACCTGGTCGTGCGCAGATCCTACGGCGGCGATATCGCGTTCCGCGTCGAGGATTTGCGCAGGGACGAAGCGGTGATTAAGGGAACGGAGTTCAGACTTCTGGCGGATTCGCCGCTCGATGATCTGGTAAGGGTCCCTTATGCGCCGGTAAGCGAAAAAACCGAGAAAGCAAATATTAGAGCAAACGAGTCGCTCAGTTTACTGAAACGTCACCGTCAGGAGCAGACCCAGCGGAATCAGGCCACCTTGAGCGGAAGCGGGGAATGGGGAACAGCTGAGCCGGCTTATTTCGAAGTCCCCGGGAAGGTGCTTCATCTGGATGGAGATCCGAATTATTTGAAAAAGAGCCTGAGTCTGTATGAGCAGCTTCGGGTTCCGGCCGAGGGCCATTATGTGAATGAGGCGGGGATGGCGGACGCCCTGTACCGGCTGCTGCCTCGGGTCCGGCCGGATATTGTGGTGATCACGGGCCATGACGGCGTACTGAAGCATCGCCAAAATCATGATTTGTACAGCTTGAACAGCTATAAAAACTCGCAAAACTTCGTCAGGGCGATTCAGGTGGCGCGCCAGTTTGAGCGCCATTACGATCAGATGACGATTATCGCCGGCGCATGCCAGTCGCACTTTGAGGCGCTGCTGCAGGCCGGAGCCAACTTTGCCAGCTCCCCGGGGCGCATCTTGATTCATGCCCTGGATCCGGTATATGTTGCCGCCAAGGCGTCGTTTACATCGGTTAGAGATACGATCAATATGACGGATGTGCTTCACAATACGATCAGCGGCACGCAGGGCGTCGGGGGCATTGAAACCCGCGGGAGCTACCGCATCGGCCTGCCCCGGCTTAACGACTTAACCAAGCTTAAGGTGACGCCGTCGGCCATTTAACATGTCCGGAAATGCCATGAAAAGCACTTGACCTGACAGCATAACGAAATGCAGGAACCGTAATCTGCCGGCGGATTGCGGTTTTTTGTTGTTATCCGGGTGTAAGCAGAAATGAGCTGGGTTTCCGCAAAAAAATTCGTTGACAACTTAAAATTGATGCTGATATAATTATTGTTTTGATTTGACAAAACCATCTTTTCGAGTTATAATGGACAAGGAAAGAGGTGGTCGTCGACAATGGCTAAAAATACGCTGTTGGAAATCAAACGCAATCTCGAAGCTCACGTGGGTCAGAAGATTTCGCTTCGGGCTAACGGTGGTCGTCGCAAGACCGTCGAGCGTACTGGTGTTTTGGAAGAAACGTACCCATCTGTTTTTATTGTGAAATTGGATCAAGAGCATCAAACCTTTAAACGTGTTTCATACAGCTATGCCGATATTCTTACGGAATCCGTGGAGGTTATTATTTGCGATGATAATACCGGCACCCGGATCGAGTTGGAGAAAGCGTAACTTTAATGACAAAACAGCCTTCCTGATGGAGGGCTGTTTTTAGTTGGCAGGGGGATATGGAATGAGGAGCGGCCGGGAGCGGGATAATACTTATGGCAGCAGCCTAATTCCGATGGAACCAAAGGAGGATGTTCATGAGCCGCAGACGCCGCAGTGTCATGTCGGATGAGCTGAAGAATGAGTTGGCTAAGGATTTGGGATTTTACGAAACTGTCCAGCAGGAAGGCTGGGGAGGTATTAAGGCCAAGGATGCGGGCAACATGGTAAAAAGAGCGATCCAGCTTGCCGAACAGGCCGCCGCACGTAAATCCTGATTCACACCAGCAATGCCGGCGGAGGCCTCCCAAGCGGGAGGTTCTCCGTTTTTGAATTCAAGGCTGTGTCCGCTCCCGCCCTTTGTCTGTAAACGGAAAATGACTTGACTGGTTCAGTTTGATATAATGATCTGAAGTTGCAGATTTCTGGATTGAACTCAAGAGAAAAATGTTTGAGGTTCATTCCAGATCTCTGGATTGAACTCAAGAGAAAAAAAGCTTGAGGTTCATTCCAGATCTCTGGATTGAGCCCAAGAGAAAAATGCTTGAGGTTCATTCCAGATTTCGGATTGATCCCAAGGATTCGAAGCGGCTTGTGTCAATCCAGATAGAGGGAATCTTGAGGGTGGGTGAACGCCTTGAAAATTTACGAAAAAGCACCGGCCAAAATCAATTTGATGCTGGATGTATTACATAAACGGCCAGACGGGTACCATGAGGTCGAAATGGTTATGACGATGGTCGACCTGGCGGACCGGCTGGAGATGTCGGCTTTGCCCCGGGATACGATTATTATTTCAAGCCAGGCGGGATACATACCGCTGGATGAGAAGAACTTGGCGTTTCAGGCCGCAAGGCTGATTAAGGACCGGTATGACGTCAAGAGCGGGGTGCATATCCATCTGGATAAGAAGATCCCCGTGGCAGCAGGTCTGGCGGGAGGAAGCAGTGACGCCGCCGCCACCCTGCGTGGTCTGAACCGGCTGTGGAATCTGAACATTCCGGTAGAGGAGCTGCAGAAGCTGGGTGCGGAGCTCGGATCGGATGTTCCGTTCTGCGTGACTGGAGGTACCGCACTGGCGACCGGGCGGGGTGAAAGGCTGACGCCTGTGGCGAATCCGCTGCAGTGCTGGGTGATTTTGGCCAAACCGCCGATTAATGTGTCGACCGCGGAGGTCTACGGCAAGTTCAGAGCGGCGCAGGTCAAGGAGCATCCGTCGGCTCAAGGCATGATCGGCGCGATCGAAGCGGGAGACTTTCATGGCGTATGCAGCCGCCTGGGGAACGTGCTGGAGGATGTGACGCTGAGGCTGTATCCCGAAGTGCAGCAGCTGAAGGAAGGGATGCTGCGTCTCGGCGCGGACGGGGCTTTGATGTCAGGCAGCGGGCCGACCGTATTCGGCCTGGTGTACAAGGAATCGAAGGTGGCACGGATCTATAACGGGCTGCGTGGCTTTTGCAAAGAAGTGTATGCGGTGCGCCTATTGACCTAACTTCGCCAACCATGTTGTACAAATCCGTACAAAAATGATATATTCTTACTATAATATTCGGATTTTCTGGGTGATTTTGCTTTAGATTCCGATGAATACAGCGATAGCGAGGAGTATTTCGTGAAAAAATTAAAGCGAAGCGCGCGTTTGGTGGAGATGACGCAGTATCTTTTGTCCAGACCGCATACATTGATCCCGCTCACCACATTTGCCGATAGATACGGAGCCGCCAAGTCTTCGATCAGCGAAGATTTGGTTATTATCAAGGAAGTGTTTGAGGAGGAAGGCATCGGGGACCTGCTGACGCTGGCCGGGGCCGCCGGAGGCGTGAAATATATTCCGAAAATGCCGAAGGAGCAGGCGCTGGTGTTTGCGAACGATCTTTGTTCCCAGCTTCAGCAGAAGGACCGGATTCTGCCCGGCGGGTATTTGTACATGTCCGATTTGCTGGGACAGCCTTCTCTTATGAACGAGGCGGGAAAGATTTTTGCCACTGCATTCTCCGGCAAGGACATCGACGTGGTCATGACCGTGGAGACCAAAGGGATTCCGCTGGCTTACGCCACCGGGGCCCAGTTGAACCTGCCGGTTGTTCTCGTGCGCCGGGACCATCAGGTGACGGAAGGATCTGCCGTGAGCATCAATTACGTGTCGGGATCACATAAGAGCATCCACACGATGTCCCTTTCGCGGCGGGCGCTGAAGGAAAAGTCGCGCGTCCTGATCGTGGACGATTTTATGAAGGCGGGCGGCACCATTCAGGGCATGGTAGATCTGCTGGCGGAATTTGATGCTGAAGTCGCAGGCGTAGGCGTATTGGTCGAGTCGGGAGCGGTGGAATCAGAGGAGCGACTCCTGCACGATTATGTGTCCCTGGCGACACTGACGGCGGTCGATCCAAAGACGAAAGAAATATTTGTGAGCCCGGGGAATTATTTTGACCCGTCTTAACGTCAAAGAGTCCTGCGGATTTTGTCGATAAAAATATTTTATCGGCGAATAGTTCCGAAGTCTGTCGACACTCACATTCTTATAAAAAAATTCCTGATTTTAGGACATTTTGTTAACTTAAAAAAGAGGATTTCGCGCATGCTGTGTGGAATTATACACCAAGTCTCTGATGGAAAAAGGTGGTGAACACACACATGCAAATTACGGATGTCAGACTCCGCCGCGTTAACTCCGAGGGGAGAATGAAAGCAATCGCATCCATTACCATTGATAACGAATTTGTTGTTCATGACATTCGGGTCATCGATGGAAACAATGGAATGTTCGTTGCTATGCCGAGCAAACGCACTCCGGATGGAGAATTCCGCGACATTGCCCACCCAATCTCTTCCGGCACCCGGGAGAAGATTCAAACGGCCGTCCTGGCGGAATATGAACGCGCTGCCAGTGAAGAAGAAGTGATCGAGGAAGGCGCTTAAGTTTACAATTGGGGTTCAAGGAAAGGAGGGCCAGGACCATGGCTCTCTTTTCTTTTTGCTTATAATACGATATATTCAGTATTGAGCGAGTTCTAGAGTAGGAGGTCAAGATCCTTGAAAAGAATGGCGATTGTTCTTGCCGCAGGGCAGGGAAAACGAATGAAATCCAAACTATACAAAGTGCTTCATCCCGTCTGTGGCAAACCGATGGTTGGGCACGTGGTGGATACCGTCAAACAGGTGAACTGCGAACGGAGCATTGTCATCGTTGGCCACGGGGCAGAGGCTGTCCAATCTTATCTGGGTGAGGCCGCTGAATATGTGCTGCAGGAGCAGCAGCTTGGTACAGGCCATGCAGTAAAGCAGGCCAAAGCTTTACTGGGCTCGGAAGAAGGCTCGACCATTGTCATCTGCGGCGATACTCCGCTGGTCACAGCCGAGACACTGCAGGGACTGACGCAGCTGCATGAAAGCAACAACGCTGCCGCCACCGTACTGGTCGCCTATACAGACCAGCCGCAGGGTTACGGGCGCGTGATCCGCAGCGAGGACGGAAGCGTACTACGTATCGTTGAACAGAAGGACTGCACGCCGGAAGAGGATGCGGTTCGTGAAATCAATACAGGCACTTATGTTTTTGATAATGCGAAATTGTTTGCCGCTTTGGAGAAGGTAACGAACAACAACGTCCAGCAGGAATATTATTTAACGGACGTGATCGGGATTCTTGTAGGCGAGGGAGAAACCGTTCTCGGCTATGTGACCGACGACTACGCTGAGTCGATCGGCGTTAATGACCGCCGTGCACTTTCAGAGGCTGAAGGATTAATGCGGGAACGCATTAATATCCGTCATATGCTGAACGGCGTCACGATCATTGATCCCGCTTCAACGTATATCGGTGCCGACGTGACCATTGGAGCCGACTCCGTGATCTATCCCGGCACGGTACTGAAGGGAAAAACGGTTATCGGTGAGGATTGCGTGATCGGTCCGCAGAGCGATATCAGCGATTCCGTCATCGGCGACGGCGTGACGATCAAGCATTCGGTGCTGGATCAGGCAGAAGTGGGTTCTAGAACATCGGTAGGCCCATATGCATATTTGCGTCCGAAATCCAAGCTTGGGGAAGACGTGAAGATCGGCGATTTTGTGGAAGTGAAAAATGCAACGATCGATAACGGCTCCAAGGTATCGCATTTAAGCTATGTCGGCGACGCGACGGTAGGCAAGAACGTCAATGTCGGCTGCGGTGCGATAACGGTCAACTACGATGGGTATAATAAGTTTATGACTGAAATTGAAGATGATGCTTTTATCGGCAGCAATGTGAATCTGGTCGCTCCGGTGAAAGTGGGCAAAGGAGCCTACGTGGTCGCGGGCTCGACGATTACACAATCGGTTCCTGAAAATGACCTGGCCATCGCCAGAAAACGCCAGGAGAATAAACCGGGGTATGCCGAGAAAATTCGCTCCAAGGCCAAAGCCAAGAAGGAAAGCAAGCAGCAGGTTTAAACGTAAAGCGTCCCCGTCTTATCGGGAAGTGTGAGATACATGGTTTCAAGCGGCATGGAGGCAGGCCAGAATTTCAATGAACCAGCACGGAGGGTTTTAATTCTATGACTTATTGTGATTCGAAGTTAAAAATATTTACATGCAATTCCAATCCGAAGCTCGCACAGCAAATTGCGGATTATATCGGCATCCCCATGGGGGATTCCCATACGACCAGCTTCAGTGATGGTGAGATTCAGGTAAAATTATCGGAGAGCGTTCGCGGCTGCCACGTTTATGTCGTGCAGTCGACATGCGGTCCGGTAAATGACAATCTCATGGAACTGCTGATCATGGTCGATGCGCTGAAGCGTGCTTCTGCGAAGAGCATTAACGTCGTAATCCCTTATTATGGGTATGCGCGTCAAGACCGTAAGGCCCGTTCCCGTGACCCGATTACCGCTAAGCTGGTTGCGAATCTGATTGAGAAGGCGGGTGCCCACCGTGTCATCACGATGGACCTGCATGCCATGCAGATTCAAGGCTTCTTCGACATTCCGGTTGATCATCTGCTTGGGGTGCCGATTCTGGCCCAGTATTTCCGTTCCAAGCAAATCGAGAATCCGGTTGTTGTGTCTCCAGACCACGGTGGTGTGGTTCGTGCCAGAAAACTGGCTGATTTCCTGAATGCCCCGCTGGCCATCATTGATAAACGCCGTCCGGAACCGAACGTAAGTGAAGTTATGAACATCATCGGTCATATCGAAGGCAAAACGGCCATTTTGATCGATGACATTATCGACACGGCCGGCACGATCGTGCTTGGGGCCAATGCCCTGATGGAAGGCGGCGTCAAGGAAGTGTATGCTTGCTGTACGCATCCCGTCTTCTCCGGCCCGGCGATGGAACGCCTGGAGAATTCTCCACTCAGCGAAGTCATCGTGACGGATACGATTCCGATTACGCATCCGGAGCCGAGCAAGAAGATCAAAGTTCTGTCGGTAGCTCCGTTGATGGGTGAAGCCATCATCCGTGTGCATGAGGAATTGTCCATAAGCAAACTGTTCGAAATCGAATAAGGCAAGGGAAGGTATATGCAAAGAGAGGGTTATGTTTCCTGGCTCCAGGAAATATAACCCTTCTCGCGCATGCTCTTTTAATATCCGGGAGTCGACACAAACGTATACAAATTCCGGTTGTAGAGCGTACCTTGAATTTCAACGAAGTGCTTGGTGAATGAGGTAATCGTTCCAATGTCCACGTGTACGCCCTGCCGGAGAACCTGAACGGGAATGCCGTGGATCTGGTGCTGCTGAAAGTGCCGGTGCAGCGTAAGCAATTGGCCGAATTCAGTCATGAACCGTACCACCTTCTTATGGTGATCATGGATGCCATGGCAAGAAGCGATGCAGCATCCTATACTCTATTGTAACAAAATTTGGTGCTAATGCTAACTTGCACAGCAGGCGTAGCGGCAGCAGCCGGTTTGGAGGATCGAATAACGCAATGAAATGGATTGTAGGACTCGGGAATCCGGGATCCAATTATGAAAAAACGCGCCACAACGTCGGTTTTATGATGCTGGATGCGCTGGCGGAGCGGCATGGTATTAAGTTTGGGCCAAGCAAATGCAAGGCGCTGATCGGCGAGGGCTTTATCGGAACCGACAAGGTCGTTCTTATCAAGCCCATGACCTACATGAACTTGTCCGGAGAAGCGGTGCGGGCCTATATGGATTATTACAAGGCTAAGCTCGAGGATATGATTGTCGTTTATGACGACATGGATACGGCAACCGGCAAAATCCGCCTGCGGTATCAGGGCAGCGCCGGAGGCCACAACGGCATCAAATCGATCATTCAGCATACGGGAACGCAGGTGTTCGACCGGATCCGGATGGGGATATCCCGGCCTGAGCCGGGATATGCGATCGTCGACTATGTGCTCTCGAATTTTCCGAAAAAGGAGAACGAGCTGCTGAAGACGATGATTGAGCAAGCCTGCGACGCCGCGGAGTTCAGTCTGAACCATACCTTTGAACAAACGATGGCCAAGTTTAACGGTTGATCTCGAGGGCAGGAATCGGGGGCTAAACGAACGTTTTTTCGGGCATACTGAAGTATAAACGACTTTCAGGAGGCATATAGATGGCAATAAATTATATTTGCCGGCACTGCCGCACGCCGCTCGGAAAAATAGATTCGTCCCTGGTTACCGACGCCCAGCTGGGGTTCCATTCCTTGACCCCGGCAGAACGTAGAGATATAATAGCGTATGATTTAAGCGGCGACGTAACGGTCAAAGTGATCTGCGATTACTGCAGAGAAGCGCTGGAGAACAATCCGGAGCTGAGCCTGTTGGCAAACCCACTTCAATAATGCTGTGCGCGAAACCGCGACTAATGCGGACAGATACCGTGAATGGAAGGGCCTTGGCAGTGCTGCTGAGGCTTCTTTTGGGTATTCCTTTTGTCCGGTCTTCTAAGACCAGGGGATGTCCGCTGCCGGTAGATATATTTTAATGAAGCACAGCGAAAAATCACCGCAGTCAGGTATTTTATGGTAAAATTCAATCTACCATCCAAAAGATAACAAGTAAGCATAAGAGAGGTGCCCCCTTTGTTACATGCACTTATAGAAGCTTTCTCTAAAGATCCGGATTTGAAGTCGATTACCGCCGGGTTATCGGCCGGTATGAAGGAACAGCTCGTTTCTGGGTTATCGGGGTCCGCGCGTCAGGTTATGCTGTCGGCACTGTTTGAAGAAATCAAACGCCCGATGCTCGTCGTCACTCACAACATGTTTTCCGCCCAGAAAATCGCGGAGGATTTACAGGAAGCGCTTTCACCGGACCGTGTGCTGCTGTATCCAGCCAATGAGCTGGTGGCAGCCGAATCCGCGGTATCCAGTCCAGAGACCCTTGCGCAGCGTATTGATGTGCTGATGAAGTGCGCGCAGGGGTTTTCGGGCATTGTGGTGGCACCGTTTTCGGGTGTGCGCCGGTTTCTGCCTGCCCCGGAAGTGATGGCCAAAGCCCAAATTGTGATTCAGGATGGCGGCACACTGGACGCCCAAGCTTTCCTGGCCCAAATGATCGAAATGGGATACGAACGGGTAGAGCGGGTCGAAGGCAAGGGCGAAATGAGCGTACGCGGAGGAATTATCGACTTTTACCCGATGACCTCCCTATTGGCCTACCGCGTCGAGCTGTTTGACGACGAAATCGATTCGATTCGCACGTTTGACCCGTCCGATCAGCGGTCAATCGATAAAGTTAAGGAAGTCACCATTACGCCCTGCAAGGAGATCATCGCCGATCATCAGAGGCTGGAGCAGGCAGCTGCAGCCACCGCTCAACTGCTGGAAGAGCAGCTTGGCAAGATGACCGACCGGCAGGCGAAGCTGCGTCTATCGGAAGAAATGAAACGGGAGATGGAGCTGCTGCGCGAGCATGTCTATTTTCCGGAAATCTATAAATATATCTCTTTGCTCTATCCGGAGCACAAGACGCTGTACGACTATTTACACAAGGACACCGTCCTCATTCTCGACGAGCCGGCGCGCCTTCTTGAAACAGCCAAACAGCTGGAGCGTGATGAATCCGAGTGGAACTTGCATCTGCTGCAGAACGGAAAGACGCTGCCGCAGCTGCATTTGTCCGTTGACGGCGACGAGATACTGTACCAGCGTCCGTTCCAGACGATATTCATGTCGATTTTCCTGCGTCAGGTTCCGCATACCCAACCTCAGAACATCCTGAACTTTATCAGCCGTGGGATGCAGGATTTCCATGGGCAGATGAACGTGCTGAAAGCGGAAATGGACCGCTGGCATAAGTCCGGGGTTCAGGTGATGATGCTTGCCAGCAGCGACGAACGGCTCGACCGGATGCGGCGGGTGCTGCAGGATTATAACATCGAAGAGCCGATCATGCTGCAGGGTAATTTGCAGACGGGCTTTGAGATGCCGTCCATTCATCTGGCGGTGATTACCGAGGGCGAAATGTTCTCCCAGAAGCAGCGGAAGATCCGCAAGCTGGGCAAAAACATTGATAACGCCGAGCGCATCAAAAGCTATACCGAGCTGAAGGTCGGCGATTATGTCGTCCATCAAAACCACGGCATTGGTAAATATATGGGTATCGGCACGCTGGAAATCAACGGCATCCACAAGGACTATATGCATATCCTGTATGCCGGCGGCGACAAGCTGTCTGTACCTATCGAACAGATCGATCTCATTCAAAAATACGTCGGTTCAGAAGAAAAGGAGCCGAAGATCTACAAGTTGGGCGGCAATGAGTGGACACGCGTTAAAAATAAAGTCCGCTCTTCGGTACAGGACATCGCCGACGATTTGATCAAGCTGTACGCCGAGCGGCAGTCGACGCCGGGATACGGCTTTGAGAAGGACACGACCGAGCAGCAGGAATTCGAGGAAATGTTCCCTTACGATGAGACACGCGATCAGCTGCGGGCGATCGAAGAGATCAAGAAGGATATGGAGCGGAACCGTCCGATGGACCGGCTGCTGTGCGGAGACGTAGGCTACGGCAAGACCGAAGTGGCGATCCGCGCCGCGTTCAAGGCTGCCATGGAGGGCAAGCAGGTGGCCGTTCTTGTGCCGACGACGATTCTGGCGCAGCAGCATTATGAGACGTTCCGGGAGCGGTTCTCGGGATATCCGATGAACATTCAGGTGCTGAGCCGGTTCCGTTCGCGGAAGGAGCAGAACGAGACGATCAAGGGAATCCGCCAGGGGACGGTCGACGTCGTGATCGGCACCCACCGCTTGTTGTCCCAGGATCTGGTGTTCAAGGATCTGGGCCTCCTGATTGTGGACGAGGAGCAGCGGTTCGGTGTGACGCATAAGGAGAAGCTGAAGCGTCTGAAGACGAATGTCGACGTGCTGACCCTGACGGCGACGCCGATTCCGCGGACGCTGCATATGTCCATGCTGGGAGTCCGGGATCTGTCTGTCATCGAGACGCCGCCGGAAAACCGCTTCCCTGTGCAGACGTATGTCGTGGAATACAGCCAGACGCTGGTGCGAGAGGCCATCGAACGGGAGCTGGCCCGCGGCGGTCAGGTGTATTATCTGTACAACCGCGTTCAAGGCATTCATGAAATGGCTGCCCAAATTTCGGCGCTGGTGCCGGAGGCCAAGGTTGGAGTGGGCCACGGGCAAATGTCGGAGACGGAGCTGGAAAAGACGATTCTCGACTTTCTGGACGGGGAATACGACGTCCTTGTCAGCACGAGCATTATCGAGACAGGCGTCGATATTCCGAACGTGAATACGCTTATCGTGCATGATGCTGACAAAATGGGCCTGTCCCAGCTCTATCAGCTGCGCGGCCGTGTCGGACGCTCCAACCGGATTGCGTACGCGTACTTTACGTACCAGCGGGATAAGGTGCTGACCGAGGTGGCGGAGAAACGCCTGCAGTCGATCAAGGAGTTTACGGAGCTTGGCTCCGGCTTCAAAATCGCGATGCGCGACTTGGCGATCCGCGGAGCGGGGAACCTGCTCGGTGCGGAGCAGCACGGGTTCATTGCCTCCGTCGGCTTCGACCTGTACTCGCAAATGCTTGCCGAGGAAATCCAGAAGCGGAAGGTGTCCGTTCTCGGAGAAAAGGTCGAACCGGAGAAGACGTGGAACACCGCGCTCGATATCGGCATCGATGCGTATTTACCGTCCGAGTACATTTATGACAGCATTCAAAAGATTGAAATTTATAAGAAAGTGGCGGCAGTTTCTTCGTTCGACGACGGGAAGGAGCTGGAGGATGAGCTGCTGGACCGCTTTGGGGAGCTGCCAGAGGCGGTGACGAACCTGCTGACCGTCGCCCGGCTGAAGGTATACGGCAAGATGTACGGCATCGACTCCATCAACCGCCGTGGGGATGATCTGATCCTCAAATTTTACGAGGGGCAGGAAAATGCCGTCAGCACCGCGAAGCTTGCACAGGTTGGCAATCGCTTCGAGAGACGTGTACAATTTGAGCAGGATGCTCAAATGACGATCCGAATCAAAGGCAAGGGGCTTGATGACAAGCAGCTGCTCGATCTGCTGGAACAATTCTTGGAAGCGATCCGTGAGCTGTTCAAATCGAAGGAGGAACTTCAGGATGTTGTTCAATAAGAAAAAAGCATGGAGAGGAATTCTGCTGACTTTGGTGTGCGTATTGACCCTCTCCGTGCTGGCAGCCTGCGAGAAAGGCGGCTCCGATAAAGAGAAGGATGCCAGTAAAACGGTGGCAACCTACGAAGGCGGAGAGATTACGGAGAATGAATTTGAGACGCAGAAAAAAATCATGACGTTTATGTCTCCGGAGTATGCCCAATTTATGGACATGGCCGATTTCCAGGATTATTTGGTGAAGCAAAAAATTGCTTTTAAATATTTGAGCGGCAAGGCTACGGACGATGCCAAGAAGGAAGGCGAGAAAAAGGCCGGCCAGCAAATCGACCAAATGAAGAAACAGGTGGGCGATGACCAGTTCAAGCAGCTGCTGAGCGACCAGAAGCTCAAAGAGGACGAGCTTAAGCAATATTTGGTGCAGGTTATGACGGTCATGGAGGACATGAACGCCAAAGTGACCGAAGACGACATCAAGAAGCAGTATGAGGCCAACAAGCAGGATTTCATGGTGGCCACGGTGCATCATATTTTGATCGGGCTGACCGATTCGAATAACAAGGAGCGCACCAAAGAAGATGCGCTAAAGATTGCCAAAGACGTCAAATCGCAGTTGGACAAAGGGGGAGATTTTGCCGAGCTGGCCAAAAAGTACTCGGATGATTCGTCCTCCAAGGACAATGGCGGCGTCTACAAAGACTTTACCGTTGGACAGTGGAGCGTGCAGGAGTTCAAGGAGCAGGTGCTGACCCTTCCGCTGAACAAAATCAGTGCTCCCGTCGAATCTAATCTCGGATACAGCATTATCAAGGTCGACTCCCGCAAGGACACGCCTTATGACAAGTTGACGAACGATCAGAAAGAAATGATCCGGAGCAATCTGGGCGCATCGAAGATCGATCAGTTTATGCAGAATGACCTGACGAAGATCATCAAGAAGATCGATCTGCCGAAAACGGCGGATACGTCCAAGAGCGGCACAGGAACAACCGGAAAGGGAACGTCCGGCAGCGGCACGGAAGGCACCACTTCCGGGGGCTCTACTTCCGGTACATCCGGCACCGGTACAGGCACGACAGGCAGCAGCAGCGGAGATGCCAAAACCAGCGATAAAGGTACGACTACTTTTGAAGAAAAGGTAACCGAGCCCAGCGAGGGATCGGGCAAATAATCCATATTCCGCATTGAATCGTGTGCAGGAAGGAAGGCGCGGGCCAGACCCGCGTCTTTTTTTGCGGCATTGAGCTGGATAAAATGTGCAGAACAACCGCAACTAATAGTTCCAACATCATGTATAAGGAATTGGGAATGGATGAATACTATGGGCAGATATCACAACTTATATTCCTGGGACTCACCTCTTCCCATAAGAACAGTAGTTGAAAAATCTTCTCTAGAAAGCGGGGCAACATGTTAATGAAAGCTACTGGAATAGTCCGCCGTATCGATGACCTGGGCAGAGTGGTCATCCCTAAAGAAATCAGACGTACACTGCGTATCCGTGAAGGAGATCCGCTTGAAATTTTTGTAGACCGTGATGGTGAAGTTATTCTGAAGAAATACTCCCCGATCGGCGAGCTGGGCGATTTCGCCAAGGAATATGCGGAGTCGCTGTATGAAGGTACCGGACACATCACGATCATTTCCGACCGCGACACCTTTATCGCCGTTGCAGGCGGCTCCAAGAAGGAATACTTGGAGAAACCGATCGGATCCCTGATCGAGAACTGCATGGACAGCCGCAAGACGCTGCTGGAAACAAACCAAGGCAGCTACGAAATCAGCAAGGACCATCAGGAGAATCTGTCCTCTTTTGTGGCCGCGCCGATCATTTCCGGCGGAGATCCAATTGGTTCAGTCATTCTGCTTAGCAAGGACGAAGCGACCAAGATGTCCCAGCTGGAAGTCAAAATGTCCGAGACAGCCGCTGCTTTTCTTGGCAAGCAAATGGAGCAGTAATCCGGCAGCCCGGTACGACTCTTCCTCGAGTACCCGAAGCTCCCCCTTCATATTCACGGATGATCCGGGAATGAAGGCGGGAGTTTTTTGTGTCCGCTCTCCTCAGGTATAATAGGGGTATTCGTATCGAAAAAACGGAAGCAACGCCAAATGACAGAGGTTGAATCCGGGCAAAAAGTAGGGAAGAGGATGAAACAGACAGGTGCGGCATCGAAGATGCTGCAGGGGGCTTTGATTTTAAGCATGGCTATGGTGCTGTCGAAACTGATCGGCACGCTGCAGAAAATTCCGCTGCAAAACATGGGCGGGGATGCGGTGTTCGGCATCTATAACACGGTATATCCGCTCTATTCATTAATGATGACGATCGCACTCGCGGGCCTGCCCGCCGCGATCTCGAAATTCGTCGCAGAGGACGAAGCCGTCGGGGGGACGGGGGAAGGACTCCGGGTGATGAGGCTGTCCTCGGTGCTGCTGGCGCTGCTGGGCATCGTCCTGGGGGCCGCCGTGTACACCTGCGCTCCGCTTATCGGGACCTGGATCGACAATTCCAGCGTCGTGCCGGCGGTGCGGACGGCGTCCTTAGCGCTGCTGTTCGTGCCGGTGATGACCGGGATGCGCGGCTTTTTTCAGGGATACCAAAACATGATGCCCACCGCCGTTTCGCAGATCACGGAGCAGTGTGCGCGGGTGGCCGTCATGATCGGACTGCTGATTTACCTGACGGGGATCGGGGCGAAGCCGGAGACCATCGCAGCAGGGGCACTGTTGGGATCGGCTGCTGGCGGAGCCGCGGGTCTCATCGTCATGCTCGGCTATTGGCGCAGGTTCCGGCGGACTCGGCGTGGCTCTGCCGGCGCGGTAGGCGCTGCCGTGTCGGCACACAAGGCGTCTTCCGTTCGGACGGGGCAGCCGCGTCAAGCCGGGCGGGAGAGCAGCTGGAGCCTGCTGAAGCGGGTCCTGCTGTACGCGATTCCCGTCTGTCTGGGTTCACTGGCCGTTCCTTTAATCGGCATGGTGGACAGCTTTACCGTACCGCGGCTGCTCAAAGCCGGAGGCGCCGGTGAGGCGGGGGCGATGATCCAGTTCGGCATCTATAACCGCGGTATCCCTATCGTCCAGCTGGTGACGATGCTGGCTACGTCGTTGTCGGTGCTGTTCATCCCCGCTTTGGCGGAGGCAAAGGCGAGAGCCGACCGCGAGCTGGTGAGCGAGCGTACCCGGCTGTCCCTGCGCTGGTTCTGGCTGCTGGGCCTCGCCGCATCGGTGGGGATTGCCATTCTGGCTGATCCCCTGAATATCGCGCTGTATCAGGACACAGCGGGCAGCGGCGTCATGCGCTGGATCGCCTTCACCGCCGTCGGCAGCGCGCTCAGCATCATTTCGGCCGCACTCCTGCAGGGCGTCGGCATCGTGCGTGCGCCGGCCGTGCATCTGCTGGCCGCGGCAGCGGCGAAGACGCTGCTGAACCTGCTGCTGGTTCCGCAGCTGGGCATTACCGGCGCGGCCATCGCCGGCGTGGCCGCGCACTTCCTGGCGGCAGCGCTCAACATCGCGCTGCTGGCCCGCAGCACCGGCCTGCGCATTCGCGCCGGTGCCGCCTTGGCCAAGCCGGCGCTGATGCTGGCCGGCATGGCCGTGGTGGCGGGCGCTGCGGCGCTCGCGGCGGACGCGGTGCTGTCCGCGCTCGGGCTGCCCTCCCGCCTCGTGGCCGCCGCGGCAAGTGTTGCCGGTGCCGCGGCCGGGGGCGCCGTGTTCCTCGCCGGCGCCGTGCTGGCCAAGCTCCTTACCGAAGAGGAGCTTGCCATGCTGCCGAAGATCGGCCGTCCGCTGACCGCCTTACTGAAGCGGGTTCGGCTGCTGCGGTAATAACCGCAGGGGACGGAGGAATCTTCTATTTTTGGCCGTCATAGAGGGAGAATGATAGAAGGCGGCGGATTAACGGAGCCGCTGAACTAGCTTCAGTAAAGGGCCGGGCCATGTGGGGCCCCCATTGCGCTTCTGGTTTTCTTTTAAAAAAGAAACCGTGATATAGTATATTTATGCCCCATTCCCGGAAGAATGGGAAATAGAGCGGAGGAATGACATATGAGCGCAGTACTGAAGGTTGTCGGTCTCGGTCCGGGCAACCCGGACCGGCTGACGATGGGTATTGTGAAGACATTGCAGCAGGCATCACAAATCTACGTCAGAACGAAAGAGCATCCGGTTATGTCGATGCTGGAGGAGCTGAAGCTCGAAGTCAGTTCGTTTGACCACATCTACGAAGCGCATGATTCGTTTCCGGAGGTGTACGCCTCCATCGCAGACCGGCTGTTGGAGCTGGCTTCGGCCGGCGATGAACAGAGCGTGATCGTCTATGCAGTGCCCGGGCATCCGATGGTGGCGGAGTCCACCGTTCAGCTGCTAAGGGAGCACTGCCCGCAGAAGGGGATCTCCCTTGAAATCCTGGGCGGGGAGTCCTTTCTCGATGAAGCCTTCATCCGTCTCGGCTTTGATCCGATCGAAGGCTTTCAGCTTCTCGATTCAACCGGCATTCGCAGCAGCATGCTGCAGCCCCAGCTGCACACCGTGATCGGGCAGGTATACGACGAGTTTACCGCTTCTGAGGTGAAGCTGTGCCTCATGGAACTTTATCCTGACGATTACCAGGTCGTTGTCGGACATGCGCTTGGTGTCGAAGGGGAGGAGCAGGTGCTTCAGGTTCCGCTGTTTGAGCTCGACCGCGTAGAAGGCTATGGCAACCTCTCGCTCGTATACGTTCCTAGAAGTGACGACGAGAGCTTGCGCCAGCGGACCTTTGCCCGGCTTCATGAGATCGTCGGCATCCTCCGCAGTCCGGAGGGCTGCCCGTGGGACCGGGAACAGACGCATGCGTCGATCCGGAAAAATCTCATCGAGGAAACCTACGAGGTGCTGGAGACCATCGATGACGATGACCCGGAGCATATGCAGGAGGAGCTTGGCGATTTGCTGCTGCAGATCATGCTGCATTCGCAAATGGAGGAAGAGGAAGGCACTTTCAGCGTGTTCGACGTCATTCAAGGGTTGAATGACAAGTTGATTTTCCGCCATCCGCATGTGTTCGGCGAGAACAAGGCCAAGGATGCGGAAGCCGCCTTGCAGAACTGGGATGCCATGAAGGCCGAGGAGAAACGCCGTAAAGGCATCGAGCCCGAGAAGGCGTCCGCCCTGGACGGGATTCCAAGAGACCTGCCGGCGCTCATGAAGGCATATAAGCTTCAGAAGAAGGCATCCAAGGTCGGGTTCGACTGGGACTCCATCGAGGGTGTATTCGACAAGATCGAGGAGGAGCTCGGAGAGCTGCGGCAGGCCGTGGCGGAGGGACAGAGCGTCGACGAGCAGGTGGGCGAGCTGGGTGACCTTCTGTTCGCGGCGGCGAACGCGGCCCGGTTCCTGGATGCCGATCCGGAAGAAGCGCTGTCGAGAACGAACCGCAAGTTCGTCAGCCGGTTCCGTTATATCGAGGATGTGCTGCACGCAGAAGGCAAAACGCTGCAGGAAGCCAGCCTGGATGAGATGGAGACGATTTGGCAACGGGCCAAAAATGAGGTATGATATGAAATCTCCGGTCCCTGGATGGACGGGAGGCGCTTTCAATGCCTGCGGAGTGAAGCCCTTTTAGCGAACAGGAATGAATGACTTCCGTGTTTCATGATTCCGATTTCGCGCAAAATTTCCGTTAGATGACACCCCAGCAGCTTCTTTTTGCAGGGATTTCCTCGGAAATTATAAAAAATTGGCGGATTGAGGCAGGAATTCGGGCAGCACAGCAAGAATACCATACAGAACGCGCCAAAAGCGGTATGTTTTGGGGGTTAAGCCCCTCTACCGCGCCAATACTTATTTCTTTGTATATTGGGAGGATTATAATTTATGAACAAGACAGATCTGATCAACAACATTTCCACGAAAAGCGGTTTGACTAAAAAAGACGTGGAGTCCGTTCTGAACGGTTTCCTGGGTGAAATTGAGGAAGCTCTGGCAAGCGGTGAAAAAGTTCAGCTGATCGGCTTCGGCACTTTTGAAACCCGCAAGCGTTCCGGTCGTACAGGCCGTAACCCGCAAACCGGCAAAACCATCGAAATTCCGGAATCCAACGTTCCTGCTTTCAAAGCGGGCAACAAGCTTAAAGAAGCCGTAAAATAAGATGCGCGTCGACAAATTCCTTAAGGTATCAAGGTTAATTAAGCGGCGTACCGTTGCGAAGGACGTCTCCGATCAGGGAAGGGTCCTCATTAACGGCAGGGAAGCCAAGCCCAGCAGCACGGTCAAGGTGGGCGATGAGATCACCGTCCAGTTCGGCCAGAAGCTGGTCACCGTGAAGGTGGAGCGGCTTGCCGAAACGACCCGCAAGGACGAGGCGAACAGCCTGTACACCTTGGTCAAGGAAGAACCGATCGCCAAAGATAACGGTTTGAACTGGTAAGCGGGCATTCCAGAAGGCATATACACAGCAGCACATTAGAGGCATCTTCCGATCACGATCGGGGGATGCCTTTTTAGATTGGCACGATGCTCAGATCATGCTTAAAGTTCCTCCGTTTCACCCGGCAGGGCTGGTTCTAAACCCCGAAACCGCTCCATAAGCTATTGTTAAGAAGGAGGGGTACATGCCATGATCGAGCAAGCGAAAAACAAGCAGCATGAATTGCATATGCTGAATCGCAAGCAGCTGCACCTGACGGGGGTAAACAATGTGGAGAGTTTTGACAGCGAGGAGTTTCTGCTTCAAACCGAGCTAGGGCACCTGACCATCAAAGGCCAGAATTTACATATTAAAAATTTAAACCTGGAAGAAGGCCTGCTCTCGATCGAGGGCCACGTGAATTCCCTGGTTTATTTGGATCCCGGTTCGCACAGCAAAAACAAAGGAATGCTCGGCAAGCTGTTTAAATGAGTCCACAGATTCAATGGATTACCCTGCTGTGGATGCTGTTCTCGGGAGCGGCGTTGGGGGTGGCCTATGACAGTTACCGGGTGCTGTCGGGCCAGCTCCACTTTCCGAAATGGACCCTTCATGTATTGGACGTGCTGTACTGGAGCGCTGCGGCCCTGTTTGTGTTTCGGATGCTGTATATCAGCAATTACGGCCAGCTTCGGTTTTATGTATTTGTGGGACTCTTTATTGGGGTATGGTTATATTTTTTAATCTTGAGTGTTACAACCCAGCGTTTTGTGGTAATGTTAATAAGGACAGTACGTTACGTGATTGATGTGGTCAAGCGTTTGTTTCGGGCGCTCGTCTGGGCTCCGATCCGTGCGATCTTGAAACTGTTGAAGTGGATTGCCGTCATGATCGGCAGCCTCCTGATGTTTCTTCTCCACGTGATCCTGCGCTGTCTCAAGCCTTTTTGGAAGCTGCTTCAATGGATGCTCCGCCCCATCACCTCCCGTCTGAAGATGCCAAAGTGGTTCACGAAGTTTCTCACCGCAGCTGCAGAGCTGTGGAAGCGATGGTTCTCCAAGGAGTAGACAAGGCTTAGGAACGGCCCGTTACGCAACGATTTCCGTATTTGTAAAGAGGAGGCATTCATGGGAAAATACGCTGCATCACCAGCCCAAACCCGTCCGCAGACTACACAAAAGAATGACAAGCAGCCTGCCGGTCATCATGCTGGCGCACGGAGGCGGATTTTTTTATGGCTGACTTTCATGATTCTGTTTATGGGGTGGGCAGGTTATACCTTTATTGACCAGAATTCGCAAATTGCGGACAAGAGTTCCGAGCTGTCGAAGAAGCTGAAGCTGGAGGCACAGACCACACAGACGAAGGCACAGCTCGAGCGGGACGTGAAACGGCTGAACGATCCGGAGTATATCGGACAGTTGGCAAGGAAAAATTATGGTCTGTATTTGCCGGGGGAAACCCCGATTCATGCGGAATCCACCAGCCCTTAATATAGGCGCTGAAGTGGGTTATTACTCAGTTGACCTGGGTTTACGCTTTATGTATAATCAAATCACCACAGCCAAGGTTTTATTAAATCTTGTTGTATATTTTTAAGGGAGGATCATTTTATTCTATGGCAATCGAAGTGGGCACCAAGTTAGAAGGCAAGGTGACAGGCATAACGCATTTTGGAGCATTTGTGGATCTGTCAGGAGGTGTCACGGGTCTCGTTCACATCTCGGAAATCGCCGATAATTACGTCAAGGATGTTAACGATCACCTGAAGATCAATGATGTTGTGACAGTGAAGGTGATCAATGTCGATAAGGACGGCAAGATCGGGCTTTCCATCAAACAAGCTGTTGATAAGCCGGCATCCGAAGCTCGGCCTCCAAGAGGACCAAGACCGGAACGTACCGGTGGAGGCGGCGGAGACCGTTTTGGCGGTGGTGGAGGTTACAATCGTGAACGTGGCGGGCGTCCGTTTAAGCCTGCGGCCAACAAGACTTCATTCGAGGATAAAATGTCTCGTTTCCTAAAAGACAGCGAAGAGCGCATATCGTCGATCAAGAAGAACACGGAATCCAAGCGCGGAGGCCGTGGCGCGAAACGCATGTAATTTTTACTAACAGATTAGAGCATACGATAACCGTATGAAGCAGATAACCGTAGGGGGCATCCAGCCTTCTGCGGTTTTTTTGTTTTTGCTGCGGGCTAGGCGCTGTTCTGCAGTCTTTTTCCCATCAAGGGCGCATCGGTAATTTTGTCGTTCTGCAAGAAATTACCGACAGCATCCAACGCCATTCCAGCTATCTCTGTCGCAATCGCTAGCCGATGCGGTGATTTTATTCGGGAGATTCCCCCGGATCGAACCCGCTGGAAACGGGCTGGAAGTGTTGGGGGACAACCAGTCGACCCGGATTTCCGATCATTCGGGAACGCAGGCTTTTTTGTCGGAAATTTCTTGGGCGCTTGTCCGCTGTTCTGACAAACTTTCATGTTTCGCCGGTTCTATAATGGGTACCAACAAATCCTACGAAATGGTGGTGCCAAGATCATGGAAAAATGGAATGTGATGGACGTGCCTGTCATGAAATCGGCAAAGGGGGAAGCGGTCGTGGACGGAATGAGCTGGTCGGAACGGATCCGGAACATGTCGGCCGTGCAGCGGCCGATGCAGTTCCTCGCAGCAAAGAAGTGGATGCTGCTGCTGACTTTTATGGGCTTCTTACTCGGAAAAGCCATGATACTGGACGAGCTGTCGCCGTTTGCGGTCGCCTTTTTTGCAGTCATCGCCTTCATGCGGCGGGATTACATCCTGCCAGTGGGAATGGCGGTGATCCTGGGTGCTCTGTTTGCTCCGTTCCCGGCACCGCTGATTATCGCCGCCGAGCTCATCATCTTCCACCTGATGTATAAAGGGCTGAACGCTTTTGACCACGCCGAGTTATCCTACGCGCCGCTGATGGTGTTCGTCTCCGCCTTCTGCGTCAAAATATTTATGGTGCTGATCGGTCCGCCGTTTACGTGGTATGCCCTGATGATGACCGCGGTCGATGCCGTACTCAGCTTTGTGCTGACGCTCGTGTTTATCCAGGCAATTCCGGTGTTTACGTACAGGAAAAAGAACTACCAGCTGAAAAACGAAGAAATTCTATGCTTGATTATCCTGCTTGCTTCCGTCATGACAGGTGCGGTGGGGTGGAGCGTATATAATTTGTCCGTGGAGCATGTCCTCTCCAGGTACCTGATCCTGGTGTTTGCGCTGGTCGGCGGGGCGCCGCTCGGGGCTTCGGTCGGCGTTGTAACCGGGTTGATTCTGAGCTTGGCGGATATATCGGCCATTTATCAGATGAGCCTGCTAGCTTTTTCCGGGATGCTCGCCGGCATGCTGCGTGAAGGGCGGAAGGGAGCCGTATCCATCGGCATGCTGCTGGGCTCTTCCATTCTGTCCATCTATTTCAGCGGTCCGGGCGACGTCATGCAGTCCACCTGGGAAACCTGTATCGCCATCGGACTGTTTCTGCTGACCCCGAAAGCGATGATTGCGGTGATCTCCAAGTATGTGCCGGGGACGACGGATCACAGCAAATCGCAGCATGAGTATGCTAAGCGGGTAAGAGATCTGACCGCCGAGCGGGTGACCCAGTTCTCGCAGGTGTTCCGTCAGCTGTCCCAGAGCTTCGGCCAGGTGTCCGGCACGGAGGAGGTGAGCAAGCGGAATGAAGAAATGGACCATTTTATGAATGCCGTGACGGAAGGGGCGTGTGCGAACTGCTTCAAGAAAAACCATTGCTGGGACGCGAAGTTCTATCAAACCTATAAATATATGACCGACGTGATGACTTCGGTGGAGGAGAATCCGGAGATGTCGGCTGAGGACGTTCCGGAGGAATGGAAGAGAATGTGCGCCAAAACCGGCGACGTTGTGGATGTCATGAAGCAGCAGTATCATCTCTACCAACATGATATGCAGTGGAAACGGCAAATATACGACAGCCGTCAATTGGTCGCCGAGCAATTATCGGGCGTATCCCAGGTGATGGAGGACCTTGCTAAGGAAATTCAGCGGGAAGGACAAGCGATGTACCGGCAGGAGGAGCAAATTCGGGACGCTTTGGAGAAGCTGGGGCTGTCGATCCAGGGGATCGAAATCATCAGTCTGGATCCCGGACACGTAGAAATCGAAATTGTGCATGCGTATACAAGGGGGTACGATGAATGCCGTAAAATTATTGCGCCGCTGCTGTCCGATATATTGGACGAGCATGTGGCCGTGCTGAATGAAACGTTCAGCAGCACCAAAGACGGGCTTGCGACCGTCATGTTCGGGTCGGCCAAAACGTTTGAAATTACGACGGGGGTGGCCGGGGCAGCCAAAGGAGGAGATCTGCTGTCAGGCGACAGCTTCAGTACGGTCGAGCTGGGCAACGGCACTTTCGCCGTGGCGCTGAGCGATGGGATGGGCAACGGAGAGCGGGCAAGACTGGAGAGCAGCACCGCGCTGAACATTTTGGAGCAGCTGCTGCAGTCGGGCATGGATGAGAAATTGGCGATCAAATCGGTGAATTCCATTCTGATGCTGAGATCCCCGGAGGAGATTTATGCGACGGTGGATATGGCGTTGATTGATCAATATACAGCGGAAACGACGTTTATGAAAATCGGCTCCGCCCCAAGCTTTATCAAACGGGGCAATGAAGTGATTCCCGTCTCGGCCAGCAACCTGCCGATCGGCATTATTCAGGATATTGAGGTGGACCTGGTCACCTTGAAGCTGCAAGCAGGGGACATCGTTATCATGATGACGGACGGCATCTATGATGCGCCGGGTTACGCCGTGAACAAGGAATTGTGGATGAAGCGGATGCTGCAGGAGATCGAAAGTAACGACCCGCAGCATATTGCCGACTGCCTGCTCGAGAAAGTGATTCGTTACCAGCAAAATCAAATTCATGACGACATGACCGTCGTTGTCGGAAAGGTGGAGCATTACCAGCCGGAGTGGGCTACCCTGCATGTGCCGGGCGTCGACCGCATGGAGCGGCCGCGCACGGTCAGCTGACCGCATTGCCGGATCACGAGCGGAGGTGAATATGTAAAACTAGTTGTTATCCGTCCCATTGCCCGGGAAATGGGATGGAAAGGCCGGGCAGCCGTTTGAATCTCTCAAAAGTGGAAATACTAGAACCTAAAGGGTGATAGACACTTTTGGGAGGAATGATGCCATCATGAAACAAATTTTATTAATTACGGACGGTTGTTCCAATGTCGGGGCAAGCCCGGTCATGGCGGCAGCTCATGCGCTGCAGGAGGGAATTACGGTAAATGTCGCCGGTGTGATCGATTACGGAACGATTGGGGAGCTTGGCAGCTTGGAAATTGCTGAAATTGCCAAGGCCGGCGGGGGGGTGAGCCGCATCGTGGGGACCAGGCAGCTGGCTCAAACGATGCAGATGATGACGCGCAAAACGGTGGTTCAGACAATACAGCAGGCGGTTAATAAGGAGTTAAAGACGATTTTGGGGGACGGATCCCTGGAGGAGCTTCCGCCCCAGCAACGGTCTCAGGTAGTTCAAGTCGTGGATGAGCTGACCGAAACGACACCGCTTCAGGTCGCCCTGTTGATTGATGCCAGTGCCAGTATGAAACCGAAGCTGGCTGCGGTCGAGGACGCCATTCGGGATTTGATGCTCAGCCTGCAGGCCAGGGAAGGCCTAAGTGAACTGGCTGTATTCCATTTTCCCGGACGAAACAGCGGAGAGGATGCCGTCATGGACTCCAACTGGATCCAGGATCTTGCCGGAGTGCGTAACTTGTTCCAACGAATCCAAATGAAAGGGGCCACGCCAACCGGACCGGCGATTCTGAAGGTGATTGATTTCTTCCGTTATGGTACACTAGACGGACAAACCTGGCGGGGAAATGACGGAGAAGGAGAAGGGATGCTCGGTGACTACGTCGTCTAGACCGGCATATCCGGCCGGAACGGTAATTACGGGAAAATGGCATAATAACCGCTTTATGATCCGGCGAGTGCTTGGACAGGGCGGCAATGGCATCGTGTACCTCGTTCACAAGGCCGGATACCGGAATTTGTACGCGCTGAAAATGGGGTATGACACGCTGGATCTGCAGTCGGAGATCAATGTGCTGACCTCATTGCAGTCACAGAGCAGGCGCCAGGACGGACTGAAAGGGAGTTTTAAAACTCCGTTTCTGCTGGAAGTGGATGATTTTACGGGGATGGATAATGAAGTGCCATTCTACGTAATGCGTTATATTGAGGGGAATCCGATCCATCATTTTATCCGCCGGCGGGGCGAGGAATGGGTTGGAATTACAGGGCTGCGGCTGCTCGAAAAGCTGACCGGCCTGCATCGGCTCGGGTTCATATTCGGAGACCTTAAGCCCGACAATGTCATGGTATCGGATTATGGGCAGGTGGAATTGATCGATTACGGCGGCGTCAGTAAAATCGGACGCAGCGTCAAGCAGTTCACGGAGTGGTATGACCGGGGTTACTGGAATGCCGGCAGCCGCAGCAGCGATGAAGCTTACGACTTGTTCGCTTTTGCCGTGCTGATGATCCAGCTTCTGAATGAAGAGGGACTGAAGGCGGCCTGCGCCCAGCTGCTTCCGCAGACGCGGAACCGCTCGGAGCTGCTCAACCTGATCGGCCGGAGCCCGAAGCTGAAGCCGTATGCTCCATGGCTGCGGAAAGCAATCCAAGGTGAATTTTCGGGGTCCATGGAGGCGCTGGCCGCGTGGAAACAGCAAATTTATGCACCGGCCATTTCCGGCAGAACCCCGGGCAAGACGCCGAGGTGGCTGATCAATACGTTTGCCTTCTCAGTCATTATGCTGGGAGCTGCGGTGTACTTTGTGTTTTTTAAATGAGCAACACCAGATCGGTGAGCTGTATAATAGAAGATATTGATACATAGGCATGAATGCGAAAAAAGGAGAACATGGATGGAGAGCAGGCAGAAGTTCAGCACAATTAAAGAGCAAGTGCTCCGCACGGCGGAAGAGCACCGCTTATGGTCTCCCCATGACACCCTCGTAGTCGCAGTATCCGGAGGTCCGGACTCTGTGGCTCTTTTGCATGTTCTGAAGGACATTTCCGAAACGGCGGTCCCCCTTAACCTCATTTGTGCCCACGCTCACCATGGGCTGCGGCCGGAAGCGGATGAGGAAGCCGAACTGGTCCGGCGGCTGGCCGCGGAATTAGGTGTCCGGTTTGAGATGGCCAGAGTCGACGTACCCTCTTATATGAAGGAGAGCGGCAAGGGGGTGGAGGAGGCGGCCCGGTTCAAGCGCTATGAATTTTTGTTTGAAACGGCGCTGGCGTGCGGCGCCAACACTATCGCTTTGGCCCATCACGCCGACGATCAGGCGGAGACGGTGCTGATGCATTTGCTGCGCGGAAGCGGGCCGGGGGGACTCCGGGGAATCCGGTTCAAAAGACGGGAAAAAAATGTGGAACTTATCCGCCCTTTCTTACGTATATACAAAACAGACCTCGTGGATATGTGTGAACAGAATGGTTATCCTTACGCTGTCGACCAGACCAACTTCCAGACTGAGTACAGACGGAATGCAATCCGTCTGGATGTCCTGCCTTATTTAGGGCAATATAATAGTCGGATTGTTCAATCGATCAATCAGATGGCTGACATTATCGGCCCGGAAGACGACTTCGTGGAACAGGCAGCGGTGAACGCATACCGCGAACTGGTACAGTGTAATCATGGAAGGCACGCTTTTCGGGCGCCTTCCTTTTTGGCCTTACATGTCGCTTTACAACGGAGGTTGATTAAACTAATATTAAATTATCTGTCGCCGGGTTCCGAAAACACCGATTATCACAAGATCGAAACCATTCGGCACGGGATTCACCAGAAAGACAGCACAACATGGCACCTGGATCTGGGCTGCGGCCTGGTCTGCATACGCGAATACGATTGGATAACGTTTATGCACGGGATGCCGGAGAAGATGATTAGCTATACATATCGGTTGGATGCAATCGTCCCGGAGTTGTGGTTGCAAGAAATAAGGAAAGTCCTGAGAATGGCGGAGCATACGCCTGAAGTAAATCAATTGTCCAAGATGGCGTTAGACGGTCATCAAGCGGTTTTTGACGCCGATGAGCTGCAGTTTCCACTCACGATCCGTTCAAGACAGCCTGGGGACACAATGAGAATCATGGGATTAAACGGAAGCAAAAAGGTAAAAGATATTTTCATTGACGCGAAGATACCTCCATCCATGCGCTCCCGCATACCGGTTCTTGTTGACGGTTCAGGCAGCATCGTATGGATCCCGGGTGTACGGCGTTCGATTCATGCCGCTGTAGGTGCGCATACATCGACAGTGCTTCACCTTTCCCTGGAGGATGCGGGGAATGCGGAGTAACTGTAATGGTCATTGTTAGGCTTTCATAGTATAACGTAGGAGGTTCGCTCAGTTGCAAAACGATATTCAAGAAGTTCTGATCAGCGAAGAAGAAATTCAGAAGAAAATTAAGGAACTCGGTGCCGAGCTGAGCTCGGTATATGAGGGTCGCAACCCTCTTGTGATTTGTGTACTCAAAGGCGCGTTTATTTTTATGGCGGATTTGGTTAAAAATATGACAGTACCTATGGAACTCGATTTCATGGCCGTATCCAGTTACGGGGCGCAGACCAAGTCTTCGGGCGTTGTCAAAATCATCAAGGATTTGGATGTCCCGGTTGAAGGACGTGACGTGCTGATTGTCGAAGATATTATCGACAGCGGTCTCACGCTGAGCCATCTGATTGAGCTGCTCAAGAGCCGCAACGCCAAATCGACGTGCGTGGTTACGCTCTTTGACAAACCTGCCCGCCGAACAGTGAAGCTCGAGGCGGATTATACCGGATTCGTACTCCCTGACGCGTTTGTTGTCGGATACGGTCTGGATTACGCTGAGCATTACCGGAACCTGCCCTACATCGGGATCTTGAAACCGGAAATCTATACCCACTAATTGCGCTACTCAAGCCCATGAGCTTAAGCACGCTCATGCCTTTACCACCTCTATTTGAGATGGTCAGACAGGCTATGGTAAAATAATTAAAGTGTTTTGAGAGGAGGTAGGGGATGAATCGGTTCATCCGGAATTCTGGTTTTTATTTGATTCTTTTTTTAGTTGTGGTGGGCATAGTCCAGTTTGTCAGCAACAGCGGTGAATCTGCTGACAGCCCTAGATACGATCAATTGCGCCAGCAAATCGCTGCTGGTAACGTATCGGAAATTACGGTTCAATTCGACGGTTACGCCTATCTGGTAACCGGTAAATATAAGAATAAACCGGCCGACGTTAAATCAGAGAATTTCTCGACCTACACTCCGGCTACAGATGCTGCAATCGAAGAGCTGGTAGCTGCCAGTGACAAAACCGGCATGAAATTCACCCAGAAGAAGATGGAAGGCGAAAGCGTCTGGCTGACGCTGCTCTCTTCCCTGATTCCTTTGGTTATTATGTTTATTCTCTTCTTCTTCCTGTTCAATCAAGCGCAGGGAGGCGGGGGCAAGGTTATGAACTTCGGCAAGAGCCGCGCCCGCCTATATAATGAAGAGAAGAAAAGGGTTACCTTTGAGGATGTTGCGGGAGCTGACGAAGAGAAGCAGGAGCTTGTCGAAGTCGTTGAGTTCCTGAAGGATCCGCGGAAATTTGCCGCAGTAGGTGCCCGTATTCCTAAAGGGGTTCTCCTTGTAGGCCCTCCAGGTACAGGTAAAACCCTCCTCGCCCGCGCCGTAGCAGGTGAAGCCGGAGTTCCGTTCTTCAGTATTTCCGGTTCGGACTTCGTGGAAATGTTCGTCGGGGTCGGTGCATCCCGTGTGCGTGACTTGTTCGAGAACGCCAAGAAAAACGCACCATGTATTATCTTCATTGACGAGATTGACGCCGTAGGTCGTCAGCGCGGTGCCGGACTCGGCGGCGGGCATGACGAACGCGAGCAGACGCTGAACCAGCTCCTCGTTGAGATGGACGGTTTTGGCGGTAACGAAGGCATCATCATCGTGGCTGCAACGAACCGTGCCGACATCCTCGACCCTGCGCTTCTGCGTCCAGGCCGTTTTGACCGTCAAATTACCGTCGATCGTCCAGACGTGAAAGGCCGCGAGGCGGTACTGAAGGTTCACGCACGCAACAAGCCGCTGACCAAAGACGTCAAGCTGGATGTTGTGGCTAAACGTACGACAGGCTTTACCGGCGCCGAGCTGGAGAACCTGATGAACGAAGCGGCGCTGCTTGCTGCACGCCGTAACCGTAAAGACATCTCCATGCGAGAGGTTGACGAAGCGATTGACCGTGTCATCGTCGGTACCGAGAAGCGCAGCCGCGTGATCAGCGACCGGGAGAAGCGGATTGTCGCTTACCACGAAGCCGGTCACACGATCGTGGGCTACTTCTTGGAGCATGCCGATATGGTACACAAGGTAACGATCATTCCGCGCGGACGCGCCGGCGGATATGTCATCATGATGCCGAAGGAAGACCGGATGCTTGTAACCAAGCAGGAGCTGCTTGATAAGGTGACGGGTCTCCTGGGCGGCCGGGTCTCCGAGGAACTGTTTATCGGTGAAATCGGAACTGGCGCATACAGCGACTTCCAGCAGGCTACGGGCATCGTCCGCAGCATGATTATGGAATACGGTATGAGCGAGAAGCTTGGACCGCTTCAGTTCGGGTCCTCGCAAGGTCAGGTATTCCTGGGCCGTGACCTCGGTCACGAGCAGAACTACAGTGATTCGATCGCTTATGAGATCGACCAGGAAATGCAGCGCATGACAAACGAGTGCTACGAGCGGGCGAGAGACCTGCTGACCAAGTATTCGAAAGAGGTTCACCTCATCGCGAACACGCTGCTTGAGAAGGAGACGCTCGAGCTTGAACAGATCAAGGAACTGATCGAGCAAGGTTATCTTTCTGAAGACGGCCCGAAAGAGGGCGGAAGCGGAAATGATGAAGGTTCTTCCGAACATGGCGCCCCTGTCATCGACAACGTCGGTGACGTGCGTGTACGCATTCAGGGCAAGGATAATACCAGCCTGCCAACGGAAGAAATTCCGAACGATGTTCCTTCCAACTTGCCGAATGACCCGCCAAGCGATATCAACACGGATACGCCGGGCGACATTCCAAATAACAATGATGGAACGAATGAGAATCCAGGTTCGGGCAACGGCGGAACACCGCCGGAATCCAGATCCTAATCCCAATGCAACAACAGCCCGGAGACGGTAAGCCGTCCCCGGGTTTTTTGTGTCGTTTGCCAGGAAATAAGAGCGGCGGCCATTTGGGGTGTTCAAGCATTAAAGCCGATAGCGTTCCGCCTTAACTCTGTGGCATCAGTTAATTTTTTTTGAGGCATAGTAGCGATTGGGACGGCTGCAAGCTCCAAACAGAAGCGAGGCGGCCTAATCGGACGGAATCGAGCGGGAAGCTTTGTTTTCTTTCGGCTAGATAGCATATAAAGATCATTTTAGTCAATTGACAGTATCGTGAACCTTGTGTAAATTAGTTGATAAACAAGATGGTCTCGAGGTTGCAACGGGCAACTTTGGGAGAATTTTCACAAACTATTCATGATGTTATGAGGTTATGAAGCCATCAACCGGGTAAAATCATGGGATTTCAGAGGGAGTGGGTTACTGGTGGAAGCTCTGGCACTGGAGCATAAGCAGGAACAAAAGCGGGAACTGACGGAGAAGCTGCTTAAGCTGAAGAAGGAAAGAAACGCCATTATTTTGGCGCATTATTATCAAAGGGATGAAATTCAGGAAGTAGCGGATTTCCGTGGAGATTCCTTCCTGCTTGCCCAGAAAGCGGCTCAAACCGATGCGGAAGTCATCGTCTTCTGCGGCGTTCATTTTATGGGTGAAAGCGCTAAGATTCTGGCTCCGAACAAAATGGTGCTGATTCCGGATGAGCGTGCAGGCTGTCCAATGGCCGATATGGTCAACGTGGACGGACTCCGCAAACTGAAAGCACAGCATCCTAACGCCAAAGTCGTTACGTATATCAACTCTTCGGCAGAGATCAAGGCGGAAACGGATATTTGCTGTACCTCTTCCAATGCGGTAAAAGTGATTCAATCGGTCGATTCCGATGAGATCATCTGGGTACCGGACAAAAATTTGGGTCACTATGTGCAGCAGCATACCGACAAGAAGCTCATCATTTGGGAAGGGTACTGCAATACGCATGATATGCTGACGGTAAAAGACGTTGTGGAGATGAAAGCCAAATATCCCGACGCCGAGTTTGTCGTACACCCGGAATGCCGTCCGGAGGTCGTAGCCATGGGTGATTTCGTCGGCAGCACCACGGCGATTTTGGAATACTGCAAAAAATCAAGCAGCAAACAGTTTATCGTCGGAACCGAAGACGGTACCGGATACCAGCTTCGTCTCGACAGCCCGGATAAGGAGTTTCATTTCGCCACCAAGTTTTTGGTATGCCCGAACATGAAGGTGAACAATCTGAAAAAACTGGTGAAGTGTCTGGAAACCATGAAGCCGCAAATCTACGTGCCGCCGGTTGTTGCAGATAAAGCCAGAACTTCTTTAGAGCGCATGTTACAAGTACAGTAGCATGCGCTACTCTTTCTCTTAAGACAGGTGAACAGGCACATGATTCCACAATATCTGGTTGACTTTGATCTGCAGACTTTGCCCCGGACCAAGACGGATGTTATCGTCATCGGCTCGGGCATAGCCGGACTGTTTACGGCGATTCAGGCAAGCCAGGACCGGCACGTCATCATGATCACGAAAAAGGCACTGCTCGAAAGCAACACCCGGTACGCACAAGGGGGGATTGCCGCGGTCATTTCGGAGGATGATTCCCCACAGTATCACCGGCAGGATACGCTGATGGCAGGGGCAGGGCTGTGTTCATCCTCCTCGGTGGACCTCTTGGTCAATGAAGGCCCTGAGGGCGTCAAGGAGCTGATCCGGCTCGGCACAACGTTTGACCTGGAGAACGGGGAGCTTGCCCTGACCCAGGAAGGCGCGCACAGCCACCGGCGGATTTTGCATGCCAACGGGGACGCGACCGGCTACGAAATTGTCAGAGCGCTGGCCGAGAAGGTCGCGGAGCATGACCATATTGAGGTATGGGAGCATCACTTTGTAATAGACGTTATTACAGAAAACGGCGAGTGCAAGGGAGCGCTGGTTCAGCGCCCGGATGGACAGCGGATCTTTGTGCAGGCGAACGCGACTGTGCTTTGTTCCGGCGGCGCGGGACAGCTCTACCGGTACACCACCAATCCGGAAGTGGCCACGGCCGATGGTGTGGCGATTGCTTATCGGGCGGGGGCTGAGGTTCGCGACATGGAGTTTATTCAGTTTCACCCGACGGCTCTTTGTTATCCGGGTGCTCCGAGGTTTTTAATCTCCGAGGCGGTTCGGGGCGAAGGCGCCGTTCTGCGGAATATTAAAGGCGAACGTTTTATGGAAAAATACCATGAGCTGCTCGAATTGGCTCCGCGCGACATTGTCGCCCGGGCGATCCTCAGCGAAATGGAAGAAACGAAATCCACCTTCGTCTATTTGGATATTACCCATGAGCCGGAGGATATGCTTAAGCATCGGTTTCCGACCATTTACGAAACGTGCATGTCTTACGGATTGGATATGTCGACGGACTGGATTCCGGTGGCTCCGGCTGCGCATTATATGATGGGCGGCGTCAAAACGGACCTGAACGGCGAGAGCAGCATCAAGCGGCTGTTTGCCTGCGGCGAAGTGTCTTCGACCGGTGTTCACGGCGCCAACCGGCTGGCCAGCAACTCGCTCTCTGAAGCGATCGTGTTTGGACGGCGTATTGTGAACCGCCTGCGGGAACTGTCCCCGCTGGACTGGGAACCCCAAGATATCCGGGTCGATGAAGGGCGCCTGGAATCGCCAAGGCAGGCCATTGTAGAGCGCCGGCTCAAGCTTCAGAAGGTGATGGTGCGGTACGTTGGACTGCGCCGGAACAAGACGCTGCTGCTGAAGGGGCTGGATGAACTGAAGCGCCAGCTGCCGATTTTCCAGTCCGGACTGAGCAAGCGTGAGGAATTTGAATTTGCCAACATGCTGACCAGCAGTCTGCTGGTGACCAGCGCGGCATTGTCCCGGGAAGAGAGCCGTGGGGCGCATTACCGCGAAGACTTCCCCCTGCGGGATGACGAAGGCTGGCGCAAGCATCTGCTGCAGCGGCGGGATCAAGAAATAGTGGAGGAAATCAGCGATGACGTTTAACGGATATGATGAAAGTCTTGTGGAATCCATCCGGCTGTGGCTGAGAGAGGACGTCGGATCGGGAGATGTGACGACGCTGTCGACCATTCCGACAGGACATGAATCCAAGGGAATCATCCATGCCAAGGAAGATGGCGTGGTAGCCGGACTTCCCGTATCGGAGCTCGTGTTTCAAGTCGTGGACCCGGCGCTCACGTTCACGCCTCAAGTAGCGGAAGGCGATTTCGTAAAGAAGGGAACGGTACTCGCTGTCGTGGAAGGCAGCACGCACCGGATTTTGACGGGGGAGCGGCTGGCCTTGAATTTGCTGCAGCGCCTGTCAGGCATTGCGACCCGGACACGTTCGTTCGTGGATGCGCTGGAGGGCTTGCCAACCCGCTTGGTCGATACCCGGAAGACGACGCCGGGACACCGCATGCTGGAGAAATACGCGGTGCGCGTCGGCGGGGGAGCCAACCACCGCTTCGGGCTGTATGATGCTGTGATGATCAAGGACAACCATATTAAAGGCGCTGGCGGAATCCGCCAGGCCGTGGAGCGTGCCCGGGCGTTTATCCCTCATACGATGACCATCGAAGTGGAGACGGAATCGCTTGAGCAGGTTGAAGAAGCGCTGGAAGCCGGTGCGGACATCATCATGCTGGATAACATGAGCCAGGATCTGATGAAAGAGGCCGTTCGGCGCATTAAGGCCAAGTCGCCGCATGTGACCGTGGAGGCCTCCGGCAACGTGTCTTTGAAGACTGTGAAGGGGATCGCGGCCTGCGGCGTCGACGTCATTTCGGTCGGCAGACTGACGTATTCCTTCGACAGCCTGGACATCAGCCTCGATCTCAATGCGGTGAAGGAGGGATAGCCCCCGTGATTCTGGTGATCGACATCGGGAATACGAACATCGTCTTGGGGATATACAGAAACTGGGAGCTATTGCATCATTTCCGTCTCAGCACGGTCAATCATTCCACGCCGGACGAGTACGGCATTATGTTCCGGAACATGTTTCAGATGTCCGGGATCCCGGTCAGCGACATTGAGGGCGTGATCATTTCTTCGGTGGTGCCGCCTATGGTCCATGTCATTGAGGAGATGTGCCAAAAATATATCCACCATTCGCCGCTCATCGTGGGACCGGGGATTAAAACCGGGCTCAATCTGCGTTACGAAAATCCGCGCGAGGTCGGGGCTGACCGGATTGCCAACGCCGTTGCCGCCGTGGAGAAGTACCAGGGCCCGCTCGTCGTGATCGACTTTGGCACGGCTACCACCTTTGACTGCATTGATGCCAAAGGCGCCTATCTCGGCGGCCTGATCGTGCCGGGCATCGGCATTGCGACCGAAGCGCTGTATCAGCGCGCATCGAAGCTGCCGCGGATTGAGCTGGAAAAGCCCAAAAAGGTCATCGGACGAAATACGGTTCATGCGATGCAGGCAGGCATTATTTTCGGATACGCCGGGCAGGTTGACGGCATTGTGGAGCGGATTCGCGGCGAGATGCAGGTGCCCTCCCTGAAAGTGGTCGCAACGGGCGGACTGGCGGATCTGATCGCCAGCGAAACGCAGGTCATCCAGGAAGTGAATCCGCTGCTGACGCTCGACGGCCTCCGGATTATTTATGAGCGCAACCGCTGAATTGCCAGAAAGATCAACCGGATCACCAAAAAGGCCTGTTTTGCGGTAAAATAGATAGATAATGGCAGAGCCTTCCCGGCTCATCCAATAAAGGAGGCAGTACACATAATGGAAAACAAACAGGACCGCCTCATCCGGGGCACGGCCATGAACGGACGGGTCCGGGCTTTCGCGGTGAGAACGACGGCTCTCGTCGAGGAGCTTCGCAGAAGGCATGATACGTGGCCTACCGCCACAGCGGCGCTGGGACGCACGCTGACAGCCGCTGGTATGATGGGCGCCATGCTGAAGGGCAAGGAAAAGCTCAGCATTCAAGTCAAGGGCGACGGACCGATCGGACAGATCGTCGTGGAAGCCAACTCCTTTGGCGAAGTGACGGGATACGTCACGAATCCGCATGTCCACTTGCCCAGCAACAGCCAGGGAAAACTCGACGTAGCCGGCGCGGTCGGCCGCGAGGGATACCTGCACGTAACGAAAGACCTGGGCCTCAAAGAGCCTTACCGCGGAAGCGTACCGATTATTTCGGGAGAGCTCGGAGAGGACTTTACGTATTATTTTGCCGTATCGGAGCAAACCCCTACTGCGGTTGGCCTGGGCGTACTCGTCGCTCCTGACAATTCCGTGCTCGTGGCCGGCGGCTTTATCATTCAGCTGCTTCCGGGCCTTTCCGATGAGGAAATCACGGCGATCGAGCAGGCGGTAAGCGCGATTCCGCCGGTAACCGCCCTGCTGGACCAAGGGCTGGAGCTGGAAGATATGCTGAAGCAGCTGCTTCCCGATGTAGAGGTTCTCGAAGAGATGGACATCATGTTTCGCTGTCAGTGCTCTCGTGAGCGGGTAGAGCAAACGCTGGTCAGCCTGGGCCAAGCGGAACTGGAGCGTTTGATCGAGGAGGATGGACAGGCGGAAGTGGTGTGCCATTTCTGCAATGAAGCGTATGATTTTGACAGGGAACAACTGCAGCAGATTCTTGAACAAGCCATGAAGTAAGGGGCGGGTTCGATGATATGATAACCAGACAGGAGAAGGGGCTGTGGGCCGCGGTCATTATTTTGGCAGCGGGCGTGTTGTTTATGGGGAGTCTGATTGTCATCCGTGGACTTAAACCGGCAGATGAGCCGTCACCGGCTGAAGACAAGCAAGGGGCGGATGCGGTGGCGTCTTTTAACGGCAGTACCATTACGGAAAGCGATTGGGTCGAGGAGCTGAAACGGACGCACGGGGAGGAAGCATTGACGCAGATGCTGAATCACAAGGCGGTATATGCGGAGGCCCAGTCCCTGAATATTAAGGTGACCCCGGAGGAAGTGACGGAGGAGATTAACCGGGAAATGCAGGGTTACGCTTCCCCGGACGACTATTATCGGGAGATGGCCGACCAGCTGAACCTGACTCCCGAGGAAATTCGGGCGGAAACCGAGTACCGTCTCACACTGCAAAAGATCGCGACCGCAGGAATTCGCATCACGGATGCGGAGGTACAGCGTTATATCGATCAGCATCAAGAGGAGTTTGCAGCCAAGAAGGCTTATCATCTTGCCTGGATTCAGACGGATACGGAAGATGAGGCGAATCGGGTGCTTGACCGCCTGCAGCAGGGAGAGGATTTCGGCACGCTGGCGGCAGCGTACTCCCTGGATGAATTTACACGCGATCAAGGCGGTGACCTGGGGACGGTGGAGGAGGGTGATCCTTTTATTGCTCCCGAAGTACTGCAGACAGCCTCAACCCTGAAGCCAGGGGACGCGGCGGGTCCGGTACGGCTAAATGACGGATATGCGGTCGTCCAGCTGATCAGCGTGGTGAACGGCAGTACCAAGAGCAGTGAGGAGATCATTCGGGAGGCCCGCAAACAGCTGGCCTTAAGCGAGGCTGTTCCCCTTTCGCAGCTGGAAGAACAGTTGAGAAACAAATATGACGCCAAAATTTTGATCAAAATATCGCCATCCAAAGCATCCTGAAACGACAGAAGCGGCAGGCAAGATGATGAGCCCTGGCTTACATACGTTTTCAGGATGTTTTCTTTGTTTACAACCAGGCCTTACGTCCGGGTTCATATTGACATTGAGGTGGAAGGTTGATAAGATGAAGGTATAAATACCTACTTATTTACTCGGATATAGTTTGATCCAAGCCAGCCAGATTCTCTTTCTAGAATTTTGTATACAGCAGTTATTCATCAAATTCATTATAAACAGGGAGGATTTACCTATGGCTAAGGTCGTCAACAACGTAACGGAATTAATCGGAGGAACACCCCTTGTCCGGCTGAACCGGCTTGCACCGGAAGACAGCGCGGAAATTTACTTGAAGCTGGAATATCAAAATCCGGGCTCCAGCGTTAAGGACCGGATTGCGATCAGCATCGTCGAACAAGCGGAGAAGGACGGCCTTCTGAAGCCTGGCGGTACGATTGTGGAAGCGACAAGCGGCAACACCGGTATCGGTCTGGCTATGGTAGCTGCAGCCAAAGGCTACAAAGCCGTGATCGTCATGCCTGAAACGATGAGCCTTGAGCGCCGCAACCTACTTCGCGCCTACGGTGCAGAATTGGTTCTGACGCCGGGAGCTGAAGGCATGAACGGTGCCGTTAAGAAAGCCGAAGAAATCGTGAAGGAAAATCCGGATTATTTCATGGCTGAGCAGTTCAAGAACCCGGCCAACGTGAAGATTCACCGCGAAACGACGGGTCCGGAAATTGTGGAAGCGATTGAATCCATCGGCGGCTCCCTCGACGCCTTCGTGGCAGGAATCGGAACGGGCGGAACGATTTCCGGTGCCGGCGAAGTGCTGAAGAACCGCTTCCCTGACATCAAGATCGTGGCTGTTGAGCCTGCGGCTTCTCCAATTCTGGCAGGAGGCAAACCAGGACCGCACAAAATTCAAGGTCTGGGCGCCAACTTTATTCCGGATATCCTCAACCGTGACATCTACGATGAGATCATTCACGTGGAGAACGACGAAGCCTTTGAAACGGCACGCCGTGTCGCCAAAGAAGAAGGTGTCCTGTCCGGTATTTCTTCCGGCGCTGCCGTGTTCGCCGCACTTAAAGTGGCCAAAGAGCTCGGTAAAGGCAAACGTGTCGTGGTAGTCATCCCAAGTAACGGCGAACGCTATTTGAGCACACCGCTGTATAACTTTGAGGCGTAATTAGCGTCTTATACATTGTAAAAACTCTCGCCCCTGCTGCCGGTCTATCCGGCTGCAGGTTTTTTTTGTTCATGCAGCCGCTCATTGGCAGCCAAATCAGGCATCTTTTTGGAAAAAGTCTTTTCAAACCTGCCGACTCCAAGTATACTGACAACCAATAGACGGGTCTTGTTACTAAAAGGGGATCAGAAAATGAAGAGAAACGAGAGCGGTTTGATCACCTTGGATCAATGGATGACTTGGGCCGCAGAGGGCATGACGATGTTTCCATATGTGCTGTCGTCCGGAGGATGGGACCGGCAGGAAGAAGGGGAGCTCCCGGCGGCTTGGACGTCGGCCTGGGAACAGGCTTCGCCCTATTCTTTCGTACTTGAGAGCGGTAAGGAGGGGCGGTATACCTACCTGGGACTGCGGCCGGTGTCGGTTCTTCACGGAAAAGATCACGGTGGCGTCGTGACGCACCTGCTGAGCGGGGCGACTGAGAAGGTGGACGGAAGTCCGCTGCAGGTGCTGCAGCGGTGGATGGTGCCGTACCGGGCTCCCCAGCAGCCGGATCCAGAGTTGCCACCCCTTCTTGGAGGATGCGTTGGCTTTCTAGGGTATGACATCGTTCGTTCCCTTGAAAATCTGCCGTCCACCGCAGCCGATCTTCCGGCATTCCCGGATTATTTGTGGATGCGGATGGAAGAGTTGTGGGTGCATGATGCAGACAGCCGGAAGGTGTACTGCACGGTCCATGTGCATTTTGATGCAGAAGGGCTGGACAGGGATCTGATCGGGCAAAGACTGGGTGCGCTCTACGAGGAGGCTGCTGAGCGTGCCCGGTCCATGCAGTCGTTGTGGCTGTCCATGGTGAACCTGGACGACGGGATCCGGACCGAAGCGGACCGGCGGCGAAAGCAGGCGGAGGAGCTGTCCCCCCGCATGGAGGGGCCGCAGCTGCGTACTGGATTCCCGCAGGAATCCTTCGAACAGGCTGTGCGGGCCATCCAGCAGTACATTCGCGAAGGGGACGTCTTCCAGGTGAATCTGTCGCTCCGTCAGGAGCTAGACCTGCATTCGCCGCCGGAGCAGGCCTATGAATGGCTCCGCCTGCTGAACCCTTCCCCTTACATGGGGCTTCTGCGTTCCCCGGGATTCACGCTGGTCAGCGGCTCCCCGGAACTGCTGGTGAAGCTTCAGGGGGAGCGAATCAGCACCCGCCCGATCGCGGGTACGAGGCGCCGGGGGCTTACCTTGGAGGAGGATGCGGCTATGGCGGCCGAGCTGCTGGGCAGCGAGAAGGAGAGAGCCGAGCATATCATGCTGGTGGATCTCGAACGCAACGATCTGGGGAAGGTAGCGGCGTACGGCTCGGTGCACGTCCCGGAGCTGATGACAGTCGAGCATTACTCCCATGTGATGCATCTCGTTTCTCAGGTGGAAGGCCGGCTCGCTCCGGGCAAAGGCGTATACGACGTGATCGCCGCCTTTTTCCCGGGAGGAACCATCACGGGCGCACCCAAGGTGAGGACGATGGAGATCATCGAGGAGCTGGAACCCGTAAGGCGCGGGCCATACACCGGCTCAATCGGCTGGATTGACTACAACGGCAATATGGAATTAAATATTATCATAAGAACGATGGCCGTCCTGGAAGGTACGGGATATATCCAGGCCGGGGCGGGAATCGTCATCGATTCCGACCCTTACCGGGAATACAGGGAATGCCAAAACAAAGCCAAAGGCATGATTCTGGCGGTTCTCGCAAGCGAAGAGGAATCCGCCGCCAAATCTGGGATAAGGGGATGAGCATATGATTTTGGTTATCGACAATTATGACTCTTTTACGTACAATCTGGTGCAGTATTTGGGGGAACTCGGACAGGAAGTGAAGGTATACCGCAACGATGAAATTACCGTATCCGGCATTGAGGAGCTTGCACCCGACCATATTTTGATTTCCCCGGGTCCCTGCACGCCGAACGAGGCGGGAATCAGCCTGGAGACGATCGCGTATTTTAAAGGCAAAATCCCGATTTTCGGCGTATGCTTGGGTCACCAGGCCATTGGGCAGGCATTCGGCGGCAATGTCATCCGTGCTGAACGGCTGATGCACGGAAAAACTTCACCGATCCATCATCACGGCACCTCCGTGTTCGAAGGTCTTCCATCGCCATTTACGGCGACAAGATACCATTCGCTGCTTGTGGAGCGGGACAGTCTGCCGGACTGCCTGGAGATCACCGCAGAAACCGAAGAAGGCGAGATTATGGGACTGCGTCACAAGGAGTATCCGATTGAAGGCGTCCAGTTCCATCCGGAGTCGATCATCACCGATTACGGGCATCAAATACTGCGTAATTTCCTGAAGCAGACCGCAGGCGCCAAAGCATGAAGAAGATAGGATTGAACGGCGGGATCGTGGATGCCGCCGACGCCGTGGTACCTGTAATGGATCACGGCTTTTTATACGGAATGGGGCTGTTTGAGACGCTGCGGACATACCGCGGCCGGCCCTTTTTGCTGGAGAGGCACTTGAAACGGATGGCAGAGGGCTGCCGGATGCTGGGCATTCCCTTTTCGCCGGAGGATGCCCTCGCGTCCATGCCCGGCTGGATTGAAGCCTTGATGAAGGCGAACGGCCTTGAGGAGGCTCACATCCGTTATACCGTCAGCGCTGGCGTTGATGTTCTCGGGCTTCCCGGGAAGGAGTACAGCCGTCCCAATCATGTTCTGCTTGTGAAGGCGCTGCCGGAGGCGACGGAGACCCTCTACACCCAAGGAAAAGCCCTGCAGCTGCTGGACACACGGCGCAACTCTCCCGAAGCTCCGATCCGCTTGAAGTCGCTCCATTACATGAACAACATTTTGGCGAAAAGGGAGCTGGCGGCTCTGAGTGATCCGCGTTCCCGCCAGGCGGAAGGCCTGATGCTCGATGAGCGCGGACATGTCAGCGAAGGCGTCGTCAGCAATGTGTTTTTTGTGAAAGAAGGGGAACTCTATACACCTGATGCATCCACCGGGCTGCTGCCTGGCATTACGCGCCAGGTTGTGCTTGAGCTCGCCGGCGCGGCAGGCATCCGCTGCACGGAAGGCCTGTATACGTGGGAAGATCTGCTGGACGCAGATGAGGTGTTCGTGACCAGCTCCATCCAGGAGCTTGTGCCCGTTACGCTCCTGCTGGACAGGCAGGGAACGGGCAGTACGGTGAGTCACGGCGCCGCCGGCCCGATCACCCGCAGGCTGCTCGATTCGTACCGACAGAAAGCAGGGATTTGACAGTGAAAACGACAATCTACGAACGTAACTTTACGATGGGCGAAGCCGTGCTGAGGCTCGGACAGTCTACCCAGGTGATGGGCATTTTAAATGTAACGCCCGATTCCTTCTCCGACGGCGGCCGGTATGTGGATCCGGACACGGCCGTACGCCATGCGCTCAAAATGATGCTGGACGGCGCCGACCTGATCGATATCGGAGGAGAATCAACCCGGCCGGGATATACGCCGGTATCCGCGGAAGAGGAATTGGCCCGCGTGATTCCCGTGATTGAGGCGATCCATAAAGCGGCCCCGCACATTCCGATCTCGATCGATACGTACAAGGCGGAAGTGGCTCGCCAGGCCATTCTGGCCGGTGCCCATATCATCAACGATATTTGGGGAGGCAAAGGCGATCCGGACATGCTGAAGGTGGCAGCCGAGCTGGGCTGTCCGATTATTCTGATGCATAACCGGCACGACATGGACTACACCGATTTTGTGGAGGACGTCGTCGCTGACCTGAAAGAGAGCGTGCGCCTCGCCTTGGCGGCCGGAGTTCGTCCGGAACATATTATTTTGGATCCGGGGATCGGATTTGCCAAAAACGGAGAGCACAACTTGAAGCTGATGACCCAGCTGGACCGTCTGAACCAGATCGGATATCCCGTGCTGCTGGCCACGTCCCGCAAAAAGTTCATCCGCAGCGTGCTGGATCTGCCGGTGGATGATCTGGTCGAGGGTACCGCGGCCACGGTGGCATTCGGAATCGCCCAAGGCTGCCAGCTGGTGAGGGTGCACGATGTGAAATCGATCAAACGAACCGTCAAAATGTGCGATGCGATGATATACACTTCGGTGGTTGTGAGCCGAGATTAGACGTTTTATATACAGTAGCGTTTGGCGCGATGTTGATTATTGGGGAGGCGGAGTAGAAAATGGATAGAATGGTCATTCACCGCATGGAGTATTACGGGTATCACGGCGTGTTCGAGGAAGAGCGCAAGCTCGGCCAGCGCTTCTACGTCGATCTGGACATGGAGCTGGATTTGCGCGCAGCCGGAGAGAACGACGATCTCACCCAAACGGTAAATTATGCCGAAGTCCACGAAACGGTCAAAAACGTGGTCGAAACCGAGTCTTTTCGCCTGATCGAAGCTTTAGCCGAACGTATTGCATCTGTTGTACTGGACACTTATACTAGTATCAATGCACTGACGGTCAAAGTGACCAAACCGCATCCTCCATTTGACATCCACTTTCAGGGTGTTACTGTGGAGCTGCATAGGACAAGAAAGTGAGACTCCATTATGAATGCACATTTCACCTCTGAGCTATCAGAGGCTTATATTGCTTTAGGGGCAAATTTGGGTGACCGCGAGCATACGCTGATGGAAGCCATCCGGCGCCTGGATGAGGACCCCCGCATTACGGTAGCCCGCTGTTCCCACCTTTATGAGACGGAGCCTGTGGGTTATGTGGACCAGCCCCTCTTTTTAAATATGGCCGTGTGCGTCCGCACAAGTTTGGATTCCCATGAACTGCTGCACGTGATGCAGGGGATTGAGAACGGGCTTGGGCGCATTCGGGAGATCCATTGGGGGCCCCGGACCGTCGATTTGGATTTAATCTGGATGGAGGGCCGCAGGGAGAACACGGAAGAACTGGTGCTGCCGCATCCCCGGATGGAGGAGCGCGCCTTCGTGCTGGTTCCCTTATCCGATATCGTTCCTCCCGGCGAGCCTTCCGGCTTATATACAATCGTAGAGACAGCTCTGGATAAGCTGGATGGAAAGGAAGGTCTGCAGCTTTGGAAAACATGCAGCTGGCGAAGCGCGTCCGCGCCTTCCGGAAGCTAAAAGGCTACACGCAGCAGGAGCTCGCAGCCAAGAGCGGCATATCGCTTGCGGTGCTGGGGGCCATCGAACGGGGAAACCGTCGTGCAGAAGAACAGGTTTTGATCAAAGTAGCGGAAGCACTGGGTGTATCTGTTCAGGAACTGAGGAACGGTTAGACTTTAGAGAAGCAGGAATACTGCTTATGTATATACAATGAATAATAAGGGGGGAAATGATGCGATGCTGAAGATTGGCGATATTGAAATGAAGAACCAAGTCGTGCTGGCACCGATGGCGGGCGTGTGTAATCCTGCGTTCCGTCTTATCGCCAAGGAATTCGGAACGGGTCTGGTCTGCGCAGAAATGGTTAGCGGCAAGGCGATCGTTCACGGCAATCAGCGCACGCGGGAAATGCTATATGTAGATGAGCGCGAGAAGCCGCTCAGCCTGCAGATTTTCGGAGGGGACCGGGATTCCCTGGTGGAGGCAGCCAAAGTTGTGGACCAACAGACCAACGCCGATATCATTGATATCAATATGGGTTGTCCGGCTCCGAAAGTGACCAAAATCGACGCCGGTGCACGCTGGCTGCTCGATCCCCAGAAAATTTACGAAATGGTCTCCGCTGTCGTGGATGCAGTCGATAAACCAGTGACCGTGAAAATGCGCACCGGATGGGACAGCGACCACATTTACGCGGTGGAGAACGCCCAAGCGGTGGAACGCGCCGGAGGCCAGGCAGTCAGCCTGCACGGCAGAACCCGGGAACAGCTGTATACGGGACATGCCGATTGGAGCATTATAAAGCAAGTTAAAGAGTCGGTATCGATCCCGGTCATCGGTAACGGTGACGTGGTTACACCGGAAGACGCGCGGCGCATGCTCGACGAAACCGGATGTGACGGGGTTATGATCGGACGCGGCGCTTTGGGAAATCCGTGGATGCTGTACCGTACGATTGAGTACCTCAAGAGCGGTGAGCTGCTTTCGGAGCCTGCGGCTGAAGAGAAGATCCGCATCGCGATTCTTCATATGGACCGCCTGATCGCGCTGAGAGGCGAGTTCGTAGCGGTACGCGAAATGCGCAAGCATCTGGCATGGTACCTGAAAGGTCTCAAAGGGTCCGCACGGATCAAGGATGAGATTATGGAAGGAACGAAGCGCGACGAAATGGTCGGAATATTGGAGGATTTTGTGGCGAACCTGAACCAGCGTGCCGAAATGGAAGCCGAGGAAATAGGTGTGGAAGCGGTGGCCCAATAAGATGGGCGGCCGCGGCTGCACCCCTGTCATTGACATTTTGAAACGGTTACCATATAATTTTGCAGTATAAATTCGACTCTTCGTTTAACAAGCAGCAGGAGGATGTTCTGATCCTTCAAATTTTGCATATAGTTTTGCATATATATAGATTGAACTAAAGTAAGCATTGCCATCTCCTGACCACGGAGCAAGAACGTAAGTTTCTTTAGTTCATTCTATGGAAGCAGGATGTTTTTTAATTTATTTACATGACAGGAGAATCGGTTAAGATGAGCGATAAAGAAGTCATTCTTACACAGGACGGACTTAAGAAGCTGGAAGACGAACTCGAGAACCTGAAATCGGTGAAGCGCCGCGAAGTCGCGGAGCGGATCAAGGTTGCCATCGGCTACGGTGATATCAGTGAGAACTCCGAATACGAAGACGCCAAGAACGAGCAGGCTTTTATTGAAGGCCGAATCATTACTTTGGAAAAAATGCTGCGCAATGCCCGGATCATCAATAATGATGAGATCAACACGGACATTGTAGGCGTAGGTGCTACGGTAACGGTGCAGGACCTGGAATTCGGCGATACGATGGAATATACGATCGTCGGTAGTGCCGAATCCGATCCGCTGAACAATAAAATTTCCAATGAAAGCCCGGTCGGCAAAGCAATCATCGGCAAGCAAAAAGGAACCGTCGTGGATGTAAACGTTCCTGCGGGCGTCATTCAATATAAAATCATCGATATCAAAAAGTAATATCCATGCTTTAGGATTGAAAGAAAGCTTCCTTGAGGAAGCTTTTTTTCAAGATTGTGGAATGTAACACTTGAGCTAACGTCGAGGCAAAGGAAAGGCCCCACTTGGTGGGGTTATTTTCGGATATAGATGGCAGACGGCATGCCGCTTGAACAAGCGGGAGAGGTATAGCAGTGAAATGAAGGAGATGAAGACTGACCATGTCAGAAGAAGTGAACAACCAGGAACAGGAAATTGAATTAAGCGAGATGCTGAAAATCCGCCGGGGCAAGCTGGACGAGCTGCGTGCACTGGGGATCGATCCTTTTGGCAAAAAATACGACAGAACCAGCATGGCCGGCGATCTGCTGAGTAAATACGACGGTATGACAAAAGAAGAGCTGGACGAGCAGCACGCCGAAGTTCGCGTTGCCGGACGGATTATGGCCAAGCGTGGCATGGGTAAGGCTATTTTTGCCCATATTCAGGATCTCAGCGGCAAAATCCAGATCTATGTGCGCCAGGATTCCGTGCCTGAGCATGCGTTTGAGGCGTTCCGCCTGCTGGATCTGGGCGATATTGTTGGCATCGCCGGAACGATGTTCAAGACGAAGACCGGGGAAACGACGATCAAGGCCAGCGAGGTGGAGGTTCTGTCGAAATCCCTCTATCCGTTGCCGGATAAATACCATGGCCTCAAGGATGTGGAGCTTCGCTACCGTCAGCGTTATGTGGATTTGATCATCAATCCGGAAGTACAGCAGACGTTTATTGCCCGCTCGCGGATTATTCAATCGATGCGCCGTTACCTGGATTCACAGGGCTACCTGGAAGTTGAAACTCCGACACTGCATGCGATTGCCGGCGGAGCCGCGGCCAAGCCGTTTATTACGCATCATAACGCGCTGGACATGCAGCTGTATATGCGGATTGCCATCGAGCTTCACTTGAAGCGCCTGATTGTCGGCGGTCTGGAGAAGGTATACGAAATCGGACGTGTGTATCGTAACGAGGGTATTTCCACCCGCCACAATCCGGAATTTACGATGATCGAGCTGTATGAGGCTTATGCCGATTACCAAGACATCATGAACCTGACCGAGAACATGATCGCGCATATAGCGCAGGAAGTGCTCGGCACCAAAGTCATCAACTATCAAGGGCATCAAGTCGACCTGACTCCGCCTTGGCGCAGGGTATCCATGGTGGATGCGGTCAAGGAAGTCAAAGGCGTGGACTTCGGTGTGCATATGACGGATGAGGAAGCTCACCGTCTGGCCAAAGAGCATAACGTAAAAGTCGAGCCGCACATGACATTCGGTCATATTCTGAACGCGTTCTTCGAGGAATTTGTTGAGGAAACGCTGATTCAGCCGACGTTTGTGACAGGGCATCCGGTGGAAATTTCGCCGCTTGCGAAGAAAAACGAGCAGGATCCGCGGTTTACCGACCGTTTTGAGCTCTTTATCGTGGCCCGTGAGCATGCCAATGCATTCAGTGAGCTGAACGACCCGATCGATCAGCGCCAGCGCTTTGAAGCACAGTTGAAGGAACGCGAGCAGGGCAATGACGAAGCGCATGAAATGGATGAGGATTTCCTCACCGCGCTGGAATACGGCATGCCGCCGACCGGTGGTCTGGGCATCGGCATTGACCGTCTGGTGATGCTGCTGACGGATTCTCCGTCGATCCGTGACGTGCTGCTCTTCCCGCATATGCGGAATCGTCAGGAGTAGTTTTCAGGTTTTTAGGGAAAATAAATAAAAGGAACAGCTGTCGTGATCATGTATCACGCGGCTGTTCCTTTTTTGCGTTTGAGTCTGGCTTCTGTGCCATGGAATGGACATCCGGCCGGCATAAGGATAACAAATGCCGCTTAATGACCGCGACCATGACCTCGGGGGTCACACGCTCCGGACGCATCACGGCATGGATGGCCAGGCCGTCGAGGACGGCGTAGAAGCGTTCCACTTCGATGGCAAAATCCAGACCGGGAAGCAGGAGCTGGCTTTCCGATAAGCCGTTGAATACGGTAACGAAAATCGACCGCAGCTCGTCGTCCACCTGATGGCGCAGCGTACGCAAGGAATCATCCGACAGCGACTTGACGACAAAAGAAAACCACACCTCCATTTCCAGCCGCTTTTCGTTGTCGGTAGGGAGAACCTCATGCAGAAGAGAAGGAATGTCCTGCATCAGGTCACCGGAGAAGACCGTATCGTATATTCGCTGCGATACCCGCTCGGATACCCGTTTCATGGAATAGGACAGGAGCTCGGATTGGGTTGAAAAATAATGCCGCATCGAACCTACGGAGATCCCCGCCTCTTCCGCAATGTTTCGGACGGAAGCTTGCTCGATACCGTGCTTCTGAATGACGCGCCAGGTGGCCTCGGCCACTTTGGCTTTCTGGAGTTCATGATCAACAATTTTAGGCATGTCTCCATTATACCACGTGCTTGATTTATTTAGTACGACTGTGGTAAATTGATTTTAGCACATTTGTATTAAATAAGGAGTGGGATAGGCTTGATCGGTATATGGATTGTAGGGTGCGAAATAGCCTTTTGGATCTTGGTGTTAGCCGGGCTTAGCGTCCGGTATTTGGCAGGATGGAAAAAGGGCGGTGCCGTGCTGCTGTTGATGACTCCTGTAGTTGACCTTCTCTTGATCATTCTTACGATTATGGATCTGCGCGGCGGAGCCGAGGCGGAATTTATGCATGGGCTGGCTGCAGTGTACATCGGTGTAACCATTGCTTTTGGCCACCGGATGATTCATTGGGCTGACGAGCGGTTCGCCTATCGTTTTGGAGGAGGGGCTAAGCCCCAAAAGGCACCCAAATACGGGAAGGCACATGCGAGACGAGAGCGGCAAGGATGGTTCAGACATGCGCTGGCTTGGGTCATCGGTTCGATTCTGATCTTTCTCATGATTGTAGTCGTTAATGACCCCGAGCGTACAGAAGCGCTTAAGCAAGTTCCATTACTTTGGGCATGGATTGTTGGCATTGATTTCGTTATAAGTTTCAGTTATACACTTTGGCCAAGGAAGAAGAAAGGCTACTAATTATCCGCAGGTGCCGCAGTTATGAAATGCATAAATTAGGCGAAACGGTCGGCACCTTATATATACAATTAAAATATAACTTCAGAAAAAGACTTGCATAATACAACAATGCGTGTTATATTAATATTCCGGCCGATGATTTGGTTGTTACTTGAATCAAATCACAAGCTTTCATATTAAATCCGAAAAAAAGATTTAAAAAAAGAGCTTGCTAAGTTGGGCTGAACATGATATACTATAAAAGTTGCTGAGGCGATGAGCTTCCGGTAACAAAACGAAGTTTGATCTTTGAAAACTGAACAACGAGTGAGTATAAACGCGAAGGTCTTATGACCGGAGCGATTGAGATTAAATCAATCTCGTCAGTTTCAAAATGAGTCACAAACTTTCTTGGAGAGTTTGATCCTGGCTCAGGACGAACGCTGGCGGCGTGCCTAATACATGCAAGTCGAGCGGACTTGATGGAGAGCTTGCT
>NZ_QRDU01000008.1:0-124193 GCF_003386155.1 Paenibacillus sp. VMFN-D1 | reverse complement strand
TGAATCTGACGAGATTGATTTAATCTCAATCGCTCCGGTCATAAGACCTTCGCGTTTATACTCACTCGTTGTTCAGTTTTCAAAGATCAAACTTCGTTTTGTTGTCTTCGCTGTTTTTCAGCGGCGACTTTTATAATATATCATATTGCCCATCTTTTCGTCAAGCATTTTTTTGATTTCTTTTAAAATCTTGTCGAATTATCAGGTTTCAAGGAAACCGTCATTGAATGGGGCGAGATATAATTTAACACATAAACAATAATGGAGTCAACCACTTTTTAAAATCCGCATGCCTTTTCAAATTTCCCCAATCTTCCCCTAACTATACCCTTAGAGAAGTATTAAACGGTTATACACGGTGAATCTTCATTTCCCTAACGCCACACAGCTACTACATGCGATTGTTCGCAGCACTTCTTTGCCTTTGGATAACAAAAAAAAGAGGGATCATCCCCTCTCTTTCGTACCCTCATATATACCCTTGCTAAACAGTTACTCGGCGGAATAGCGTATCCCCTGATTCCCGTAAGTCGCCCCTTCGCTCCAGACCGCCGTTTCACGTACCAGCGACCTGTTGACCAGCGTCCGCAGTACCAGCGGCAGCTTGTTGCTGATCATATCGAGTTCGGGATGATGAGCCAGTTCTTCCACGCTCCAGGGCTTCGGCCGGCTTCTCAAAATATTCAGCAGCAGCACCGTGCACTCGGCCATTTTGGACATGACTGAAAACTCACAGGCAAGCATGACCAGCTCGACGCGCTGAGCGAGCGTTTCCGTACTCTGGGTTAGTTCTTCATACAGTTTATGAATAGCTGTGTTAAGTCCGCGCACCTGCTCCCATACGGCTTTCTCCGGAAGAACCTTCTGCTCGATCAGCTCGATCTTGGCCCAATGCTTCAATGAATTCAGCACACTGTGGTAAGCATCCGTGTAAAAGCCCTCCTGCATATAACGTTTGGCTTCCACGTACATCCATAGAAAATGGGAAAATTCGTACAGCATCTTCCGGTCCCTCAGCGGCTGCCTGAATTCGATGAAATCTTGGCGAAGCTGCGCCAGCCGGGCATACGGATCCTGAACGATCTCTCCCTCCATGAAGCACTTCACCAGGTCTCCCTTCTCACCGGCCACCAGCCAACGCCGAAGCGAGCCCAAGCTGACATGCAGTACTTGGCATCGCAGTTCCCCTGCCATCGTATGTTCTACGGTTAACGGTTTATCTTCTTGTTCGCGAACGATTAGTATAATAAGATCAAAGTCATGCAGCAGCGATCCATCAAATTTATGACCCTCTTGGCGAAAAATAATAGTTCCCATGGCATCGACATAAACCGACTCTCCATAAAAAAAGGACAAATTGGACAAATTCACGTCTCCCTCCATGCATTCCTTGGCGAAAATGAGCCAATTCAGTTATAATATACTTCTACATGTCCATGTCAGTTCCTTCTTTTTGTAAATACAACAAATTTGATGATAGGAGCTAAAGATTCATGATTTTCAATCAAGCGAAAATTAACGCTTTTCGTCTTTGGGGCCTGCTGCTGACGATGCTGGGTATGGGTCTGATGGTTCTGGGGACGGCCGGTATCGTATTTTGGGGACATGCCGGTAAGGTGTTCGCAGCCATCGGTCTTGTGATTGGCCTGATTTCCATGATGGGCAGTCTCGGAATATATTTCTGGGCTGGCATGCTATCGACCAGCGCGCTGCAGCTCGAATGTCCGGAATGTCACAAATTGACCAAAATGCTCGGAAAAACCGACCGCTGCATGTTCTGCCGCACGATCCTGACGCTGGATCCCAACCAGGCGAATATTACTCCCGAAGAGCTGCAAGCCGCTCAGCAAGGCCAGGGAGCCCAAGCAACGCCGCATCATCATTAAATACAAAAAAACCGGTACGACCTGATCACAGGCTGTACCGGTTTTTTATTACATAACGTATAAGTGCTGATTCAATAAGGTAATTACTGCTGTATCCCTTTTAACACTTTCCAGGCATCCTCCGTCCCAAAGCTTCGCGTCCATGCCGCAACGCCGCCCAATTTGAGCGACTTGGCCAAGTCCACTCTCGCTTGCAGGGACACTGCGTCCTCAATCCATATTTTTTTCAGGACTCCGTCTTCCTTATACTCCACATAATGCTGCTTCACGTCTTCCAGGTATTTCGGCTTCAGTTTCTTTTCGGCCAAAATATCTTTGACGGTCTTCATGCCGACCGCTTTGGAGGACACTTCGACCTTCCCGTTCTTGCTCGCTTCCGACCAGATCCGCGTATACAGCGGCACGGCCAGTATCAGCTTCTGCGGCGGCACGTCGTCCTCATCCAGGATCTTTCTCGCAGCCGCTTCCGCCCATGGCAGGGAAGAAACCGAGCCAGCTTCCGGACTTGATGCCCAATGCTCATCGTAAGCCATCAGCATAATAAAATCCGCGGCTTCGCTCAGTGCACTGCGGTCCAGAAATTTGGACCACAGCTCGCTGCTCGATTTCGGCGTCACATCAACCGACAAGATCAGACCTCGATCCTGCGCCAGCGGCTTCAATTCACGTACAAACTGCGTAATATTCGGGCCGTCCTTCGTTTTTACATTTTCAAAATCGATGTTGATCCCGTCCAAATGATACATCTGCGCCAGTTCCAGCAGCTGGCTGATCGTATTCAGCCGCGTTTCGTAGGTGGCCATCGCGCTCGTAGTTATGTCGGCATCGAAGCTGTTATTGATCAGCCCCCATACCTCCATCTTAAGGGCATGGGCTTTATTCACATAGGCCATATCCGCATTGCTGCGCACGTTGCCCTTGCCGTCGATAATGCTGAACCAGGTCGGGCTGACGACGTTGACACCGTCCAGTCCGTCCAATACGGCCGGATCGGGTTTGTTCTGGTAGACTGCTTCCCACGCCAGGTTGACGGGTTTGCCTTTCCAGCTGCGCTCCGCCCGGGTTGGCGGGATAGGCGGAATTTCGATCGTCTTTGTGTCCCCAAGTGAGACTTCATCCTTGCGGACATACCCGCTGTAGCCGTTATCCATCTGGGCGAAATACCAGGATCCCTCCGAATCCCAAATCCGCAGAAGGGTACCACCCTTCATGTCAGCCAGAATCGGCGAATGGATGGAATCCCCCTTTCGGAGCTTCACCTTATCGTCAGGCTGGCCATTGGCCGCCCCCATCTGTATCGTATCCCCGGCTTTCATCAAAATGACGGCACCCGTAGCGGCATCCTCATGGATGTTAACCCCGTACAGTTCCTTAAGCGGCTGAATCGGCATGTACGGCACGCCGTCCTTTTCCTCCGGAGCAAACCGGAGCTCAACCGGCTTGTTGTTCAGCTGCGCCTTTTTCTGTCCTGTCTGCAGCCGCATGACCTGCACCGGCGTCGTCAAAATGATGGACTGGGTCCCTGATTCATATCGTATCGTCGGATCCACCACCTTCTGCAGTACCGGCAGCGGAAGCATCAGCTGTTCACCGGCTCCTTCGGCTGGTTCATCTTGAAGCTTCCCTTCCACGAAAATAGGCTTGTCCATGCCGCGCCAATCCGGTTTTTCATGCAAAGGGTTCGGTAGAATTTCGGTCACCGTCAGATAGGCCCCGGCTATGATCAGGCACAAGCCCAGGAATATCGTAAAGCGCCTCCCCGCTGAGGGGCGGCGTCTGCGTCTTCTTCTGCTCACTCGCTAATCCTCCGTCATTTTATTCAATTCACGCCTTCCGGTATGTTCCGGACGTTCAGAAAGTTCTGCCTGAAAAACAAAAACGTGAAGAATCCTTTGCAGGAGTCCGCACGTTTCAAAAATCATTGTTCTTTGCAAGAACTGCATATCCCATAAAGCTCCATCCTCAAGTCCTTGACCTTGAATCCAGTGCTCTGTTCCGCTGTATGCTCTACATCCTTCAGAGAAGGATATATGAAATCTTCGATTTTGCCGCATTTCTCGCAGATCACGTGGAAGTGATCCGACACGTTGGCATCAAAGCGGCTCGAATTATCTCCATAGGTCAGCTCATGGACCATTCCCGCTTCCATAAACATCTTCAAATTGTTATATACGGTCGCGACGCTCATGCTCGGAAACTTGGGCTCGAGTGCGCGGTATATCTCATCCGCCGTCGGATGGTTCATGGACTCCATCAAATAGGCCAAAATCGCATGACGTTGGGGCGTAATCCGAACACCTGTTGCCTTCAGTTGTTCTAGTGCATGTTGGACTCGCGTAGACATGATTCCCACCGCCTTTAATGTTTTAACATAGTCGTTAATAACTTTATTGTACGTTTATCTTTTGAGCTTTGTCAACGGACCCCGCCCCACAGAAGCCGTTAAAGCTTCCATGTTCATCCTTTTCTAATATTTATTCACATTCAGTTCGCTGTTGCCTTCAACATGGATCGTATAGTCACCGGTGCCGATCTCGCCGGTTATGCTCTTCTTGTCCACGACAAACTCGGGGAACATATTATGAATATCGCCATAGCTGATCGTTCCGTCAATGGCGTAGTTGCCATCCCCAGGCAGATCAAGGATAAGCTCCCCGACAGCGCTGTAGATGTCCCAGTTTCCGCCGACGGAGTTCGATCTTGCGGTAATATCGCCGTTGAGCGACTCTGCCGTCAAATCCGATTTGATGTCATCCACATAAATGTTGCCGTTCTTGGTACTTACATTGATTTTACCCTGGGCCCGAATGACCGACAGATTCCCGACCTGGGATGTCAGCGCAACAGAATCGGAAACATCAATCGCCTCCATATTCCCCCGGTTGGTCGTGAGATCAACCGAACCGGTAACGTTCGCGGCCTGAACGGCCCCGTTCAGCGTTTTTCCTTTAACCTGCCCAAGAATATGATTCAGCTTAAGTTCGCCATTTGCACTTTCCAGCGTAATTTGCTCAATGGCCTCTACATGATTCAAGGTAATACCGCCGTTCATCGTCCGGATGGAAAAATTAAAGCGGCGGTCTTCCGGCAGTGTAATAGTCAGGTTCATCCGCGGCTGTCTTTTGCCGGATTGCCCGTAAGCCTTGCCTTTGGTTTGAATCGTAACGGTGGTTCCGTCGCTGACGTCAACCGTGGATTCCTGCCCGATCACATCCGCTTCCGGCCCCGTAATCTGATCCACCCACATCTCGGTATCCACCCGAATGTCGTCCACAGGTCCCCGCTGCAGCAAAATATCGCCGTTAATATTGTCGATATTCACCGCTTGGGTCTCGAAGGCGACAGGAATCGAAATCGGGTCCTTATCAAACCGCTTACCCTTAGCCTCACTGTAGTCCACACCAGCCGCCGTCAAATTCAAACTGACCTTATTCCACAAGTGCAGGTAGTGGTCTTGTTCGGTGACGACAAAGACGGAAGCCGACAGCAGTACGGCCACCAGCACTCCGCGGATATCCAGCCGGAAACGCCCCCAGCCGGGTGTTCGCGATTTCCGCATAAACCAGTACAGTACAATATATTCGGCACCCCACAGGACGGCCAGCAGCGGCCACCATTTTAGCAGGAGCAGCATGTATTCGGTCCCTTGAACCGCATCCGTCAACAGCAGTGCACCGGTCACAACCAGCAGCAGCACGGCAGTAAAACGCCCCACCCGCAATTTGGGCTTTCGGTTCACGTTATCGATCACCTCTTTCCACGCTGCAGCACAGCCATAAATCAGGCTATGGCGCAGCGGTTCATCTTCCGCGTCTTTGGTTTAAAAACAGCAGCGTCTCCCGAAGCCCGAAAAACAAACCAAGGACGATCAAAACGACCGCAACTGCGGTTTGTCCGTACTGTTCAATAAACATGCCAAGCCATTTGGGCTTCTGATAAAAAGCGATCATCAGCAGCCCGCCGGCAACCAGATATACGCCGAAAGCGATGCTGCGTTCCAAGGCAAAGGGATGCGCCCGTTCCGTCTCCTCTTCATCCGGCAGCTCAAGCCCAGCCCTTTTCCGATGATAAATCACATAATCCGCAGCTTGAAGCACATCATAAACGCTATAAAAATAAGCGACAGGAAATAAAAGTCCGAGCAAAATAAGCAACGGTACGTTGATCTGGATGCCGATGGAAGAAAAATAGAGCAGCGCCGACGCATCCAGCATCAGTGCGAATATAAGAGAAACCCCTTTACGGTACAATCCCAGATAAATATGGCCGAGTCCCGGACAAATCGCTGCAAGAAGCCCTGCGGTAAATTTGCGCTTGCGGGAATACAGCCGGCGCTTGCGGACTCCCCGCTCCGCCTTGGAATGAATGCGTAACCGGCGTTTACCTTTCTGCGGTTCGTCCGCTGACTTTGTTGAGTGACGTCCGGCAGAATGCATGCTTGCAGCTCCTTTCTTTAAATGGTTTGGCCGAGTCCTTTTTCCTGATAGTACCCTATTCTGTCCCCTAATTAACAGGTCAATATCTGGATTATCCGGCCTGTCAAAGCAAAAACCCCCGGTCACCCGGGAGCTTTCGGCGTTTTCGTCAGTCTAGGGACACCAGTGTAATTCCTTCCAGCTTCCGGATTTGCGAAGCCAGCTGCAGCGGATCAAAGGAATGCTTGATCAGGACGTGCATCGAGATCTCGAGCGTGGTGGAGGGAGGCTCCAGCTCAAAGGGCGCGGCCGCACTCCGTTCATTGATAATCAATTTTTTCACGGCGATGCCTTCCGCCTGCACCAATTCCGAGATCGATTCAAGCAGCCCCGGAACCGAAACGGCATGGAACGTGAAAAGGTGGAGCTTGCTCCCTTTGATATAACGCTGCTCCAGCTTATTAAATACCACGAGCGTCAGTAATATAAGCAGCGTGGCAGCGACGGACGCGAAATAAAACCCGGCGCCGACAGACAAGCCGACCGCCGCGACAACCCATACGGAAGCCGCCGTCGTTAAACCGGTAATGGATTTGCCGGTAAACAGAATCGTTCCGGCTCCCAGGAATCCGATCCCCGTAATGACGGCCGATGCCAAACGGGCAGGGTCGATCCGGATGTTCACCTCGTGAACGAATTCGGAGAAGCCGTAAATAGACAGCATAATAATTAACGCCGATCCCATGCACACTAAAATATGAGTTCGGAGTCCAGCCGCGTGGTTGGACCGCTCCCGCTCCAGACCGACCAATCCGCCGAGCAGCATAGACAGCAGCAAACGCAGCAAAATATGCACATTATCGATATACCATGGATCCTGCAAGGGTCAACCTCTCCCATTCTGCTGAGGTATTTATTGTGACGATTCGGACGCTCTGTGAAAGGTCGTCAGTTCCACGCCCGGGGCTACCTCGTAACGGTCAAAAGGAACAAAGCCGTACTTGGTGTACAGCGCCACGGCCGGCGTGTTTTTGGTTCCCGTAGACACGATGAATAAGGGAACATCCGGATGAAGATCCAGCACGTGCTGAATCAGGCTGCCCGCAATCCCCTTGCGGAAATGACCGGGATGAACCATCATCCGGCTGATCGTAATCGTATCCGGCGCTTCCTGCTCCGTTGCTACCGCTCCGATAAGTTCTCCGTCCTCATTTAAGCATCCGTAAAAATCCTCTTTACACTTGCGTATCGTTTCATGGGTATCCATCAGCGGCGGAATATCGCGGAACCCGATCCGCTCCGCCTCCAGCCGGTAAGCCATATGCTGCAGACGCCAGATTTGATCGACCATGTCCTCGTCATCCAGAAACAGTCTGTTTATCATATTCGGAACCACCTCGAGCGCATGCGCGAAAATGAAAATGAATGCTAAATCAAAGGGGCTTGTCACACGGACAAGCCCCAAGGGAAGCTCAAGCTTTTATTGGCTCAATATTTCGGCCAGCAGCTTGTTGACAAGCGCAGGGTTGGCTTTGCCCTTGCTCTCTTTCATGACCTGGCCAACCAGGAAGCCGATCGCTTTCTGCTTGCCTGCCTTGAAGTCCTCGACGGATTGCGGATTTGCCGCGACAACCTGCTCGACGATCGTTTTGATCGCGCCTTCGTCGCTGATCTGCACAAGTCCTTTTTCCTCGACAATCTGCTGTGGCAGCTTGCCGGATTCGAGCATTTCCTTGAATACCGTTTTGGCGATCTTGCTGCTGATCGTGCCCTTCTCGATCAATCCGATCATTTCACCGAGACCGCGGCCGGTAATTTTAAGGGACGGCAGTTCCAGGCCTGTACTGTTCAAGTATCCGAGGAGGTCGCCCATAATCCAGTTGGAAACCGCTTTGGCATCCTTTGTATAGTTCAGGCTGTCCTCGAAAAAGTCCGCCAGCGGCTTCGAAGATGTGATGACGCCCGCATCATAGCTCGGGAGACCGTATTCGGAAGTATAGCGCGCCTGCCGGGCATCCGGAAGCTCGGGAATCGTTGCGCGGATGCGCTCCTTCCAGGCTTCATCGATATGAAGTCTGACGAGGTCGGGATCCGGGAAATAGCGGTAGTCATGCGCTTCTTCCTTGCTGCGCATCGACAGCGTCTTGCCGGCGGCCTCGTCCCAGCGGCGTGTCTCCTGCACAACTTTGCCGCCGTCGTCCAAAATTTCCGCCTGGCGGTACTCCTCGTACTCTAGGCCCCGCTGAACGCCACGGAAGGAGTTCATGTTCTTCAGCTCGGCGCGGGTGCCGAATTCCTTTTGCCCCACAGGACGGATACTGATATTCGCGTCGCAGCGCATGGAGCCTTCCTCCATCTTCACGTCGGACACTTCGCAGTACTGCATGATCGCGCGGAGCTTCTCCAAGTAGGCTCTCGCCTCTTCCGGCGACGAAATATCAGGTTCGGACACGATTTCGACAAGCGGCGTTCCGACGCGGTTAAAGTCGACCAGTGACGCAAATCCTCCGTCGACGTGTGTCAGCTTGCCCGCATCTTCTTCCAGGTGCAGGCGGGTAATGCCGATCCGTTTGGTCCGGCCGTTAACTTCGATGTCGATCCAGCCGTTCTCCCCGATCGGCTGGTCGTACTGGGAAATCTGATAAGCCTTGGGCGAATCGGGATAGAAGTAGTTTTTACGGTCGAATTTGCTCACATCGGCGATCGTACAGTTCAGCGCCATGGCTGCTTTCATCGCGTAGTCGACAGCCTGGCGGTTCAGAACAGGCAGTACGCCGGGATGTCCGAGGCAGATCGGGCACGTATGCGTGTTGGGCGGCGCGCCGAATTCGGTGGAGCAGCCGCAGAAAATTTTCGACTTGGTATGCAGTTCGACATGGACTTCCAGTCCAATGACAGTTTCGTATTTGGTTGATGACATATTGTTCTTGCTCCCTCCTGGTCCCGCCTGAGATTACAGCTTCGGCTGCAGCTTATGATGTTCGGTGTTCTGCTCGTACGCGTGGGCGACGCGCAGCACCGTCGATTCGTCAAAGGCTTTGCCGATGATCTGCAGGCCGACCGGCAGCCCGTCCGCCAGTCCGCAAGGAACGCTGATCGCGGGGACGCCGGCGAGGCTGACCGGAATGGTCAAAATATCGTTCAGATACATCGTCAGCGGATCATCCACCTGGGACCCCAGCTTGAACGCGGTCGTTGGTGCGGTTGGCCCGATAATAATGTCGTAGTTCTCAAAGACGTTGTCAAAGTCCTGCTTAATAAGTGTACGGGCTTTTTGAGCCTTCAAGTAATAGGCGTCATAGTAACCCGAACTCAGCGCGTAGGTACCGAGCATAATCCGGCGCTTCACTTCCGGACCGAAGCCTTTGCTTCTCGATTCGTGGTACAAATCGATCAGACTGCCCGCATGGTCGGCACGGGTGCCGTAGCGGACGCCGTCGAAACGCGCGAGGTTGGAAGACGCCTCCGAGGAGGCGAGAAGATAATACGTAGCCACCGCGTATTCGGTATGCGGCAGGGACACTTCCTCCCACACGGCTCCGAGATCTTCCAGCACCTTCAAGGCAGCCAGAATTTTCTCTTTCACGGCCGGGTCGACCCCTTCGCCCATATACTCCTTCGGCACCGCGATGCGCAGGCCGCGGACATCTCCGGTCAATGCGCTCAGATAGTCGGGAATATCGACATTTGCTGATGTCGAATCCATATGGTCATGACCGGCGATGGCCTGGAGGACATAAGCGGAGTCCTCCACGTTCTTAGTCAGCGGGCCGATCTGGTCCAGCGAGGACGCGAAAGCCACGAGCCCGAAGCGGGAAACAAGGCCGTAAGTCGGCTTCAATCCGACTACGCCGCAGTAAGACGCGGGCTGGCGGATCGATCCTCCGGTGTCCGATCCGAGCGTAAAGTAAGCTTCGCCAGCGGCCACCGCCGCGGCCGAGCCGCCGCTGGAGCCGCCAGGTACGCGGTCCAGGTCCCACGGATTGCGGACCGGCCGGAAGCTGGAATTTTCGTTCGAGCCGCCCATGGCGAACTCATCCATATTCAGCTTGCCAAGCGTAACGGCATCCGCCTCACGCAGCTTGCGTGTCACGGTTGCGTCATAGACCGGGTTAAAATTCGTCAGGAACTGGCTGCCACAAGTCGTGCGCAAGCCTTCCGTCACGATATTGTCCTTAATTCCGGCAGGCAGGCCGAAGAGCAGGCCGCGCGGCTGACCGGACGCCAGTTTGTCGTCGAGACGGCGGGCTGTGTTCCGCGCCTCCTCCTCATTCAACGTCAAAAAAGCCCCGATGCGTTCGTCCCGCTCGGCGATGACCTGAAATGACTGGTCAACAAGCTCCTGCACGGACAGCTCCTTGGCATGCAGCTTGTTATGTAATTCTTGCAATGTATGGTTAAACAGGCTCAAATGAATGCTCCTCCCTTCAATGATTAGCCGCTAATCCAAGACAGCCGGCACTTTAAATTGTCCGTCTTCCTCTTCAGGCGCGTTGGCCATAACTTTCTCGATCGGCAGACTGTCTTTCGCTTCATCCTCGCGCATCACATTGCTGAGATGCAGCACATGCGTCGTCGGCTCCACACCGTCGGTATCGAGTTCATTCAATTTCTCGGCATATTGTAAAATGGCGTTCAGCTGCTCGGTCAGCATCTGCTCTTCTTCGGGTGTGAAATTGAGCCGGGCCAGCTTGGCCACATGCTGAACGTCTTGATTGGTAATACTCATCAGCGGTTCCTCCTTGTTCCTTCTTATCTAAGCATCCCTGCGGCATTCCATCCGGATCCGATTCAGCGAAGCAGCTTGTCCTGAAGCAGCCCGGAATTCGCGGCTCCATAGCCGCAAAAACGCATGGATATGCCCTTGCAGACTGCTGGTGTTTAAAGGATTAAAGCCTCAGGATAACGTTTCTAATTATATTGTAGAACCGGGGAAGATTCAATGCACCCGGTCAAAATGGAACGCACCGATAAGTTGCCGGCCGGCGCCTTATATCATTCCTTGGCCTAAGCCCTTGCCGATATACCTTTCACTTAAAGGTCCATCGTCGTACATTCGAAGAAGACAAACCGCACTAAGCGGAAGATTTCTTGCGGGATAAGGATGTCGTATCTTCGAAGTTAGAAGCTGAAATGGATGATGAGGGCAACCTTCAGCTTAGCTATATATCTTACAACGCAAAAAAGAGCCGGCTAATAAGCCGACTCCTCTAAATCCAGGCGCGGAGATTTACCTGTTTGATAAATTCCGCCTGGGAGAGCACTTCAGGCGCAGTCTCTTCTTCCTTCTCATCCTGCTCAAGCTCGCCGTTCATAATCTGATGAAACAGCTTCTCGTTATATGTCGCAAGGGCGTAATCGATCAGCGCTTCCCGCGTGGTCATCTCAACTTCATGCTGTATGAGCAACTCTTCTGGCTCAACATCACTCGATGGCACGAAAAAGTTACGATTAATCTTCGGTACCCGAATTACGTAATCAAAAGCATTATCCGGGTTCCGGTCATAGGCAATCAGATAACCGTATTCCCCAATAGGAAGGTTCTGCTCAAAGGCGTCCGCGACGATTACAATTTTCTCCCCTAATTGCAGCATCGTCTACCTCCTAGATGTATGTCTTTCATTTGTCTGTATAGTCTACTAGAAAAACATAGACATGTAAAGCTGAAGAAAAAATATATATGGAGAAAAATAAAGTGAGATGAACACTCCCAAAAATAAAAGAACGCAAACCGGGATCGGGCCACAGCTTGCGTGCTTCGCGAAAGTAACAAGGTTCATCAAATTAATCACATTGTATCAATCTTGTAACCGGTTGTCCAGAAAAATTTGCTCAGAAATTGTCGGAAATGCTGACTCCCTATCGAATCTCTCCTTAACGGACATAGGGATTGTTCGCCCGCTCATAACCAATCGAGGTTTTAGGGCCATGGCCGGGATACACCTTCACGTCGTCCGGGAACGTGAACAGCGTATTTTGGATGGAGTCAAGCAGGTCCCTTTCTCTTCCTCCGTACAAATCGGTTCGTCCAACACCAAGCTTGAACAGGACGTCGCCGGAAAAAAGATCGTTTCCGCAGAGGAAGCTGACGCTTCCGGGCGAATGTCCAGGCGTATGGTAGACGGTAAACGTGCGGCCGATCAGCTGCAGCTGCTGGCCTTCATCCAGGCTGTATTCCGCGGGATCGGTCGTCAGCGGCGGAGTTACCTGCAGCCAGTTCTGCGAACCGTTCATCTTCGGGTTCACCAGCCATTCGCTTTCCAGGTCATGAAGATATACCGGCGCCTTGGTCAGCTTGCGTACTTCATCGACGCCGCCCATATGGTCGAAATGGGCATGGGTCAGCAGAATGGCTTCGATCTCGAGACCCTCAATGTGCCGGATCAGCGGAGCGGGATTCATGCCGGGATCAATGATGACGGCGCGGCCGGGATCGTCACCGGTCAGGACATAACAATTAGTTTCCAGCGGCCCGAGGCTAAAGGATCGGATGTTCAGCATGGCCTCAGATCAAAATCCGGAAATCAGTTCACGCAGCTCTTTGATGATCGAGGCGTGAAAGTCCGTTCCTTCCCCGTAAGCTTCGACGATCTGTTTGCGGGTAACCGCCAGGTTGTCCTGATAGTCGGCAGCTTCCCGGTCCGGATTGTTCTGTTTGAATTCGACCATGAACTTTTGAACGTGAGCCGGACGCGGCCCCCAGGTGCCCAAGACGTATCCGCCCGTATCCGCAAAAATGACCACAGGCACACTCCGGCCGCCCATCGTCAAATACTGGTCCATCAAATCAAAATTCTCTTCCAGAATAAACACCTCGACCGGAATTTCCGCCGCTTCCAGCGCCCGGAATACGACCGGAACGTTGCGAACAACGTCACCACACCAATCGGCAGCCAGGATCAGCACGCGGAGGTCGTCGCGGAACTTCAGGCTTTCAAAAAACTCCCTGTCGCCTTCATCGCTCCACGCAAACTGCTCGTAACCGTTCTTGAAAGCCTCCTGGTTTTTCTGCATGCCGCTCACGAACTGTTCGGGGGAAATCCCGCGATTCAAATAATCTGCCACATTTTTAGCCATTAGTGAACGCCTCTCTTCCTTCTGTTATTGATCCATTTAATCAGAAAATACACGATCAGCAGCGCCAGCGCAATGAGCAGAATCGGCGTTATGTATGGAGCCGCCTTCTCATCGATATTTTTCCACTGGTCTCCGAGCAGATAACCAAGATATACAAACAATGCGGACCAAGGAATGACAGCCAGGGTGGTCAGCAGCGTAAACCGTCCGAGATTCATCCGGGAGATCCCTGCAGGGATGGAAATGGCATGTCTTGCCACCGGGATGAACCGGGCCGTGAAAATGACGCCTGTCCCGTATTTGTTGAACCATTCCTCCGCGTAATCGATATGTTTTTTATGAATGAAAATGTATTTCCCGTACTTCTCAAGCACCGGGCGTCCTCCGTAGCGGCCGATCCAATAGATGAACAGCTGCGCGATCACGCCGCCGACCGTTCCAAAAACAACCGCGCCGATATAGTTGATATGGCCCGACGACACCAGAAACCCTCCGTACGCCAGCACGATCTCGCTGGGAATAACCTCGATCATCAGACCCAGCATAATTCCGAAATAGCCCAGACTTTGAATCCAGTCAAATAACTGATTAATGATATCCGATATAAAATGCACGCTGGCCCCCACTTCCCCAATGTACTCTTCTACTTCAAAGCTATTCTAGCACAGGGATGGACATGACTTCTACTTGGCGCCCAATCTGCTCCCGCCGGTGTCTTCACGTAAAAAAGCAGCATATGGTGTGGATAAAGGAGTGAGTCAGATGCCCCAGATCCCGCAAAACAAAAAGGCCGCTCTGCCAACGGCACGCGGCATCCGCAGGAAATGCAGCAACGAGCTCTACCGGGCGATCAAGCGAATGAAGGTGCATATTCCGGCAGATCTGGTCAAACAGGGGGAAGCGATGTACTACCGCAAGGTGGTAGGCAACCTCCTATGGATTCATGAAAACCGGAGCAACCGCAAGGTGCAGTGCGACTGGTGGGACAAAGAAGTCTGTCCGGAGCTCGCCGAACTGTGGCAGCTGGATCCCGGCAGGCTCAGCAGCGCGTTCCGTGACGCTTACGGCGGGTAACGCTTGGTCCACCCATCTAACAGCCATTGGGCAACGCGCACCATCGGGGCAGCCGGGCTTCATTACGGCTGTCCCCCCATTTCAGCGCCGCAAGGAAAAACACCTACGGACACTAGGAGAAGGGAAAGCAGTGACCACAAACCAGGAAGCGGCCGAACCGTTTGCATCCGCCTCCCCGCATACTGTCATTCCACCGTCCATCGAGCCCTCACACCGGACAATGCCGCAAGCTGCCTGCCCCATTCCCTGGCCTCGAACGTTAGGGCAAACTCCCGGTCATTCCGAATGACCCGGAGCCGGGTGTCCTCCGCAGCGCGGGCATAATCGTGGTACAGCCCGAAGCCAAAGCGGGCGATGCGCCGGGCCTCCGCTTCATGCCCGGCGGTATACTCGGCCCGCGCGAGCTGCAGCAGGCATTCCAAGCTGCGCGTCCGCTCCCCTGCATTGTATTTATCCTGGCGGAGCGCAGCGCCAGTCCAATAAATAGCCGCTCCCGCATCGCCCCGCTGGCCGGCATTGTCGGCCAGTGCCCACAGCAGCCCGGGATGATGCGGCGCATAGGCGAGGCTGCGGCGGAGGATGGCCTCGGCTGCAGGCGGCGGGACAAGCCCGGCCAAATCCAGGGCGGCCGAATAGTCCGACGGATTCCACCGCAGCGATGAGGCAAGGCGGGCCGCTGCCGCCTGGTTGTCGCGACTTCTCAGCGCCTGCATATGCTCGGCGTGGCCCATATAGCCGCGGTACGCCAGGCAGGAGCTCCCTAAAGCGATGACAATCCAGAGGGACAGCAGCGCGGGGACGTGCCAGCGGATGCGCTCCGGCGGTGAAGCTAGAACGCCGCCGGTCTTCTTCCCCACGGGGAAAGGCTCCGCCGCAGCCTGGGCAGCAAGCAGGAAAAACAGCAGCCACACCATCCCGTAGCTCCAATCGATATCGACTGCGCCGTGCAGGAGGAACGCGATGTAGGAAGGCAGCAGGCGGCGGCACCTCCTGAAGATCAGCAGTCCGGCGGCGGCCAGCATGGCGGTCAGCAGGACGAGCCCGATGAGCCCTGTGTTCAGCAGCACATCCACGTACCCGCTGTGCATTTGGCTCCCGACATAGGGAGACGATTGAACTGCGCGGTAGGACAAGCGCCACGTATCGCCGCCTTGGCCCAGCCAGGGGGCCTCCTTCACCAGCGCCCAGGCGTCTTGAACCATCGCCTGGCGGGCGGACATCGTGCCGAACTTGTGCACGATGCGCTCCCGCACGGTGCCGAAGACCACGGCGGCACCGGCGGCCAGCAGCGCGCCGCCTGCCGCCGTGCCCAGGCGGCGGCGCCACACGCCTGCGGCTTCGCCGCGCAGGCGCAGGAGCCAGCGGCCGGCGAGCATGCTGCCGGCCCACAGCCCGGCCAGCGTGAGCAGGCCGGGCCACGGCTCCGCTGCCAGCTTGGCCGCGGCCAGCTGGCGGTACAGCAGCGCCGCGCCGGCTAGAGGCGCGGCGGCGAGCACGAGCGGCGCGGCCATGCGCCGCCGCTCCAACAGCAGGCCGGCGGCGCATGCCGCGCCGGCCGCCAGCCAGGCGCCGCGCGACTCGCTGAGGAGGAGCGCGGCGGCGTACGGCAGCAGTGGCAGGCTGCCGAGGAGCACGCGGCCGGGCGGTGCGGCCGGCTGCCGCTGCAGCAGCGGGCCGAGCGCAAACAGCCGCTCGAGCAGAAACAGCGCCATCACGGCGCCGAACGTGTTGGGATACTGCAGCATGCCTGCCAGCCGCGCGCCGGTGGCGCTGACTTCGGGATCCGCCGTATAGGCGATCGCATAAGGCAGCGGGAACCATCCGTACACCGGCAGCAGCGCGGTCATAGCAAGAAGACCTCCGGTCATGTGCCATACCGCCGCAAGCACAAGCCTTCCCCTTTTGTCCGAACCCTGCACCCAGGCCAACACCACGAACGACCCATACAGTGCCCAGCGCAGCGCCTGATTCCCGTCCCCGAGAACGGACACGGAACCGGTCGCCCCGTGAACAGCATAGAGAAGCATCATCAGAAACGGGCTGCATAGCACCCAGCCCGCAAGCGGTGACGCTTCAGCCACCCCGGCGAGCATCGGCCCTTCGGCTGGCTGGCCCCTGCAGAGCTGGTACAGCCCCCATCCGCCCGCCCCGGCGCAGAATAGGCCAAAGCCGAGCCAAACCCGGTATAGATCCGTCGAAAAATACAAGCCGGAACGCCAGACCGCAGCCGCCATCACGGCAAACAGCGCAGCCCCCATCATCCACCGTGCACACTCTTTCATGCTCTACATTTCACGCTCCCGTTCACTCGTTCTGTTAGCCAGTATTTCCCCAAGCTAACTTGCCGAAACGGGCAGCCCAAAAGCCGAGCCTTCGTCCTGTGCACTGCGATCATGGAAGCTGCGCTTCATATCGTCTGCCTATTTGAACTGCATATTTGTTTACGATTGGCGGGTGCCATTCTCTTCATGCTCCTGCCGGAGTGAGCCTTCGGGCAGCAAATCGGCACATGCCTTCTCCAGATAAGGAGAAGCGCTGAGCAAATCGCGGAACGCGGTATACTCCTGCCACAATTGATTCCGGCTGCCGCTGCTGCCTTTAACCGCGCGGATCAAAATGTTCTTGGGCGTATGCTCCAGATCGATGAATTCCAGAAGCTGCGTCTTATAACCCATCAAGTCCAGCAGTTTGGCCCGAATGGCATCGGTCGCGAGCGCCGAGAAGCGTTCTTTCAGGATGCCGTGCGACAGGAGCGGTGACAGGGCGTCGTTCTTCACTTGGGAGAACAACTCATGCTGGCAGCACGGAACCGACAAGATCACCTGGGCGTTCCAGCGGACCGCCTTCTCGAGAGCGGCATCGGTCGCGGTGTCGCAAGCATGCAGCGTGACGACCATATCGACCTGCTCCAATTCGTCATAATCCGCAATGTCACCGACCAGAAACCGCAAATTTTGATATTCGAGCTTTTCCGCCAGCATACTGCAGTGTTCGATGACATCCGCCTTCAGATCCAATCCGACAACATTCAGCACCCTTCGCTCCTGGACCGCCAAATAGTGATAGAGGGCGAAGGTCAGGTACGATTTGCCGCAGCCAAAATCCACGATGGTGATCGGACGGCTGTCAGGAAGAGAGGGAAGGATGTCCTCGACCATTTCCAAGAAGCGGTTGATCTGTTTGAACTTATCGTATTTGCGGGCAAGCACCTTGCCCTGCTCGTTCATAATGCCGAGCTCGACCAGGAAGGGTACGGGCTCCCCTTCTTCCAGCACGTACTGCTTCTTGCGGTTATGCGCCAGATCCGCCGTCGTTTTGGTCGGGGACTTGGTCAGGATCGATACTTTATATTTTTTGCTGATCAGAATCTGGTAGTCCGCCTCGGGCGTGCAGATCAGCGCCTGCCGGAAGGTCTGCTCGAACAGCTCTATGATCGTCTGCTCGGCCTCTGCGGCCGTCAGATTCTGATGCACCACTTTGTTGGGATGAACATAAGCCAGCTGGTAATGCACTTTTTTCTTTAATTCCACGGGTTTGATCTGGACTTTGGTGAAAGAAATTCCCTCACGTTTGCGAAGCTGGCTTAACGTCGCAGTAATCAAAGTCGACTCCCCGATGATGTCGTGAATCAATTTGCGTAATGCTTCCAAGAGAGTACATCTCGCTTTCAACTTAAGATAAGGCTCGCTTCAGGCATTGATTCTGCGCCGCAGCGTCTCCATGCCTTCGAGCACTTCGCTGCGCGGGAGCCCTCCTTGATTCAGGGCTTCGTCTTCCCGTTCAAGCAGCCTTTCATAGAAGGAAATACCTTCGTCTTCCGTGATTTCCCGCTGATCGAGCAGCCGGAAGAGCACGTTCTCGGCTTCGTCGAACCGGCCTTCCTTCTCCTCGTAGGACAGCAGAATCTTCTCGGTCTTGACCGGAAGACGGTATCCCTTCACTTCGTCCTTCAGCTCCGCCACGCGGTCCTGCAGCTGCAGCATGGAGCGCTGAGCCCCGTTCAGGTCGGCGTATAGATAGAGGTGGAGCGATTTCATGAAACGTCTGAGCGCCTCATCCGCCTCTCCCATGTCTTTGTACACGCCGCCTTCCTCCTGCAGGAGCCGGGCTACGGTCTGCAGCTTGTCTGCCTCCACGCCGCCGCTCAGGCGAAACATATCAATAATATCTTCTACGGATAAGGAATTTAACAGACGGGTATTGAGACGGAAGTTCTTGCTGAGCAGATCGTCGATTTCCCATAGGGCTTCGGCATATTTCTTCTGCTGTTTCAATCCGAACACTTTACCAACCATTTCGACCATATCTTCAACCATCTGTACGAGGTAATCTTTGCGGAACATGGATCGTCCTCCGTCCTTCCTTCAGATCAGCTTGTCAGCTTCCCTTTGATTGTAAGGCATTCGGGAGGTCAAAGCCAGTTCTTGCAGGACTCATCAGAAAAAGGGAGGGGCCAGACCGGAGCCGGCATAGGGTAGACCCGGGGAAAAGAAAAAGCCGGAAGCCTGGGTCCGGCTTCCGGTTGAGTCATACGGATTATGCGTTTTTCGTCTGCTGCATATATTGAAGGATTACCCGCGCCAGTTCCTTCGGGGCTTCCATCATACTCATGTGGCCCGCCCCTTGGATCACGGCTTGGGTCACGTTCGGCTTATCCACCGTGAACACCTTCTCCGGCGGCGCGACGCTGTCATATTCTCCGGCAACCAGCAGCAGCGGCAGCACCGTCGCTGACATGACGTCCCGCCGGTCCGGGCGCTCCCGCATGGCGAGGGCGGCCCCCGCCGCTCCCTGCGGCGGTGTCAAATAACCGATTTCCTTGGCCCGTTGGATGAGCTCAGGATGAGTCTGGTCTGCATCAGGTGCAAACAGCCCGGGGATCAACCCGTCGATAAATGCGGTAACGCCTTCCGATTGGATCGTGCTGACTGCCTTCAGGCGCTTCTCCTTGCCTTCCTCGGTATCCGGATAGCCCGTAGAATGGATGAGGCCGAATCCGTTCAGCCGCGATGCGTAACGCTGTGCGAAGGATAGCGTCACATATCCGCCCATCGAGTGGCCGAGCAGCGTCACCTTCGGCAGGTCGAGCTCGTCCAGCAGCTTCAGGACATCATCCGCCATCTGCTCCAACGAGTAGGCGCCGAGCGGGGCGTCCGAGTGCCCATGGCCGCGCAGATCGACCGCGATGCACCGGTGGCTGCCCGACAGCAGCGGAACCAAAAGATCCCAGTATTCGGAGCTTCCGCAGAAGCCGTGGAGAAGCACAATCGGCTCACCTTGGCCATGATCGGTGTAACAAAGGGTATGACCGTCACAAATCAATTTTTCCATGATGACATCCTTCTTTCTATATCAGCTTGAATTTCACCGGTATGATCGTAATAGATTAGCAAAAATGAAGCATATATTAATTATGTATATTATTAAGCCAAAGGCCATAACTTGAAACGGGCCTCTGCCTCCGCCCCGCTGAGTCCGAATCCTTCCGCCGCGGCAGACGCGATCTGGCCGGCCATCGACATGACCTGGTACAGCGAGGTCATCTGCAGCGTCGAATACGGCCGCGGCCCGTTGACATTGACGACGGCTGCCACGCTGTAATGCCCGACGGCCGGCAGCATACGGCCCACCGATCTGGCGGGGAGCAGCGGCTCGTCCGACAGCAAGTAGCTTCCGACCGAACCCGGATGTCCCAGACAGGCGTCCACCGCGACAACGGTATGGTCCGCCGGTATCTCTGCGATGGCCGATTCCAAATTGTGCGCGTCGCAAGGAGAGGACAGCGTGCCGATGACATTCGGGACGCCGTATAGGACCAATCCGCTTCCCGTCAGCGGGCCGAGGGCATCCCCGGTGGACCGGTCGGTGCCGATACACACAAAAGTGATTTTATCCAGCGGATGGCGTTCATGAATCTGCCTGAAAAACGCGGTCAGCCCCTGCGCGTTCATCTGCTTGCTGCGCTTGGTGCCGCGGATGTGGTGGGGATCTTGAAATGACATGCCTGGCCTCCTCCCTGCTTCGTCCATTCTTCATTCGATAGAATGATTTTACTGCAAAATGATCCGGTTGGAAAACGGGAGCTTCTGGATGGGACAAAAAAACAGAGTAACGGACGTGAAGACATGCTACAATAGAACACAAGCTTAGGCACAGGAAAGGATGGGCGCTTGACATGGATTTATCCCAAAAGACACCTGAAAATATAGAGTATATGATTGAAGGCATTAAAACGAAGCTAAGAATGGCCAGCGGCGCAGCCATGAATGCATCAGCGTTCTCCGTCGACCGGTACGAGGACATCCAGGACGTCTACGACCTGGTGATGTCCAAGGACAATCTGAGTATTTCCGAGGTGGAAGCGCTGGTCTCAGAGCTGGGACGTCTGCGTAAAGCGTAAGGCTACCCTTTACATTTCGAAAGCCCCCTGATATCCGGAACCGCTGTAATCAGTCGATTCCCGGAACATCCGGGGGCTTTTCCGTCAAGGGACAGCAATTAAGGTATATCCACCAGTACAAATTCAGACTCTCCTTCGCTGCTTGTTCCTTTAATATGAAGATCGCATGATTTTTTTACCCTGGCCGAGTCTCCGGGCTCCAGATGGAATGTCCCGTCGTCGCAGCCGATTTCCAGGTGACCCGAAATCAGGAACAGAAACGTCCTGCGGTCCTCTTTTTGCGGGAACACCAATTCCTGCCCGGTCTCCAGGATCGGAAAACAGATGGACACGTCGGCATGGATGTGAAGCGCATCCGGGGACTTCGGCAACCCTTCCGCCGATCCGCTGACAAGCGGAACCAGCTTGTTAAGCCTGTCCTGCCTCGGAAAATGGTGAGCTTTCCATGCGGGCCTGTGGCCCGGTGTGGACGGCAGGAACCACATTTGCAGAAAGCGGACCGGCTCCTCTTCCGACGGATTGGTCTCGGAGTGCATCACACCGGACCCTGCGCTCATGGCTTGAACGGTCCCCGCCGGCAGCTGAACCTGATTTCCCATGTCGTCATTATGTTCAAGCGTGCCGGAGATGACGTAGCTGACGATTTCCAAATCATGATGAGGATGTTTCTTAAAGCCTTGTTTCGGACTTAGCTGATTGTCGTTATGGGCCAATAAGCAGCCAAAATGCGCATTGCTCGGATCATCATAATCGGCAAACGAAAAGCTGAATTCGCTGTGGATCCATCCCCGCTCCGACGTATGGCGCTCCGCTGAAGTCACTACTTTAATCATTTCCATCCACCTCCATGAACTGCATATGTTATTGGAATATGTAATTCTTACCCCCAACTTCGAGGGGCTAATCAACCCACCCTCGTTCTAGCCGCCAAAGACGGCTTGTACATGAAAAAGCCCCGCACTGCGCGCAGCGGGGGCCAAGGATTCCTCCAAGGGCATTCATTTACTTCTATAATATCAATCCAGACAGGCACCTCTGCCTCTAGCGGGACCGCTCCAGCGTAAATACGGATTCAGCGTGACCTACCTTCCGGCCGGCATCATTGTAGATGTCTTTGGTAAATTCGGATCGCAGGCCCTCCAAAAGACGGCGGCTATCATACCCGATCTGCTGGAGAATGGATTCGACCACCCAGCCCCATTCTTCTTCCGATCCGTCCAGTATTTTCAGGGCGATGCCGAGCCGCTCCTTTTTCAGACCGAAACAGTACACGCCTTTGAAGCCGCCTTTGGCGACAATGTTCGGATCCTGCAAAATGAATGTGTCCACCCGGCGGGTTCCGCCGACCATGGCCGGATAATGGTTCATGGCCGCTGTGATCGTTCTCACGGCCGTCCGCGTCGGTTCGTCCGGAATGAGGTCCGGGCAGGCCAGCTTCACATAAGCGTTAGCCATGGCGGACAAAGGCAGCGCAAAAACTGGAAAGCCGCAGCCGTCCGTCCCGAGTCCAATCCGTTCCGCTTCCATGCCGCTCATCATTGCAATCACATCCAGAATTTCCCTCTGCGCAGGATGATCCGGTTCTGCATACGTCTCCTCCGGGTTATGCCGCATCCGGCTGTAGCCCAGCACCCCCAAATGCTTTCCGGAACAATTGTGGTACAGGCGCCGCTTGTGTCCTTGTTCGCGAATGGTGTGCTCCTTGCTGTCTTCACTTAGAGGATATGTCGGCGCGCACACCATCTGCTCCTCATCCACCCCGATTTTCCGCTGAATGCTCTCCAGCACTTCGATATGCCGGGGTTCTGCCAAATGGGAAGCGGCCATAATGGCGATTTCCTCTTCAGTCAGCCCGTAATAATCCGCGATCCCCGCCCGGATCCCGGGAATGGCCTGCAGCGGCTTGGCCGCCGAACGCGTAAAGGTGACAAAATGGGGATCTCCCGCCGACGCGTACACCTCGCCTTGATCATTTACGATACATATATGTCCATAATGGGTACTTTCCACGATTCCGGCCCGATACTCTTTCACCAATAAAGCGTCCATACAGCCTCTCTCCTTTTCTTGTTGCCTACCTATGATACAACTTATTCAATGCATAATAAAGTTGATAGTCTGCAGGCTCATTTCCGGTTTAAAAAAGATGTGCACTCCACGATATTTGTAAAGCCACCTAAATGGCCAATTCATTAATATTATCCCATGTATTCGAAATCATTCCCCATATTTCGCTGATTATCTTCCTTTTTCACATCTGTTGTTTCACACCATTTCTCACCGTTTATATACGAAGTAAGATCGACGCGTTGACACCATGTCACAGCATTTAGAGAGTACTATCAAACCTTATAAAGAAGGAGGCGATCGTCATGTGGGGTATTATCATCAGTATCGTCATGGCCATCATTATCGGGATTATCGGTGATGCCATCGCAGGACACAACATGCCGGGAGGCGTGATCGGCGCCATGATCGCTGGCTTTGTTGGCGCATGGGTTGGAGCTTGGCTGTTCGGCGACTGGGGTCCTGTCATCGGTAACTTCGCCGTAATTCCGGCGATTCTCGGGACGGCGATCTTCGTCTTTATCCTTGGCTTGATCAGCCGCTTGTTCTCGCGTACCACCTAAATTGATATACACCAATAATAAATTAAGGAGTGATTGGTATGAATAAAGCAGAGACGGAATATCCGGTTCAAAGCGGAAGCAACTTCTTGAAGGGCGTATTTATCGGAGGTTTGCTGGGGGCGGCAGCGGCGCTGCTGTTTGCGCCGAAGACCGGACGCGAGCTGCGCGGGGATCTCTCCGACAAGCTGAGCGTCGTTACCGACAAGACGAAGGAAGTGGCCTCCGTCGTGACGGAAAAGGCAACGGATCTGGCCAAGACGGTATCGTCCAAGACGACCGATCTCGCCAAATCCGTCAACGAAAGCAAAAATACGATTATGGAAAGCGTCAAGCAGGCTTCGGCCGACGTGGCGGATGACATGAAGAGCGCATCCGGCGACGTTGCAGACGATGTCAAAAGCGCTTCGAAGGATGTCATGGACAAATCAGCCGATGCATCCAGCGATATCCGCCGGGAGCTTAATAAGACTTCTTACTAAGCTGCCGATTCACCCGATAGCCAGCTGACCAGCTGGCTATTTTCGTGCACAGGTCCGTGATCATTAAAGCCGGAATACCGGCTGAAGAAGGAAGGGATTCTGATGAGCAAAGCCAATCCTTATGACGTGGATGAACATCCTTTTGAGCTAAGGCACGAAGTGAAGAGGCTGAACAACCGCCTTGACCAGATTGCCGATTCCCTGGAGCGGTCCGAGCTTCAAGATATGATCGAAAACTATACGAACACCAAGAAGCGGCTGATCACCAACTTTACGGCCGGCTTGTCCCGCGGACTTGGCCTGTCTCTTGGAACCTTTGTGGTGCTTGGCCTGCTCGGATACGTTTTAAGCTTATTTGTCGATATGCCGGTGATCGGCCAATACATCGCCAACCTGCAGGATTACATCAGCCAATACAAATCGCAGTAACGGATCGTTTCATGATACTTTACGGGATAAGAAGAACGTCAGTCGACGATTCATTGAAAAAGAAACGGATGGTTCCGGGGAATCCGGGCCATCCGTTTTGGCGTTATGAAGGTGCCGGTTTTTCGTTCAACGCGAGGGTGACCGGTTCGATCTCCAGAAAGGCGCTCGTCTCAGCCGACTCCCTCGCCTTCAGGCAGATCAGGGCGCTCCGCAGACCGGCTTCGAGATCCGGGCCCGCCGCAGCCTGGCCTGCTAACCTTTCGACGAAGTGGCCGGCCAGCGCGGCGTCCCCGCCAAAATGGCGGCCATTCGCCTCAAGCTGGTATGTCTCGACCTGTGGCGCATGATGCAGATCGACCCGAACCGTCTGCGTGTAAAAATCAAACTCGAGCGTCCCTTTGTAGCCCAGCAGCCGGGCGCCGCGCCTTGCCGCACCCCGGCGGGCGAAGAAGTTCTGCGAATAGCTCACGTGCATACCGCTGTCGTACATGAGCATGGCGCTTCCCGAATCCTCGTTACCCGTGTCCCGGGCGAAACAGCAGTAATCCTGAATCCCGGAGCCGGAATCATCGGCAGTTACTCTTTCGGCACAGTCCCCCTCCATGCACGCGGAGCAGCGCAGACCGGCCGGCTTATCACCACGGAATACCCTCTTAGAGGTCATGGCCCCGATTCGGACAGGAGTCCCGCCGATGATATGGTGAATATAGTCAAAATCATGCGTAGCCTTCTGCAGAAACAAACCGCCCGTTTCCTGCTCGTCACGGTACCAGTCGTGGAAATAGACCCCGCCGTAGGGGACGTTGTTCACCGCCTGAACATGCTCCACCGTGCCGATTTTGCCCGAATCGGCGATTTCCTTCACCAGCTGAACGATCCCCGCCATCCGGAGCGGGAACGAGACGACGACTGGCGATGCGGATTGGCGGGCAGCCTCGTAGAGCCTGGTCCAGTCGGCCATTTGGATGGCCACGGGCTTTTCAAGAAAAAGCGGAATGCCTCGGGCGAGCACCTTGACGGCCATTTCCGCATGCAGGCTGCAGCGGGTGCCGATCAGAACGGCATCCAGTGCTTCCCTCTCCAGCATGTCATCAGCCTGCGCGTAAAACCGCGGGTCCCACTTGGCGGCAGCCAGCGGTCCCATTCGGTGCCTCACCTGATCCGGATTGACGTCAGTCACGGCGGCAACATGCAGTCCCGGGACAAACGCTTCCATTTCTCGGATCATCAAGCTGATCCGAAACCCGTAGCCGATCACGCCGAGCCGCATCATCCAGCTCCCTGTTCCGAACCAGGAACCATTGTGCCGCCTGGAGTTTTCGAGGTGAGCCGGAAGCTGTCAAAGTACAACCTAAACGGCTGCTCCAGCTGGAACATCCACAGCTCGATGCCTTTCATCTGCGTCAAATCCAGCCGCACTTCCCGCAGCGGCACGGTGATCGTCCGCGTCTGTCCCGCCGGCACCGAGACAAAGTGTGTATCATCCGAGCTGCCGTTCGTCTGATGAAATTTCACATAGAAGACCGCGGTCCGGTCAGGATTCGGATTCCGGACGTCAAACTGCAGCGCGCCATAGGAAGACCAGTCGGCGGACGCAAACCCGGTTCCCGCGCCAAACAGGCGGATGTTCGGAAACTTTACGACCGAGGCAAAATCGGCCTGCAGCCCTTGACCGCCGCTGGTCGAGAAGGCATCTGTCAGGTGAAGCGTTACGCCCGTTTTGGTCCAGCGGGCCACGTCGGCTTCCGAATCCGCCTCGTTCAGCGGAGCCGCGTACGGATAGCTCTCAGCTACCTGCAGTTTGCGTACGGAAGTCTTCGGCTCTCCATCCTTCGTTACCGCTATCTCTACCTCATGCATCCCCGGCTCAAGCGTTAAAGTCCGCTCAAATTTGTCGTAGCCTGCGCCGGTATCGGATGCCTCCAGGAGCTCTCCGTCAATCTGCACCTGCGCTCCTTTGGCCGTATAAACGGAGAACGTCCGGCTCGATTCGTCCGGTTTGCGGACTGTGACCAGCGGGACGCCCTGGGGATCCTCTGCGAGCTGCGCAATGAGGCCCGCCACCTCTTTGCGTACTTCCAGCAGACGCTCCGGCTCCTCCGGATAATCCCGCATATTCGTGTACAGCTCGTCGAAGAACGGCTGAAGCACGTCATGCGCATCGAATTCGTCTCCCAAGCCCAAGGCTGCAGCCGTTTGCTTCACAAGCTGCTCCAGCCGCCACAAGTATTCGTAATCCTCCGCGCCTTCGCGGAGATTCTCCAGCCGCAGCGTCGGTACCGGTCCGTCGATGCCCAGATCATAACCGGGATAGAACAAATAACCGTCGCCATTCGCTCCAGGGAAGGCGATCGGATCGGTCCATACGTCCCGGGGGACGTACTTCTGGCCGTTCCATTTCTGAAAAATGGTCGTCGACCAGTACAGCGTGCCTTCCACGCCGTAATCCTTCTGCTCCCAGGACAGCAGCCGGCTGCCCAGCAGATCATCGTCGGTATGGTAGGTCGGGAACGGATCCTTCGGCACGACGCTCGTATACCACCATACATGATCCCCGCTTGCCTGGAGCTGATGCGCAAAGCTCTCGTCGTATTTATTGACGAGCGCCACCCACGAATGAACGCTGCCCGTCAGCTCATCGACCGGCTGCGTCGTGTTAAAGCTGCGCACGTCCGGTGCCGCCTCCCTCAGCTGCTCGGCGATGCTGACGACCTGAGGATACCTCGCCGGTCCCGGTTCATCCACCATGCTCGGGTAGAAGTAGGCTTTGTCCAGCAGCCCCTTGGAGCGGAGCAGATCGACCAAGGCTTTGATTTTCGGTACATCTATCGATCCGTCGGTTTTGGTATACACCGGCAGCCGGTAGGCGGATACCTTCGGATTCTTAATATAAGGCTCGGCTCTCCGGACGAATTCCTCCACGTCGCCGGTCGGCACCGGGAGGTAGCTCGGGGTCAGCCTCTCCTCGACCGATGCCCAGTAATACTTATCCAGCAGGCTCCAATAAGCTTCCCCTTCGACTCCTCCGTGCGCGGCGGCAACCTGGTCCCCCCATAGGGTAAACGCTGTTTCCACATGGCTTTCATCGGTCAGCTCGAAGTCCCATACCGTAAACGAGATCGGGATCCGCACCGGGTTTCCCGTCTCATGCAGCGTGATCTCCCCCGTGTAGTTTCCGGCAGGCAGCCCTTTCGGCACATGCACTTTAACGTAAATTCCCTGATTTCGTCCGGCTTCAACCTGCAGCGTCCCGTTCAGAGGGACAAGCGCATCGGGGTACCAGCCGGCAGGATACGCGCCGGTCGTCGGCTTCGTGACTTGTATGTAATGCTCCGTAAACAGCTCGATCTGATCCTTGCCGATCTTGGCGCTGCCCCCCTCCTGCTTCAGCTCGCTGATGCTGACCTGAAGACGGCTGAGCGCTTGCTCCCCGGCGTGAATAATCACCTGTCCGCCTTCGTATTCATTACGCGCTGCCGCCATCTGAAGTACAGGCGCCGCCTGCTGCGGCACCGGATCGTCCCGGAGAATTTTATCCATGTTCGTCGGAACGTACACCGCAAACGACGGGGAGCTCTCAGCCGCAGCCGCCGGGCTCCACCAGCCTGTACCCAGCTGCATCCCGGCCAGCAGCATGGCGGCGGATACCGCCATCATCCCTTTCCTTTTCATCCAAACAGCCTCCTTAAGCCATAATGATGATCCTTCCTTGGGCAGGCCTATCATCTCCGAGTCAGCCGGACGACAAGGCCCCGCAACCTCCAAACATTCATAACGTGTTATGTAAATCCCAGCTGGTTTTGATAGCAGTAATTTTTACAAATACACCTCCTGTCTACGTTTTTTCTCCGCAGTACTTTGATCACATAAAGTAACGAACGTTATTTTTCCTGATTATGGCAGGTAGAATATAACATGATAAATATCTGGGGTCAATCCTTTTAAAATTCCTTATTCAGACTGTAATTTCTATGTTAAATTTCAAAAAACGCTTGACTTTTGAGTCCTGCACCCTAAAAATGTGGAATTAAAAACAGGCTCATTTTTATAACGCGTTATTAAATTGGTTTGGAGGCGCCGCTATGAGAGTGTTCAGGAAATACTGGGATTTGTATCTGCTCATCCTTCCCGTCTTGGTGTATTTGCTCGTCTTCCACTACTATCCGATGTTCGGCCTGCAGATTGCCTTCAAAAATTTTGTCGCCGTCAAAGGCATTTGGGGCAGTCCATGGATCGGACTCGACCACTTCCAGCGCTTCTTCGACAGCTATTACTTCTGGCGCCTCATCCGCAATACGCTGGGCATCAGCTTGTATGAGCTGGCCGTCGGTTTTCCGGCCCCTCTGCTCCTCGCGCTGATGATTCACGAAGTCCGTCACCGCTCTTTCCGCAAATTTGTCCAAACCGTCACCTATGCGCCGCATTTCCTGTCCATGGTCGTTCTGGTCGGCATGGTCCTGATGTTTCTGTCGCCGCAAAAGGGCGTCGTCAATCATCTGATCACCTGGTTCGGCGGCGAGCCGATCTCCTTCCTGACCGAACCCGAATGGTTCAAGACGGTGTATGTACTCTCGGGTGTCTGGCAGTCAGCAGGCTGGGGTTCCATCATCTATCTGGCCGCACTCGCCGGCATTGATCCGGGCCTACATGAAGCCGCTATCATTGACGGAGCCAGCCGCCTGCGCCGGATTTGGCACATTAACCTCCCCGGCATCATGCCAACCGTCGTGATCCTGCTGATCCTAAACCTCGGCAGCCTGATGGGGGTCGGCTTCGAGAAGGTCTATCTGATGCAAAACAGTCTGAACAAAGAAAGCTCCGACGTCATTGCCACCTATGTCTATCAAAGCGGCATTCTCGGTTCCCAATACAGCTTCTCGGCCGCAGTCGGATTATTCAATTCGGTGGTGAATTTTATTCTGCTGGTGATCGTCAACGCCGCCGCGCGCAGGCTGAACGAAACCAGCCTTTGGTGAGGAGGGATTCCCGTGGAGCATCCAACGATCGGTGACCGCATTTCGGGGGCATTTATTTACGCCGCCTTGGCCGTCATTCTGGTTCTTGTGCTTTATCCGCTCATTTATGTGCTGAGCGCATCGGTCAGTGAGCCTTCCGCCGTGATCGAGGGCCGGATGTGGCTGTTTCCCGTCGACTTGACGTTTACCGGGTACAACAAAATTTTCCACAACGAAGAAGTGCTGATCGGCTACCGCAATACGATTCTCTACACCGTGGTCGGGACGGCCATCAACCTGTTCATGACGACCGCCGCGGCCTACCCGCTATCCCGGAAGGACTTTGCCGGGCGCGGCGTCATTACCGCCATCCTCGTGTTCACCATGTTCTTCAGCGGCGGCCTCATCCCTACATACCTGCTCATCAAAAGCCTTCATATGATCAATACCATCTGGGCGCTCATTCTACCGGGGGCCGTGTCGGTTTATAACATCATCATCATGCGCACCTTCTTTCAAATGAGCATCCCGCCGGAGCTTCAGGAAGCGGCGGCGATCGACGGCTGCGGCAATCTGCAGACGCTGTGGCGGATTGTCCTTCCGCTGTCGATGCCCATTCTTGCGGTCATGCTGCTCTTTTACAGCGTTGGACACTGGAATTCTTACTTCAATGCCCTCATTTATCTGTCCGAGCGCAACAAGTTTCCGCTTCAGCTGTTTCTCCGCGAAATCCTCGTCAAGGGGGAAGTCGACAACATGGTTCAGGGCGGAGCGGCCATGATCGGCCAGGACCAACAGATTCTGGATGCCGAGATTATTAAATACGCCATGGTGGTTGTCGCAAACGTCCCCATTTTTCTGCTGTATCCGTTCCTGCAAAAATACTTCGTCAAAGGCATTATGATCGGCGCGATTAAGGGCTAATCCGCTCTTGTCGATAAATTTGATGTGTTCAGGGAGGTCTTATCCGTATGAAATGGAAAAAAGGCGCACAGCTGCTGACTACGGTTTTGATGGTGACCGGGATCCTCGCAGGCTGCAGCGGGGGTTCTGGAAACGGGCAGGCGGAGGAAAAGCCCGGCGGTGAAAACAGCGGTAAATCATCCGTTAGCGCAACCGGGTTTCCTATCGTGCAGCTGCCGATTACGCTGAACTTCTTTGCCGGGCAGGCGGCCAGCGCGCCCCCGGACTGGAACAAGGTCGAGATTTGGAGGGAATATGCAGCGAAGACGAACGTCAACGTCAACTGGCAGCTTACGCCCGTGGACAGCCTGACCGAAAAACGCAACCTGCTGCTGGCGGGCGGGGACCTGCCCGACGCCTTCCATACGGCGAGGTTTACCAGCGTCGATCTGGCCAACTACGGTGCCCAGGGGCTCCTGATCCCGCTGAACGACCTGATTGACCAATACGCCCCTAACTTTAAGGCGCTGATGGAAAAGCATCCGGAAATCAAGAAAGGACTGACGATGCCCGACGGCAACATCTACTCCCTCCCCACCTTCTATGATCCCGACTTCAAATCCGTTGTCATCGGCTCGGAGCTGTGGATCAACAAAAAGTTCCTTAGCGCTCTCGGAATGAAAGAGCCGACCACGACTGAGGAGTTCTATCAGTATCTGAAGGCTGTCAAGACAGGCGACCCGAACGGTAACGGCAAGAACGACGAAATTCCGTACGCAGCCAGCGGAGTCGGTGGACTGCTCGATCAGCTGAAGGGCTCTTGGGGTCTCGGCAACCGGGGGAACACCCACCCCCGCGTAGATATGGACCCGGATACCGGCAAGCTGAGATTTATTCCGGCGGATCCGAAGTACAAGGAGCTTTTGCAGTATGTGAACCGGCTGTATAAGGAGAACCTGTTCATTCCTGAAATTCTGACGATCAAAGGCAATGAGGTGCTTGCCAAAGGCAAGGACGGCCTGTACGGCTCCTTTATGTACACCAATGCCGATACGTTCGGCGACCATAAAGACGATTATACAGGCGCAAACGCCTTGACCGGCCCGGGCGGGGAGCGGCTGTTCTCCCGGGCGCGCTCCCCGCTCGTGGATGCCGGCGCCTTCGCCATCACCAGCAGCAACAAGTACCCGGAAGCGACGATGCGGTGGGCGGATTACTTCTACAGCGAGGAAGGCAGCACGATGTTCTTCATGGGCATCAAGGACAAGAGCTATGTCGTCAAACCGGACGGCTCCGTGGACTATACCGACGAATACAAAGCCGATCCGGAATTCGGGAAGAAGTACGTCACCTGGGCCGGCGGATATTATCCGGCGATGCTGACAGCCAAGACGTTTAAGGGCGGCGAGAGCTCGCCGGCGAACCTGGAGGCTGCGAAAAAAATCGAGCCTTACTATCCCGAAGAGGTATGGCCTCCATTCACCTACACCCAGGATGAAGTGGCCCGCTTCACCTCGCTTGAAACCGACATCAGCGCCTATGTCGAAGAAATGACGACCAAATTCGTGACGGGGGATGCCCCGTTCTCCGAATGGGACAATTACGTGGCCACGCTCAAAAAAATGGGGCTGGACGATTACATGGACATCTATAACCAAGCTTACGAACGGTACAAGAAGGAATAGGCAGCTTTTTTCAACGGAAATCGACCTATGCTATAATACAGCAAAGAACAGCCCGCAAGGCAGCCCATGTCTCGCCGCCACGGTTACAAGGAGAGTGTAATACGCATGTCCGTTACAAAAAAAGAAATTGCCGAGTACCTCGGCGTGTCCCGCTCCGCTGTTTCCCTCGTTCTCAATAACGCGCCGGGCAGCACGATTTCGGAAAAGACGCGCCAAAGGATCCTTCAGGCCGCCAGGGAACTCGGGTACAACGGGGCGGATGTCACGCCGAAGCTGTGCTTTATTTTGTACGGACGCGCCCCCGACGACCCCAGGTACATGTACGACCTCGCGACGATTGAGCAGGCGGCAAGCCGCCACCATTTCTCGCTGCTGTTTATGAACGTGCAGGCGGATGCCGAGGGGCTCGAAAAGATGCGCAAGGCGGTCCTGAGCAAGGAAGCGGAGGGCTACTTCGTGACAGGCGATCTGGACGATAAAGCGATCGACCTGATTACCGAAGCCAAGGTACCCTATCTTTTCTACGGGGGCATCCCCCGTGAAGGCACGAACAGCATCGTGATGGATCATGAAAAAGGGGCTTACGAGGCCGTGAAGTATCTGCTGTCGTTCGGACACCAACGGATCGCCTTCTTCAGCGGGAATTTGAACATTCCCATTCATCAGAAAAACCTGAACGGCTACTACCGCGCGCTGGAGGAAGCCGGGATTCCACTGGACAAATCGCTGGTCCAGGCCAGCAGCGGCGAAGACGGCTACGAGCTGTGCGCCCGGATGAATGTGCTCGATATCGGCTATACGGCTGTATTTTCCGTCAATACGGTTATTCAGTTCGGTGCCCTGCAGTGGCTGAAGGAGCATGGCGTACAGGTTCCCGGCGAGGTCAGCCTCGTCGGTTACGGCTTCTCGGAGCTAGCGAAGCTGAGCAAGCCGCCGCTGACCACTTTTTACGTGGCCCCTGCGAGCCGCGAGCTGGCGGTCAACCGGATGATCGAAATGATCCGCAGGAAGGATCTGGAGCCCCAAGTGACCTATTTGACCGAGATGGAGTGCTTTCCCGGAGAGACGGTTGCCGCGAACACGGCGAACACGAAGCTTTAAGCAATGACAAGCGTACGGTCGAGACTGGTGTTCCGCCCAGCGAAGTAGACAGCTATAGGAATAAACCAGGCAGCTTTAGTACGGTACTCCACCGGACTAAGGCTGTTTCATTTTAGGCGCTTCCTGTTTTCGTGCTATTCGTTGAGAAAGGCTCCCTTGAACGATGCCGCATGCAGAAAATGCCCCATCACTCTGCCCGCTCTTCCCCATAAAGCTCCTGCAGGTGAGCAATGTGATTGACCCCCCAATCATTCATTGCCTGCAGCAATGGCGTCATGCGTTGACCGTATTCAGTTATGGAATATTCGACCCTTGACGGGATCTCCTTATAGACCTCACGATGCACGATATCGTGATACTCCAGTTCCCTTAACTGTTGGGTCAGCATTTTCTTCGTGATGTCCGGGATCGATTTCTGAAGCTCGCTGAACCGCATCGTTCCATGGTTCAACAGACGGAGCAAAATCACGGGCTTCCATTTCCCGATCAGGATATCCAGCGCCGTTTCAAACTTACAGTAAGTATTCACGTACATCCTCCTATCCCTTGATTGGCTTAAGGTATATTTTTCGATACTACGTTTATTTAAAGTGCCTACTTCCATCATCCCACCCTTACTCCCTATTATATATCCATGGTTGAAGACGAAACAGAGCCAGGATAAGGAGCAGTGAAGACATGAACGTTGTACTTTGGATTGTGCAAGGAATTTTGGCAGCCGGATTCATCTATTCCGGTTGGATGAAGGCGTTTCGGCATGAACAAGCGCGGACAGCCTGGCCGTGGGTTGGAGACGTACCTAAACCGCTCGTTTGGGGGATCGGATTGATGGAATTGGCCGGGGTTCTCGGGGTGATTTTGCCTTTGGCCACGGGGATCGCACCAATATTAACACCGATCGCCGCACTTGGCCTGGCCGTGACTGTGCTGCTCGGAGCCGCTTTTCATGTGAGTCGGAAGGAATATAAAGAGATTGGCATCAATATCGTGTTTCTGGTGCTGGCGATCGTAGTCGTTATCGGCCGCTGGTAGCGTCGTTAAATGAACAATCCCCTCCAAGCATACGGCTGTGCGCTAACTCAGCACTTGTTTGCTTGCAGGGGATCTATCCGTCGTGCGGGATTAACCGATTAACTCGAGTCCTGTTCTTGATATTCGGCGGGATGCTAGATCTTCGATTTTTTGGATTTGACCTTGAGCAAATCGCCGGTCCATCCCTTCCGGTGCATCCAAAGGTACATGATGGTGGTGCTGAGGAACGTAATCAGCATGATCCCGACGAATCCCCATGGCACCTTGATGCCTGGCAGGTTCTCGAAGTTCATCCCCCAAATTGCACCTACTACCGTTGCCGGCGTAAAGATCGCCGTCAGGATCGTCAGCGTCTTCATGATTTCGTTGCCGCGGAACGCCGAAATGGCATCATCGATGGATATCAGTGTATCAATCTCATCTTCGTAATGGCGGAACGCCCGGTCCATCCGCTCGATCCGGTGCAGCAGCTGCATGAACGGCCGGCTGTTCTCCAGCTTGTCCAAATACCCCTCTCTGGCAGCCGCGATCAGCTCCTGAAACGGCGTGAACAAATTGCTCCAATACAGCAAAGCAAATCGCGAGTTCAGGATTTTGTCCATCAAGTACCGCTGGTTATCCATCTCCATCGCATGCTCCAGCTTGCGGAGGTTCGCTTCGAAATGATCCAGCCCGAGATGAAAATAGTGCAGAATCGTCCGGGCCAGCACGAACATACCGTCCACCGCGCTGTGGCATTGGTGCAGCATGGCCGTACGTTCTTCGGTAGCCATGATTTCGCGGGTATTCTGATCGAGGTTGATCGTAATCAGCTTGTCGCGCTGGACGTAAAAGTGAACCCGGTCCACGTGACCGCTGTCCTCCACTTCCGCTTTGACCGAGTAGGGCAGCGTGCCGAACATAACGGCATCCACGCCGTTGGGAAACCGGACGGACATATAGTTCTGTGCGATGTTCGGGATGACTTCCAGCCATTCCTCGATCAAAGGGCACGCTTCCTGCAGCTGCCTGAAGTCTTCCGATGACCAGTCCTCCACCACCAGATCATGCCATGTCCAGTGGCCTGCAAAAGATAATATATTGCTTGAAACCTCAGCCGCCATATGACCCACCTCCTCTATCTCACCATCCATATCTCTGTTCACCAAAAAGGACACGCCGTATATTCTCAAGGGAGAACTGGCGTGTCCTTACGAACTTCCGGTTGACTCGTTACCTAACATAAGCTTGTCCGTCATTGGTATGAATTAGACATGATTTCTTTCAGCTTTTCTGTTGCACGCTTCTGAATCCGCGATACGCTCATCTGGGAAACCCCCAGCTTCTGGGCGATTGAGCGCTGGGATTCACCGTCCTGGAAGGCAAGCAGCAGCACTTTCTGCTCCTGTTCCTTCAGCTGGCTCATCGCCTGCTGGAGGTCCATCCGTTTTTCCACCGAATCATAGTCGTTGACGTCCGAACTGATCAGTTCACCGAGCGTTGCACCCGTTTCTTCCTGGGACAGCGGAGAGTCCAATGAAACATAGTGGTAGCATTCGCGTCCGGCGAGGACCTCTACCGTTTCTTCCACCGACAGATCCAGGAATTCGGCGATTTCGCGGACGTCCGGCGAACGCTCCAGCTTGACGGTTAACTCATCAATAGCCTGCTGGACGAGTGCGCCCTTCTCTTTGATCCTTCTTGGAACCTGGATATACCAGGACTTATCCCGTAAAAAGTTTTTCATATGCCCGATCATGCTCTTCATGGCATACGGTTCAAACGGAATGCCCAAGCTGATGTCGTACTGCTGGAGCAGCCGGATCAGAGCCATCTGGCCGACCTGGTACAAGTCCTCGTAGAGGTCCGGGCGGTTACGGGCGATTTTACCCGCGGCCATCTTGACCATCGGTTCATATTTTTGGATAAGCACGGTGGCGATATCGTTGTCTTTCGTCTGCTGGTATTCCCAGATCAGACCGACCGCCTCGCTCATGGACTCGGGGGGAGTCACCTTATCATTCATACTTTCTCCTCACTTCTCATGAGCCGTTTGGTCATAACCACCTGGGTGCCGCGTCCGGCCTCATTATCTACCATCACATCGTCCATGAGCGCCTCCATCAAGTAGAAGCCGAGTCCCCCGATTTCCACATCATGAAGGTCTTTGTCATGCAATGTCACGGTGTTTTCGGTACGGTTCATCCGGTCAAAGCTCTCCCCGTCGTCCTTGACCTTGATGGACAATTGGTCATTGCCGATTTCGAACGTTACTTCCACCATGCCGCCTTCCTGACCATAAGCATACAAAACGGAGTTGTTACAAGCTTCCGATACGGCTACCTTCATATCTTCAATGTCCTCATAAGAAAAGCCCATCTTCGATGCGATTCCATACAAGTTCAATCTTACGATATCTACAAAATCAGCATTGGCCGGTAATGTTATTACGACTTTTTGAACTTCAGCATTCATACTGTCTTCGATCCTTTCCTATTGGGAATTCCTACTCGCGGCAAAAAACTTCGCAATACCCGTCATGTCAAACAGCCTTTGGATTTGGGAAGGAACCTCTTCCACAACAAAACGGGCATCCATCCCATGTCTGGCCTTCAATATGGACAATAGAATGCCGATCCCTGTGCTATCGATATATTTCAGATCCTTCAAGTTAATCACTAGATCGATTTCGGAATCCCCAACAAGCGGTTCCATGACAAGCCTGAAGTCAGGCGCCACCGATAAATCCAGTTCCCCGCTCAGGTAGACCGTGCAGGAACCTTCACGGCGTTCTGTCGTTGCATTGAATTTTTCGTTCTTATTCGTATTCATAGACATTCTCTCCCGAATTTTTTGTTTTTCTTGTATAAGAACAGTTAACCCTAAATTCCCCCGTTTGAATCAGCTTGTACGCAAGCTTATGCCTGGCAATATTTGGACACCGTCACATGGAGTTGGCATCGGAGGTCTGCAAGCCTTTGCTTTGTGCAGGAACCGGATGCTTCATCAGAATCTCCTTCACCGATTTCATATTGACCGGCTTGCTGATATAATCGTCCATCCCGGCTTCCCTGCACCGGCTTCGGATGCCTTCCATCACATTGGCGGTCATGGCGATGATCACCGGACGGTATCCCGGTGGCTGCATCTCGCGGATAAGGGCCGTGGCCTCCAGTCCGTCCATGACCGGCATTTGCAAATCCATGAAGATCAGCCGGTACACCGGATTGGCGCGGATTTTATCCACCGCCTGCCGTCCGTCCTCGGCCACTTCTGCTCTCAATCCCAGCTTGCCCAGCATGCTCACCATCAGCTTCTGGTTGACCGGATGGTCGTCTACCACAAGGATCAGCGGTTCTTCGTCTTTTGCAGACGGCAGGGAAACAAGCAGGTCGTCGCCCATGCCCATCATGCCGTCATCCGATTCAGGCTCGCTCGTCCGGATCGTAAAGATAAACGTGGCACCCTTCTCCTCGGTCGATTCCACGTAAATGCTGCCGCCCATCATTTCAACGAGCGATTTGCAGATGGCCAGTCCCAGCCCCGTGCCCCCGTATTTCCGGGTCATCGAAGAATCCAGCTGGGAGAACGGCTGGAACAAGCGGTTTTGCTTATCCGGCGTAATGCCGATACCGGTATCCTTTACAGCAAATTCGATCATGAGGCTGCCGTCTTCGGCTCTTTCCCGTAGTGACACCATCAGATAGACTCCGCCCTGATGCGTAAACTTCAATGCATTGGAGATCAGATTGATCAGCACCTGACGCAGGCGGGCCATATCCCCGTAAATGATGGGCGGGATTGCTTCATCGATAAAGTACACCAGTTCCAGATCCTTTTTCCCTGCTTCCATAGAAAAGAGGCTGAATACTTCCTTGATGCAGTTTTTCAGCTCAAACGGATGCTCCTCCATCTCCATTTTCCCGGATTCCATCTTGGTAAAATCGAGGATGTCGTTGATCACCGTGACCAGTGCGTCGGCGCTTTTGCGGATGATCTCCGTATATTCCAGCTGCTCTTCCTTAAGCTCGGTTTCCATCAGCAGATCCACCATACCGATCACGCCGTTCATCGGCGTACGGATTTCATGGCTCATCATCGCCAAAAATTCGGTTTTGGCCTTGGCCGCGATTTCAGCCGCCTCTTTGGCTTTAATGAGCTCCTGATTGGCTTTTTCCAGCTCCTGCGTTTTTTGCTGCAGCAGCATGGACTGGGTTTTATGCTTTTTGTTGGTCAAGTACATTTCCACAAAACCTTCAATTTTGGACTTCAGGATTTGCGGGATAAACGGCTTCACCATATAATCAATCGCACCGGCTGAATAACCTGCGAATAAATGCTCGGCTTCTTTACTGTTCGCTGAAATGAAGATGATCGGAATGTCCTTCGTTTTATCCCTTGCCTTGATCAATTTGGCTGTTTCAATCCCGTCCATACCTGGCATTTGAACATCCAGTATGATCACAGCAAACTCATCCTTCAGCAGGCACCGGAGCGCTTCCTCACCGGAGGTCGCCTTCACAAGATTATATTGCTCACTCTCCAGCACTGCTTCCAGGGCGAGTAAGTTCTCCGGACGGTCATCTACCAGCAGAATATGAATCGGTTCTTGAGACCCCATGGAATCCTCCCACTTCTCTAGTTAATCTTCCTGTAGATTTTCTCCACACGATCCAGCGGTTCGTAAGAATCACTGTATTCCGTAAACTGTATCGACTCTTTTGCTCCAAGAACCAGAATTCCGAAACGGCTTAAGCTTTCATAAAACAGGCCGTGGACATGATCCCTGAGCGTGTCGTTAAAGTAGATCATCACATTACGGCAAAATATAACGTTAAACTCGTTGAAGGAGCGGTCCGTTGCCAGATTATGCTCCGCAAAGATCATATTTTTGCTTAGAAAGGGCTGAAAAATCACCGAGTTATACTTGGCGGTATAATACTCGGAAAAGGAACGGGTTCCGCCCGCCTCAATATAATTTTTCGTATACAGCTTCATTTTCTCAATCCCGAAGATCCCCTGCTTCGCCTGCTCCAGGGAACGGTCGTTCATATCCGTGGCGTAAATCCTCGCCTTGTCCAGAAGTCCCTCTTCATGCAGCAGAATCGCCATGGAGTAGACCTCTTCTCCGGTGGAGCAGCCTGCATGCCAGATACGGATATACGGATAGGTTCTCAGCAGGGGGACGATCTTTTTTCGAAAAGTCAGAAAGAGGTTCGGATCGCGAAACATCTCTGTGACGGGAATCGACAGATTATGAACCAGCCGCTCAAAAACGGGCCGGTGATGCAGCACCTTCTCCTGAAGCTGGGAAATATTGCTTAAACTTTCCGCGCGTATAAAATGCCATATCCGGCGCCGGAGCGACGGAATCGCATAATTGCGGAAATCGTAACCATATAAACGGTGAATGCCTTCCAGAAGAAGCTCAAGCTCGATATCTTCCCGTTCCGTCTCATCCTTTACGGGGATGTCTTGATCTGTATGCCCCAAATCCATTCTCTTTCCTCCTGCTTACGTTTGCTTCAAAGATGAAAATGTAATGCTGTTATCTATTACCCCGTTATTGCCCTTACGAATACAACCAAACCCTCATCAGGGATAATAACTGTTCCGTCTGGATCGGCTTCTTCACGTAATCGGAAGCACCGGCCTCGATACACTTGGAGCGGTCTTCTTTCATCGCCTTGGCGGTCAAGGCAATAATCGGAAGCTTATGGAACTGAGGCATCTGGCGAATTTGCCGCATCGCCTCATAGCCGTCCATCTCCGGCATCATCATATCCATCAGCACCAAATCGAACGGCTGGCCTCCGGTCAGGATATCGATCGCCTCGCGTCCGTTCTCGGCGAAGGTCACCTCCATGCCGTAATTCTCCAGAACGCTCGATAGCGCAAAGACGTTCCGGATATCGTCATCGACGAGGAGGATTTTCTTCCCTTCAAACAGCGCTTCCCTGTTATGAAGCTTCTGCAAAATTTGACGCTTGTCCTCAGGCAGATTGGCTTCCACCCGGTGCAGGAACAAGGTAGTTTCGTCCAGAAGGCGCTCAGGCGATTTCACGTCCTTGATAATAATGGACTCGGTGTATTGGCGCAGGCGCATTTCTTCCTTGCTGTCGAGATCTTTGCCGGTGTACACAATGATCGGAAGGTAGCCCAGGTTCTCGTCCTGCTGGATCTGATCCAGCAGCTCGAAGCCGGTCATATCGCTCAACATCAAATCGAGCACCATGCTGTCGTAGCGTTTCTTCCGCAGCTCGCTGAGCGCCTCCTTGCCGGTGGACACGGCGGTGATGGCCACGTCATCGTGATCGATAAGCTCAATAATCGAACGGCGCTGGATGTCATCGTCCTCGACGATGAGGAGATGCTTCAGCGACTGCTCGGTATACGATTCAATATGCGAGAAGGCATGCTCCAGGGACGCTTTGGTGGAAGGCTTCTTCAAGTAGGCGATAGCCCCCATTTTCAGCCCTTGCTTCACTTCATCCGATACCGAAATGATGTGAACCGGGATGTGGCGGGTTGCCGAATCCCCCTTCAGCTCGCCCAGGATCGCCCAGCCGTCCATGACCGGAAGCTGGATGTCCAGGATGATCGCATCCGGCAGGTAAGTCTTCGCCATATCGAGGCCGATATCGCCCTGCATCGCCACGAGGGCCTTAAAGCCTCTCCCCCGCGCCATATCCATCAGAATTCGGGCAAATTTGATGTCATCCTCAATGATGAGCAGTACCTTATCTTTATCGGCAATCCGCTCGCGGTCGTCTTCCAGAGGCTCCGCCGCGTTGATGGCGGATTCCTCTTCATCCACCATGGTCTGCGCCGGCTTGGGCAGCATCAGCTCGCTGGAAACGGCAGCCTCGTCCTGAGCGGAAGAAGACGCCTCCGGCTTCTCCTCCGTGACCGGCAGATACAGCGTAAAGCAGCTGCCATGCCCTTCGACCGATTCGACTTCGATCCCTCCGCCAAGCAGGCGGGACAGCTCACGGCTGATGGAAAGGCCAAGTCCGGTACCGCCATACTTGCGGCTGGTCGTACCGTCCACCTGCTGGAACGCCTCGAAGATCAGGTCGGTCTTATCTTTCGGTATGCCGATGCCCGTATCCTTGACGGCCGCCGCAATATATTCCTTGTTCCGGTCCAGATAACCCGGCAGGGCTTCCGGATCCGCCCGGCGGACCGTGAACACGACCGAACCCTGGCTGGTGAATTTAAAGGCATTGGACAACAGGTTGCGCAGGATCTGCTTGACCCGGTATCCGTCGGTAACGACGGAATCCGGCACATCGTTGTCCACGTGAACGTGGAGCGCAACCTGCTTCGAATTGGCCAGCGGCTTGAAATTCTGGTTGACGAAGGTCTGCCATTCCTCGATCGGCACCGTTTCGGAGTTGATCTCCATTTTGCCGGCATCGACCTTGGACAAATCCAGAATTTCATCAATCATCTTGAGCAGATCGGCGCCCGACATGTAAATCGTATGAGCGTATTCCTTCTGCTTATCGCTCAGGTTTCCTTCCTTATTCTCGGACAGGAGCTGCGACAGGATCAGCAGACTGTTGAGCGGCGTGCGGAGCTCGTGGGACATATTCGCCAGGAACTCCGACTTGTATTTGCTGGTCACCGCCAGCTGCATCGCCTGCTGCTCCAGTCTGGCCTTCGCATCCTCAACCTCGATGTTCTTCTCCTCAAGCTGCTGCATCTGCTCTTCCAGCGCGCGCGTCTTGCCGATCAGCTCGGTATTGTAATGCTCGAGCTCCTCCTGCTGGCGCTGCAGCAAATCCTCGGAGCGCTTGAGCGCTTCGGTCTGCTCCTCCAGATTTTCGTTGGAGCGGCGCAGCTCCTCTTGTTGGGTCTGCAGCTCCTCGGATTGGCACTGCAGCTCCTCGGTCAGCGCCTGCGATTCACGCAGAAGCTCCTCGACGCGGACGCGGCGGTTAATGTTATTAATAATGACGCCCAGACTCACGGTGAGTTGGGACAAGAGCTGTCTGGCCAGCTCGCTGAACGGCTCGAACGACGCCATTTCAATGACGCCGAGCAGCTCGTCTTCAAACACGACCGGATAGATCAGCAGATGAGCGGGCTTCGCCGAACCAAAGGCCGAGTCCACGGACAGATAGTCTTCCGGCAGCTCGGTGATAATCGGTTTGCGGTCCAAAGCGCTCTGCCCGACCAGCCCTTCTCCGATTTCAACTCTGCCTCTCGGCGAGCGTTCTCCCTGTCCGGCGTATGTTCCGCCGAGAGACAGCATATTCGGATTTTGATCATCGTCCTGAATATATATAGCCCCATAGGCCGCCCCGATGATCGGCGTAAACTCGCTGATGAACATTTGGGACACCTGCTTGCTGGAATTGATGCCGCGAAGAAGCTCGGTAACCCGGCTCGCATTGGAATTTAGCCAGTTCTGGTCCTTCTGGGCCTGGAGGTAGTTCTGCTCCAGCTCCTGCTTCTCTTCCAGGTCTTCGGCGATTTCCTTGAACACATGGGCCACCTGGCCGATTTCATCTCTTGAGGTCACCTTAATCCGGCGGATGGACTGGATCCGGCCTTTGGCAAAGCTGTTGATCATCATGTTCACGACGCCGAGTCCCCTCGTGATGGTGGAGATGACCCACAGAATAACGGCAAGTCCAAGCAGCAGACCGGCAATCATAATGGCGGTCGTGATTTGAACGGACCGGTTGTACGCTGCTTTGACATTACTGATCTGCTGATCGACCAGCAGATCCTGATATTCGGAAAGCGCATTGATGCTGTCTATCGCTTCCTGCTGGATCGGGGTTCCGCTCCCATTTCGATAGGTGTTGGCTTCGTCCATCATCCCTTTGGATAACAAGGCGGACTGCTTGTTGATATATTCCTTGTAATCCGACCACGCCTTCTGAACGCGGTTCAGCATTTGTTTTTCCTCAGGAGAGGTGGTGGTTGCATTCAGCTTCTGCAAACTTTGTTCGCCCTTGGCGATCATATCGTTGATCTGGGAAGTGCTGTTATCTGTCGCCACGTTGTGATTCAGCATCATACTCATAACGAACCTGGACATATCGTTCACTTCGCTCCGGACCCCGGTGGAATACCGCACTTTCAAATACCGGTCCTCATAGATACGATCCATTTGCTTGTTCATATAATTCATGCGATCGTAGCCGACCACCGTCAAAGCAATCAAAATGAGCATGAGCGAACCGAAGCCGATCACCAGCTTAGTCTTCAGTTTCATTCTTCATTCGCTCCCTCTTTTAACGAAATCCAGACGAGACATTTATCGTCTTCCCGCTCCTGGGTTCCGTGGTCTTCAAAAAATGCCTGGTACATCTTCTCTTCATTCCATTCATGCGAATGCTTCAGGTGGCTGACCAAAAAGTCGACTTGTTCGTCATGATCGCCCTGGACCAGTTCCAGCAAGCCGTCGGTGTACAGCGCAATATGGCCTTCCCCTTCGTAAGACAAGGTCTGCGGATCGATGTCCATCTTGTCGAATAGGCCAACCGGACAGCATGCCCGGTCAAGCAGCAGCATGTCTCCGTTCTGTTGGAAAAATATAGCCGGGGGATGCCCGGCGTTGACGTAGTCAATCCGTTTCATTGAGGTATCCACGACTAAATAAATCGCCGTAAAATAATATTGGACAAGCTGATTTTCGATGTGAAGCTGGTTGAACCGGCGGTTCAGCTCCTGGATCACTTTCTCCGGCTCCACATAGGTCGTTACCGTATCCTTCAGGACCGACGCGATGAACATCGTAAACAGGGACGACGAAATGCCATGGCCCATCATATCCAAAAGAATGACACCGTAACGGCCGTTGCCGAGGGAATACCAGGCATACAGATCACCGGCAAGCTCGGCGGAAGGCTGATAAATGGCGTGGACCTCAAACAGCTCGTCCTCAATAGCGGGACTCAGCACCGCGTTCTGAACCAGCGCAGCCAATCTCAGCTCCTCCTGAATCCGCTGATCGCGCTCCTTATGCCAGTCCTTCTCATGTTTGAGACGGAGTGCCAGGCGGATCCGGGCCATCAGCTCCACTTTGTTGATCGGTTTGGTCACATAGTCGACCGCTCCGGCATCCAGCGCCTCGGCTAACTTTTTGGAATCTCCCACTGCCGTGACCATGATGATCGGTATATCCTTGAGATGTTCGTTTTTCTGGATCACCTGACAGGCCTCGATCCCATCCATTTCAGGCATCATCATATCGAGCAAAATCAAGTCAAAATCGGACGCCTTCGGCTGACCCTCTTTGGCATAGCCTTCCGCTCCCAAGATTTCAAACATTTCTCTTGCCGATGAGGCTTTATCGATATCCCGGTAGTTTTCTTTCTTTAAAATCTCCCGGATGATTATGACGTTAGTCGGATTGTCATCAACAATTAATATTCTCATAACCCTCTCCTTACGATCCTATGAAATTGTTGAAATCTCTATTTATATACTATATACCATACCGTGTGAATATTTCAGCATCTAAGGTCTATCAGTCGTTGGAACTCGGGGCATGATATCCCACTTGTTCCAAAAACATAGATAAGGAATGGGAAGCGTTATCCCATTCCTTATCTATGTTTTTGACATGCATCTGTATGCGGGAAATACCGGTCTCATGCCTTTTTGGCAACCACCAGCACCTTGCCCAGATCCAGTTCCTTTTCATAAAATTGAGCCTCAGCCTCCGTGAAGCCCAGCGACGTGATTTTGGCCCGGAGCTCGTCTCCGCGTGAACGGAACAGATTAGCAAGAGCATCAAACATGCCTTCTTCTTTAATGCCAACCTCACTTGCCCCTGCCGTGTCCGCAATCCGGTCGGTCCGGTCGCCGTCATGGGCCAGTACGAAAATATCATCGTACACATAACCCGCGCTGCGCAGCTGATTGACTTCTTCCACCGCTTGGACGCCGTTTTCCACAACTTTCGCAAATGATTTGGTATTGGTTGATGAATTCATCGTTCTCACTCTCCTATTCTTTGTTGATCCCGTACATGTTCTAATTAACCTCTGCGGGTATCGTTGAAACGCCGATTCCAGGAAACGGCGGGTTATTCACTCGCTTGGTCAAAAAAGTCGACTCCCGCGAGCCTTCCCGTTTCCGGATCCGTGTAAACCTTGACGGCATGGTGTCCGCGAAGGTAGACGTCACCATCCTCCGCACGGAACTGCGGCTGCCCAAAAGCATCGGCAACCCGGTATTTGCTCAAAGGGATCCAGGAACCGTTGATTTGCATCTTCCCTGCAGCCGCTCCCACATGAACGTAGTCCACGATGCCGTCGCAGAGCACGACCGCCGCATCCTGGTAGACGTAAGCCGAGCAGCCGGTGAACGGATCGGTTGTCACTTTCAGCGGCTTGCCCTTGTGGGCGAGGACCTCCTGCTTGGTATCGTTCAGGGAAACCCCGTTCATCGTATCAAACGCGGTAAAGCGATCAGGGATTTGCTGGACGGCCTGCCGCACAGTCTGGGCATTCGCCGTATGGCCCGGGTCAGGCTGGGCAGCGGACACGAAGGACAAGGGTGACAGCATTCCAAGCAGCAGCGTAATCATTTTCAACATGATTCTCATCCTTTCTGTTGTCAATGGATCCAGCCTGAGCCATAGGTCCTACCGTCGCAGTCTCTGCCAGACCGTCGCGGCGGTGTCGATCCACTTTACCACGTTAGCCGCAGGCTTGGCCTTTGCTCCCGTTTCATATACAGCCGAATAGGACTGGATTGTGCGCTCTTCCGGCGTCGACGCGGAGGCAAGCATGTGCCGCGGACGGGACTCTACCTGGTGCTTAGGCTGCTTGAACTTGTGAATCAAGGTTGTGGAAGCCTGTTTCGCAGCCAGGGTTAACTCGCTGAGCACTTCACCCAAGTTTTTCACCGAATTCATGACCGGATCAATCTGTTTCATCTTATGTTCGACATCCGCCGTAATATCGTTGGCGTGCCGAACGATTTGCTTGATCTCATAGCTGAGTTCGTCGATCGTCTGCTGAACCTCCTGGAGCGTTTGCGTCGTCTTCTCGAGCGAACTTTTCGCGGCCAGCAGCGTTTTAATGAGATAAACGACCAGGACCGCAAAAGCGACCGCGATTAACGCGACACTAAGCGACATAATCATGTGCATAACCTCTCTTTCTTGTCTCTTCAAGATGCCTTCCATGCTTCCTGTAAGGCTCGCTTAAGCGTTAGTTACCCTATCGCCCAAATGACGAAACAGCGCCGTTTTTTACCAAAGGCAGGGCTTGTTTCATTCCCCTTGGGCCCGGTTAAGTATGACTACGAGGGTGAACGGGACCCGCTGGTTTATCGGCGTATGTCCGGTCATTTATCGCCCAAACTCTACAGGAAAGAAAGGTGAGCAAGATGTTGAAATGGTCGATTATCTTCTTAATTATTGCGATCGTCGCCGGAATCTTCGGATTCTTCGGAATCGTATCTGCGGCGGCTACGATTGCCAAGGTGCTGTTCTTCATTTTCCTGGTTCTCTTTATCATCTCCCTGTTTACCGGCCGCAGCCGAACGCCTTAACGGTATAAGGGCAGCTGATACGAGAAGACGAACAAGCCCAAAGAGATAAGAAAAAGGTTAGAATGAGCAAAAAAACCAAGCGGTCCTTCGGATAGAAGGCGCTTGGTTTTTTTAATGCCCGCAATCTTTGTTTCATTAAAAGAGCGACGGCAGATCCAGCCAGTTCAGCTTGAACGTCAGCTTGACGCCTTCATCCAAGAACTGAACATCGTCCACTCTAAGGATGTCCGGCAAGTGCTCCCTGAGCGGCACGGAAAGGGTGCCCAGCCCCCAGGTCTCCGCCGGGACGCGGATCGACTTGATCCTCGTGGATTCATGCTTCAGCACAATGACGCTGCCGTCCGCATCCATCGTGAAGGTCAGCTCAGCACCAAAAGGGATAAACTCCCACTTGCCGTTAATATCCGCCGTAACCTCCTGCCCATGGAACTGGAACTCGGCTCCGGTAACGGTAACCTGCGGGGGCATATCACCCATGTGCTTGATGAGCTCTTTCTTGGCCAGCTCATTCAATTCCTCGTTGTTCAGCGTAATTTCCGGTTTCTTCGTCTTCAGCATCTGCATCGCTTTATCCTGGATATTCAGATCCGTATAGTTCAAATTCAGTTTGCGGTCCGGAGCGATGTACCAGATCAGCACGCCGGCGGCGATAATGACCACGATGATGATCGTTGTTATGAACCGAAACAAAAACTTCCCCAGGCGCATGTCCGCCCCCTTTCTGCCGAAAAGCAAGTTCACTCCACCATTCGGCGCATTTCTAAAGTTTTATTTTTGGCCTATTTCAAAAGCAGGCAGCCGGGATTTTTGGTACCATCCTCCCTGACGCTTCTACCATATTTATGGTAAACTAAAACAATCTTTTTTTCTACGATCTACTAGATAACTTGGTTCAATTGTCTGTAAGAGGGTTATTTGGATAGTGTAGAAGCATACTATATCCAAGGAGGAACACAGTCTATGAAAAAAATCATCACTATTGCAGCAGCACTCGGATTAATGGCTTCCATGGGAACCGCAGCGTTCGCGGACAGCGCATCCACAACGTCCACAACGAACAGCACTCCGTCCATTACGACTTCGGTCACAGGCTCGTCGGAAACGGTTGCTGAACCTACCAAGCTGGTACCTGAGCCGATCATTTCGGCAGGAGAAGAAGTAACAACGCCTACGGTGCCTCTCATCCTGACGGTAAATACACCGTTTTACTTTGAGCCCGGCGGTAAAGTCGCAAGCGTCCTGGCCCCGCAAGTGGTGGACACTACAGGCAACCGCGTTGGATCGCTCCTCGGTGAGTGGGTGGAAGTTTACACGTGGCTCGGAACGGCCTGGATTCTCGTAAAATAAGACATCCTAAAAGCAACATGCCATTACTAGAAAGAACTAAGGAGTTTACTAACGGGTGTCGGCGTCATTTAGTTCCTTCTACATAGAATATCATCAAACCTCCCGTACAGCGAAGCCTTTGCGGGGGACGACAAAGGACCGGAGAATTCTCCGGTCCTTTGCATTTACGCGGCCTTTATTTCAGAACGCTGCCACCGTACAGAAATCTCAGCTTCCAAGAGTTGCTGAAATCCGATACCGTAACGCCGCCGGCCTGATTGGAGTAGGTATGCAGCAGTTTGCCGTCGCCCAGATATACCGCTACATGGGTAATCCGCTGGCTGGACTTATCAACGCCTTGATAGGCGGAAGCGCTGGATCCGCGGTAACTCATAAAGAACACGAGATCTCCCCGCTTCAGCTGGTCCGTGCTGTATACAGCTCCGCTGTGTTCCTTCACCCAGGAACCCTGCTGTCTGGAATCTGCCGGAAGCACAACGCCTGCAGCCTCTTTGAAGATTTGGCGGGTAAAATCCGAACAGTCGAACGTGGTCGTCGTATTCCGGTTGGAACCAAACTCGTAAGGAGTTCCCAGATACTTCATGCCGGTCTGGATCACCTTTTCGATCATGGCATTCGTATTTTCCGCGGAGACGGGTGGTGCCGCTTCAGAGGATCCGGTACTTGGCTGGGATGCCGAACCAGTGCCCTTAACGGCTATGTATTTTTCGCGGGTGCTGACGTAGCCAACCTTGCCCGACGAAGTTTTCACTTTATAATAATAAGCCGTGCTTTTCTCCAAAATCTGCACGGTCTCTCCTTTTTTCACATAACCGAGCACGTTGCTGGACAGGGAAGGCTTGTCCCGAAGGTTCACCGAGGCCTGGATAACGCCGACCTGGCCCTGTGCCTGAACCTGGCTGGATGCCGACGCCGCTTGAGCCTCATGTCCGGTCGGGATGATGACGGCTGCAGAAATGGCAGCGGATAATAGCAGGCATCCGAGTAAGCTTTTCTTGATGTTAATCATTTCATTCCTCCTTGAGATGTCTGAGTCGCTTGTAGAAACCGGGGAACGCCGGCCTGCTTAGCGCTTGCTCTCATTATAGGCAGGAGGATCGAGAAACCGCATGGCCCTTTTTACACAAATAAACACTCCAAATGTTGGTATAAAACAGGTCTATGGTCTTAAATACGCCTGGTCCCTGGAAATCAGGGAACATTTAGGAAATACCTGCAGCGCCCAAAAAGTAGAACAAGGCCGGCCCTGTTCAGAGCCAGCCTTGTTCATCCATGTTTCCACCAGACGAAACTTTACACGATCATTCCTCTGCAGAATCCTTCAGATCCTTCCCGCTATCCGTCCCGCCTTGATCCGGAAGGTCATTTCCGATTGGAGCAGCAGCACGGACGACTTGGACCGAGGCCATCGTTCTGCCTCCCTTATATTGGGCAGAGATCTGGGTCAAGCCCGGCTTATGACCGATCAGATTTCCTTCCCCGTCCACTTCGGCGACGTCCGAATGACTGCTGCTGAATTGAACCTGTTTGGTAATATCCGATCTCGTCTGTGTCGAATAGTCATACAAAAAAACCTTGATATCCAGCGTCGAACCTTCCGAAAGCGAGTATTGGGACGAATCCAGCTCGAGATAGCCGTTCAGGGGATCATACTCCCCCGTATCTTCCGGCAGTACAGTTACGTTCAATCTTGCTGCATAGCCCTCGTAAGATGCTTCCACATAGGTGTTCCCCAGCTCCTTTCCCGTGAGCCGGCCCAATGCGTCGACTTCGGCAATCGCAGCGTCCCCCGAAACGTAGACCGCGGCGTTGGACAAATCGCTTCGGGTTCCGTCGTCATAAACCGCTTGCAGCACAGTGGAGACGCTTGAACCTGTTTTCAATTTCTTTTCCTTTTCCAAAAATGCGATGCCTGTCATCGTTCGCTCAGCAGGCGGCTGATCCGCCGGCGGCGTGAGCTTCATCAGCTGGAATTTCGCTCCGTCCCCCCGCTGCACGGTTCCCGGGAAAATATAACCTCCGTCCGGAGTTCCCGATGCGGTACCGACCCTGTAGATCGGAGGCCCCTTGAACAATTCCCTGCTGATCAATTCTCCGTTCCGATCAACGCTTAACACGCTATATTGATGCTTCCACTCTGAGCTCCAGTCCAAGTATGTAACATGTTCCCCCAGCATCGCGTAGCCCTCTTCCGTCCGGACCAAACGATTGAAATTCTGCGAATTGGCACCATCCGGGTATGTCTTTTCCCATTGCACCTGTCCGGTCAGATCCGTCTTGGTAAGTACCGGCACGCCGTTGCCGTTGACGGATTTACGGCTCAAGATCATATAGCCTCCGTCCTCGGCCGGAATGACCGAGTAGGCTGTCCAGCCGCTGCGCGGCTCGACCGTTTGCTTCGACCACACCTCTTTGCCTTGATCATCGATCTTCATCACCAGCATCGCATCATGTTCTCTCGATTCATAATCAACCATACCTGCATGGCCGACAGCGATGTAACCCCCGTCGCTTGCGGGAATCAGATCGGTTAAATAGTCGCTTCCCGAAAAATTGTACTGATTGTACCACAGCGTATTCCCATTTTGATCGATCTTGGCGATATAAGCTCTGTCATAAGCAACCCAGTGGACGATCCCGCTTCCGGCGATCAGAAAGCTGCCATCCTCCGTCTCGACGATGGCTTTCGGGTTTTGATCATACCCCTGTGCATCCAGGACCTTCTGCCACACCACATTCCCCGATGCATCCAGCCTGATCAGGAACAGCTGCCGAATCGGCTCAAACTCTTCAGCCGTGTTCCCTGCAATGAGGTAACCCCCGTCCTTGGTCTCAATGGCCCGGTATGCCGTACTGGACCCCCAGTCATAATAAGCCAGCTTCTGCTCCCATTCCACCTGCCCTTCTCCATCCAGCTTGACCACATAGGCCTTTTGATACGAGTCGTAGATATCGCCCAGGGCTAGATAGCCACCGTCTGATGTAGGGATGACCCCCTCTCCGCTGGACTGGCTTCCGTAATCCCTGGACCATTCAATCGCCGACCGCGTCGGTTCGGCTGCCGCAAGGCTGAACCCGGGCCACATCCCAACCATCACCAGCAATCCGGCAGTGCAAGCAGTCCACAATCGCCACAACGTTCTGTTCACAGCCTTACCCCTTTCCATCGTAAGCATGATTTGACGCAGGAATTTGTAAAATCCCTCCATCTATGTCATTATTCATCGAATTTCTCCAACTGGATATCCCACAAACCTCATAATTACCTGCTACGTTGGAACCGTTTTCCAATTTTTATTTTCACGCTTCGTCAGACCCATAGCTGAGACTATTTCTCCGAAAGGCAGCGGGCGGACGCAAAAACAGCCACAATGCTTATGCACTGTGGCTGCTGTTCACCGAAGCTTATCAAGAACACGGGAGCTTTTCAAAGGAACCGGCCTTCACAAGCTTTTCTCCCGAGGCTCCACATGGACGTGGACGTTCATAATATTATGAATCCTCTTCATCCGCTCTTCGATCTTGTCGCTGATGGCATGCCCTTCGATCAGGCTGAGGGTGGGGTCAACCACGATGACGACATCGACCAGGACATGATTGCCGTGAACCCTGGCTTTCACATCGTTGATGCCTTCAACGCCGGGGGTTTTGGCAATGGTGCCTCGCAGATCGCGGAGTTCCTCCTGATCGAACCCGTCAGTCAAGCGGTAGGTGGAATCGCGGAAAATATCCCAGGCCGTCTTGCAGATCAGCAGACCTACGGCAAACGCCGCCACCACATCCAGCCATGGCAGGCCGAACTGTGCCCCGACAATCCCGACCGCCGCCCCGATACTGACCAGCGCGTCGGACAGATTGTCTTTGGCGGCCGCCATCAAGGCCTGGCTCTTAATCTCCTTGGCCAGCTTTCTATTATATAAATAGACGAACAGCATGCATACAGCGCAGACAGCCGCCACACCGGCCGACCATAAATCCGGCGAGGCTTCTTTGCCCATAAACAGGGATTTGACCGCCTCCACCAGCACCTGAATACCGACTATGCCCATAATAAACGAAGCGATCAGCGATGCCACCGTCTCCGCACGAAAATGACCGTACGGGTGGTCTGAGTCCGGCGGTTTCTGCGATATCCGCAGGCCGATCAGCACGGCAGCCGATGCCACGATATCGGTCAGATTGTTAAATCCGTCTGCAAGCAGGGCGCTGGATGCAAAGAAGTAACCGCCGACCAGCTTGCCCGCGGAGAGGATCAAATACGCCGCAATGCTGATCCAGGCGCCGCGTTCCCCTTTTCGGATATCTTCATAGATATGATCCAAGTTCGTTGGCCCCTTTTCACCGTTTCATGCCCAAAGGCACTTTTTTATCCTAACAAACGAAAGTCGTGTGGGTCCAGAGAAACATAGTTGCTTATGTTCAAGAGGTTTTGTCTCTCCCATCTCTTGTGGGGAGCCGCAAAAACAGCTAGAATAAGGACACAACCCCAAAGGGAGGAACCCTACCCATGACGGATAATCAGGACGCCAAAAAGGTCAATTTGGCCGACGCCATCCGCGCGAAGCTGGAGCAGAAGAAGCAGCAAAACAAGGGCGGCAAGCCCGGCGGCTTCCAAAGCAATGCCCCGCACGCGATGAAGAGCCAAAACACGAAAAAGCCCAACAATCAGCGCCGCCGCACTGGCGGGTCCTAAACAAGCCACGAGCTTTACGGACAACACAAAAAAGCTGCCACCCCCGCTTAAGGGAATGGCAGCTTTTTTTCATGGCTTGAAGCGTTAAACTTCCTGCGGATACATCTGCTCGCGCAGCGCCTTGATTTCATCGTTTTCCAGATACTCGTCGTACGTCATGACTTTGTCAATGATGCCGTTCGGCGTAATTTCGATGATCCGGTTGGCGATCGTCTGAATGAACTGATGGTCATGCGATGTGAACAGGATCGTGCCGTCGAAGTCGATCAGCCCGTTGTTCAGCGCGGTGATAGACTCGAGGTCCAAGTGGTTCGTCGGCTCGTCGAGTAGCAGCACGTTCGCGCCGTTCAGCATCATCTTGGCCAGCATACAGCGCACCTTCTCTCCCCCGGAGAGAACGCTCGCCTTCTTCAGCGCTTCTTCGCCGGAGAACAGCATCCGGCCCAGGAAACCGCGCAGGAACGTCTCGTCCTGATCCTTGGAGAATTGGCGAAGCCATTCCACCAGGTTGAGGTCCACCCCGTCAAAATATTCGGAGTTGTCTTTCGGGAAGTACGCCTGTGTCGTCGTAACGCCCCAGGAGAACTCGCCCGCGTCCGGCTCCGCCTTGCCCATCAGCACTTCGAACAGCATCGACTTCGGCAGTCCGTTCGGGCCGACAAAAGCGATCTTGTCGCCTTTGTTTACGACGAAGCTCAGCTCATCCAGTACCTTCTCGCCTTCAACCGTCTTCGTGAGGCGGTCTACCGTCAGCAATTGCTTGCCTGCTTCACGCTCCGGCTTGAAATGAAGGAACGGATATTTCCGGTTGGAAGGCCGGATATCGTCCAGCGTAATTTTCTCCAGCTGCTTCTTCCGGGAAGTCGCCTGCTTGGATTTGGAAGCATTCGCGGAGAACCGCTGAATAAATGCCTGCAGCTCCTTGATTTTCTCTTCCTTCTTCTTGTTGGACTCGCGCTGGAGCTCCAGCGCCAATTTACTGGATTCGTACCAGAAGTCATAGTTACCCACGTACAGCTGGATTTTGCCGAAGTCGATATCCGCGATATGCGTACAAACCTTGTTCAGGAAGTGACGGTCGTGGGATACGACGATGACAGTGCCTTCGTAGTCCATCAGGAAGTTCTCGAGCCACTGAATCGATTCGAGGTCCAAGTGGTTGGTAGGCTCGTCGAGCAGCAGATTGTTCGGACGGCCGAACAGCGCCTGTGCCAGCAGGACGCGGACCTTCTCGTTGCCGGAGAGCTCCACCATTTTCTTGTCATGCAGCTCGCGCGGAATGCCGAGGCCGATCAGGAGCGCGGCCGCGTCAGGCTCGGCATCCCATCCGTTCAGTTCGGCGAATTCGCCTTCAAGCTCACCCGCACGAAGTCCGTCCTCCTCGGAAAAGTCCGCTTTCGCATACAGCGCATCCTTTTCCTTCATAATGGTATACAGACGGCTGTGACCCATGATGACGGTTTCCAAAACCGGATACTCGTCGTATTCAAAATGGTTCTGCTTCAGCACCGCAAGGCGTTCGCCCGGTGTCATGTGAACCTCGCCCTGGTTCGGCTCGATTTCGCCGGAGAGGATCTTGAGGAACGTCGATTTGCCGGCTCCGTTGGCGCCGATCAAACCGTAGCAGTTGCCTGGCGTAAATTTTATATTTACATCTTCAAAAAGTGCGCGTTTTCCGTAACGGAGTGTCACGCCGCTTGTACTGATCATGAAGTATTACCATTCCTTTCGCTAGTAGGCTTCAGCACATTATAGCATAAATCAACGTGCGTTCGAAGCCCATTTCATAATAGAAGGAACAAAGTATAGCCCGCGGATTCGGCCGAGCCCGGGTATTCCTTCCCCTACCCGGACGTTTGTCCTATCATTGCCTATCTCTATCAATATTATCGTTTTTATCTATTTCTATTCCCGCTCGCGCTAAGAGATAATCGAAGGGACCCCAAAATGGAAGGATGGGGGGCGTTGTCCAAACCGCTCGAATTCACCATGGTGTAAGGGTCCATGCAAAAACACCGGAAAGAAGCCGCCCGGCGGCCTTTCCGGTGTTTCGTATGGATTTATCGACGTATCCGATTCCTGTTCGGTATCCGGAACTACCTCCGCTCCGGGTGGATCGTCAGCGTCTCCCCGTAATGCATCACTTTAATCCGCTCCTCACTCAGACCGAGCCGGACCCGCTCCGCCTCCATCCGGTCCAGCGCCTCCCGGGCCGTATCGTCGGCCAGGCGGAACGTGCCGTAATGCATCGGGATCATCATATCGGCCCCCACATCCAGAAAAGCCTGCAGCGCCTCTTCGGGATTGACGTGCTGCGACGTCATAAACCATTCGGGCTCATACGCCCCGATCGGCATCAGCGCCACATGCAGGTTGAAGCGACGGCCAATCTCTTTGAAGCCGGCAAAATACCCGCTGTCCCCCGCAAAATAGACGTTGGGCGGCAGCATCCTGGTGCCGTCTTCCGCTCCGGCGTTACCGGCTTCCCCTGTCTCATGCGGCTCCAGCACAAAGCCGCCCCAGTGCGAGGTGTTGGTGTCAAACGGCGTGCGGCGCGTCCAGTGCTGCGTCGGGACGAAGCTGATCTTCACCTGGCCGATGACTACATGCTCCCACCACTTCAGCTCCCGGCAATTGTGGAACCCTTTGCGGACCATCTTCGCGCGGAGGCCGACCGGAACGATCAGCGTCGTGCCCGCCCGGTACAGCTTCCGGATGGAAGCCATGTGCATATGGTCATAGTGGGAGTGCGATATGAGAATGATGTCCACCGGCGGCACATCTTCGATCAGGAGGCCGGGCGCACCGAGGCGCCGCTCAAAGCCCATTCTTTTGGCCCAGACCGGGTCCGTCAAAATATTGAGGCCCTCGTATTGGATGAAAAAGGTGGAGTGGCCGATCCAGGTAATCGACGTATCCTGCCGGTTGCCGTGCAGATACTCCAGATCCGGCGGCATATTCGGGATTTGAAAGCTGTAGTCCTTTTTCTTCTGGCGCCGCTCCTGGCGCCACTGTCTGAACTGCTTCAACGTTTTATCCGTACTGACATTATCCATGTTATTGTAACGGATCTTCGGCAAGAGTCCCCCTCCTTCCCGGGTGTAATCACTGTTTATTCCATTTTACCCGATCCGAAACCCTGTGTACCACAAGAGCTGACGCTCGAATGTATCGCTCTTTCGCAAGCTCGCTTGCCGCTAAGTCTATGAATTATTCGTCATGCAGGTCGGAGTAATGAATGACGTACAGCGCCAAAAGCATCATAGTCACGACGACAATCAGCATCGGCGCGAAATAAATGGTGAATATCACGCGGCAGTACAGCTCCTTCTATGCAGCTTGGTAACCTCTTAGTCATTGTCGTCTTTCCATCCGTTTTCTATCCGCGGCAAAAGGTTTATGTTTGGGGGCAAAGTGAGGTAAACTGTAGTTTAGATGGTGGTTTCATCTATATAGGAATGAGTTGTATCATTTTTTTCAATAGTAAAAGTTATTGAAGAAGAAGGAGGTCTTTATCTGTGAAGATCAAATTTATCGAGCCAACGCCGAGCCCGAACTCTATGAAGCTGCACCTGGATGAGAGTCTGGAGCCCGGTATCCGCAAAACATATACGCTTGACAATGAACGCTCCGCCCCGGCTTGGATCCGGGAGATGCTGCATATCCAAGGGGTCAAGAGCGTGTTCCATACCCTTGACTTTGTCGCCTTGGAACGCCAGGGCAGCGCGGACTGGTCCGCCATCCTTGGCGAAGTGCAGGAGCGGTTCGGCCAGGAGGGCCTGACAAGCCAATTCACGGAAGAAGACGCGGAAGCCGGCAGCCACTACGGCGAGGCGGAAGTGTTCGTGCAGTTTTTCCGGGGCATCCCGATGCAGATCCGCGTGAAATCGGGCACTCAGGAGGTTCGCCGGGCGCTGTCCGACCGCTTCACGAAAGCCGTAATGGAAGTCACCGCGGCGACAATGATCAAGGAGCGCAAGCTGAAGGATTACGGCGTCCGCTATGGGGAGCTGGAGGATATCGCCGGTGAGGTCGAGCAGGAGCTTGAAGCGGCCTTCCCCGAGGATCGGCTGAAGCAGGTCATCGAGCAGGCGATCGCCCATGGCACCAGTGAGAGCGAGTTTGAAGAGGAGCGGCGTGAGCTGAGCGACACCGAGCTCGCCGAGGCGATGCAGAGCGCCGACTGGAAGGTTCGCTATGCCGCCCTGGACGGCATGCAGCCGACCGAGGAGCGGCTGCCGATCATTCGTCAGGCGCTGCATGACGAGAAGATGCAGACCCGCCGCCTGGCGGTCGTCTACCTCGGCGATCTGCGCACGCCGGAAGCGATGGAGCTGCTGTACGAGGCGCTGAAGGACAGCTCGCCGACTGTCCGCCGGACGGCGGGCGACACGCTGTCCGACATCGGCGACCCGGCGGCCACGCCGGCGATGCAGGCGACGCTGAAGGACAGCAGCAAGATCGTCCGCTGGCGCGCCGCCCGCTTCCTGTATGAAGTAGGGACGGAAGAAGCGCGCGATGCCCTGGAGGAAGCGGTGAACGATCCCGAGTTCGAAGTGAGTCTGCAGGCGCGGATGGCCTTGGAACGCATCGAATCCGGCGAGCAGGCCGCAGGCACCGTATGGCAGCAGATGGCCAAGCGGAGCCGCTCCTGAAAGCTGCAGGAAGCGGCTCTTCCGGAGTTCCAGCAATAACCATTGCCTTTTCCCGGCGTAATACGTTACTATGTTACGTGTTCAATACATCAATACAAGGAAATATGTAAAAGATAACCTCATCCGTCCAAAGGTGAGGTAGAGGTTGCGGAAGCGATGAGTAGCTGTTCCGAGGCGTAAGAGCCGCCGGTGACGGACAGTGAAGGGCGCCTTCCGCCGAAGTGTGCGAACCCGCTCTGCGGTTGGCATGCTGGGTCTGTTCTCCGAAAGGGACAGAACTGTCGCGGTGTTCCTTCCTCCTGCAGGAGGATGAAGACGCCGTGATGAGCTATCTTTCATGGAAGCACGGGTGCGGAAGCCATAGCGTCATTTATCGGGACCGCGGGTACTTCATACCTGGGGTCCCTTTTGGTTGTTCCCCTTCCACTCCATGAAGTCATATTCATATTTGAAGGGATGATTTCTTTTTATGCGTTTAAAAACACCGGCAACGGCACTCAAACAGAGCCTGAAATCCCGGCACATGACGATGATCGCCCTCGGCGGCTCTATCGGCACCGGGCTCTTTCTGGCCAGCGGCAGCGCCATCTCCTCCTCCGGACCGGGCGGAGCGATTCTGGCCTATGCCGCCGTCGGCCTCATGGTTTATTTTCTGATGACAAGCCTGGGGGAAATGGCTACCTACATGCCGGATTCCGGCTCGTTCAGCACCTACGGCACCCGCTTCGTCAGCCCGGCCTTCGGATTTGCCGTCGGCTGGAACTTCTGGTACAACTGGGCGATCACGATCGCGGCCGAGCTGTCCGCGGCGACGGTCATTATCAAATATTGGTTTCCGGACTCTCCCTCCTTTTTGTGGAGTCTGCTGTTTTTAGCCATTATGTTTGCCCTCAATATTCTATCAGCCAAGGGCTACGGCGAATCCGAATACTGGTTTGCCATTATTAAAATCGCGGTCGTCATTATTTTCCTGATTGTCGGCATTCTGATGATCTTCGGGATCATGGGGGGCAAGCCGGTCGGCTTCGAGAACTTCAACCTGGGAGGCAGCTCCTTCCATGGCGGATTCTTTGCTTTCGTCGGCGTCTTTATGGCGGCGGGCTTTTCATTCCAAGGAACCGAGCTGATCGGGGTGGCCGCAGGGGAGAGCGAAAATCCCCGCCAAAACGTGCCGCGCGCCATCAAGCAGGTATTTTGGCGGATCCTGATCTTCTACATTTTGGCGATCATCGTCATCGGCTTCCTGATTCCTTATACGAATCCGAACCTGCTGAAGACCGATCTGAACAATATCGGCGTCAGCCCGTTCACGCTGGTATTCCAAAAGGCGGGGCTGGCTTTTGCGGCGTCCGTCATGAACGCGGTCATTCTGAGCTCCGTGCTGTCGGCGGGCAACTCCGGCATGTACGCCTCCACCCGCGTGCTGTATGCCATGGCCAAGGACGGCCTGGCACCCAAATTTTTGAGCCGGCTGAACAGCCGCGGCGTTCCCGTGTACGCACTCTTGATCACCACGGCGATCGGTATGCTGGCGTTCCTGGCCTCCCTGTTCGGCGACGGGGTCGTGTACAACTGGCTGCTGAACGCCTCCGGCATGTGCGGCTTTATTAACTGGCTCGGCATCGCCGTCTGCCATTACCGTTTCCGGCGGGCTTTCCTCGCCCAGGGACATTCCCTGGACGAGCTGCCCTACCGGGCGCGCTGGTTCCCGTTCGGACCGATCTTCGCCTTTATCCTGTGCATCATCGCGATCCTGGGACAGAACACCGGAGCGTTTACCGGCAGTAAAATCGACTGGTACGGCATTCTCGTGACATACGTCAGCATTCCGCTGTTCCTGGCCGTATGGTTCGGCTACAAGTGGAAAAAGAAAACCAAACTGACCCCGCTGGAGCAGTGCGACCTGACCACCCACGACCCGCGGTAACGTTAAAAAGGAGACTCACAGATGAACATGTGAGTCTCCTTTTTTATGTGCTGATGGCTTTCGCCAAACACCAAAAGCCCCTCCTGCCAAGCTCCGGGCTTCGCAGTGAGGGGGCGTTCTGCATTCCGGCGACCTTTGCCCGCCAATACACGCTTTGCCTATTTCCAAGTGACGTAAATTCTCAAATCCCCCGTCTCATCCAGCGGGCTTTGCGTGTATGAGATCGAGCTCACCCCAAGCCGGTACAAATCCTGCAGGGCGCCGAGCAGCTGCTCCTTGTCCCCGCGGAACCGGAAGAGCAGCGAGTGCTCTCCCGCGGCGACTACCGGTTTGGCCTTGGCGCTGAGCTGGGCGGATGTCGATACGATCTGCGCCGGATCATACAGCTGGTACTCGAGCTGTTCCTGCAGCTTCTGGTAAAACGCCAGATGGCTTCCTCCCTGCCGGATCAGGCCGGACAGCGTGTCGCGATACAAGGTCACGGCAGCGGGATAGGTTTTGGTCCATGCATGGTCCTTCCTCATCTGCGCGTCTGTGCGCAGGTAATAGCCCGTACCGACCTCACCGGCCTTGTCCGGAGCGGGATCATCCCAGGTCGTGTCCAAGTGGTACCATTTGCCGTCAAGTAACACCAGATTCCAGGCATGCAGCTGATTCACGCCCGTATCTTTCGGGGCGGCGGTGCCTTCCACAATTTTATTCGGAATTCCGGCTTCCTTCAGCATCTTGTAAGTCAGCAGCGAATACCCCTGGCAAACCGTGCTGCCCGAGCTGAGTCCGTCATAAGCGGTATATTTCTGAAGGGTCATATCGTATTTCAAATGGAGTATCACCCAGTCATGGATCGCCTTGATCTTCTCATGATCGTTCATGCCAGGCCGGATCAGGCTGCCGAGTACCGCCTTCACCCGCTGGTCGACGTAAGCCGTCTGCGCGGCCGTTTCCCGGTAGCGGAGCTGCACACTCACCGTGGCCGATTTCGAGCTGCCACTGTAGGAGTAGCCATAGCTTTCGATCGTGTAATTGATGTAGGGATCGCTCTCCAGCGCCTGTTCGAGGGCGCTCTTCAGCTGGCTCTTGAGGGCTGACGTCTTGCCCTGGTACACAAACTGAATCTTCTCCAGGCGCTGATTCATGGCGGCCAGCAGCTTCGCCTGAATCCCGTCCACAGTCGTGACCACATTCGCCGGAGAGGTCGCGGCCGCATATACCCTTTGCCAATCAATGCTCGGGGAAACGGCGGCGGCAACCACCGTTCCAAAGAGCAGCACCGAGACGAGCGAGAAGCGCTTTACAATCATATGGCCCCCTCCCTTCCTGACCATCATGCCGGTCCACACCTTTGCCGCTTTTGTCATCCCATGGCCGAACGAGCCCACCCGTACATGAAAATGGCCCTTCCAAATGACTCTATTCCAGCTATGGGCAAGTTATGACACAACCGCTTCTATGCTGTTTTGCGAACGGCTGCGGCGGCTTGTGACCGGCTAACGAACGATTCCATGCAGCACACACCTGCTGCCCCCTGCTGCCTCCTGCTGGCTTAAAGCACCTCTTGCCGCTCCATTACTTGTCCGTTTCTGTTCGGGCAGCCGCCTGCACAAATGCCGCGGCCCGTTCCCGGACGGCCTCGACATTTCCCGACTCCAGCTCCGCCTTCGGGAGCAGCGAGCTGCCGATCCCGACCGCGCACGCCCCTGCTTCGAAATAATCGGCAATATTGCCGATCGTCACCCCGCCTGTAGCCATCAGGGGTATATGATTCAGCGGCGCACGGATCTCTTTCAAATAGCCGATTCCGAGGCTGCCCATCGGGAACAGCTTCACTGCGCTGGCACCGGCCTCGTAAGCAGCCACAATCTCTGTCGGTGTCATGGCGCCAGGCCATACGTCGATGCCCTGCTCCAAAGCAAAGGAAATGACGGCTTGATCGACATTGGGCGAGATCAGAAACTGCGCTCCAGCCTGAACCGCCTCCTTGGCCATGGCCAGATTCAAAACGGTTCCGGCGCCTACATAGGCTCCTCCGTCGTATGCCGAGCGCCAGCCTTCGATCATGTGCAGCGCCCCATCGGTATTCAGCGTGACTTCCATGAGCCGGACGCCTCCGGCGATCAGTCCCTCACCTGCCGTCATGGCTTGGTCCCGGGTAATCCCCCGGACGATCGCAACCATTCTGGCGGACAGCAGTTCTTGCAGTACCTGTGATGTATGCATGTGTTTCATTCCTTCCGCATCTATTTTTCTAAGTATATTCGGACTTTACAGGCGTTTTCCTTCCCGGACATGTCAATTCGGCATGATCTCTCATGCTTCCGTTTTTTTCGTCCTTAGCACAGGATTTGACGAAAAATCGACGTATTTTTCCACCGAATCTACGGAAATGCAGGGCGGGTTTCGTATATAATAGGAATGTTGTATAGAAATGATTGTTTGTGGACGTTGGTAATCCCGATGATTTTACCTTAAGAATGGAGAGATTGTCCGTGACTTACGTGGATATTTCCAATATATCGGTCGAGGTATTAGTGACCGTGCTGCTGTTTCTGCTGATTATCGCCCCGCTGTTCAGCCTGGCCATTCTGCGTTTTTTTCAGGGCCGTCCCAAGGCCGGATTTACGCTCATCGCTACGGGCATTATCATCTACTTCGTGCTGCAGCTGGTCGGGAAGCTGTTCTTTTGACAGCGTTTTTAAAATGCAAAAAAGCCTAGGGATACCCCAGCGCGGCCCGGATCGCGGCCATTGGCGGTCATCCCTTATTTTTTTGCGCTACGAAAAAAAGGCCGCCCCGACGGCAGCATCTCTGCTCCAGGGGACGACCTCTAATTCAGCGGTTATAGAACGAACAGATAAATTATTGTTGGTTCAAAAACTTCTCGAACTGAGTCGTGTTCATACCCAGCACGCGGTTCTCGCCAATGACGGTCAAAGGAACGGCGCGAACGCCCATGTCCCAGACCTGCTGTGCATACTCATCGTTTTGCTCGATGTTGCGTTCTTCGAACTCGATGCCCTTGTCGGCCAGGTATCCTTTCACCTGACGGCAGTGAGGGCAGTTGGTGCTGGTATATACAATCACTTTATCCATCGCTTTAGGTCACCTCATATTGTGAAAATGTCGTGTATGTCAACAGGCTCTTGCGCCGGCCTGATCGGTCCCTTCATGCATCCATTACAGAGCGACTGCGCTGTGCTCCAGACTTTCAATATACTTCTCGCAATCGATTGCTGCCATACATCCGCTGCCGGCTGCCGTAATAGCCTGTCTGTAGCGGGTGTCCTGAACGTCGCCGCAGGCGAAGACGCCAGGGATGTTCGTTTCCGTCGTTCCCGGCTGCACAACGATGTAGCCGTTCTCGTCGAGCGTAATTTGGCCGCCCAAAAATCCGGTATTCGGGTGATGACCGATGGCAACAAACACACCGCTTGCTTCGATCAGTTCCTCTTCACCTGTCTCGTTGTTCAGCACTTTGAGGCCCTTCACGCCGCGCTCGTCAGCCACAACTTCGAGCGGAGTACGGTTAAGCGCCCATTCCACCTTCTCGTTGGCACGCACGCGGTCCTGCATGATCTTGGAGCCGCGCAGCTCAGTACGGCGGTGTACCAGCGTCACTTTGGACGCAAAGCGTGTCAGGAAGCTGGCTTCTTCGAGCGCGGAGTCGCCGCCGCCGACCACGATAATTTCTTTACCGCGGAAGAAAAATCCGTCGCAGGTGGCGCAGGTACTTACGCCGCGTCCGACATTCTCCTGCTCCCCGGGAATGCCCAGGTATTTGGCGGTAGCACCAGTGGACAGGATCAGCGTCTCGGTTTCGATGTGGCCGATGCCTTCCACGTCAAGCTTGAACGGTCGTGCACCCAGTTCTACGTTGTTCACCCAGCCCGTGCGGAATTCAGCGCCGAAACGCTCCGCCTGCTTGCGCATATTATCCATCAGTTCCGGTCCCATCACGCCTTCAGGGAATCCCGGAAAGTTCTCAACTTCCGTCGTCGTTGTAAGCTGGCCGCCCGGCTGCGGCCCTTCAATAATCAGCGGACTCATATTGGCCCGTGCCAAATAAATCGCTGCCGTCAATCCGGCAGGTCCTGTCCCGATAATTACGGATTTATACATAGGATCTCCCTCCAAGCTTCCCGTTCCCGGGCATCGTCCCTTAGCGGGTTCGTCCGGGATCTATTTATCATTTAATTTAAAATAATTATTATCTGATAATCATTATCATACATTTTTCATAAGATGTCAATAGATTAAGTATACATGCCTTTCACCTGAATTGTGAACAATTTAATTTTTACAAATCGTTTAACAATTTCCTTCCGCGCAAAAAAGGAACCTCCGATTCTCCTTCGGAGGTTCCTTCATATCTGAGCCGTTTCAGTCTCAATCCGTGCTTACCGCAGCAGACGGAGTCCGTTCAAAATGACAAGAATCGTGCTCCCCTCGTGGCCAACCACGCCGAACGGAAGGGCGATACCGGCGGCAAAGTTGCTGACCATCAGCAGCAAAATCACCGACACGGCGAACACCATGTTCTGCTTGACGATGCGCCGGGCGCGGCGGGCGAGGGTAATCGTTGAGGCAATCTCCTCAATGTTGTCGTTCATCAGAACGACATCCGCCACCTCGAGCGCGGTGCCGCTGCCGTTCATCCCCATACCCATGCCTACGGTGGCTGTAGCCAGTGCTGGCGCGTCATTCACGCCGTCTCCGACCATCACCACGTGGCCGTACTGCTCGCGCAGCCGTTTCACATGGTTGACCTTCTCTTCAGGCAGCAAATCGGCAAAGACGTAATCAACACCGATGCTGCTGCCGATGGCGTTCGCCGTCAGGCTGTGATCGCCGGTCAGCATCGCGACCTTGACGCCGATCGACTGCAGCTGCTTCACGGCCGCGGCCGCCTGTGGACGGATCACATCGGCAAGTGCAACCAGCCCGGCAATACGCTCTCCGTCCAGGATCACGGACACGGTTTTGCCAGCCGCGTTCAGCTCCTGACGCTGCCGGAGCCATGCGGCATGTTCGCCGGACGGGTCGGCCTGATCCAGCATATCCGCCTTCCCGATGCGCCAGCGTCTGCCCTGAACCCAGCCTTCCATACCCCAGCCGGTCAGCGAGGTCACCGATTCCGCTGAAGGCAGCATCGCCCCCTCCTCCTCGGCTTTTACCACGATAGCCTTGGCCAGCGGATGCTCAGACAGCTGTTCCACGGATGCGCAAATGCCCAGAAGCTCCAGGCGGTCGTATCCGTCCGCCGGAATGAAATCCGTTACCTGCGGCGTTCCGAGCGTCAGCGTTCCTGTTTTGTCAAAAGCGACCACAGACGTCAGCGCCATGTTCTCGACATGTGCACCGCCCTTGAACAGAATGCCCCGGCGTGCCCGGTTTGAAATAACGGACAGCATCGCCGGCATAATGGAAGACACCAGTGCGCACGGCGAAGCTACCACCAAAAACACCATCGCTTTATAAAAGGAAGTTCCAAAGCTCCAGCCCAGCACAAACGGAGTCAGGAAAATGAGGACCAGCGTCGCCGCCACCACGATGCGCGCATAAATGGCTTCAAACCGTTTCATGAAACGCTGCGAATCCGGAACCTCGGTCTCAGCTTCCTCAACAAGCTTTACGATTTTGGCGAAAACGGTGGACTCCGCCGAACGCGACACCTCGACGTACAGCACACCTTCCCCGTTTAGCGTTCCGGCAAACACCTCGTCGCCCGCGGCTTTGTCGGCCGGGACCGATTCGCCGGTGATGGACGATTGGTTCACCGAGGAGTTCCCCTTCTGGATGATTCCATCCGCCGGGATCAATTCTCCCGGTTTGACCAGGACCAGATCGCCGATGGCCAGCTCCCCGATCGGAACGAGCTTCATCTGCCCGTCCTGAATCCGCAGCGCGGTTTCCGGCTTCAGCGCCATCAGCGACGAAATATCCTTTTTGCTTCGTTCGGTAGTGTAGCTTTCCAATGCTCCGCTTAAGGCGAAAATAAAGATAAGCATGGCGCCTTCGTTCCAGTAGCCGATGCTTGCGGCACCCAGCGCGGCAGCCACCATCAGCAGGTTGACGTCCAGATCGCGCTCGTGGATCAGCGTTTCGACCCCTTCCTTCGCTTTCAGCCAGCCGCCTGCGGCATAGGACAGAATATACAGCACGATCGATATGAAGGCCGGAGCGGACAGCCAGCTGGCCGCCCAGCCGCCCAGCATAAGCAGTCCGCTCGCCAGCGCCGCCTGCATTTCCGAATTGCGGATGAGCGAGCGTAGATCAAAGCGCCCTTTCTTTCCGGGACCTGGGCGGTTCAGATTGGCCTGACGCTGGATCGATTGAGCAGGAGCATTTCGTATGTTTTCCATGAGTGATCACCTTCCTAATGAGAATGAATAGCATTATTAGTCCCTTTAAAATGGCACATGCTGCTCCGGACTAGCCGGAGCAGCATGGTATGCGGATGGAACGGAACGCCTCTGACGAACCTTTCTTCCTTCGCGATTGTTATTTTTAAATGAGAATGATAATCATTTTTGCATCAATACAATAATTTTGTGTTAAGGAAACTTTTTGTTAATTACAGTATACGCTCCCTCCCATAAAAAGTAAACGGGTATGCTATTTTTTACGCAAAAAAATAGGCTTAATGAATCCGAAGCAGACCTTCCTGCCCCAGCAATCATTAAGCCTATTGATCATTTATCCTATAAAGTGCCGGCCTACGTTCTTCCCTGCGCAGACCTGCGCCTTTGTTCGTGCTGCCTTTCCAGGAGCTCCCACTGCGCTGCGGCGAGCCGCACGCCCGGCAGCTCGGAGGGAACCGTGCTGACCGCGTTCAGCCCCAAACGATAAACATAAGCGAGATCCGACGGTTTTACCGCCCCGGAGAGGCAGATCCGAATAGCCGGCTTCGTCCGGCGGATGCTGTATACCAGCTCCTCCAGCACGCTGTACGGAATGCCCGCACTGAGCACTTTTCCCCTCTCCTCGTCGCTGACCAGGTATTCCATCAGCCAGGCCCCTTCATGCTTCCCGTTGATCACGATGAAATCCGCGAACCTGGCGATTTCCGCAGCCGCCGTTTCGCGAACGTCCCAGTCCAGCATCGCACCGACCCGGTATCTTAAGGATCTGCGCTGGTGACAAAGGGTTTCCTCGCCGACCCGATCGATAAAATCATGAATCCTATGAAAAGCCTCCCCGTCCTCCGGATAAGGAACCAGCAATTCCAGACTGCAGTCGATCCTTTGCATTTGGCAGGACTGGGCGGCCCGAAACAGGGCTTCCAGCTGAATATCCCGGAGCATATCAATGTCCAGCGCCGCGTCGCCTTTCAGCTTACGGTAGTCTTTCAGGCGTCCGGACACGAGAGCCACCGTTAGCGGCGCTCCCTGCAGGCTGTGCAGGAGATTCACCAGATGCCCCTTCCACCGGTTCATCAGCCGCTCCTGAATTTCCCGTTCGCGGCCGTCATCTCCCGGATCCCGATTGAGCCACTCCGCATAAATTTCCTTCAGATGGCCGGTTCTCAGCCACTCTTCTTCCTGAAGCAGCACAAGACCGGCTGCTCCGTCCAGGCGTTCGTTTTGCCGGTACAGGTACGGAGCTTCCTCCGTATAAACCCGCAAACTGCGCATGGAATCACTCCAATCCAACAGCATTTCCGGGGTCGTGCCTTCCTCTGGCTTGGACCGGTATTCTTCCGCTTCCTGAAGGATTTCCCCAATCCGCTCGGAATCCGCGGACAGAAGCGCCTTCTCCCTTGTAATCGAGCCGATGGATGCAAGCTCTACCAGGGATGCGATCTCGGGAAGGGAGCCTGCCCTTGCGTAGTCTCCGGCATCTTCCAAGTGGGGGGCATCCGATTCCTGGCGGCCGTTCTCCTCTTCCCTGCCGGAACGCCGGTCACGAGCGGTCCCGCCCATTTGTCCGCATGCCGGCTGGTGAACCGCTTCCACACCGCAAGGTGCGGGGCAGGAGCCGAATTGGCAGAAGCTGTTCTGACACCGTTCACCCTTCATTTTTGGCTGTCCACCCTCTCTTCAGAGATAAATGAGCTTCCACTTGCGTAAATTGCTATACAGAATGAACTCAAGAAATTCATGTTGAAAGGCTTGGATAAGCCGTTACAAAGAGGGTTTTCATTCGAAACTTGAGTTCAATCTATATACCCTACAGAATATTAGCCGAAAGGGCGAAATATACGGAATTTGCGCGGTTTCCCAAGGAAAGCCTGCGGGCGGAGAGTCCCCATTGGGCAAGCTTACGATTCACAACACAAAAAGCCGCCTCAAACGAGGCGGCTGATCCGGATAAGGACGGGATTTAACTTCTATAGCTTTGTATAGCTTTGTATAGTTTTGGATGGCTTAAGCCTGCTGGCTGGCCTCAATGGCCTGCTCCAGATCGTGCAAAATATCGTCAATCGCTTCCGTACCGATCGACAGCCGCAGCATTTCGGGGTTCACCCCGGCGGCCACCTGCTCCTCTTCCGACAGCTGCTGGTGCGTAGTGCTGGCCGGGTGGATGATCAGCGACTTCGAATCGCCGACATTGGCCAAGTGGGAGAACAGCTTCACGTTCTCGATCACCTTGCGGCCTGCTTCCGTGCCGCCCTTGATGCCGAACGTCAGAATCGCTCCCTGTCCCTTCGGCAGGTACTTCTTCGCCAGCTCATGCGAAGGATGGCTTGCGAGGCCGGGGTAACTAACCCACTCTACCGCATCGTGGCTTTCCAGGAACTGCGCGACTTTCAGCGCATTTTCACTGTGCCGCTCCATCCGCAGGTGCAGCGTTTCCAGACCTTGAAGCAGCAGCCACGAGTTGAACGGGGAGATCGCCGATCCCAAATCCCTGAGCAGCTGTACGCGTGCCTTGATAATGTAGGCAATCGGGCCGACAGCTTCCGTATACACGACGCCGTGGTAGCTTGGATCCGGCTCGGTCAGCCCCGGGAACTTGCCGCTGGCCGCCCAGTCAAACTTGCCGCTGTCGACGATCACGCCGCCGATGGACGTACCGTGGCCGCCGATGAACTTCGTTGCCGAGTGAACGACGACGTCGGCACCATGCTCGATCGGACGCAGCAGATAAGGGCTCGGGAATGTATTGTCCACGATCAGCGGGATGCCGTTCTCATGGGCGATGGCGGCAACGGCTTCCACATCAAGCACGTCCCCTTTCGGGTTGCCGATCGTTTCGGCGTACAGCGCTTTCGTCTTATCCGTAATGGCCGCGTGGAAATTTTCCGGGTTGCTGGCATCGACAAAGTGCACTTTAATGCCAAGCTTCGCCAGCGTATTGGCAAATAAGTTATAGGTTCCGCCGTACAGTGTAGAGGACGAGACGATCTCATCCCCGGCGCCGGCAATATTCAGGATGGAGAAGGTGATCGCCGCCTGCCCGGAGGAAACCGCCAACGCTCCGGCACCGCCTTCCAGGGCTGCAATGCGCTGCTCAAATACGTCGGTGGTCGGGTTCATAATGCGGGTATAAATGTTGCCGAACTCCTTCAGAGCAAACAGGTTGGCGGCATGATCGCTGTCCTTGAATCCGTAAGACGTCGTTTGATAGAGCGGCACGGCACGCGAAAAAGTCGCAGGATCGATTTCCTGGCCTGCATGGACGGCGAGCGTTTCAATGGATAATGGGCGTTTCTCGGACATAGGTGGATCCTCCTTCATGTGTCTGTGGAAAATGATTCCACACGCGAATTTTTTCATATTTTCTCATACTTTGTGAGGTTTGAAAAGAAGGAAATTATTATAAATCCGATAAAATTTATTGGAATTATATGTCCGAGAACGTGAGACCCAAACGCAGCGCATGGACAGGCTGCTCAAGAAAATCCAAATTTCAGCAAAAGTCCGGGAGATCAAATCCCGATCAGATCGGATATAAACGAGCCCATCAGCAGGACGGCCATGACCGCAGCAGCCCATACCGCTTTGGCAGGAAAGGCGCTTCCGGCGATTTCCGGCGCGTTCCGTGCCCTTAACCGCACTGACCGATAATACATGACCGCACCCACGGCAATAAGAAGAACCTCCAAAGCGCCGCTGATGAAAGGCCATTTCCATAAGCCGAACCCCATCAAAGGCAATGAGCCCAGATTTCCCGGCAAAATCGGCATGTCACTCCGGTGCACCAGCAGATCGAGCAGCCAGTGGCTGAAGACCACGCCGCCGATAACCCCTGCACTTTGCTTTCCCCATAGCCTCCAGGCTCCAAGGCCGGCAAGCAGGGCGATGATCAACGCACTGACCAGCGAATGCGTATAGTCTGCATGGATAACGGCTCCGCCGTATCCTCCACCATCCGTTTCCACGGTTGTCTCCATTCCCGTAAGCAGCAGCGGCACAAAAATGACGTCGAGCAATTGCGTGCCCAGCATGATCGCCCACAGCGGAGTTTTGGGGCTTGCGGCTTTGGCCGCTGCGGCGAGTCCAAAATGACCTGCGAACATCTTACTTTCCCTCCTTTTTCGTGGTCCGGCCGATTCGGGAATCAAGCCAGCCGCAAACCACCGTAAACAAAAGCATCAGAACGATAAAGCTCATCCATCAACCTCTCCTTTGCGGATCGTTATTTATCCGGCGCATGTTGTGCGCGGAAGCCCAGCAGCAAAACCTCGATCGCTTCACGAAACGTGGGAAGCAGACGCTCCATCAATTCCTCGGCCGATTCCTCGGACAGCTGATAGGTGCCCACAATGCCATGAAGCAGGTAAAAATAAATCCGGGTGGCCGACAGCAGCCGCTCGCTTCCCTCCGGTAAATCCAGACACTGCCGGACAGCCTGCATTAGCAGACGGAACATCCCGTTACGGACGCGGTTAATCTCAAGTTCGGGCTCCGCTTCGTCCACCCTTACGGAGCGTGCCTCAAAAAAGATGCGGTGCATATTGCGGTGAATCAGGCAAAAGCGGATAAAATCCAGGCTGATTTGCCTTAATGCTTCTTCCGGCTCCAGCTTTCCGGACACCTTAGCCTCAATCTGAAGCTGCAATTCCGTTAGCGCCGGGATGGACAGTTCATGGAGCAGCGCCTCCTTATCTTCAAAATAAATGTAGATCGCTGTATGGGAGCAGCCGGCTTCTTTGGCCACTTCCCTCATGGTGACGGCATCGTACCCTTTGGCCGCGAAAAGCCGGCCTGCCGCATTCAAAATGTCCTGCTTGGTTTGTTCGGATCGAACTTGCTTTTTTCTGGGCATCTGGGTGTTTGTTCCTTTCGGTCTTTTTTAACTAACCAACGGTTACTTAATCTGTATGTCATAAATATAACCAATGGTTACTTTATAGTCAATCCTTTTTTTAGGAGATCAGAAAGGATAAGTTTCGGAGGGAGCTTCTGCTTCCTGATCCCGCAAGAAAAGCTTCCTCTTGACGCGGTCTGTCTACTTTGAAGGTACGTCGATAGACGTTTTTCTTATTGAACTTGCAGGCAAAAAAAAGAGCAGCCGCGTCGCGGCTGCCATAAAAAAGGAATCCTGAGAGTTATAAAGAGAGTAATCGATGCCGAATTAAGCGAATGAATGGTTGCACATTCGGATCACATAATCCTATCGATTGATAAGTAAGAGCTTATTGGATATAAGCTTACTTTTAATAAGTGCATGGAAAAGTATATATCTTCCACAAGCGGTTTGTCAAGCACATACCGTCCCCATGGAACCCATCCGGTGAAAGTTGACGGTATCTTAAAATCAAACTAACATGTCATTAGGACCAATTAAATGCATGAACGGACGTTTCGAGCCGAGCCGGCTTGTCCGTTGCCTCCAGGAGGGAGATTACTTTGCATTCTACATCTACAGAACTCGCGACCCGATATTTTGAATTGATGGACAGACTTCCAAGAATTATAGATTATGCCGGTCTGGTTCGCCAGGTAAAACTAAGCACGACAGAATCGTTTATACTTCAATATTTGCAAAATAGCGGCAGCCAGCGCGGAACGGACATCGTCAAGGTCACCGGCCTGACCACCAGCGCCATTACGCAAATCTGCGACAAGCTGGAGCAGGAAGAGCTCATTGTTCGCAGCCGCAGCGAGCAGGACCGCCGGTTCGTTAACATCTCGATTACGGACAAAGGTTCTGCGCTGCTGAAAAAGCTGGCGGAAATGAGCGCCGTCCGCATCGTCGAAACGCTGGGGAATTTGACGGACGAGGAAACCGAGCATCTGCTGGACACCATCCGTCAGCTTGGCGAGCTTATCCAGCTGCAGCGGAATGAGCGGCAGGCACAGTGATTCCCCCCATCATCATGTGGATCCGAAGCGACGAGTTCGAACCCGAAGGGAAAGGGCTCTAGAAGCGTTATACCTTTCGAGAACAAACCCAATAAAGCACCCGGAATTGCGGCGGCACGCCGGCAATACAGGGTGCTTTGTCAATATATCCGGGCATGACCCTGCCAGGAGGCACGCTCAAGGTAACTTGCGGGAGGTTACCTTCGCCTGGGTGAACAGCAGCAGGTAATCATGCCCGCCGGCTTTCGAGTCGGTCCCGGACATGTTGAAGCCGCCGAAGGGCTGGCCGCCCACGAGCGCACCGGTACACTTGCGGTTAACATACAAGTTGCCGCAGTGCATGCGTTCCAGCGCAGCCGAGATCCGGCTCTCGTCCGTCGAAAAGAACGAGCCGGTCAAACCGAACTCCGTATCGTTATAAATCTCGATGGCCTCCTCCCAATCCCGAGCAGGTACGACTGCCAGCACTGGTCCGAAGATCTCCTCCTGCATAATCCGTCCCTTGACCGGGACATCGGTAAAGATGGCCGGCCGGATATAATACCCGGCTTCCCCGACCTGTTCCCCGCCGGTCACAAGACGCCCTTCTTCCCTGCCGATCCCAATGTACTCCAAAATTTTGTCTCGCGACTTCTCATCAATGACGGGTCCGATCGGCGCGTTATCCTCCGCAGGTCCCACCTCCAGCAGGTTGGTCAGCTCCGTCACGCGGGCAAGCACCTGATCGTAGACCGACTCGACGATGATCGCCCTCGACCCGGCGGAGCATTTCTGCCCCTGGTAGCCAAAGGCCGAGACCACGATGGCCTTCGCTGCTGCTTCCAGATCGGCCGTCTCGTCCACCACGATGCCGTCTTTGCCGCCCATCTCGGCGACGACCCGCTTGATCCAGATCTGCCCCTCAGCCTGCTCCGCGGCCAGCTTGTTGATCCGGAGGCCGACCTCCTTCGAGCCCGTGAAGCTGATGAACCGGGTCTGCGGATGCGCCGTCAGGTAATCGCCGATGACGGCCCCGCTTCCCGGCACAAAGTTGATGACCCCGTCCGGGAATCCGGCTTCCTTCATCAGCTTGAAGAACTGGTAGGCGATAACGGACGTGTTCGATGCGGGCTTGAGCAGAACGGTGTTGCCGGTCACCACCGCGGCCGTCGTCATACCGGCGCATATGGCCAGCGGAAAATTCCACGGCGGGATAATAATGCCGACGCCCAGGGGGATGTACTGCAGCCGGTTCTCTTCTCCCGGCACCCGCGGCAGCGGCTGGTGCAGCGACGTCTCGCTGAGCCGGACGGCTTCCCTGGCGTAATACTCCATAAAATCGATCGCTTCCGCCGTATCCGCGTCGGCCTCGGCCCAGTTTTTACCGGCCTCGACGACCATCCAGGCGGAAAACTCGTGCTTGCGCTGGCGCAGCAGGGAAGCCGCCTTGAGCAGCAGCGCCGCCCGCTCAGTGGCCGTCGTTCTTTTCCAAGTGGCAAAAGACTTTTGCGCCTGCTGCATCGCCTGCTCCGCAAGATCGGTACCTGCCTGGCTCATCCGGCCGACCACTTCCCGCACATGGCCGGGATTCCGCGAGACCAGCTCCTGCTCCGTGTATACCTCTTTTCCGCCGATCACAACAGGATAACGATGTCCCAGCTGCCCTTTCACGGCGGCCAAAGCTTTCAGAAACGCTTCGCGGTGCTCCGGCTGGTTAAAATCAGTGAAGGGCTCATTTTGAAATGCGGCGCTCCAGGCAAACGAGTTCATGGCTACCTCACTCCCTTTTTACTTAAAAGTATTTTTGAGCACAAACCAGACATTGGCCGGCCGTTCCGCCAGCCTGCGCATGAAATACCCGAACCAGTCCACGCCGAACGGAACGTATACCCGGAACCGGTAGCCCTCCTCGACAAGCTTCAGCTGCAGTTCCTCGCAGATGCCGTACAGCATCTGAAACTCAAAGCGGGAGCGCGGAATCCCCTCCTCCTCGATGAATCGTTTAGCCTCGCTGATTATCCGCTCGTCATGGCTGGCGATCGCCGTGTAGCTGCCGGACTTCAGGTGCATCTTGATCAGGCGAATCAAATTGTCGTCCACGTCTTCCTTCCGGGGATACGCGACGCTTGCGGGCTCCTTGTACGCCCCTTTCACCAGGCGTAGATTGACCCCTTGGGCGCCCAGTTCCTTCACATCCTCCTCCGATCGGTACAAATACGACTGGATGACGATACCCACATTGTCATACCCGCCCCGCAGCTTCTTCAGCATGTCGATCGCCGGCTGGCAGTGGGCGTGGTCCTCCATGTCGATGCGCACGAACAGTCGGTAGCTCTGCGCCCTGGCCAAAATTCTCCGCATCAGCTCAAAGCACAGGTCCGGGCTCAGATCCAGACCCAGCGACGTCAGCTTGAGCGACAGGTTCGCCTGCACCTTGGACCGGTGGATCGCATCCAGCGTCTTGAGGCACATGTCGGCCGTCTCGCGCACTTCCTCCTCGCTGCTCGTGAACTCCCCCAGGTAATCGAGGGTGGCCATCCGCCCGCTGGCGTTCAGCTTGCGGACGGCGTCAATCGCATGCTCGATCGACTCGCCCGCAACGAAGCGCCTGGCCCCGAGCCGGAGTCCGTACCGTTTGGCCCAGCGGTTCGCCGCCCGGTTTTGGGCCAGCGTCAAAAACAAAGACTTCATGGCTTTCTCCAAGGAGACGCCTCCTTTCGCCTACAAAATCCGGCTGCCGAACAAGGAGCCGAGCAGCTCCACCGCCAGCTTCGAGGTCTGGTTGTTCCGGTCAAGGCTGGGATTGACCTCCACCATATCCGCGGACGTGATGAGGCCGGATTCGCTCATCAGCTCCATGGCCAAGTGGGCTTCGCGGTAGCTAAGCCCGCCGCGGACCGGCGTGCCCGTTCCGGGCGCCTCAAACGGATCGACACTGTCGATGTCGAAGCTGACGTGCAGGCCGTCCGTGCCGGTCCCGGCGATCCGCAGCGCCTCCTGCACGACATGCTCGATACCCAGCCGGTCGATATCGTACATCGTGAAGCAGGTGATGCCCCGTGAGCGAATGAGCGTCTTCTCGTCCCGGTCCAGATCACGGGCACCGATGATGACGCAGTTCTCCGGCTTCAGTTGAACGGCGCCGGGCAGGATCTGCGTCAGCTTCAGCTGCGTCAAGCCTAGAGCGGCCGCCAGGGGAATGCCGTGCATGTTCCCGGATGGGCTGGTGATCTCGGTGTTCAGGTCCGAATGGGCATCCACCCAGATGACGCCCATGTTCGGGTAATGCCGGCTGAGCCCGGCCAGCGAGCCCATGGCGATGCTGTGGTCCCCCCCAAGCATGAGGGGAATGCTGCCGGCTGAAGCCGCCGACGCCGCCTCCCGCGCCAGCTGTGAGCAGACCGCCATGACCTGGTCCACATGCTTCATACGCGTGGTGGGAAAGGGCGTCAGGCTGGAGGGCAGCTGGATCCTCCGCCCGGCGTCCACATCGTAGCCAAGCTGCTCCAGCTTTTTGACCAGACCGAACTTCAGGATGCTGTCCGGCCCTTGCTCGCTTCCCGGCCGTCCCGCCCCGTAACCGAACGGTACGCTGATAATCGAAATGGTTGGTTGCCCCATACGTTTTCACGCCCTCCCTTGACCGGTGAATACCTCCCGAATTCGGCTGAGCGCAAATTCTAGTTCTTCTTCGGACAGGATGAGCGGCGGCGCAAACCGGATCGTGGTATCATGGGTTTCCTTGCATAACAGGCCGATGCGGGCCAGCGCCTCGCAGTAAGGTCTTGCCGCCACAGACAGCTGCAGCCCGATCAGCAGGCCGCGACCGCGGACCGAGACGATATCGGGATGGGAGATCGATGTAAGCTTTTTCATAAACAGGCGCCCAAGCGTTTCGGCACGCTCCGCCAGCTTCTCCTCCTCCAGCACTTCCAGCGCAGCGGCCGCCACCGTGGAAGCCAGCGGATTGCCGCCAAAGGTCGAGCCGTGCGAACCCGGTTCAAACACGTCCATAATCTCCCGGTCTGCCGCGACGGCCGAAACGGGCAGCACGCCCCCGCCGAGGGCTTTGCCAAGGATGTACACGTCCGGAACGACGCCCTCCCAATCGCAGGCAAAGCGGCGTCCCGTCCGGCCGAGCCCCGTCTGAATTTCGTCGGCCATCAGCAGCACCTGATGACGGCGGCACAGCTCCCGCACCTGGGTTAAATAGCCTTCAGGCGGCATCACGATCCCGGCCTCACCCTGAATCGGCTCCACAAGAAAAGCCGCCGTGTTCGGCGTAATAGCCTGCTCCAGCGCGGAAGCATCGCCGTAAGGGATGATCTGGAAGCCGGGTGTGAACGGCCCGAAATCCCGTTTATACGCCTCTTCGGAGGAGAACGAGGTGACGCTCAGCGTACGCCCGTGAAAGTTTCCGGTACAGACAATGATCTCGGCTTGATTCTCCGGAATGCCCTTGATCCGGTAGCCCCATCGCCTAGCCATTTTCAGCGCGGTTTCCACCGCTTCGGCGCCCGTGTTCATCGCCAGAATCTTGTCCTTGCCGGTATATGCCGCCAGCTTGCTCACAAAGATGCCGAACGCCTCGCTCTGAAACGCCCGCGATGTAAGAGTCACCTTGCCGGCCTGTTCCTGCAGCGCCTGCATGATTTTGGGGTGCCTGTGGCCGTGATTGAGGGCGGAATATGCGCTGAGCATATCCATATACCGATGTCCGTTCAAATCCTCAACCCATACGCCCTCCGCCTTATGAATGACGATCGGCAGCGGATAGTAATTGTTGGCGCTGTGCTCATCCATCATTTGCAGAATCTCGTCTGTCGTTGCCATGGCTGCACATCCTTCTTTTGGCATCATGTTCTCACCCTATGTGTATTGCTCTCCATTTCATTTCATGTTTGTAAAAAATCCCGTAACGGGTGTATGCCAAATAACCCGATGGGGCGGGCTTTTCCAAAAGAAAAAGCACCCTCCGTCTTCACGTTCTACCGTGAATCGGGGGTGCTTGGCCGATGGCTTCAGTTCATTGCAAATTATTGCTTGGACTCCAGCGTTTGAAGGTATTCCGATACTTCACCAGGCGTTTTGGCGAATTTGCTATGCAGATGGGCGATTTTCTTCCCGTCCTTGTACACGAGCAAACTTGGGATGCCGCGCACATCGTTCTGGGAAGATACGTCCTCCAACTGCTCTACATCCAGTGCATAAAATTTCTTATCCGGATGTTTGGCCATGATGTCCGGCATAAATTTATCGAGCGTTTTGCAGTCCGGGCACCAGGTTGCATCGTACTTGATGACCGTGATGCCGTCCCCTTGAATCAGTTCGTTATATTGGGCTTCCGTTTGAATACGTTCCATGATCCTATCCCCTTTGTCCATTAGTCGGTATACAGCGGTCCGGCAGGCTGCCGGACACCCGGCGATGTAAGTGTAACCAAAATCATTACAATTCAGCCGTTACCTGTATTGTATCCGTTTATGAACGATTTTGCAAAGGACTTACATGGAATGCATCTCATGCCCCGTTACCGGAACTTCTCCGGCAGGGACCGAATGGCTGAATATAGCTGCAGCGCAGAGGGTCACGACCGGCAGGATAATATACAGCATCCAAAAGGACAGCCGGATCGGCATCAGAGCGGGCACCTGTCCAGCCCCTTCCGTCCGCTCTTCTTCGTCCGCAGCTTCCCGGGCTTTGTATTTCTGGTTATGAATCAAGTACATGACCATGGCGGTCATCGCAATAAACAACGCATCCATAATAAACAGCATGACGTCCCACCTTGCCCGGGGAATCATCTCGCCGAGCATAGCGCCATGCAGTCCGCCCATGATCCCCCCGCCGATGCCCTCAATGACCGCCAGCAGATGGAGCGGCTTGCCGACCAAATAGCCAATCGCAAAGCAAAACAGCACCGACAGGCCGGTAGACAGTACGAGGTCGCCGGCAAACATCATGCCTAGGATGACCCCGATCGTCAAGTTGGAGATCAGCCCTGTCGTCATCGCCACCATGTTGCCGGTCATGTTTAAAAGATGCTGCCGGTGAATTTGGACATACCCGATACATACCGCCGTATACACCAAGACCATCACCACGCTAATATTTAACAGCATGAAGCAAAACCCGCCTTTCTGGATGCGGCTTTTCAGGTTTGGCCGCCCCGCCCCTTCCGCCTTTTTCCGATGATTCAGCTATAAACAGCCTATTCGGAAGAGCACCGTAATATTCAGGCAGGAAAGCGCTGCAGCAGGTCAAAGAACGGGCAAAGCCCCCGTCGTTGACGGAGGCTTCGGCTGATCATGGTGACTGAGGACTGATGCACGATTTAAGGATATATTTTTTCGCCTTTTTCCAGCATGTCGATAAACTGGTCGATTCGTTTAGCCCTCGTTTCGGGCTTCTTGGCGCTCTGGACCCGGAATAAGACGGCGTATTTGTTGCGGCTGTCCAGCGTCGCAAAAAAGGCTGCCGCATCCGGATGCTCCTCGAACTTCCGCTCCAGATCCTCGGGAATTTGCGACCGGCTCTGGGATGCATAGGCCTGCTCCCACTGGCCTTTTTGTTTGGCTTCCTCGATCGCCGCAAGACCAGCCGGCTTCATGCGGCCTTCTGTGACAAGGCGCTCCGCCTTCTCCTTGTTGATCTTGGACCAGATGCTCCTCGGTCCGCGCGGGCCGAACCGCTGAATCCAATACGTCTCGTCCCAGGCCTCCTTGCGGCTGTCGATCCAGCCGTAGCAGAGTGCAATCTCTAATGCTTCGTCATACGTGATGGATGGGATGCCGGATCCCTTCTTGGCCATCTGCAGCCGAATGCCGCGTGAATCGGCATGATGCGCTTCGAGCCACTCCTCCCATGCCTGCTGACTCTCAAAAAAGATCACGGGCAGTTCTTCCCGCCCTTCTCCTGTTTTACTGGACATAAGTCGGTCTGCTCCTCCTTTAATCAGGAATGTGCCGAACGCCTGCTTCCCTGTTTATTTCCACGCCCGCGGATGCGTATCCTGGACCATATCGAGGTCCGCAGCGGCCGCATTGGCCTCGACCTGCTCCGGGCTCTTGCAGCCCGGGATCACGCAGTCCACGGCGGGGTTCTGCAGACACCAGGCCAAGGCCCACTGGGCCATGCCCACGCCTTCGGGCACCTCGGTCCGCTGGATTTCCTCCACCTCGCGGAGGCGGGCATCGATGTTGTCGCGCTCATGCCGTTTGCGCACGTTATCCTGGAACACGGCGCCGGGCTTGTACTTGCCGCTTAGATAACCGCTGGCCAGCGGCACTCTCGCAAGGACGCCCAGATCCTGCTCGGTGCAGGACGGAAAGACACGCTCTTCCGGTTTCCGGTCGAGCCGGTTGTACACGACCTGAATCGCTTTGGCGTTCAGCTCCGTCGCCCGGGAAGTCTGCTCCAGGTTATCGTTGCTGCCGATGGAAATGCCGAGGTTGCGGATTTTCCCGGCCTGCACCTGCTTGTCCAGCAGTGTCCACAGATCGTCGTTGTGAAATACTTCATCCGAGCCCGAGTGGAACTGGTACAGGTCGATATAGTCCGTTTGCAGCGCTTTCAAGGATTCATCCAACTGGACGAGAACTTCATCTGCAGACCAGGCGTTTTCCCAATGATCATGCCAGCGGTGGCCGAATTTCGAAGCCACAACCCAGTCCTCGCGGCGGTCCCGCTTCAGAAAGTTTCCGATGAGGCTCTCGGACAGGTGATGCGGACCATAGCATTCCGCCGTGTCGATCAGGTTGATGCCCAAATCCTTCGCCTTATGCAAAATGGCGTCTGCCTCCTGCTGGTTAAAGTCCTTCCCCCAGTCTCCCCCGAACTGCCATGTTCCTACACCGACCACCGATACCTTCAATTCCGTTTTTCCAAGCCGTCTGTATTTCATTCTCAAGCCACCTCTCCTGTGAATGGGTTTGCATTTTTAGCGCTGCACAGCTTCCGCCGGGCGATACACACGTTATTTTTGAAAAACGATGCTGTAATACTTGTCTGACCACGGCTGTCTGCTGAGCACCTTGAGGCCAAGCTCCTCTCCCATGCGGGCCATGTCCGATGAGGAGATGCGGTGATCCGACGGCGGTTCGCTGTCCGGATAAGCCCATTCCACGCAGAGCGCCTTGCCTCCTTTTTTGAGAGCGCGCTGCACTTCCTTCAATCCCTGCTCATGCGGCTCGGCAATATGCAGGACGAGGGACAGGATCATCACGTCCACGCTTTCATCCCCTAGCGGAATCTGTTCTGCCGTTCCCTGAATCAGCCGAATATTCGTAACGCCCCGCTCTTCAGAACGGGTCTTCAGCATGTCCAGCATCTGCGGATGGGTATCCAGCGCATAGACCGTTCCGGAAGTTCGTGCCGCCGCCGGAAACGTGAAGTAACCGCTGCCTGCCCCCACATCCAGCAGGTCTTCGTGCCCGGACAACTCCAGCAGGTCCAGCAGCTTCTCCGGGGGAAGCTTCTCCAGGCGTTCCGGGCTCTCCAGCCGCGCGATCAGCGTCGGGTCGTACTCTTCTGCAGCCACTTGCTCATCCTCCTTGTCGGATATCCCCATATGAGATATCACCCTTATTTTCTTCATCCTACCATTATCAGCCATAGAGACACAATCGCCTAGCGGTGCATGCCCCGGAGAAAGCTCCCGATCCCAAGCCTTCCTCCTGTGCAGGCCTCAAGCAAGGCGTCCAAGGGATGGGTAACGACGGTATGGATGCTCAGGCCGGGGAAATGAGATCGACTGAGAACGGCTGAAAAACTTCGGACTGGGTGGGTATTTCTAACGGGCAAAATTTTTGACGATGCAGACGATGCAGAGGATGCAGAGGATGCAAAGGATGCAGAGAATGCAAAGCAAAAAGGCAGCCTGTTCAGGCTGCCACTTGGAAGTTACTCCTGGGTCTGCAAGTATATCCTGCGCTAATCCGGTTCTCTCTCCGAATGCTGTACCGAACCACCGGTTTCTGTACTTTGCCGCTCCGAGTCACCGGTTCCCGCATCCCCCTGCTCCGCACACGGGAAGCATTTCAACGACTGGTCCTCCAGCACCACGCCATTCAAAAAACCGTTCTCGCAATAAATGTCCCTGCCGCAATCGCGGCATTTGCCGATCCATTCGCGCATCGGGCAATCCCTCCTGACCCCGCGGATATTAACCGCGGCTGTTGTAATCCGTCTTTTCCAAGTGGAGCTAAGATCAGGTTACCTCGTTTGGAGTCCTTCACGCAACGGATATGCTGTGGATATACCGTGGATATTCTGTGGATATGCTGTTATTTACTGTGGATATGATGTGGATATGTTGTGAAACGCTTCGGAGGTGCGGAAGATTTTGCATCTACGATCCCGAAATCCCCTTGTTTTCGCGACGTACGGCCGGCCGCTCGCCTCTTTTACAATTCTGCCGCCCCTTCTGCCCGATGCGATATCCTTTTTACATCGTCTGCCCCGCATCCACCGTGATGACCTGCCCGGTCAGCGAATCCTGTTCGACCACGGCACAAATCATATGGGCGATATCTTCAGGCGAAGAAATCCGGTTCAGCAGCAAGGAGCCTGCCAGCTGCTCCATCTGCTGCTCGCGCCCGGCCCACCATCGGGTGGCCACCGCCCCCGGCGCGACGCTGCTCACGCGAATCTCCGGGGCCAGCGCCCGGGCGAGCGAGCGGGTCAGTCCATGCACCGCGGCCTTGGACACGGCATACGGCAGCGAAGAGCCGCTGCCCGTAATGCCGGCGATGCTCCCCAGGTTGACGATAACGCCTTGTTTTTGCTTTTTCATCTCGGCAGCTGCCGCCCTGGCGCAGTAGAACATCCCTTTCACGTTGACCTGATAGAGCTCATCCCACGCCTCGTCGGTCACGGATTCCAGGTCATTCATGGCAATATACCGGGTAATGCTGGCGTTATTAATCAAAATATCGACCGAACCGAACTCCCTGGCGGCTCTGCCTACCATCGCCTGAACCTCTGCCTCTTTAGCTACATTGGCTTGGACCGCAACGGCTGTGCCGCCGCCCTCCTGAATGGTCCGAACCGTTTCCTCCGCGTCTTCCCGCGATCGGGAGTAATTGACGACCACGCGGGCTCCCCGCTTCGCCAGCTCAATGGACACCGCTCTCCCGATTCCGGTTCCCCCTCCCGTGACGATCGCTGTTTTATGCTGAATGTTCATGTGATCAGCTCTCCTTTCAAATTCCTAAATGGGGTCAGAAATTCATTGATGTCTTTCCGAAATCCAATCACGGGGCCATCTGCGCGATGCCGTTGCCGAACGACCAGTTTTCTGCTGTATTTTCCGTTAAAATGATCATGACGTCCTGCGGCCGGATGCCCGCTGATTGCTGCAGCCTTTCCGCGATGGCGGCATACAGCGCCTTTTTCTTCGCGAGCGTCCGCCCCTCTTTCAGCGTAATCTGTATAAATATCTGTCCGTCGGACCGTTCTACGTTTAAGTAACTGCGGTCGTACAGCAGCTCCCCTGCCCCATGCCGGGTAATCACCTGAAAATAATCGTCTTCCGGGACGTCGATCGTGTCCACCATCGCCTGATGAATGGAGCGGCTGATCACAGCCAGTTCTTCTTCCGAGGGCCCCTGCCCTACATCTATCCGCACAAATGGCATGTTCCATAACCTCCTGTAGCTTCCGTTTTCTTTCTGCTGGCAATGATATTGTAATCCCGGGGATCATATTTGTATAATTGAATTAAATAAACGACGAATTCAAAAATATTGAACTATACAGCAGGAGGCAAACATATCATGGACCTGAAAGCTGTCAAAACCTTTCACCGGATCGTCGCCCTTGGCGGCTTTAACCGGGCGGCCGAAGAATTGAATTACGCCCAATCCACCGTCACGATGCAAATCCAGAAGCTCGAGTCGGAGCTCGGCGTCCGGTTAATCGAACGGGGCAAAACCTTTCAGCTCACCGAAGCGGGCCGCCTTTTTCACGAGCAGAGCGCACATATCGTCAAGGATGTGGAGCAGCTGCAAGGCACCATGAAGGAGCTGCTGTCTGGGGAAGCAGGCCATCTCCGTCTTGGCGTCGTAGAGCCCATTGCCAGCTACCGGCTGCCGGCGATCCTCGCTTCTTTTCTGCGCGATTACCCCAATATTCGGGTATCCGTGACGATTGCCAGCTCGCCCCAGCTGAACGAACAGGTGCTGCGGGGAGATCTGGACATGACGATTTGTTCTCCTCCCCAGCTCGGTGCCGGGCTTTATTATGAACCGCTGCTGACCGAACATTTTGTCGTCCTCATGCCGGAGGATCATCCGCTGGCTTCCAGGGAGCTCGTCACGCCCGCCGATTTTAGAGGGCATCGCCTGCTGATCACGCAGGCCGACTGCCCTTACCGCCGGAAGCTTGAAATGATCATGCAGGAGCCCGGAGGCCCGCCTATGGATGCGATGGAAATCGGCAGCATGGCTGCGCTGAAATTTTACGTGCAGAGCGGATTGGGCGCTGCCCTCGTGCCGCTGACCGTCCTGCAGCCTGCACCGGCCGGAACAGTAATCCGTCCCTTTAAAGGCAATGCCGTCAACATCACCTGCGGTTATGTATGCCGGTCGACTGAATACCCGCCGCGCCTGGCCGCCTCCAGGCTCTATGAGGCTCTGCAGCGGGGGCTGACGCAGGAAGAGGCGGAGGAACCCTCCGAGGCAATCCGGCGGAATGCATAGATTTGATCCATGACAACAATCGAGCCCACGCAAACAAGCCCATTTCCTCGAAATGGGCTTTTAACATGGAATATCCGTTTCAGTCCCCGTCCTCCTCCTCAAACAGCTCGCTCAGCACACGCTTCCGGTTTTCAAGAAAACGGCGGGTGATAATATAGTGCATCGTATCTTCATATTGAACCTCTTGGGGAGGATGAACGTCAAAATTGATGATATCCGCATCGGGATAGCCCAGCAGGATCGGCGAATGGGTCGCGATGATAAACTGGGCCTCTTTCTCCAAATCCTTGATCACCTTCAGCAGCGCCAGCTGCCGCGCCGGAGATAAGGCCGCTTCGGGCTCGTCCAGCAGGTAAATAGCCTTTTTACCGAACCGGTGCTTGAACAGCGACAGAAAGGCCTCCCCATGCGACTGCTCATGCAGCGACCGCCCCCCGTAGTAACGTAAGCTGGCAGGCATGGTGTCCAGATGGCTGGCAAAATGATAAAACGTCTCCGCACGCAGGAAAAACCCGTTCGTCACTTTGGGCATCCAAGACAGCCGGATATGGTCGCCAAGCGCTGATTGGGAAGCATCCACCTCATACGCGTTGTTTCTGCTCCCGCCGGCCGTGTTGAATCCGCAACGGTCTGCGATTCCTTCCATCAGCGTGGATTTGCCCGACCCGTTTTCCCCGACAAAAAAGGTGACGTTTCCCCGAAACGAAAGGGACTCCAAATTCCGCAGCGCCGGGATGGAAAAGGGATACTCGTTTCCCTTGGTATGTTCATTGCGCAGAATGGTCAAGCTTCGTAAAAACATCGGTATTCTCCCTTCATCATGGATCGTCCTACCCGATCTCCCGAATCACCTGCTCAATGCCGGACTCGATGTCCGGCTCCTTCACGCTGGACACATTCAGCTTGAGAAGTGGCTCTTTCACAAACGAATCAAGGTAACCCGCATCTGCCGTTTCGACCCGAATGAACTTTTTCTGCAGCCGCTGAATCACCTGACGGGCACGGGCAGCATCCTCCAGCTTCAGATAGGTGTGGACACCCCGCTGCCGGGCCGGCTGGTAGGTAAAGTGAGACGATTGCGTACTTCCTGCATGCAACATGATCGTTTCATGCAGCAGGGCAGATCTTCGCCCATAGCAGCTGCGCATTTTTTTGCGGTGACGCTCAAACATGCCGCTCTTGAGGTACAGCTCCAGGGCCGCCTGGGAGAGCATCGAGCTGTCGATGTCCGACAGTTTTTTATATTGGTTGAAATCGTTCCGAAGCGCCTCCGGGAGCACGGCCACACCGATCCGCAGGCCCGGAAATATGATCTTGGAATAACTCTTTAAATAGACGACATGTGCGGAATCGTCGTACGCATAGATCGGGTCCTCTTTGGCATCCTGCTCCAGATCGGCCATGTAATCGTCCTCGATAACGTAAACGTCGTACTGGGCAGCCAGACGGGCGATAGCTTTCTTTTGCGACCGGTTATAGGATCCTCCCAGCGGATTGTGGAAGCGTGGCACCGTATAGAACCACTTGATCTCCCTGGTCTTAAACATCCGTTCCAGCTCATCCAGATCGATGCCGTCGCCCGACCGCCGGATCCCTTCTGCTTCCATGCCGTACGTCCTCAGGTACTCCATCAGCAGCGGATAACACGGCTGTTCCACCAAAACCCGGTGCCTGCCGTTCGGAAACGGAATACGCGCCAGCAGTCCCAGCGACTGTTGTACCCCGGACGTAATGAAGATACCGCGCTGATCGGTGAACACCTGGTAAGAGGCCAATTGGCGCTGCATCTCGCGGATCAAGGACGGCAGACCCTGAGGCGTGCCGTAAATGAACAAGTCGTTGCGGTACATATCGATCGCTTTATTGATACAGTGCTGAAAATCCAGATACGGAAAAATATCCGGATCAGGCGCAGCCGCCGTAAAATCGATCCACCGGTTTCCCGGATTCTGCTTTTTTCCGGACCGCTTCATCACGTAATAACCGCTCTTGGGGGCGGCATAAATCAAATGCTTGTCCTGCAGCTCCTCCAGCGCGCGGATCACCGTGCTTTTGCTGCAATCATAGCGCTTTGACAGCTCCCGGATGGACGGCAGCCTGTCCCCCTCCTTATAGGCGTCACCCGAGATTTGCAGTTCCAAATCGTTGATCAGCTCGGCGTATTTATACATCGTAACGCCTCCTCCCCCGCTCTTTTGTACCGGTACAGATGATGATTATTGATATTGTAGCACAGCCGCGCCCCCCGTAAAATGAAACCATCAACAGGACCGGTCCATAAAGCGCGCGCAGTGATTAGGGAGGTCTGACTTTATGAATGCTTCTTCGAATAAAAAAGCGGTCGTGGCCGCGCTCATCAACGCTTTGATCATCGGATTGTCTTTTATTTTCGTCAAAATCGCGCTCAGCGTATCGGATCCGCTCGACACGCTTGCCCATCGCTTCACGCTGTCCTTTCTAGCGGCATCGCTGTTTGCCTTTCCCGGACGGGCCCGAATGAAGGAAGTCATGCCCCGGACAGCCGCGCTGCTTCCGCTGGCCCTTCTTTACCCTTCGCTGTTTTTTGCCTTGCAGGCATTTGGGCTGCTCTACGCCTCGTCCTCGGTAGCCGGGATCGTCCAGGCGGTCGTGCCGGTGTTTACGATGATTCTGGCTGCGATCTTCCTCAAGGAGCACACGACGTTTGCCCAAAAAATGTTCACCCTGGTTTCGGTGGCCGGTGTTATTCTGATTTTCGCCGTGCCCGGGATCAGCATCTCCTCCGCCAGCCTTGGCGGTGTTCTGCTGATTCTCCTGTCCGCCCTGTCCATGGCTGGATATAATACAGGCGCCCGGAGGATGACCAAAACCTGGCGTCCAAAGGATATGACCTACATTATCACCTTCTTCGGCTTTGTGTTTTTCAACGCCATATCGGTGATTAAGCATGTATCTCAAGGGACGCTCAGCCAGTATTTCATGCCGTTCCTGGAGCCTAAATTTCTTCTGGCCGTGCTGTACCTTGGCGTGTTGTCCTCCCTCGTGACTTCGTTTCTGACCAACTATGCCCTGTCCCGCATGGAGGCTTCCCGCGTCAGCGTCTTCGGCAGCCTCTCCACCGTCGTGACGATCGCCGGCGGCGTGCTGCTGCTGAACGAGCGTCTGGACTGGTACCACTGGGCGGGAGCTGTCCTGATTATCGGCGGCGTAATGGGTGTGAACCTGAAGCGCCAGGGAGTGCGGGCGGATCAGAGCAAGGAGCTTGGGAGCTCCAAAGGATAATGTGTGTTGGGCTTTAACCTTAGTCAGCCACTTGGGCATGAAGGCAGTCCAAAACAAAACAGGCAGCACAGGAATCAAGGATCATGCGTGTCAGGCACTCTAACAGCAAAAAAACAGCTGCAATTTCCTGCAGCTGTTTTTCACACCCCAACTAATGATACATGTCTCCAGCTTCTCCCTCAGCTGTCCCTACCAGTCGCGCCGCAGCGTAAACAGGTCCTTCAGCGCTTCGGTCGACAGCTCGGTAATCCAGCTTTCCGTGCTGGAAATGACATTATCGCTGAGCTGCTGCTTGCTCTCCAGCATCTCGTCGATCCGCTCCTCCAGCGTGCCGAGCGAAATGAACTTGTGCACCTGCACGTCCTTGGTCTGGCCCATCCGGTAGGCCCGGTCCGTTGCCTGGTTCTCCACCGCCGGGTTCCACCAGCGGTCGAAGTGGAAGACGTGGTTGGCCGCAGTCAGGTTCAGACCGACGCCCCCCGCCTTGATCGACAGGATGAACACACCCGGCTGCTCCGCTGCCGGCAGCGACTGTGACTGGAACTGTTCGATCATCCGGTCCCGCGCGGTTTTGGACGTGCTGCCGTTCAGATACAGCACCGGCTCCTGCAGCTCCTGCCCCAGCACCCGCTTAAGCATCTCGCCCATGCCGATATACTGCGTAAAAATCAGGCAGCGGTCGCCCTCTTCCCGCAGCTCCTTGACCATGGCCAGCAACCGTTCCAGCTTGGCCGAGCGGCTGATAAGCCGTTCTGTGTCGAGCTGACCTCCTGAGGATTCAGCAGCTGTCCGTGCAGCAGCCTCATGCTCTGGCGCCTTTGCATCGGCTGAAGTTTCCGCAGCCAAGCCAACGGCATCAACTGTGCCAGCCGAAGCCCGTCGATCACTTATAGCCGCTTCGCTGCCCTCAGTCTCATGCTTTCCGGCAGTCTCCAGATTACCCGAAACTCCTGGAGCGTTTGAATCACTCAGCAGGACACTTGAGTCAGCCGCACCGTCCGTGCCTGCCGCTGCGCCCGCCGTGCCAGATCCCGCGGCAATATCCGCGGGATCCACAAAGTTGTCGACCGATTCCCCGGTCAGGAGCACCGGATGGTCGCAGACCTGCTTGAGCTGTGTCAGGGCCGACAGAATAGCCCCCTTCCGCTGAATGCCCTCCAGCTTCTGCACCCGGTTCATCAGGTCGTTGACCGTCTGATCGTAGAGGGCGCTCTGCTCGGCGGTCAGGTGGATATAGGTTTTCATTTCGTTTTTTTCCGGCAGCTCCAGCTGGATGTGCGGATCCTTCTTCTTCCGCCGCAGCATAAACGGCTTCACCAGCTTTTGCAGCTGCGCCGTCCGCTGCTCGTCCTGATCCCGCTCGATTGGCTGAATAAAGCGGACCTGGAAGCTGCGCAGGCTGCCCAAATATCCCGGGTTCATAAAATCGTACAGCGACCACAGCTCGGAAAGCCGGTTTTCGATCGGCGTTCCGGTCAGCGCGATCCGATGCCGGGCCGGGAAGCTGCGCACGGCGGCCGACTGCTTCGTCTGGGCGTTCTTGATGTTCTGCGCCTCGTCCAGGCACAGCGATTCCCAGGCGAACTCCTTCAGCAGGTCCTGGTCCAGCGTCGCGGTCGCGTACGAGGTCAGGACTACATCGGCCTCGCGTAGTTCTTCGCGGAGCGCCGCCTCGCCCGACCGACGGCTACCGTAATGCAGCAGCACCTTCAGCGAAGGCGCAAAGCGGCTGATCTCCTTCTGCCAGTTGCCCAGCACCGAGGTCGGGCAGATCAGCAGCGAAGGCAGGCGCCGTTCTCCGGATGCCTCCGCCGTCTCCTTCAGGTGCAGCAAATACGTGATAAACTGGATGGTTTTCCCCAGGCCCATATCGTCGGCAAGGCAGGCGCCCAGCCCAAACCGGCGCAGAAACGCAAGCCAGGAGAACCCGTCGTACTGGTAAGAACGCAGCTCGGCCTGCAGCCCGGATGGAACGTCCAGCTTCGGCCAGGCCGACTTCTGGCTGAGCTGGTTCATCAGCGTCAGAAGATGCTCGTTCAGCTCCACTTCGAGCTCGATCCGAGCCGCTTCATCCGGATCTTCGTCCGCCTCTTCTTCCTCGCCGTCCTCCCGCTTCCGGGCTCCGGCATCCTCGTCCTTCCGCTGGAGATGCAGATGCAGAACGTCCTGAAGGGACAAGCCCTGCGAGCTGTCGACTCCTTCCATCATCTGGCCGATCTGCTTGATCAGGCTGGGGTCGAGCGTAATCCATTCGCCGCGGAAGCGAACCAGCCGCTCGTTGCGGGCGACCAGCTCCTTGAATTCGTCCTCCGTAATCTGGAGGTCGCCGATCGACACCCGCCAGTCAAACTGAATGATCGAGTCCAGGCCGAACAGCGAGCTGCCCTGCCCTTTGGCGGCGGCCTCCTCGCCCTCGCCGGCCTTGACCTTGGCCCGCAGCTTCGGCTTCCGCCGGCTGGCGGCTTCCCACCACGCGGGCAGGAGTACCTGCCAGCCCGCATCGAGCAGACGGCGGCTGTCCGCCGTCAAAAACTGCCACGCCGCCGCGTCGGACAGCGGCTGGCCCAGCACGTCGCTGCGCTCCGCAGCCCGCACGCTCGCCGGCAGGCTGGCGCGCAGATGCTCCGCCCACCCGGCGGAGCGCTCGCGGATGTGGGCCGTCCAGACGTCCGGCCACACGCCGGAAGCCTGTCCGTCCGCATCCAGACGGACAGGCACCAGCACCGACGGGTCCAGCTTGTCCTGCAGCACAAGCTGAAGGCGCCAGACGGGCTCGGCTTCGTCCGGCTCCAGCAGCTGCAGCACGGGCCGGAACGGCGCCGCGTCCGCTTTCCAGCCGATCGAGATGAGCCATGCCTGCTCGGTCAAGCCGGCGACGGCCCCCTCTCTCGCGAAGAGCATCGGGTACTCGCGGCGCAGGTCGGAAGCCGTCGCTTCCGTTCCATAGCATTCGCTGAATACCAGCGAAGAGAACGCGGCGCGCAGCCCCTCGGCGAACTCCGGCCCCAGGTCCCTGATCTCTTCCCGCGCTTCGGCATCCAGGCGGGATTCATCCCAGTTCCACTGAAGCTTGCCGGACTGAAACGCGGGCAGGCTTGGGTTGTACCGTTTTTCACGAACGCAGGTCATCAGCGCAGGAGCGAGCCGGATCAACGTCTCGGTCCCTTCGTCTCCCGCCCACTGGATGTGGGCAAGCAGGTCCAGCTGAGCGAAGAACGCGATGACGTACTCGGCCGGCAGAATGACCAGCTCGATGTCCTGCACCTGCTGAACGTCCAGCTGCGTACCGTACAAAGTCTCTTCATGCCAGGCGAACAGCCTATGCTTCAGGTCGATGCCGGGAACGGTTCGGCGCGTTGGCGTCGAGCCGTAGATGAGCGCGTCGCCGTACCCGCTGAGCCGGGTGTGGATCGTGATGGTGTCGGTGTATGGAATCATGGGATCAACTTTCCTTTCCGAAGCTCTTCCTGAAGCGCGCGCAGCCGGCTGTGGCGGCTGGAAAACACGATGATGAATTCTTCCCAGCGCTCCTCCCGCTTCAATTTTTTGTACAGCTTGGCCAGACGCTTGAGCAGCTTGACCGCGGCTTTGTAGCCGGAGCGGTTCTTCAGGAGGACATGCCGCTCCACGCCTTGATGGTAGAAGGGCAGCAGCAGCTCAGGCGCCTGCTTCTCGATCGGCGCAAGCACGCTGACCCGAAACTCCAGCGGGTCCTTGCCGGAGCTGAGCTGCACGTCCATCCACAAGCGCCATTTTTCGTGAGCCAGCAGGTTATCTTCATAAACTTCCTTGGAATATGGCAGCATCCCGGCAAGGGTATGCCACATCGACTCCTCCGCTTCGGGCACATGCCGGACAAAGGTGTTCCAATAGGCGGCATATTCGTGCAGAGGCTCTTTCCGGTGATTGCTGAACAGAGGAGCCAGCCGCACCAGCCATTCCTGCAGGCGGGCCCAATCCTCCGAAGCGGACAGCTCATCCAGAAAGGAGGTCAGGAATCCGTGCGGGATGATGGAAGCCTTGTCCGCTGCCTGCAGCCAGGACCAGGCCTGCCGGTCTTCCCCCATGAGGAACGCAATACGGGCCTGGGCGAGCATCCAGGGCAACCGGGAGAGCGTATCGCCCAGCTCCTCTTCGGCGCTTTGCAGTTTCCGCATCTCTTCCTCATGCATCCGGGTGTCTGTGACGTTCGGATGGATCCATTTCAGCCAGAACCGGTCATAAACATCGAACAGATAACCTTGCTGCCCCGTTTCCGTCAGCATCTGCCGGCGCAGGTAGTTCAGCGTCTTGGTCACGCGCGGCCACTGATCCGGCTCGGCGGCCAAATCGATCCCTTCGCCCAGCAGCTGCAGCATGCCTCCCCGCAGTTCATCCGCGGCCACCTGCACGTGGTACCCCAAAAATGCCGGAGACCGTCCGCCCGGCACAATGGGCTTGATCAGCTTGATCAGCATATACAGCCTGGCATGGAGCTGATACAGCTGTTCCAAGGCCGGAGTCAGGTCCGGCTTGACGGCGTTGATCGCATGTATGGCGTTTCGGGCATAGTGCGAGTTTTGGCTCGTAAATTCCAGCGGAGTGATGCACAGCTTGAAGAAGGCGTGCCATTCGGAGAGGCTCATCTCCGCCAAATGGGCCGCCTTCTCCCTTAAAGCATCCGCCGCACTTCCCCGCTGCACAGGCCCGAGGTCTTCTTCAGCTTCCGTCTCCGGCAGATGGTGCTGGAGCCTGACGGTCGTATGCGCATTGACAATTGCATGCACGGACCGGCCCTGCCGGCTGACATACTCCAGGAGGGCGGCGATGGAATGCTTGCATCGTTCCCCGACCGGGCAGCTGCAGCGGCTGTCCTGAACCGACTCGGGATTCAGGTGGACACGGTAAGCCTCCCCGCCCTTCACCACGGCCTCAATTTCGCCATCCCCGCCGATCGACAGCTCCGCCACCCGGCCCTGTTTATAATATTGAAATCCGCGTTTGATCGTCAGGTCGTTATAATACTCCGCAACACTGCGGATCAGCTCTTGCCACTGTATATCGTTTATAGTTTGGTTCACACTCATGATTGTTCATCGTCTCCTGAGAGAGCGTTAGGAAAAAGCGTGAGGAACCCCCACGCTTTCCCTACAGCAGTTCGTTTCTTTTTTTCAAATACCGGTACAGCACGAAGCTGACCGCCGAGCAGATCAGGGCGCATAAGCCGATAAACGAATATCCGGCCTGCAGTCCCCGGACCAGGCCTTCAGGGGTGCCGGAACCAAAGATATGCTTTACGCCGCTCGTGATGGCGCCGATCAGATAATTGCCGATTACGCTGCCGACCCCCATCAGGGTGACGGTGAAGGTGATGGCCGTATCGCTTCCTTTCACGTAACGCTTGGCGATGACCGCCATAACCGTCGGATAAATCGGAGCAATGCCGATGCCTGCGGCCGCAAACAGGAACGCGCCCCCTTCCCCGCTGACAATGGCAGCGAACGTGCACAGCCCCGAGAAGCCGGAGAGGATCATCAGCGACAGAATAAAGCCGATCCGGTCCGTTACCGGGCCCAGGAAAAGGCGTGCCAGCGAGAAACACAGAAAAAAGATCGAGAGCATGCCCGAAGCTGCGGTCTGGTCCCAGTGATAGCTCTTCTCCAGAAAATTCACCAGCCAGCTGCCCACGGCCATTTCCGAAATGACCCCGAAGGTCAGCAGCAGCACGATCATCCACAAGGCCCGGTCCTTGGTCAGCATCCACAGCGAGATCCGGTCCTCCTGGACGGTATCGTCGCCCGGAAACCGGCCGAGCAGCGCCGGGATCATCGGAATCACCGCCAGCGCAAGCATCACCATATACATCTCACGCCAGCCGAGCGTCACGCCCAAGATCGAAACGGACATTAAACCTGAGGCGATCATCGGCGCCACGATCGAGCTGAGCCCGTAGAAAAAGTGCGACAAGTTCATCATCGTCCCGGTATTGCGCACGAAAATCCGCGCTCCCAGAATCGCCAGGCCGATTTCCAGCATGCCGTTGCCGATGTACATGAAAAAATAGGACGCCGAAAATAGCGGGTATGTTCGCGACAATAAGATGAAGACGCCCGAGAGAACCATCGACCCGAACGAGATCATGCTGACCCATTTGATCCCGATCTTGCGGGTAATATACCCTGTGAAGGAACAAGCCAGCAGATACCCGAGCGAATTGAGCGAGAGCAGGGTTCCAAGCTGCTGCTCGTCGAGTCCGAAATCCGCCTGGATGCGGGGAATCGCCGGACCCTTGATATTTTCCGAAAACCCAAAAATGATGAACCCGATAAAAACGGTCGCCAGCTGCAGCATATAGTTGCGGCCGGCCGGCTTGGCCGTTTTCACGTCGTTCAATTCCGCCTGTGTCTGCAATGATAAATCTCCTTAATCATAAAGTGGATGAACGTTTTATAACATTAAACCCATTTGGGGTAGGCATTCTCCAAATTCGCTCTGGACACCAGCCCCTTCTGCAGCATCGGGTGCGGCACGATCCGGTTATACGTTCTGATTTTGTCGTTAACCGCTTCGAGTTCGGCCCGAAGCTCGTGATCCGAGCGGGGATTGTCAGCCAAACGCTTCAAATCCGCAGCGATTTCCTTCCGCAGCTCGGCCCAGGGAGGCTGATAATTGTTTTTCTTCAAAATGCTGCTGAACACGTCTTCGTCGTCGATCTTATGTGGCTTGCCTTTGCCCGGCAAATCGTCAAACCCGCCACGCTTCGCAAAATCGTCAATAGCCGATTCCACCAGCCCGTAACGTGTGGACATGTTCTGGTAGCGGTCTTCCGCTTCGGCCTTTTCGTCCTGATCTTTCGCTTCTTTGTTCTGATCTTCCCGTTCCACCCCAGTCACCTCTCCTTATGCCAGGATCGCCGATCCGTTATTTGGTGCCTATCGCGTATCGTATAACCCCATTGTAGCATACCCCGGTCTTCCCTCAGCATGTCGTATTTCGAAAAGGCTGTAAATTACCGCCAGAGCTTTATAAATTCTTGATAATTGCCTCTTACCCTAACATTAACAACTAACAAGAGAGGAAGTTATTCATGAAAATAACATCTGTTCGCTCCGCGGCGGCATTCAGTGTAACTGTGCTGCTGCTTACCCTGCTGGCCAATCTGTCCGGAAGCATGAATCTCGTCGCCATCAGCCAGCTTGCTCCAATGATCACCGTGCTGCTGATGCTGATCTTTGTATCCGGAAGAAAAGATTCTCTCCGTTCATCGGGGCTCGGCACGTTTGGCGGTCTCCACTGGTATTTTGCCGCCATCTTGTCCATCGTCCCGATTGGAATCGGGTTTCTTGCCGCGTGGGCTTTCGGGATCGTTCAACTTCCGTCAGCCGAATTCCTGAGCCAAGGCACCGCCCGCTTCACCGTTTCCGAATATGCCTGGTATATCACCAAAAGCTCCTGGGTTCCTCAGATGCTGATCAGCATGCTGATCTTTTCCTTCGGAGAGGAAATCGGTTGGCGCGGCTATCTGCAGCCCAAGCTGACCGAGACTTGCGGTATTCAAAAGTCCATTCTGATCACCGCCGCCGTGTGGGCCTGCTTCCACTATCCTTTTTATCTGAACCAATACAATACGGACGGGAATGTGTGGATCAACCTGGTTCTGTTTACTGTCATGATCTTTCCGTTATCCGTATTTATGGGCTGGGTCCGCTGGCGCAGCCGCAGCATCTGGCCGGTCGTTGTCATTCATATGGTCATCAATTTGTCGCGGAGCTGGCTGGAGCAGCTGTTCTTCGATAAAGCTTCGGGCTGGTCTTACGTGGCCGGGGAGAGCGGGATCATTACCATTGCGGTATGGGCGGCCTGCGCGGCTGTAATCTGGATCAAGCTTGGAAAAAGCACCCGGGCTAAAAAAGCACCCGGTGAGCTGTCCGAGGTTAACGCGGGGTAATGCGGGACCCATTTTACTGAAGTTTTTGTTGCGCTATAAAGGAATTTGAATCTCCGAAGTTAATACTTTCTTATACCTAAAAAACAACCGTCCTTTTTCGGACGGTTGTTTTCAGTATTAAACTGGCTTTTCATCTTAAAAATTAAGCCTTTACCTCCCGGCGCTTGCCCACCTTCGCCCGGTACATGCGCCAGCCCGTCAGGGCGGCGGCCACCAGGCAGATGCAGGCTGACGTGCTGAACACGGCGTGCATGCCGCTTAAGAAAATATCGGGATGACCCGGCACCAGCCCGGTCACCCGCCGGCCGGCGCGGAGGCTCATGACGTGGAACAAAATCGTCGTTGCGACAGTGATGCCGACGACCATGCCCACGTTCCGCACCAAAGAGTTGACGCTCCCGGCTGAGCCGAGCTGCGTGCGCGGCACTTGGGACATGACGAGCGAGTTGTTCGGCGACTGGAACAGGCCGCTGCCGATGCCGAGCATGGCGATCCACAGCCCGACGAGCACGAGACGGCTTCCTTCATGCAGCCAGGCCAAGCCGAATTGGGCGATCACCATCACGACCAAGCCGGCAAAGGTGAGAAGCTCCGAGCCGATTTTGTCCGACAAAGCGCCGCTCACCGGCGCCACGATGACCATGCAGATCGGGAAGAGCATCAGCAGGAAGCCGGCGGCAAACGGCGATAAATTCAGCATGTTCTGGGCGTAAAACGGCGCGATGATGTTGAAGCAGAAATTGGCCGTAAAGACGAGAAAGCCGCACAGAATGCTGATGGAGAAGAGCGGATTTTTAAATAGCGACAAATCCAGCAGCGCGTCCTTGCGAACCGCTTCGGTGCGAAGGAAGATGACCAGCGCCACCAGCGCGACGGCAAGAGCGAGCAGAATCCAGACATTACCGTATCCGGCCTGCTGGCCGAGCAGCAGTCCTGCGAACAAAGTGATGATAAATACCGCGAACAGCGAGCTCCCCGGCACGTCGATCTTGGCCTTGACCCGGATCAAATCCGCCGGCAGCACCTTCCACCCCATGATGATCGCGATCAAACCGATCGGTACGTTAACCCAGAAAATGTACTCCCATCCGAGCGATGAAATGATGATGCCGCCTAAGGATGGCCCGGCAATGCTCCCGAGAGAAACGAACGTGCCGATCAGCCCCAGCGCCCTCCCCCGCTCCTTCGCCGGAAAAATATCGGTCAGAATCCCTTGGCTGTTCGCCATGGTCATCGACGCTCCAAGAGCTTGAATGACCCGGGAAACGATCAGGAACGGCAGCGTTGTGCTGAACCCGCACAGCAGCGACCCGATAATGAAGATGATCGTGCCGATTTTAAAAATACGGATCTTGCCTGCGATATCCCCCAATTTTCCGAAGAAAAGAATGACCGCGCAGATCGCCATCAGGTACCCCGTCGTCACCCATTCGATCTGGGCGATCGGCAATCCCATCTGTTTGGACAGCACCGGCAGGGCGATGTTGACGATGCTTCCATCCAGTGTGGACATAAATGTAAATAAATTCAGAACAATGAGGATGATCCAGCGCTTCTTCTGGATATTCGCATCCTCTTGATACGTCCGCTGTATTGAACTCATGTGGTACCTCCTGCTCCTGTTCATCATTATTAGTTGCACGCGCAACTAATTGGCAGTAACAGTGTACCTTATATTAGTTGCGCTTGCAACCATTTTGAGATAAAATATTTGCTGAACTTGAGTTTATCGTTCCCGTTGTCCCTCCACTTCATGATGAAAGAAGGTGCCGATGTAATGCCAGACAAAGAACCGATTGGCAAGCTGATCTCTTACATCCATCGCCAGAACCAGAAAAGGCTCGCCAAGGAACTGGCTCCTTACGGCATCGGCGGCGGCGGACAGCACAGCTTCCTGAAGGCCATCCTGCATCAACCGGGAATTACGCAGGAACAGCTGACCCAGCAGTTGAAATTCGACAAGGCCACCACGGCCCGTTCCATTAAACAGCTGGAGGCGTCAGGTTATATCGAGCGCAAGCCGGACCCGGATGACCGGCGTTCCCAGCTGCTGTTTCCCACCTCCAAAGCCAAGGAAGTACAGCCTCAGCTGCATGCGATCCTGGATGAATCCAACCGGACTCTAGCCCGGTATCTGACCCCGGAGGAGCATGATCAGCTGATCTCGCTGCTGCACAAAGTCAGCTTGGCCCAAAAAGATGAATAAAGTAAAGGAGCCCCACGGGAATCGTGGAGCTCCTTTTTGATGATTAAGGAAAGTATCCGCTTCGGAGAATTGGCTTCCTTATATCGCAAGCAATGCCTCCGCTAAATGCGGTTCAATCCGATATTACGAATGCTGTGATTGAGCCAGGTGCAGCCGGCTGTATATGCCGCCGGCGGCAATCAGCTCCTGGTGCATGCCCTCCTCGGCAATACCCTGTTCATTCACGACCATAATCCGGTCTGCGTTGCGGATCGTCGTCAGCCGGTGAGCGATGACCAGCGTCGTGCGCCCCTGCGACAGCTCGGTCAGCGCCTGCTGAATGGCGGCTTCCGTCTCGGTGTCGAGCGCGGATGTTGCCTCGTCCAGGATCAGGATCGGCGGGTTCTTCAGGAACATCCGGGCGATCGATAAGCGCTGCTTTTGTCCGCCCGACAGCTTCACGCCCCGCTCGCCGATGACCGTATCCATGCCCTCCGGCATGGAGCGGATCACTTCGGCCAGCGATGCGCGCTCCGCCGCCTTCCAAATTTCCTCATCGGTGGCATTCAAATTGCCGTATGCGATATTTTCCTTCACTGTCCCGGAGAACAGGAACACGTCCTGCTGCACGATGCCGATGTGCCGCCGCAGCGAATCCAGCTTGATGTCCCGGATATCGATGCCGTCGATCGTAATCCGTCCCCCATCCAGCTCATAGAAGCGCGGCAGCAGGCTGCAGATCGTCGTTTTCCCCGCTCCGGAAGGACCGACAAACGCGACGGTCTCCCCCGCCCGTATCGACAGATCGATGTTGTTCAGGATCGGTTTGGCCGGATCATAACCGAAGGTGACACCTTCGTAGCGGATATTGCCTACAACCCGATCCAATTCCACTGCATTCGGAGCGTCCGCAATATCCGGCTCGGTATCCATGATTTCCAAATACCGCCGAAAGCCCGCGATGCCTTTCGGGTAGCTTTCGATGACCGCATTGATCTTTTCGATCGGACGGAAAAAGACGTTGGACAGCAGCAGGAACGCCATGAACTCGCCCAGCTCGATCCGTCCGCTGAGGAAAAACCAGGCGCCGCACAGCATTACGAACACGGTGACGAGCCGCATCATCATGTAGGTGACCGACATGCTTTTCGCCATCGTCTTATAAGCCATCAGCTTGGTCTGGCGGAAGTTCTGGTTGTCGACGTCAAACAGCTTCTTCTCATGCTCCTCATTGGCAAAGGACTGCACGACGCGGATTCCGCCGACGTTGTCCTCGATCCGGGCGTTGAAATTCCCCACGTTCCCGAACAGCCGCCGGTACGTCGTGGTCATTCGGCCCCCGAAGTGAATGATCACCCAGGCCATGACCGGAATAATAATAAAGGTCAGCAGCGCCAGCTCCATGTTAATGGAAGCCATCAGCGCAAAGGAGCCGATCAGCGTCATGACCGCAATAAAGACATCCTCCGGCCCGTGGTGGGCCACCTCGCCGACGTCGTTCAGATCATTGGTGATCCGCCCGACCAAATGCCCGGTTTTATGATTGTCGAAGAAACGGAACGAGAGCTTCTGGATATGGTCGAACAGCTTTTTACGCATATCCGTTTCAATGTTGATGCCCAGCATATGACCCCAGTAGGTCACGATATACTGCAGTACCATATTGAGCCCGTAAATGGCCAGCAGCGCCAGACAGGCGACGACGATGATCGCCCAGTCCTTGCTGGGCAGCAGGTTATCGATAAAATGGCTGACGGCCAGCGGAAAGGCCAGCTCCAGCAGCCCGGCGAACACCGCGCACACGAAATCAAGGATAAACAGCCCCTTGTACGGCTTGTAGTACGCGAAAAACCTTCGAATCATGGATGTATCACACTTCCTTGTTGATATTTTACGGCTTGTGGGCCAGGATATTGATCAGTTTCCCAAAAGGATCCCGTACATAGAAACGGCGCACGCCCCACGGCTCATCCGCCGGACCGTATTCGATCTGAAAGCCCGCCTGCTTCATACGGTTCAGAGCTTCGTCGACGTCATCCACTTCGATGGACAGGTCCGGCACCGGGGTGCCCGAGCCCCCTTCCGATGCGACGCTGACCTGAACATCCATACGGGCATCGGTCCCATAGGTGGCGATCCATCCGTGGTCCATCCACTTCTCCAAACCGAGCACGTCCTCGTAAAAAGTACGGGCAGCCGCCAGATCCTCCGTATGAATGTTCGTGACAATCCGTTTTACTTTCATCTCCATTCCCCCTGTTCCTTTTACTTCCAAGTAACTATTCGACACTGGTCGGGAACCCCCTCCCTGTATGCCGAATTTCCTCTGCTCTGACCCACATCCGCAAGAATTCTGTATCATGGTTCGTTTAAATCTGACACCTTATATCGTGATTTATGTAAATACTGACACAATTTTACCTTCCGCTAATGCTCGGATAACATGATGCCAACACTTCTCCCTCATCATAAAGAGGACAACATGCATTTTTCTAAGACCAGAGGGGGAGAACAACGACCATGATGAAAAAAACGATTTTGCTGGGCACGGCCCTGCTGCTTTCGGCTGCGCCGCTGTCGGCAGCCACGGCCAGCGCAGCTGCACCTGCGGGCAAAGCGCCCGCGTCCGGCATTCAAGCCAAGGCCAAGCAGGGCAGCTTTACCGGGGCTGCCGTGGAACGGGCCAAAGACGGTACGCTGACGCTGCACTGGCAGACCACCGCCAATCTGGGACCGGTTAAAGTTTACTGGAGCCAGAGTCCGGATAGCGGCTGGAAGGAGCTTGCCCGTACCTACGCCTCGTTTGGCGGCCTGCGAACGAAGGATCCGAATCCGGGCAGCCGGGTTTACTTTAAAGTGAAGGCGGCGAGCGGTGCCGCCATCACAACCGCCGAGCGTCTGCTGCCGCTCCAAGGCGCCACCAACTTCCGCGATCTCGGCGGCTACAAAACGGCGGACGGCAAAACGGTCAAGTGGGGCAAGCTGTTCCGCTCGGACGAGCTCGCCGGCCTCACGGCAAGCGATATCGCCTATTTGCAAAAGAGCGGCCTGAAGACGATCGTGGACTATCGCACGGACGATGAAGTGAAGTCCAAGCCCGATCCGGCGATTCCCGGCGCTGCCTATGTCCGCAACCCGGTCTTCGGCCAATCCGGCAGCGGCACTGACATCATGAGCTTCATGGCGAGCGGCGAGTTCGACAAAATGGGCAAGCCCGGCGACGTGCTGACCGCCGCCAACCGCGACATGGTTGACTCCCCTTCGGCTTACGTGAAATTGTTCGACATGATGCTGGATCCGGCATCCGCAGCGCTCGTACAGCACTGCACCGCAGGTAAAGACCGCACCGGCCTCGGATCGGCATTGATGCTGCTAGCACTCGGCGTTCCGAAAGAAACCGTAGTCCAGGATTTCATGCTCAGCAACAAGTACCGGGAAGCGTACAACAAGGCGGCTGTGGACGCCATGGTGAAGCAGTTTAATCTGACGGACGAGAATGCGATTGAAGTCATCAAAGCGTTAATGGACGTCCGCCCGGAATATATCAACGCTGCTTTCGACGAAATGACGAAGAAATACGGCTCGATTCAGGGTTTCCTGGAAAAAGGCTTGGGGCTAAGCAAAGACGAGCAGGCAAAGCTGAAGCGGATGTATCTCGAATAGTCGCCTATCCCGGTTCTCCGGATGCGAACATAAAGACGACCTGTGTGGATGAAGCCATACAGGTCGTTCTTTTTTTAGAGATAAGAATGTGTAAACTTCCCCTATCATCCCCGACATATTTTGTCCAATGGTGGCGTATGGTGCTGAACCTTCGTCGATTCGTTGAGACGGACAAACCGGAATCACGTATAATGGAGATAATTGGAATCAAGATGGAGGTTGAACGATGGGTTTGTTTTCTTTTATTAAAGGCCAATTTATCGAGGTTATTGAATGGACGGACAACACCAATGAAATCGTGCACCAGTTTCCGGTCTACGACAAAGCGATCAAAATGGGCGCGAGGCTGACGGTGCGGGAATCGCAGGCCGCGATTTTTCTGAACGAGGGCCAGATCGCCGATGTATTCGGCCCAGGCACGTATACCTTAAGCACGCAGAACATGCCGGTTCTGACGGCGTTAAAATCATGGAAATATGCATTCAATTCGCCGTTTAAGGCAGATGTGTATTTTGTAAACACACGTAACTTCACGGATCAGAAATGGGGAACGACCAACCCCATTATGATGCGGGATCCTGAATTCGGAGCTATCCGGATGCGGGGATTCGGCAGCTACGCGTTCCGCGTGCAGGACCCGGCCTTGTTTCTTAAGGAAATCTTCGGGACCCAGTCCTCATTCGGTTCGGATCAAATCGGCGGTTATCTCAAGTCGGTGATCGTGTCCGGTGTGAGCGACCTGATTGGCGAGGCCAAAATTCCGATCATGGATATTGCGGTGCAGTACGACGAGCTGAGCTCCGCCCTCCGGACCAAGCTGGAGCCGATTTTCAATGGCATGGGTCTGTCCCTGTCCGGATTTTTTATCGAAAACATCTCCTTGCCGGAAGAAGTCGAAAAAATGATCGACCGGAAGTCATCCATGAGCATTGCCGGCAATCTCGATCAGTACATGAAGTTTCAGGCCGCCGAATCGCTTCGCGATGCAGCCAACAATCCCGACAGCGGGCTTGCTGGCGCCGGGGCAAGCCTCGGGGCGGGCATGGCCATGGGGCAAATGTTCAATCAAGCGATGAAGCCTTCGGCGGATGCTGTGGAGCCCCAGCCTGCCGCTCCTGCCCATCCGGCGTCCCCCGTTGATACCGAGCCCTGCGCCCAATGCGGACACGGGCTCAAACCCTCCGAGAAATTTTGCCCGGAATGCGGTACGCCGCGGCCGGAGAAAAAATTTTGCACGGAGTGTGGGGGCAGCTTGAGCAGCACGATGAAGTTCTGTCCGAGCTGCGGCAATAAAGTGTAGAGGAGAGCGCTTATGTCCGTCGAAGCACCGATCCGCTTCCCCTGCTCGGGCTGCGGGGCGCAAATGATTTTTGATACCGAAACCCAGCAGATGAAATGCACGTATTGCGGAAGCCTGGCTCCCATTAAACAGCCCCGTTATCCGTCCGAGCCCACCGAATATGAGCTCGATTTTGCGGATGAACAAGATCAGGCCTTGAAAGACTGGGGGACCGAGCAGCAGGCGGTCCAATGCGAGAACTGCGGGGCCCAGATGCTCCTGCCTGCCGCGCAGACGGCGGCTCTATGCGCATTTTGCGGTTCCCCCAAGGTCCTGCCCCAAGGGGATCCGGACAGCATACGGCCCGAATCCATCATCCCCTTTCACATCTCGAAGGATGAGGCGAACGCCCTGTTCCTGAAGTGGAAGAAGAAAAAATGGTTCGTGCCGGGCGCCTTCAAAAAGCAGCAGACCCGCTCGAATGTTTCCGGCATTTATGTCCCCTTCTGGACCTTTGATGCCCAAACCGATTCCGACTATTCGGCAGAGGTGGGTACCTATCATTACCGCACTGAGACGCGTACCCGAACGGTTGACGGGAAAACAGAGACGTACGAGGAGCAGGTTCGGTACACCGTGTGGCACTGGACATCCGGCTCCTACGATCGATTTTTCAACGATGTGCTTGTTCCTGCTTCCAAACAGCACGACACCCGCCTGATGGAGCAGTTTGACGATTTCAGCCTGGAGGACCTCCGACCCTACAAGCCTGAATATTTAAGCGGTTTTGTGGCCGAAAGGTATACCGTGCCCCTGCGTGAGGGTTGGAGCGACGCGGTATCCCGGATGGACGACAGCCTGGAAGATTCGATACGCCGGCAAATCGGCGGGGACGAACTGCGCAACCTCAGCATCGATACCCAATACTCCGAGCGGACCTACAAGCATATCCTGCTGCCGCTTTGGAATGCCTCTTACACGTACAAGGAGAAGGTTTATCGCTATATGGTCAACGGAGAGACGGGCAGCATCAGCGGCAAGGTCCCGCGCAGCGGATGGAAAATTACGTTTTTCACCCTTTTCTGCGTGCTTGTGGCCGCCGCCATTATTTTGTATTTTTATCAATCCTAAATGTGCGTGTTGGTCGGATTCATAACATGCGCCACTCATAAATATAGAATAAAAAAAGAGTTCAGCCTGGTTGCTGAGCTCTTTTTTTAGTTTCTCCGCGGCTTACGTCACATGTTCGAGCTTGCCTGGTTCTCGGTTGATCCCTGGATGTACCGCTCTCCCCACTGGCACATCACATCGATGACCGGCCGAAGGGATTGGCCCAGCTCGCTCAATTCGTAAACGACTTTCGGCGGGACCTGGTTGTATACCGTCCGGATGATGACCCCATCCTCCTCCAACTCTCTAAGCTGCTGAGTCAGCATTTTTTGCGTGATGCCCGGGGTCAACTTTTTCAGCTCGCTCGTTCGTTTCGCTCCATAAGTTAAATGGCATAAAATGAGCGTTTTCCATTTCCCCCCGATGACTTCCAGGGTCGCTTCTATCGGTATATTAAAAGCTTGCGGCATACTCGTTTTCATGGCACTTTTTCCCCCGATCAAAATAGGTACTTTTTGGTTCCTATATTACCTTTTGGTGAAAATGACACAAAAAAGTGCGTACTTCTGTTCCTCGATTATATGATACATAATCTCCTTGTGCCAATAAGGAAATCGGCAGACCCGATCGAGCCGGTTCCGAAAATGGATGATTATTCATAATGAGGAGGACATATCGAATGAAGGCAAACGGTCAAACGTCTCAAAGTTCCGGCAAGCTTTCCTGGGGCTTATTGTTCGTTTTGTGCGGCGCAATTTTTCTGGAAGGGATCGACGTGTCGATGATGGGCGTGGCTCTGCCCTCGATCCGTGCTGAACTGGGCATGTCGACCGGTTCGCTGCAATGGGTAGTCAGCGCCTATGTACTCGGGTATGGCGGCTTCATGCTGCTGGGAGGCCGGGCAGCCGACCTGTTCGGGCGCCGAAAAATGTTTCTGCTATGGCTCACGGTTTTCTTTGCTTTCTCCGGGTTAGGCGGATTATCGACCGAAGGCTGGATGCTGATCACCGCCCGGTTTATTACAGGCATTAGTGCAGCGTTCATGACTCCGGCCGGCTTATCTATCATCACGACAAGCTTTGCGGAGGGGACTGCACGTAACAAGGCCTTACTCGTTTATGCCGGGACAGCGGCCGCCGGGTTTTCACTCGGTCTTGTGGTCGGCGGCATCTTAAGTGAGATTAACTGGCGTTGGGTTTTCTTTGGTCCGGTTCTATTGGCATTCGTGATTCTTCTAGCCGCGATTCGCCTCATACCGGCCTCTGGTCGGCCGGAGGTCTCCTCCAAAGGCTTCGATCTGGCCGGAGCAGTCAGCGTCACGGCGGCCATGCTGCTTCTGGTTTACGGTGTCGTGGAATCCTCCAACCTGGGCTGGAGCTGGACCGCCGGAATCCTGGCCTGCAGTGCCCTGCTTTTTGGTCTCTTCGCAACGATCGAACGACGCTCGGCTTCCCCCTTGGTACGCCTTGGCATATTTTCTGCCAGCTCACTCGTGCGGGCGAACCTGGGTGCCATGTTGTTTGCCGGCTCTTTTTTCGGGTTCCAATTCGTGACAGTGCTCTACCTCCAAGAACTGCGCGGCTGGTCATCTCTTGAAACGGGTCTTGCCCTGCTCGCCGTCGGTGTCGATTCCATACTCGCACCTACCCTGACCCCCAAGCTGGTAAACCGTTTCGGCAATATTCCGGTGATTTTCGGCGGGTTCTGCCTCGCTGCATTAGCCTACGCCCTTTTTCTTCCCATCGGTTTGGACTGGACCTATGCAGCGATGTTCCCGACGATGATCCTGACGGGCCTCGCCTTTTCGCTGACTTACGGACCTTTAACCATCGCCGCCACGGACGGAATAGCGGAAGAAGAGCAGGGGCTCGCCAGCGGTTTATTGAATACCTCCTTCCAGTTTGGCGCCGCACTCGGTTTGGCGGTCGTGACCGCTGTGCAGATTGGCGCTACAGGTTTGGACAAATCCCCGCAAGCCCTGCTCGACGGCTACCGCACAGCAATGATGGTTCCGATTGCCGCTTCCTTTCTCGGGATTGGCATCACCGCCCTCGGCCTTCGTAAACGCTCTCCGGTAGTGAACAATTAAATATTAAGAAGCTCTGTCCGGTGGATAAAGCTAATAAAAGAAACCAAGGGCAGATTCCAGCTCTTGGTTTCTATTTTACAGATAACACACATCCATCTTTTTAATCTTCGACCTTTATCAGTTCTGCTTTGAAAATATGATATTTGCTCAGTACAATTTTCCTTCCGTCGGGATCTTCCACGGCAACCAGATGTGCTGCGATACCAGAGAGGTTCCATTCCAGCGAACCTTCAATTCGAATGTTTTCAAGCAGTTCACCGTTTGATAACGTAATATGGTAGAAATGAACCCTTTTATCATCCTTCTTATTCAAAATGCAAGCCCCCTCCTCTTGTAATCCCAATGATCAGCGTGTTATGTATTTCTTCGTTTACAGAAAATATCCTTTATCATGATCCTTTGCAATTATGGATCCCTAGGATTTTGCAAGCTCATCTACTGGTTTATTTAACGCATTCAGGAGTGGCATCAGTTATTTAGGAGCCTAAGCACGTTTGATTTTCCTTGGTACTAAATCCGCTACATAGTCAAAGTAAAAGTTCCGTCTCCCTCTTTTAAATAAGATGAATATAGTATGGATCAATATTACGGCCCACATCATGATGAGAAATGCAAATATAAATATAGTGATCCATGTGTGATAGGGATTAAGAGTTATATCTAACTCAACATCAGAAAATACATTTAGGGCCCATGATAGTACCAAAGGTAAATATAGCGCAAAGGACCTTTTCAGCATGGACTGCCACGGGGGGGCTTCTCCATCAACGTGAATTAGTTTAAAACGCAGTATATTGGTTCCAATTGTTTTTCCCTCCCAAATGCATGGAACTACAAAGAACAGAATAAAAAAGCAAGTTGTTGTATAAACAAATTGTGCGAATCCACTTGTTGTAAAAAGTCCAACGGTAAGGTTCCAACTAATCTTTATCAATAGATAGTCTATAAATACAGCAAGCAATTGTAACAGAGGAGGTACAAGTGGATTTTCTTGCATTTTTTCTCCCTTGGCAATAAGGCTCTTTCGAGATGGAAATAGAGCAAGCAGGACAGGAGCAATGACGAATCCAAACAAAGCACCCGTACTATTTAATATAAGATCATCCACATCAAAGATACGATATGGGCAATTATAGATCCCATAAATACCTGTTAATTGTGTTGTCTCATAAAAAAGTGATAACGCAAACCCCAAACCAAGTGCTCTCTTCCAAAATCTTTTTTGTTGAAAAAAATACCTTAGATAAACGCCTAGTGGCAGCAACAATAGCAAATTGAATACCGCCTGCAAAAATGCACTTTGCGTCAGTAATCTAACATAGGTGGATGGCTGTGACCAAACAACTGAACCACTATTAATCATATCCCTAACGAAATTAAACGGGACAAGCGTATAATGCACCGTATCAGGTGATTGAAGAGCACAAGTATTACGAGTTGCTGGAAGAGGCAGCAGAACTAAAAATAAAGCCGTTAACATATAAAAAGCAAAGGAATAAGCCACTATTGAAGCCCAAAGACTCAAATAACCATATTTTCTATAACTATAAACTAACCAAGGGATAATAAGAAAAAAGCTAAAAACACTAAATAAAATAAATGCGATTTTTATTGGAATTAAATATACAGACATATTGGTACCTCTTTATTAAGAAGATTTACTTCTTCAGCAATATAGATGTTTTCCAATTGATTCTTTTCATATACCCCTGTAATAAATTCCAACGAAAACTTGTTCATTATACATATTAGTTCACAATTCACGGATACCCTTCCAAAATACAGACCACATCATATTTAATCTACGTTCATATTCTTGATAAGGAGAGCTCATCATATGGAAAAGCATACCGTCTAATATGGTTGTAAAAGAAGTAACGATTGTCTCCTCGTCGATAAGCTCATTCTCTTTGTTGTTTCTTAAGATGGAGAAAACAAGATCTCGAATCCCTTCTTCTACCTTCTTATTCTGGGCTGTGATAAGTTCTTTAAAATTATCCGGAGGGTAAATCCCATACCTTTTGAGGAAGGAACCCTTTTCGTTCATATAATAGTATTTATTTAATTCAACTAAAACATGATATAATTTTTTTTCTAACGGATAATTTTCTATAACATAAAATTGTTGTTCGATAAACTCTAAATAATCTTCAATAACAAAATTTACAATTTGTTCAAATAGATCTTGCTTACTTTCAAAATAAGCATAAATCGAAGGGGTTTTAATGTTTACATTTTCAGCTATATCTTTAAGTGCTGTTTCTTCGTAACCATTCGAGGAAAACAGCTTTAAACCTTGTTCCAGTATCGTTCTTTTCGTTTTTTCACCCTTTTTCAAAACGTTTTTCACCTCATTTGGTTAGCATACATCAGGATATCTCAGGATATCAATTTCAAGCCTACTATGCAAAAAATAATTCCTGCAACTAAAATAAGTTTCTTCGCATTCTTCGGTTCTTTAAATAAAAACATCCCAAGTAAAACACTTCCTGACGCGCCTATCCCAGTCCATATACCATAACCGATACTAATAGGTATTTCGATTAATGAGACGGAAAGAAAGAAAAAACTTAAACACAGACATAAGATAAAAAAGATGGTTGGCTTTAATTTTGTAAATCCTTCCGTTAGCTTCAGATTAATAATACCTCCAACTTCAAACAATCCAGCTAATATTAAGGATAACCAATACATATTACACATTCCCCCCCGAACTTTTCTCTTCCTTTGGTTCATCCGAAATTAACTTTAGTCCAATAATACAGCTAATTAATAGAATGACTAACACAATCTTGGTTGGACTTACGGGGTCCCCTAAAATCGTCATGCCCACTAAAGCCGTACCAAAAGCACCCAGACCAGTGAATACTGCATAAGCCGTCGAAACGGGAAGTACTTTTAATGTTTTAGCGAAAAACCACCAACTAAGGGCTAATAATATAACTGTCGGAATAACAATTTCTATTCTAGTAAACCCTTCTGAATAGCCTAGACCAAGTGCCCAACCTACTTCAAGAATTCCACCAATAATTAAGTATAGCCATGCCATGATAACCTCTCCTTTTCAAAAAGTTTAATCTAACTAATGATCGTTAGATTTTTTCTTTAAAAAATTTTGTCGCTCTGTCGTTAAATATTACGACCATTGAACAGCCATTCCAAATAATCTAACTAACGTACATTAGATTTTATGAAAGTTAAGCTGATTTTGCAAGAGTAAAATATGATTTTCAATCCAAAAAGCAAATCCTACATACCTTAAGCATGATTCGTTCTGTGCTAGGCTCCCTTTCTACAAGCAAAGAAAAAGACCGGCAGCTACACTGCCGAGTCTTCAGTCATCATCTTCCCTGCTCTGGGCCAGAGACTCTATTATTATTCTTCGCCGAAAAATTTCGCGATCGGGTTAGCGATCTTTTTATCTGTTGCGACCTGGCCTGTTTTGTTCAAAACGTAATACTGATAAAAGTCGGTGCTAAAGTTGAGTGCTTTCAGCATTTGCTCCGCAAACGGCTCGACCGCGTTGTCGCTCAGGGCGTCACCGTTCCAGAAAAAATGCAGCAGCAGTCGATTTTGATTATAGGGATGTTTGACGACATAAGCGCCTGAAGAAGCTGTTTGGTTCATCCGGCTTTTCCAGTCGAAGCCGATGGCCTTCGATTTCTGCATGATGCCGGGTTTAAGCGCCTGGATGAGTCCGTTTGTTTTGGCACTGCCGATGGCGATGATATTGCTGGTTCCGAGCTCCTTTTCCAGCTTTTTCTTGAGTGTTTGCCGATCGGAAATGACCTCGTATGGAATTCCCATGATCCCAAGCGTCCCTTCAAGCTGTGTCAAGATCGTCTGCTGCTGCTTTTTCGCTTTGCTGCCAGCCTGATCACTCATCAGGATCGTCAGCGGTTCGCCCTGCAGTGCCTTATCCATGATGCGGCTCATCGTTTCCGCCGGAAGATTCGGAATTTGGGACAAGGAAGAACGGTAAGAGGTTTTAAACTGTTCACGCCAATAAGCGGCTTCTTCCGCCTCAGACAACCGGTATTCGGGCTTTAGAGCAAACTGCGGATCATGCAGCGCTTTGTCCATTTCCTTTCGCGCTTCTTCTCCTAGCGTATCCTGGATGGTGTGCAGCAACCCGCTGATCGTCGCGTTTTTGTGCGCGTACCGTTTGAAATATTCCTTCATGAACGCATCGAATTTGTCCTCGCCCACCATGCGGTACAGCTGGTAAATGGCCTGACGTCCTTTTTTATAAAAGACCGGGTTGGCCTCGCCCCCCGCTTCCGTATTGTTTGAGGCGATCGGCTTGTCTAAATAAGACCAATCATCGATTTGGATCGATTTGAACCCGTTCAGCTCATCGCCTTGTTTTTCGGCAAAATACACCATCGAAAAATCGGCAAACCCTTCGTCCAAAAACGACTCCTTCTCCGAATCGTTGCCAATCAAGGCATGGAACCATTGATGGGCAATCTCGTGCACGAATGTGGTATCATGCGCCGGATCGCTATTCGGCCGGATTTGCCCCATTTGGATGACCCGGGCAAACTCGACAGCCACACCCTCTACGTACGACTCCGCGATCCGGAACTCAGGGTAAGGATATTTCCCGTACTTTTCACTGAAAAATTGAATAGCCTTAAAAGCCGTGTCGATATATTCATCAACGAGTTTTTTCTTGTCTGGCATATTGTCGAAATAATAATATTCAATGGTCAGGCCGTCACGCGTTACGCTCTCAACCTTATAATTCGGACTGGCAAAAAAGACATGCTCCCGGGTGTTATCGGCAACGGCGGTAACGACTTTCCGGCCGGGCTCTTTTGGGTCCGCCTGCGTAGTGATCGTCCCTGGCATCAGAACTTGATAGTCTTCCGGCACGTTAATACGAACTTCGAAATCCGATGAATCGTAATAGTCGGTTTCAAAGGTCTTGCTGTACGGCTTGTTGTCCCACTCATGCTTGTTCTCGTCGTAGACCGACATGACCGGGAACCAATGTGCGCCATTGATGATGTCTTTATAGTAGGACAGGCGCTGCATGCCGAAAGGAATTTTCACCTCAAAGCCGATTTCAACCGTCATCGCTTCCCCAGGCTTCAGCTCCTGCTTCAATTCAACGGTCAAAGCCTGATTGCTGTTTGAAAAAACCAAAGATTGTCCATCAGCCGCCGCGCTGCGAATGTAGATACCGCCAAGAAAATCTTCCGGCTTCTTCTGTGGATTTTCCTTTTGGATCTCTTCGTTGTTTTGCTCAAACATCGAAGTTTGGGTCGCTTTGGATCGGTTGGCGTCAGCAAACGTATGGAAGACGATCTTTCGCAGCGTATCTTTGGATGTGTTCCGGTAGGTAACAGTCTCGCTCCCTTGGATACGCATATTTTTTTCGTCGAGCCTAGCATCAATTCCGTACGCGACTCGGGCTTGGTCATGCGTCTGCGCAGCCACTACGGAATCCGCGGACGCCGCTGCCGGCGCGGCCAGAACATGACCGGCGCTTGCCAGCGGGCAAGCTGCAAGCGTAAATGCGAGCGAAAAAGCCAATGTTTTTTGGGATACAGTGTTAAAAGCAGTTTTTTTCATCGTTTTCTCTCCCTTGATCCAAAAATAAAATTGATGTTTATTTGTGAAGCTCTCAGGTAGTGCAGGTACCTAATTCACGACAGTCTCCAGCTTCCGGCCTGCCTCCTTGGGCAGTTCCTCGGACTGCACCTCCTGGTAGGAGCTGACTTTATCCCCCTTCACATAAATCCGCAGGTATGCTTCATTGCGCAGTTCTTTGAATGCAGTAAAGGTCAGGCTTTTTTCCTTCCCGTTAGAATCAAAACCCTTCATGCTGTATTCGTAATGAACAACCTTCTCTCCATTGTCCAACTTCTCTTCCATTCGCTTTCCGTCTTGGGTAATCTGCACATAATATTGCTGTGCACCAAGGCGGTTCAAATTCATGTTTTGGAAGAATACGACGATTCCAACCAGACCGATCAAAACGACGGCTAAAGCGATAATCCCCTTTTTCATTCCCGTTCACTCCTAAGTTGAATTTCTTGAATGCAATTTCAATCTTAAAGGCCGAATCTTACACCGTGTTAATCCCAACCTTACAGCAACCTTAAAAAACCTCAGGGCGCTAACTATAGCGTTTATCCAGTCACTGAGGGAGCTGGAGAGTCAGGTGTACATCCTCTGGGAAAACGCGAGGTCTCGCGTACTAACCCTGATATGGATGCTGGCAGCGCTAGATTCAAAGCAGGAAAGCATTATAAGATCGCACGCTTGCGCCAATTGCTGCCGGTTACGTTCGTTATCTTTGACATCCTTCAGTTCAAAGGAAGGGACCTTCTTCGGCTACCGCTGATGGAGCGAAGAGCAAGCCTAAGTGGCCTCAGCTTGCCGAGTCTAGCATACGGAGTCTTGCCCTACATTGAGGGGGTTGGGATGATTTATTTGACCAGATCATACGTTTCGAACAACTCGATTGCTACATATGGGGAGGAATCGAAGAGATACAAAGGCGGGATAGCTGCTTCAGGTGGTGTTTGCGAAGATTTCACAACGGTTAGCGACTCTAGCTCTGCAGATATAAGTTGACGGTCATAAGCCTCTAATTCTCAGTATCATGGACGGGTACAACAAGAGTCTTCAGATGATTGGCCGTAAGCCCGTCTTATGCCTCGTAAGAGGACCATTTGTATCGGAGGTATAACCTTTCCTTTGAAAGTGACAATAGGCTTTTGAAAGGCAATTCAAGCCCTAAGAATGGCTCGCCAACTCGGGTTTTACTCACTCTTGGTAAAACCCCTGATTTTCTTGCTAAACAAAAAAGGAGCTCAGACTAATCTGAGCTCCTTTGTAATTGCTTAAGAAGTTGCATACTTCTTTTATCAGTTACAAGTTAATTCTTCATTTACATAATTAATTTAACGCATTCACGTGTTATGTACCGAAAATAAAGTCGTATCGCCACTTCCAATCAATCCCAACCCAGTCAAACCCTTGTCCCGACTGGTTTTTCTCGCTCTTCCCCTTCAATTTGCCGAGAATTTGAGCAAATTAAAGTCGTATCGGGAAATGCAGGGGTAAAGACAGGGATTAGGGGTTGGGGGAACTTGGGAAATGCAAATTAAAGTCGTATTGAAGGGCAGGAAAAAGACAGGGACAAAATCGAGTTAAATGGCTTAGAAATCGCCTGGGCAAGAGCCTGAGCAAATGCCTGAGAAGAACTCACTCCACCGCCTGAGAAGCCCTGAAACGCCTGATAAAAGCCTCAGAGATATGATTCGATAAGAACCCTGTTTCCCCTTCTAATCCCCCTTAATTCCAACCCCCTGCTATAAAAGAAAAGCCGAGCAAATGCCAGGAAATAATCCTGGATCTGCTCGACTCTGATACAACTTTTAATTGCTCAATACGAGTTTAATTTGCTGGCATACGACTTTATTTGCTTTGCACACGTGTCGACAATCCTCTTACTACCCTTACTCCACCGTTACGCTTTTCGCCAAATTCCGCGGCTTGTCGACGTCGTTGCCTCTGGCAAGCGATGCGTAGTAGGACAGCAGCTGCAGCGGCACCACCGACAGAGCTGGTGTTAGCAGCGGCAGCGTCTTCGGAATCGCAAACGCCTGGTCAACCGACTTCAGCAGACCTGCGACATTTTCTTCATGGGTAATCGCCATGATGTCCGCGCCGCGTGCGTTCACTTCCTTGATGTTGCTGACCGTTTTCTCCAGAACGGCTTCCTGGGTTGCCAGGGCAATAACCGGAATGCCTTCCTCGATCAGCGCCAGCGTACCGTGCTTCAGTTCACCCGCTGCGTACGCTTCGGAGTGAATATAAGAGATTTCTTTCAATTTCAGCGAACCTTCTTGCGCTACCGCGTAGTCCAGTCCGCGACCGATAAAGAATAAGTGCTCATGCTTGGAAATATGCTCTGCATAGGCTTTAATGGCATCCGGCTTGGCCAGCATGCTTTCCACCTGCTCCGGCAGAGCCTGCATAGCCGCTACGATCTGAGCTACCGCTTCCGGCGTCTGCGTGCCGCGAACCTCGGCGAGGTACAGCGCCAGCAGATAGAACGCGATCAGCTGCGACGTATATGCCTTAGTGGACGCTACGGCAATTTCCGGGCCGGCCAGCGTCACGATGACGTCGTCGGCATCACGGGCGATCGAGCTGCCCACCACATTGGTGATGGCCAGTACGTGTGCGCCGTTCGCTTTGGCTTCACGCATTGCAGCGAGGGTATCCGCCGTTTCACCGGATTGGCTGACGACGATGACCAGCGTTTCCGGCGTTACGATTGGTGAGCGGTAACGGTATTCCGACGCTACGTCCGTCTCTACCGGAATGCGTACCAGCGATTCAATCGCGCTGCGTCCCACGAGACCTGCATGGTATGCTGTACCGCAGGCAATGATTTGAATGTTGCGGATATTTTTGATCTGATCGGCTGTCAGCTTCAGCTCTGGCAGAACTACCTTTTTACCTGATTCGTCGATCCGTCCGCGCATCGTGTCGCGATAAGCTTTCGGCTGCTCATGGATCTCTTTCAGCATGAAATGCTCAAAGCCGCCTTTTTCCGCCGTCACTGCATCCCAGTCGACATGAATCATTTCCCGAGAAATAAAATTCCCCTCAATGGTCATCAATTCGACAGAATCCTGCGTCAATACGGCCATCTCACCGTCATTCAAAATATATACTTTACGCGTATATTGAAGAATTGCCGGAATATCCGATCCGATGAAGTTCTCTCCTTCGCCAATCCCGATAATCAACGGGCTTGCTTGACGCACAGCCACGAGTTTATCCGGTTCGTACTCGGTCAATACACCGAGGGCAAAGGCGCCGCGCATGTAACCGATGGCCTTCTGAACCGCTTTGACGATATCGCCGTCGTATTCGCGGGCAATCAGGTGGGAAATCACCTCTGTATCGGTTTCCGACACGAAATGATGTCCCTGGCTGATCAGCTCATCCTTCAGCTCCAGATAATTTTCGACAATGCCGTTGTGCACGACCGAAAATTTATGGCTGTTGTCCGTATGCGGATGAGAGTTCACGTCCGATGGCTTGCCATGAGTAGCCCAGCGCGTATGCCCGATGCCGGCACTTCCCACCAGCGGTGTTCCTTCCAGCTTGGACTCCAGATTGGCCAAACGTCCTTGAGCCTTGGCAATTTGCAGTCCCTGGTTGGTGAACACGGCAATACCCGCAGAATCGTACCCGCGGTACTCCAGCTTCTTCAGACCCTCGATCAATACCGCTTGCGTATCCTTATTACCAATATATCCGACAATACCACACATAGTTAATATCCTCCGTTCACTTCTTCGAATTGGGTTTTAGAAGAGTACGGGAGCATAAAGGTGCAGCATGGTGCCAGAATGTACAGGAAAACGAACATTGTATTCAGTTATACAAGGTGCATTCACGAATGTACATCCTAGCATCGCCGCATCTCTTATGCGCTTGCCCGCACACTCATGAAAAATGATCACTATTTTCTAACACCCACTGGAAACGTTGTGTGAACGGTCGCCCGTTCATTTTCCGTTTCGAGTTTACGGCTGTGGTGTATCACCGGGAGGTCCCCGCCGAACATTTCGAACACCTCCACCTCGTCAACTTGATGCTGCCGTGAATCCGAAGCGTCGTGCTCCTTCCGATTCTTCCCCGCGCAAGCTCAAGTTCTGGCGCTATTGTTGCTAACCTCACGACCCTCGCTTTCTGTTTCGTAATGACATTTACTAATTATATTCATGTCATCTCCGTTTTGCAATCGGGCTGATAGCCCCAAATCGGAGTCCCCGTTATATACCCTGTAAAAAAGCCGATGAAACCGCAATTCTAGTCTCACCGGCCTATGGCATTTATGCTTTATTTTATAGAAAAAACCAACATTTACCTGCTATACTAGTTCCCGTTTCACCACATCGACGATCTGGGAGACGTACTGATCCAGGTCCTCCTTATTAGGACCTTCAGCCATGACGCGGATCAGCGATTCCGTGCCTGAAGGACGAACCAGTACCCGGCCGTTATCCCCAAGGATCCCCTCAACGGCTTGAATAGCATCCTTAATGGCCGCATTGCCTTCATACTTGCTCTTGTCCTCTACCCGTACGTTCACCAACACCTGAGGGTACTTGCGCATCATCGTTCTCAGCTCGCTCAGCTTTTTGCCCGAAGCCTGAATCGTATCCACCAGCTGGATCGCGGTCAGAATGCCGTCACCGGTCGTATTGTAGTCCAGGAAAATAACATGGCCGGACTGCTCTCCGCCCAAGTTATAGCCGCCTTTACGCATTTCCTCCATCACATAACGGTCGCCGACAGCCGTCTTGGCCGTTTTCAGCGCCAGCTTCTCGGTCGCCTTATAAAAACCGATGTTGCTCATGACGGTCGATACGATCGTGCCGTTGTTCAGCTTACCCTGCTTGTTCATAGCGTCGCCGCAAATGCAGAGGATGAAATCGCCGTCGACTTCCTCACCTTGATCGTCAATCGCGATCAGACGGTCCGCGTCGCCATCGAAAGCAAGACCCAGGTCGGCTTTGGCCTTCAGCACTTCTTCTCTCAGCTTTTCCGGGTGGGTGGATCCGCAGTGGTCATTGATGTTCAAGCCGTTCGGCTCGGTGCCGATCGTAACCACCTCTGCGCCCAGTTCCTCAAACAGCTTAGGAGCCAGCTCGTAAGCCGCGCCGTTGGCACAGTCGAGTACGATCTTCAGCCCGTCAAAGCTGTGGGAAATCGTCGTTTTCAAATACTCCAAATATTTATATTTCGATTCATTATCGACAATAACATTGCCCAGATCCTTGCCAATCGGACGCGGAAGCGTATCTTCGGCTGCATCCATCAGCTCTTCGATTTTCAGCTCGGTCTCGTCGGACAGCTTGAAGCCGTCCCCGCCGAAGAACTTAATGCCGTTATCTTCGACCGGATTGTGCGAAGCCGAGATCATAACGCCGGCGTCCGCCTTTAACAACCGTGTAATATACGCCACCGCTGGCGTAGATACGACACCTACACGGATAACATGCGCCCCGATGGACAGCAGACCCGCAACCAGTGCCGATTCCAGCATAACTCCCGAAATCCGGGTATCCATTCCAATGACAACCGTAGGTTTCTCCACGTCCCCGGTCAACACATAACCGCCGCAGCGTCCAATGCTGTAAGCCATTTCGGCCGTCAGTTCTTTATTGGCAACACCGCGTACTCCATCAGTTCCAAAATATTTCCCCATAATTGATCTCCTTTTTGAGTGCATCTCTAGTTACTATATGTGTTCGTTCAGATCAGGGTGAGCCGGTATCTGTCTGTGGCTCCTGCCCTTCCGGCGGCGTGGTGTCACCCGCCGTTCCATTGTTGTCTGTCTCATCCACGTTCGTCGAATCGGTCTCGGACCCTGAATTGCCGCCTGTTCCTTTACTGCCGTTGTCGGTCGTTCCCTTGCTGTTATCTTCAGGCTTCGAGTCCGGCTGGGTCGACGTTGTTGCAGCATTATCCTTGATCTCTATGGTCGCCGTTAGCGCATTTCCCTGATCCACCCGCGAAACATAGCGTGGGAGGACCACCTGCAGGTTCACCTGATGCGTACCGGGCTTCAGGTTACCAACGCTGGCGATGAGCTGAATGTCATCCTTTGTCAGGCTGTTCAGCAGTCCAGGAGCGCCGCTCAGCTTAAGCGACATGGTGCCGCTTGCCGGGCTCTTGATCGCGGCCTGCACGTCAGAGCCGGCCCCGCTGATCTTAATCGGAATGTCGTCAATCACCCGCTGGGAGTTGGACACCGTGGTGATTTCAACCTCCATAGAGCTCGGCTCGATTTTCTCAAAACCCTGCGGCGGCGTCAAGTCCACAGGAAGTACCATTGTTCCCGCTTCCTTGATTTGCCCCAAATCCACATCGACATCATTATAGGACTTTATTCCCGCAAGCGCATCTTGAGAACCGTACAGCTTCACGGTAGTCACGCTTGGCTGAGCCTTGGAAATCACGAGGCCGTCAGGCAGTTGGCCGGAATAGTGCAGTTCGATCGGCACCTCTTTGTATGGCGGCGTAATCGGTACGACCACAGAGATGGTTGACGGCTCAATTACCGCCCCCTCAATTTCCTTCCCCTGCTTGTCCAACGCGGTCAGCTTCACCCGCTTTTCCTTAATCGTTGCGTCTTCGCCATCAATGGATACCGATCCTTGAATCTTATCGACCCTCTTCAGGTCGCTTTCAGGCAGCGTAACAGACACCGTAGCCGGTTCCATCGTAATGCTGCCCATCTGATAACCGGCTGCCGGCTCCCCGCTCGTCACGATCGATACCGGGAAAGACGATGTATCCCTCTTTTCAATATTGACAGTCACGGTTGACGGCTGAACGTTGACCACCTCAATTCCCGAAGGAACGTCTACGGTCAGCGGCAGCGTGCTGGTACCTACTTTGGCTTTGCTCAGGTCCAGCCTTACTTTATAATCTTCTGAGTACATCGAGAGCAGGTCCGACTTTTTTCCTTTGACCTCAAGCTGAACCTGATCCGTGTCCATGGCGCTCAGAATATACTTCTTCTCATCCAGTCCAAAAGCCTGTACCTTCACATTATCAATGATCCGTGAATCAATTTTAGCGGTAGGCGTAGGCGTCACATCGTTCAAATGAACCATGCTCCAGAGCAAAATACTTACGGCAAGCGCCAGCACTTTCGAAATATTGTTGTTATTGATCCACTTATTCATGATTATCATTCCCCTTCCGCTTCCAGAAAACAGGACGTTTTTCTTTCGCAGAGGAATTTGGACGGAGCTCTTCATACAGTTTCGATATTAAGGATTCTTCTTTAATATCACGAACGACCTGACCGTTAATAGCCAACGATATTTGTCCGGTTTCCTCCGATACGACGATGGACACCGCATCCCCTACTTCACTGATCCCGATGGCCGCCCGATGCCGGGTGCCCAGCTCCTTGCTGATAAAAGGATTCTCGGACAGCGGCAAATAGCAGGCGGCAGCGGCGATCTGCTGGTTCTGAATGATCACGGCACCGTCATGGAGAGGTGTATTCGGTATAAAAATGTTAATGAGCAGCTGGGAGCTCACCATGGACTGCATAGGAATCCCGGACTCCGTATATTCATTGAGACCTGTCTCCCGTTCAAATACGATTAACGCTCCGATCTTTCTGCGAGCCAAATAGTTCACGGCCTTAATGACTTCGCCGATCAGCTTATTGAGCTGTTCATCCTCCGCCGATGAGCGGCCAAACAGCTTGCCCCGCCCCAACTGCTCCAGCGCCCGCCGGAGCTCAGGCTGAAAGATGATAAAGATCGCCAAAATGCCAAAGTTAAATATCTGATTCATAAGCCATTTAAGGGTGTACAGATCAAACCATGTACTGAGCGCCCAGATGATGACCAGGAACAAAATCCCTTTCAACAGCTGAACCGCCCGGGTCCCCCTGACAAGCAAAATGACCTGATAAATGATATATGTAACGATGGCGATGTCAATGATATCTTTAATGGACTCTTTCCACGTTAAGTCCGCAAAATAACTCATACTTAGGCCCCCATACTCCCCTTCATGATGATGGGTCTCTATGTCTTTTAATTTCCCCTATATTACCTAGGTTATAACGTACACCTTCAGGTTGCAAGCGGCCGCGGTTTTAAATTGGAACCATTTATAAATATTGCCAACAAAAAAGACGCCTGCTTTGTCCCAAAGAGGCGCCAATATCCACAAATATCAAGATTTACTAACGATAGGCGACATCAGAGAACATGTTTGTGATTTTATACCATATCCAGTCCATCGCCTGATCAATGCTCTTCACCTGACCCGAAATATGGGCGGTTGAGGCTTGGTACAGCGATCCATCGATGACCGTCAAATTACCTTGGACATCACCATAGATCTGAGTCTTTCCATTTTCTACCGTCAAATTGCCCGCAATACTCTTGCCCTCAGGCACGATGACCGTGTTCCCTTCAATGACAACTTGATCCAGATCACTGCCTTTAACCACCAGTTGGGTATCCTGATCCCAGAAGCTCACGGTACTAAACAGCATCACTAAGACAAATATAGCCGCGGCTGTAATGGCCGGATGTCTCTTGACCCATGTAAGCCATAGCTGCTGCTTCTTCTGCTTCGGGAGAGAATTCATGATCCGCTCAGTCAGCTCAAGAGATGCAGACGGCGTATGGTGCGTCAGTGAGTACATCAGCATATCCGTCTGTTCCAGCTCTTTAAACTGCATCCGACAGTCAGGGCAGGACAGCATATGGGTCTTAAGCTCCAACTGCTGCTCCTTGGACAAGTCGTCATCTAAATAATCATGCATTAAAGAGACGGCTAATTTGCAATCCATTCTGAGCCAATCCTTTCATTAATATGAATGTATTCAATCTCCCCGGTTCAGGGGCACAGGTCAGTTTCATTTGTAATACGTACAGGTTCTGAAGAAGTTTCAAAACCGAAGCTCGTTTTCTATAATTTGGGCTCTAATTTTTTGCGCAAAAATTCGCGGCCCCGGTGCACCCTCGTTTTAATCGTTGTTACGGGCATTCCCAGCACATCGCTGATTTCCTGCAAGGACAAATCCTGCAAATACCGGAGGACCATGACCGACTTATACTTCGCCGGAAGGCTCTCGATCGCTTCGTAAATGATCTGCTGCGTCTCCGAGATCAGCGTCTCGCTCTCAGGCGTCCGGTTATCGCTTGGAATCATCGAATACCCGTCCATACCTTCCTGGTCGTTCATCTCGGCATCAAGGGAATAGGTCGGTTTCCTTTTCCTTAGCCGGTCGATGCATAAATTGGTTCCAATTCGGTAAATCCATGTGGAGAATTTCTGATTCTGGTCATACCTGTCCAAATTTTTATATACGCGTAAAAAAGTCTCCTGAACGACATCCTCCGCTTCGTGGCGGTTGTTCAGCATCCTGTAAGCCAAATGATAAATTTTGTCCTTGTACAGTTCCACAATTTCGGCAAACGCCCGCTGGTCTCCTTTCAGAGCCAGTTTTGTCAGCCGGTTTTCTATATTTTCCATCAAGATTCCCCCAGACTTGCTGATGGGTACGACAACAATTTATTTTTCCATTCAAATCGTAAATGAAGTCTCTCTAAAAAGCAAGACAAGCCGTATAACAGAACAATAGGAAAGCCGCAGCACCTGGGGTTCAGGCACTGAGCTTTCCTATTCTGGCTTCAGGGATGCTTATTGAAGTAATCGTATCATCAGCCTGTGTTCCGGAGTCCCGAGGCAATGCCGTTGATCGTGAGCAGAACCTCACGCAGCAATTCTGCATTATCCTCATCCTGTTCGCGCAGTCCGCGGAGCTCGCTGAGCAGCTGTACCTGCAAATAGCTGAGCGGATCCACATAAGGATTGCGGAGACGGATCGATTCCTGAATGACAGGCACATTATCCAGAATTTCTTTTTGTCCTGTAATTTTCAAAATCAGCTCTGATGTCAGCTTGAACTCTTCCTCAATCAGTCCGAAAATACGGCGGCGTGCCTCATCGTTGCGGGCCATGCCGGCGTATTCCTTGGCAATGACCATATCCGCCTTGGCGATCGCCATTTGAAGGGAATCGATCAATGAAGTGAAGAAGGAGAACTTCTCGTACATCTCCTGCATCACCTTCAGATTCTCTTCCTTGTTCTGATAAAAGCTCTGAAGGCCTGTACCCGCGGCGTACCATGCAGGAAGCAGGTAACGGCTCTGGGTCCACGAGAACACCCACGGAATGGCGCGCAGATCTTCAAAACGGTCGGTATTCTTTCGCTTGGAAGGACGCGAGCCGATGTTCAGCTCTCCGACTTCAGGAAGCGGCGTGGATTCCTTGAAGAATGCCAAGAAATCCGGATCACGGAAGATCAGATCCTGGTACTTGTTCCGGGAAACCTCGGACATCTCGCGCACGATCTCATCCCATTGGGCTTCGTTTACGTCATCCTTTTCCGGCGAACGCGCGTTGATTGCTGCCGTCACCAGCGCCGATGTTGCTTGTTCCAAACTGCGGTAAGCAATGCCCTTCAGCGAATAGCGCGAGGAAATGACCTCACCCTGCTCGGTGATCTTGATGCCTCCGCCGATGGTAGAAGCCGGCTGAGCCAGAATGCTGCGGTTCAGCGGCATGCCGCCGCGACCCAACGATCCGCCGCGTCCGTGGAAAAATTTCAGCTTGATGCCGAACTCGCTGGCGACAGCCGTCAGCTCTTTCAGAGCAACCCGCAGTTCCCAGTTGGCTGTAACCGCGCCGCCGTCCTTGTTGCTGTCGGAGTAACCCAGCATAATTTCCTGAAGGTCGTTCCGGGCCGTAATGCTCTGACGATAAATCGGCAGTTTGAAAAGCCGTCTCATAATTTCCGGAGCGGCGTGCAGGTCCTCTATGGTCTCGAACAGCGGAACCGCCTGCAATGTACATTCTACGGTACCATCCGGAACTTGCCGGAACAGCCCGACTTCTTTGGCGAAGACCATGACTTCCATAATGTCACTGGCTCCTTCAGCCATACTGATCAAGTAGCTGGTAATGCAATCCTTGCCGTAATCCTGCTGTGCTTCCTTGACTACCCGGAATACATCCAGGCACTCTTTGGTGCTTGGGCTGTAATCCTGATATACCGACGAGATCGGTCTCGGTTCGCTCAGCAGCTTCGTGAGCAGCTCAATCTTCTCCTCTTCGGAAAGCGCTGCATAGTCCGGCGTAATGTTGCTCTTCTCCAGGACCTCTTTCATCGCATTCTCATGTTCCTGGCTGTGCTGACGGATATCCAGCGCCGCCGTATGGAAGCCAAAAAGCTCCACCTGGCGAATCAGCTTCTTGATATAAGTATCTGCTACATAGTCCGCAAAATGGAAGCGAAGACTGCGGTCAATAATGCTCAGGTCTTCAATAAACTCCGCTGGCGAAGCGTAGGACTCGGCTGTTCCTTTTTTACTGTCGTCCAGAACGTTCGCAATTTTCTCCATCATGTAAACCAGTTTAATACGGTATGGTTCCTTCGCATTGTTCCAAATATCCCTTTTTGTAACGGTTACATTTGCACGGTCCCGTTCAATGGAATCCTGAAGTTCCTTGGAAACTTCTACTATGGAAGTGCTGAAGCTCAAATACTGCATATATTCAACTAAAATGCGCTGATATTCCCGAATAGCCAGCTTGCGCTGCATACGAAGCGTCTGCGAAGTGATTTCGGCCGTCACAGATGGGTTACCGTCACGGTCGCCGCCGATCCATGAGCCGAATTTCAGGTACGTAGGCACGTGCCAGAGGTGTCCCGGATAATACTTGGTCAAGCAGCGTTCCAATTCCTGATAGACGTCAGGCAGAACGTGGAACAGCGTCTCATGGAAGTAATACATTCCGTTCCGGACCTCATCCAGTACCGTAGGCTTACGGGCTCTAAGCTCATCCGTCTGCCACAGCGTAATGACTTCGTTCAGCAGCTTCTCCCGAAGCTGTTCACGCTCGCGGAACGTAAGAGTCGGATTGTCCAGCAGCATGACATCTTCGGAAATCCGTTTATGAATATCCAGAATCGCTCTGCGCATAGCTTCCGTCGGATGGGCGGTCATTACCAGTTCCAAAGACAGGCTCTCAATAATGTCCTGAACTTCTTCGACCGTAAAGTTCCGCTCTTTCAGTTCCTTGATGGCCATCTCGATCGAATCGGGCTGAACACTTTCTCCAGCTGAGCGCTCATAGTCCCGTTTTCTGCGGATCCGATGATTTTGCTCGGCGATATTCACAAGCTGGAAGTAAATCGCAAAAGCACGAATCACCTGATGGCGAATATCCGGCTCAAGGGTTTCAACCATCTTTTTGAATTCTTCATACAATTCAGGCAAAAAAACAGAACGTAAAGATTTGCTTGTTTCACGGATCTTCTCAACGATATCTAAGAGTTCATTGCCCCCTTGATGGACAAGCACTTCCCCGAGTATGTTCCCCAAGAATCGCACGTCACGCCGCAGCAAGTTGTTTGAATTGCTTTTGTTCGCGGTTACCGTAAGTTCAGTCATGCTACTCCTCCCGTCTCTATCCCGTCTGTATTGCTTTCTCTTTGTTCATACTTTCTTAACATCATACAATAAATCACATCGAAAATCTGCACTTTTATTAAATAAAGCGCAGATTTTCGCGTAAAAACACGATGTAAAATATGTATTTTCATTCAGTCATGCTTAATTCCTGACATATGGTTTACCAGATGTTATGGATAATACGGTGCTTTTCATTCTAAATAAAATACCGCATTGAGTTTATTTATGCATAGCTCAGATGCCTCATCCACTATTTACCACATAAGTTAACTCTTTAAACAAATCATCTCGTTAATATTTAACATGAGGTTATTTAATGGAAAATGTCTTTGGACCTTTTCATTATAGCAGCTGATTCAACTGTACTCTCTTGTTCATATAGATGTTAGTTCATTGATTAGCATAGAACACATATTAAGGAATCATGGGCATACCCAATATTAGATTGTTTTTAGCTTGCTTAGCTAGGCATAATAAAGATTTTTAAGGAATGCATTGTGTGGTTTATTAACCCTCCATTTAAAAGGGCTAGAGGGGCAAATAAGGCGGTTATAGAGGCAATCAGGTAAAATCCTCAGAGAGATACCTTGTAATCGTGTATAACAGCCCTTGAGGGCATCTCAAATTAAAAAAGCGGGCCTCCAGCCCGCCGCAAAGGTAGATGTTGACGCGCGTCTTGATCGGGTTCCTTCAGTGTAGCCGACACGGACGGTCGTACCCACGCTGCATGGGCTCTCTCCCACACTATCGCTCTAAACAAAAAAACGCCTTTCGGCGGTATGTTTTATGTATGGAGCGGGTGATAGGAATACTCAACATCTCGATTAAAAAAGCGTGCCTTCGGCCCGCCGCAGAGGTAGATATTGACGCGCGTCCTGAGCGGGTTCCTTCAAATGAAGCCGGCACGGACGGTCGTACCCACGCTGCATGGGCTCTCTCCCACACAGCCGCTCTAAACAAAAAAACGCCTTTCGGCGTTATGTTGTTATGTATGGAGCGGGTGATGGGAATACTCAACATCCGGATTAAAAAGCGGGCCTTCGGCCCACCACAGAGGTAGATGTTGACGCGCGTCCTGAGCGGGTTCCTTCAAATGAAGCCGGCACGGACGGTCGTACCCACGCTGCGTAGGTTCTCTCCCACACTACCGCTCTAAACAAAAAAACGCCTTTCGGCGTTATGTTGTTATGTATGGAGCGGGTGATGGGAATCGAACCCACGCTATCAGCTTGGAAGGCTGAAGTTCTACCATTGAACTACACCCGCAGATCTTCGTGCAAGCCTTGAACCAATCATGACTTGCACGAAGCTGTGCATGCGTATCGGGATGACACGATTCGAACATGCGACCCCCTGGTCCCAAACCAGGTGCTCTACCAAGCTGAGCTACATCCCGATATTTATTGTAAAACAGTTAAATGGCGCGCCCTAAGAGATTCGAACTCCTGACCTTTTGATTCGTAGTCAAACGCTCTATCCAGCTGAGCTAAGGGCGC
>NZ_QRDU01000007.1:0-134025 GCF_003386155.1 Paenibacillus sp. VMFN-D1 | reverse complement strand
TGAATCTGACGAGATTGATTTAATCTCAATCGCTCCGGTCATAAGACCTTCGCGTTTATACTCACTCGTTGTTCAGTTTTCAAAGATCAAACTTCATTTCGTTACCACTCAGTGTTTCAGCAGCAACTCTTATATTATATCAAGTCCGACTCAGTATTGCAAGCTTTTTTTAAATCGTTTTTTCAGGCTTGCTGTCCAACGCTTAAAGCGATGTTTTCTTGGCCGGAATTAGAATATACCATGTTTATAACTCTATTGCAAGCTTTTTCGACAAAAAATTTATATCCCCGTATATTCCGTTCCTCTGGTTCTAATCGTGGCACGCTGCATACCATGCATAACCTTCATATATACTATCAAACGTCTACCCTGTCTCCAAGCACGTCTTAACGGTTAGAGTAACTTCCCTCCTTATCAGGGTGCGCCTGCTCACTCGAGCAACAGGGATCCACACAGCATTCCCCAATAATTTTCTACAACATTATATATTCCCCACATCCTCACATTTCTTTGCGTTATATATAGATACTTTTCAATTTGCCAAAAGTAAAAAAGCCCTCATCCGCTCCATAGCGGACAAGGGCAAATCATTCAACTCATCAATTCCTTAACTTACTCGGCACCGAGGAATGCGAACCGGCACACCACGATGATGGCCAGCACCCACATCAGCCAGTGAACCTTCTCTTTGCGCTTGCCGAAGATGTTGGAGAAAACCGCAAGAATCACATAGGACAGGATCCCTGCCGAAATCCCGTTGGCTATCCCGCCGGAGAACGGCATCAGTACGATGGTCAGGAAAGCCGGGAAAGCTTCAAAAAAGTCGTCCCACTCGATGTGCCGAACCTGGCTCATCATCAGCACCCCGACGATGATCAGTGCCGGCGCGGTAGCTGCCGAAGGAACCACCAGCGCGAGCGGAGCGATGAACAGGGACAGCAGGAACAGTACGCCTGTCGTAATAGCAGTCAAGCCTGTGCGTCCGCCTTCCTCAACGCCTGCCGTGCTTTCCACGAAAGAAGTGATCGTGCTCGTACCCAGAACGGCACCGGCGCTGACGCCGACCGCATCGACGAGCATCGCTTTACCGACGATTTTCTCGCCTTTCTCTTTATCCTTCATGATGCCCATCCGGGTCGTCGTACCCACGAGTGTTCCAAAGGTGTCAAACAGCTCCACAAACGTGAAAATAAAGACGATATCGAACAAGCCAATGTGCAGTGCGCCTTTCAGATCGAGATCTCCGACAGCCAGGTTGGAGAACGAAGGCAGCCAGTTGGCATGGGACAAGCCGCTGAGGTCCGTCACGCCCATTGGAATGCCGATCAGCGTCGTTACGATAATGCCGATCAGGAGCGCCCCTCTTACTTTCAACACCATCAGAATGGCGATAATCAAAAGTCCGATCAAAGCAAGCAGCGCATCTTTATGTGTAAAGAAATCGCTTAGTGCCAGGTTGAAGCTTCCGCCGCCAATCGGCTTGCTGATATCGGTACCGGCGTTCACGGTGATTGAGATCAGGTTGGCGAGCTTGAAGCCGATGATGGAGACGAACAGGCCGATACCAACCGTAATAGCGGTTTTAATGTTTTTCGGAACGGCGACCATCAGCATTTGCCGGACGCGCGTTACCGTCAGAATGATAAAAATAATACCTGAAATAAATACGGCGCCCAAAGCAGCCTGCCAGGTAATTTGACCATTGGATCCAAGCACGACGGTCATAAAATAAGCATTCAGACCCATACCCGGCGCCAAGGCGATCGGGATATTGACAAACAATCCCATCAGGATGGTAACGAGGCCCGCGCCGACTGCGGTGGCGAAAAACACGCCTTCATGAGGGATACCCGCACCGTCCGGCCCGAGAAACAGATTGTTGACGAACAGGATGTACGCCATCGCCATAAACGTCGTGAGACCGGCGATCATTTCTGTTTTTACATTTGTGCCGCGTTCCTTTAATTTAAAGAACCGTTCCATTTTCAAATAATCCCCCTTAGAAATTTGAGTCAGAACGACAAAAAAGCCCGGCAGACCGCAAAGCGACCACCGGACATTATGAATGAAAGAAAGAGATATCCCGCCAGCATCAGCTTGGACTTACCATGGTCAAGGCAAGCTGCGCTGCGAGTTGGACATCATCTCTTCTAAATTCGTAGCCAGATCATTACGGTGATCTCGTAGAGACTCCCGGGCCAATTCCCGGGATTATACGAAAGAACATATGTCGTTTCTCACATCATTCATTGTATGGAGACAAGCTTCACTTGTCAACAGAAAAAACGAATAATCAAGAGTGTGACATGATTCAATGTTCGGAAATTTACATATTTCTCCCATGGAACGATGGCGCCTTATACAGTTTTCTCTAACTAGATAGATTGAACTAAAGTTTTGCATTGAACTTCCTGTTATAAAGGCCCACTGCGGCCCTGTAACGTTCTTTTCTTTAGTTCATTCTATATAGGGCTTAGCTTTTGGAATCGACCCGGAAATTATGTAGAAAATGAAAAAAAGACCCGCACCTGCCTAAGCAGATACGGATCTTGAACCTTGAAAAGGATAACGATTAACCTTACTCCCACTCGATCGTGGCCGGCGGCTTGGAGGTAATATCGTACACGATGCGGTTAACGTTCTCCACCTCGTTGACGATACGCACCGAAATTTTCTCCAATACGTCCCACGGAATGCGGGCCCAGTCGGCAGTCATGCCGTCGATCGAGGTTACCGCGCGGATGCCGACGGTGTACGAATACGTACGTGCGTCACCCATGACGCCCACACTTTTCATGTTCGGCAATGCCGTGAAGTACTGCCAAATTTCCCGGTCAAGCCCGGCTTTGGCGATTTCTTCGCGCAAAATGTAGTCGGAATCCCGAACGATCGTCAGCTTCTCTTCCGTCACTTCGCCCAGCACGCGAATCGCAAGGCCCGGACCCGGGAAAGGCTGGCGATGAACGATTTCTTCAGGCAGACCGCATTCCTCGCCGACTTTGCGGACCTCGTCCTTAAAGAGCGTTTTGAGCGGCTCGATCAGCTTAAATTTCATATCCTCAGGAAGGCCGCCCACATTGTGGTGCGATTTGATCGTCTGAGCCGTTGCCGTTCCGCTCTCGACGATATCCGTGTACAGCGTTCCTTGCGCCAGGAAGGCAAAGTCGTCAAAACGCGCAGACTCTTCCTCAAACACGTAAATGAATTCGTTGCCGATGATTTTCCGTTTTTGTTCGGGATCGTCCACGCCGGCCAGCTTGGACAAGAAACGCTCGCGGGCGTCGATTTTGACAACCTTCATATCGAATTTGCCTACAAAGGTATCCATTACGCTCTCGGCTTCGCCCTTGCGCAGCAGGCCGTGGTCGATAAACATACAGGTCAGCTGATCGCCGATCGCCTTGTGGATCAGCATCGCAACGACGGAGGAATCCACGCCGCCGCTCAGCGCGCACAGCACTTTCTGGTCACCGACGGTTTCGCGGATTTCCCGAACCTGATCCTCGATAAAGGATTCCATCGTCCAGTTGCCCTCGCAGCCGCAAACTTCATAAAGGAAGTTGCGGATCATTTCGTTGCCGTGCACGGAGTGACGTACTTCCGGATGGAACTGCACCGCGTACAGCTTCTTCTCGCCATGGCTCATCGCCGCGATCGGAGCCGACTCCGTACCCGCGTCGAGCTGGAAGCCGGACGGAAGCTCAACGACATGGTCCCCGTGGCTCATCCATACGACCTGACGGTTGTCCAATCCTTGGGTAAGCGTCGTGTTCGGTTTAAACTCAAGCTCTGCTTTTCCGTACTCGCGTTTGTGCGCGCGCTCCACTTTGCCGCCGAGCTGCTGCGCCATCATCTGCATGCCGTAGCAAATGCCGAAGATCGGCAGCCCCAAATCGTACACAGCCGGGTCTACATGGGGTGCGTCTTCCGCATACACGCTCAGCGGTCCACCGGAGAACACGATACCCTTCGGGTTCAGCTCCCGGATCTTCTCGATCGGCGTGTTAAAAGGCAAGAGCTCGCTATATACTCCCAGATCGCGGATGCGTCTTGCGATTAATTGGTTATATTGTCCCCCGAAATCGAGGACAACGATGATTTCATTTGGCTTATTCATTACCGTGCCTCCCTCAATTAATGAAATCAATTATACGCAACGATAATTCATACCGTCAAGGAAGCCGCAGCACCTAAGTTATGCCAGCCTGCCGGCGATCAAAAGGCATCTTCGCAGGAAAGCGCTCCCTTGGCTGCGGCTTACGGGAACCTGACCATAAGCTATCTTTTCCCATTCCGCGGCAAAATCGTACATTTCTTTGCGCATCATTTCATCATCGACCTGTAGGGACTGCACGTATTCCCGAACGGTGGCCCCCGGCGGAGCCGCGCCATAGCGGCGAGTAATGCCCTTCCAGGCCGGAAGCGCCGCCCGGAGCAGCTGCTCCTTGCCCGGAAAGGTCCGCCGCGATAAATACACCAGGCACCACAGCCAAATCAGGCCGCGATACATCCAGGCGCAGCGGACGGCGGCGGCCAGCAGCAGAGCGGTGGCAGCTGCTCCAACCGCGATCCACGCATGCATGGCTATAAAAGACGCGATCCCGAGCGTGATGTTCTTCAACGGTAGGGCGTGGCGAACCCAGTCCCAAGTCCCCCCTGAATGGACGTCCTGTGCCTGGACCGTTCCACTGTCGGAAGGCAGCGCAAATCCAGGTGTCGGGTCGAACGGAATCCAGCCGGAGTCGGGGAAATATACCTCGACCCAGGCGTGAGCGTCGCCTTCGCTGATTTGATAGCGTCCCGGGTGGCCGCTGTCCTCTTTTCCCGGGGCAAATCCCCTGACATACCTTGTTGGAATTCCCTCGCTTCGCAGCAGTACCGCCATAGCGGTCGAAAAGTGGTTGCAGTATCCTTTCCTTGTCGTAAACAGGAAGTCATCCACAAAGTCCTCACCTTGGGGCGGGACGCGGGTATCCATCGTGTAGGCGTAGTAGGTTTTCAAATAGTCCTCCACCGCGACGACCGCGTCATATCGAGTGAGCGACGCCGACGTAATTCGGTCCGCCAGCTGCTTCACGCGTTCGGGCAGCTTGTCCGGCAGCTGAAGGTATTCGTCCTTCACCCGCGCCGGATCCGCGCCTGCATCTTCCCGCAGCACCTGAGGATCCACGGCGGGAATGTCCGCCTTGATCCGGTAGCCGTTCACCTCCGGCACGCCCGAAATCAGCGGTACCTTGACCGTTCCCGCATCTTCGTCGGCGATCACGGTCAGGGACACCGATTTCCGGCTCGACTCCAGGTCGAGCACCTCGGCGATCGGGCCGCCGGCAAAGAGAGGGAAGCTCTCGGTCATGGGCCGGCTGAACATGATTTGCTGAGTAACGGTCCGGTACTCGGCCATCGGAGCGGCCGGCTCCTCTGCTTCCGGGTCCGAGCCTTCAGGCCGGACCGCACCCGGAATGAACAGGGTGCGGGAATTTGCCTCCTGGCCGGTCCATTTACGGCCGTCATAGATGCTGAGCGTTTCCCCGCGCCAATATGTAGGGACGGGGCTCTCCGCTTCAAAATAGAGCCGGCCCCCTTGGCTCAGAGGCATTCCCATGTCCTGATCGTCCCCGCTCAGGTTGTAGCCCGTCACGGCTGCGGCTGAGGCGTCGCCGTAATTGTCACGGATCCAGGATTCCAGCCGGCCGGCCGCCTGCTCCAAGGATAACCTCCCCGGAGGCTTGGCCTCGGCCGCATATCCCAGTCCCCAGCTGCCGCCGAGGACCAGGAGGGACAGCAGACTGAGCGACACGATCCAGGTGCCGTACACCTTGCCGCCAAACCTCCCCGACGTATCGCTCTGGCGCAGTGCGGACAGATGCAGCATCCCTTGAAGCAGCAGCAGCAAACCGCAGGTGCGGATCATATCGGCGTAAATATGGATGCCAAGCAGCGTCTCAAGGCATATCAGGTAGAGCAAGGTGGCCGCGGCGAACAAAAAAATGCTGCGCCGCGAAAGGGCGAGCGATTGCACGGAATAAACCAATAAGGACCAGCCGACGATCAAAACCAGCGTCCGGGTCTCCGAGCTGGTCTCGGCAAAGTGCCCGGTGGACAGCAGCAGCAGAATATCATCACGGCATTGCGATATCCAGGAAATCAGCCAGCTAAAGGGCTGACCCTCTCCGGAAACGTTATACCAAGCGGTGCCGACCAGCAGGAAGTACACCGGGAGGGTCAACGTCCACCTCGCCAGCAGGGTTCCCCACAGCAGCAGAAGTGCTGTCAGCCATAACAGTGTCGTCATAAATCCGTCGTCCGTGGAACCCGTCAGCGGCCGGAGCGGAATAAGCCATTCGGCGAACAGCCCCATAAAGGGCAGAGAGATGATGAGTCTGTACAGAAGCGGATCCGTACGCTCTTCCATCTATACCACCCCCTCTCCGGGGAAGTTCGACTCCACGTGACCGACGCGGGATACACGGCCGCCGTGCACGATAAATACGCCAGCCCCCAGACGCGAAAGCAGCGCCGCCCGGCGGAACAGGCCGGGGTCGTGAACCGCCGCAGCGTACGATGCCGAATCGCTGCTGTCGTTTCTTTCCGCGGCGCCTGCGCAATAGATATCCACATATCCCCCGGAGGAGATGATCCCGGATACGGCGCGGAGCAGCTCGTCGGTCAGATAACCGGTGACGACGGCCGTTCTTTGGCCTTTCAAGTTCCCGGCAGCTTCCTGAAGCTGTGCAGGCAGCGGCATGCCGCCGGCCAACGTCAGTCCCGACAAGGCTGCGAGCATGCCGGTGACCTCTTGCCCGGTCTCCTGCCTTAACGCAGGGCCGGGTCCTCCGGCTTTTCCCGGCACATCGACACGGAGCCCGGAGCCGAGCAGCACCGCCTTCTCGCCGGCACGACCGGCTTCAACGAGCAGCCCTGCCGCCGTCGATACGGCGGTCTCGAACCCCCGCTGCGCGGCCTCGCCGCTGACGTCGCCTGCCCGAGCGCCGGCCGGCATATAACCGCTGAAGGAGCGGTCGATCATGACCGCGTAAGAGGAATGCTGCGCCTCCTCCGGCAGGCTCGTATGCAGGCGGCCCCACCGGGCCAGGTGCTTCCAATGGATACGGTTCGGCGGATCCCCCGGAACGTATTCCCGCACCTCCATCCCCTTCATACCGTCCGCAAACCGGGGAGGCCGGACACTGGCCTCTTCACTGGAAGACAGCGAAGCCGCCGGCCGGCATTCCTGTCCGACGGGCAGCGGCTCCGGCAGCACGATAAACCGGCCTTCTCCCTTAACGACCTTCCTTCCCTGGAACCAGCCGAACAAGCCGCCCCATTCCAGCGCACAAGCTTCAAACCCGTAATGCCCCCGCGGAAGAGCGGGAATCTCATAGCGATACGTTAAAGAGCGCCGAAATCCCGGGAAGAGCACACGCCGGAAGCTCCCGCCGGTATAATAATCCTCCACAGCCACCCAGGGGAGGGGCAGCGGTGAGCGGAAATGAATCCGCATCGTCACGGGCACGGCCTCCCCCGACGGAATCAGGCTTTGGGGCAAGCTGCGTTCCACCCGGATTTGCCGGGGGCCGAGCAGCTGAACCAGCATGCCGCCGGCCAGCACCAGGCAGGTCACAAACATCATGAACCATAAGGCCTCGCCTCCGTGCAGCCGGTACATGGCCACCAGACCGCCCAGCACGGCCAGCCCGATCCCCCATTCGAGGACCCGCCGCATCATAAGCGGCCTCCTTTGCGGGAGTGAACGGGCAGCACCAGCTGCTGCAGCAGCTCCCGGACCAGCTCCTCGCCGCTGGCCCCTGCAAGAAGCGCGGCATGGTTCAGCATCAGCCGGTGGGCGAGGACCGGCACGGCGGTATCCTTGATGTCATCCGGGATGACATAAGAGCGGCCGGCCATATAGGCCGAAGCCTGGGATGCGTTCATCCAGGCCAGCGTCCCCCGCGGGCTGATGCCGAGCTGGACGTTCGGATGTCGGCGCGAGGCGTCGGCCACCTGGACGAGGGCCAGCTTGATGGACTCGTCTACGAAGACGCCGCGGACGGCGCGCTGCATGTTCGCCATTTCTTCCGCCAGCATGACCGGCTTTATGGCGTCCAGCGGATGCTCCAGCTGCATTCGCGTCAGCAGCTCCACCTCTTGAGCCGGCTCCGGATACCCCAGGCTCAGCCGCATCATGAACCGGTCCATCTGCGCCTCAGGCAGGCGGTAAGTCCCTTCGAAATGAAGCGGGTTTTGCGTCGCCAGCAGCAGAAACGGGCGTGGAAGCGTATAGGTGGTGCCGTCCACGGTCACCTTCCGCTCTTCCATCGCCTCGAGCAGGGCGGATTGGGTCCGGGGCGAAGCCCGGTTGATTTCGTCCGCCAGCACAATATTGGAGAGAACCGGCCCGGGCCGGAACTCAAAGCTGCCGCTGTGCGGATGGTATATCGAAGTGCCCGTTACGTCGCCGGGCATCAAATCGTATGTGAACTGGATCCGGCCGAACGTGCAGCCAAGGCAAGCGGCAATGGCCCGGACCAGCATCGTTTTGCCTACCCCCGGAACATCCTCCAACAGAATGTGGCCGCCGCTAAGCATGGATATTAGGGCAAGGCGTATTTCCTTTTCTTTACCAACGATAACGGATCCGACGCGCGATAAGACGCGGTTCAATAATTCCGGGGCAACATCATCATGAAACACCGATGGAGTCGACAAAGTAACAACCTCCGTTTCCAATCATGGCTTGTTCCCGACAAAACAGGGAATCTATCAATATTCTCTCCATGTAGAAAAGGAAGTAGACCTGCCGCACCGGCTCATTTTTTAAGAGTGATGAAATCCTCTGCAAAAATCGTAGATTCGCTCCATTGGGCATCCGACCGTTAAAATACCGTGACCCGACGCTCCTCTTCATTAACCGATGCCGTGATTCCGGCATAGCCGGAAGCTTCAAACAAGCTGCGCAGAGGTACCCACAGCGATCCATTGACCGTCAGCACCTGCAGCGTCGCCCTAGAGATCACCTGATTGCCCTCCACCGCCTCCAGCCTGCCCGTATCCGCATGGATCCGCAGCGAAACCGCGGCATCCACCGACAAGGAGGCGACCCAGGCCGCCCCGGCCGAATCCCAGGCCGTACTGCCCCCAATCCGCTCGGTCAGCGCGCGCAAAGGCACCATGTAATGTCCGTCAACGATGCTGTACTCGCCGTTATCCAGCGTGGTCTCGAGCCCGCCGACATCCAGGCGGAGCGGTTTGCCAGGCTCAAACAATGCGGCATTCTGCGCGATATGCGACTGGATCCAGGCGGCGCTTGGCGCGCTTCGCTTCAGTCCGCGGGCTGCGGCATTTACTTTAAATTGAACCGGCGGGTCTTGCGGTGACAACACACCGAACTGATATCCGCGGGCCTTGTACCAGTTAATAATTTGCGGGAGGGCCTTTACGCTTTCCGAATGTCCGGGACCGTCATGCATGAGAAGTACTACCTTGCCCCCCGGAACGTCCGTGGTTGCACCTTTCAAGATCTCTGCAGCCGGGACATCACGCCGCTTGGAATCGCCGCTGTCCACGTTCCAATCCGTCACGACGTACCCTGCCTGCTGCAGCAGTTTAAAGTACGTGTCGTCAAAATGCCCCGCCGTTCCCCCGGGGGCCCTGACCAGCTGCGGCCTTTCTCCCGTAATCAGGCGTATCTCCTCTTCGGTATCTTTGATTTGGTCCCAGAACGCAGGAAAAGATTGATAGAGTTCGGTATAATTATGGTCATATGTATGATTGCCGATGGCATGACCTTCCTCGTAGATCCGCGAAATGAGCTGCGGATATTTCTTTACCTGCTCACCGAGAACAAAGAAGGTTGCACCAATCTTGTTTTTCTTTAAAATATCCAGCACCTGGCCCGTTAAATCGCTGGGGCCGTCGTCAAAGGTCAGATATACCGTTTTAGGGCTGACCGGAGCGGGTTTCTTCGTCGTATTGGAGGCTAGCAGCCCCGCTTGGCCCACATGGACCGGATCGGTTTGCCGTCCGATGACAGCAGAACTCTTTTCGCTTGCAGATTCATTGTCCGGAGCCGTTTTGACCGCATTCTGAACCAAGGGCGTCAAAGGCTGAAGCAAGGTTCGCCCTTCCCAGACGCTTGCGCAGAATATGATAGCCATCACCGCCAAAACGACCCCGATCGATCCCAGAACAACGCTGAATGTCTTCTTCACCATGTACCTTCTACCTCCACTATTTCTATGAGTTCTGCTTTCTGGTAGATTATATGGTGAGAGAAGCGGAAATAGACTTAAGGAAAGCCGAATCTTTCAAGAGCTTAATCATCCTTGCTTCCGGATGGCATTCCATCGGAGTCCGTTGTAACTCGTTGGAGTCCGGTTGTGTGATCTTTGGGGCCCGACCTGAATTGGAGTGAAAACCTTTTGGAATTGTTAAAATGGATACATTTGATGTTCGAGCAGTACGGCTACCTCGTGCTGTTTCTCGGACTGGCGTTGGAATTTATCGCTCTCCCCTTCCCAGGTGAGACGACGATGGCCTATGCGGGCTTCCTGTCTTACGACGGCATGCTTCATTACGGGTGGCTGCTGATCGTTGCGTTTGCCGGAACGACCCTGGGGATGACCATTACATACTTTATCGGCCTCAAGGCAGGCCTTCCTTTTCTCCAGCGCTACGGCAAATGGTTCCTGCTCTCCGAGCATAAACTGGAACGGGCCAGCCGCTGGTTTAACAAATACGGACAAAGCCTGGTCTTTATCGGATATTTCATCCCCGGCGTCCGCCATTTTACCGGCTACTTCGCCGGCATGATCGCCCTGCCCTTCCGCAAATTCGCGTTGTTCGCGTACAGCGGCGCACTGCTCTGGGTCATCCTGTTTATCAGCATCGGCAAAATATTTGGGCCGCAGTGGAAGTTCGCTTTTCACCTGGTGGAAAAGTACTCCTTCTGGATCGTCGGCGCTGTCATTATCGCTGTTGTCGGGTTTCTGCTCTACCGTTACCGCAAAAAAATGCGCTCGCTGCTGTCCAAACTGCATGTCAGCTGACATGCCGGGCAGTGAACGTCCGCGGCGAGGAAGCGATGAGCTCCGTCCAGTGGCGCTTCCCCTGCCTCGTTGCCACAAATAAAAAAGACGCACGCTGCATGAAATGCAGTGCGCGTCTTTTCTTTTACATCCTAAAAATATAAGCTCATTAACCCTCCGCGTTTGCGGTGCTGACGCTTTGTCCTTGAAGCTCGTTCTTGAGCTCGGTGTGCGGCTTCGTTCTCTTGATGAAGAAAGCGAGAGCCAGCGCGGCAACACTCAGCCAAGTGGCCACGATGAACGCATAGTTAATGCCGTGAACCATCGAATCGGCGGTCAGCTTTGCCATAGCGGCTTTGTCGGCCGGATTGACCGTACCCCCGGCAAGAACGTCCTTGACATGACTCTTCGTCTTATTCGTCATGACCGTCACCAGGATCGCCGTACCGATCGAGCCCGAAATCGTACGCAGCGTGTTGGACATCGCCGTACCATGGGCGTTCATGTTCCGCGGCAGCTGGTTGAGACCTGCGGTCTGGATCGGCATCATCAGCATCGACATACCGAACATCCGAATCGTATAAATGACGATCAGATGAGTGTACGATGTTTCAACCGTCAAACGGCTGAATTCATAGGTCATGATCACCGTGATGATCAAGCCGACGACGGCCAGCCATCTTGCCCCGATTTTATCAAAGACCGCGCCGGTAATAGGAGACATGATCCCCATCAGAATCGCGCCGGGCAGCATCATGAGGCCCGATTCGAGCGGCGTGAAGCCGCGGATGTTCTGCAGGAAGATCGGCATCAGGATCATGCCCGCGTACATCGCCATCGTGATAATGACGTTAATGATCGTCGTCAGCGTAAACATATTGTATTTAAAAATCCGGAACTCCAGCATCGGAATCTTGGATACGAGCTGGCGCCATACAAAGAGGATCAGACCTACCGCGCCGACAATCAGCGTGGCGATAACGGTCGCGCTTCCCCATCCGTCGGTACCCGCGTCACTGAAGCCATAGAGCAGGCCGCCGAAGCCGATGGTCGACAGAACCACCGACAGGAAGTCGAATTTCGGTTTGGTCACGCTCGTTACGTTCTTCAAGAAAAATACGCCGATTAATGTGGAGATGATCGCTACCGGCAGGATGATGTAGAACAGAACCCGCCAGGAGTGATGTTCAACGATGTACCCCGACAACGTCGGTCCGATAGCCGGAGCCAGGATCATGGCGATCCCCATCATGCCCATCGCAGAGCCCCGTTTTTCGATCGGGAAAATGTTCAGGAACACGACGGTCATCAGCGGCATCAGAATGCCTGCGCCAGCCGCCTGAATGACGCGTCCGGTCATAAGTATCCCAAAATTGGGTGATATCGCGCATATCAGCGTCCCCAGCGAAAACATCGTCATCGCCGAAATAAACAGCTGGCGGGTTGTAAACCGCGCGATCAAAAAGGCCGATACCGGAATCAATACGCCGTTAACCAGCATGAAGCCGGTCGTAAGCCATTGGCCTGTCGTCGGCTGAATGCCCAAATCGTCCATAATTTTGGGCAGGGCGATATTCATCAAGGTCTGATTCAAAAATGCCACGAATGCGCCGAGGAGCAGTGCGGCAATGATCGGCCCTTTCCGGATATGCTCCATAGATTGAGCTTGACTGCTATTCATAATTACTTTCTCTCTCTCCCTTTTGGCTGAAAATCTGAATAATTTGCTGGTGTGTCGCTAGTAAATGGCTTCTGTCCTCCTGTTTGATCTGTAAAAGAGGCAGCAGGCAGCCCATGCTGACTTGCTCGGTCTGCTGTCTAAGTTCATCTCCCTTCTCAGTTATCCGCAGCGCGATCGACCGCCGGTCCGTCTGGAGCCGTCTGCGTTCAACGAGCCCGGCCTTGACGAGCCGGTTGACAACCCCGCTGGTGGCGCTGTTCCCCATAAGAATTAAATCTGCCAGCTCGGAGAGTCCGATGTCCGGATGCTCGCGGAGCGTGTGCAGGACAAGATATTGAATCCAGGTGGTCTCAAGAGCATCGGCATGCTTCCAGAAGATTTGGTAAAACGTGAGATTGACCTGGCGAAAAGAGTACAACAGCTCGAGAATTTCTTCTTGAGGACCCAAAATCATTCTTCACCCTGTTTCTATTTCCATCTCTTAATATTTCGCATACGAATTATTTTAAAACCAACATGTTTACGTGTCAATAAAAACATAAGAATAAATTTACATATATTTTTGCAATCCATTTTCAAAAATATCCCCGAAATTTACCGGAATCGCTTTCATTAGAAGAGCGGTACCCGGAGCGGCTGCAGACCAAAACTGGGCCCCCGAACCATTCCGGGCAGCCCAGCTCCTATTCAATGCTTTACTTCCTATAGTTATGATCATGCGTTTTAATATTTGTACGGCGAGCTACATAAAATTAAAGGACTGACACGACGTCGCCGGCATGGCCCGCCACCCGAAGCTTCCGCCATTCCTTGATGAGTCTTCCCTCTTCATCGATCAGGAACGTCGAACGGACGACGCCCCAGAACTCGCGCCCGTACATTTTCTTCAGCTGCCATACGCCGTACAATTCACTCACATGATGGTCCTTGTCGGACAGCAAAGGAAACGGCAGACTATATTTCTCGGCAAATTTGCCATGGGATTTAAGCTCGTCCGGGCTGATCGCAAGCACGACCGCGCCTTTCGCTTCAATCTGAGGAAGTGCGTCGCGGAAATCGCAGGCTTCCTGCGTGCACGCGGGCGTATTGTCCTTCGGGTAAAAATACAGCACCACCTTGCGTCCCCTAAAGCTGCTGAGGGTGATCTCCTCCCCTGTAGAAGCTGGAAGGGTAAAATCGGGAACGATGTCTCCAACTGCAAATTGTGTCATATGTATCACTTTCTCCTTTCAGAGGCCAAGCACTGCATCTATATAAATTGAACACTTTCGTTCATTTTATCTTGGTGAAATGCTTTCCAGAATGTAAAATTGATTGTATTGTCAAAAAAAATTATAATAAATGAATCCTTACTCTACAAATGTCTGAACATGTCGAAGACAAGCACTCTCCTTCAACAGGATAGCGAAAGGAAGAAAAGGAATGACTCCAAGGAAAAAAACAATAATATGGATTATAGCCATTATCGTATTAGCCATCATCGGTTATGCGGTCTATTATTTCGCATCGATTTATAATGGCCTGCAGGGATTGCAGAAGTCCGCCGAAAACTCTCCTTTTAAATCGGTTACCCCCGTCGAAGTCAAAGTTCCCGATCCTCCCAAATGGGAAGGCACCGAACCGGTCAACATCCTGCTGATGGGCGTGGACGCCCGCGGCATCAAGGAAGGTGAAGTTCCCAGGTCTGACAGCATGATGGTCGCCTCCCTGGATCCCGTCAAGAAGCGCATCAATGTCTTTTCGATCCTCCGCGATACGTACACCGACATTCCCGAACACGGCCAAGACCGCATCAATACAGCGATTACCCATGGTCCGAATACGGCAATGAAGGCGGTCGGCGATCTGCTTGGGATTCCTATCCAGTATTATGTCTATACGGACTTTCAAGGATTCATCAAGCTGGTGGACGCCGTCGGCGGCGTAGATTTTTACGTGGAGAAGGATATGTATTATCCGAGCAACGCAGACAACCATGAATACGATATCGACCTGAAAAAGGGCCAGCAGCATCTCGACGGCACAACGGCTCTGCAGTACGTCCGTTTCCGTCATGACGCAACATCGGACTTCACGCGGACGGAGCGGCAACGGGCCTTCCTGAAGGCGGTCGCCCAAAAAATGCAGTCCACGACGTCCATCATGAAGCTGCCGAACATTTTGGAGCAGGTCAGCCCATATATAGATACGAACCTGTCCGTCAATGACATGTGGAAACTGGCGACAGTCGGTTACCAGAGTCAAATGGCCGGCAGCGAGCAAATTCCGCCGATGAAGCTGCTGAAAGAGGAAAAGATCGGCAGTGCTTCCGTCCTGACCGTTTCCAGCGAAAGCAAGCTGAAGCAGTATATCCAGGATATTATGAACAAGCCGGAGACGGTGCCGGTATCCAGCGAAGGCAAAACAGGCAACCCAACCAATACCAATTCAACAACCTCCGGGGAGACCGGGGAGAACGGCAGTACGGGCAGCAGCAACTAGGCTGCCCGCCTGCTTTTTATTTAAGAAAGGAAGTTATCCGTCATGAATCGAACACGTTCCGAACAATTATATCAGGAAGCACTGCAGCACATCGTCGGCGGCGTCAACAGCCCCTCCCGCTCGTTTAAAGCGGTTGGCGGCGGGGCGCCCGTCTTTATGAAACGGGCGAACGGAGCCTACTTCTGGGATGAGGACGACAACCGTTATATCGACTACCTCGCCGCTTACGGCCCGATCATTACCGGGCACGCCCACCCGCATATCACGGAAGCCATCACGCGTGCCGCTCAGAACGGCACCTTGTACGGAACGCCGACACAGCTTGAAATCCAGCTCGCCCGGATGCTGAAGGAAGCGATCCCGTCGATGGACAAGGTCCGCTTCGTCAACTCCGGCACCGAGGCCGTCATGACGACGATCCGCGTCGCGCGTGCCTACACGAAGCGCAACAAGATCATCAAGTTCGCCGGATGCTATCACGGCCATTCGGACCTCGTGCTCGTGGCGGCCGGCTCGGGCCCTTCCACGCTCGGCATTCCGGACAGCGCCGGCATCCCGACGAGCATTGCGCACGAGGTCATTACCGTGCCTTATAATGACCTCGACGCCCTTCAGGCGGCGCTGGCCAAATGGGGCGACGACGTGGCGGCCGTCATGGTCGAGCCGATCGTCGGCAACTTCGGCATGGTTATGCCGAAGGAGGGCTTCCTGGAGGGCCTCTGCCGTATGGCTCGTGACAATGGCTCCCTCGTCATCTATGACGAGGTGATCACCGCCTTCCGCTTCCACTACGGCAGCACGCAGACCTTTGCGGGCCTGCAGAACCATGACGCGATCCGGCCGGATCTGACCGCCCTCGGCAAAATCATCGGCGGCGGGCTGCCGATCGGAGCCTACGGCGGCTCCAAGGAAGTGATGGAGCAGGTCGCGCCGCTCGGCCCGGCCTACCAGGCCGGCACAATGGCGGGCAACCCGGCCTCCATCTCGGCGGGCATCGCCTGCCTTGAAGTGCTTCAAGGCGAAGGCGTCTATGAAGAGATGGACCGGCTCGCTGCGAAGCTCGCGGACGGACTCCAGGCATCGGCCGGCCGGTACGACGTGCCGCTGACGATCAACCGCATCCGCGGCTCGCTGTCTACGCATTTCTGCGACCATCCGGTGACCAACTACGACGAAGCGCAGGATACGGACGGCGAAGCTTTCGCCGCCTTCTTCCGCGCCATGCTAAACCGCAATATCAATCTCGCGCCGTCCAAATACGAGGCCTGGTTCCTGACCACGGCCCATACCGAAGCGGACATCGACGCGACGCTGGAAGCGGCAGAAGCCTCCTTCAAGGAGATCAGCAAGTAAAAGAGTATCCGGGAATGGCTGGAATTCACGCCAATCATAACGAAAGACCCTGCCTGCGGCTGTTCAGCCGGGGGCAGGGTCTTTTTGTATTTATGATAGTACCTCTAAGCTAACATCTGGCCACAATTCCGGCCGTCCGCCTCCCTACTGCTGAGGCTTGATCTCATCGAAAAACTTGGTTTGCACCAGTTTGGCAGCGTCGTCCAGCTGCTTCTTGGAATCCGTGTCTTTCTTCGAGAACAGCTCCTGTACGACGTTGGACATCGCGCCATAGTAATCTTGGGTGCCGTACTGGGCTTCAGGCTTGCCGTCCAGCAGTCCGAACAGGTTCGGATCGTATTTGTACACGTTGTCGTACTTGTCGTAAATCGCGGCCACCTTTTTACCGTACTCCGAATCGTCCTTGAAGTAGTTCAGCGGCGCCGGCACGAAATATTTATTGTTGGACTTACGCTCCTGAATATTGCCTTCGAGCGCTTCCAGCCCTTTATCCGTAAAGTAGTCGAACGTGATGTAGCGGAACGCCATTTCCTGCTCATCCTTGGTGGCGTTCGGATTAATGACGAGATAGTTGCCGCCGAGAATACCGTAATGCTTGCCGCCTTTCTCAGCCGCCGGCATCGGATAGGCCAGCACGTTCTCCGGCTTCAGCCCGCCCTGGTTGAGCGCGGCGTCAATGACGTCATACGCGCCTGCGATGACCATCGCCGTCCGTCCCTGCTGGAACGCGTTCAGGGCATCGCTCCAGCCGAGAGCCCAATCCTTCGGAATGGCGTTGGCTTCCCATCTCAGTTTTTTATAGAAATCGAGCGCCTTCACGCCAGCATCCGAATTGAACGCCGCCGTATACTTCCCGTTCTCCACCTTCTGAATTTCCCCGCCCGCTTCGAACAGGAAGTTTGTCCAGTTCCATCCGGCTTCATTGCCTTTCCCCATCGGCGCAATGCCGGAGATGCCCTTCTTCACATCAGCCGCGCCTTTGGCCGTGTTGTACATATCGTCCCACGTCCAGTCCAAGGGCGGCACCGGAACCTGCTTGGCGTCAAGCAGCGCTTTGTTGATCATGGTCGACGTGATATACCCGTTCTGGGTAACGCCGTAGACCTTGCCGTCCACCATGAACTGGTTTTGCAGCAGCGGATTCATTTCGTCCTTGTATTCCCACTTGTTGTACAGGTCCGAAATGTCCGCGACCCAGCCGCGTTCCACCAGCATCTGCGCTTCGGTCGCAAACGTGTTGTAGAATGTCGGGGCTTCGTTCGAAGCCATTTTGATGCCGATTTCGTTGACGCTGTACTGCCAGTCGTCCTTCACGATCGTCACGTTCGGGTACTTCTCGGTGAACCGTTTGATCTTGTCGTCTTCCTGAGCCCGCAGATCTTTTTGGTCCGGAAGCGGATAGTGGATTTTGATCGTGATTTTCTTCTGGGTAATATCGTCCTCCGATTTCCCCGCATCCGTCGTCGCCGTCGTTCCCCCGGATCCGGATCCATCGGACCCGCTGCCCTGATTGTCGCCGCCGACCGTTTTGCTGCCGCCGCTGCAAGCCGCAAGCACCGAGGCCGACAGCAGGAGGCACATCAGCACCATGGAAAACTTACGCATTGAAACTCCCCTTTTCGTCAAATGGTATGGTTTACCCTCTCATCATAAGAGAGGATGGTTCATCAATCGATGTGTAATCGTATGCCCTTCATGTGCATGCCTACGATGTTGGCCGGTCATCCTTTGACCGCCGACAAACTGACGCTCCGCATAATGAACCTCTGGAACACAAGGAATACGAAGATCGGCGGGATCATGACCATGAACAAAATCGTGAATTTGATGTTGTTGTCCATGCTCCGTGCGTTGATGACGTATTTGTAGATCGCCGTGGCCAGTGTATACTTCTCCTCACTGTGCATCACGAGCGACGGCCAGAACCAGTCGTTCCATGCCGTGGAAAAGATAAAGATGGCCAGTGTGGCGAAGATCGGCACGGACAAAGGAACGGCAATCCGGACGTAGCTTGTGAGCTCGGACGCTCCGTCGATGCGGGCCGCTTCGAAGATCTCCGGATGAATGCCATCGAAGAAATTTTTCATCAGCAGAAAATAGTAGGCGCTGGCTCCAGCCGGCAGCCAGAACGCCCAGTACGTATTGAGCAGGCCCAGCTCCTTCAAATTAACGAAGTTCGGAATGATATAGCTCGACGCCGGGATAAACAAGGTCATCAGGATGAAAAAGTAAATTCCCCTGCGGAACGGCACATTCAGCTTCGAGATGCTGAACGAGGCCAGGCCCAGCACCAGCACAGTCATCAGCAGATTGCCGACGAAGATCAAGATCGTGTTCTTCAAAAACATCGGCAGGTTGATATAATCCCAGCCTTCCGAGAAATTGTCCCAATTCCACGTTTGCGGAAAGAAATGCGGCGGGAACGAGTTCACTTCCTGGTTCGTCTTCAGACCGTTAAACATCGTCATCAGAATCGGGTACAGCATCGTGACGACCATCACTGCGATGCCAAGCACCATGATGCCGTACACCACTTTGTTCAGCGGCTTCCTCAAATCGGAAGAAGAAAGGATTCCTCTGTCATGCTGGCTCATCTAGTAATCCTCCTTGTTCATCTTGAATTGAAGCAGTCCGAGCAGGCTGAGTACGATAAACATCAGCATGCCCAGTGCCGTCGCCGAGCCGTAATCCAGCTGGTTGAACGCGTACTTCACGATAAGCAGCGCATAAGTCAGCGTCGTGTTGTTCGGTCCCCCGTCCAGCAGCGCGAGCTGGGACTGGTAGGCTTGGGACGTCCCGATGATTTGCAGGATAAACATCAGCACGATCAGATTCCGTATAGAAGGGATCGTAATGTAGCGGATCCGGTTCCATACGCCGGCCCCGTCGATCTCGGCGGCTTCATACCAGTCTCTCGGAATGCTGAGCACGCCGGCCAAATAGATCAGCATCGCGGATCCGAACTGCTGCCACGTCTCCATGAACACGATCGAGATCATGGACCATCGCCCGTCGGATATAAAGGACACTGGTTCCACACCGAAGCTGCTGAGCAGCCCATTGATCGGACCGACCGGGTCATACATCCACCGCCACATGCCGTACAGCACCACGCCCGGCACGACAAACGGCAGGTAAGCGGCAATCCGGGCAAAGCCCTGAAAAAACCGCAGCTCCGAAATCGCAATCGACGCCACAATCGGCACCCAGAAGCCGATGATGACCGTTAAAAACATGTAATACAGCGTATTTTTAACGGCTGTCCACACATCGGGGTCGTGCAGCACCCTGGCGTAATTATCGAAACCGACAAAGGTGTTGCCTTTGACGAAATCAATCGTAAAGAAGCTGTACACCGCTCCTTTGATAATCGGCACCCACAAAAACAAAATGAAAATGACAATGGCCGGCAGGATGAACAGGTATCCCCAAAGATGCTTTTTCCACCTGCTCGTTCGTCTGCCCGCCGGCTCGCTCTTCGCTTCCGGCTTTAACATAGCTGTAGCGGGTTCCCCCATCTGTCTCCCTCTTTCCTCTAATGTTTCTTAAGGATCATTGTAGAAAAGCGGGCTGCCCGCGCACATGTCTAGTTCTATGGAAATGATGGCTGTTCTTACTTCTTCATCTCGCTCGGGCTCATGCCGAAATACTTTTTGAATATTTTGCTGAAATGCTCCGGCGACTCGTACCCCACCCGCTCGGCGATTTCATAGCGGCGCAGGTCCGTGTTCTGAAGCAGGTGGCGGCTCTCCTCCATCCGCAGCTTGATAACGTACTCCCACAGGTTATGCCCGGTGATTTTCTTAAACAGGTAGCTCAAATAGTTCGGACTGACATGGTTCTTCTTCGCCACCTCATGAATGGTCAGCCCCTTCTGGCTGTAGTTCTCTTCGATATAGCGCCTCGTGCTCTCAACAATCCGGTTGCTCTGCGTCGACAGCTCTTCTGCGGACGGATCTTCAGCGTAGTTATGCCAATTGAAGTCCCCGTAATAAAAAACGTGGTAGTCCGGGTAGTGCCGGCTCCACAGCATCGCTTTATCGGCCTGGCGGCCGAGTACGGAAAGAAAAGGAATGCCCTTCAGGATCTGGCTGATGGCGACTGTACAATCCAGCTTCAAATATTTGCGGATATGATGGTACACGCTGCGGCCGGCCATTTCGAGCTGGCTGAGCTTGTTCTCGCCGGTTTCGGCATTTGCCGCCTCGCTCCACTGGATAATCGCATGGATGTCGTCATCCGGCGAGTAAAACAGAAGCGCATCCCATTCCTGATCGAGCAGCTCCTTCACAATATTGAGCGAGGCATACCGGAGAAGCCGCCGATCCCTGTCGGTATAGGACGAGCTGCCGGAGGAAAGGTCCAGCCTCATTTTCATAACGGCAAAATACGGACCCTTCAGCCCAAGCTCGCCATATTCACCGCCCGTCTCAAGATTCCCTGATTCATGGCCCGCTTCTTCCGACAGCAGCCGGTTCAGAAGCTCGTTCTCTCGGGGCTCGGGCTCCTCCATGCGAAAATCTTCTTGTGTGGCTGTCAAAAGCTCATTCACCTGCGGTATCCGTTTATCCATCTTGAGCAGCACGCTGCCGACGGAGTCCAGAAACTGCTCGCTGTTCAGCGGCTTCAGCAAATAGTCCTTGGCTCCGAGCCGGATCGCGCTTTGCGCGTACTGGAACGTTTCATGCGCTGAAATAATAATCGTCTGCACCCACGGCTTGATGATTTTCGCCTGGTGCATCAGCTCGATTCCGTTCATCTCGCCCATCTGAATGTCGGTGACGAGCAGGTCGACCTCCTCCATCCGGACGATATCAAGCGCCTCATGGCCGCTGCCCGCCGTGTAGACTTGACCGATGTCGAGGCCCGATGCGCTAAGCAGCCCGGCTAATCCCTTACAGATGAGCGGCTCGTCGTCGACGACCAAAATATTGAACATGGATGCTCCCCCTTGTATGTAGCTTGTTTATACCTTGTTTGTCATGAACCGCCTGCCTTTTCGGCGGGAAGCGTGATCGTGACCAGCGTGCCCCCGCCCGGGCGGACGCTGTAGACAAGGCCGTACTCCTTGCCGTAGTGAAGCTGAATCCGCTGATGAATGTTCCGGACCCCGTAACCGGTCGAAGGATCATTTGTTTCACTGTTCAAGTTCCGGTTGATGGCTTCGATGTCCACCGGTTTGTAGCCGTTATCGGAGATGCGGATGCGCAGGATGCCCCCGGACGCCTCTGCTTCGATGCGGATTTCGCCGTCCTCGCCCATATTTTTAATGCCATGAATGATTCCGTTTTCGATCAAAGGCTGCAGCGTAATTTTCGGAATGCTCAACGGGTGCAGCGATTCCGGGAGGTTGATGTCCACCTGGAACGCATAGTCATAGCGGTTCTGCTGCAGCTTGATATAAGCGGTCGCATGCTCCAACTCCTCTCCGAGCGTAATCAGCTCCCTCCCGCGGCTCAGGCTGATTTTCATCAGCTTGGACAGGTCCTTGATCATCTCGGCCGATACGTGGTTGCCTTCCATCTTGCTTTTCCAATAGATGCTCTCCAGCGTGTTGTACAGCAAATGAGGGTTGATCTGCTGGTACAACAGCGACAGCTGCGCTTCCTTTTGCTTTAAATCCATGTCGTATTTGTAATGAATCAGATCGTTCAGACGCCGGGCCATTTCGTAAATCGTGGAGATCAGCACGCTGACCTCGTCGTTGCGTTTCCGGTGCGGCGTTTCGGGCACGGCATTCCCCGGCTCATAACGCCGGACGAAGGTGACCAGCTTCTGCAGCGGGGTCATCAAGGACCGCCAGAAATATAAAATGATGATCAGACCGGCGGCGAAATACGCGACAGAGATGATCTGGATGACATGCTTCATTTCGTCCTGCTGCTGCAGGAGCGCTTTGACCGGCACTTTGTACACCAGCTTCTGCTGGAGCACGTAGTTATAATCCACGACATAGATAAAATCCTTCGTAATGACGTCCTTGACGCCCATAGGTGAATTTCCCGGCTCCACTTCCGGAGGAAGGCTGAGCACGCCCTCGGCATCCGGCTGGGTGGAGGTCAGAATGTGATTGTTCCAATCGGTAAAATACAGCTCGCCTTCCGGCAGCGACACGGTCTTCAGCGATTCGCCGATCCGCGCGTCCACGTTCGTTACCATCAGAACGCCGATCGTACCGCCCTGATCAATGTTGTTGATCGCGCGGACATAGCCGAGCGTTTTCTGGTCATACTGCCCCTTCGCCGGCGGGGATAAATGATCGGTGAGCCGCAAATAGCCGTTCCCTTTACGGGCTACCGCTTCGTCAAACCATTCCGGCTTCTCGGCCTCGTTCGAAAAGAAATAGACCCCGGACTTTTTGGACTCCGGATAATAAGGGGCAAAAAAGTAATGGTTGCCGGGATCGTACACGTACAGCGAATAGTACAGCGGCTGCCGCTCATCGCTCTCCTGCGAGTATGAGCTCAGCATGCGCTCCAGCTTCTCGTAGGTTTTCACCCGCTGCAGCACCGTGTCCTTCCCCGTCGTATCCAGCTGCTGGACCACCGGATTCTGAAACACCGTCGCCGTCACCTTGTTAACGGTTTCAATATCGCGGCTGATCAGTTTGAAATTCTGCTTGTTCAGCTCTATATAAGCATTGGTTACATGGCGTTTTAAAATCTGGCCCGCCCTGTTGTTGCCGTACCCGTTCAGAATAAACACGGGAATGACAAGAACCAGAAACAGCAGGATCATCTGCTGCCTGACGTTCATTCTCGCCAGCGGATTGCGGATCCCCCGCTTCATCAGTCATAACACCTCCGGCTTTCTTTCAATATACCAACAATAAAAATGGGGAAGTATGTGCGTTTCTACGACAATCATTCGCGATTGTAAGATATGGCCCGGCAGACAGGCCCATGGGCGATTAGTCCTAGTGTAATTTATTTTCGGCGGGTTGCCAGTAAAATTTTATGGAAGTGTTATTGGCGTGCCCCGGCGGTGGAATAGCAACGGGATGACAACGGAATAGCGGCAGATGCCCTCTTTCCTTCCTCGAAAAAATGAGCTACAATAGTGCAAATCCATTTTCACGATGATGAAGAGGAGTACGCGCGAATTGCGGCCTTACAGAGAGCCGGCGGGTGGTGCAAGCCGGTGGCGGCGCGCGCGGAAGTGGGCTTCGGAGTGCCCCATCTGAACAGGAACGCTTCCCCAAAGAAGCGGACAGTAGGGTGGGCGGCAGGTCCCCACCGTTAACCGGGGCAGGGTATCGAGGAAGGCATACACAATTTTCTTTTCGTTTAGCGCCGGAATCCGTACCTGTTGAGCAGGGCTGCATCCCTAGAGGATGGCGGCCAATCAAGGTGGCACCGCGGGCTAGAGCCCCGTCCTTGGATAGATCTCCATCTGGAAATTTTTCAGCATGGAGATCCTAAGGGCGGGGCTTTTTTGGCGTTGATATAAGAACGTACGCCCTTCTGCCCGATCAACTAAAGCAAAACTGAAAACTGCATGATTGAAGGAGGTGATGGCCATGGATGACGGCTGGTGGTGGCGTCCCGGGAAGACCGGGTTACTAGACATGCTCGCTAATGAAGTTCCGTATACAAAACAATTTCAATTCAGGAGGAATAACCATGACAATTTCAACAAACTCACAACCCAAGGACATTGTCCTCACCGGAGACCGGACGACCGGCAAGCTGCATCTCGGCCATTACGTCGGCAGCCTGAAGAATCGGGTGCAGCTTCAGCAGCAGTACGAAACCTATATCATGCTGGCGGATGTGCAGGCGCTAACCACCCATTTTCATACGCCGGAAATGCTGGCGGGCAGCGTGCGCCAGGTGGCGCTGGACTATTTGTCGGTAGGCATTGATCCTGATCGTGCGACGTTGTTCGTGCAGTCGATGATCCCCGAGATCGCCGAGCTGACGGTGTTTTATTCGATGTTCGTGTCGGTCAGCTCGCTGCGCCACAACCCGACGATCAAGAGCGAAGCGGCCGAGCGCGGATACGAGGATCTGTATTACGGTTTCCTCGGCTACCCGGTCAGCCAGGCGGCGGACATCACCTTCTGTAAAGCCACCCTGGTTCCCGCCGGCGATGACCAGATCCCCCATATCGAGCAGACGCGCAAAATCGTCCGGCGCTTTAACGAGCTGTACGCCCCCGTCCTGGTTGAGCCGCAAATCATCGTAGGTGAACGGCTGGACGGGCTCGACGGTTCAAGCAAAATGAGCAAAAGCCTCGGCAACGCCATCTCCCTCGATTCCACCACGGATGAGGTCCGCAGCCGGATTCGCAAGGCCCCAACCGATCCGGAGCGCGTGCACAAAACCGATCCCGGCCATCCGGAGGTCTGTACGATTTACGGGTATCACCGGATTTTTCGCCCCGAGGACAGCGGCAATATTCATGACATGTGCACCCGGGGCACGCTCGGCTGCGCCGCCTGCAAAGCTAAAATCACCGGGGCGATCGAAGAGGTGCTGGAGCCGATCCGCGAACGCCGCGCCCGGTATGAACAGCGTCCCGGCGACATCGACGACATTCTAATGGCAGGTACCACCAAAGCCCGCGAGGCCGCGCGCCAAACGATGGGCGAGGTGCGGGAGGCTATGGGGATCAACTATTTTGACCGGAGATAAAATAGCCATAAAAATGGGCTGCCCGGAACCCTCCGGTTAGCCCATAGGAGAATATCCGTCCAAGGTGATACGGCAGAAGCCGTTCCTTGGGCGTTTTTTTTGATTGGTAATAACGAAGCGGCACGCTTTTAAAAGCTCTGGACCAGGAAGTCCCGAAATTCGCGCGCAGCTTGGGATAAATAGCGCTCCTTTTGCCATGCGATTTGATAAGTACGCCGACAGACCGGTTCCTCGATCCGCAGCACATGAAACGAAAATCCGATCCGATCTACCAGCGTCTCAGGGATAAAAGCGATGCCTACCCCCGCCCGGATAAAATGGCCAACGGCCGAATGCTCATCCACCTCGCACACAATATCCGGCTCGAACCCGGCCTGCCTGCAAAACTGATCCGTCATTTTCCGAAATGGATTGCTGCTCTGGATGCAAATAAAAGCCTCCCCCGCCGCCTCGCTTAACCGGATGCTGCTGCGGCCTGCAAACCGGTGTGACGAAGGCACCGCCAGCAAAATTTCTTCCGTCAAAAAGGAAATTCCCTCGATGCCCGGCTGCTCGATCGGTGGGAACGTGATACACAGGTCCAGCTCCCCGCTTACAAGCTTATCCCGCTTTTCCTGCTCTCCCGCCTGTGAAATTTGCAGCCGAATCTCCGGATGCATCCCTAGAAAATCTCCGATCCGGTCGGAGAAGCATTTATGCGTGGTCGTCGCGAGGTTAACCCTGCCCTTCTCCGCTCCAGCCAGATCTTCGAGTTCCCTTCTCCCGTCTTCCAGGGCGTTCAGCGCGGTCTCTACCCTCCGCAGATAGGCCCGGCCAAAGGCGTTCAACCGGATCTGCCGCCCCTTCCGGTCAAACAGCGGCACGCCCAGGTCCTCTTCCAGCCGTGAAATCGTCTTGCTGAGGGCAGGCTGAGCAATGCGCAGTTCCTCTGCCGCACGGGTCATGTGCTCAAGTTCGGCAACTTTGCGAAAATATTGAAGCTGCAGCAGCTCCATCGAAACCCCTCCTTATATACCAAAGGTTATTAATAAATAGCATTATATATATTTTTTATTATTTAGGATCGATTATAGAATAAATACAGGCCGAAGGCGAGAGAGGCTGCTCAAGCTCACCTCAGGAGGCATGAAATAAAAGCTCTGGATATCACTATATTCAATGACCGAAAGGATGATCGATAGCATGACAGAACAACAGACCATGAAAGCGGCGGTGATCCGCGCGTTCGGTCCGCCGGACGTACTGCATACGGCGGAAGTGCCCCTCCCCTTACCCGGCCCTGATGAGGTCAGGGTTCGCATCAAAGCGGCCGGCGTTCAACCGTTCGACCTGGCCGTCCGGGAAACGGGATGGGTCCCGCCTGGTCTAAGCATCCGGTTTCCGCAAATTCTCGGCAATGACTTCGCCGGAACGATCGAGCAGGCCGGAGACCACGTAACGGACTTCGCGGCCGGCGATGACGTGATCGGCTGGGCTCTGCTGGCCAGCTACGCCGAATACGTCGTCGTTCCCGCCAGCCAAATCGTACGTAAGCCGTCGGGCATCCCTTGGGCAGAAGCCGGGGCGCTCGCAGCTTCGGGACAGACCGCCCACACCGCCCTGCAGGAGCTTCGCGTCGGGGAGGGCGATACCGTCCTGATCCATGGCGCCGCCGGCGGGGTCGGCACCATGGCTGTCCAGCTTGCCCGCGCTCTGGGCGCCACGGTTATCGGGACCGCCAGCGAGCGGAACCACGACTACCTGCGCGCCCTGGGGGCGATCCCCGTCGCCTACGGCCCCGGCCTGGGCGAGCGGGTGCGTGCCCTTGCTCCTGGCGGCGTCGATGCGGCCCTCGACGCCGCCGGGAGGGATGCGCTCCGCGTATCCGTGGACCTCGTCCCGGACAGGGAGCGCATCGGCACGATCGTGGACGGCGAGCTTGCAGCGGAGCTCGGCGTCCGCATGATCCGCAACCAGCGCTCGGCTGCGCGGCTGGCCGAGCTGGCGGAGCTCTGCGCCGCGGGCAAGCTGAATGTCCGCGTCCGTAGGACCTTCCCGTTGGAAGAGGCCGCCGCGGCGCACCGCGAGCTGGCCAGCGGGCACGGCCAGGGCAAGGTTGTGCTGACGATCGGGTAAGGAAGGCTCCTGCTGGGGTCTCCGCCGTTCGCCCGAAATCAGCGGTTTGATCGTGGAAGCGGAGCACCGTCGCATGGGCGTGGGCCAGAAGCTGGTCGGCCGGTGAATCGGTTGGGCGAGGTTAAAGGCCTATGCGCAGATCGGTGTGCATTAGAAGAGAGCAGAAGCGGGTTTTGAGATTACGAAGGGGTAGCAGATGTGATAGCTGATGCTGTAGTTGCCTTTGCCTGCCGGGTTGCGGCAGCAGGAGCAGGGTTCAGAGCGGGGCTATCAAAAGGGCTGTAATCAGAGGAGTTGGGCACCAGTCGGCTACGCCCTTACAGGCTTCGGAGCCGATGCTCTCCCTGCCCTAATTAGTTGCCTTAGCGCAGCAGGCATGCTCCCCCTTCCCCGATTCCAGCGGAGCGGCCGGATTCATGCTGGAGAAGCGGCAGCGGCCGCCTTTGTGAGCGAATTTCTTCCTCATCGTCCATTCCCAGAAATTCGCGAGCAACAGCGGTCGGAAGCATGAGCCGGACGCGCAGCGGGCTTACAAGAAGACTTCGGAGCGATACCACCAGAGATGTGGGCATCGGAGAACTCCCACCAGAGGTCTGTGCTCGGGAGCGCAGCGGCCTTAACAACTTCCGAGCGATGCTCTCCCTGCCCTTATTAGTTGCCTAAGCGCAGCAGGCATAGCTCCCCCTTCCCCGAATCCAGCGGAGCGGCCGGATTCATGCTGGAGAAGCGGCAGCGGCCGCCTTTGTGAGCGAATTTCTTCCTCATCGTCCATTCCCGGAAATTCGCGAGCAACAGCGGTCGGAAGCATGAGCCGGACGCGCAGCGGGCTTGCAAGATGGCTTCGGAGCGCACTCCACCAGATGTTACGTCATGGAGCACTCGCCCTCAAGCATTACAACTTCGAAGCTGATGCTCACGTTGCAAGAAGGCTTCGGAGCACCCACCCTCAAGCATTACAGCTTCGAAACCTCCGCAATAAACAAGGGCTCCCCCATTCGGGGAAGCCCTTCTCGTGCTTATTATGGATTGATAAATGCCGTTCTCAGCTTCGCCACGTACTGAACGTCGAAGCCGAGGCCTTGCGCCAGCGCTGCCAGCGGTACGTACGTCTTCGATTCCTTGCCGACCTTGTTCAGGAACGCCGGTGCGCCAACAGCGACCGGTTGGCCGTTCACCTTCACGGAGCTGGCGCCGATCGTGATGACGACCGTGTTGCCCGCGTAACTGATCGTCGCGCTGGACGTTTTGCCGTCCCACTTGGAAGTGGCGCCGACCGCGTTCACGATGTCCTGGATGGCCACGAAATTCGCGCCGTTCTTGATGACCGGCTTGTAAGGCGTGTTCAGCTCCTTGCCGCCGACGATGATACCCATCGGCGCGCCCGCCTCGTGAACAGCCAGCTTGGTGTAGCCGCCCCAGATCACTTCGGAGAAGACTTTGGCCATCGCCTCATACCCCATCTGGTTCGGGTGGATGTCCCGATCCGCGATGATATGCGTCATCGTGCCCTCGCCGCCGACGAACTCCTTGGCCACATGGGCCACCTTGACATTGACGCCCTGCGACTGATAGGTGGCCGCCATCTTGTCAATGACGTCCGTAAAAGCCTGGGCTGCCTGCCCCAGCTTCGGATACAGCGCCTTGTCGGCGATTTCCGGCATCGGCTGGTACTGGTCGGCGACCACGATCAGCGCGTCCGGATTCAAGCCGTGCAGGTCGTCCAGCACGACCTTCATGCTGTCCGAGTACAGCTTGAACAGCTCCTGTACGCGGTCGGACAGCTGCTGGTCCGTCATTTGGCTCCCGGTCTCAAGCAGCTGGGACATGTCGTTGCCGCCGATCGTGATCGTAATGGCGTCCGCGGCCTTCACGGCCGCTTGGGTCTGTGGAGCCGCTGCGCCGATCTGGGCGGTCCGGGGATCCGGCAGGTTCGGCTGAATCGCCTCGGCACCGATCGGCTGTCCGGCTGCGACGGCTTCCACAAAGTTTTGGAGCCCTAGGCTCTTCAGCCCGGCAATCCCCACGTTCAGCGTTTCCGTCCGGCCGTGAAGCAGCCCCTGCTCCTGCAGGCGGTCCACAAAACCGTAAGGAACGTCCTTCTCTCCCTTGCCGGGCTCATAGCCGACGGTTAGCGAATCGCCGAAGGCGACGATCCGGTAGGGCTCTTTCGCCGCCGCTTGCGGTGAAGAAGCGGGTGCCGCTCCCGCCGCGCTCAGCACCAGTGCCGAGGACAGTAGCGCAGCGGACAGCGAGCCTATGTACTTGTGAACAGTTCGAAGCATGTGATCACTCCTTATTCAATGGAACAAGCCTCCGGCAGGACGCCAAAGGCTTGCTTGCTAACTTCAGTTTACCACCATTTACCGGTTTGGGGGATTAGTTTTTCCCCGAAATGGCGGCATGCGATTCGCGATATTCCGTCGGGGTTTGGCCCGTGGCCTTTTTAAAAACCTGGGTAAAATATTTCGGATCCTGATACCCCACCAGCGGCGCAATTTGATACACTTTTACGCTCGTATGGCTCAGCATGTACTTGGCTTTGTCCATCCGGCACTCCGTTAAATACTCAAGGAACGTATAGCCCGACACCTGCTTGAACAAGGTGCAGAAATGGCTGATGCTCAGGTCGGCGACTTCGGCAACTTCCTCGATGCTGAGATCTTGATGATAATGGTTCGAAATATACTGCTTCGCCTTTTCAACCACAGTTGGTCCGTCTTCCCGGTGCTGGCTTTTCAGGTGATCCGCCAGCTGCACCGCAAATGCTTCTTTAAGCAGAGCGATCGCGTCATGCAGGCTTCCCTGGTCATGCAGCTCATGAATCAGGCCGTCCAGGCGCCAATCCATCGGCGGATTTCCCTGCTCCAGCTGGCGGCACAGGACGATCGTCAGCTCGATGAGCAGCCGCTCGGCTCCCTCCTTCGGATAGGCCTGTTCTTCCAGATATCCCTTCAGCTCATCCCAGCATGCGTTCAGGCGCCCCGTATCGAGCGTCCGGATGGCGTCCAGCAGCTGTGATTCCAGATGCTTCGGATATTTTAAATCCGGATGCCCGGCAATATCCTCATGCTCCGTATCGGCAAACACACCCTCCTGCTCGGAGTAAAAGCGCTGGTACAGCGCCCGGGCTGCCCCGTCATAGGCTCTGCTCAGCTGATGGATTCCCCGGGTCGTCCGGCTGAGGCCCACCGAGCACTTCAGCTTGGAATACGTACGGATCCGGTCGATCAGATCGTGGCCAAGCGTGATTTTCCGCGGCTGCAGCGCATCGGGGAACAGCACGATCCATTCTCCGCTGTGAAAAGGAAACACCGCCAGGCATCCGTACTGCTGCGACCACTCCTCCAAAATGTTGCGGACCGCAAACAGCCACAGCCGCTTTTCGGCCATCGACCACCGTTCGCTCAGCTGGTGGTAATGATCCAGCTGCACAACGGCCATAAAGTAGTCCTCATCCAGCTCATGGCTCTCCAGCCACGCCAGCGGTCCGCACGGACGGTCGTTGCCCTCAATCCATTCCGCATACATCCGCTCGCGGGCCATCACGGACAGCACCTGAACCGAGTGCAGAAGTCTGTCGTCGGCCCGCTGCGCGTCCAGCCGGGCAGCCGCCCGCTTCAGCATCTCTGTCAATTCGTCATGATCGATGGGCTTCAGCAGATAGTCGAAAGCCCCCTGCCGAAGCGCCTCCCTGGCATATTCAAATTCGCCATAACCACTGATCACGATGAAAATGCGTCCAGGATTGCCCGTAAGCACTTCCTTCATCAGCGTAATACCATCCATGCCGGGCATGCGGATATCGCTGATGATGATGTCCGGCGCATGCTCCCGGACCAGGTCGAGCGCCCCTTCCCCGTTCTTCGCCTCGCCGGCCACCTCGATGCCCAGCTCCTCCCAGGGGATGGCAGCCTTCAGACTCCGCAGAATGATCGGTTCGTCATCCACCAATATGGCTGTGTAATGCCGGCCTGAACCTTCCATTTCCTATCCCTCCTTTCATTTCACCGCCGTGCTGCGCCTCAGATTCCAGTACTGCTGAGAGGAGACGTCCAGCTCCTGCAATGCGTCTCCCGCCGAAATGCCCCCGTGGATCATCTCTGCGATGACCGCCAGAAACGATTTGTTCACTTCCGGGGACAGCATATTGTCATAAGGAACGAAGGTTTGCGGATCCTGCTCCATTAAGGCGGTCACCTGCGGAAAAACCGGCCCGGTCCGCTCGGCATCAAAAGGAATGCGCATGGACGGAATCCGCAGCCCCTCGTACACGATCCGCTCCTGCACTTGGGTCGTGTACAAGCTCTTCATCAGCTCCAGGGCCGCCTTTTTCTGCGCTTCGCTTAAATTGGAAGATAAACCGATCCCGATCGTATAGCCTCCCGCAAGCGACTTGGAGCCGCCCGGCTCAAGGGACGGGAACGGAATCGCCTTGATATCGTTCTGAAAATCGGCCGGCGCCCGTTCGTTATGAAACAGCGTAATGTCCCAGTTGCCGTTTAAATACATGCCCGCTTTGCCATGGCTGAACAGATCGATCGCTTCTTCGGTCGAGATATCGTTGGGATGGGGGCCGAATGCCCCCTTTTCCGCCCATGCCTCGATCTGGTTAAATGCCTTCAGATAAGCCGCATTTTGAAACGCGCTGCCGCTGTTTCCCTCGACGAGGTTTTCGATCATTTGCGGATTGCCGTAGCGGTCCATTAAATAATGGGCAAAAATAGCCGCCGGCCAGCGCTCCTCGTTGCCGAGGGCAAACGGGATATAGCCGTGCTGCCGCAGCACGTCCACCGCTTCGTTTAACTCGCTTAACGTTTCCGGAATGGCGATCCCGAGCTTGCGGAACAAGGCGGCGTTCACATACAGCGGCTCGGCGTTGCCTTCAATCGGCAGGCCGTAGACATGGCGGTCGAAGGTCCACAGCTTCAAATCTTTAAATTCGTTCTCCAGGTGGTTGCCGTTCACGAACTCCGTCAAATCGAGCAGTCGGTTCGACCTGACGTACGGTTCGATCTCGGCGCCGCCAAACAGGACGAACATGTCCGGAGGCGTGCCGGTCACCATCTCGCTCTTGAGCTTCTGCTCCCGGTGGATCGTTTGATCCATCCCGTCGAAGTTGACCTTGACGTTGGGATGGGCCTCCTCGAAATCGCGCACGACATCTTCAAAAATGTTCAGCATCGGCCGGTCATGCTCACTGATCCAGAAATGCCGGAAGGTCAGCGTGACCTTATCGGTGGCATCCTCCTCGATCGGCTCATGGTTCGCATGCGCCACGACGACGACCGTGCCGGTCAGTACGACCGCATAGAGGAGCACCCAGCCCCAGCTTCGCAGTTTTCTTCTTAACATCCGTTTTTCTCCTCCCCTGACGCCCCGGTCCTATGGCATAATCTTCGGCACCCGGATCCGGACGACTGATCCGCCGCCGGGAGAGGAGCATATGAGAATGCCGTAATAGCCTCCGAACCGGATCCGCAGCCGTTCATGGACGTTTTTCAGGCCCACGCCGCTGTCATGATACTTTTTCGATCCGGCGGACTCCTTGTTCCAAATGCGAAGCAGCGACTCCGGGTCAAAGCCCGGCCCGTTGTCCGTCACGTCGATGACGATGTCCCGGCCGGCTTCAATGGCCTGGATGCGGATATATCCTTTGTCCTCCATCGGCTCAATGGCGTGGTACAAAGCGTTTTCAACAATCGGCTGTACGATCAGCTTCTGAGTCATATATGATCGCAGCGTCTCGGGAATGTCGATTTCATAGTCAAACCGGTCTTCGAACCGGTATTTCTGAATGTTCAAGTAATGGCGAACATGCTCGAACTCCATATACAGCGGAATAAGCTCCTGGTTCTCGCTGATGCTGATCCGCAGCAGCTTGCCGAGGGAAATAACCATTTTGCTGATATCCCGGTTCCCGGCCAGCACCGCCATCGAGTTGATCGATTCCAGCGAATTGTAAATGAAGTGGGGATTGATCTGGGCCACCAGCGCCTGCAGCTCGGCTTCCTTCTTGCGGGTCTGCTCCGTCTCCACCTGCTGGATCAGCTCTTGGATCTGCGAGCTCATCCGATTAAAGCCGTCGATCAGCAGATCGGTTTCATCATCGCTTTTCGTATGGGATGTGATCGGTACGAAGATGCCCTGCTTAACCCGCTTCATGCCGTTTACGGCGCTGATCAGGCTGCGGACCAGCCTGCGGATAAAAAATTGGTCGAACCAAAGTGCCGACAGCAAAGAAAACAGTCCTAAAATAATGGCGATATTCCGAATGGAAACGGATTCAGAACGAATCAGCTTCAGCGGCGTCACCGCAACCAGATACCACTGTTCGTTGTGGGACGGCAGAAAGGTAATTAGTGATTTTTCATGATGAAACGAATCTACGTAATAGTCCTTCGTCTTGGTGTAAGTGTCTGACAGAAAAGGAAAAGAGATGTTCTCCCCGATCCGGTCTCCGGATTTGTTAAATACGACACTGCCCTCTTTGTTCACCAGCAGAATGTCCCCGTTCTTCAGCGTCGCGGCTTCCCAGAATACCTGATCCAAAATGTCCGGCTTCACATAGATGACCAGATAGCCGATCGTCTCCAGCGAGTAGTAGTCTTTGATGACGCGGGCATGAATCATAACGGGACGGCTCACTGCCGCCGAACCGTTCTCCCCCGGCCCGGACCATACCGGACGCCCTTCGGCGCCAAGCATGGACGCATACCAGGTTTGCCGCTTCAAATCGCCGAATGACATCGGCGCATTGTACTGATAGATCAATTGGCTGGTGGAGTACAGGCTGAACGAAGTAATCATCGGGTGGTTGATCAGCAGATTGTTGATCTCCTGCTTGCGGTCGTACGTCACACTTACATCCGGATTTTTCAGAAACTGCTGAATGACCGGCTGGGTAATCGCCGCATTGGAGACGGAGTTGATCTCATTCAAGGCGAACTTGAGCTTGCGGTCCGTCTCCAGCAGCGAAATCCAGTAGAAATTGTTCGACTTCTTCTCCATGGCGCTGGAAAAGTTGTAATAGGTGACCACGCCCATGATGATGACCGGTATGAACACCAGAAGAATAATAGCCAGTAATATTTTGCGGCGGAGCTTCATGGCACTTGGGTCCTCCTGCCTCCTGCTTCTATGTCTTTAGATCTATTCATTCTTCATGGCATGAAATAATTCCTTCGTGTCTGGCAGATTTTAGGGGGATCAGCTCTTGATCGCCCCGGAGGTCAAGCCTGCAATGACCCAGCGGCTGAAGAGAAGGAACACGATCAGAAGGGGCAGCGTCGCCGTAAACGTCGCAGACATGATCATGCCGTAATCGAGCCCGTCGCGGTTAGAGAACAGCTGCTGCAGTGCGATTTGGATCGTAAAGTGCTCACTGTTCTTCAGCACAACGAGCGGCCAGAAGAAGTCGTTCCAGACGTTCATAAAATTGAGAATGCCAAGCGTCGCCATGGCCGGCGTAATGACAGGGACCGCTATGCTCCAGAAAATCCGGAAATGCCCGCCGCCGTCGATCCGTCCGGACTCGATCAGCTCGGAGTGGACCGCCGTGGAAATATACTGCCGCATCCAGAAGATCCCGAAGGCGTTCACCATCGCCGGCACGATCAGCGCCTTGTACGTATCGATCCAGTGCAGCTTCGCCATGATGATATACGTCGGCAGCACGCTCAGCTGGGTCGGCACGAACAGGGTCGCGATCACGAAGTAAAAGAGCGCATTTTTCAGCGGAAAATCGTACTTGGCAAAGGCGTATCCGGCCAGGGTGCAGAAGAACACCACCGACACGGTCACCATGGAAGAGACAAAAAGCGAATTGAGCAGCGCGCGAAAGAAGTCCGTCCGCTCCAGCACCCGCTGGAAATTGTTCAGAAACTCGCCGCCGATGGACAGCATCGGGGGAATATGAAATACCGCCCCGCGGTCATTCGTCGCAATGACAAACATCCAGTAAAAAGGAAAGATCGAGACCAGCGCCCCGAGCACGAGCAAAATGTAAAAGAGCGTTTTGCCGATGATTCCCGTATCCCCCGGCGTCCGGGAAGAAGCCGTTTGAAGTGAACTCATGCCTTACCACCTTCCGTATCTCCGTTCATCCGTCCCGATACCCACATGTTAATCATGGAGAAGATGATCGTAATGATAAACAGCATGACCGCCGTAGCCGCCGCCGTTCCGAAAAATCCGTTGCGGAAAGCTTCGCTGTACAAATAAGTCACCATCGTGATCCCTTCCTGGCGGGTCGATCCCGTTCCGGACTGCCCCAAATAGACGTACGGCTCGGTAAACAGCTGGAGTGCGCCGATGGTCGAGATCAGCGTCACGAAGACGATAAACGGCTTGAGCAGCGGCAGCGTAATGTAAGCCAGCTGCTGGCGGCGGTTCGCCCCGTCGATCCGCGCGGCTTCGTACAGGTCCATCGGAATGCTCTGCAGGCCGGACAAGAAAATGATCGCGTTGTAGCCCGTCCAGCGCCACATGACCATGGTGGAGATGGCGATTTTGACGCCCCACCAGCCGGAGTTAAAGGCCACGCTCTCCAGCCCCAGGCCGTTCAGCATCCAGTTGATCATGCCGTTGTTGCCGAACAGGGTGCTGAATACAAGCGTCACAGCAACGATCGACGTAATGTTGGGCATGAAAAAGAGAACCCGGAACGTCTTCTTGAACCGGGTCATCGCCGAGTTAAGCATCACCGCCAGCAGAAGCGCAATAATCAGCTGCGGGACGGTGCCCATCACGCCCATGATGAGCGTATTGGTGAACGAGATCCAGAAGGTCGGATCGCTCGTGATCAGGTCGTAGTTTTTCATCCCGACGTATTTCATCGGGCCGAGCGCATCCCACTTGTAGAAGGACAAATAAATCGTAAAGAATATCGGGTACAACCCGAAAATGGCGAACAAAATAAAAAAAGGCGAAATAAACGTATAGGCTGTCATCCGGCTCCGCCTTTGCTCTGTCAGAAAAGGCTTCTTGCTGCTCCGGGCCTGCGAAGCGATTACGGTTTCTGCCATGCTGCACCTCCGCGGTTCTCATAGGATCATCCAAACCCGCCAGGCGCGGCGCTGAGGCCGTCCTGACGAATTTGGATGCAGAATCAATGCTTTAACATTTGAATTTTCGAAAATGGTTAGCTGCGTTCCGCCAGTGTTTTGGCTTTCTCGACAGCAGCGTCCCATTCTTTGGCCGGGTCGGCTTTTTTCTCAAGGACGTTCTTCAGCGCATCCTTGAAGAACGTATCCGTCTGATCATGCAGCGGACCATAGTAGACCGGTTTTACGCGCTGTGCGGCTTTACCGTATTCCACGGCCGTCGCCTGTCCGCCGAAGAAGTCGTCCTTGAAGCCGGTGAAGGCCGCATCCGTATACAAAGCAGGAATCGAAGGCATCAAGCCTTTGGATTTGAACGATTCCAGCTGATTCTCCTTGCTGTCAAGCCAGGCGATGAATTCGTAAGCTTCCTTCGAATGCTTGCCCTGCTTCGGCAGCGTCAGGAAGGAACCGCCCCAGTTGCCCGCGCCTTCAGGCAGCTGCGTAATTCTCCATTTGCCGGAGGAGTCCGGACCGTTGGTCTTGATGTTGCCTGCCATCCAAGCCGGTCCAAGCATGACGCCGAATCCGCCGTCGTTGGTCGCCTGACCCCATTCCGGAGACCACAGCAGCGTATTGCCGATCCAGCCTTCCTGAATGCCTTTGACCGTAAAGTCATAGGCTTTCTTCACCATCGGGTTTTTGTCGCCGATGAAGGAGCCGTCCGCCTTGCTGAAATAAATCTCGCCGTCGGATTGGTCACGAACGCCGTTGTAGACCAGATCCGTCAAATCCGCAAACGGCTTGCCGGTTTTCTCTTTGAACTGCTTTGCCACGGCAGCGAATTTATCCCACGTATCAATCGCCTTGCCGAATTCTTCCGGATCGGTCGGCAGCCCCGCCTTCTCCATCAAATCGGTGCGGTAATACACGACGGTCGGGCCGATGTCGGTCGGAAGCCCGATCTGGAAGCTTCCGTCCTTGGACGAGCCCTGCTTCCATTTCCAGTCCAGGTAGTTGGCGGCGATATCTTTAGCCCCTAAATCATTCAGGTTGTAAAATTTGTCCTCCGCCGTAATGAACCGCTCCATGAAGCCGATCTCCAGCATGAAGATGTCCGGAGCTCCGGATCCGGCGGACAAAGCCGTCGTCAGGTTGTTATGGTGCGCGGTCTGGTCGGAGGTGTTCTGGAATTTGATCGTAATGTTGGGATGCTCTTTGGTGTATTCTTTGCCGAGCTCCTCATAGTTGGTCGTGCCGAGCGACCAGAAGGACAGCTCGATCTTCTCGTCCGAGCTCGTCTTTGAGGAATCGTCCGTCGTGGCCGCCGGCTCCGCCGTTCCTTCCGAGGTACCGCTGCCGCTTTTACTGCCCCCGCCGCAGGCAGACAAGGATACCATCAGGATGAGCGCAAGCAGCATGACCGGCCATTTCTTGCCTTTTCTCATTTGTTTAATGCCCCTCTCGAAAATAGGTTGATTTACAAGGATCAGTCTACCGGATCGCTTTCCAAATTTTGAGGAGGCAATATTGCGATTTAGGGTTGAAATTATTACGGTGGGGATGCGCTGTACAAAGTGATGGGAAAGGATGTTGGAGAGGAATCTCAGCTTGGAGGTAAATTTCGGAGTCCTTAACAAACGACAAAAGACCTGTACGGCCTTCTCTGCCGGAACCGGCAGCTGCCACACAGGTCTAATTTGGGATGATCAAGCGATCATGTTCTCTACGACTTCTCGTCCTCCAGGGATTTGCTTTCGGAAGCTCCGTCCCCTTCGGCTCTCTTCATATATTTATCATACCGGTCATCAAGCTCCTTCGCCATGCCCCGGTAAATCTTCGTCTCTTCCACGATCGGGTCCATCTTCGTCTGGATCCGGATTTCATATCTCGGAGAAATGAGCTCGCGCTCCTTCTCTTCACGGTCTTGCTGCTGCTGCAGCTCGCCTTCGGTCAGCATGTCACTGAGCTGCCGCTCCAAATTGTCCTTCTCACTCATGGGTTGACACTCCTTTGCGCTGTACCGGTGGCCTGCCACCGCGTGAATAAGATCGATTACGTCCATTGTTTGTTACCCCGATTCAAGCCTAATGAAACAGCATGACGGTCAGGCTCAGCCTCTGAATCTCCGACTATTCGCCGGTCCCCTTCGCTTCCTTCAATGCGCCGACCAGCTCCTGCTGAATCAGCCCGTTCGTGGCGACCACATGGCGAACGCCCAGATGATAAGGATTGCCGAGCGTATCCGTGATGCTTCCGCCGGACTCGGTGATCATCAGCGATCCCGCTGCCAGGTCCCAGGCGTTCAAGCCGACTTCCCAGTAGCCGGTAAGCCGCCCGCTGGCAACATAAGCCAGATGCAGGGCTGCGGAGCCCCCGGAGCGGATGTTGCGCACCCGCGGCGCAAGGAAATTAAGTCCGGCCATATTTTGCGGAAGCGTCGTATCTCTTCCCACCGGAAAGCCTGTTGCGAGAAGGCTCTCATTCAGCGTTCCCTGCTGGGAAACGGACATGCGCTTGCCATGCACATAGGCGCCCTTGCCCTTTTCGGCCACGAACATTTCATCCCGTGAAGGATCGTAAATGACGCCGACGATCACTTCTCCTTTATGCGCCAAGGCAATGGATACGGAAAAGAACGGATACCCGTGAACATAGTTCGTCGTTCCGTCCACCGGATCCACAATCCACAAGTATTCTTCATCCAGCGCCTGCTCAAGCGCTTTCTTGGAAGCCTCCGGCCCGGGCTCGACCCCTTCCTCGCCAAGAAGCGCATGATCCGGAAAATGAGTGAAAATCAGCTTGCGGATCATTTGCTCGGCGCCCTTGTCCACTTCAGTGACCAAATCCGGCGCTCCGGACTTGGTATCCAACTGTTTTACCGTGCCCAGTTTACTCTTAATCCATTCGCCTGCTTTCGAGGCGGCGTTAATCGCTACAGCCGTAAAGCTCTTGCTGGTTACGACATATGGTACCTTACCCTCTTGGTTCAAAGCATTCACTCTACTTTCTGATTAGATCTGTACTTTGGGACGGCCCCGTCCGCGGGCGGAGCCAAGACACTCATGAACACAGCTCCCGTCCCCGTGTGGATCAGCTTATAACGTCACACCGCTGATTCTATCTCCTAAAACTATACGTATAGACTCCGGCAAAGTTTCGCCCGATTCGGACCGGGAAACCGATTTCCACATTGGCCCCAAAGGTGATGCCCGTAAAGAAATCAACCTTATCTAGGGTGTAATCTCAATACTCGCACCATCCAGAATACGCACTCCGTCACCCTGATATGCCTGCAAATCCTCCATCAGCTTGAACAGCGCCCCGTCCTTGGCTTTGGCTTCAATCATGACATCCACGGCAGGTGTATCTCCCGCAATCTTCCGTAAAAAGGTCAAGAGCGGCTCCATCTCGACGTGATCGGCATGGCCGCGCGGGTCCGACTCGCTCTTGGGGCTGGACACGTGAATTTTCGGCGGAAGCGGCTTGTCCTTCGCCGCATCGGCCTGCGCCAGCGGCGTCGACCAGGTCTGCAGGATGTCCGGCCACAGCTCCCAGGGCTTCTCCCCATCATTATTGACCCATTGGTGGTGAATATCCAGCACCATCGGCAGTCCGACATGCTGACAGACCTCAAGCGTCTCGGCGGCCGTAAACGTCTTGTCGTCGTTTTCCAGCGTCAGCCGCTGCTTGATGTCTTCGTCCAGCGCGGCAAAATGCTCCTCAAACCGCTGCGCCGCAGCGGTTTTGTCACCATAAGCTCCGCCGATATGTATGTTGTTCTTCGCTGTCGCGTTCAGCCCCATCACCTTCAGCATCGTAACATGGTGGCGGAGGTCACGAATGGAGCTCTTCAGCACCTCGGCCCGGGGCGTGCTGAGCACCGTGAAATGATCCGGGTGAAAAGACACCCGCATGTCATGCTGCTTGACGTAATTGCCCACCTCGCCAAACGGCTCGCGAAGGGCATCATAGGGGCTCCAATCGCTTAGGTCCGAATGGGTCGCCAGCGGAATCAGTTTGGAAGAAAACCGGTACACATGAATGCCGCTGCCGTTGTTATGCTTCAGCAGCCGCAGCGTGTTATGCAAATTTTCGGCCGCAATCCGCTCCAGTTTGCGAATGGCCGCCTCCCGGTCGTTCAGTTTGGTGAAACTGGCCATCGTCATCGTTTTGGAGGGAGACGCATCTTTTATTACGGTTGACATCGCCACGTATCCGAAACGGACCCTCATCATTGGCTTCTACTCCTCTTGGTTATAAAATCATCCTTAAGAAGTATGTTCCCCAAAAAACATTTCGTAAGCCAAATCGGTCTGAATCCGCGACTCCTCGTCGGTCAGCTTGCGGATGAGCTCCATTTCGACCTCCGTAACCTCCTGCCCCTGAAAATTGATCTCGGCGATGCAGCCGACGATCTTAACGATTGCCACCGCCACGTTGTTCGGGGTATAGGCAATCACTTTCTGGCCTGTCGGGAAGACGCGGAAGCCCTGCTTGACCATTTTGCCGCGTCCGTATTCGAGCAGCTCGTACAGCTCCTGGTCGCTTTTGAACTTGCACACGGAATTGAATTCGGTCTGGAAACCCATCATTTCATCTCCTTCTCCTGATTAAAATGGAAAAGGTACCCGGCCTATACTGCAGAGCCGGCCGGATACCTTATATGGTGTTGCTGTACGTCTAACCGTTCATTCTGGCGGACCTTCACTCAAGCAATCTCGCAGCGCCAAGTTAAATGTCGTTGGCAAAAACCAGCGACTGCTTGCTGTTGTAGCGCTCCAGCGCCAGCTCGATCATCCGGTCCAGCAGCGCCTGATAGCCGAGGCCCGTTTCACGCCAGAGCAGCGGATACATGCTGTATGGAGTGAAGCCCGGCATCGTGTTGACCTCATTGATGAAGATGGCGCCGTCCGATTTGCGGATGAAGAAATCGGCCCGGGTAATGCCGCTGCCTTCGATCGCCTGAAAAGCAATCAGGGCGAGCTCCCGCAGCCGGTCCGCCGTCTCCGCATCCAGCGAAGCCGGAATGACCATTTCAGATTGCCCATCCGTATACTTCGCCGCGTAGTCGTAATAATCGCTGGAGGAAATAATTTCTCCCGGCACAGATGCCATCGGCTCGTCATTGCCGAGCACAGCCACCTCCACTTCGCGCGCGTCCACAAACTCTTCGACGATGACTTTGAGGTCATAGCGGAAAGCGAGCTCAATCGCCTGCTCCAGCTCCTCGCGGTTTCTCGCCTTGGAGATGCCAACGCTCGATCCCAAATTCGCCGGTTTGACAAAGCATGGGTATCCAAGGTCGTCTTCGACGCCCATGATCAGATTGAAGCTGCTGCGCTCCCACTGCGATTTCGTGAAAAAGCGGTAGCCGCATTGAGGCAGGCCCGCCTGCGCAAACAGCTTTTTCATTACGGCCTTATCCATTCCGGCTGCGGAAGCCAGGACTCCGGCGCCTACGTAAGGAATGTTCGCCATTTCGAACAGACCCTGGATGGTTCCGTCTTCCCCAAAGGTTCCGTGAAGAAGCGGGAACATCAGGTCGATGCCGGCTTCACCGCCGTACAGCCTGCTGAAAATCGCTCCCAGCGCCGCTTCTGTACCTTCCTGGCTCTGTTCCAACTTCAGCTGGTCCAGCTTGCCGAGGGGGGCCTGCAGCGTCGTTCCTTTTCTCCACTCGCCCTGCTTCGTAATATAGAATGGAATAAGTTCGTATTTATCGTAATCAAAGGCGTTCATCACCGCAAAGGCCGTCTGCAGCGATACCTCGTGTTCTCCTGATTTACCGCCGTACACAAGGCCTACGGTTGTTTTGTTGTTCCCCATGCCAAACCTCTCTTTTTCCTCATGATTGCAGGTGTCCTCCTGCCGCTGTTCATATACCATTATAATGGCTTAGAAGTAGTCCGGGATATGTAAAAAACGGTATACGGTGTTCTCCGACCAGGCGTAGGAGTCCTTGTAGTCCCAGAAACGGTGCTTGCTGCTGACCGTATGGGCGTTGACCAGCGGGCTTCCGCCGGCATCAAACGCCGTGACGATCGTGCTGTGCTGAAAGGAGCCGTCGCCGTCCCAGTCATAAAAAATGACGTCGCCCAGCATCAGCTGCTCGGGCCGCTCCACCAGCTCACCGCGGAGCCCCCAGCTGCTTGACGACAAAAAGGATTGCAGCGCGTTCGAAACTGCCCAGCTGTAGCTCCACCACTCTTTGCTCCCGACATATCCTTTGTACCACCAGCCCGATTCTCTTTTACCAGTATAGTGGATCGGAGCGCCCCCTGCAAAGAGGCATTGCGAGATGTAATTGGTGCAGTCCACCTCGAATACGGCAAACTCCGGATTGCTGGTTTCCCACCACTCGTCGGCATAAGCCGCCGCTGCCGCGCGGTTGTAGCGTGATGTTTTGCGGCCGGGTCCGCCCTGAAGCACCTCGGCGTTCAGGTAAGGCTTCGACCCGCCGCTGGAATAGGCGTAGGCCGGCTGCCCGGTGTGCACGGCAGGGATGCCGGCGGCCGGATGCTTCTCCGGCGTCAGCTGCTCCACCGACACGATCACCCAGGCATCCCCGTCCCGGATCAGGGTCAGCCTCTCCCGCTGGATCATTTCCTCCACATGATTGACGCCGCCCTTTTCATAGAACAGCTGCACATACAGCTGCACGTCGATGACCGCCTCCTCCGGGGTATCGCGGATCGTCCGCAGCAGCTTGGCCCTCGTCTCGCTGCGAAGCGGCCTTGCCCCCCTTGCGGCATACCATTGTGACAGCCGGGAAGCGCGCTCACTTCTTGCCAATAAATAAGCCGGATCCGTCACGACCTGATCTGTATGTTGTGACCGGTAATCGATCTGATGCTGGTTGTATTGATTTACATAGGCGTACAGCGTCTGCTTCCATTCCTTCTCCATTCCCATGCATTCCCCTTTCACCCGTTTCGTTAACCCGAAATATGTTGTTTCGGCTGCGTATATTCCACTATATGAAAAAAAGGGTGCACCTATGAACCCTGGTCCATTTTCGCTCGGCGGAGGTCCGCCGGAAGGCGGGAAGCGGACAAGCTTCGCACTCCGTCCCGCCAGTGCGCGGAACCAGTCCCGGCGCAGATCGGGGGAACTTTTTCCCGTTCTTTTGCCGCCTCGGTCTCTTCATATAAATAGACACAAAAAGTACTTTACTCCCCGGCTTGTAAACGGTATACTAAAAGCGAACCTCACTATTTTGAAATTATGTTTCATCTAGTGAAACAAGGAACGGCAAAGTGATCGCCCTTATCGCTCTCACCCAAGCCACCTGAATGATGACTGATTTGATGAACCACAGTAAGCAGAGGAACCGAATTACGATCAAGGAGGTACATGTAATGACAGCAAAGGATCAATTCTCCACGGCCCGCAGTCTGGAAGTCGGAGGCAAAACCTACCGTTACTACAGCCTGCAGGCTCTTGAGGAGCAGGGACTCGGCAGCATTTCCAAGCTTCCGTTCTCCATCAAGGTGCTTCTGGAAGCCGCTGTCCGCCAATTCGACGGACGTGCCATTACCCAGGAGCATGTATCGCAGCTGGCTAAATGGAATGAAGGACGTGACGATAACAAGGAAATCCCGTTCATTCCTGCCCGTATCGTATTGCAGGACTTCACCGGCGTACCGGTCGTCGTCGACCTTGCCGCTATGCGCGACACCGTGAAGAAAGCCGGCGGGGATCCGAAGAAGATCAACCCGCTCGTTCCGGTCGATCTCGTTATCGACCACTCCGTTATGGTTGATGCGTTCGGTACCAGCGACGCCCTCAACTACAACATGCAAGTGGAGTTTGAGCGCAACGAGGAACGCTACCGCTTCCTGCGCTGGGCCCAAACGGCATTTAACAATTTCCGCGCCGTTCCTCCGGGAACCGGGATCGTTCACCAGGTCAACCTGGAATATCTCGCATCCGTGGCGGCGACCAAGACAATCGACGGAGAAACGGTCGTATATCCGGACTCCCTCGTTGGTACGGACTCCCATACTACGATGATCAACGGCCTCGGCGTTGTCGGCTGGGGTGTCGGCGGGATCGAAGCCGAAGCGGGCATGCTCGGACAGCCGCTTTACTTCGTAACGCCTGACGTTATCGGCTTTAAACTGACAGGCAGCCTGACGGAAGGCGCTACGGCGACCGACCTTGCGCTGACCGTTACCCAAATGCTCCGCAAAAAAGGCGTTGTCGGCAAATTCGTCGAGTTCTTCGGACCGGGTCTGGCCAACATCAGCCTCGCGGACCGCGCAACGGTAGCCAATATGGCACCGGAATACGGCGCAACCATCGGCTTCTTCCCTGTCGATGACGAGACGCTGGCTTACCTGCGCAACACCGGACGTACCGATGAGCAGGTTGCTCTGGTAGAAGCCTACTACAAAGCACAGAACATGTTCCGCACCGCGGAAACCGAAGATCCGGAATTTACGGACATCATCGAACTCGACCTGGCCTCGGTCGTACCGAGCCTTGCCGGACCGAAACGCCCGCAGGACCGCATCGAGCTGACTCATATGAAGGACGCCTTCAACGACATCGTCCGTACGCCGATCGAAAAAGGCGGATACGGCCTCAGCGATGCCAAGATTGAAGAAAAAGTGTCCGTGAAGCATAAAGACGGATCCGTCAGCGAAATGGGAACCGGCGCAGTCGTTATCGCGGCGATCACCAGCTGTACGAATACGTCAAACCCAAGCGTTATGCTGGGCGCAGGTCTCCTGGCGAAGAAAGCCGTGGAACGCGGCCTGAAGAAACCGGGATACGTGAAGAGCAGCTTGACGCCGGGCTCCCTCGTCGTTACGGATTACCTGGAAAAAGCCGGGCTGCTTGAGCCGCTGGAAGCCCTTGGCTTCTACGTAGCGGGCTACGGCTGCGCAACATGTATCGGTAACTCCGGTCCGCTTCCGGACGAAGTAAGCCAGGCGATCACCGACAACGACATGACCGTCGCTGCCGTGCTGTCCGGTAACCGTAACTTCGAAGGACGCGTACACGCGCAGGTTAAAGCCAACTACCTGGCTTCGCCACCGCTCGTTGTCGCTTACGCGCTGGCAGGTACGGTCAACATTGACCTGCAGAACGATCCGATCGGTTACGATCCGAACAACCAGCCGGTTTATCTGAAAGATATCTGGCCGACTTCCGCGGAAATCAGAGAAGCGATCGGCTTGTCCGTCAGCCCTGAAGCGTTCCGCCGCAAATACGAGAACGTGTTTACCGCCAACGAGCGCTGGAATGCGATTCCGGTTCCGGAAGGCGAGCTGTACGAGTGGGACGACAAGTCCACGTACATTCAAAACCCTCCGTTCTTCGAGAATCTCGCAAACGGCTTGGCCGACATCGAAGATATCAAGTCCGCACGCGTGCTTGCCCTGCTGGGTGACTCCGTCACGACGGACCACATCTCCCCTGCCGGCAACATTTCGCCGACCAGCCCTGCAGGTCTGTACCTGAAGGAGCACGGCGTTGAACGCAAGGACTTCAACTCTTACGGTTCCCGCCGCGGTAACCACGAGGTCATGATGCGCGGTACGTTTGCGAACATCCGCATCCGCAACCAAGTGGCGCCGGGCACCGAAGGCGGCGTTACGACTTACCTGCCTACGGACGAAGTCGTGTCCATCTATGATGCTTCCATGAAGTATCAGGACAACGGACAGAACCTGGTCGTTATTGCCGGTAAAGAATACGGTACGGGAAGCTCCCGCGACTGGGCGGCCAAAGGTACGTTCCTGCTCGGCGTCAAAGCCGTTATCGCCGAAAGCTTCGAGCGGATTCACCGCAGCAATCTCGTCGGCATGGGCGTGCTTCCGTTGCAGTTCCAGGAAGGCCATGGCTGGAGCAGCCTGGGCCTCACCGGCCGCGAAACGTTCGACATTGTCGGACTCAGCAACGACATCAAGCCGGGCGAGAGCCTGACCGTCACCGCTACACGCGAAGACGGCACCAAGTTCGAATTCCCGGTAACGGCCCGTCTGGACAGCATGGTCGACGTGGATTACTACCACAACGGCGGCATTCTGCAAACCGTGCTGCGTCAAATGATCGCCAACCAATAATTATCGTTAAAAAGTAAAAGCCCCACAGTGCCATGGACATGGCCTGCGGGGCTTTATTTATCATACTGCTTATTCTTTGATACCATGGGACGTTGAATAACTGTCGATGATGACGATCGTATCCACGATTCCGTCGTACTCCAGCGCACTGAAGATCAGCAGATTTTTGGCTTCCTTATCGTTCTTGGGCTTGTTCTCCTTCAGAAGCACCTGCTTTTTCATATCAAAAACATACGTTAATTGGGAATCCGGTATGGTCGGCATATGAACATCCCCGTAAATACTTTCGAACTGGTCTTTGTGCATGCCGATCTCGGCATCTAAGGCAGTTTTATAATGATCCTTCGCTTCTTCCTCGAGCCGGATAGCGGCAACCTTGCCGTCCCGATAAAATGCGTAGACACCGAAGGCATATTCAAACTCTCCCTCTCTCCTTTCTTTGCCCTGTCCCAATACGGCCTCAGCGTCCGCCTGCTTCATTCCATAATACACCTTTCGTCCATCCGCCTTGCTGACGATGCCCAAATCCTCCACGGTGAACTTCTTTTCATCCTCCTTTTCGCTGCTGCTGCAGCCTCCCAATGCCAGAATGAACAAGATCAGAAGAGCGCAAGCGGTTCTCATGATTTCCCCCCTCGTTTGGATTTACTAAATTTTACAACAGCTGGGGCGGTTCGCCAATCACGATTCCGGAATCATGGCACTACGTCATCTGATGTTTCATTTACCTAGCAACGGGGTAAAAAAGATACACAATCCCCGTGACGGACTTTGCGTCTTCGGATCAGACTTCATTAAACTTGCTTTACGAAAATCTGTTTCCAAATCCCTGGCATAAGGAGGCCTGCAGAATGATACATATGCACGGCATCATGCCCTATCACCCGTCTTACCCTAAGCCGCAGCCCGTTAACCGGCCGGTGAAGGAAGATACGGACAAGAATAGGAGCTTTCAAGAGATTTTGCAGGAGAAAATCAGCCAGAACCGCTGATGCACCAAGGTCGCTGCTAGTCGGGCGCCAGGCGGAATCACAATCACGCCGATCAGCTGGTATAAATGAGAAAGACCGTGCGCATGATGCGTACGGTCTTTCTCTGTTCCGGTTAACATTAAAATTGCAAATACCTATGCCGACACCCGGCCGCCCGGCAGTGATCTTCGATAATGGGTGGACAAAAAAGCCATGTACTTTTTAAGACCTATCCAGCTGAAGTATGCGATCCCTCCAATGATGGCGCCAACGATCGCCGCGACCACCATGCTGTATTCCGTTGGGACCTCCATGCCAGGCACGCCCATACTGATCCAGGTCGCGCCGAAAGTACGAATCGCGCCTGCGACCAGAATCAACAAGGTGCAAAAGCCAAAGCCGTAGGCAATCACGGCAAGGACCGGGATGACCATGATGCTCAGCAGCCCTGTCGTGCAGTAGAACAACGCCATAGCCAAAATATCGCGGAAAGATCCGCTCCGATGACCCTCGATGAAGTGCTGGCTCCGGTACGCCTTGGCGAGCTTGCGGGGATCGCCCAAACGCGACAGGATCGCCGCCTCCGGCTGCCCGTTCGCGATGCCCTCTGCGATATGGCTCTCGATTTCCATAACGGCATCCATCCGCTCTTCATCGGGAAGCTTCTCCAAGTACTTGTTCAATTTCTCTAAATAAGACCTTCCATATGGGCTGATCATAAGATCTCTCCTCCATAGATTTGAATTTGATCGACGCTCCGGCTGATCTTGTTCCACTCCGCAGACATCATCTCCACAAGCTGGTGCCCCGAAGGGGTCAGGCTGTAATATTTGCGCGGCGGACCTGCCTCCGATTCCTTCCAGAACGATTCGATGTATTGATCCTTTAGCAGCCGCCGAAGCAGCGGATAGAGCGTTCCCTCCGTCACGGCAAGCGGCTCCCATTGATCCAGCAGCGTCACAAGCTCGTATCCGTATCTCGGCTGCTTGGCGATAAGCTGCATAATGCAGTATTCCAGGATGCCTCTGCGGACCTGTGAAGTCCATTCCGACATTTCCATTTCGTTTGTCCGCTCCCTTCGTCACCATAATAACACCAGGTACTTTGCTTTGCAAGGTACTATGTCAAAATAGTTTTCGGAAACTGATGACAGTCATACGTGCGATGGTTCGGCGAACTATTTACAACGATATGTCCATTAGTTTGGCGAATTGATTTCAGTCATGCGTCCATTAATTTGGTGAACGATCTATAACCAAACGGCACTGGGTTGGCGAACTATTTACAATCACACATGCACTAGTATGACGAACTATTTACAATCACACATGCACTAGTATGACGAACTATTTACAATCACACGTGTAACTGTTATATTTGTTGTATAACAGATGATTATACTCTAACAATAAATACGACCTACGCAGCATGTTGATGAAAGGAGGGCTCATCATTGATTATCCGGTTGGATATGCAGTCCGACGTGCCCATTTACACACAGCTCATGAATCAGATCATCGAAGGGATCGCCAGCAAACAGCTGGCCCCGGGCGAGTATCTTCCCTCCGTCCGCAGCCTTGCCTCGGATATCGGCGTGAACCTGCACACCGTTAATAAGGCTTACACGCTGCTCAAGCAGGAAGGGTTTATCCAAATTCACCGGCAAAAAGGGGTCGTCGTGAACCCCGACGGCATGCCGGGAATCACCCCGGACTATACGCACAAACAGGAAGCTCAGCTTAGACCCGTCATCGCCGAAGCCATTTGCCGGGGCATGGATAAAGCGGAGCTGCTGCGGGTCGTGGAAAGCTTTTACGACGAAATCACCCAAGAACCAAAGGAGAATGCCTAATGTACTGGATATCCGTTTTGTTTCTGATTGCCATGTTCGTTCCCCTGTCGCTGTCCCTGATCTGCATGCCTTATTTAACGCGGGAAACTGTCAGTTTCGGCGTATCGGTCAGCGAAGCCATGTATCACAGCGCTCCGCTGCGCCGCATGCGCAGACAGTATGTATGGACCAGCTCAGTCGCATATGGCGTGCTGCTGATCGCCTGCCTCCTCGCCATGCTGACTGTGCCGGAAAAGCAGCAGCCTTCCATTATCTCAGGATTCGTAGTGCTGCTGATCGCCGCTTCGGCAGTCATCAATCTGATTTTTTATACGAAAATGAAACGATACAAAGCCACGCTTCCCCAGGAGACGTTGAACCCTTCCGTCGTGGCCGTGGATACGTCATTCCGCAGCGGGAACAAGCTGGTCTGGTCGAATAAATGGTTTCTGATCCATGGAGCCGTTGCATTGATCAGCGCCGCCCTGGCCCTGGCTTACTACGATAAAATCCCCGACACGCTGAACATGAAGTTCAACTGGCAGGGCGAAGTGACCCGAACGGCGGCCAAATCGTACCGGACGGTTCTCGGCCTGAACTTGATGCAGCTGGTCATGATCGGGATCTTTATGACCACGAACTGGTCGATCCTCCGCAGCAAACAGCAGCTGGACCCGGCCAATCCGCAGCAGTCGGTACGCCGGAACGCCGCCTTCCGCCGCCGATGGTCCATGTTCAATGTCGCGGCCGGCCTCATGATGGTGCTGCTGTTCTCGTTCGTTCAGTACAACATGATCTATCCGCTGAGCCGGGAGGTTATGATGCTTGTCAGCCTGATGATGCCCATTCTGATCGTCGTTTTGGCCATTGTGCTGGCCTTTTCCACCGGCCAGGGCGGTCGGCGGATCGGCGGTTCATCTTCCGGTTCCGGGGCAACGCATGTCGTTAATGATGATAAATATTGGAAGCTCGGCAATATTTATTTCAATCCGCAGGACCCCGCTCTGTTCGTCGAAAAACGTATGGGCATCGGCTGGACGGTCAACTTCGGCAGACCCGGCGCCTGGATTTTCCTGGTCGGTATCTTAGCTGTGATCATCATCGCGGCCCGAATTGCAAGTTAACACGCCGGAACGCGATATGTCATATTTTCATTCGGGGATATCCCCTTTAGGAGGAATGTTTATGAAAAAGAAACGAACCCTAAGCGCGGTGGCTGCTGCTTCCCTGACCGCCATCAGTCTGTCTGTCCCTGCAGCGGCTGCTGCCGAAACTCCGGACGCCACATCCTACGTCTCCATTCGCGAAACCGCAGTTCGATTGGGCGCCCAAGTCAGCTGGGACCCGAATCAGCGCTCGGTGACCGTCACAAAAGAAGGTACGAAGCTGGTACTGACTATCGGACGCTCCAACGCCGTACTGAATGGCAAAACCGTGCCGGCCGGAGGAACGGTCCGGATTACCGGCCAACAGGCGATGGCTCCGGCCGCCTTCCTGTCGACAGCATTAGGCGGCACAGAGAGCTCCGAAGGCCCTTCTGAAGCCGCCGACAATGCCGATTTGTTCCTTCAGGCCTTACGGGCCGGGAACGGAGCTGAGGCGGCCAAGGTCATGAGCCCCGCCCTGCAGCAGGCTCTGCCCGCTCAAACGCTGAGCGGCCTGTGGAAGAACTACGAGAGCGTCTACGGCCAAGTATCGTCAGTAGGCGGCAAGCAGGAAAGCGACAATGCCGTCCACCATAATGTGGCGTATACGCTGCAGACGGCGGCCGTACCGCTTCAGATCACCCTTCGCCTGAATGCAGACCGCCAGGTGGACGATCTGAACATCGGCCCGGTCTCGGCGGGAGGATACCGGCCTCCGGCTTATGATCATCCGGAGACCTATACCGAGCGGGAGGTCCAAATCGGCGAAGGGGAATGGGCTCTTCCCGGAACGCTGACCCTGCCTGTGGGCCAAGGACCGTTCCCTGCCGTCGTGCTCGTTCACGGCTCCGGTCCGAACGACCGGGACACCTCCATCGGCGGAGCCAAGCCGTTCCGCGACCTGGCGGCGGGATTAGCCGCCAAAGGCATCGCCGTCCTGCGCTACGACAAGGTCACGTTTGAGCATACCTTTAAAATCGCCGCCAACCCGAAATTAACCGTCAAAGAAGAGACGGTTGACGATGCGCTGTCGGCGGTGAAGCTGCTGACCCAAACCCCGGGCGTCGATCCCGCCCGGATTTACGTGGCGGGGCACAGTCAAGGCGGTTATGCGATGCCGCTCATCGTGGATGCCGATGCCAATGCCGGCCGGAACATCGCCGGCACTATCCTGCTGTCCGGCCCGAGCTCTTCATTTATCGACGTTGTCGTGGAGCAGCAAGCGGAATTGGTTTCTCGCGTAAAACAGTTGGGTCAGGATCCTGCTCCATACGAGCAGCAGGCAGCTGTGTGGACCCAGGCCGCCAAACTTCTGGACGACCCGCAGTATTCGGTCTCGCACCTGCCGGAGAGCTTTCCGATTCCACCGGCTTACTGGTGGTACGATAAGAAGGATTACAAGCCGTCCGAGTTAGCCAAAACGCAGAGCGGCCCGATGCTCGTCCTGCAGGGCGAAAACGACTGGCAGGTGCCGATGCATGAATTTGAACAGTGGAAGGAAGCATTAAAAGGCCGCGCCGATGTGGAATATAAGTCATTCCCGAAAGTAAACCATCTGCTTGCCGAATATGACGGCCTCTCCACCGGTTCGGAATACGCGCAGCCTTCCAACGTGACACCGGCAATCATCGATACGATCGCAAGCTGGATCGGCAAGCAGAAATAGACCGGACATAAGGCGTCGGCGCCAGCGGGAACCCCGACACTAGATGGCTCAGACGCCCGCCAGCTAATAACGCCACTAAGATACACGGCAAGCCCTTTGAACCGGATCAAGGGGCTTGTTTTTTGTGTCTTCCTATTAAGGTTGGTGAACCCATCGATGTTTGGGATGTTTGGGATGTTTGGGATGTTTGGGATGTGTGGATTTGTGGTCACGCCCTCCCCTCCTGCGCGGATCCGCGGATGGATTTCCCGCCGGAACTCTGGGATAATGTGGTTTAGAATCTGATTGCTTCATACCTATTCCAATTTCATGCTTAGGAGGCCCTGTCCATGAGTGAAAAACGTCCCATTACCGCCGATGACTTGTACCGGATGCATTGGGTCAGCGACCCTGCCGTATCCCCCAAGACCGGCGCTGTCGCGTACATATCGAAAACCGTTAACGACCAGCATGGGGGCTACACCTCCCATATTCGCCTGATCTCGCCGGACGGCCGGGAGGATACCGCCTTTACCGCCGGCGAGCAGGACGCCTCGCCAGCGTGGTCTCCCGACGGCTCCAGGCTGGCCTTTCTGCGCAAGAAGGGCGATGCCCGCCAAGTCTGGGTCATGCCCGCGCACGGCGGCGAAGCCCAGGCCGTAACGGAGCTGAAGCACGGCGTCAGCGCCTTTAAATGGGCGCCCGACGGCAGCGCCCTTCTGCTCCGCGCCGAGGCTCCTTCAACCGATGAAGCCGTCGGTGCGGACTCCGGAGCCCAAGCGGAGAAGGCCGGCAAGGACAAACAGCCGGACGAAAAAATTATTCATCGTATAAAATACAAGGCCGACGGCGCCGGACTGTGGAATGACCGCAGAACGCATCTGTTCGTTCACGATCTTGCCACTTCCGCTTGTACGCCAGTCACTTCGGGCGACTTCGATGTGTCTTCGTTCAATTGGTCGCCGGACGGCAGCCGCATCATCTATACCGCCACACAGGCCTCCGCTTCCTTCCCGGATCCGGACCTCTGCCTGACCAACGATTTATTCGTGGCGGAGCGGGACGGCGGAAACGTCCGCCAATTGACGGACGGGCGGCTGAGCATCGGGGCCATCGCCTACACGCCGGACGGCAGCCATATCCTGATGCTGGCCGACGACCTGAACTGCGGCTTTGCCACGCTGACGCGCATCTACCTGATTCCCGCTGAAGGCGGCGAGGCACGCGCCTGCTATGAGGACCTCGACGTACAGCTCGGACACGCCTGCGTTGGCGATATGCGCGCGGGAGCCGGCAGTCCACCCGTCTTCAGTGAAGACGGCAGGTACGTCTTCCTGCAGCTGAGCGAGGACGGCGGCGTCAAGGTCGCCCGCTTTGCGCTGGACGGCTCCGATTACGAGATCATCGCCGGCGGCGACAGGGAAATTTACCAGTTCGCCCTGGCACCGGAAGGCAGGCTGATTCTCGCTTCCGCAGATACGCTTCATCCGGGAGATCTGTTTGCCTTTGACATGGCAAACGGTGAAGAGACCCGGCTGACCAACTGCAACAAGGAGCTGTTCAGCGAGCTTGTGCTGAGCGAGCCGGAAGCCTTCCGCTTCGAAGCCTCGGACGGCTGGCCGATCCAGGGATGGATCATGAAGCCGGTCGGCTTCAAGGAAGGCTCCAAGGTGCCGGCCATCCTGGAAATCCACGGCGGACCGCAAGCGATGTACGGCTGCACGTTCATGCACGAGTTCCAGCTGCTCGCCGCGGCAGGATTTGCCGTGTTCTACACGAACCCGCGCGGCGGCCACGGGTATGGCCAGGCCCATGTCAATACGGTCCGCGGCGATTACGGCGGACGCGACTACCAGGACCTGATGGATGCGGTGGACTATGTCCTGTCCGCCTATGACTACATCGACGCCTCCCGGCTTGGCGTCACCGGCGGCAGCTACGGCGGCTTCATGACGAATTGGATCGTCGGGCATACCGACCGGTTCCAAGCCGCCGTCACCCAGCGTTCGATCTGCAACTGGGTGTCGTTCTACGGCGTCAGCGATATCGGGTACTATTTTACAGAGGACCAGATTTGGGGCAATCCGTGGGACGATCTGGAGAAGCTGTGGAAGCATTCCCCGATCGCTTACGTGAAGCAGGTGAACACGCCGCTCCTGATCCTGCACGGGGAGCAGGATCTCCGCTGCCCGATCGAGCAGGGAGAGCAGCTGTTCGTGGCGCTCAAGCGCCTTGGCAAGGAAGCGCAGTTCATCCGTTTTCCGGGAGCCGACCACAACCTGTCCCGCAGCGGCAATCCGCATCTGCGCACCCGCCGGCTGACCCATATCGTACGCTGGTTTGAAGAGCATATCGAGCACTGATTTCACTGATTTCACTGACTTCACTGATGACATTGATTTCTAATTCATAAATTCTATAATCTAAAAAAAGCCCGCCATACCGGATTTCCCCGGTATGACGGGCTTTCTCTATAACGATGACGCAGACCGTTTGTTTTCTTATTCTATTCATCCGTTCACAACCTCAGTGGGCTTACGTCTGTTTACGGAATCATCAGCCCCATTTCCCGCGCCGCTTCAATCAGCACGGGAGCAAACTCATTCAGCGTTTCGCTGGACAGCCGGCTCACCGGGCCGGATACGGACAGGGCAGCGGCGACGTGGCCGTTCCGATTCACGATCGGCACCGCCACCGCGGCGGCGCCGGGCTCGCGCTCCTCGATGCTCGTCGCATAGCCCCGCTCGCGGATGTCCTGCAGCTGCCGCACATAGCTGCCGCCCTTCACCAGCTCCGCCCAATCCGGATCGCTCAGGAGCTCCTCCTGATCGGCAGGCGCGGCAAACGCCACCAGCACCTTGCTCGACGCTCCCACCGTAAGCGGCAGGCGCGCCCCGACCTGCGCCACCCTCCGGATGGCCTGGTTGCTCTGCACCGCCTGGATCCGCAGACGGTCCTTCCCGTCCCGCAGGTACAGGCTGACCGTCTCACCCAGCCGGTCCCGCAGCCGCTCCATCGCCGGCAGCAGCAGCACCGCCGGATCGTCGCTTTGCGATAAATGCGTGGACAGCTCCCACACTTTAATGCCCAGCCGGTATTTTTCCGTCGCCGCATCGCGGACGACGAAAGCCTTCTCCTCAAGAGTCGTCATCAGCCGATGGACGGTGCTCTTGTGCAGTCCGATCATTCCGGCAATTTCGGTCAGTCCCAGCTCGCTGTTCTGCGTAAAACACATCAATATATCCAGTGCCCGTTCAACGGCACGAACCGTTAATTTGCGGTCTTCCATTCCGATCCCGCCCCTCAAATGTTTCACCACATGAAACATGGTTACATAAATTATAAGAAATTCGCCGGATAAAGTCTATATTTTCTTCTTTGACCCTTTCGCAAGAAGACGCTAATACGTAGCTAGGGCCAATGTCCGGCATCACTGCACTCGTGCACCACCGGGTGCCCATCTGCATGTGCAAGTTCATGCCGTCGGGCACTCTATGCTCATGTCCGCATCAGGAGGACAAGGGTAGCCGGCAGGTGAACTATGGAGCGGTTCACTATTACAATTGTCTAACAATTGTCCGCCCCGGATTGACTTTGACCTCAGGCTTGCATAGGATATAGAGTAAAATTTTATATGTTTCGTAAACGAAGCCCGGAAGTTAAACTTAATATAGTAAAGTATTTATAAGGAGGGGCACGCATGAACATGACATCCCGTAACGACGTACATCTTCCCCGCCCCCTGCCCGATACACCATTACCGTTATCTACGCGAATGATTCGCTTTAAGCATATTTTGGTGGCACTGCTCTTGTCCGTTGTATTTTTCCTGCTCTTCTGTTTCATTGCGCTGCATGCCTACATCGCCTGGGTGTTGTCCAATCCGACAGTCGCCCCCTTGTACTCCAATCCGATGCAGGCCAAGTCCATGAAATACGAGGACGTCACTTTCCCGGCCCATGACGGCAGCCGGATGATGCAGGGCTGGTACATTCCAGCCGCGGGATCAACCAAGACGATCGTGTTCAGTCACGGGTACGGCGCCAACCGGGAGGAAACCTGGATCCCGATGTACGATTTGGCACATTTCGCCCACCGCTTAAATTTTAACGTCATTATGTTCGATTACGGATTCGCTTCCCAGAACAGCAAAGCCGTCGCGACGGGCGGCAAGGTGGAAGCCCAGCAGCTGCTGGGGGCCATCGATCTGGCCAAGCAGCGCGGGGCCAAGCAGATCGTGGTATGGGGCTTCTCGATGGGCGCCGGCACGGCCCTTCAGGCCGGACTGCAGACGCAGGATGTCGACGCCATGATTCTCGACAGCACCTTCCTGCTCGAGCCGGATACGCTGTACCATAACATCAAAAATCAGATCGACCTGCCGCGGCATCCGTCGCTGGAAATTCTGCAGCTGCTGTTCCCGGTACTGAACGGCACCAGCCTGAACCAGATTCCATACCAGCAGGTCAAAAAAGAGGATTATCCGTTCCCGATCTTCTTTATCCACGGGACGGAGGACGAGAAGGCGCCTTATCCAATCGCGGAGAAGCTTGCCTCCAACCAGACTAATCCGTATTCGGACGTCTGGATCGTGAAAGGCAGCCACCACGAGCTGATCTTCCGCGAACACTCGCGTGAATACCTGCGCCGGGTGTCCACCTTCCTTGGCAATATCAAGCTGGCTGAGCAGAAGGATATCGACAATGACCCTATGATAAGAAAAACGTCTATCGACGTACCTTCAAAGAAGACAGACCGCGATTAGCTGAAGTTTTTCTTGCGATTATAGAATGGTTCAGCTTTCGCTGAAATTTATAAATTCTATAATCTTAAGAAAAATGTCTATCGACGTACCTTCAAAGAAGACAGACCGCGATTAGCTGAAGTTTTTCTTGCGATTATAGAATGGTTCAGCTTTCGCTGAAATTTATAAATTCTATAATCTTAAGAAAAACGTCTATCGACGTACCTTCAAAGAAGACAGACCGCGATTAGCTGAAGTTTTTCTTGCGATTATAGAATGGTTCAGCTTCGCTGAAATTTATAAATTCTATAATCTTCAAAAAATAGCTGGCACAAACAAAAGAGGGCACGCCCCCTTCCGGGCGTGCCCTCTTTCTATATTGCCGTCATTATTCTTTGATCAAAGACAGAAACTCTGCTCTCGACGCCGGGTCTTCACGGAAAATGCCGCGTACGCCGGAAGTCACCGTCTTGCTGCCCGGCTTCTTCACGCCCCGCGAACACATGCACAGATGCTCGCCTTCCACGACGACCATCACACCATGCGGCTGCAGCACATCGACCATAATGTCGGCGATTTGGGACGTAATCCGCTCCTGTACCTGCAGACGGCGGGTGACCGCCTCAACCAACCGGGCCAACTTGCTGAGTCCGGCAATTTTCCCGCTCGGAATGTAGCCGATATGGACCTTGCCGAAAAACGGCGCCATATGATGCTCGCATTGGCTGTAATACACGATATCCTTGACGATCACCAATTCCTCATGATTTTCGTCAAAGGTCACGCCCAGCACATCACGCGGGTCTACCTCATATCCGGCAAAAATTTCCTCATACATCCGGGTAACGCGGGCGGGTGTCTCAAGAAGCCCTTCCCGCTCGGGATTTTCACCGATCAGCTTCAAAATTTGCTCGATATGGTACTCGATCTTCTCGCGGTTTTCACCAACCCGCGCGTTCACGTAATCTTTAACGCCAGCCACAGCACTTCCTCCTATCGCTACCCCCTGCTTCTCTGTAGACGTTCTATGCCGAGGGGATTATTTCTTCTTGCGGCCTTGACCTTGTGCCGGGCCTTTCTTGCCGGAAAACTGCTGATTTTTCATCATCTGCTGCGCTTTCTGCATCTGGCGCCCGTTCAGGTTGTAACCCATTTGCTTGGCCATCTTTTGAAGCATTTGCGGGTCATTTTGCATTTTTTCCATTTGCTTGCGCAGATAATACACGCCGATAAAAAACCCGCCGACCAAGCCGACGATCAGCGTAATAATTGGAATTACATATTGCATATTCCGCCACCCCTATAAGTATAAATCGATTCCTTGCGCGTGCCTGAGCAGCACGAACCTATCATAGCATGTCCAAATGCGGCTCGCAAATGAATTCTAGGCCAATACAGCCTCGATAAATACGGTCGTTTCCTGCGCCAAATCCAGCTCTTTAATATCCAAATGACCCGCTTCGCCGCGCACGATCCGGACGACCGGACGTCCCGGCAGCCCCCGGTGCTGACGGACGACAAGCCCCGTCTCCTTATTCGACAGCCTGACGGCCGTCCCGTTGGGATAGATCGACACCATCCTCGTAAACTGGACCAGCACGCCGTGGTCGAGCTGCTTTTCCGACATGGCCATCATTTGCTCGCAAGCTTCATGCGGCATCAGCCTCCGGCCCGAAGGCTTCAGCGGATGAATCATCCGGTCGTAAGCGTCCGCAGCGGCGACGATTTTGGCATATAAATGAATCTCGTCTCCGGTCAGTCCCCGGGGAATGCCCAAGCCGTCTACCCGCTCATGATGCTGAAGGGCGACGTGGGCGATCAGCAGGCCGAACTCCCTTTTGTTCTTGAGCTTCTCGAAACCGCGCCAGGTGTGATGGCTCTTGGAATCCGGGAACAGCTCGTCTCCCTCCCGCATGCCGTTCTTACCGATATCATGCAGCAGGGCGCCTGTAGCGAGCTCTTTGACCTGCTGATAATTCAGGCCCATATTGACGCCCATTACTGTGGACAACAGGCATACATTCATCGCGTGCACATACTGGGCGTTGTCTGCGGTCCGGACATCCGTAAGCTGCACGAGCAGCTCCTTGTTATCCATCACGTCCTCGAGGAGATGGTCCACACTCGCGCCGATCAGCTGGGTGTTCCATTCCTTCCCGGACCGCACCGCTTCAAAAGCGTCGCTCATCTCCTGAATCAGGCCCTGTTTGGTCGCTTCGCTGAGAATGTCCTCCGTATCCACGTCCGCGTAAAGCGGATCCTGAATGTAGAGCATCGTGACCCCGATTCGGTTCAGCGTACTGATCATATACACGGTAAGCTGGACACCCGCCGACAGCAGTACCGTCCCATTCCCGGAATAGATGGTTTTCCCCAAAAATTGACCGGGCTCCACACTTTCAATGCCTACATACCTCATGAACGTTCCCCCGATTGGTTACTTAATCGGCCCATCCCTTTCTTTCGGGCAGGGAGTTCTCCAAGGTCAAGAGATGGCGCTTGATCTCCATCCCTCCGCCATATCCTACGAGACTGCCGTCGGCGCCGATCACCCGGTGACACGGGACGATCAGCGGTACGGGATTTTTGTTGTTGGCTCCTCCGACGGCACGGACGGCCTTCGGTCTGCCAATCGCATTTGCGATATCTGCATAGGATCGGATCTCTCCATAAGGAATATCGGCAAGCGAGCTCCAAACCTGAAGCTGAAACGGCGTTCCCCGCATATCCAGCTGCAAGTCGAACGTCTTGCGTTCCCCGGCAAAGTACTCCCCCAGCTGGCGCTTCGCCTCTGCTAAACGCTCATCATCCTGAACGAAATCACCGCCGCCGCACCAGGTGCGGGACCATTTCTGGAGAACCGCCTCCTTGACGTTAAACGGTCCGAACTCGATCAGGCACAGCCCTTTCTCCGTTGCGCACAGCGTCAGCGGGCCGATCGGAGAAATCATCTCCGAATAAAAGACCGTTTCCTTCTCGCCTCCCAGACCGGGAGAAAAATCATCCGCAGCCATTTCGGCATCTGCGGGTTGTCCGCTTCCAGCGGGCTGAAGCTTTTCCTGCGCTTCTCTCATCATGTCTATCACCTTCTCGTCTTGTTCTGAAGCCAGACCTTTATTCAGCCAATTCAAAGCTTCTTCCCCTCCTATCCGGCCCAAAGACCACGCTGCGGCACCCCGCAGTTCCGGTCTTGGGTCTTCCAGCAGCACCCGGCCGAGGCGGGGCACCGCCGATGTATCCTTGAAGTTGCCGAGCGCAATCACGGCGTTGCGCTGAATCGGCTTGCGGCCGCGCCAGGCGGCTGCGCTTTCCCCAAACTTCTCCTTGAACTCCTTATTACTCAAATCCAGAATAGGCAGCAGCAGCGGCTTGTCCTTCTCGGGATCCGGCAGCAGATACTCATGATGCGTCCAGTTCTTCCCCTTGTTCTTTGGACAGATGACCTGGCAGGTATCGCATCCATACAGCCGGTTGCCGATCTTGCGCATCACCTCGTCCTCCAGAAAGCCCTTGGTCTGGGTCAAAAAGGAGATGCACCGCTGCGCATTAAGCTGGCCGGGGCCGACCAGCGCTCCCGTCGGGCATGCGTCGATGCACATCGTGCAGTCGCCGCAGTCCTCCGTGACGGGCGTATCCGGCGGAAACGGAATGTTGGTCACCATCTCCCCGAGGTAGATCCATGAACCCCATTTAGGCGAAATGATGCAGCAGTTCTTCGCGCTGAAGCCGATGCCGGCCCGCTCCGAAACCGCCCGGTCCACCAATGCCCCGGTATCCACCATGCTCTCCATCACCGCATCCGGCACCCGCTCCCGGATAAATGCCTCAAGCTTGCCCATAGCGTCCCGCAGCACCTGATGGTAATCCCGCCCCCACGCAGAACGGGCAAGGATCCCCCGGTATTGTCCAGGCACCTGCTTGGGCTTGTGTTCCATTTTGGATGGATAGGCTACGGCGATAGCAATGAGGGAGGCGGGCTGTGCATCGGGGAGTGCCGGGGTGACGCGTTTGTCCAGATCCGGCTCTTCAAAGCCGGATTCGTAACCAAGCTTGCGGTGGTTCTCGAGAATCGATTTCAGAGAGACAAACGGGTCAGCCGAAGCAAAACCGATATCGTCAATGCCGAACCCGGCCGCCGCCTCTTTAATGTCCTGTTTCAGCTGCTCCCACGGCGAAGCCGAAGGAGCGTACGCAGCCTGTGGTTTACCTGATGTCATTTCTCCTTGCGGCCTCCTTTCCGTTAAGAGTCGTTCCATAATGTCTTACAGCGATCTCGCTTTGGACAACGGCCAGAAAATAAATTCGGCCCGCCCAACGATGGCGCTCGCTTCCACGCTGCCGAAGGAACGGCTGTCCCGGCTTGCGCCGGCATGCCGGTTGTCCCCCATCACAAAATAGTGATCCTTGTCCAGCTTGACCGGGCCGAAATCCGCATCCTGAATTTCCACCTCGGTGTAAGGCTCGCTCTGCTCCTTACCGTTTACGTACAGCTTGTGGTTCTTCACTTCCACGGTGTCACCCGGCACGCCGATGATCCGCTTCACCAGAAATTCCTTTTTCTCCGGACCGTTGCTCGGGTCGCGAAGCACGACGACCTCGCCATGCTTCGGTGCGGTAAAATCATATACGATCTTATCGACAAACAGCCGTTCCTGCTCTACCAGCGTCGGCTGCATCGACTGCCCGCGGACCATGGACAGATTAAAAACAAATAAATTCAGCAGCATCATAATGACAAATGCGATAACCAGTGTTTTGGCCCAGTCCCAAAATTCGGACAGCCAGCCGCGCTTGCCTGCCTGCTCTCCCGGCGTTGTAACCGGCACCGGCTCGGGGCGGCCTTGCTCCCGCTGATCGACTTGATTCATGCTACACCTCATTTTTATGACAAATTCCCATATATACAGAAAAGCATATCTTCGGGCCTTTTGCAACGGCGCGTAGATATGCTCAAGTATAGTAAATATTGCTTATTCACGATATGGATGTAGGTTTTCTCCATAATACCAAAGGGTCGTTATCTCTATTGCGGCGCGACAATGCTGAGTTTCTGGAATGCCTGCAGCACCTTGTTGGCCCCGTAGCCCATCGCCTCATACAGAGGCATCGCGGCCTTGTTATGCTCGTCTCCTGCAATCATAATTCCGCTAACCTTACGCTGCTGGAACCGGCCTTCCATCATGGTGACCAGTGCCTTGCCAATTCCCTTGCGGCGGTAATCCGGATGGATGGCGATACGATAGTAGAAGCCGTGGTTATGCTCGATCGTGCCGATCAGGGCACCGACGATCTGTTCATCCTCTTCTGCAACCATAATCAGGTCGGAATCCCAGTAGAGCTGCCTGGAGAAAGGTTCGATCGTATTCTCGTAGCATTCTTCGGATAACGCGATTTGCAGCAGCTCGTTGACACGAGTCGCATCACTTAACTGAAAGGAACGAACATGCATGTTTAAATCTCCCTTTTCGTTAGCTTTATAGGATTAAGGGGATTTTCAGGGAAAACAAAAAAACCCTCTAATCCAAGGTATAGTATTACGACAAAAACCGTGAAAATCCTTCTTTATCATCCATTAAACCATAGTTTACTTTAAAAAACACGCGTTTTCTTTTGAAAGCGCTTTATGGCAAGCGTTTTCATTCTATCATCTGTAAATTTCCCATATAATGGACTAGTTTTGCGGCATAATCCTTCGGGATTTGGGTAAAGGATAACAAATGCGTCTTTCGGCGTGCCTTCACGGAATCCAAAAAAGTTTTTTCTCGCGATGAAAGAATGGCTCTACCCGCCTGGATCATTTGAGGTTCTGACTGGAAAAGGCTGCGGTTAAGTCCGTTCCAACACAGCTGGCAAGCCCGCCTCAGGATTAATTCGACTTTGTAAACATAAATGTTGATTTAATCGAAAAAATACGGTTTAATAGAAATGGAATCACGTTCCATGCTACATACTTATGCCGATAAAGGGCTCTTTTGGACAACAAAAGCGTTCCTTTATTCATATGAATCAGCCACTTGCGTTGATTCTACCCAAAAAAACATTAACAGGAGGTATTTATTATGGCATTTCAATTACCACCACTTCCATACCCGAATGATGCGCTCGAGCCGCACATCGACGCTCAAACGATGGAAATCCATCACGACCGTCACCATAACACTTATGTAACGAACCTGAACGCGGCTCTGGAAAATGCTCCTGAACTGCAAAACAAAAGCCTTGAAGAGCTGATCTCCAACCTGGACAGCGTACCTGAGAACATCCGTACAGCCGTTCGCAACAACGGCGGCGGACACGCTAACCACTCCCTCTTCTGGGAAATCATCGCCCCTAAAGGCGGAGACAAGCCAAACGGCCTTCTGGCTCAAGCAATCGACAGCGAGCTTGGCGGCTTGGACAAATTTAAGGAAGAATTCACCAAAGCGGCTACAACCCGTTTCGGCAGCGGCTGGGCATGGCTCGTCGTGGACAAGAACGGCAAACTGGCTGTAACAAGCACGCCTAACCAAGACAACCCGCTGATGGAAGGTCAAACACCGGTCCTCGGTCTGGACGTTTGGGAGCATGCTTACTACCTGAAATACCAAAACAAACGCCCTGACTACATCGCAGCGTTCTGGAACGTTCTGAACTGGGATGTTGTCAGCAAACGTTACCAGGAAATCGTACAGCCGTAAGCTGTACCTTCCCGGAAATAAAGGGGCTGCCCCCAAAGAACTGCATTGCAGTTTCTTGAGGGGCAGCCCCTTTTGCTTGTCTCTCAGCGAGATGATTCCCGGCTGCCGAGAACAGGCACGCTTTGGTTAACATTTTAAACGATTAATAGGATGAATGTTTGAAATAGTTCTGTAAAATTTTTAAAAACACATTGGGAAAGGCGTAATGCTGCATATCCTGCTCATCGATCCATCGGTACTCCGTCTGGACGGACGGCTCGCCGCTGTCCCCGGCCGCGTACATCGCCTTCAGCTCGGCTGCCTGCGGCAGGTCCTCTTCGCGGCAGCGGTAGACCTGCAGGTTCCAGTGAATATGGCTGAAGGTATGCTCCGCGTCCGTTAAATGCGCGATCGGCCGCGCAGCGATGCCTTCCTCGAGCAGCGCCCCGGCGAGGATATCCATCGCCGGCTCGTCCGGCAGCCGCCCGCTGCGCGCCGCCGGCGTCTGCAAATGCGGCAGCTCCCACATACGGGCGAGCAGCCCTTCCTGCGGACGCTGGCGGATCAGGACGCGGCCGCTATGATCACCGCGGCCCTCCACGAGGGCCACCACCCGATACTCGGGCCGCGGCGGCTTCGCCTTGGTCTTGATCGGCAGCTGCTCCTCCTTGCCTTCCTGCCTGGCGGAGCAGTGCTCCATCACCGGGCAGGTCAGGCAGTGCGGCGACTTGGGTGTGCACACCAAGGCGCCCAGCTCCATGAGCGCCTGGTTGAAGTCCGATGCCCGGCCGTCCGGGATCAGCTCCACGACCAGGCTTTCCATAAAGGCGCGGGTACTTCCTTTAATGATATCTTCCTCAATTAGGAAGTATCGCGACAGCACCCGCATCACGTTGCCGTCAACGGCCGGCTCCGGCTTGTTGAAGGCAATGCTCAGAATCGCGCCGGCCGTATACGGGCCGACCCCCTTCAAGGCGAACACGGACGCCTTGTCGTCCGGCACCATACCGCCGTGCAGCTCCTTCACCTGCTTGGCCGCAGCCTGCAAATTGCGCGCCCGGGAGTAATACCCCAGGCCTTCCCAGCATTTGAGCACATCCTGCTCAGGGGCGTCGGCCAGGTCCTCCACGGTCGGAAACCGCTCGATGAACCGGTTGAAGAACGGAATGACCGTGTCCACCCGCGTTTGCTGCAGCATGATTTCCGACACCCAAATATAGTAGGGATTGCGGTGGCGCCGCCACGGCAAATCCCGTTTATGCTTGTCGTACCATTCCAGCAGGTTGATGCTGAAATGCCGTTTCTGCTCCATTGAACTTATCGAACTGCTCATGAGGTCCTTCATACCTTTCTGGCTGGCTTGATCATGAGCCGGCCTATTCCCGCTTCTCTACAACAGCGAAGGCGGAAGCCAGCTCGGTCTGGTGGGAGATCGATAGATGGATTACATATTCCGGCTCACCCGGCAGCTCGAGGCGCTCCCAAGCCTGCTCGTTCAGCACCACGACGGGTTTGCCGCTCTCATCGGGAAGCACTTCCATGTCCACAAAGCCGATTACCCCGCCGATGCCGCAGCCAAAGGCTTTGGAGATAGCCTCCTTTGCGGCGAAGCGCCCGGCGACAAACTCGGTCAGGTTTCCGCCCCGTTTCTTGGCTTCCTCCCTTTCACGGGCGGTCAGCACCCGTTCCATAAAACGGAAGCCCTGACGGCTGCCGAGAAGCAGCCCAACCCGCTTGATTTCCAGCACATCGTGCCCGATTCCGTAAATCAATGCCCCGCACCTTCCCTTCCATGACATACAAATCCTATTGTAACAGGTGCACGTCCCAAAAACGAGCAGCTTGTGAGCAGGCATCTTTCACCAGCCATTCTTCATGGAACGATCCCTGGCACCGCAGGCAAACCCGGAGCGGATACGAAAAATGCGGAGCCCCTCGCCGGGCACCGCATTCCTGTTACCGTCTACGATTTATATGGTGCTCCGCGCCAGCAGCCTCGCACCGTATCCCTCCAGCTTGATGCTTCCGGCGACGGGATCACCGCCAAGCAGATCGCGGTATTCCCGCTCATCCAGATCCACTTGCTTGTCCTCACCCGTGAAGTTCAGGACAAACACATAGTCAGTGCTGCCGTCCGACCGAAGCTGGACCGTAACTCCTTGCGGAAGCTCGGTATCCATCACCGGGCTGACCCCCGCTTCCCGAATAAGGCGGGCATAGAAATCGCCGTAGAACGGCTCCTTCGCGCGTGAGGCGAGGTAATAGGCCTTGCCTTGTCCGAACGAATGTACCGTCAGCACCGGACGCCCGGCGTAAAAATCGTCGCCGTACTCCGCCAGCACCTGGGCGCCTTCGGGATGAATCAGGTCGCACAGGTCATACAGCTCATAATCGCCTTCGAGGCCCAGACCGTTGTCCTGGACGGGGATCATCCGGTTAAGCTCGCCCTCATGCAGGCCGTCGATCTCTTCGGACCAGATGCCGAGCGTCTTGCGAAGCGGTCCGGGGAATCCGCCCAGATGGCACAGGTCGCTCTCATTGACGATGCCGGACCAGTAGGTCGCCACCAGGGTGCCTCCGCCGGCCACAAACGCCTCCAGCGCGGCCCCGGCTTCCGCCGTGCACAAATACATCATCGGGGCGACAATCAGCTTATACCGGGAGAAGTCGTCGCCCGAACCGATCACGTCCACGGGCACGCCCATGTTCCAGAAGGCGCGGTAATGCTGCATCACCGTGCCCTCGTAGTCGATTCCCCGGTTCAGCGGCCCCTGGGAATCTTTCACGGCCCAGCGGTTGTCCCAATCCGCGATCATGGCTGTCTCCGCCGGCACGCCGGAACCGGTCACCGCGGCGATTTGTTCCAGCAGGCCGCCCAGCCGGGCTACATCCTGGAACACCCGCGTGTGCTCGTGCCCGGCATGGTCGACGACGGCGCCGTGAAACTTCTCGCTGGAGCCGCGGCTCTTGCGCCACTGGAAATACTGCACGGTGTCCGAGCCATGAGCTACGGCTTGCAGCGAGGAGAGCAGATGCATGCCCGGGCGCTTCAGCTTGCTGACCGGCTGCCAGTTCGTCAGGCTCGGCGTGCTCTCCATCAGCATGAACGGCTGCCCGCCTTTCAGCGAACGGAACAGGTCGTGGTTAAAGGAGAACCAGGATGCGAGCTTGCCCGGGTCCTGCTTGTCATGCCACGTCGGATAGGCGTCCCAGGAGATGACGTCCAGGATATCCGCGAATTTGCGGTAATCCAGCCCTTCGAACCAATCCATCATGTTCGTGGTCGCAGGAAGGTCCGGCCGGATCGCTTTGAGCGGAGCGATTTCCTGTTTGCAGAAGTCCACGGTTTGGTCCGTGACGAACCTTCTCCAGTCCAGATTGTGGCCGTGGACCATCTTTTCCCCGTGCCCGGCGGGAGATTCGATCTGGGACCAGTCCGTATACGTATGGCTCCAGAACGACGTCCACCAAGCCTGATTCAAAGCCTCCAGCGATCCGTATCGCGCCTTCAGCCACTCGCGGAACGCTTCCTGGCAGTAGTTGCAGTGGCACTCCCCGCCGTATTCATTGGAAATGTGCCAGCCGATCACGGCCGGATGGTTCGCATACCGCTCCGCCAGCTTCGTATTGATGATCCGGGTCTTCTCCCGGTATACGGGCGAAGAATAGCAGTGGTTATGGCGCCCGCCATGCAGGTTGCGCACCCGGTTCTCCCCTACGCGCAGCACTTCGGGATACTTCTGCGACATCCATGCAGGCCTTGCGCCGCTGGGGGTTGCCAGCCATGCATAAATTCCGTTTGCGGCAAACCGGTCCAGCACCTGGTCGAGCCATTCGAACGTAAATACGCCTTCCTCCGGCTCCAGCGCAGCCCAGGCAAAAATGCCGATGGCCATCACGTTGCATTTGGCCAGCTTCATCAGCCGGATGTCCTCTTCAAGCACTTCCGGATCATGCTGCCATTGGTCCGGGTTATAGTCAGCCCCATGCATGAAGCCTGAAATTTGCGGGCTGATCGGTGGATAGGATGTTTTCATATGAATACAAGCCTCTTTTCTGTTATGGGGTATAAAGCGCCGGGAGCGGATAACCGTCATGATCAAACAGCGTCAGATTGCTCCAATTGTTGGCATGGCCGACGGACCACACCTGCTGCGACGGGATCCAGCACGGCTCCCAATAATAGAAGCCCAAGCCCCGGCCATCCGGCGTGCGGCGGATGATGTCGGTTAGCGCTTTCAAATAAGCCTGCTGGCCTTCCGGCGAAACGGGGAACTCGGACGGCAATGCTTCATCATTCTCCACGATGAGGGGAAATCCTTCCCTAGTCCGAAAAGTCCAGGGGTAAGCCGTTTCCACGACGACGATGTCCCGCCCAAACCGCAGAGACAAATCCTGCAAATTCCGTTCGATCTGCTCCAGGGGGCCATGCCACCACGGATAATACGACAATCCGATCACGTCAAATGGAACCCCTTCCGCTTCCATCCGTTCAAAGAAGGTCCGGCTTCCCTCCGGATCCCCGCCGCGATCGATATGGAGCATCACCCGAACTGATCGGTCCACCGCCCGCACAGCGCTTGCGCCGGATTTGAGAAGCCCGCACAAGCGGGCCCACGGCTCCTCATCCGCTCCGGATTCCGCTTTCGGATCCACCTTCGCATCCGGCCAGAGCATGCCGTTCGTAATCTCATTTCCGATCTGAACCATATCCGGCAGGGCATCGCCGGCGCGCAGCACCGCCATCACTTCGTACGTATAGTCGTAAACGGCCTGTTCCAGCGCCGCCCCGTGCAGTCCTTCCCAAGCGGCCGGCTTCCACTGATTCGCCGGGTCAGCCCACTTGTCCGAGTAATGAAAATCCAGCAGCAGATGCATGCCGAGCTCCTTGACCCTTTTGGCCATTATCAGAGTCCGCTCCAGATTGCAGTAGCCTCCCGGCGGGTCGTTCCAGATCCGCAGCCGGACGGAGGTGGTGCCGCTGCGCTGTAAAAGCTCAAGAACGTCCACCTTGTCCGGACCCTCATGAAACGTGCCTCCCCCCTGTTCGATCTCATCCAGGAAGGACACGTCCATGCCCTTGATCCACATCTTTTCGATTTCCATGCCCTGCCTCCTATTCCTTAACCGAGCCCATCACAAGGCCCTTGACGAAATATTTTTGCAAAAACGGATAAACCAGCAGCACCGGCACCGCTCCGATGAAGATCTGGGCGGCGTTGACCGTTTTCTGCGAGAGCAGCGCCACCTCTTTCGGATCAATGCTCATGGTGCTCATATCCTTCTGCACAATGACCGTCTGCAGGAAGGTCGCCAGCGGAAACTGCTTGGCATTGTTCAGGTACAGCAGCCCGTCGAACCACGAGTTCCAGTGGAACACCATGCTGAACAGCGCCAGCGTTGCGATTGACGGAAGCGATACCGGCAGGAAAATCGAGAAGAGGGTGCGGAAATGCCCGGCTCCGTCAATGAACGCCGCTTCCTCCAGCTCTTTCGGGATCCCCCGGAAAAAGTTCAGCAGCAATATCGTGAGATACACGTTGACCGCTCCTGGCAGAACGAGCACCCAGAAGGAGTTGATGAGATGCAGCTTCTGGATGACGATATAGAACGGCACCAGCCCGCCGCTGAAGATCATCGTAAACACGAACACCCAGGAGTACACGTTTCTCGCCCGAAAGACCGAAGCTTCCTTCGACAGCGGATAGGCCGCCAGAAAGGCCAGCAGCAGCGTGAGCGCGGTGCCCAGCACCGTACGCTTTACCGAAACCCAAATGGAGTGCAGGAACACGGGGTTGTCGATCGTTTTTTTGTAGGCCTCCGTCGAGAACTGCACCGGCCAGAGGCCGACCAGATTGGCGTCCGCCGCCGACTTGGCGCTGAACGACACCGCCAGCACATGCAGCAGCGGAATGATGCACATCAGCGACAGGCACAGCAGCACCAGGGTATTGGCGACCGAAAATATGCGGTATGAAGCGGTTTTATGATACATCCTTCTGATATCCCCCTCTTAAAAAATCCGGTAGTTCGCCAGCTTATAGGCCAGCCGGTAGGAAATGAGGATCAGGATCATCGATATGACCGACTTGAACAGACCGATCGCCGTGCCAAGCCCCATCTCTCCGTTCAGAATCGCGGTACGGTACACGAACGTGTCGATGATATCCCCTTTCTGGTACACAAGCGGATTGTACAGGTTGAAAATTTGGTCAAAGCCCGCGTTCAAAATGTTGCCCAGCGCCAGCGTTCCGACGACCACGGCGATCGGCAGCATGGACGGAATCGTAATATGGAGCGTCTGCTTCCAGCGGGTTGCCCCGTCTACCTCCGCCGCTTCGTAAAGGGACGGATTCACGTTCGCGAGCGCAGCCAGGAATACGATCGTGCCGAAGCCGAACTCCTTCCATACGTCCGAGGCAATAACGGTAAACCGGAACCAGTTGTTATCGCCAAGGAAAAAGATCGGCTGGATGCCGAACCAGGAGCTCAGGATGCGGTTCAGAAACCCGCCGTCTGTGGATAAAAAATCCAGCAGAATGCCGCCCAGAATGACCCATGACAAAAAGTGGGGCAAATAGACCAGCGTCTGCACGAAACGCTTGAAGAACGCCCTGCGCACCTCGTTGAGCAGCAGCGCAAACGTAAACGGCGCCAGCAGGTTCAGCACGATCTTGAGCGCGGAAATGATCAGCGTATTCCAGATGACCTCCACGCTGTCCTGCCGTTCAAACAGCATGCGGAAGTTGTCCAGTCCAACCCACTCGGAGTGGGCAAAGCCGAGCCAGGGCTTAAAATTTTGAAAGGCCATGACGATCCCCGCCATCGGCACATAGCTGAAAATGACCAGAAACACCAGCGCCGGCAGCAGCATAACGTGCAGCGGCCAGGTTCTTTTTAGACGGTTCATAAACGGTCGTTCCCCCTCTTGAAATGCCAATTTCTCTTTTGGTACCGTCATTATAGCAACCGCACAAATGCCGTCGTAGCTCATAAAACCAACATAAATGGCACTATTGCAACCAATTGCAGGCATGGATCCGCGAAGGGCTTGTCCCCTGCGAGAGCCATGTCTCGGCCGATAAAGAGTTCATGAAGCCAGGCATACCGAATACAAAAAACCGGCAAAAATCAAAATCATTGATTTTCACCGGTTTCCCGCACATCCATTCTATTATCGGGACTCCAGGCTGGCCGGGCTGTTGGCATGCGCCGCCTCGCCATGGGTGCCGGCTTCCTGCGCTTCGCGCTGATCAAACATTCTGCCGATTTTCCAGCCGATGCCTATATTCAAAACCGCCATCGCTCCAAATAAAACCACATCACCCCAGGGCTCCGGCAGCAGCAGATCGGCAAGCAGCCACCCTCCGGTCATGGCAGTTCCCATCACTGCGCCCTTTACGGACGACCTTAAATTCATTTTTCCCATTCGACACACTCCCCCGCCTGTTTCCTTATAACCTGAATCGACAAGCAATAGGCCTGCACGCCAAAGTTCTTGGTTTCCTGCCTTTTTTGATATATATGTCGTGGACAAAATCGAATATTCCCGTATAACCGTTAAAAAGCCCCTGGCTCCCCATCTGTATAAGCTCACCTCTTCCGTGACACAATAACGTAAGCTTAAAAACATACTCCGAAGGAAGGTAGCCTCAATGAGACAACAGTTAAGAATCGGTGTATTGATTGCAGGCATGTCTTTGATGCTGGCTGCTCCGGCCTGTGCTTATGGGGCGGCTGGAACGACGCAAGACGGCGGAAATGGCGGCATGGGCACCGGTATGGGCACAGGGACCCTCGGAACCGAATCTACCGGTGGTTCGCATTACCGGGTGAACAATGCCGGAACGACATCCCATTACCATGTCAGCGTATATGGCACTGGAACAGGCAGCCAATACTTGAATACGAATTACGGAACGAACAACACCGGCCGGATGGGAACAAACACCTACACCGGATCCAATACGAATATGCTGACTGACAATAACCGAATCCGGACGAACGCGGCGACGGACAGGAACCGCGGCGGAGGCTGGGGCTGGCTCGGACTGCTGGGTCTGATCGGATTAGCCGGCATGCGCAAAAGAAACCCGGAACGAGACCGCGGTTAGTTTGCCCTAAATTCATGGTCAGCTTTCATAAAAATCCCTGACTTACTTCAAATGTAGGTCAGGGATTTTTGTGCTTCGACTCCCGGTCGATAATCAACAGCACATTCTTTTGTATCGCTATGCTATCTAAATGGCTGTAGAGTGAGCCGGACGTTCATCATATGTAAACGGAATATGCTTCGGGTCTTCAGCGGCAGGCTGAACAAAACCGGCCGGAAGGGTATCCCCCCAAGTTAAGCGCCCCTCGACGAATTTGGACATCCGGGTCTCGAAAAAGGCCGGCCGCTGCTTCCACACCTTTTTGGCAACGGTCACGGTAAATTCCCCTCGCTTGTTCGGAATGGTGACGGAATAGGGGACATCCTTAGGCAAACTCAGTCCGACCAGCACTCCGGTGTACATCGCGCCAGACGATGTCCGGCTCACCAGATACGGAGGATGATCCGTGATGACCGTGCCCTCTTCCGGCAGGGTGATGTCGATCTCCACGCTCGTGTTCTCGGGCATCTTGAATACCCTGCCTTCAGGAAGCGTGTACCTCTTGGTGCCGATCGTGACCGACAGATTTGTTTCTTCATCCTCGGGCCAATAGAAAATGGAATATCTGCCGTCCTGATCGGTCGGCGTCGATTTCCCGAAGCCTTCGCCTTGATCCCGGTCGAACCATACCACCGCGTTCTCGACCGGTCTGCCGTTCGCGTCTTTGACAACCCCGCCCATCCGGTATTTATCTACTTGAAAATAAGATACGACGTCACCGCTGCCGGCGATAACCCGTCCGTGAACCTGGACCTTGGACGCATCCTCGGGATCGTCTTCCACCTTCAGCACCTCAATCGGATAATTTACGCTGAGCATGGCCGAAGCAGTAAGAAGCCGCTTCGACATTTCCGGCGATAGATGTTTCCCGGATACTGTGGCGTCCTTAAGGGAAGCGATACTGAGCTTGGTCTCAGCCAGGAGGCTCTGGTCAACGGTCAGGGTGAACGATCCGTCCTTCCCTGTGGGAACGTCAATTTGGCTCTGGCTCGTATGCACCGTGGCGCCGGCCACAGGCTGATTGTCGAGAAGCAGCCTGCCGTGAACAGAGGTCATATGGGACCCGTCCGACTTCCACTGTTTAAGCCGCAAGGACGGCGAATCAACCGTCAGCTGTACGCCATGGTCCGCCGCTTGCGCCGATGCCGGAGCTTCCGAGGATACCGGCTTCGAGGGCATCCCGGCACATCCGGCAAGACATACCGTCATGATCAAAATGGACAGTCGCTGCAAATACCACATGGATTCGATTCCTCCCCTTTTCTTGTGCGCAAATAAACAGGGGCAAAGCCATAGGCTCTGCCCCGCTTTATGAACCTTATTTTTTCTGGTGAGCGTTCGTGTCTTCCGCCGTACCCGCTTTGCCTTGGGTTTTGTCGCCGCCAAGCCCGAATACGAACACTTTCGGTTTGGGACCGCCGGAAGTAAAGGCCATATATTGTTTGTCGTCGACGACGAAAATCGCCGGCGCTGCTTGAATGCTGCTGCCCGTCGTCTGGAAGGTCCAGATGACCTTGCCGCTTTTAATATCCAGGGCGTTGATCTTCCCGTCGAGCTCGCCGTAGAAAGCCAGTCCCGTCGCCGTGCTCGTAAAGCCTCCGCGCATCGGATCCTTCGTCTTGATCTGGTAGGCTTTTTTGCCGGTATTCACGTCCATCGCCGTGATGGTGCCGTACGGCACATCCTTCGCTGGCGCCGAGGTCGTCGTACCGAACGCGGCCGCTCCGGGCATGTCCGGTGTCGAGGCTTCCGTCTGGCTTTTCGCGGACTTGATGACGGCCCCCTGTTCCACGCCCGGAATCAGCACGTAATTTGTTGCGGGATCATACGTTTCGGGAGCATAGTTCTCGCCTCCGAGCACGCCCGGGTACACGGTAACACCCTCCGGTGTCGGCTTCGGATGATCGATCTTGGCAAAAGGAACCCCGTCCCAAACGACGGCGCCGGTCTTGGCGTCCCATGCATACCATTGTCCCGACTTCCCGCCCTGCACGACGATTTTTTGCTGCTTGCCTTTGACGGTGGCATTCAGGATCATCGGCGAAGCCGCGGCGTCATAATCCCAGAGGTCATGGCTGATTTCCTGCTTTGCCCAGATCAGCTTGCCCGTAGCGGCGTCGACGGCGACCACCGAGTCCGTGTGCGGATTGTCTCCCGGCCGGGATTCACCGTAAAAGTCAGGCGCCGGGTTGCCGACGGCAAAGTACATGATTCCTGTCTCCTCATCGATGGCCGGCGGATTCCATACCGCGCCTCCGCCCTGGAATTTACTGTTGGCGAGCCAGTCCTGGCCTTTAGGCGGGACCGTGTAGAAAGGAGAAGCCCAGGCTGGCGACAGATCGCTTGCTTTATAGGCGTTGACAAACCCGCGGATGCCGTTGTCCCCGCCGCTGCTGCCGATATAAATGTTGCCTTTGTAATACACGGGCGCGGTCGTTTCGTAATAACCGTTCTCCAGCGTCACACCTTTGATGGACTCGGAGATCGGCACCATTTTAACCAGCTTGCCGGTCTTCTGGTCCAGGGACACGATCTGATTGTCGACCGTCAGCATGAACACTTTACCTTCCCCAACAGCGACGCCGCGGTTGGCAATGATCCCCGACTTGCTGAATGTCGCAGCTTGTTCTGCGGACGGCTTCCAGTGCCAGATTTGACTGCCGGTCGCGCCGTCGAAGGCGAATACCTGATTCCCGGCGGTCGTAATGTACACGATGCCGTCGACGAACACCGGATAGCACTGATTCCCGTTCTTGACGTCTTTGTCAAGCTCCTTCAGGTCCGCGCTCCAGATCACGCCCAGATCCTTGACGTTGGCCGCGGTCACCTCTTTATAAGGGACATGGCGGGTATTTTTCAGATCGAATCCGTAGGTGCCGAAGTTTTTAAAAGAGGTGCCCGTCACTTTTCCCGGCGTCGTGGATGGTTTGTTTTCGTTTGTATTTTGCGCCGGAGCCGGAGTCGCTGCGTTATTGTTCTTATTCGTATTACAGCCGCTTAGAGCAAGGCTTGTACTTAAAAGGGCTGCGCCAATCATCACGTGAGTTTTTCTCATGTTGGAACGATCTCCTCATTTTTTCATTAGAAGCGTTGTAACGTAATATTTCCAGCAAGACCAAAAATCATGCAGAAAAAATATACAGCCCTTCGTACATACATCCGGTTTGCACCCAAGCCGCATTTCCGGCTGATGTCATGCAGGTATAAAAGCGGCTCGAATCGGTCATCTTGAAGGAGAAGAATCACACACCCAGATTTGCATTCAAGGAGGACGACGATGAAACCGAAATTCCGTTGTATCTTTACGATAGCGCTGCTCTCGATCGTATTGGTATTAAGCGCATGCGGCAAAAGCAATAACGGTACGGCGGCTCCGCCTGCCAACAATACAGCTCCGTCCACCGGCGGCGGACAAACCAAAGAAATTACCGTGACGGCGAAAAACTTCGCTTTTGACCCGCCTAATATCGATCTGAAAGCCGGCGACACGGTCAAGCTGACCTTTAAAAACAAGGATGGCGTACACGGCTTCGAAATTCCTGACCTGAACGTCAATCTGCAGGACGGACAAACGGCCACCTTTACCGTAGACAAGGCCGGGACTTACGACTTCAACTGCTCGATCCAATGCGGCTCAGGCCACGACAATATGACGGGTACGATTACGGTATCCTAAGACCAAACAAAAAAGGAGCCCATCCCAGGATGGAACTCCTTTTTTTCGATTTATGGCTTGAGGGAAGCTGCAGGAAGCAGACATTAGGTCGCCGCGGGCAGGTGCTTCAAATAAAAACGATACCAGTTGCCGCAGATAAAGCCTTCCACGTCCTCCTCGCTGTAATGCTTTTGCAGTAAATTGACCAGATCATGATATTTCCCCGCATGCTCCAGACCGATGATCTTTTCACGGATACCGTCAAAATCCGATCCCAGCCCGATATGCCGGCGGCCCCCAAGAGAGCAGATATGGTCGATGTGCGCGAGCAGCCGGTCCATCGTTACCGGTTCCTCCGCATGGACAAAAGGCGGCACAAAGGTGACCCCGATGACTCCGTCCGCCCGGATGATGGAGCCAATCTGCTCATCGCTCAAGTTTCTGCGGCGCGGGCATATTTTGCCGGCATTGGAATGGGAGGCGACGAGCGGCTTCGCGGACAGCGATGCCAGCTCCCAGAACGCTTTTTCCGAGAGATGGGACACGTCCAGGATCATGCCCAGACGGTTGCATTCCTGAATCAGCTGCCGGCCCTTCTCGGTCAATCCCGCTCTTCTGGACTCCATGACGCCGTCCGCCGCCCAATTGGCGTAATTCCAGGTGATGCCGATACTCCGGACGCCCAGATGATGCAGGATCCGCACATAGGCCAGGTTTCCCTGCAGCGCATCGACTCCTTCAAGCGATAGCAGCGCTCCGGTCAAGCCGTTCTTCTCTGCGTATTCGAGGTCTTCCTTGGACCGGATAAAATGGATGGGGCCGCTTGCAAGCACCCTCTCATGAAACAGATCAATGCTCTCCAGCACATAACGAAACTCTCCGGCATACTTCTCGGGCAAGTAGACGGCAAAGTTCTGGAACCGGATGCCAGACTTTTGCATGCGTTCCAGCGTGACATCCAGCAAATCCTGTTCGTGCGCAAAATCCAGCTGCGGATGCTCGAGCAGTTTGCTCAGCACATCGCAGTGGGCGTCAAATATGGTCACCGGTCATTCCTCCGTTCTTCTTGAACCTGCCGCGATAGGAATAAGAAGGCACAGGGCGATGAGGCGCAGTAATGGATGGTTCATCGTGGTCTTGATTGAGGGAAGATAAAATATCGGATATCAGTTCGTGATGAGGCGACCACTGGCAGACAGGATCCGCCTGCCGGGCGTCGCCGGCCAACAGGTAAGCTTGGCAGCGGCATCCGCCGAAATCGCGGAAACGGTGTTCACAACTCCGGCAGGGCTCCGCCATCCAGTCGAAGCCGCGGAAGCTGTTGAATGCTGCGGATTCCCGCCATATCCATTCGAGGCTCCGCTCTTTAACGGATTCGAAGGTCAAGGTATGAATGCTGGATGCCGCGGTGCAGGGCAGCACGGTTCCGTCGGGCGTCACCGTCATCGAAATTTCGCCCCACCCGCCCATGCACGGTTTTGGGAAATCCTCATAGTAATCCGGGAGAACCCAGATCAGTTCAATCTGGCGGTCAAAGCGTGCTTTGGCCCGAAAAAAAGCCTCCTCGGCCGCCGCGAGCTGCGCTCTGGTCGGCAGCAGATGCTGGCGGTTAAGCAGCGCCCAGCCGTAGTACTGGGTATTCGCCAGCTCCAGCCGTCCGGCTCCCCATGACACGCACATCTCGATGATTTCCTCCACGAGGTGGATATTTTGCCTGTGCAGGACGACGTTCATATGTAAGGGGATCCCCGCCTCCCGGATCAAGGCAGCCGTTTTCTTTTTGAATTCGTGTGCCCGGGAGCCGGCAATCGCATCCGCCAGGCCTGGCTCGGACGCCTGTACGCTGAGCTGCATGCTGTCGACCCCCGCGTCCGCCAGCTGCTGCATGCGTTTCTCTGTCACGCCGACCCCGCTGGTAATGACATTCACAAAAAAGCCCAGCTCACGGGCCTGCCGGATCAACTGGTCCACGTCCGGTCTCATGAGCGGCTCGCCGCCTGTCAGGTGAAGCTGCACGACCCCGAGCTCACTGGCTTCCGTGAATACCCTGATCCATTCCTGCGTGCTCAGCTCATGCTCCCTTTTGGCGAGCTCTACCGGATTCGAACAGTAGGCGCAATGAAGGGGGCACCGGTGGGTAATTTCCGCCGACAGGGCATACGGTATGCTTACGGACACTTTTCGATCCACCCCCGCTCAATGGCTTGCGTGAGAAACTCGAGAACATCTTCCTGCAGATTGGATTGATTGTATTTCGCCTCTAGCTCCCCGATGATTTGGTGAGCCGACCGCGTCCCGTCACACAGCCAAAGAATGGCCCCGGCCGTCGGGTTCAGGTTGACGACGCGTTCGGGCAGCAGGAGCATATCGGTTTGCCTGGCTTTATCGAACTTCAGCCGTGCGGGACTTCGCAGCCTGAGCTGCTCCGACGGCCCCCAAGCGATCATCGCTGCGCCTCCGCATCGGGATACGCCAGACTTAACGCATCCAGAATGGCCCAGAGGACATCGCATTTAAAGTGCAGGGCGGATATGACCTGCTCCTGCTCGCCGCGGTCTTTGCATTCGCGCAGAACGAGTTCCAGACCGTGGTCTGCGTCACGCGGTGCCTGATGCAGCCTCGCCTGAAAATACTCCAGTCCTTCCGGACGGATCCATGGATACAGCTGTTCAAACACGCCGATTCGCTGGGAAATGAGGACGGGAGCGAACAATTCCGTCAAAGAGGAAGCTACGGCAATGAGCCACGGCTGCAGGCGGCAGAAGTTCACGTAGGCATCGACCGCAAACCGGACGGCGGGAAGGACATGGCGCTCATCCAGCATCTCCTCTCTCGGAATGCCGACGGCTTCGCCAAGGCGGATCCAGGCTTCGATCCCCCCCTCGCTCCCTTCCGTTCCGTCATGGTCCACAATGCGCTGTATCCAGTGGCGGCGCTCCTCCCTGGAGGGCAGCTTCGAAAGGATGATGGCATCCTTGACGGGAATATTTTTCTGATAATAAAACCGGTTCGCCACCCAAGCCCGAAGCTGCTCGGGACTCAGCTTTCCTTCATGCATGCGTACGTGATAAGGATGCTTGTCGTGATAGCGCTGTTCCCCGACCTGGCGCAGCCTCATCGTTAATTCTTCGTTCGAGAGCAAATGCTGGTTCATGTCAGACCTCCAATTCCAATCCGTCATAACCGACCTCGATCCCCAGCTCCCGAAGGCTGCGGTTCTCCGCAGAAGCCTCGTCAAGGATCGGATTGGTATTGTTGATATGGATGTAAATTTTCCGCCCGGCCGATAGACGGGAAAGGTGCTCCAGGCTTCCACCCGGTCCGGCAATGGGGACATGCCCCATATCGGATGCCACCAATCCGGAAATATCCAGCCGCCGAAGCTCATCCGAATGCCAAAAGGTACCGTCCACAAGGACGCCGTCGGCTGCTTCCAATTCGGTATGAAGCTCGTTCGACCAGGATTCAACACCGGGCGCGTATACAGCAGTCCCTCCGGTCCGCTGATCTACCATGCGGTAGCCGACGACCCAAGGGGATGTAGGCGCCCCATCCGTATGGGGATTCCGAAGGACGGACGCATACCTCGGCGGCTTGGAGCCAAGGAAGAAAGGATATACCATTACTCTGCCCCCAAATAGTGGAAAAGATTCCTGCGGCCGGACTTCGTGCCACCGGTATGAAGCATAGGGCTCCAGGATTCGCCTGACCGGGAAGGCTTCCATCAGGGCGTCCAATACGGGAGCCGCGGCGTAAACGTCGATTGCCGAGGACTCCCTTAAGTGGAGGAGGCCCATCGTATGATCCAGCTCCCCGTCCGTCAGCAGCACGGTTGAAATCGGCGTATGCCGGATCGTGGAACCCGGAGCAAGCTCGGCATGGGCCTCGATCTGTGCACCGATATCCGGCGTAGCGTTGATGAGAACCCAATCACTGCCATCATCGCTGACGGCCAGCGAATTATGCAGCCGGGCACGTAATGAGGGATCCTGCATCCGCACGCGGCGGCAGTTCGGACAGCCGCAGTTCCACTGCGGGAAGCCTCCCCCCGCCGCCGATCCCAGCACCTTCAACAGCATGTTCCTGCCCCCTTCAAAAAAATAGATGCCGGATTGCTCCGGCATGGTTCGTCACTTCTGATACGCGTATGCGGTAACCTCTGCACAAACCTCAATGACTTCAAAATCGGGTTTAACCCACATGCCGCCACCCCCTTTGATGAAATATCCCACCATGCCAGCCAGTAGAGAGCACAAGTCTGTTTAATCATATGTTGTATTTTGGCATTCTATAACACGTAACCATGCGAAGGGGTGTTCTCTTAAGCGTTCTCTCCCAAAGTCAAAATTCGCGAGGTTCGCAAAATAGGCTTCGCAGACGGCAGCAAAAAAAGCGGCATGCCTCAGCATGCCGCTTCTCTTCTGTGACGCCGGTTATTGCCCCAGCTTGGAATACCAATCGTTCACTTCGTTTGTCATTTGGTCGCCGCCCGAAGACTTCCAGGTCTCGACAAATTTATCAAACGCATCCACGCTTTGCTTGCCGTAGATAATTTCGTTAAAGGTCTGGCTTTCGACTTTATTCAAATAGTCCAGCTTGGATTTCATGGTTGCCGTGGTCGGGCCGGTGTACAGGTTCGGATAAGCGATGTCCTTCTGGGACATCAGTACCTTGGCCGCTGCCGGCGTATCCAGACCATAGTTGAGCTTCACTTCTTTTTCCAGGCGGGTTGTCGCTTCCTTGCCGTCGGCCAGGTTCAGCAGCGCCTTCATTTGCGCGTCCGGAATCCGGGCCCCGTCGCGCACCAGCAGGTAGCGCAGGCTGTTCACGAATCCGCCGGGGATGTCCTCATACCGGAGCGGTTTGCCGCTGGCGTCCAGATCGTAATCGTATCCCTTGAAGAGGCCGTTGTCGAACACGCCTCCCGGCTGGGAATTGGCCAAATTGTCGAACATGTAGTTCTGGTAGGTAAAGAACGCTTCCGGATGCTTCATGTCCTTGTTGATCAGCGTCACGCCGTTCGTGAACAGGGTGCCGTGGCGCCCGGCTTTCCCGTCCGGCCCGGCCGGCAGGGCAATCGGCTTCCAGACCGCCGTCTTCACGTTCTTCACCGTGTCGCTCAGCGGCCATCCGCTCATCCAGTAAGGTCCAGGGATGATTCCGGCTTTGCCGGCGACGGCCGGTTCGGACGTCTTGTTCTCATCCCAGAGCGCCGCTTCCTTCGGAATATAGCCTTTGGTGAACCATTCGTTCAGCTTTTGCAGCCCCGGCTTCATGCCCGGGTTGATCGAGCCGTACTCCAGCTTCCCGTCCGCGCCTTTGTTCCACTGCTGCGGGATGGTGCCATAGGCGCCGAAGATCCAGGACGGATCACCCATCCAGGTATTCATCGTGGTCTTGAATCCGATGCTCAGCGGGATGACCTCGTCCGGCTTCAGGCCGTCCGGATTGTTGTTTTTGAAGGCATCCATGACCTTCTCCAGCTCATCGACCGTTTTCGGCGCGGCAAGTCCCAGCTTGTCGAGCCAATCCTGGCGGATCCACAGCAAATAATCGTGGTTGTACGCATAATCGAGCACCGGGATGCCCATTTTTTTGCCATCACGGATATAGGGGTTCCATACGTTCTTATCCTGATCCATCGCCTGCTTCCACGTGTCGTTGGCATACTTGTCGAACAGCGCGCCCGTATCCTGGAACATGCCCGAATCGATCAGGTCCTGCGCCAGCTGCGCATCGCCGACGGTGACCACATCCGGCATTTCCTGGCCGGAAGACATCGCCAGCCGGAGCTTGGTTGCAAATGCGCCGTTTGTGTCGGTCACAGACCACAGCGATTTGATCTCGATGCCCAGCGTGTCCTTGGCCCACTTGGTAGCCACGTTATTTTCGATCGACTCTCCGTTCTTGAACTTCAGCTCCGGATCGACGCCCCACACCGTGCTGATCGTCACCGGTGGGTCGTATTTGTCTTTATAAGCGTTTTCATTTTCGGCTGCAGCCGGCGGGTTCTGGGCCGAGTCCGCAGAAGTTCCTCCTTTGGACCCCGAGCATCCGGTGAACAGCGCGCTGACCAGCACCAGGCTGCATGCAAGCGTCAATGCCTTTTTCGTATAAGCCTTCATGTCGCTCCCCCTTAAATCTATATTCCTTCTACATGTTTCATTATAGAGGTGCCCCAATCGGCGTCCTATGTCATTCTCCGAACATTTCTGCACCTTTTGCAACCTGTTACTGGTCCCGGAATTCGTTTGGATTCAGCCCGTAATGCTTCTTGAACATTTTGCTGAAGTACTGCGGGTTTTGGTATCCGAGCTCGGCGGTGATCTCGTATATTTTTTTGTTCGTCTTCTTCAGCAGATAGAGCGCACGTTCCATCCGCATCCGGATAATATAATCGCCCAGGCTCTCGCCGGTTTCGGCTTTATAGATTTTGGACAAATAGACCGGATGCAAAAAGACTTTGTCGGCAATCGTCTTCACCGACGTGTCTTGCCCCAAATCGCGGGAGACGAGCTCCTGCACTTGGTGAATAATGTAGCTGCGCGTATATTGATCGCTGGCCGACAGCTCCGTCCGGAGCTTGTCCAGCATCCGCAAAGCCCAGCTTCGCAGCTTGTCCAGCGACAGAATCATTCCCTGGTCATGGACCAAATCAAAGCCCGACTGGTCGATTTGATAGGCAAACTGACCCTGCTTGTGCACCATATACATGAACGCATTCGTCATCAGCAGATACACCTCGTACAAATGCTCACGGGAGTAGCTCGCCCCTTCCAAATCGGCAAAAACCTCGTCAAGCTTGTTCCGCGCGGCATCCCACTGCTTGGACTCCAGCAGGTGAATCAGCGTCGGCGGCTTGTACAGCGATTCCATCGATTGGACCGGGCTGACAGGCTGTGACCGTACGTCATCGAGGTACAGGATGCCCCCGGACTCGCCCCCGCCGGACATCATAAAGGAGCCGAGACCGGCCCGGTAAGCCTGGGCGATGCCGTCCGGGAACGGAAACCAGTCGGTGATGACCAGCGTGATATCGCCCTTCAAGTAACTGCTCACCTGCGCGCGGAAGTTTTCCGCAAGCCCGTGAAGCTTCGCTTGGCGGAGCTTCTCAAAATCCGGCAGCAGCTCGATGCCCTCCCGGTAAGAGGTTTTCAGCGCGGCCGCCAGCACCAGACAGTCATGGGGCGCCTTGCAGCCCCACACATGGAACGCCTCCGCAAGCGTCTCTTCCGCGATGTTGCCCACCGCGTACTCCATCAGCCCCATCGAATGGTGGTCGTAATGGGCAAACTGCCGTCCGAGCTGTACGAGCAGCAGCACGGCGGGTTCGCCGACCTGCAGCGGAATTTCGTACTGGGCCAGCTTGTCCGCCACGGTCCGGTGCGACCAGGTCCGGCCCAGTACCAAATCGTGCATCAAGCTTGCTTTCAGCACGCCGGAATCCGATTTGATGGCGTACATTAACTGATGCACCTTTTCCGCCGCCTCCCACTCGTCCTTCAAAGATTCGATCGCATTGGACAGACTGAGAATAAACTCCTCGTCGTTCACGGGCTTTAGAATATAATCAAACGCCTGCAGCTGCAGTGCCTTCTTGGCATATTGAAAGTCCGAATATCCGGTCAGTACCATGCAGCGGATATGCGGCCAGTCCTGCTGAATCCGCTCAATCAGCTGCAGACCGTCGGTTTCCGGCATTCGAATATCCGATACGACGATATCGATGGACTGCTCGGACAGAACGGCCAGAGCCGCCTCGGCCGAGTCGGCTTGGTAGACCTTGGCAATCCCCAAGTCGTCCCACGGGATCGTTGCTTTAATGCTTTCGGTGACATAGGCTTCATCATCCACCAGTAAAATTTCAATCATTCTATGTTCCCCCTTACCTGCTGCCCGTTCGTATATTGGTATGCTCAATGGGCCAGTGGAGCTCTACCCGGACGCCGCCCAGACCGGACTTTGCGAAGCGGAGCCCGGCGGTGTCGCCGTAATGGATCAACATGCGCTGCCGCACGTTCCACAGCCCGCAGCCCATATCCTGGCTCATCGGCAGGGTCAGGGAACGGCGCAGCCCCTCCATCTGCTCTTCCGTCATGCCGCGGCCGCCGTCTTCGACGATGATCCGCATTTCACCGGGTCCGACTTCACCGGCGATCCGCACGCTGCCTGCGCCGGACTTCGGCTCGATTCCATGCAGCACCGCATTCTCCACCAGCGGCTGGACGACCAGCAGCGGAACTTCCCATTTGCGCATCACCTCAGGGATATCGACAGCAAATTCGAGCTGAGGCTTGCGCATCTTCTGAATCTCCAAATAGCTGCGGACAAAATCCAGCTCTTCCTGCAGCGGGACGACATCCCTCTCCTGCCGTGTCGTGTAACGGTAATAGTTCGACAGGTTGTGGGCCATCGCCACCACGGCCTTCATGTTCCCGAGCTTCGCCATGCTGGAAATGAAGGAAAAGCAGTTGTAGAAAAAATGCGGATTGATCTGCGATTGCAGCTGCTTCAGCCGCGCCTCCCTGACGTGGATCCGCTCCATATACACGTTCTCGAACAGCTCCTGAATCTGCCCCACCATCGAGTTGAAGCGCTGGAACACGAAGCCGAATTCATTGTTGCCCTTGGCCTCCAGCCGGACGGAATAATCTTCGTGCTGCAGCTTCTTGAACGCCAAAACGAGCCGCTTCACCGGAACCTGGACCTGGGCATACAGCATATAAGCCGCCAGACAGCTGAGCAGCAGCGTCAAGCCGACGGAAACATAAAACAGCCGGTTCGACTGCTCGATCGGCGCAACGATTTCCTTCAGCGGCACGTAGTCGATCAGGTACCAGCCGGTGGTGTCCGAAGCGGCGATATTGACCAGATAAGTCTCGCCGTTCAGCTCGAGCCTCCGGTTCTCCGCCTTCTTCAGCGGCTCCTGCCGAAGCTGCCGCAGGATGGAGTCTGTCAGCGGCCGATCCGCCGACCGGTTATAGATCACGCCCATGTCCGGCCTGTAGTAGATCGGGTCGCGCCGCCCGTCGCTTTTAAACTTGTCCAGCATGTTCTGGATATTGCTGCTGTCAAACTGCAGCTCGATGATCAGATTGGCGTCTTCGGGATGGCTGAAAGAAGAATAGGGATACGCCGTAAACAAGGAGAACGAATAATACGCCCCGTCTCCTTGCCCCATCTTTTTCACCTGCCAGCCGGGCCTCATCCGCTTCTTCAAATCGTCGTTATCGTACGATTCCACGTCGTTGTCCGACACCATCCGCCCCAGCGACGGGGAAAAAATGTAGAGCTTCGTTTTCCAGTCCGACGAGCTTTCCTGAATGTTCAGCTTCGTCTGGATCCGTTTCACCAGGTTAATCATGTCGAGATTGAAATACTCACTGTTCAAAAAAACGTCCTTAAATCCGAAAATATCGGGATCCTGGATCAGCAGGGTCGGCCACAAGGAAAAGCGCTCGATGTTCGTGTTGACCTGCGTCTGGAAAAAGTTCAGCTGGTTGGCGCTCGATTGGCTGAGCTCCGTCCCCAGCACTTCCGTGCTCGTACGGTTGGAATAGAAGTAAAGGCCCACGATCGGAACAAGCATCATGACGAGCAATAGCACCATTTTACGGAATAATGTATTTCTGGGCACGGCAGTTCACACCTTACGCATATTTTTAAAGTCATGGATCAGCAAGACGTAGATCTTTGTCAGAACATGTCTAAAAGCATCATCATTATACTGGAAACGGATGCATGCGAGTAGCGTTCTTTTCACCAAAGAAGAAGCCCCACCTGCCTTAAGCGAACCCGCCATGGAACGCGTGATCAAATGACCGGATGAATCGGAGAGTCGTTCTCTTATTATTGTAGGGAGCCTGCTCCGCCCCGAAAATGGTTCATTCTTCAACAATTCAGCACTTTTCGCAACCAAACGGATGGAGAACGGCATAGCTATGCCCGATATGAGGTCAAAAAAAGCAGGCCGCTGTTTGCGGCCTGCCCTTGATTCCCCGGAGTCAGCTTAGATGCCCGGAATCAAATTACGCTTATGTGCGGTACGCTTATAGTAGCTCTCCAGGCGCTCCTTCGCCTGCGGGCTCACTTCCTTGCCTTCCAGATAGTCGCTGTTCTCGTCATAAGTAATGCCGAGCTCGCCTTCGTCCGTCTGGCCTTCCCACAAACCGGCGGTAGGCGCCTTATCCAGAATCGCCTGCGGCACGCCAAGGTAGCCGGCCAGCTGGCGGACCTGACGCTTGTTAAGCGTGCTGAGCGGCGTAATGTCCACCGCACCGTCGCCCCACTTCGTGTAGAAGCCGGTAATGGCTTCGGAAGCATGGTCCGTTCCCACGACGAGCAGGTTCAGGTCAAATGCCAGCGCATACTGCATCACCATGCGTGTTCTCGCCTTGATATTCCCTTTGCCCTGCGGGGTCAGGTGGCGGTGGATGCCAATTTGCTTGAGCCCATGCTCCGCTTCCAAGGCAATTTCGCCGACGGCATCCTCGATATTGGTCTCAGCCTTATATTTCAGGTTAAAAGCTTCCGCCACCGCGTAGCTGTGCTCGATATCCTCCTGAACCGCATAGGGCTGGAACACGCCCAGCGTCATATATTCCTTGCCTTCCTCCTCGCTGAGCTCGTCGGTCGCCCGTTTGCACAGGCCGGTCGCCACGGCGCTGTCGATCCCCCCGCTGATGGCGATGAGCAGTCCCTTCGCCCCCGCGCTCTTCACATAGGATTTCAGGAAATCTACCCTTTTCCGGACTTCGCTCTCCACATCGATTGCCGGCTTCACGCCAAGGGCCGCAGTAATTTCTTCCTGCAAACTCACGATAAGCACCTCTCTTGAACAGAATAGTCGATTAAATACGGTGTGATTTCAAACACAAAAGCCCCGTACGTATCGGATGTCCGATTACCCGGGGCATTATGTACGAGGTGCGCCGATTAACGGCACACCCGGTCAAAAGCTTCGATCAGATCGTCGGCAATTTCTTGGGCCGAACGGTCTTCGATTTGGTGACGCTCAATAAAATGAACAAGCTCCCCGTCCTTCATCAGGGCGATGGATGGAGAAGACGGCGGATACGGAGCGAAATACTCGCGTGCTTTCGCGGTCGCTTCTTTATCCTGTCCGGCAAATACCGTAAACAGATTGTCAGGCACGATGTCATGCTGCAAAGCCTGAGCTACGCCGGGACGGCATTGGCCGGCGGCACAGCCGCACACCGAGTTAACGACAACCAGCGTGGTGCCTGGCGCGTCCGGAAGGTGAGTCTCCACTTCTTCCGCGGTTCTAAGTTCCTTAATGCCGAGGCGCGTCAGTTCGTCACGCATCGGTTGAATCATATCCTTCATATATCTGTCAAAAGACATGGCCATTCCCTATCACTCCTTGGATACAAAATATCAATGGACAAGCTCATAACAACATCCGCTGTTAATACTCCTATTATACATCCATAAGGGTCGAAATCAAGAGAAGCAGCGGCCTTGCGGGCTGTCAGATCATTCCCGCCCACGAATCCGTAACGGGGAACTGAATGGTGAAAGCCGTCCCCTTTCCCTCCTCCGATTCTACCGATATTTTGCCGTGATGGCGCTCCACGATGCTAAGACAGAGGGCAAGACCGAGCCCGGTACCTTTGGCTTTGGTCGTAAAAAACGGCTCAAACAGCCGCTCCTGCCTGCTCTTGGCGATCCCCATTCCCGTATCTTTGATGATCAGCTCCACAAAGGAGTCGTTCAGCCTCGTCTCGATCGTCAGCTGCCCTTTTTCCTCCATGGCTTCCATGCCGTTGCGCGACAGGTTCAGCACCAGCTGCTTGATTTCCTTGGCGTTCAGGCTCAGCTCCGGGACCTTCTCGTCCAGGATCAACTCGATCGTCTGTCCGCGCAGATTCGCATCCGCCCACAACAGCGGGCTTAAATCGCTGATGATCGTATGCAGATGCCATTGTTCTTTCTCGGCGATACGGTTCTGGGCAAGGGATAAAAAGTCGTTGATAATACCGTTCGCCCGGTCCAGTTCCTCCATGACGATCCGGTAGTAATGGTCGAGCGCTTCCGGGCTCTTCTCCTTCATCAGCTGCAGGAAGCCCCGGACGACGGCCATGGGATTGCGTATTTCATGGGTGATGCTGGCCGCCATCTGACCGACAAGGCTGAGTCTTTCCACATTCTCCAGCTCGCTTCGCAGCCTCGCCAGCTCGGTCACGTCCTGAAAAGCGAGGACCGCTCCGATAATGGCACCTGTATGTGTATTCGTTAATGGTGATGTGCTTATGTAGTAGTTATGCGTTCCGATGCGGATCAGTTCATTGCCCAGTTTCTTGCCCTGAAGCGCCTGAACGATCCGGTAGTTGATGTAGTCTTGACCCATGATATCCACAAACATCGTGACAGGGTAGCCGAGCACGTCCTGCTTAGTAAGGTCGGGGTCCTTCGTCTTGACCAGGTTCATCATCGTGTCGTTGATGCTTGTAATATTGCCGGCATGATCGACCGAAACCATTGAAATGGGCGTAGCATCGATGACCTGCTGCAGCTTCTCCTCTTCCCTGAGATATTTCTCGGAGATGCCCATAACCTGCTCCTTCAGCCGCAGCTTCTCCAGAGCAAATTCAATCATATACACCAGAGTACCCCCGGTGAACATACTGGTTAATATATAGAAGAGAACGATCAGCACCAGCCCTGCATCGGTTAAATTCAGGTTGGGAGATTCGATAATCGGGGCGGCCGTGATCAATAGCATCGCAGGCATAAGGCACAGCCACAGCTTGTTGATCTTCTCCGTGAGCGGCCCTTTCCGGAACTTTGGGGACATCCAGATCAGAAGAGGGTATAGCGGTAATCCGGTATGCAGAAACAAACCGAGTACCGTCCAATTGGGATTAAATATGAAGTCGCACAGAAGGCACAGCCCCGCCAGAGGCAGGCCTGTCTTATATCCTCCATACAGCATCCCGATAAACAGCGGCAGAATGCCCAGGTTTAATGGAATGTAGTTAAAAATGGAGGTGGAAAACATCGAGCAGAGCAAAATCGTCAGAGCGCTGGACAAAATAATGACAAGATCAAAATCCATGGCTTCCATTCGCTTTCTACGCCTAAAAACCCGGACATATTTGTCCAGTCCCATTGGGAAGAGAAAAGCGAAGGAACCGGCCATAAGTACCTGTGTTATAATGTTTTTCAGTGCGTAAATAATCGCCAATCCCTCCTCCCCGCCAGGGCAGGTATGTGTAGTTCCCAATACGATTCTTTAGTGATTGCAGCTGGTTCTTCTTGCCGTTCGAGTGAAAGCGATTCATTACAGGTTTAACGGACTACAAGGAATAGGAAGATGTACCGCTGTTTTATGATGAAAGACGATTTCCTTTTGATTAAATCACAGCCAACACGATATTACAATATATCCTGATATATCCTAAAAAAGGACACACGAAACAGGAAAATAGACTGACGTAAAAATAAAGGAGTTTAACCAGTGAACCGATATGACGTAATTGTTGCCGGAGGCGGATCCGCGGGTCTAATGGCATGTGTCTCGGCCGCCCGGCATGGGGCATCTGTCCTGCTTTTGGACAAAGGAAATAAACTTGGCCGCAAGCTCGGCATTTCCGGAGGCGGCCGCTGCAACGTAACCAATGCCAAAGAAACCGATGAGCTGATCGCCCATATCCCGGGCAACGGCCGCTTTTTGTACAGCGCGTTCCAGCATTTTAACAACCTTGATATTATGAGCTTTTTTGAAGGGCTCGGCATTGCCCTGAAGGAAGAGGACAACGGGCGGATGTTTCCGGTATCCGACAAGGCCGCCAGCGTTGTGGGCGCTCTCATTCAGGAGGTGAAAAGGCTCGGCGTGGAGATCAAAACGGACAGCCCGATTGCGGAGGTGCTCTATGAGGATGGAAGAACGGCAGGCGTTCGTCTGAAGTCCGGCCATATTTACAGAGCCCCCAGCGTCATTGTCGCCACCGGCGGCAAATCTGTGCCCCATACCGGATCCACCGGTGACGGTTATCCTTGGGCAGAGGCCGCCGGCCACACGATTACCGAGCTGTACCCTACCGAAGTCCCTATCGTTTCCCATGAAAAGTGGATCCAGTCCAAGGAGCTTCAGGGACTCTCCCTGCGCGACGTGGAGCTCTCCGTGTGGAATCCCAAAGGTAAAAAAGTGATCGGGCACCGCGGGGATATGATCTTTACCCATTTCGGCGTATCCGGTCCGATCGCCCTGCGATGCAGCCAATTTCTGCGGCAGGTCAAAAATAAGTTTCATACGCCCGACGTCGAAATGGCCATCGACTTGTTCCCGGATCTGGACGTTTCGTCACTCGACCAGCTGCTTAGGGACAAACTCGCGTCCGAGCCGAAAAAGGCGATCCGTAACGTGCTCAAGGGCCAGGTCCCCGATCGTCTGCTTCCGCTGCTGTTCGATAAATCCCAGCTGGACGGGGACGCGACCTACGCCCATCTGCCCAAGCAGCAGTGGGGGGATTTTGTCGCCTGCCTGAAGCAGTTCCGTTTCCGCGCGGTCGGCACCAAATCGATCGAGGAGGCGTTTGTCACCGGCGGAGGCGTCAACCTGAAGGAGATCAATCCGAAGACGATGGAATCGAAGCTGATGCCGGGGCTGTTTTTCTGCGGCGAAGTACTCGACATTCACGGATACACCGGCGGCTACAACATTACGGCCGCCTTCTCGACCGGCTATACCGCCGGCATGCACGCAGCGTGTTACCATTAATAATCCAATTTCGAGGTGATCGGTATGAGGATGGAGCTGAACAATGATTTTTGCCGGCAATTCGGCATTCGTTACCCTATTTTTCAGGCGGGCATGGCCGGCGGTCCCACGACGCCTGAACTCGTGGCCGCCGTATCGAATGCCGGCGGTCTCGGTACTCTGGGAGCGGCCTACATGGAGCCTGCGGCGATCCGCGCAGCGATCGTGGACATTCGCGGGCGGACAAGCGCCCCGTTTGCGGTCAATCTGTTCACCGTCCCGATGGAAGACGACAATCGCCGGACTGCCGAGGTCCAGCGTGTTCTCGACTCCATCCGGGACGATCTGGGATTGCCGCCCGCCCCGCCTCAGGCGGTCCAAACGCCGGATCACTTGGAGCGTCAGTTCGCCGAAGTGCTCGAAGCCGGCGTTCCCGTGATCAGCACCGCTTTTGGCGTGCTGTCCCCGCGGCATATGGAGCTGGCCAAGACAGCCGGGATGAAGGTGGTCGCCATGGCGACCACCGTGGAGGAGGCGCTGGAAGCCGAGCGCGCTGGCTGCGATGCGGTTGTCGCCCAGGGAAGCGAGGCCGGCGGCCACCGCGGCACGTTCAACGTCGATGCTCACCCAATGGGGGCGAACATCGGCACTTTTGCCCTCGTGCCGCAGATTACCGACCGGGTGTCCATCCCGGTCATCGCCGCCGGCGGCATCATGGACGGGCGCGGCATGGTCGCCGCCATGGTTCTGGGAGCGCAGGCGGTCCAAATGGGCACCCGCTTCCTGACGGCGGCCGAATCCGGTGCGCATCCCGCCTATCAGGCGGCGCTGCTTGCCAGCACCGAAGAGAGCACGGTGCTGACCAAGGCCTTCTCGGGCCGGCCCGCCCGGGGCATCGCCAACGCCTTCATCCGGGAGTGGAACCAGAGCGGCGTAGAGCCGCTTCCGTTCCCGACGCAGAACACGGCGACCCGGGATATTCGGAACGCGGCCGCCCGGCAGAATCAAGCCGGTTACATGTCGCTGTGGGCCGGGCAGGCGACAAGAATGCTGAAAGCGGGCCAGAGCGCCGCAGACATCGTGGAGGAAACCGTCCGGCAGGCGCTCGAAATATTGGAATCTTAGCTCCTGCGCGATTCGTACGATTGTGATGCAATAATGTGACGTTATGCTTTCCTACCAAAAAACGCCTGGATCTAAGATCCGGCGTTTTTTTAGATTAAGAACGTATATATTTGGAGCAGAGCTGTTGATCATATCTTTCGCAGCATCAGCAACTGAAGAAGGGTTACCGTGATCCAAACAGCTGCGAGCGCCAGCGGAATCAGCACAACCGCAGCTGTCCAGACCGGCAGCATGGAGAACAGCAGCAGCCCTGACGTCACGAGCGCATACGGCGCAAGCAGCATCCGCACAGCCTTCTTCATGGCGCCCAGCTTCACCTCGTCCGCCCAGGGCAGCATCGTAACAAAGCCTTCCTTCATAAAGGCCGCTGCATTCAAATACAGCCAGTAAGCCAGCAGCAAATGAAGCGCGGCGTAGACCAGAATCTTCACCCCGGGGGGCAGCGTCAACAGGATGGCCGCGCTGAGCGACATGACCTGCGCATACCCTGTAAGCTGCTTCGTCTGGCGCACATATGCCTTCACGCATGCCCCGGCCAGGCGATGGACCGGCGTTGTCGATCGGAACAGACGCTGGGACCGCCGGAAAATCCATGGTCTGCTGCGAATTTTCCGCGGTTTGTCCATGGCGCTGCTCAGCACGAGTCCGGTCAGTTTGGTCCGCTGAACCAGCTCTTCCTGGATATCGTTCATAAATGTGCCGCGAGTTCTCATCCGCACCAGGAGCAGCAGCACGTTGATCACCGCCAGCAGGGCGGAAGCGGCAGCCAGCCGGGACGGGCTGTCTATCCACCATACTGACAATATGACGTATGCCGCAGCCGGAAGCACGACCATGGGCAGATACAGCAGCCATCTCCGCCAGCCGTGAGCCCGGATCCGTGCGAAATGCTTCAGCCAGACCATCAGGCCGCCGGCCATCACCGTGAAGAGCAGCCAGCACCAGGCAGCATCAAGACTGATCCCATATCTACGGACCATAAAGGGAAGCACCAGCAGAAAGCCCGCTCCCGCCTTCAGGGCTGTGGCGATCATGCTGTAAATGCCTCCCCTCAGCATCAGCCCGCGCAGCCACCGCACGCGCTGATGAATGAAGAGAACGTCGGCCTCCCGAACCATAAGGAACATTTTTCCCGCTGACAGCCACAATAACAGAAATACAGGAATAACGCCGAATATCATATGGCTGCTCCACTGAGGGAGCGGCTCCTTCCATAAACCGTAATACAGCCTTCCCCCCAGCAGCGCGCCCGGAATCAGCATATACAGGAGCACCGTCCAGTCCGCCACCGACCGGATGACGGCGATCGTTTCCTTCCAGTGGGTCCGGAGCCGGTGCCAGAACAATCGCCCGGGGGTTGGGTAGGCATAACCGGTATTGCTTGAGTCCGCCATGTTCATCTCCTTTCCATGGATGTCAGCCAGTCTGCGAAGAAACATCCGGTCCCTTCGTTCCTACCGAAGACTGGGCTCGTCGAAGCATCCGGCCTCAGGTCAGGGCATCAAAGCAGTCGAACAGCGAGGCGTCCGGCAGCCCGGCCGTCCTGCGGATATCCGTCAAATCCCCTTTGGCCACCATTCGCCCGCCGGAGATCATCACGAACGCATCGCAGATCCGCTCGGCCGTATCCAGCACATGGGTAGACATCAGCACGCCGGCGCCCCTGCCCCGCTCCTCTTCCAGGAGCCGCAGAAAATCCTTGGTCGCCCGCGGATCCAGGCCGATGAAGGGCTCGTCCACGATATAAATATCGGGTTCCGCCAGAAATCCGAGCATGAGCATCATTTTCTGCTTCATCCCTTTGGAAAAACCGGCTGGGAGCTGATGCTTCACCCCGCTCATGCCGAACTGGGCCAGCAGCTCCTCCGCATGGTGGACAAAAGCCTCGTATTCCAATTCGTAAGCAGCCGCAGCCAAATCGAGATGCTCCCAGAGCGTCAAATCGTCATAAAATACCGGCTGCTCGGGGATGTAGGCGTACCGCCCGCTCTCCCCTCCGATCGTTACGGACGCCCTGGAGTATTTTAGCAGACCGAGCAGCGTCTTCAGCGTCGTGCTTTTTCCAGCACCGTTCGGACCAATGACGCCCAGCAGCTCGCCAGGCGCCACTTGAAAAGAAACGTCCCAAATGCGCGGCTGTCCTTCTTCATATCCCGCTTCCTCGATATGCACATCGAGCACAGGCAGCAAAGGCTCCATGATCCACCTCCAGCAAAAATAATCCGTTTCGAGCCATAGAGCTTATGTATATCAACAAAGGCCACCAAAACCAAATGGATCGGAACGGCTGCGTCCCGACCCTGCATAATTTAACTATATGAAAAGTTCACCCGATAATCCATACGTCCCGGGACTGAAATCGATACTACAGCCGGCGGGCTTATTTAAAATACTGGACCAGCGTTCCGCCGCCGCCAACCGCCTTCACTTCGGCATAAGCGCCGTTCACCAACGTCATTTGCGGCGGCACGTGACCGCAGTCGATATCGTAAATGACCGGTACGCCCAGTTCTTCCGACAGCTCCTGGTATACATCCTCCACCGTGTATCCTTCCATGGGACGGTTGGCCGCGCTCCGGCCGAACATCAGCCCGGCGCAGCCTTCGAACCAGCCGGCATACTTCATCTGAACAAGAGACCTGCGCAGATCGGCTGTGTTCAGCTCGCAGTTCTCCAAATACCAGAGGAGAGGTTCGCCCGGAATATGGCGCTCCCGGAATGCTGCCACATCCCCGTAAGGCGTGCCGATCAAATGGCGGATAACGTCGACGCATCCCCCGAGCAGCCGGCCCTGCAGAGACTCCGGCCGGCCCGAAACCGTCTTCCACACCGTCGGCTCCGTCAGATGGAAGACGCATGGGCTCGGATCGTCATGACGCCACTCCTTCTGGTATTTGGCCGATGCCTGCTGAGCAATCCGATCGCCCGGCTTGGCCGTCAGCACGGTCTCCCACATAGCCGAGGTGTCATCCGAATACGTCCCCCGCAGGTCGACGAAATTGAGCCCGTGAGCGGTGGCGATTCCCGTCTTCAAGGTGATGGCCAGAAGAAGGACGCTGAGGTCCGAATAGCCGAGAATCCATTTCCGCAGCATGCGGTCAAAGTCCACCCGATCCAGCACTTCGATGAGCAGTTCCCCGCCCCACGGAGGAATGATCGCACCAATTTGGGGATCCCCGAGCATCTCGTTCAGCTCCTCGGCACGGATTTTGGCCGGAGCGGACTTGGCCTTGTGCTGCGTCCAGACCGTCTCGCCGACTCGTATGTGATAGCCCCTCTCCTCCATACGGCTGACGGCCGTGCGGAACATGTCGTGCAGACCGGGCTCTATGCCCGAGGAGGGAGCCGTCACACCGACGACAGCCCCTTTTTCCATTTGCGGATACTGAATCACTGCCCATCCCCCCATAAGATTTTCCCATTATCTTACTAGAAAAGGACGGCTGGAACAATGACGATGTTACGGTATTGGCGAGCCCAGGGATTCCAAAAAAAAACAAGGATTCTCCGGACATCGAAGAATCCTTACTGCGATAGACTATGAGGTTTTATCCATTCGCGCCTTCCCGCGCTCCTTCCTCCTCTTCCTCCGGACCGGCTGAAGGAACCGTATTTCGCAGTCCGAGCACGATCAGAAGGCTTACAACAGCGATGACAGCCATCACGACATACAGGGAATGGAGGCTCCCCTCAAGAATATGCCTCAGCTCGCTCCACAACTCCTTAGGTAGCGATGCGCTGCCTTCCGGAGTCAACAGCTGGTTGACCTCTTCTTGGCCGACCCGCTCCAGTCCGGGAGTATCGGCGAGCCGCCCGGCCAGCGTCAAGTTGATCAGTGATCCAAAGACAGCGACGCCGACCGTCTGGCCCAGCGACCGGATAAAGGTATTCAGCGCCGTCGAAGCGCCGCGAAGCGAGTAACCCACCGAGGACTGTGCAATAATCGTGAACACCGTGTTGGAATATCCGAAGCCGAGGCCGTAGATAAAGGTAAACATCAAAATCACGTAATGCGGCGTCCCCTCGCCGATCCAGGCTAACCCGAGAGCCCCGATCACGATGCCGGCCAGGCCGATCAGCGTCGTTTTCCGCGAACCGGCGGTAAGAATGAGCCGGCTCCCCGCTACGGAGCCGAACAGCCAGCCGATCGACATCGGCGCCATCGTCAGCCCGGACATCGTGGCATTTTTGCCCATGACCCCTTGAATCCAGAGCGGCGTATACGTCGTGAGGCCGATCAGCAGCGCGCTGGTCAGCATGGCGGCGACAGTGGACACGGAAATGTCGCGGATCCTGAACAGCTTCAGCGGCAGCATCGGCTCCTTCGCCCGGGCCTCCACCACGATAAAGGCAGCCAGGAAAACCAGCGCAAGCACGATGCAGAGCACGATCCACACCGAGGACCAGGCAAAAAACTGCCCGCCGGTCGCCAGCGCAAACAGCAGCGCCGTCATCCCCACCGTAAACGTTCCGGCACCCGCGAAATCGACATGCGTTTCGGCACGCTCCTGCCGCTGCTCGTGGAAATGGCGGGCGATCATCCACATGGACAGCAGCCCGAACGGCACGTTAAAGCCGAAAATCCAGCGCCAATTCAAATAGTCGACAAAGTATCCGCCGATGAGCGGTCCGATCAGGGAGGCAATGCCCCAGACCGAGCTGATGAGTCCCTGGATTTTGGCACGTTCTTCAATCCGGTAGACGTCCCCGATAATCGTAAAAGTGACCGGAATGACCGCCCCCGCTCCGATGCCCTGAATGGCCCGGAACGCGATCAACTGTCCCATACTTTGCGAGAAGCCGCACAGCAGCGATCCCAGGACAAACAGCAGAGATCCGATTTGAAATACCGGTTTGCGGCCGTACAGGTCGCTGATTTTACCGAAAATCGGAGTGGATACAGCCATGGTCAGCAGGTAGGCCGTAAAAATCCAGCTGAGGAGCTTCATGCCGCCAAAGCTGCTGATGATGGCCGGACCGGCCGGTCCCGTTACGGTTCCTTCGATGGCCGACAAGAACGTGGATACGAGGATGCCGGCCAGAATCCAGTTCCGGCTCTGCTTTCCAGGCAATTGTTCAGATCGATTCACGTTATTTGTATCCTTTCTCCCCTTTTGACAAAGTTTCCTTATAACGAAACGTATCCACCCAGTGCACGAAAAATGGCCTCCGGCAAGAGACCGCTTTTCAGACTGGGCGGATGCATAGGGTTTATTAAAAATATAAAGGCATAAAGTTTCAGGCGTAGCCGATCATTCAACCGTCACTCAAATGAAATCTTCCTGCCTATGATCGTACATGAATAAGTTCCTGATTCCGGCCCAACTGCCGGTAATCTTCGACCTTGCCTTGATCGAGCCGGAGCACGAAAGAAGCATCCTCCTCCACCAGGCGGGGGTCGTGGGTAATCATGAGCAGGGCAGCGCCCCGGGCGGCGGCACCCCGGCACAGCTTCAGCAGCCGCTGCGCGGCGCGGTAATCGATGCCCGACGTAGGCTCATCGAGAATGTAGAGGGCTTTCGGCTGGATCAGCTGGCCGATGACGCTGAGCAGCTTCTTCTCACCCTGGCTGAGCAGGTATGGGGAGTCTTGACGACGCCCGCTCAGCCCGGCAGCCGCAAGCAGCGCCTCGGCCGCTTCGGTCTGCTCAGGCGTCAGTTCAGCTTGCCGCCGGCGCCAGCCGCTTCGAACCCGCAGCCCGTACACGAGCTCATCCCACACCGTATGCTCCACGAATTGATGCTCCGGCTGCTGGAATACGTATCCGATGTCCCCGGCCAGCTGATGAACCGGCATACCGGATACGTCCCGCCCCTTCCAGTATACCGAACGGGAAGGAACCGGCAGCAGGCCCATCAGGAGGCGGGTGAGCGTCGTTTTGCCCGAACCGTTCTCACCGGTCAGCATGCACCACGCTCCCGGATTCATCGCAAACGAGACGTCCCGGAGCGCTTCCTGGCCTCTGGGGTAGGTGTAGCTCAGGTTCCGGACCTCCAGCAGCGGTCCGGAACCTGAGTCACCGCCGGGGCAATCCGCATCCGGCGGCCTCTGCGCCGGCGCCGTCACCAGGCCGGCGCTCTCGCGGCGGCCACCTGCCGGGCCGCCGGCTTCCGCTGCCCCCTCCCACGGGGGCAGCACGCCGAGCTGCGCCAGCCGATCACGGCTGGTGCGCAGCAGCTCCTGCGGCGCTCCGTCCAGCAGGACTGCGCCGCCGTCCAGGACGATGACGCGCTCCGCAGCGCGCGCGGCATCGTCGAAGCGGCCGGACACCGTGACGACGGTCCGGCCCTCGGCGTGCAGCCTGCGGCAGAGCTGCACGAACTGCGCCTGCGCCGCGGGGTCGAGGCTGGCGGATGCATCGTCGAAGACGATCATCCGCGGAGACAGCGACAGCACCGCGGCGATGGCGGTGCGCTGGCGCTGTCCGCCGGACAGCTCGCGCACCGGGGAGCGGCGGCGGGCGGTCAGGTTCACCGCCGCCAGCGCCTCGGCCACGCGGGACTCGATCTCCGCCGGCGGCACGCGGAGATTCTCGGGCCCGAACGCGGCCTCATCCTCGACGACGCCCCTCACCAGCTGGGCGTCGGGATCCTGGAACACGATGCCGGCCACCTTGGCGATCTCAGCGATCGGAGCTTCCGCCGGGTCAATCGTGTCCAGCCGCACTTTCCCTTCCCGGCGGCCGCCTCCGCTGCGCGGAAGATAGCCGCTAAGCAGCTGGCACAAGGTAGACTTGCCGCTGCCGCCCGGTCCGATCACCGCCGTAAACTGTCCTGCGGGAATCGTGAGCGACACGCCGCGGAGCGCAGGCTGCTCCACATCTTCGTACCAATAAGAAAGCTCCGTCAGCTCAATGGAAGTTCCCTGCATCCGCAGAAGCCTTTCTGCCAATGGCAAAACGTTTAAGCATTCCGCTCCGCTGAAGCATATCCCCGAGCACCTTGGTGAGCAGGCCGCACAGCACGATACCGCTGATGATCCGCACCACCATCGTTATTGCCAGCACCTGAAAGCTCCAGGACGTATACCCGAACATGTTCGCCGCGCAAATGAACCAGATCGGCACCATCGCGCCGCCAACCAGCATCATCGCACCGGCATTCCAGCGTTTGTAACGAAGCAGAAAAAATACGGCCTCCGCCACAACCAGATAACACAGCGCCGCTACGATGCTCGCCGCAATCCCGTACGTATTGCCTACGAAGCACTGGATCGCGCCGCCGATTCCGTATGTAATTGCCGCGGTTCCCGGCTTGCGGATAATGTAATAGGCCAGCAGGCCGTACACCATGTACACGCCGACGATGGTAGAGGTCGCCACGGGCCCGCCCAGGCTGTTCAGCATTTTATTAATGTAAGATAAATAAAAGGTCAATACCGCGTTCGCCGTGGCCAGCATCGCCATCAGCACGATGTCCAGCGTCGTAAACGGGACAACACGTCTCTTTGATTGTGATAAAGTTTCCATCTCATGTCAACTCCTAATCAGGAAAATGGTGGGATTTCTTACCCTTGAGGACTCGCATGGCCAGGCCTCCCTGCTATTGTGCATGATCGGATTCGAAACGTCAACCTAAAAATAAATTACAGGTTAACAATATGGATATACCACCACAATGCCGCGGTAATCAGCACGGCCCCAACCGCCATAATTTGCCCGGCTGCAGACGGCTGCTGTTCCCTTAAAAACGTACGCTCGGGATATGCGCCAAAGCCTTTGGCTTCCATCGCTCCCGCGGTTTGCTGAATCCGGCGCACGGCATTATGCAAAATGGCGGACACAAACACCTTCCACCAGCCTAAACGCTGCTTGATTCCCTTGGGGCGTGCCGCTCCCCTGACCTGATGGGCAGCCGAGATGCTTCTCCCTTCTTCTTGAAGCAAAGGCAAAAACGTGAGCGCCATCGAAATGCCGAAGGCGAACCGGTAAGGAACCTTCATCCGCCGGGTTAACGCGGTGACAAGATCGCCGGGATCGGTCGTGACCATGTAGACAAAGGATGAGAGAAAAACCGTAAACATACGCAGCGTGACTGACCCGGCCGCATCGGCTCCCTCCGTCGTGACGTGCAGCACGCCGAACTGCCAGATGGTATGGCTGCCGGGTACGGTCAGCAGGGTCAGTACAAAGTACGGAACCGCAAAACCGATCAGGAAAGCCATCGCTTTCCACTGCCTTCTCCAGCTGATTCCGCCTGCCGTTCGGGCCATGAACGAGGCCGCCAGCAGCAGCAGTGCCTGCCCTGCCGATGTGTGCAAACGCATCGTCAGCACGGCGATACATAGCAGGACCACGAGCTTGCTGAGCGGGTCGATGCGGTGCAGCGGCGAGCCTCCCCCTTGATACGATAGGATCATCGTTTGATCGCTCCTCCTTGATCTAAAATTTGTTATACTCGGCCTGCTCCCACTCTTCAAGCAGCAGCGAATGGAGCAGTGCATCGTGAAAGCCTGAAGCCGTATGGCGGTACTGTCTCAGCCGACCTTCGGCCATGAATCCAAGGGACCCGAACAGACGGACGGCCCGTTCATTCCGCGGATCGGTCAGCGCTTCGATCCGGTTGAGGCCCATGGTCCGATAGCCGAATCCGAGCATCAGACCGATCGCTTCGCGCATGTAGCCCTTTCCCCAATGGGGCCTCGCAAGCTCGCAGCCGATTTCTCCCCGGTAGGCACCCTCCAGCTGCCACCAATTAAAACCGCAGCTGCCGATGATCCCGGCCTCCGGCAGGAGAATTCCCCAGCGGAGCCCATCCTCGGTGGCCGACAAACGGTTCAGCAGCCGGATGAGCTCCGCTGCCGCCGCTTCGTCCGGCAGGTCCGGAAGATCCGAATACTTCCGCACCTTATCGTCGGTCCAGCACGCATACAGTGCCGGGGCGTCGCCTTCCTCGAGCGGACGCAGCCGGATCCGCGGCCCTTTAAGCTCGGGAATATGCCCGCTGCATTGATAGCTCATCCAAACGCGCCCCTTTCGTGTACTTTGCAATATTATCAATGTACAACGCCTGCCCCCTGCAGCACAAGAGCGCCTGCCCTCCCGGTTTCTGCCATATGAATGCAAAAAGCACTTCGGCGCTTCCCCTGTGTCCGTGAGGAGGGCTGCAGCCGGAGTGCTTGTCCATCGCTGTATTTTACACCATTATTGCTGTGCTTCCGTTCTTCCCATCAGCAGAAACGCAATGATAAAAATAAAAGCAATCAATGCCAGAAGCGGGATCGTAATGAAGCCAAACCAGTTCAAATAATCGAAATTGCAGGGAATGCCTACCTTGCACGGCAGTGCATTGGCAAGCGCCGGAATCTTCTGCTCCGCATAATGATAGATCGAGATGCAGCCGCCGATCGCGCTGAGGGTCACCGCATAAGGAATGATTTTACGGTCATTTTTATAGCTGGCGATCCCGAGCAGAATCACTTCCGGATACATGAATATCCGCTGGAACCAGCACAGCCTGCACGGTTCGTAGTGCATCACTTCGCTTAAATACAGGCTGCCTCCCGTGGCGATAAGGGACACGATCCAGGCAAAATACAGGCTGTAGGGCTTGATGAACGCAATGAAACGGTTGCCTTCCATCCGAAACTCCCCTTACTTGTCGGTGTCAGCCGACTTTTTATCCAAATAGCTCTTGAGTGCGTTGTAATCGAGCGTGACATTCTCCGCTACCTTCTCGCCGTTCACGTACAGCGTTGGCGTGCTGTTCACGCGAAGCTTATTGCCGGTAGCCATATGGCTGTCCACTTCATCCTGGTACGTCTTCTCCTCGATGTCCTTGCTAAGCTGATCGTAATCCACTTTGATGTTATTGTCGCGGGCCAGCTTCACCAGAAACTCGGGCGTTGCCCACTCGGTTTTTTCATCCTGCTGGTTGTCGAAGAGTACATGGTAGTACTTCCAAAATTCATCCTTGTTCTGATGGAACACCGATTGCGCGGCCAGTGCAGCCGTGTTGGAGTCCGCATTCGGACTGATGATAAGGTAATTCATGAAATAGAGCGCGGCTTTACCGGAATCGATAAAATCCTTCTGCAGGCTCGGCTCGATGTCCTGACTGAAATACTGGCAGGCCGGGCACTTGTAGTCGCCCATCTCCACGATCTTGATCGGGGCTTCCGGATTTCCCAGCACCGGGAGCGAGCTGTAATCAAACGATGCTTCCTTGGATTGCGGCCGAATGAACACCAGCAGCAGGACCAGCACGACGATACATGCACCTGTAATCCACATGATCCGCTTCATGCGTTTCTCCTGCGCTGCCCGCTGGGCTTTACGTTGGGCCACGGTGTTGACTTGCTTCTTCTTCGGTTTCACGAAGCCTGACGTCTCCTTTCCTGTGAACTAAAGCTGAGGCGCCTTGGCATTTGGGTCTTTAGTTCTTCCTTAATGTAAGTTACTTAACACTTCTTCTCTAGGTTATTCTAGCATCTCCCCCCGCCGATGACCAGAAAGAACCGCTTCCAAAACCGGTCAAATCGGGAATTGTTAAATAAATTGTAACAAAATCAATTACATGACAGCCCGTAGTGATCTTTTTCATGAAAATATGAGTTGACTTGAAACGTTCCGGTGATACTACTTTTACCGTAATTGTATGAAAATAAGGGGGGAATATCTTATGGAGTGGCAGACTGCCGTTATTGTCGTTTTTGCCGCTGTTCTGGCCGCGATGGGAATTACACGTTACGCCTTTTATCAAATGACGCAGATGAAAGCCCTCACGTACGAGCAGACCTTTCAAGCCATGGAGCAGGTCGGGCTGTTCAAGCAAGACTACTTTGAGTCGCTGCCCAAGGAGGAGGTTCAGATTACGAGCTATGACGGACTGAAGCTGAACGGCATGCTCATACCGCACCCTTCGGGCTCCAACCGTTTCGTCATTCTCGTCCATGGATATACCGCCTCGCTTCCGGCATCGATTCCCTTTATGGACATTTTCCGGGAAGATGGGTTCAACACACTTCTGATCGACCTGCGCCGGCACGGAAAAAGCGAAGGCAAATATACGACCTACGGGTTCCACGAAAAGCACGACATCGACTCCTGGATCCGGTGGATACGCGCCACGTACGGCAGTGACTCGGTCGTCGGCCTGCACGGCATGTCGCTTGGAGGAGGCACCGTGCTGGAATACCTGTCGCTGCCTCACACGGACGCCGCCTTTGTCATCGCCGACTGCCCTTATTCCGATCTCACGCGCCTGATGCATCATCAAATGCAGGCACTGAACCGTATACCCGCGGCTGTGTTCCTTCCGCTCGTCGACCGCAGACTGTTCCGGAAAGCAGGCTTTACGCTGAATCAGGTCAGCCCTGTCCGTTCCGCCCGGTACAGCCACGTTCCCGTCATGTTTATCCATGGTACACGGGACCGCTATATCCCGACGGAGATGAGCGAGGAACTGTTTGCCGCCAAAGAGGGAATGAAACGGCTTCTTCTCGTTGAAGGAGCCTCCCACGGCAATGCGCTGGGGGTCAACCCGGAGCTGTATAAAAAAGCCGTGCAGGAATTTGTCCGCGACGTGATGGAAGGCGCCGTACCTGCCATGCAGACGGAACAGGCCGAGGAGCTTGTGGAAGAGCCTGTGCAGGCGGGGCTTCCTCAGCCGGAATTTAATATGTAAGACTTCTGCACCAGCTCACAACATTAATTACAACTCAAAAAAACCCCTTGGACTCCGGACTCCTCTCCTTCGGACCAAGGGGCTTTTCCATTTTCTGAACATGAAGCCAGCCTTATCGCATCCTGTACTGCTTGCTCTCCTCTGCCGCGAAGTCTTCCTGGATGCTCATTTTCTCCGCGTTGTAATGACTGATCGCTTGGTTTAATCCCTTCAGGTCGAATACGGAAACGTCCAGCTCGCTCAGTTCATCCACGTCCGATCTCAGCCGGTCCCTCAAATCCGTCAGCCTGCGGATATGGGACTGCGCATATTGGCCGGCTCTTTCCTCTGTTAATTCCGAGGATTTTTCGGCTACCAGGGTGCCGTTGACCTTTACCAATTCATCCGACAGCGTATGCTTCAAACGACTGAGCCGGCGCTTCAAACGCGCTCCAATCATGACATATATAGCAAATCCGAACACAAGAATCGCCAGCGCATAGGACAACCAATACCATGCTCCGTGCGCGCTGTGCTCAGTCCCTGCATCGGGCAGCTCCGCCGCCAGCACCCGCACCGGGCTTGTCGTCGAAACCGTAGTCAACCATTTGTGCATATTCATTCCCTCCATTCTAAGATGCGGTAACGATTCTAGGTGGCAGGAAGTTGATCTTGGAAGCCTGGGCGTTATGCACCGGCATTCGCGCTCTCCGTTTCTTCAAGGGGTGCCAGCACTTCCCCGCACAGCTTCTGAAGCATGACCTGAATTTCCTTGAACTCCCCGATTCCCGTTCCGGTCAAGCTGTATTCATCGCCGTGAGCCGTCAGAAAGTTCAATTCGGTCAGGCGCTCCAGCTGCTGCTTCACTTCCCGTTCCCCCACCTTGTAGCCGTGCGCCTCCAGCACGGGCTGCATATCACGGATGGTCAAGTCATGGTGATGGGCATGGTAAAGCATGTGGATACTCATGAATAAATTTTGTACGTCTGCACGCATAGATTCCTCTCCTTCCGGCGAACGCCTGTAAAAATGAGCCTGTCATTACCATTGTTTACCCTTCTTCCGCTGCCGGGAAACAATACGAATCCCTGTTTAAGCCATGACGGACGCCGGAATCAGCAGGCTTCACAGGAAATGACCATTACTTTTAGAGGGAGGAATTTTACTTGACGTGGGAGGAATTCCTGTATACTATCTTTTATAATTAACCAACGGTTAAAAGACAGAAATGAGGTGGATCGTCATGTTTCAAGCCCTTCCCTACGAAGGAAACCGGAATGACCAATTTGCAGCCGTCCTCGAACAGCTTAAGTCGCTCATCCATGATGAGCCCAGCTCCATTGCCAATCTAGCCAACGCCTCGGCCCTGCTGAACAGCTTCCTTCCTGACATAAATTGGGTTGGTTTCTATCTTTTCGATGGAACTGAGCTGGTTCTCGGACCGTTTCAGGGGCTCCCGGCCTGCATCCGCATTCCTTTGGGTAAAGGGGTATGCGGTACAGCGGCAGCCGAGCGGAGAACGATTGTGGTCGATGACGTGCATGAGTTTCCCGGGCATATCGCCTGCGATGCCGCCTCGAACAGTGAGATCGTCGTTCCGCTGGTCCAGGGAGAGCGCCTGATCGGCGTACTCGATATCGACAGCCCGCTGAAAGGGCGGTTTGACCAAGATGAGCGGCAGTTTCTCGAACAGTTTGCCGGTATTTTGACGGCACAGCTGTAATATAGGATCCTGGGAAAATAAAGCGGTCTTCTGCTTATAATGCGGAAGACCGCTTTTTTCCATTCCTGCATGATAAGATTATGAACGAAAACACGGCGTTGTTTGTCTTATGGTCAGATGGAACAACCGCCGGCCGGCATCGGTTCCATGGATCTTTGCATGTCAAGGAAGGTGAGGCAATGACGGACAAAGAGCTGTTCGAGACCTTTAACCGGGATGTCTACAGCTTTTGCTACTATATGATGCAGCGCAGGGAAGATGCCGAAGACCTCTGCCAGGAGACGTTTATCCGGGCACTGCTCGCGGACCGGAGCTCTATTCAGGATATCCGGCGCTGGCTTATTCAAATCGCCGCGAATCTGTGCAAAAACTCGCTTCGCCGCTCGAAAGCGGGCGTCATCAAGGAAAAGCTCTTTTCCTATCGGCATCTGGCGGCTGTCCCGCATTCGGTCGAGGAAACCGTCGAAGGGCGGGAACTGGCCTTAGAGCTGTCCCGGCTCTACGGACGGCTTCCTGCGAACATTCGGATGGTGATGATTCTCCGTTACATTAACGGGCTGTCCCAGCAGGAGATCGCCGACATGATCGGCGTTCCCTTGGGGACCGTCAAATCCAGAATCAATAAGGGGCTTTCGCTCATGAGAAAATATATCGCTAAGCCCTCCTGCCCCCTCATGAAAGGAGAGAACGACGATGAACCGATTCAGCTTGGAACAGATGGAACGGGCCATTTCACGAAAGCCTGAGCCCGCTCCCGATTTTGAAGCGATGTGGAGCACGATCGAGGAGGAAGTTGGGCGACGGCGTTCAGGCCAGTCTTCGACTGTAAATAGGTCATCGGTGACCCGCAAGTGGGTTCCGGCGGCCGCTTCCGCTGTAGTCTTCTTGGCGGTAGCCGTTCCCGTGTTTGCAGCCATAAACCCGGGCTGGGACTTGTGGGGACGGCCGGGTGTGAACAATGCCATTCAGCACGGCTTTGGCGAGCCGCTGGATTTGAGTGCCCGGCAGTCGGGCACAACGATGAAGCTGCACGGCGTCGTGACCGACGGCGAGCAGATGGATGTGCTTTTTACGATGCAGGTTCCGGGCCTTCCGGATTATGACGCTGTCGATTTCGAATCCGTCTCCCTGTCCGATTCCAAGGGAAAAGACGCCGAGCCAAACGTTTTGCTCAAGCGCGATGAGGAAAAAGATACCCTGAAAGGGATGTTCGAGCTGCAGGATGAGCTGAAGAAGTCTAAACGGAGCATGCACTTGGACGCCAGCAACCTGGTATTTTACCAATATGACGATCTGCCTCTTTCGGGAAATATTGCCGAAGGTTCCATGCTGGCTCCATCGTCGTCTGCAGGCGGCTTCGCGGCTGTGGAGATCCAATCGATCGTCCGGAAAAACGACCAATTGACCATCCGGTATGCCCTGACGTCACCGCTTGAGGATCCAGGCGATCTGGACCCCCACCTGGTGATCACCTCCGGTTCGCACACGTATCAAAGCGTGTCCCGGGCGGTCCTGCCCCCGGACGGTAACGATTTGCTGTGCCAGTCGACCTTCACCATTCCGGAACGGGACTGGAAGGGAGCCAAGCTTCACCTGACCTATTTGCAGGAGGTCAAGAGAGTAGCGGGAACCTGGGCTTTTGACTTCAACGCAGACGGCAGCAAGGCCAGCGAAGCCATTTACAGCAAACCGCTCCCGGCAAATGAGGAACAGGCCGCCAACGTCAATTTGAACCTGAAACAGCTGGTCATCACGCCGCTTCAGATCCGAATCCCATACAGGCAGGCTTCCAATGACTGGACTGAGGGCGTGAGACGCTTTACGAAAGTATCCCTGCAGCTGGGGGACCGGCGCATCGAAGGCGATGACTATCATACCGGCATGTACGAGAAGATCCGGCACCGGGAATATTTGGATGAAGGCTACCTGCGCTTTGAGTCGCCGACATGGTTCAAAGACTGGTCGGGGGAACCGATGAAGCTTATCTTCTCAGGTTTGGAAATTACAAAAAGGGATCTTTCGAAGCATTGGTACGATTTGGCCGCGCCGACTGCCACCGAGCAGCAGGTGCAGATGGATCTGGACGGACGGAAGGTCACGTTCACCTACTATCTGAAGGGCAGCCAGTTGATCGTGAAGTCTTCCTCTGAGGACCCGACTTTTAAAGGGGTATCGCAATCGGTGATCCGTGCCGGCGGAAAAGAGATCCTCCCGGACTACGTCCCTGCGCCGCCTTCGAGCGGGCCGTTTACCAAAGTGGAGACATATTCGAACCTTCCGGAAGGAACGGCGCTGCAGCTGAACCCGGGCATTTACGTGCTGCTCGAGCCGGACGAGACGGTTGAAGCGGCCATTAATTAACGCCTTTTGGTAAAGTCAGTTCTCGGATCCGACCCCATGAAATGAACAAATGCTCCCCCGTATACGGCAGAAGCCCGCCCGGCCATTCATCGGCCAGGCGGGCTTGTTGTGCTCACCCTTGTTCATCTTCCTTACTTCAGCTCGCGCTCGGCGAATATGATCATCCCGTCCCGTAAAAAAACGGGAAGCTGCGGATGGTATGCCGTAAACAGCTGCTTGTGCTCGGTCTGTTCCACATATAAGTTTCCCAATCCGATATATACCATTGCCGACGGCGTATAATAACGGCTCATCCATTCATAATGCCTGCGGATGATCCGCTGAACCTGCGGAGCACCCGGGTGATGGCCTTCCTCGATGGCCGCCTTTAAATCCCGGTTAATCTGATCGATTTCCCGCTGGGACCGCAGGTAGTCTTCCTTGGTCCACAGCTGCATTTTATGCTTGCTCTCCTGCGTTTCGGACTCGCCTCCCAGCTGGGTCAGCACGTCCTGCTCGGTCACATTGGATCCGGCCGGGCCTGAGTCCCGGCCTCTTTTGTCTGGTTCCATCGTTTCTCCCTCCACTTGACTTTCTGATCTATATCTTTTGCCTCATGGTCTGCACGAATGATGTCAGGTCTTGTCATCTTCCAATTACCCGTTTCGCAGGAATTTAACCGCTACCGGAAGGGCATTTATCCGCTTTTTTTAACATTTATTTCTTCCGTAACCCGATTCACAATTTAGGGCTTCGAGTCGGAATCGCGAATGATGGACAGCCCCTCGACATGCTTGCGGTTCATCAGCTTGCTCTTCTTCCGGTTCTCCTTGGACTCAAAAATAATGTCGAAATCGTAGTCCTCGGGGTACAGCTCGCTCTTCTCAATGAACAGCTTGAGCCGCTTCTGGTTGATCCGGATCTTCTCCTTCTGGATCATGACCCCTACCATGCCCATGGCGTCCTCCGGCTCGTAGACGATGCCGGTTCGCCCATAGGAGCTGACATAGACAGCGTCACCTACCTCAAGCTTGCGCACGGGCGCGGCCGATGCTTGCTCCTGATCCTCATCCGCCTGATCCCGGCTCCCTGCTCCATCGCCCTCGTTGGCTTCAAGTGGGTCGGAGGACTGAGCTGTATCCTCCATCTGCTCAGACTCCGTTTGAACAATGGGATGTTCCTCGGCTGCATCGGGCTGCAGGGCAGGCAGTGGCTTCTGCCTCTGCAAAATTTCCTGCGACCGCTCGATAATGCCTGCTGTCATCCCCAGCTTTGTGGCGATTTGAATCGCGTAGCTCTGCCCCGCCTCTCCGATCGTCAGCCGGTAAAGCGGCTCCAGCGTCTCGACATCGAACTCCATCCGGGCATTCTGGAAGCCCGGCGTCCGTGCCGCAAACGTCTTCAGCTCGTTAAAATGCGTCGTGACCATGATCATGGCGCCTCTGTTGCTGAGCTCTTCCAGAATGGCGATCGACAGGGACATCCCTTCCCCCGGATCGGTTCCGGCCGCCAGCTCGTCAATCAGCAGCAGGGTATGGCGGTCCGCCGCATCGACCATCCCGATTAGGCGCTTAATTTGGGCGGAAAAGGTGCTGAGCGACTGCTCGATGCTCTGCCCGTCCCCGATGGCCGACAGCACTTTAGTGAATACAGTGAACGTGCTGCCTTCCTCCACCGGCACGAGCAGACCCGACTGCACCATCAGGGTGAGCAGCCCGAGCGTCTTGAGCGCCACCGTCTTGCCGCCGGTATTCGGCCCGGTAATGATCAGCGAGCGGTAACCACCGCCCAGCTCCAGCCGCAGCGGCACCATCGTCTTCAGCATGAACGGATGCCGCGCTCCGCTTACCTTGATGCGCCCGCTGTCGCTAAGAAGAACATTGTTCCCGCCCAAGGTGCGGCTGTATTTTGCTTTGGCAAAAATAAAATCGTACGTTCCCGTAATATCGATGTTCAGCAGCAGATCGGCCGATGCCGCTTCAAGCAGCCCGGTCAACGCGCTCAGCACGATGCCTTCCTCCCGGGCCTCATCCGCTTCGTGCATGCCAAGCTCGCTTTGAAGATGGGCGACCTCCTCCGGCTCCACAAAGACGGTCTGCCCGCTCGTCGACTGGTCGAGCACCGAGCCCTTGATCGTTTTGTGATACTCCCGCTTGACCGGAATGACGTACCGGCCGCCCCGGACGCTGACCAGGTTTTCCTGCAAAATCGAGCCGTGCCTGGACAGAATCGCGGCGATCTTTTTCTGAATTCGCTCCTTCACGATGGCGATCTTCTTGCGGACGCGCTCCAGGTTTTTGCTGGCTTGATCGTCCACCCGGCCAAACCGGATGCAGCGCTCAATTTCGCTCTTCAGCTTCGCCAGCTCCTGCATCGAGGAAGCATAGGAGCTGATGCCCGGCGCGATGTCGCGCTTCCCCGCCATGTACTTACGCAGCTGCCCGCAGCTGTGCAGAAACGTATGGACCGCGGTAAAATCCTGCTCGTCGAACAGGTACCCTGTATGAAGCAGGGAGACGATCCGGTCAATCCCTTCCAGGGATGGCAGCGGGACACTGGCCCCTTTATCCAGCAGCGCCTTGGCTTCCGCCGTCTCATCCAGCGCCCTGCGGACTGCACTGGCCGTGGTCAGCGGCTCCAATTCATCGATATGCCTGCGTCCTTCATACGAAACCGCGTAGTCTCTCAACGCTTCCTTCATTTTGTCGTATTCCAGCATGATCATCGTCGTTTGATCCATTGGTAGTTCATCCTCCTGTTTCTTGTTATATCTTCCTATGGCAACGCAAAAAGGGGCAGAGAATACGCGCATGCGATTCCTGCCCCTGGTCTGCCGGACTGCCTTTGTCTGCTGCCTTTGCGGTACGCAAAAAAACCGTGCTGCAAAGAGCACGGTCCTGTACGCCGGAGAGCCAGCCGCCCATTAAGCGGCGGCCCGTATCCGGCATGACAACGGTCGAGCGGCCAACGCTCCACCGATTCGGATCACAAAGGTTTCAAACAGTCCGCAAGGGATTGTCGTTTGATGCTTCGCGTGTTCTTAACTATTTCCAAGACTGCATTCTGCAAAGAGGCGCATTGAAAGAAAGAGTGCCCTCCCGGGCATTCCTCGCCTGTCTTCGTGTCATACAGTCGATATGGAGTTTGATTAGTTAAGAACAACCACCGTCATCAAAATCTCTCCCTTGTTATAGGATGAAGTAAATTTACCAAGTTTGCGCCATGAAGTCAAGGGGCGGGTGTCATCATGAGGTACACTCTCGCTTCATACGGCCGCAGCTTCAAATTCCCGAGATCCTCCTCCCCCTTGATGGGGTAGTTGGAGATCAGCAGCTGCTTGGCCTCCGGCACGAGCTCCGCCGGCAGCTTCAGCACCGGCTCGCCTCCGAAAAAGTTCAGGATGACCAGGAGACACTGGTCCTCCAGCGTACGGGTATACACATACAGCTCCTTGTCGAGCGGAAGCAGCAGCTTGTATTCGCCGTACACGATCACTTCATGCTGCTTGCGGAGGGCGATAAGCTTTTTATAGTAATGGTAGATCGAGTTCGGATCCTTAATCGCATCCTCCACATTGATCAGCGGATAGTTTGAGTTCACTTCGATCCACGGCGTGCCGCGCGTAAAGCCTGCATGCTCCCCATTGGTCCACTGCATCGGCGTACGGGCGTTGTCCCGGCTTTTTTTCCAAATCGCCTGCATAACCTGCTCTTCGGGCACGCCCTGATCCAGCTGCTCCTCATAGTAATTCAGCGTTTCCACGTCACGGTAATCGTCAATCGAGGCGAAGGAGATGTTCGTCATGCCGATCTCCTCGCCTTGGTAAATATACGGCGTTCCTTCGAGCATGTGGAGGAAGGTCGCCAGCATCTTCGCCGACTCCACCCGGTACTTCTGGTCGTCCCCGAACCGGGACACCGATCTCGGCTGATCGTGGTTGCACCAATAATTCGCATTCCAGCCCTTGCCGTGCAGCACCGTCTGCCACCCGCTGATGACCTTTTTCAGCTCCAGCAGGTTCCAGGGACGAATATCCCACTTGCCGGAACCGGAAGAACCAGCATCGAGCTGCATATGCTCGAACTGGAACACCATGTTCAGCTCGTTGCGCGTATCCCCGACATAGCTGAGCGCCTGCTCCGGACCCAGACCCGACGTCTCGCCGACGGTCATGATGTCATAGTGGAACAGTACCCGTTCATACAGGTTGTTCAGCAGGGTGTGCACATTTTCCAGGTTGGAAAACAATTCATAGGCGCGCACCGTAGGCAGCTGGTCCGGGTTGTCCCCGTCCGGCAGGCCGACCGCCTTGACAATATGCGCGATCGCATCGAACCGGAAGCCGTCCACGCCTTTTTTGAGCCACCATTCCACCATTTCATGCATGCTGTCGATCACCTTCTGATTTTCCCAGTTCAGGTCCGGCTGGTGCTTGGAGTACAGATGGAGATAATACTCGCCTGTCTTCTCGTCGTATTCCCAGACCGAGCCGCTGAAATAGGACTCCCAGTTGTTCGGCGGATGTCCGTCTTTGCCTTTACGCCATATATAAAAATCCCGTTTCGGATTATCCTTGCTCGACCGTGACTCGATAAACCATGGGTGCTCGTCCGAGGTGTGGTTCAGGACGAGGTCCATCATGATTTTGAGACCGCGCGCATGCGCCTCCCGCAGCAGACGGTCAAACTCCTCCATCGTGCCAAACTCGTCCATAATGTCGCAGTAGTCGCTGATATCGTATCCGTTATCGTGATTGGGGGACTTATAGATCGGGCAGATCCAGATCACGTCCACCCCCAGGTCCTTCAAGTAATCCAGTCTCGATATAATGCCGAGCAGATCCCCCTTGCCGTCACTGTTCGTGTCGAGGAAGCTGATCGGATAGATTTGATACACTACGGCTTCTTTCCACCATTTTTTGTTCATAATCTGCTCCTTACGTGCTCCATTTTGTGCCGGATATCCGACGGTTGTTTACAAGATCGCGCGAACACTTTATAATTATTGTAAACCGATTTCCGGTTTACCTTTCAGAATGAGAGCAAGTTTTTACATTTCAATCAAATAGAATTCAATTGGAGGAGCCTGCCATGTGCGGGCTCCTTTTGTCTTTTTTCCCTCTCATTCGTTGTGCGGGTCCGCCATGCACTCCTCCATCTGGATGTAAAGGAGGATAGACGCGTCGATTTTGAAGTCCCGGTAAAAATGTAGAGATCTGGATACGATATACGGCATGCCGATCTTTTTCATTCATCCAGGCCCGGGCTCAGACTTTAATGACTCACACATATACAGGATGGGGAGGCACGCTATGGAACAGCAAGCAATACTGGCTATTGGTATTTTTCTCATTGTTTACGCATTTATTATCGCGGAAAAAATTCACCGGACGATCGTGGCGATGATCGGCGGTGCGCTCATGGTCATATTCGGCATCGTCAGCCAGGAGTCCGCGATTCATCATATCGATTTCAACACGCTCGGCCTGCTCGTCGGCATGATGATCATCGTCAATATTACAGCTGAGACGGGACTATTCAAATTCATTGCCGTATGGGCCGCGAAAAAGGCCAAGGGCCGGCCTGTCGCCATCATGGTGGCGCTGATTCTGATTACCGCGATCGGATCGGCGTTTCTCGACAACGTGACCACCGTTCTGCTTATGGTTCCCGTCACGCTCAGCATTACCCGGCAGCTGCGGGTTAACCCGACGCCGTTTCTGATCACCCAGATCATGGCGTCCAACGTCGGCGGCACCGCCACCCTGATCGGTGACCCGCCCAACATTATGATCGGCAGCGCGGTGAAGGAGCTGACTTTTGTCGCCTTTATCAATAATTTGGCGCCCATTGCGGTGATCATTCTCGCCGTATTTATTCCGCTATTTATTCTCATGTTCCGCAAACAGATCAAGACGACGCCGGAACTGATGCAGAGCATTATGGATCTGGATGAAAAAGAGCTGCTCACCGACCGCAAGCTCCTGATCAAATGCCTCACGGTGATGGGTCTGACGATCATTGGCTTTTTCCTTCACCAGCTGGTTCACCTTGAGTCGGCCACCGTCGCCCTCGCCGGTGCTTTCCTGCTGCTTCTGCTGACAGGCGAGCATATGCTGGAGGAGGCTTTTGCCAAGGTCGAATGGCCGACGATCTTTTTCTTCGTGGGATTGTTCGTGCTGGTGGCCGGCCTGATCGAAACAGGGGTCATCGCCACCCTTGCGGAAAAAGCTACCGATCTCACCGGCGGTGATGTCGCGGCAACGTCGATGCTCATCCTGTGGATGAGCGCAATCGCGTCTGCTTTTATCGACAACATTCCGTTTGTCGCGACCATGATCCCGATGATCCAGGACATGGGCAGCCTTGGCATCAGCAATTTGGAGCCGCTGTGGTGGAGCTTGGCCCTGGGCGCCTGCCTGGGAGGCAACGGCTCCCTGATCGGTGCGAGCGCCAACCTGATCGTGGCCGGCATGGCCGCCAAGGAAGGATATCCGATCAAGTTCGCCCAGTTTCTGAAGCTCGGTTTTCCGATGATGCTGCTGTCCATCGTTCTGGCCAGCGCATACGTGTATCTTCGGTATTTGATGTAGCGGCCGAAGGCAGTTGGGGGCGATGGTGTTGCTGCAGATTGGGGGCAGCTGGTGGCGCGGATGCTTCTGAACAAGGACATGACAGCCCTGGAAGCAGCGCAAATTGACACGTGCGAAGGAGGATCAACTTATGCTGGAGTATCGTTACGACCCGAGCATCATTCAGATTACGGAAAGCGTCAACGAGCAGGACGCGGAGTTCCGCATCCGGCTGCTGCAGGAAGAGCCTTATCTGGCTCGGCTCAAGCAGATCAGACGCTTTTTCGAGGACAATGATATCTACACGGACGCCTTGTTTTATGTCTATAAAAATCACGAGTACGGTGCGATCGTACGGAAGGAATACTACGTGGACTTCGTGCTGGCGCTGATGAAGCATCAGCTGCTTCAGAGTGTGGAGTGGAAGCCTTCGCCTTAGAGCTTTTAGCGCTGGCGGTGCATTCGCTGTTGATCTATTCAGGCATTGGCTGCTGCAAAATAGATGTACTTCACATTTACTTCAACGTTGGAAATGTAGCAGCGCCTTTTATGCCAAGGTTAAGTCAAATGAAAAGCCGCCCGGCTTGCTCTTTTCGAGCAGTGACCGGCGGCTTTTTTTCATGCGCTTATGATATTACGTTCAGCATAGCGCTCTTTTACAGCGTGTGATGCTACTCTGCCAACTCAATGATCGACTCGTATTTCCGCTTCGTATCCGCCAGCCGGGTATCGAGGCGTGAATACTCCCCTTCCAAGCGGCGGACAATCCGCTCCACCTCGGATATTTTCTCCTGCACCTCATCCTGGGTGTCCCGGATTCTCCCCTGCACGAGCCAGTCGGATATGAAGCCGTCGAAGAAATAATCCGAAAATTTCAGAAAGCTCCCGATCCCGATTTCGATATCCAGCGCCATCTGCACATCCTTCAGCTCTTTGCCGAACCGGCGCAGGCTGAACTGTGCTGATTCAATGTGTTCCATCGCCTCATCAATGCGGCTGTGCTTCATATGCGTGGAGATCATGCCGCCGCCGAGCATGTCGTAGGTGCCCCAATTCCCGGCCGAGCCCAAACTGTCATCCGCCCGCTCCAGATCCTCCAGTACGGCCTCACCCGCACGCACCGCTTCTTTCAATTCCTTGAGCTGGACCGACAGGTCGGCCTGTTCTTCGGCGAGTGCCGCCAGCTCTGCGTTGTTCTGTAAAATCACTTTTTCTTTCTCGTCCAGAATCTTCTCATATTCAAACTCCGCGTAACGAACCTCCTGGAACTTCCGCTCCAGCTCCTGCAGGTCGTTTTGGATATCAACCACGCTGCGTGCAGCCATATCGTATTTTGCCTTGACCTCCAGCACTTCCAGCTGCTCCCGCTCCAGCTTCTCCTCTTTCCGGCCGATCATGCTGTAAAACAAACCGGAGAGCGAAGTCCCCGTCAGGCGCTCCACGTCCTTCTCCTCATCGGCAAGCCTGAGCTTCCAGCGCTCGGCTTCGTCCTGCTGCTCTCTCAGTTCCCGCGACAGTTCCTGCATCCGGTTTTCATACTTCGTTTTGTTCCGGATGTCCTCTTTCAGCTTGGTCAACTGACGGTTGGCTTCTTCAAACATCACGTTCCCTCCGTTTCCAGTCTGCGATCTGTTGTTATATGTAATAAACGTCATAGCATGCCGCGAAGTTTCATGGAATGTTCCGTATGCAGCAAAAGCCTTACGTGATCCAGCTGCTGCCAAAGTGGATTTTATCCGCAAAAATCGCTATGATTAAACCAGATTGCACAAAGGAGTGAACCTCAATTTCATGAAACTGAAGACATTCACGCTTCCGCTCGTGCTCGTGCTGACAGCGGCGCTTGCGCTTGGCGGATGCGGCAAGAAAAACAGCGACGAGGACGCATCGAAGGACACATCCGGAGGACAAGCTACAGAACAGACGACGGACCAGACCTCCGGCAATTCGTCATCGTCCGGCACGACAGGATCGGAATCCTCCACGGACAGCTCCACCTCGGCTTCCGGTCAGCAGCAAAAGAGCTGGACAAGCCCGCCTGCCATGCAGATCGACCAGAACAAAAAGTACGAGGCTGAAGTCAAAACGTCCAAAGGCACGTTTACGATCGAGCTGTTCGCCAAGGACGCGCCGAAGACGGTCAACAACTTCGTGTTCCTGTCCAAGGAAGGCTTTTACAACGGGGTCATTTTCCACCGGATCATCGAAACGTTCATGGTACAGACCGGTGACCCGACCGGAACAGGCTCCGGCGGACCGGGATACTCTTTCGAGGATGAGAAAACGAATTATAAATACGAGCCGGGCATCGTTGCCATGGCAAACGCCGGACCGGATACGAACGGCAGCCAGTTCTTTATCTGCACCGGTGCGGACAGCGATTATCTGAACCAACAGCCGAACTACACCATTTTCGGTAAAGTCACAAAGGGTATGGATGTCGTGATGAAGATCGCCAAGACCCCGGTCACCGTCGGACCTAGCGGCGAGGAAAGCACCCCGACCGAGAAAGTTACGATCGACGGCGTCACGATTACTGAAAAATAAACCCGTGCGAAGCCGTACGCTTGTACGGCGCAGCACATCATGATACAACAAAGAACCGTTCGCCCCTGTGGGTGGACGGTTCTTTGTTTGACCGCGCATAAATCTCCTGTCCAGGTCATGCTTCAGCAGGCTTGTTCATATTGTAAATTAAACAAGAACAAGCCCGACGGCTGCGGAGGTTCTCCGGTATGAACTCGGGGAAACCAAAACCTATCAGCCGCTGGCAGCAGGAGGCCTGCGTGAACGCAATGATTCTGGGAAGCCTCGCGACTTCCCTATGTACGGCGGCGGGAGCCCTTCCCGCCCTGCTGTTTTCGAATATCAGCCACCGGGGCAGAGACAGCCTGCTCGCTTTCACGGCAGGCATCATGGTCGCCGCCTCGACGTACGGGCTGATTCCGTCCTCCCTCAAGCTGTCGAACTTGTGGGTGCTGACGATCGGCATCCTCCTTGGTACGGTGACCTTGACCCTGATGGAACTGCTCATTCCACACACGGACCCGGCCCATGATATCAAGCGGAGCGACAGCACGCAAACGGGATCCTGGATGTTTCTGTCGGCCATGGCGCTGCACAATTTACCCGAAGGGCTGTCGGTCGGCGTCAGCTACGGCAGTCCCAACCAGGAGCTGGGGACGATCGTGGCGCTGAGCATCGGCCTGCAAAACATCCCCGAAGGCTTTCTGACCGCGCTCTACCTCGTTACGCACGGCATGCGAAGGCGGTACGCCTTCCTTCTCGCCGCGCTTACGGGCGGGCTGGAGTTTCTCTCCTGCTGGGCCGGGCTGAAATTTACCGCTTCTTTCGCCGGTATCGTCCCGTACGGATTGGCTTTTGCCGCCGGCGCCATGCTGTTCGTCGTATACAAAGAGCTCATCCCGGAGAGCCACGGGGACGGCAACGAGCGGGCTTCGACCTTTTCTTTTATTTTCGGCCTGCTTTCCATGATCGCCATGACGCATTTGCTGGGGTAAGCGTCATGGCTTTCGCATTTTCCAAACCGCCCAGGCACTGATTCCATACATGAAGGCACTGGCATAAAATAAGGCGTCGATCGTCAGCCAGTCGATCAGGTAACCGCCGAGAATGACGGCGAAGCCGGATGCTGCTGAGGTCCAGAAATGATAGGAACCAATCACGGGCCCCCGCTCCCCCTGGACTGTATGATCGGCAAGCAGCAGGCGTTCGCTCATCTTTTGCATCGCACTGCAGCACCCCATGACCAGTTGGAGAAACAGTACCCACGCATAAGATTCGACCCAGGGGAATGCCAGCATCGCCAGCATCATGCCAAGAGAGCTGATGAGCAGCACCCGGTGTCCGCTATGGTCGATCCTCGGGGCCAGCCATTGGGAGAACGCCGCGGAGCTGATCGTAAACACGGCAAAAGCCAATCCGTATTTGGCATAGCTGTTGCCCAGATTTTTCAGAAACAAAAGATAATAAGGATAAATCATGCCGGAAGCAAGCGTCACCATGCTTTGGGATCGGATCAGCCACCTCATGTTCATGGCCTACTCCCCTTTGTATTGTTCATAAAAATAGTTCATAAAAAGGTGCTGTGGATCGTACTCATCCTTTTTCCGAAAAAAATCTTCGTACCCCGGATAGGCCCGTCTAAACTGCTCGACCGTAGGGTATGCCGCATAAGGCAGATAATAGGTTCCACCCTTATACTCCACTTCATCGATCAGATCCCGAATTCCTTCCCTTACTTGCGCCTGCCCTTGCTCCGATAACGGTACGTGAAACAGGCATACAAGGGCAAACATGTCTTCTTGGGCATAGGAGAGAACGGCTTCGTGATCTTCCTGGACATAACGGACGGTAATATTCAGCAAATGAAGCTTGTGATCGCGCACGATATCTTTCATCCCGTGAACGAAATCCGCAAACTGATCCACCGGAATAAAATACTCCTGCAGCAGATCATTCGCGCCGGGCTGGCCGTATTCCATAAATTCGCTCTCCGAGCGCATGGCATTGTTTCGGCTGATCGCCTTATTTTGCTGCTTAGTAAAATACAGCTTCTGCATAGACCAGAACGCGTTCTTTCCCCAATCGCTGCTCCGGTTCAGACTGAACATAATTTTGCTAGGAATGACGCCCTGCTCGCGGGTCCGGAGCTTATCGTAATCTTCCAGCGGAAGCGCAGGATCTGCCGAATAATTGATGGCATACATGTCCGTCAAGAAGCGGTCCGGGGCAACGGAAATTCTAGCAATATGCATTCTCACATCGGGATCGCCAAGTACATTCTCCTGAAAATACCGGCTGTAATCCTCAACCTTTATCGCCTCATTCTCCATCCGGTAAACTTCATCTTCCGTCAAATTCAGCGTCACATCCAGGATCATGCCGAACAGGCCGTACCCGCCGAGCGCCAGCCGAAATAATTCCGGGTTCTCTTCTCTGCTGACGCTGCGGATTTGACCGTCTGCGGTCAGCAGCCGAAACGAATCCACGCTGCCGATCAGGGAACCGCTCCGGATGTCGCGTCCATGCGCATTTACGCTAATGGAGCCGCCAACGGTAAATATATTTTGCGACTGCATCGTCTTCACGGACAAATGGTACGGATTAACGGCTTTCTGAACCTGCTCCCATGTGGCCCCGGCCTGTACACGGATTTGCCGCTGATCCGGATCGACCGACAGGACCCGGTTGTAATCGGTCATATCGATGACAATCCCGTCCTTGTAATAGGTATGCCCTCCCTGACTGTGACGCTGGCCCGCAATGGATACGGTAAGGTGCTTCTCCTTTGCCTCCTGAAGCAGCCGGACCAGCTGCTCCTCCTCCTTGCCTTTGACCACCCTGTCAACCTTAACGGGATGAAGCCGGCTGTAGTCGGTAATGAGATAAGGGTTCTGGTCCGGCGTATCGGTGCGGATATATTCATACACGCAAAGAATGACCAACAGCAGCAGCACCGCTCCCCTCTTCGCCATCGCCTACCACACAGGGCGCAGTGGGTGCTGTAGATCCTCTTCGTTGACGTTTTCGATAATGTGCTTCAAATCCTGCTGCAGCGTCTTCATATGGTCGCTTCCGATCATCCGGGCCCAGCGCTGCTCAATCTCTTTGTAGATGTTCTCTTTCGTCCGTACCAGCGACCAGCCGCGTTCGGTCAGGACAACCATCTTGCCCCGGCCGTCGGAAGGGTGGGGCTTGCGTGCGACATAGCCGCACTCTTCCAGGTAGTCGAGCATTTGGCTGACCGCCTGCTTCGATATGCCCAGGTGCGCTACGAGCGTCTTGGCTGTCGCCCCATCCGGCATCAAGCCTTGGAACAAAAAGCTGTGCGCCGGCCGCACATCGCCGAACCCCGCCTCCTTCAGGCGGTTATGGAGCTCCTGGTTCATCGCGCTGAAGGAGAGCGATAACAGGGAAGCCAAATCTTGATTATATGGGAACGTTTTGGACATGGTTGTACAACTCCTTGCTGTCTTAAAGGAATAAATTGGTCAGTTAGATTGACTTCAAAGCATTCTCATTATACCGTTCCCGAGATGCGTGAATCAAATTCCGGGAAGTGGCACCGCTTCCATCATGATATAGGCTTTGGGCGCAACTTCCGCCGGCCCGGAAACGTCTGGTAGGTAACGCGATTTTTTCCACTTTTTAGCGCAAAGCGTTGCTGATTCCACCGATAAGGAGGCTAACCATCCATGCCAAAGACCAAAACGCTGCCGCTGCTGTTTGCCCTGCTCCTGCTGGTATTACCGGCATGCTCGAAGCAGGAGGAAGACGGCAGCCGGGACCAACGCAGCAATCCGACTCCTCCGATCTCGCTAACGGCCCGGAAGCAGGAGGCCGACAAAATCGATCCTGCGCTCATCTCCGCCCACAACCGCCTGGGACTGCAGCTCCACCGCGAACTAACTGGGCAGGCCGAAGCCGGAGACAATGCCCTCCTCTCCCCCTACAGCATCTGGACGGCCCTATCCATCGCATACAACGGCAGCGCCGGCACGACGGCGCGCGAAATGGCCTCCGTATTGGGGCTGAAGGACATGCCGGTTACCGAAATGAACGAGGGGAACGCCATTTTGTCCAGGCTGCTGGAAGGGGAAGATTCCGGCGTCCGGCTGAACATCGCCAATGCGATCTGGCATCAGCAGGGCGTTCCGTTCAAGGACTCTTTTATCCAGGCAGGCAAGGAGAGCTACGGGGCCGAGGTTCAGGAGGTCGATTTCGCTTCTGACAAGTCCGTGAAGACGATCAACCGCTGGATCAGCAAGGAAACCGAGGGCAAAATCGAGAAAATGCTGGGGCAGCCGCTGTCGCCAACGACCATTGCAGTGCTGGCCAACGCGATTTATTTCAACGGATCATGGACCGATCCGTTTAATCCGGAATACACAAAAGACGAACCGTTTACGCTGGTTGACGGCGGCGTCCGGACGCTGCCGATGATGCATACCGCCAACATGCTGCCGTACAAGGAGACACCCGATTGGCAGGCCGTCCGCCTTCCTTACGGAGACGGCCGCATGGATATGCTGGTCATCCTCCCCGCCGCCAGCTCTTCGCTGGACCAATTGGAGCAGCAGCTATGGGCAGACCCCGCTCCGTGGCAGCAGCCCTTTGACGAGGCATCCGTGCAGCTTGGGCTGCCCCGGTTCAAGGCCGAGTACGGAAGCGACTTGAATGGTCCGCTCATCCGGCTCGGCATGAAGCAGGCCTTCCAGCCGGATGCTGCCGACTTTTCCCATATGGCCGACATTCGCCCCCTCTTCCTGTCCAAGGTTCTGCACCGGATGGTGCTCGACGTCAACGAAAAGGGAACCGAGGCTGCTGCGGCAACGGTCATCAGCGAAGAATCCGGCTCTATGCAGGTAAAAGTCCACGAAATGACGGTGAACCGGCCGTTCTTCCTGGCGATTGAGGATACACAGACCAAGGCATGGTTGTTTATCGGTTCGGTGAACGATCCCGAATGACCGGCTCGCGCCAACAAAAAAGCCAACCCCTTCCAGAATCAGCTGGGGTTGGCTCTTTAACATAGGCAATGGGTTCATCTCATGAAAAATTAACGGGATCAACAACATGAGGCAATTGGCGTTTCCGGAGCGACTTTGAACCCAATTGAGACTCGGCAGGTTAAGACAACGCCTGCAGCGTTACGCCTTCGGGCAGCACCGCCAGCACTTGCTCCCGTACAGGCGTGCTGCCGGCAAGCTCTTCGCCCAGGATGGCGACGATGCCCCGGTCCTCGCGGGAGCGGATCAGCCGGCCAATGCCCTGGCGGAGCCGAAGCAGCATATACGGCATGTCCACTTCTTCGAATGGCGCTGCCGCTTCTTTGCGCTTGGCCGTAAACACCGGGTCATGCGGCGGGAACGGCAGCGACCAGACGATCACGTTCGAGAGCGCCGGTCCGGGCACGTCCAGTCCCTCCCACAGGCTGACCGCGCACAATACGCTGGTCTCCTCGCGCTGGAAGGCGGAGATCAAATGGCTGATCTCCTGGTCCCCTTCGAAGTAGAACGGAACGTCGGGCACCTCGACCGTGCCTGCGGCCAGCTCCTGCTTAAACCGCCGCAGCTCCTCCCTGCCGTTAAACAGGATCAGTGCCCGGCCCCCGGATTCGCGAAGAAGGCGGGCAGCGACTTCCAGTTTGCCGCTAAAATCGGCCGTCGACCGGGAGTCCGCCGGGGTCAGCACCTTCATCTGATCTGCGTAATCGTACGGGGACGGTACGGAGAAGGAGAGAAAGCTCTCGATGCCAAGGCTGTCCGCCACGTAATCGAACGAGCCCTGAACCGACAAGGTAGCTGAGGAGAACACGATCGGCATCTTCGCGCCGAATACCTCCTCCTGCAGCACCTCCTTGACTGTTCTCGGCATGATCGACAGCGTCAGCCCGTCCGGTCCGTCGACGGCCCAGCAGATCAGCGCCTCGGATCGCTCGAACAGATGGAGCGCCTTCTGCATCATCTCCAGATGCTCCTCCACGATCCGGAGCTCGTACTCGTTCAGCGTGTACAGCTCGCTCTCAAACACGAGCTCCTCCTCGATCGAGGTGAGGAGCGAGCGGAACCGGTGCACCTCGGCGAGCAGCGCGCCGTCCAGCACGATTTCCTTCCGGTCGGAGCCGTCCACGCTGCGGCTCTGCCGGCCGAATGCCGCGAACATCGCTTCGCTCTGCACGATCGCCTCGTCGATCAGCACCGCCAGCGATTCGCGGATCTCGCCCTGAAGCAGCCTCGTGATGAGTTCCTCAAACACGACATGCTTCATTTTGTAGCTGAGGGCCTTCATGGCGGCCGATTCGAGCAGATGCCCTTCGTCGAAGACGACGGCACAGTGCTCTGGCAGCAGGGGCAGCTGCCCCTCCCGCTTCCGGCCCTCGTAAGTCCATACATGCTCCATGTAATAATCATGGGAGCAGATGATCAGGTCCGCCGCCTGGCGGTAGTGATCCCGCGACAGCGTCTGGCCGCAGCGGTGGCGGCGGTCGCAGGTGAAGCAGTCCTGGAACGGATCCCAGTTAATCCGGCTCCATTCCTCATCGGTTAACTCCGGGTATCCCTTCCGGTCCCCGTAAGCATGAAAGGACTGCATCGGCGCGGTAGAATACACGAAATCCGGCAGGCCGGCGGCCAAGTCGTCCCAGCGCACCCCTTCTTCGTCCCGCAGACGGACATCGTCCAGCTTGCGCAGGCAGAGGTACTGGTCAGGCGACTTGCCCAGCCGGGCATCGATATGAAGCCCCAGGTGGCGGGCCAATTTCGCAATATCGCCCTCCGGCTTGACCAGCTGCTCGATGAGCGACTCGTCGGCGCAGGCGATAACCGCAGGTCTGCGGGTATACCGCGCGTAGCATACGGAATAGAGCAAGTACACCAGCGTCTTACCCGTTCCGACCCCTGCCTCGGCAAATATCGTTTTCTTCTCGGCAAAAGCCTTCTCCAGCTGAAAAGCCATATAAATCTGCTCGTCGCGGATTTCAAATCCCGCTTCCGGCAGCACATCATAAAACACATCGGCGACCCATTCGCCTGCTTGCTGGACGAAAGGCCGCTTTGGATCATACGTAAAAGGATACCGCTCCACGTCTTTTGGTTCCCTCCAAGCTACTCATAAATACAGCCGCCCCCACTTTCGGGAAGGCGAACAACCCATTATCACATGCTCCCTCCCGAATTACAATGGGGCGGTCAAAAAATTAAAGCCGCCCCCTTCGGACCCATACATCCGGGGGACGGCCCATTTCTTTGATTTAGGCAAGCAAAGTCGTTTCACGCCTTATGACGTACGTCATCTGCAGCAAAACTCGATTTTCTATAGCGGCTCTCCAGCGGCTCTCGCCATCACGGCTCCCGGGAGTCGCCCGCTGCAACCGCCGGCGGGGGTTCGGGCTCGTAAAGCCCCGAGCGCACCCGAAACCAGCGGTACAAATGGGATACGACGACCTTTAGCACGGCATATCCCGGCACCGCAAGGAGAATGCCGACGATGCCAAACAAGTTGCCGCTCGTCAAAATGACGAAGATAATCGTGATCGGATGAATTTTCAGCGTCTTGCCCATAATTTGCGGGGAAATGAACTTCCCTTCGATGAGCTGGACGACGGTCCAGACGATCACCATCTTGAGCAGCATGATCGGCGAGGTGACGACCGCAACGATGAGTGCCGGCGTAATGGCGATCGCCGGTCCCAGATACGGGACGACGCTCGTGCATGCAGCGATGATCGCCAGAATCAGCGAATACTTCAAGCCGATAATGATATACCCGGCAAACAGCAGCAACCCGATGCAGCAGCTGACGATGATCTGCCCGCGGATATAAGAGCTGATCTGATGGTTCATTTCTTTCATGACCCGCGAGGTTTCCCCGCGCAGCCGCGTCGGCACAAAGTGTAAAATGTAACCCGGCAGCCGTTTGCCGTCCTTCAGCAGGTAGAACAGAATGAACGGCAGTGTCACGATGGCCAGAACCACTTCAATCAGACCGCCCACGAATCCGCCAAGCCCCGTCCAGGTGCGGTTCAGAAATTCCGAGCCTTTCTCCGAGACAGTTTTCATCAGCTCCTGCGGATCGAACGACACGGTCTCCTGCAGATCGCTGACCAGATTGCTTCCCATCAGTTCTTCGACCTTGATGCGGGCAATCTCGGCGTAGCCCGGGAAATTGTTCACCAAATCCATGATCTGCTCCCGGATGACCGGGATGACCAGCGTCACGAGCGCGGCAAGCATGCCGATAATGAAGACGTACAGCAGCAGAATGGTGTGCAGGCGCTTCACCTTCCGCTTTTCCATAAAATCCACAATCGGATTGAGCAAATAATACGCAATTCCGGCGAGAATGAGCGGCAGCACGACGGTTTTGACCAGGACGATCACCGGCTCGAATACGAATGAAATCTTGGTGAGAACCAGAATGTTCAGTCCCAGGAGCAATAGCACCAGCATAAACAATACAAATCTGTTATTTAGTAAAAACCGCTTAAAACGGCTTGCCCAATTCACCGGATTGTCCATATTTATTCCTCACTCATCTTGATCTTCTTGATTTCGATGCGGCAGTAGCGGTTATGATCCCGCTCCAGCAGAGTGAAGGCCGTTCCATCGTACACGAACGTCTCGCCTTCCGCCATTTCGCTGATCTGGCTGTACAGCCAGCCGCCGATCGTATCCCATTCCTTTGTATCCAGATCCATAAAGAAATAATCATTGATCATTGAAATTGATACTTTTCCGTCCACAATCAGATGCTGCTCGCCGATCTCCTGAACGTCCTCGACTTCGTCCTTATCGAACTCGTCGCGAATTTCGCCGACGATCTCTTCAATAATGTCCTCGATCGTGACAAGACCGGAAGTTCCGCCGTATTCATCGATCAGAATCGCCATATGCGTCGCTTCCTTCTGCATCCGCTGCAGCAGCACATTGACCGGCGTCACTTCGGATACCGCCATCACCGGATGGATCAGGTTCGCCACATCCAGCTCTTCGTTTTCTTCATAAGCCAGGAAAAATTGCTTCGTATTAATGATGCCGATAACATTATCCTTGCTTCCGTCGATAAGCGGAAATCTGGAGTACTGCTGTTCTTTAATAATTTTCATATTTTCAGACCGCGACTTGTCTTTGTCCAAACAGATCATGTCCGTACGCGGTACCATAATTTCCTTAGCCAGCATGTTGTCGAACGCGAAAATCCGGCTGACATAACCGAATTCGTTATCGTTGATTTTTCCACTCTCATGGCTCTCGCTCAGAATAATCTGCAGCTCCTCCTCGGAGTGGGCCTCCTCATGCTCGGAAGCGGGCTTTACGCCAAACAATCGGACCAGCTGGTTCGCCGATCCATTCAGCAGCCAAATGAACGGGTACATGATTTTGTTAAACCAGATAATGGGTGTCGCCGTCAGCAGGGCAATGGTCTCCGCTTTGCGGATAGCCACTGTTTTCGGCGCCAATTCGCCAATAACGACGTGCAGGTACGTAATGACCGTAAAGGCAATCAGCAGAGACAGAAAATGGCCTAACGCTTCAGGCATATGCCATTTCTCAAACACCGGGGTAAGAATCTTCTCCACGGTCGGCTCCCCGAGGAAACCAAGACAGAGTGATGTAATCGTAATCCCGAGCTGGCATGCGGACAAATATCCGTCCAGATTGTCGATAACCTTCTTCACAGCCCTTGCACCCTTGCGCCCTTCGGCGATCAGCTGATCGACCCGGCTTCCCCGCACACGGATCACGGCAAACTCCACCGCAACGAAAAAGGCCGACAAACCGATCAGTAACGCAACCAAAACCAAATTTAACACATACCTGTCACTTTCCACTTCTACATCTTCTCCTTATAAAGTAGTCTCGATGATTCCATCCGGCATTCTGCAGGAAGCCTCACCTTCTGCCGCTAAGGCAGCAAACGGGGCAGAACTATGCCCTCCCACTCATTTACCATGTCGCGGCCCGCTGAAACAGGTTCATCGCAAAATGCTGGATAACTAGGTAATACGCAGAAGCCCGGGTTCAGGTTTCAAGCGACTCCTAAAAAAACAAAGGCTCCAACCATCACGGCGATCCCCGTGTACGGAAGCCTTTCCCGCCCTGTAAGCGGACGCCCCTACGGCGTGCACGAAAGCGATTCATCCATATCCCTTGTTGGACAGGCCTTTGTCAGCGTCTGTTGTTAAGTATTCCGTTCCCGATGCTTGACCGCAGCGTAGAAACCCGAAGCCCCGTTGAACGGGAAGGATGACCGGGAATAGGCCGATATCAGCTTGCTTGCAATCAACGTGCAAGGCCGGCTGGCTTACTTACTGTTCGTCGGCATGCTTCTTGATTTTGGTGACCAAATTGTCCACAAGCTGCTGCATAATCTGCTGGGCCATCGGGTCCGTCAGCGCACCGGATTCGTCAAATTTGGTATGCGATTGCGGGAGCAAAAATTCCGGCCGGTTCACCGAATCCATATTGAGCGCAAACAAAAGCGAGCGTATGCCAACCTGGGCTCTGCCCGTACCACCCATGCCCGGCGTGGCGCCCATAAGCGCTACCGGTTTTTGGGCCAACGGTGTTTGGAGAGCCGGTCTTGAAGCCCAATCCAGCGCATTCTTCAACGCGCCTGACAGCTGCCCGTTATATTCCGGCGAGCTGATCAAAAAGCCATTCCCCGAATGCAGCAGCTCGGCAAACTGCTTCACCGCTTCCGGCAGTTCACTTTCCAAATCCTGATTGTACAAAGGAAGTACGGAAATATCGGCAAGCGTGAAGCGAAAATCCTCCGGCAGAAGCGCTGCCGCGTTATGGAGCAGCTGTGTATTGTGGGAATGCTTGCGGAGACTTCCGGAAATCCCCACGATATGAAAACGTTCAGACATGATCGATTTCTCCTTTTTATCGTAAGTATAGAAGTAAGGGATATGGCAGCACGCTCCGTGCCCGTAAAGGGCCCTAGCTTCATGATACGACAGAATTCGACGGGTGAACATCAAATTTTTCCAAAAAAGAGGGAACCCGGCCTCTCTCCATCAAGAAGGATTCCGGGTTCCCGTATAGACATGTATTCGAAGATTTGCCGATCAGTGGCTGATCATCAGCGACGGATCCGGCTGGCTTCCGTCTGTGGCATCCGCGGCGGCCGGCTTCGGTCTGCGCAGAATGAGGCACAGCACCACGCCGACGATCGCGAAGCAGGAGGCCAGGAAGAACACATCGTCAAAACCCTGCACTGCCGCGTTCAACGGATTGCCTCCATGGCTCGCATGAGCGGTGGTGCGGCTGATCAGGTAGCCCGACATGCCGGCAACTGCAAAGGACACGACGACCTGCTGGGCAGCGGCGGTCAGCGGCGTCACCCGGTTCACCAGCTTGCGCGGTGCGGCGTTCAGCACGTGGGTATTGAGCGGCATCATCGACAAGCCCATACCGAATCCGAGCATGAAGAGCAGCGGCATGATAGTCCACAGCGACGTGTCGGCCGTAATATGCGACAGGCTGAACAGCGCTGCCGAAATGAGGAGAAGGCCGATAATCGCTACCGGACGGGCGCCGTATTTATCGAAGAACTTCCCGCCGATCGGCATGCCTATCCCGGAAGCCAGCGCCTGTGGCAGCAGGATGAAGCCGGTCTCCAGCGGTGTAAACTGGCGGATCTGCTGCAGGTACAGCGGAACGAACAGCATCGAGCCGAACAAGGCCGCCTGCATGATCCAGGAGAGAATGATGCCCCGGGTAAAATCGGAGGAGCCGAAGACGCGCAGCTCCAGGAGCGGGTTCTTCTGCCGAAGCTCCACGGCGATAAAAATCAGCAGAGCTGCCCCGCCGACGATGAGCCCGGTCAATGCGCCGGCCGAGGACCAGCTCACGCTGCCTCCCTCATTGACGCCGTAAGCCAGCATGGCGAAGGCGATCGGAGCCAGAATCATGCCGATCAAATCGAGGTGCGGAGTCTGCTGCCGATCCGCTGTCGGCAGAAACTTCACACCCAGGATGACGCCGACGATCCCGATCGGAACGTTAATCAGGAAGATCCAGTGCCAGTTCACATACTCCACCAGCCAGCCCGACAGAATCGGGCCAAGCGCCGGTGCGAGAAGCATCGGAATGCCGAGCAGCCCCATGATCGAGCCGCGGCGCTCCGGAGGAGCGAGCTTAAAGACCAGCGCCATGCCGATCGGCGCGACCATGCCCCCGCCAAGCCCTTGGATGACGCGGTAAATAATCAGCTGGGTCGACGTCTGCGCCATGGAGCAGAGCGCCGATCCGATGACAAACATAATGATGGTGGCCAGGAAGACCTGCTTAGAGCCAAATTTATCGGTCATCCAGCCCGCCAGCGGAATAACAGCCGATAGAGCCAACGTATAGCCGGTAATCGCCCATTGAATGGTCTTCAGGTCGGTGTGAAAGTAGCTCACCAGGTTCGGCACCGCCACGTTGACCACGGTGCTGTCCAGAATGACCATGATCATACCGACGATAATGGCCAGCATGGGCGGAATGATCTTTTTCAGCGAGAACGGAACTTCTGCGGCGGGATTGCCCGCCAAGGTTTTAGACATAAATCTCTCCACTCATTTCTATATATAGTTTGGTTTCCCGTTCCAATCTAGCTGTATTGGTGAAAATAGTGCTCAAACAACGTGTCAATCTGCTCTTCAAGCGGCGCGATATGGATGGTTGTGGCCATATCCTCGTCGCCTTCGGCCAGAAAGGACTTCATGATGACCGGGAAAAAGATCGCCCCGTACAGCTGCATCAGCATCTTTCGGATGTTATCGTCGTCTTCTTCCCCGGTAATTTCCCGGACCGTCCCGATCAGCCGCCGGGTCTTCATCACCTTGCAGTAATGCGAGTACTCATGCTGCGACTCGAAAATAACGCGGGTCTGATCGATCATCTGTCTCACCAGCCCCGGGTATTCCTGCAGATGGCGGACATAGCGGTAAAAGAACTGCTTCAGCCTTTCCCTCGCCGGCATCGTGTCGTCCTCCAGCGCGTTAAACACGTCCTCGAACGTCAGCACGAGGGAACGGATGGCCTGGGTGATCAGCTTTTCCTTCGAGCCGAAGTGATAATTGACCAGCGCGAGGTTGGTGTCCGCCTTGGTCGCGATCCGGCGCAAGGTGGCACACTCAATGCCTTCATCCCGAATCAGCTCGACGGTGGCTTTCAATATGTCGTGTTTGGTGTCGGTTCCTGAGGTATGCCCTGCGGTGTCTTCCTTCATCGGTTCTTTCACCTGCCCCCCCTCTCCTGTCATGCAGCAAATTTAAACAGTGTTTAATACGTTGTTTAATTTACTCTCGGCCGCCCCCTTTGTCAATATTTATCTGTAAAAAAATACATAAGGATGCCCCGGGGATCTCAGGCACAAAAAAAGGCCCGGCAGCATCATGCTGCCAGGCCTCCCGACTATTTTATCGTGCGATTGCTTTTTTAAGTGACTGTGTTATTGGCAGTGGATCACGATATCCAGCGGATAACGGCCGGCATTCCGGCCATACAGCGCAATCCTGCCTTCATCGGCCTGGAGCTCCAGCCGGGACCGGCGGCTTCCGTTCAGCCGCGGCGCGATCCGGCTCGGCACTTCTGCGAACTTGGGCCGGGTCATCCAGCAAACAAGGGCTTGTTTCCCGCGGCCTTACTCTTTTCCCCGGACCGTCAGTACAGCGGACTGCACGTCTTGGGCATGCCGGCCGATCTGAATTTCAAATTCGCCGGCTTCGACGACCGGATTCAGATCACGGTCAATGAAAGACAGTTCTTCGTGCCCGATCCCGAACGTGACCGTCTTCGTCTCACCCGGCTGCAGCCAAATCTTGGCGAAGCCTTTCAGCTCCTTCTTCGGCCGGGTCACCGTGCTGACCTTGTCGGAGATGTACAGCTGGACCGTTTCCGCTCCGGCCCGGCTGCCGGTGTTGGTCACCGTTACCGCAGCCTCCGCCCGCCCTTCCGGCGTCATTTCCGCCGGCGAGACGATCACCGGGCCGTACTCGAACTCGGTGTAGCTGAGCCCGAACCCGAAGGGATAGGCCGGCTCCAAATCCGTCTCCAGGTAGCGCCGCCCGGTCGTACGCTTGCTGTTATAGCGGACCGGCAGCTGGCCGACATGCTTCGGAACGGAGACCGTCAGCCGGCCGGAAGGGTTCTCGTCGCCGAATACGATATCGGCGATCGCATGGCCGCCCTCCTGTCCCGGGTACCATGCCTCCAGGATGGCGTCGGCATGCTCGTCGATCCACGGCTCCGCAACCGGCCGGCCGTTGATGTACACCACGACCAGCGGCTTCCCGAGCTTGGCCAGCTCCTCCGCCAGCTCCCGCTGCACGCCGGACAGCCCCAGCGTGGAGCGGTCGATGCCCTCGCCGCAGTCCATGTCGCTGTGCGGGCGGTCCGTCACGACCGACGCACCGGTGCGCAGGTCGATCGTGCCTTCGCCGAAATCGCGCGCGCTCGACCCGCCGAGCACGAGCACGATCGTGTCCGCGGCGGCTGCCGTCTTCAGCGCCAGGCCGAAGCCTTCCCGGCTGTCATCCTTGACCCGGCAGCCCGGCGCGTACAGCACCCGCTCCGGCGCGTGCGCCAGCTTGGCCCGGATGCCGTCCAGCACGGTTGACACCTGCTCCCGCGGCTGCGGGGAGGTATAGTCTCCGAGCTGATTGTACACGTTGTCGGCATTCGGTCCGATGACCGCGACCGTCCCCGACTCCTTGGACAGCGGCAGCGTGTCCTCCTGATTCTTCAGCAGGACGATGCCTTCGACGGCCGCCTGGCGGGCGAGCCGGATGTGCTCCTCACTGCCGATGACGCGGGCTGCCCGTTCCGGGTCGACATAAGGCTGCTCGAACAGACCCAGTTCAAACTTCGCCTTCAGTACGCGAAGTACCGCTTGGTCCAGCGTCTGCATCCGGGTGCGCCCACTCCGCACAGCCGCTGCCAAGTGCGCACGGAACATGTCGCCGGACATTTCCATATCCACGCCGGCGTTCACCGCCATGGCGGACGCCTCCTGCGGGTCGGCCGCCGTGTCATGCCCCCACACCAGCATGTTGATGGCACCGCAATCGGTAATGACGAATCCGTCGAAGCCCCACTCCTTGCGCAGCAGGTCTGTAAGCAGATATTTATCGGAGGTGCACGGCACGCCGTCGATTTCGTTATACGCGGTCATGACCGATTTTGCACCGGCCCGGACCGCCGCCTTGAACGGCCGAAGGTCCACCTCGTGCAGCTCGCGCAGCCCCATATGAACCGGCGCGCTGTTGCGTCCACCTTCCGAGCTGCCGTAGCCGGCAAAATGCTTCAGCGTCGCAATGACGCTGTCGTCGGCGTCCAGCCGCTTGCCCTGCAGCCCCCGCACCGCCGCTTCCGCCATCACGGAAGCGATCCACGGATCTTCCCCGTACGTCTCCTCCGTCCGCCCCCACCGGGGATCCCGGACGACGTCGAGCACCGGGGAATACGTGGCAGCTCCGCCCTGGCTGCGCGTCTCCAGGGCGATCGCCCGGCAGATCTCCTCATACAGCTCCGGGTTCCACATGCTGGCCAGCGTCAGCGGCACCGGAAACACGGTCGCCCCGATCGCCATATGACCGTGCGAGCACTCCTCCCCGAACAGGATCGGGATGCCAAGGCGCGAGTGCTCGATCGCGTACCGCTGGATTGCGTTGATCGTCTCCGCACCTTCCTTTGGCGACAGTCCTGTCGCCAGCGTCACTTCCGTCCATGGGTCGGCGCGCAGCACGCCGTACAGCGAACCGATGCCGCCTCGCTCAGCGGCCTCCTTAAACGCTTCGTCCAGCGCGACGCCGTTTCCCTCCCGCCGGTACGTTTTCCAGCCGAACAGCTGCACAAGCTGCCCGACCTTTTCTTCCAGCGTCATAAGGCTGAGCAGATGCTCCGCTCTCGTCTCGCTGCTCAAAGCAGAATCTTGGTAACTCACTGGATCTCCCTCCATATCCCTTGATCCCGCTGCACCCTCTGGGTTCCGGACGGTTACCAAGGGCTGCGCCGAACCCGAAAACGGAATCGTTGGGTCGCAAGCTGCAGCGCCTCATTGGCCTTCTTCCAGAAATGCTTCGGTTTTTTATGTATTTATTTAAGTGGAAAATTGAAATGGATGACGGGTGCAAGCTGCCTCGTCCCGTCTTAAATGACAATTAGCCAACCCCCGGCTCGCGGCCGGGATATGTTGGCTCCTTGCACATGGTATGAATCGGCTTATTTGCCGGTATTCCACTGGTCGTATGCGGCTTGGTACAGTTCCACGATGCGGTCAGACCCCATCTTTTTCACTTGCGCCACGTATTTATCCCAGTTGGAAAGCGGCTCCTGTCCGGTAATGAACTTCGCTTCCATCTGCTGCACGTAGGTATCGAGGTCGGACATCAAGGCGGACGCTTCGCTCTGCTGTTCGTTCGTCAGATAGACGTTCGGGAACGGCGATTTGCCGATTGGCGTCAGCTTCTCCGCATTCTCCTTGTCAATCCAGTCGTCGAACTCAGATCTGAGGCCTTTGGTCACTTCCGGATCGTTGACGCCCGGCGTCAGGATGCCGAAGTTCGGCGTAATTTTGCCGCGGTATTCTTCGCGGTCGCCGCCGCCCGGTACCGGCAGCCATTCTTTAACGTGGTTTTCCTTGTCTTTGTACTTCCACAGCACGCCTTCCGGTCCTTGGTTAAACAGCGTCGAACCCTCGTAGCTGTACAGATAGTCGATCCAGCGCATCGTCGCTTCCGGCGCCGGGTCCTTGCTTGTGATCGCAAACGTGCCGTTAGCCGACATGCCCGGATGCTTGCCGTAAACCGGCGTTCCCGCAATTTCGCTGGCAACCGGTGTCATGAGCGGGTTGTCCGAGCTTGGCTCGCCGCCCAGCGTGAAGTAAGGGAAGTAGTCGTTAAACAGGCCGATCTGGTTGTTTTGTCCTTTGGCCTTTTTCTGGTCGGCCGTCTGCGAGAACGTCTCGTGATCCAGTAAGTCTTCCTTCCACAGCTTGTTCATGAAGGTCAAGTAACCCTTGTAGCCTTCTTCTTGAGGGGAGTAGTGTACCTTGCCGTCCTTGTCTGCGTAAATCTTCTCGTCATACATGCCCCAGAATCCGAAGAAATACATCCGCAAATCATCCAGCTTAACCGAAGTCAGCGGAATTTCATCCTTCTTGCCGTTGCCGTTCGGGTCTTCATCCTTAAAGCGTTTCAGCAGCGTGTACAGCTCGTCGGTCGTCTTCGGCAGCTCGGTTACGTTCAGCGCCTTCAGGAACTTGCCGTTATACCACATCGGGCTGCGGTACCAGACGGCGGCCGTGTCGATAAACGGCAGGGCATACATATGACCGTCAGGCGTCGTAAACGACTTGCGTACATCCGGATGCTCGTCGAGAATTTTCTTGATGTTCGGCGCATAGCCTTCGTCGATGTATTTTTCGAGCGGAATCAGGACGCCCTGGGTTCCGTACGTCACCTGCTCCGACGGCTTCAGGTCAGCCGCATACAGCATATCCGGCAGATCGCCGCTGGCGAACATCAGATTCTTCTTCGTTTCAAAGCTGTCGATCGGCGAAAGCTGGTATTCCAGATGGATGCCCGACAATTTCTCCATCTCTTGCAACACGGGCATTTTGTTCCAGTCGGCCACGCCCGCGTCCTGGGACATGACTTTCAGCGTGAGCGGCTTATCCACAATCGGAAAGCCTTCCTTCTTGACTCCCTCCGCGGTCGCCGAACTATCGGATGATGCGGATCCGCTTCCTCCGTCTCCCTTAGAAGATCCGCAGGCTGCAAGCAGGCTGGCGGAAATCGTCAGGCAGAGCAGAATGGATGATGCTTTGCGAAGATTTTTCATGACAACAACTCCCCTTTTAAAGTTATTGATCTATGGCAAGATCAGCCCTTAACCGAACCGATCATGACACCTTGCACAAAATAACGCTGAAGGAACGGGTAAATGACAATCACCGGAATGGTGGCGACGATAATCACGGAATACTTCACCAGGGCGGCGATTTCCGCCTTGTTGTTCATCGCGGCCGCCGTGGAGGCGTCGATCGCTCCTCCGCCCTGCGCGGCCATTTCCTGCAGCACCAGAATCTGGCGCAGCACCAGCTGCAGCGGGTATTTCGCCGAATCGTTCAGGTAAATAAGCGCCGAGAAGTAGCTGTTCCAGTTGCCCACCCCGTAGAACAGGGCCATGACCGCGATGATCGGCATCGACAGCGGCAG
>NZ_QRDU01000006.1:0-439175 GCF_003386155.1 Paenibacillus sp. VMFN-D1 | reverse complement strand
GAGAGCAAGCTCTCCATCAAGTCCGCTCGACTTGCATGTATTAGGCACGCCGCCAGCGTTCGTCCTGAGCCAGGATCAAACTCTCCAAGAAAGTTGGAAGAATCCGCTCACCCGAAGGGAGTAGCTTTCCAACGAAAGTTTGTAGCTCATTTTGAATCTGACGAGATTGATTTAATCTCAATCGCTCCGGTCATAAGACCATCGCGTTTATACTCACTCGTTGTTCAGTTTTCAAAGATCAAACTTCGTTTTGTTACCACTCAGTGTTTCAGCAGCAACTCTTATAATATATCACAGACTCGATAGATTTGCAAGACTTTTTTTGAAAAAGTTTTTTCTATCAAATCTCATTTTCCCCGACCTGCTAACTCGTTAACTCGGCCGGAATTATAATTTATCACAGTTCTCACTACTGTCGCAACACACAAAATATTCCATCGAATCTTCATACTATACTTTTACCCACAACAAAATAAATTCTAGCATATTTCAAGCATCTTTTTCATATATTCATACTAGTTCTTTTATAAAATTAATACAGCATTCATAGAGTTCAGACTGCCATTAAACGGAAATGCTCTTGCTGAAGAATGGTTACAAATGATACGAACCTTGAATTCAATTAGAAGCAGGCATTCCGGCGATCACCTCGAAATGCCTGCTTCTGCTCATATTGACCTGCTATCATCCATTAATCCATGGGTTTTTACGCGGTCTGTCAGCAGCTGTGCTTTTTCTTTCCTTTTTGGCGGCGGGAGCTTTCGATTTATTAACCTTCGCTTTATCCTTCGGGTCGCTGAGCGTTTTTACCGTCTTGGATGTAGTCTCATCAGCCGCAGGCTCAGAATCCTCTACCTCGGATGTCTCATGGACCGCCGCCTCATTGATGGTAGCTGTCGCTTGTGTCTCTTCCCCAATCGGGGCTGGGTAGGCAGGCGCCGGGTTACGGTCCCAGTACGCCGCGTTCTCGGCGGCCCCTACAAAAGGGGCGTTGGGCCCTGCATGCTCATAGGCTCCCAGCGTCGAGGGAAACCCCATTCCATAAGGTGACGGGTAGCACCAATCATATGGAGTGGGATAAGCATGATGCGGATAGGCGTATGCCGGATCCACTTCTGGATAATGAGTCATCGGTGCGTAATTCGGATAAGCTTCGGCTGGAGATACCATCGGCATTTGGTTTGGATAGGCCGCTGCCGGGGATACCATCGCCATTTGATTCGGATAAGCTTCCGCCGGAGATACCATCGGCATTTGATTCGGATAAGCTTCTGCCGGGGATACCATCGGCATTTGATTTGGATAGGCCGCTGCCGGGGATACCATCGCCATTTGATTCGGATAAGCTTCTGCCGGGGATACCATTGGCATTTGGTTCAGATAAGCTTCGGCCGGAGATACCATCGGCATTTGGTTCGGATAAGCTTCGGCCGGGGATACCATTGGCATTTGGTTCGGATAGGCTGCTGCCGGACTTACTTGAGTATTCGGAAACATGGCATTCGCGTTTGGATATGCTGCTATCGGCTCACTATAAGGCTGAGCGTAGAATGGATCTACTCCCGAATACGGGGATACCACTCCTTGGCACCCACATGGACTATACGGCGCAATTCCAGCGTGTACCGGATGATAAAACGCCGGCTCTACACTGTGCGGAAACGCCTCATTTGGCTGGTAATGGGCCGGCCCCACATGGATGGGCTCATAAGCGACCGGATGCTCGTGATTTTCCCAATGCGGCGCATAGGCAGGGGACACACCTGTCGGATAAGCGTTGGGACCCGGTTCATACTCGGTACCCTGAACGATTCCCGGATAATAAGGTGTTTTCTGCTTGTTTTCTTGCATGGCGTGCTGCAGGTTTGCGTTCTCGGCATTCGGCATGTCGTGATAGGAAGCCACTTCGTGCACGGGACCCGGGTACTGAATAAAGAGGTTATGTGTAACTTCGCTGTAAATGGTCTCTTTGCTGTAGGTCGGCTTCTTCTCGGCTGCCGGCATCACGTTCGGTTGATTTTCCACCGCAGGCATGATATTAGGTTGGTTCTCCATGATAGGCATCACATTGGGCTGGTTTTCGGCAGCAGGCATGACGTTAGGCTGGTTTTCCGCTATGGGCATCACGTTTGGAAAGGTGTAATTCGGCGAGGTCATTTCCGGCATTTCCTGGTTCATCGACAGGTTGGGGAGCGGGGGTGGAGACGGTATGTTCGGCAGCTCGGGAAGCTGCTGCGGCAGCACCTGGGCATTGTTCTCTTCCTTATTTTCTTCCATAGGCGCGGTAAGCTCTTCTTTATTCGGTTTTTCCGCCTCTTCCGGCTCCACATTTTCCTCAATCGGTGCCGTCAGTTCTTCTTTGGGACCGGTATATGTTTTGTTGCCGGGGATCGTTTTGGCATTCGCATTCCCGTCTACACTCTCGGCTGTGACGCCACCGACTTTAGGAATGTTGACCACTTCTCCCACAAGGAGCGCGTTCGGATTTTTGAGCTGCGGGTTGGCGTCGATCATATCCTTGAGCGTCACACCCCAGGCTTTGGACAATTTCCAAAGGCTGTCTCCCTGCTTGACGACATGCTTATGGATGATTTGATCGTTGTTTGGAACCTGTATCGGTTCCGCAGGAATTTTGACTTTCTGTCCGACCGTTAGCTGGTTTGGATCGGAGATTTGCGGGTTGGCGTCGATAATTTTTTGCAAAGGAACGCCGTATTTTTTCGAAAGCTCATATAATGTGTCGCCACTTTTGACCATGTGTATTTTCACGCGGCAAATACCTCCTAAACTTCTTGTAGGCGTGGGGTTCGCCTCCATTCGTTACTACATCTTATGCAGGGGATAGGCGGATGACATCCCTTTAGACAAAAAAATCCTTCCACGAAGAAGATCGTGAAAGGATTTTAGAGAAAAACAGGTCATAAAAAGGCTGTCGGAATCAGGATTCCCAAACTTTGTAGCCGTCCTGCGTAACGATTTTCCGGAATTCTTCAAGAAGCTTCAAAGTGACCGGTCCAGCCTGTCCCTGTCCGATGACGCGTCCGTCGATTTCGCGGGCGGCGATGACTTCGGCAGCGGTTCCGGTAAAGAATACTTCGTCGGCAATGTACACATCGTGCATGCTGAACGGTTCTTCCTTCAGCTTGTAGCCCAGCTTCTCACAGAGCTCGATAATCGCCATGCGCGTAATGCCTTCCAGCGCTCCAAGGTAGCAAGGAGGAGTGTAGACGACACCGTTTTTAACGAGGAAAATGTTGTCGCCCGAGCCTTCGGTCACATATCCCTGCGCATTCAGCATGATTGCCTCGTCTGCTTCCGCGAAATTCGACTGGATTTTGACCAAAATGTTGTTCAGGTAGTTCAGGGACTTAATCTTCGGATTCAGTGCATCAGGCAGGTTACGGCGCTGCGATACCGAGACTGCTCTCAGTCCGTTCAAATAGGCTTCCTCCGAATAAATCGCCAGCTGCTCCACAATAATAAGAACGGTTGGCTTCGGGCAGCGTCGCGGATCCAGGCCCAGGTTCCCCACACCGCGCGATACGATCAAACGGATATACCCGTTGCGCATATCATTCCGGCGAATCGTTTCCGCCATGGCGTCGCGCATTTCCTCGAAGGACAGCGGGATGACCAAATCGATCGATTTGGCGGAATCATACAGGCGGTCCAAGTGCTCTTTGCATTTAAAAATGTTGCCCTCATAGATTCGGATTCCTTCAAAAATGCCGTCCCCATACAGGAAGCCGTGATCAAACACCGAAACTTTCGCGTTTTCTTTCGTTACAAATTCTCCATCTAAGTAAATCCACTGTTCTGACATCTGTTACCGCACCTCCGAATTTTGTTCCTGATCCTGATAAGTAAAGCTCGGGTAAGATCCCAGCACGCGTACCTGGCAGCCCAGCGCTTCGATCTCGCCGAAGGCCGCCGTCAGCAGCACCGAGTCCACGGATTCGAGCACATCGATATAAAAGTAATAGCTTCCCAGCTTTTTCTTGGTAGGTCTGGATTCAATCCGCGACAAATTCAAACGCCTCCAAGCAAAGGCTGCAAGCACCTGATGAAGCGCTCCCGCAAAATCCTCGGGCAGCGTCACCAGCACGCTCGTTTTTTGCTGTTCTACCGGCCGGTTGAGCGGCGGAAGTTCCTTATGGCCGATCAGTACGAACCGGGTAAAATTGTTGTCATGATCGGTAATGCGTTTGGCCAGCACGTCGAGCCCGTGAGTAGCCGCTCCGAGTGTTGTGCCGATGGCGGCCCAGCCTTTGCCCGGATTGGCTTTGACGATGCCTACGGCTTCTGTTGTACTGCCTGCGTTGATCAGCTCGGCCTGCGGAGCATGCTGGCGGATAAACTGCTGGCACTGAGCCGTGGCTACAGGATGAGACAAAATTTTCTCAATCCGGCTGTAATCGATCTCCCCTGCCTCGGACATAAACTCCTGGCGGTCACCGATCAAATTCTGGATCGACGGATAGACCCACTCCACCCGCATTGGAATGTCGACTTCATTCACCAACCAGTCCATATGCAGGCTTACCGAGCCCTCAATCGTGTTCTCAATCGGAATGACGCTATAATCGGTTTTTCCCTGGGCCGTCGACAAAAATACGTCGGAAATCAGCTTATGATAGACCAGCTCCACCGGCTCATCCCCGAGCAAATACGCGACGGCCTCGTGGGACACCGACCCTTCCGGCAATAATGCAATTCGTTTCATGCGCTTACTTCCCCTTTACCATATCCATAAATGAACGGGACGGCATCCCGGAAATCTCAACGACTCCTTCCACGTCGGGAAGCAGCCATTTGGCGGATGCGTTGATGCCCTCAGCCCTCATCGTATTCAGGAGGAAGGCTTCCAGTTCGTTCTTTCTGGATTGTTGGCGGTCCACCAAAGCGAGCAGCGTGGGACCCGCACCGCTCAGCGCCACCCCAAGCGCGCCGTGATTCCCCGCTTCCTCCAAAATCCGGGTCATGCCCGGAATGAGGGGAGCCCGGTACGGCTGGTGCAGACGGTCCGACATCGCTTTACCGATGAGGTCCATCCGGCCGCTGGCCAGCGCTCCGACCAAAAAAGAGGCTCGACTTACATTATACACTGCATCCTTACGGCTGATATGATCTGGTAAAACTTTCCTGGCCTCCGAAGTCTGCAGCTCAAAATCCGGGACGACGACCAGCACTTCCAGATCTTCAGGCGGATCGAAGCGGATGCATTCGGCGTGAACACCGTCCCAAATCGCCGTAATGATGCCGCCATACAGAGAAGCCCCGACATTATCGGGATGGTCCTCAATCCCTGTGGCCATATCAAACAACTCCGCTTTGCTCAGCGGTGACCCGATGAGTGCGTTGGCCGCAGCCAATGCGCCGACAATCGCCGTGGCGCTGCTTCCCAGCCCACGGGTCAACGGGATGTCGGAATACATGGATATTTCGAGCTCGGGCACTTGCACTCCCGCCCGCTCAAACACCTGCTGCGCGACTTGATACAAAAGATTGCTTTTATCCCGGGGAATTCCCTGCATTTCGTCTCCGTACAAATGAAATACGGTCTGCTCCGCTTCCTTCATCTCGATCCAGGCGTACAGCGACAAGGCCATACCCAGCGTGTCAAAGCCCGGCCCGAGATTCGCGGTACTGGCAGGAATTTTCACCCGTACCCCGTCAGGCTGAATCATACCCGCTCCTCTTCCAGCTTCGCGATCGCCTCCATAACGGCTTCCTCCGTATCCGGAACGACGATAGGCTCAGCGTTGACCGTTTTCAGCGCTACGTTCGGGTCCTTCAGTCCGTTCCCCGTCAGGACGCAGACAACCGTCTCCCCACCTTTGAAAAATCCTTCGCGCTTCAGCTTGTACACCCCTGCTACCGATGCGGCGGAAGCCGGCTCGGCAAAAACGCCCTCACGTGCGGCAATGGTGCGGTATGCGCTCAGAATCTCATCGTCAGTGACGTAATTGATCTGACCGTTGGATTCCTCCGCCGCAGCAACAGCGGTCTTCCAACTGGCCGGATTGCCGATCCGGATGGCGGTTGCGACCGTTTCCGGCTCGAGAATCGGCTCGCCCTTCACGATAGCCATCGCGCCTTCGGCTTCGAAGCCGACCATGCGCGGCAGCGAGGAGGCTTTGCCGGCTGCGTGGTATTCCTTGAAGCCTTTCCAGTACGCGGAGATATTGCCTGCGTTGCCTACAGGAATGGCCAGCACGTCCGGCGCTTTGCCCAGCTGGTCCACCACTTCAAATGCGGCCGTCTTTTGTCCTTCAATGCGGAACGGATTGACGGAGTTTACAAGTGTAATCGGATGCTTGGCCGTAATGTCGCGCACGATCTCCAGGGCACGGTCAAAGTTGCCTTCAATGGCAATGACCTTGGCACCGTAAATCATCGCCTGTGCCAGCTTGCCGAGGGCAATGTTGTTGTTCGGGATGAGAACGATGCAGTTCAAGCCGCCGCGCGCCGCGTAGGCCGCCGCTGCAGCCGAGGTGTTGCCCGTGGAGGCACACATGATCGTACGGCTGCCTTCCTCCATAGCCTTAGCAACAGCCATGACCATGCCGCGGTCTTTGAACGAACCGGTCGGATTCAGCCCTTCATATTTAAAATAAAGATCGAGTCCAAGCTCCTCTGACAAATTTTCGGCGCGGATCAGCGGGGTGTTGCCTTCCTTCAGCGTCAGGAGAGGCGTATTGTCGTTCACGGGTAAATATTCCTTGTACGTTTGCAGTAAACCTTGGTATGGCATCGTAAAACTCCTTTTCTGTATTCGAGGTAGTTATTTGAATGGGCGGGGTTACCCCTCAACCCGGTATACGCTCTTGATTCTGCGGATGACGTCCAGCCCTTCAAAATGCTGAAGCACCTTATCCATGCTCGCTTTGTTGGCTTGATGTGTCACGATGATGATCTCCGCTTCGGGATTGTGCTCGTTCGGCTGCTGCACGACCGATTCCAGGCTGACTCCGAATTCGGCGAACACCTGCGTAATTTTGGCGAGAACACCGGCTTTGTCATCAACATGAAGCAGGATAAAGTTTTTGTAACTGATCTGTTCATCGGTCTTCAGCTTCTTCGGCTTGTAAGGAACGATCGCTTTCAGGCCGTTGACGCCCAGTCTAAGGTTTTTGATGACCGCCATCAGGTCGGCCACAACGGAGGTAGCCGTCGGCATTTCGCCGGCGCCAGCGCCGTAGAACATCGTCTCGCCGACCGCTTCACCGTACACGTATACGGCATTGAAGACGCCGTTCACAGCGGCGATCGGGTGCCCTTTGCGCACCATTGTCGGCTGAACGCTGATGCTGAAATGATCGTCCTGCCGGTCAGCAATGCCAAGCAGCTTCATTTCGTAGCCAAGGCGTTTGGCATACGTAATGTCTTCCTTGGTCACCTGCGAGATGCCGCGCACGCTGACGTCCTTCAGCTCGATGTTGGAGCGAAAGCCGAGCGTGCCCAGAATCGCCATCTTTCGGGCGGCGTCCAAGCCTTCGACATCGGAGGTCGGGTCGGCTTCGGCATAGCCCAGTTTTTGCGCTTCTTCCAGCACATCCTCATAGGACGCGCCTTCTTGGCTCATTTTGCTCAAAATATAGTTGGTGGTACCGTTCACGATCCCCATGATTTTCAAGATGCGGTCCGAAGAAAATCCTTCGATCAGCGTCCGGATAATCGGAATGCCTCCCGCCACACTCGCCTCATAAAAAACGTCGCACTGTTTCTCCTGAGCCTTGGCCAAAATCTCCGCTCCGTGCAGCGCCATCAGGTCCTTGTTGGCCGTGACGATATGCTTGCCGCGCTCCAGCGCCTCCAAAATGTAGGACTTCGTCTCATCAATCCCGCCCATCACTTCGACGATGACGTCGATTTCCGGGTCACGGATCACATCCCACGGATCTTCCGTCAATTTGCCTTGATCAACGGCCACGCTGCGCGTTTTTCCGGAGTTCTTCACCGCGATCCTTTCGATGACGACCGGAGAGCCCACCTGGCTGCTCAAATCCTCCTGATGGCCTTCCACGATCCTGACGACCCCCGTACCGACCGTGCCCAGACCCAACAATCCAACTTTAACCGGCTTCATTCTCATACCTCCCGTGAATCTCCAAATAACATTCTTTGTCTTCTATGACACCAGGCACGGACTTACCCCTGTCCGATCAAATTCGCCCGCTTCACTCCCGCTACGTCGCGCATGCCTTCCAGCATGTCCCCAAGCTCGTCGCCAAGCCGCGTCACTTCGACGGATATCACCACGTTCGCCATCCCCTGCAAAGGAATACTCTGGTGGATCGTCAGCACGTTTCCGCCATAACCGGCCACCGTGCTCAGCACTTTCGACAGCATGCCTGCCCGGTGCTCCATATCGATGGAAATCGTCACGATCCGCTCGCGCTCCAGCTGGTTGATCAGGTGGATTCCGTCTTTGTATTTATAAAAAGCGCTGCGGCTCAGCCCGACTTGTTCCACGGCTTCATGAACCGTCTTCGCGTCCCCGGCCGCTAGCAGCTGTTTCACCTGCATCGTCTTGACAACGGCTTCCGGCAAAATGTCTTCCCGGACCAAATAATAGCGTTCTTTCACGAACGTCCTCTCCTCAAAGACTGATGTATTCATATAGTGGACATTATATAGGAACCCTTGCCTGACGGTCAATAGTCCGACGCCTTTTTAATCTCCATCATACAAAAAATTGCCCGCCATGTAACGTAAAATGTCAGAAAAGGGGCTGCAACAAAAAACCGGACGCCGTATACGAAATATACGGTGTCCGGTTCTTGGATGTTTAATAGTAGCTGCTGCCTTCTACAAACTCGAATTCAAAATCGCCGATTCTCACAATGGTGCCCTCAACGGCACCGCGTTTGCGAAGCTCATCGTCGATCCCCATATGGCGCATCGTCCGCGCAAGCTTCAGAATCGCTTCATGCGAGTTCATCTGCATGCGTTTGAGCAGGCGCTCAATCTTGACGCTGTGGACCACATAAGCCTCGTTGTCTCTCGTAATGGTGAATGAGTTGTCCTCGGTCTTATCCAGCTTGTACACTTTTCGTTCGTTGATTTCGGGTACTTCTTCCAGCGCGGCTTCCACAGGAATCTGGTCCAGCAAATCCGCCGCACGGTAGAGCAGCTCTTGAACGCCCTGCCGGGTCAGCGAGGAGATCGGCATGATCTCCAGGTCGGGTCTGTCCTTGCCGACCTTATCACGGAATTCGGCCAGGTTATCTTCCGCTTCCGGCATATCCATTTTGTTCGCTGCTACGATCTGCGGCCGCTCGGCCAGGGTGGCGTTGTACAGCTTCAGCTCGTCGTTAATTTTGACCCAGTCCTCGTATGGATCCCGGCCTTCGGACCCCGCCATATCCACCACATGGATAATGACGCGGGTCCGTTCCACGTGGCGGAGAAACTCATGCCCGAGGCCGACCCCTTCATGAGCACCCTCGATCAATCCCGGCAGATCAGCCATGACGAAGCTCCGGCCTTCCGCGACCTCCACGACGCCGAGGTTCGGCGTAATCGTCGTAAAGTGGTACGCCCCGATTTTCGGTCTCGCGCCGGAAACGACCGACAAAAGCGTGGACTTCCCTACGCTCGGGAAGCCGACCAGACCGACGTCGGCCATCACTTTCAGCTCCATCACCACATACCGTTCCTGGCCTTCCTCCCCGTGCTCGGCGAGCTCGGGAGCCGGGTTGTTCGGGGTGGCAAAACGGATGTTGCCTCTACCGCCGCGGCCGCCTTTGGCAACAACCACCTGCTGTCCATGACGCGTCAAGTCGGCAATGACTTCGCCCGTATCATCGTCAATCAGCACGGTACCCGGCGGAATGCGGACGATCATGTCCTCCGCCCCTGCGCCATGCTGGCTCTTATTGCGGCCCTTCTCGCCGCGCTTGGCTTTGAAATGGCGCTGGTATCTGAAATCCATCAGCGTGCGCAGACCTTCGTCCACACGGAAAATGACATCTCCGCCCTTGCCGCCGTCACCGCCGGCAGGCCCGCCTTCCGGCACGTATTTCTCCCGGCGGAAAGCCACCAGGCCGTCACCACCGTCGCCGCCTTTGACATAGACTTTCGCTTTATCTACAAACATGACTTCACCTTCCTCATGCTCCACACGGCACGCGCAATTCAAATGAAGCCTGAGTCGGATCGATCTGCTCTGCTTTCATTTTCTTGCCTTGTACCACATTATATATTTGCTGCCGAAGCAGTTCCGGGTCCCCAAGGGAACCTTCTTCCTCAAACCTTACGATCAGCTCCGAGCCTTCCTCATAAAGACTCAGGAACAGTTTGCGGGACTCACCCCGCGAAGACTTGCTGCTGTATTGATATGCCCGGATCGTTTGGATGACAGCCAAGGCTAGGTTTGCCCCTTCTTCCTGGCTGAGGTTGTTGATCAGTGTCATCTGGTCATCCACGTGAACGTCCAGCTCCAAATTGCTGCTGGTGCTGCGAAAAGACTGAAGGTAGAAAATAAGCGAAGGAATGCCCAGCTTGGCTATTTTGCTTTCGACAGCCATCTGTTCCTTTATTCTTTCCACACATTGAACCGCTTTATCACTTTTTCCGAGCTTGATATAACCATACAAAATTTGCAAATCGTTCATCCAGTCATGGCGGTGATGGTTGAGCGTCCGGATGGCCGTCTGCTCCAGACTGCGGACTACAGCATCATGATGACGCGAAGTACTCCGGCGAATCTGCGCATATCCGAGAAAAAGCACCGCTAATATCCACAGCGGAAGGATCATGTACCAAATCCACGAGCCGCCACGGTATATAAATACTAACGGAATCACGATTGAAATGACCGCAGCGGCCACTATGCTCTTCCCAAATTTCATAGCACTCCCCGTCCCCGTCCCACACATGAGATAGTTAACATCATTGCCCAGTATACCATAATTGTCCAGTTATGTTCATATCAATAATACACGGCCTACAAAATAACCCCACCAAGTGGGGCTTTTGCTCCAACCCATATTCAGCTGATTTGCAGGGGGGACTCCCAAGAATATGCTTAATTCAAAAAGAGCCCCCGGCAAGCATTGCCGGAGGCTTCTTGTTCATTCTGCGTTCGCAGACAATTAAGCTTCTACTGCTGCCGCTACAGGAGCGACATCCACAGGATAAACGCTCACTTTCTTGCGGTCGCGGCCCCAACGTTCGAATTTCACAACGCCGTCCACTTTAGCAAACAGAGTGTCGTCTTTGCCGATGCCCACGTTCGTACCAGGATGAATTTTCGTTCCGCGTTGGCGAACCAAGATGCTTCCGCCAGTAACGGTTTGGCCGTCAGCACGCTTAACGCCGAGACGTTTCGCTTGGCTGTCGCGTCCGTTCTTTGTGGAACCAACACCTTTTTTCGAAGCGAACAATTGAAGATTCAGCTTTAACATGTTGTCTCCTCCTTCTGTTAGTAATGTACTTCTTGTATTTGAATATACTTCCCGTATGACTCTGCTATGGAATTCAGCATAACCACCATCGATTCCAGCAGCAACTGAACCTGTTCGTGTACGCCTGATTCCTCCATTGAAGGAACGTCCGCGCTCAGAAAACCGTTGTTCATTCTGCTGTCCATGACCGTTCCGGTTAATGCTTCCACCGAATTGACCGTTCCCACCGTGACCGCCGATACTCCGGCGCATACGATGTCTTCTCCGGCCTTCGCGTAGTTCGCATGCCCCTTCACTTCAAAGCCACGAATCTTGCCGTCTTCCCGGCGTAATATCCGTACGTTAATCAATTAGCGCACCTTCTTACGCTTGGATCTTCTCGATCGTAACTTTTGTGTATGGCTGACGATGACCTTGCTTCTTGTGGTAGTTCTTCTTAGGTTTGTATTTGTATACAACAACCTTCTGGCCCTTACCATGCTTCTCAACTTTTGCGGTTACGGATGCGCCGGCTACGACTGGAGTTCCTGCCACCAGACCGTTGTCACCGGATACGGCCAATACACGGTCGAAAGTTACACTTTCGCCATCAGCTGCGTTCAGCTTCTCGATGAACAATACGTCGCCCTCTTGAACTTTGTATTGTTTACCGCCTGTTTCGATAATTGCGTACATTTGCTTGCACCTCCTCATGTCTCAGACTCGCCTAATCCAGGTGGCCTGCTGTCTTCAACAGCGGCACTTGTAAACCCGACCGGAGCGGTTACAGCATGTGACAAGCAATAAATACTGGACACATACTCATAGATATTAACATAACCGTCCATCATAAGTCAATGCGCGCTCAGAAGGTTTATTTTCCCCGTCCCGCCGCATACTTCGCATGATTTGGAAAACATGACAGCCGTGTCCTCTCTTACTTTCTTCCGCGTAAGCTCCAGCAAACCAAGCTTGCTCCAGCCGACGACATGGCTTTTGGTCCGGTCCCGGCTCATGCCAGCCTCCAGCCGGTTGACAACCTCCTGCCGGTTCTTCTCCTCTTCCATATCGATAAAATCGACGATAATGATGCCGCCGATGTCGCGGAGACGGATCAGCCGGGCGATTTCTTCAGCCGCCTGCAGATTGGTCTTCGTGACCGTCTCTTCCAAATTGCCGCCGCCGGTATATTTCGCCGTATTGACATCGACCACCGTCAGCGCCTCGGTCTGGTCCAGCACGATCGTGCCTCCGCTCTCCAGCGTCACCCTGCGCGCAAAATCCCGCTCCAGCTGCTCTTGAACGCCATGGGCCCTAAAAATGTGCTCGTGGCCCTGGTGCATTCGGACGGGCCGGTGTCCACCGTGGGCGATCTCCTCCAGAAACAGCTCGGCTTCTCTCGCTTCCGGCCTGCTGTCAATCCAGAGCTCGTCCTGCTCCGGATCGAACACGTCGCGGATAAACCGCTGCACGATGCTGAGATCCCGGTGCAGCAGGCACGGTGCCGCGCAGGCGTCAGCCTTCTCCTGAATGCTTAGCCACCGCTCCCGGAGCGCGTTCAAATCCCCTTCGATAGCATCGGGATGCTCATCCTCGGAGACGGTCCGCATAATGACGCCCTCTCCGCTCCTCCGGAGGGAATCGCCCAGCACCTTCAGCCGGTTCCGGTCATGCTCCCGGTATACCTTCTTGGAGACGGCCACATAATCCGCATGCGGCATATAGACGATCCATCTGCCCGGAAGCGAATAGTGCGTCGTCACCCTCGGGCCTTTGCCGCCAAGCGGCTCCTTCATCACCTGGACGACGATTTCCTGCCCGACACGCAGCAGCGATTCGATATTCGGCTTGTCCTTCGGCTGCTTCTCCAAATGCGGATGCAGCACGTCGTCCACGTATAAAAAGGCGTTTTTTTTCTGGCCGATATCCACAAACGCGGCCTGCATGCCGGGCAATACGTTGACGACTCGCCCTTTGTAAAAGCTCCCGACCAGACTGTGCCCCTGGCTCCGCTCGGCAGCGAATTCCACCAGCTTGCCTTCCTCCAAGAGCGCCATCTGGGTCAGCTTCGGTTCGATGTGAACGATCATTTGTTTCATGGCTTCACCCCTGCCAGAAGACATATCTTTTTCATTGTACCATGAAATCTCCTTTAAATTAGCTCCATCCCTGAGTTAGGAGCAGCCCGCATTCACACCTTTTTCACGTTCGTTGTTCCTTGCGTATTTATATCCACGAAGTACGATCTGTCGCAAAATAAGCAGAAATAATGCGCTGCTCGGGAAGCACGGCAATGATTTTTCCGCGCTCGTTCATCACATAAATAAGATGGTATTTCTCTCTTTTTAATAGACGCAGGATACTGTCCAAATGTTTCGCCGGATCGGCAACGATGGGCTGCGCGAGTTCCCCGTCCGCTCTGGAGCGGGTGTACATCGATTCACGGTGCATGAGAAATCTTGTAAATCGGTAAGGCAGGTTCCGGTAGTCGACCCAGTTCGAGTACAGCAGAAATATACCGATTAACAGCAGGTTGAGCTGAACGCTGCCCTTCCCTTGAAATAGCGGTGCCAGCGCGCATATAATGACGATCACGCTCGCCCCAACGCTGATCCTCGAGGACCACAGAAGCGTACGGTGATAAGGGAAAAACAAGCTGGCAGCCGACTGTAATATTTTCCCGCCATCAAGGGGTAAAATCGGCAGCAGATTAAACAATGCAATCATCGCGTTGCCATAAATTACATAAGACAGAAAGGCGCCATCTCCCCAGCCGGCCAGACGGAGGAGCAGCGCGAACAGGATCATCATTCCGTTTTGCAAAGGCCCCGCTGCCGCGATGACGATTTCCTTCCACGCGGTCAGCCGGCCCTGATCTTCGATTTCCACCACCCCGCCGAACGGGAGAAACTGAATCGAACGAATGCGCACGCCGTACATCAGCGCAGCCCCGGCATGTCCCAGCTCATGAATGAATACGATGACGAACAGCGTAATTAGCTCGAGGAAATGCCCGGTAACGACCGAAAACAGCATCAGGATCACGAAAAACGGGTGCAGCGACAGGGTCATTCCGCGAACGTTAATCAATCGGGATCACATCGGCCGGATCCACATAATGGCCCCCTTCTTTGACCGCAAAAAACAGAGTCGGCGTCTCACCGTCACTCCCCTGTCCGAGCGACCCGACCGGGTCTCCGGCCTCGACCCAATCGTTCTTCTGCAGCTGCGTCTCCTGCAAATGGCTGTATGTCGCTACCAGGCCGCCGGAGTGCTGGATGGTCACCGAGACTCCGGTTTCCGGCGAATCCGACACTTCCATGACACGTCCCGTTTCTACACTTTTCACCTGAAGCGCCGTGCTTGAAACCTCATCCGGAGCAATTTCCACTCCTTTCAGGTTGACGGCGAAGGCCTGTACGATTTTCCCTTCGATCGGGGGCACCATCGATTTGGATGCATCGACTTTCAATGGGGACACCGGATCCTGTTTGAAAATAGGGATAAAAGAGGGAGCTTTCCCGAAGTATGTTTCATACCAGGCTTCTGCAGCCTGAAAATCCATTTCCCGGTTCAGCGACTGAACGACAAAGCTCTGCACTTTGCCGCTCCACGGCTGGTTGATCGGAAAGTGGAACACGCCCCACACTCCCGCAAACACGATGGCGCTGAAAAACAGGCGCCACATGAAGCCGGAAACAAAGTGGTGCTTTCTATGGAAGGGGCCGCCGGCCTGATGACGTTCCTTTTTCCACTGCTTCTCCGGATCGGGCTCGGGCACGTAGCTTTCGGTCAGTTTGCCCCGGCTCCACAGCCTTGGCTCGTCCTGTACAGGCGATGGTGAAGGCTGCGAGGGCGGTTGGATCGGCATCGTTTTTGACAAATCGTCTCTGGTCAGCAGATCGCGGATCCGTTCTTCTCTCCGCTGTTTGATGGAAGATTTCATGTCCACTTGTGCTCATCCCCTTTTCGAGGCTTGTTTTATACCAGTTTATGTGGGAAAGTCCCGTTTTTAGAACAAGCCTGTTCCACCATGTGATTCCATAGCATAGGCTATTGGCGTTTCAGGGCCCTCGGTGATCCAATGCCTATTCACCCAGTTACGGAACGCAAAAAAGCAGCCCCGGGACATTCCCGAAGCTGCTTTTGCTTCCATTCCTCACACCTTCTGAATTTTAGGCGGGACCGGGGCGGCGCCTGACGACTTCCGTTTGCTCAGGTCCAGCTTCTTCTGCAGGTAGCCCAGCACGATGTCCGCCACAATCGCCAGCAGTGCCGCAGGGATGGCCCCGGCAAAAATCCGCAGCGAGTTGTTGCTGTTCAGGCCCGCATAAATTTCCCGTCCCAGACCGCTGCCGCCGACCAATGGCGCAATCGTCACGACACCGATCGCAATGACCGCGGCGATGCGGATCCCTGACATCAGGTAGGTCAGCGCCAAAGGGAACCGGACCTTATAGAGCAGCTGAAACGGACTCATGCCGATGCCTCTGCCGGATTCCATATAGCTCGGGTCCACCTGCTTGAGTCCGACGTACGTATTACGGACGATCGGGTTGAGCGAATACAGGAACAAACCGACCATCACCGTCTTCATGCCCAGGCCGAGCCACAGCATCAGGATGACGAGCATCGCCAGGCTGGGGATGACCTGCAGAATGCTGGTGATGAACAAAATGACCTTCGCCGCCCAGCGGCTTCTGGAGCACAAAATACCGAGCGGTACCCCGATGACGATCGCAAGCCCCAGTCCGATCACCACCATCAAAATATGCTGGATGAAATACTCCCATAATAGCCCGCTGTTCCGCGAGACATAAGATACGAAATCCATAAACGTTAGCTTTTTCTCGTCCATGCTAACCCTCCTCTAGCTCTTGATCAAACCTTTCTCCTTCAAATAGGCAATCGCGACTTCCCGCTCGCTTTTCTTCTCGATATCCACCTGGTAGTTCAGCGAAATCATCGTGTCGGCATCGATATGCCCGATCAACGGAGCAATGGCGTCTTTGATTTCAGGATGCTTTTGGAGGATGTCCGTCCGGATCACCGGACTCGCGTCGTACGGAGGGAAGAACTGCTTGTCGTCCTTCAGCGTCTGCAGCTGATAGGCTTTCAAGCGGGAATCCGTGGAATAGGCAAGCACGATATCGACCTGACGGTTCGCCACAGCGCTGTACACGAGGCTGATCTCCATCGGGAACACCTGCCCGAAATTGATGCCATAAGCCTTGGAAAAGGCCGGGTAACCGTCCGCTTCCCGTTCCAGCCACGTCGTATCAACGCCGAGCTTCATGGACGCCATATCTTTTTTGACATCCGAAATCTTCTGGTAGCCCTTCGAATCGGCGAGATCCTTACGGACCGTAAAGGCATACGTATTTTCAAAGCCTAACGGATCCAGCCAGGTAAAATGAAAATACTTGTCAAACCCAGCCTTGGCTTCTTCGAGCACCTTCGCCCGGTCCTTGGTTTCGCTAATCGGAAAATGGTTGTTGAAAATTTCGCCCGTATAGAGCGTGGACATTTGGATGTCGTTTCTTTTCATCGAATTGATGACGATCGAGCTTGAAGCCAGGTCGGGAATGATGCCGACGCTGACGTTGGTTTTATCTTCAATCAAGGCCTTGTACATTTCGGCCAAAATTTTCGTTTCGGTGTAGGTTTGGGTTCCGATGACCACATCCTGCTGGATCCCGCAGGCCGAAGTGATGCCTGCTAGAAGGATGGCACAGCACAAAAATAACGACAATTTGAACGTTTTCAGTTTCATCACGCCTCCTCGGATCAGTCTTATGGGCTTCGTCAGCCTTGTCATACGGCAGCACTCCGGGTTTGACGGTAGCGCCGGGTCAGCCAGCCTTCCAGCAGCCCCAGCAGGCCGTCGGCCACCAGAGCCAGCACAACTGCGCCGATGCCGCCGATAAAGATCATTTCCGGCTTGTTGACGCCAAGCCCCGAAACGATCAGCTGCCCGAGTCCGCCGGCCCCGATCAGGGAAGCAAGCGTCGCCCAGCTGATGATATATACCGTCGTGATCCGTATGCCAGACATGATATAAGGAAGCGATAAGGGAAGCTGGATTTTCAGAATCGTCTGGGCAGCACTGTATCCCATGCCTTTGGCGGAATTCAGCACGCCTTTATCCACCGACTGGAATCCGTCGTACGTATTCCGCAGAATCGGCATGAGGGAATACAGCAGCAGCGCCAAAATCGCCGGCTTCACGCCGATGCCAAGCAGCGGAATCAGAATGGCCAGCAGCGCCAGGCTCGGGATCGTCTGGAACAGGTTGGCGATAAAAAATACGGCGCTGTTGATCCAGCCGACCCGGTTGTATACCAGCAAAATGCCGATAGGGACCGCCACGATCGTCCCGAGGATCACCGCGGAAAAGGAGATGGTCAGATGCTGCCGGAGGGCCAGCAGGATATCCGGGTACCTTTCGGTGATAAAGCTCCAAAATTCATTCACACAGGCTCCCCCTCTCCGGCAGGCTGCGGAGGGGCCAGGTTCGGATACACCTCGGCCAGATGCTTGACGACACTGCCCCGGGTCACCAGTCCCAGGAACCGGTTATTCCCGTCGACCACAGGGACATTGCTCAGCTGGTGGCTGTCCATGAGCTCAATGGCCTGGGGCAGCGTACTCCCCGAAGCTACCGAGAAGCGGACAGGGATCATAACGTCGGCAACCGTTTTGCCCTCTTCCCCATACATGTCCAGCACCCGGTAAATCGAAACCGCGCCCTGCAGCTGCTTGTTCCGGTCCACGATAAACAGGGAGTCTACGCGCTTGGACTCCATCATTTTGATCGCTTCCGCCAGTCCGCGGTTTGGGAAAGCCGTTACCGGATTCGTAATCATGACGTCATCAACGAGCGGGATTTCATAGGATAACTCGCTCTCGCTCTGCAGCCGTTTTTGGCCGATAAAGTTGCGGACGAAATCGTTCGCCGGATGGCGCAGGATCGCCTCGGGTTTCCCGGTCTGCACGATTTGCCCATCCTTCATCAGCACGATCGTGTCCGCGATTTTGATCGCTTCGTCCATATCATGCGTCACGAAAATAATCGTCTTGTTCAGCTCCTGCTGCAGCCGGATAAGCTCATCCTGCAGCTGCTCCCTGCTGATCGGGTCGAGCGCCGAGAACGGCTCGTCCATCAGAATAATATCCTGGTCGGCCGCCAGCGCCCGGATAACCCCGACCCGCTGCTGCTGCCCGCCGCTGAGCTCGGAAGGATAACGGTTCCGGTATATGGTATGGTCGAGACCAACCAGGTCGAGCAGTTCGTTCACTTTCCGGTCGGTTTTCTCTTTATCCCACTTTTTCAAATGAGGGACGACCGCCACGTTTTTGGCGATATTCATATGAGGGAACAAGCCTACACTCTGAATGACATATCCGATATTCCGGCGCAGCTCCACCGGGTTAAGCCCGGAGATGTCTTTTCCGTCGATCAGTACTTTTCCGGAAGAAGGGGTGTTCAGGGCATTGATCAGCTTCATGGTCGTCGATTTGCCGCAGCCGCTGGGGCCGATCAAGACTGTAATTTCACCCTTCTTAAACTCCAGGTTGATGTCTTTGAGGGCATGAAACCCGTCATCATACACTTTGTTTACATGTTCCAGTACAATCATTCAATCGCTCCTTTAGCCAGCTGTATTCATAGTATGTGGAGCATTTCGCATATCATCCGCCATCCGGCGCAAAGACATGGTCCGTCCGCAAAAGGGAGCGGGTCCATCAAACATGGCTTCAATCTTCAAGTATCCGAGCTTGTTTCATAGATAGGCTCACGGCCTGTTATGTAGTGGAAAAGCGGTTTTCCTAACGGGGAGTTAAAGGAATCATCCATATACTGCGTGAGCGTTGCCATATGCAACGAATGGATGAAGCTAAGCATCCGTGCATCCTTCGATTCTCGCGTTCAACAGACATGCCAAACTGCAAATAGACAAGCCTAACTCTTTTGGACCTGGGCGGAAGATTGACGAAATGCGACTGTGGATCCGGTTCCAAGCAACAAATTTGGGACCTCCTGCCTGGCTGGCTCACAGCAGGTTTTAGTTTATTACCCATTCTGCTGCAAAATGAAACAGGCAGGGGGCTTTTTTGATAAAAAGAAAATGCTTCCTCTACAGTTGCATCGTCTTCCGACCCGCATGAAACGTCCGCCAGTACTATTTTTTCGTTCCCCGGGTCCAGAATCCCCCATGCAGCATGACAGGCTCGGTGACGACAATGAATGCCTTGGGGTCAAGCTCCAGAATGGAGTTGTAGAGCTTCTTCTGGTTTTTCCGTTTGGCCAGTACTTCGAAGACCAGACGATGGCCGTCGCGGCCGCTGCCGATCCAGGAGGTAACGCCATACCCGATGTTGCGCAGCGTGTTGGCCATATCGCTCCCGGGATCATTGACGATGACCTTCATCGTAATATAGCCGAGCGCAATCCGGTTTTCGATCCACGAGCCCACCAGAACGCCAAGACCGTAGCCCACAGCATACACGATCAGGGACAGCGGCTGATTGACATACTTCAGCACGATGCTGAGTCCGAGCACATAAATCGTTATTTCAAACATACTGAGCACCGCGGCCAAATACTTCTGGCCTTTCAACGTCAGGATCATGCGCAGCGTAAAGAAAGAGACGTACACGATTTGGATGACGAAAATAAAAATCAGTATTCCGAGCATCGTAAGCACCCCTTGTCTATTCTCAGGTTGTCTTTGTAGTAACTTAACCCAATTCGCCAAGCCTCTATTCACACCCGGGATGGATGATTGAAAGGAAATGGCCTATACATCAAGGGGATTTGGAGGAAATGATGCGGGGCTCAAACGCAAAAAAAGGAATGAAGCCGCTTGGCTTCATTCCTTCTCTATTTGGAATAATCATCGTATAAAAGAATCCGGTCATCCCATTCCGAACAGCTTTTTGAAACGGGTGAACATGCTTTTCTTCTGGTCCAGCTGCATTAGCGGCACCGTATCGCCCAGGATACGCCGCGCAATGTTGCGGTACGCGATCGCGGCCCGCGATTCCGGGTTCATCACCGTAGGTTCCCCGCTGTTGGCTGCCTTGATGACGTACTCGTCATCCGGCACGATCCCGATCAGATCGATGTTGAGCACCTGGAGCACATCCTCTATGTCGAGCATGTCTCCGGATTTGACCATATTCGGCCGAATCCGGTTCACGACCAGCTTGGGCGACTCCACGGCAGAGCTCTCCAGCAGCCCGATAATGCGGTCGGCGTCACGAACCGCGGCGTTCTCCGGCGTGGTAACGACGATCGCCTTGTCCGCTCCGGCAATCGCGTTCTTAAATCCCTGCTCGATACCGGCAGGACAGTCAATAATGACATATTCGTACTCTTTCTTCAGCTCAAGAATAATATCCTTGACCTGTTCCGGCGACACCGCGTTTTTGTCCTTGGTCTGGGCGGCCGGAAGCATATACAGCTCGTCAAAGCGCTTATCTTTCACCAGCGCCTGGTTCAATCGGCAGCGCCCTTCCGCCACATCGCATAAATCGTAAATGATCCGGTTCTCCAGGCCCATCACGACGTCCAAATTGCGCAGGCCGATGTCGGTATCGACCAGGCACACTTTTTTGCCAAGCAGCGCAAGCGCGGTTCCGATGTTCGCCGATGTGGTCGTTTTGCCCACACCGCCTTTACCGGAAGTAACGACGATAGCTTCTCCCATGTGTTACACCCCTTTAAACACGTTAAAATCCCGCCGTATCCGGACAATATTGCTAATTTTATCGATTTGCATGGCTCCGTCGCGCAAAAACGCGAACTCCATGCTCGTCTCCCGAATGTTCCATTCGTCCGGAGGCCGGCTGATTCTTTCGGCAATCCGGAGCTGGGTGGGGGCAAAATAGGAGGCTGCAATGATCGCTTCCTCATTTCCCTCAACGCCTGCATGGGCCATTCCACGCAGAGCCCCCAATATATAAATATCACCCGTGCACAGAATGCTTCCGCCCGGGTTCACGTCACCCAGGAACAGCAGGTCCCCGTGATGATGCAGCACCTGGCCCGATCGGACCATTCCGCTCATGACCGCATAGGCCGGCTCTTTCCCGGGTTCGTTTTCCCCCTCAGGCATCTCCACGGAACGGATCAGCAAATTTCCCTTTTGCTTCAAGATGTCCAGCATGGATTGTTTCTGGTCTTCCGATATACGCCTTGACCCAAGCTTTACGTCCACATGAATAATCGGTCCGGTCAAAATATTTTGATGAGTATGCTCCAGCTTGTACCTCAGCTCACCCAGCAGTTCCTCAAATTCACATTCGTCATCGAGCAGGAAAACCAGGCCATCTTTGATGCCCTTAATCGTCACATGATTCGATTTGACTGCCATGCCTGTCCCTCCCATCTCTATACATTTCGTTCCCGGATGCATAAGTTCCTGCCTGATTATGCAAATTGTAAGGGCGGTTTACGCCGCCTTTTCCACTTTTGCGCGTTTACCAAGCTTCTCGAGCTGCTTGCGCAGCGGAACATAAATGATTAACCCGAAAACGAAATGAACGACCAGATCGGGCAGAATATGGTGCAGCAGGTTCCAGTTATACGGAACGGCCGTGAGCGAGAACACCCGGTAGATCCCGTACAGCAGGCTGTCAAACAGCAGGCTTCCCAAAATGATGACCGTCATCATGACCGGCATTTGGGCGCGCGGCATCTGAAAAATGAAGCCCATAAGGTAGGCTGAGACTCCCATAACAAAGGAGTATGTGCCGATCATATCTCCGTAAAAGACGACGTCATGCAGCATGCCGAATATAATCCCGAGAACGAGCGCGGTATGACGATGATGGTATACCGAAACGAATAACAGGACGATAAAGACCAGATTCGGCGAAATGACAGTCTGCCAGGAGCCCGGCAGCAGCCAGGGAACGACCGTCCCTTCGAGAAGAAAAAGGACGAACAGCAGCAGGATCAGCACTTGCTTGCGGACCATTATTGCGGTACCTTCGGCTGCGATACGACGAACAGCAGCTTCCAATCCTGAAACTCCGCCGCAGGCTCAATAGTAGCCGTCTTCGTCTTCCCGAACGGGCTGACCTGTACCTTGGTGACTTTGCCGATGATCAGGCCTTGCGGATACTTGCTCGGATCTCCTGAGGAAACGATGGTATCCCCTACCTTGATCGGATCGTTCTCTTTGATCTGGGTCATCTGCAGGGTCTTGCTGACCTCGTCGTAACTTTCGATAATTCCGAAAACCTTATGATTGCTCAGCGCCGTCGCCGAAATGCCGTTGGAATTCGGGTCCTTCGCATCCATCGTCGTAATTAGCTTCACGGTCGACGTGAAGTTGCTGACATGGCTGATGACCCCGACAAGGCCTTCGCTCGAAATGACCGACTGGCCGACCTTTATGCCGTCCCGCTCGCCCAGATCAATGACAAGGGTGCGACTCACCGTGTCTGAGTTGACGCTAACGACCTGGGTAATATGATAAGTATAATTGTTCTGCTCTTTCTGGGCATTCGTAAAATGCAGCTTTTCTTCCAGTTCCTTATTTCGCTCTTCCATAAGATTATATTGGACCTTATCGCGCGTATAATGGGCAAGAGCAATCTTGAGCTCCTCGTTTTCTTTGTAGATGTCCCGCATATTGGCAATATCTTTAAACAAGCCCGCTATGTAACCAGCGGGCTTATAAAAGATATTTTGGGCAAATCCGACCGTATCCCTCAGAAACTTCTCGGGCCAGGATAACGAGGCCCGGGGCCCCAACGTAAATCCCATGAGCGCAATAAACATAACCAGAGCAATCAGTATGACAAACAATCGCTTATTACCGAGCAGTTTAAACAGTTCTAACACCCTCTAACTTACTGATTTCTCTCCCATGATCAGGGGTGACCCGCTATATAACTGCCTAGCGTTTGGAACGCACGGCCGAACTGCTGCGGGATTTGAATAGATGAATGTTCTCCAGCGCTTTGCCTGTACCGATGGCGACACAGTCCAGCGGATTGTCCGCCACGATGACCGGCATGCCGGTTTCTTGTGCCAGCAGCTTGTCCAAGTTGCGCAGCAGGGCTCCGCCTCCGGTCAGGACGATACCGCGGTCCATAATGTCGGCGGCAAGCTCCGGCGGACATTTCTCCAGCGTCACCTTCACCGCTTCAACGATCGCATTGACCGTGTCAGACAGAGCTTCACTGATCTCGTCGGATGTGATGGTAATCGTCTTCGGCAGGCCGGTTACGAGGTCACGCCCGCGGATTTCGCTCGTTTCCACCTGTTCCAGCGGCAGCGCAGAGCCCACTTCCATTTTCAGCTGCTCCGAAGTCCGTTCCCCGATCATTAAATTGTATTGCCGTTTAATATATTGAATGATAGATTCGTCCATTTCGTCGCCGGCCACTCTGACCGAACGGCTCGTAACGATACCGCCCAGGGAAATAACCGCAACTTCAGTTGTACCCCCGCCGATGTCAACGACCATGCTGCCTGTCGGCTCCCATACCGGAAGGTCTGCACCGATGGCTGCCGCAAACGGTTCTTCGATGGTGTAAGCCTCACGCGCACCCGCCTGCTTGGTGGCATCTTCAACCGCCCGCTGCTCTACCGCAGTGATGCCCGAAGGTACACAAACCATCACGTTCGGATGGCGCTGGAACATAGAGCGCTGCTTTTGCGCCTGACGGATAAAATATTTAATCATAGTGGCCGTCGTGTCAAAATCAGCGATAACCCCGTCCTTCATCGGACGGATGGCACGGATGTTCCCCGGCGTGCGGCCGATCATTTTCTTGGCGGATTCACCAACGGCTTCAATGCTCTTCGTATCGGTGCGCAAAGCGACTACCGAGGGCTCTCTTACGACAATTCCTTTTCCACGGACATAAACGAGCGTATTCGCCGTCCCCAAGTCAATACCCAAATCTTTCGTGAAGCTCCCTAACATGCTGTAATCTCCCTTTCTTCGTCAATCTCAACTATTATATTACATCAAGCCTTGCTCCTTCAAACTGACGTATCCTCCATCACCGATAATCAAATGATCCAACACCTCTATGCCCACAATGTCCCCTGCCTCCTTCAACCGGGCGGTCAGGGAAATATCTTCTGGACTAGGGGTGGGATCTCCACTGGGATGATTGTGTGCACAAACGACAGATGCGCTGCTGCATTTAATGGCTGCGCGAAACACCTCGCGGGGGTGCACGATGGAGGCGTTCAGACTGCCGATCGAAAGCGTCTCTTGAGCAATAATGTGATTTTTCGTATTCAAAAACAAACAGACAAAATGTTCTTTTTGCAAATACCGCAGCTGCTCTGAGAGCACGTTTGCGGCATCCTTCGGGCTCCGTATCGTAACGGGCTCCTCTTTGCGAGCTCTGGACAAACGCTGTCCAAGCTCGATTCCGGCTTTGAGCTGCAGCGCCTTGGCGCTGCCGATGCCCCGAATGGACATCAGCTCCTCGACGCTCATGTCGACCAGATTTCGCAAACTGCCGACTTGCTTCAGTATCCGCTGAGCCAAATGTACGGCTGACTCCTGGCGGGTTCCCGTCCGAAGCAAAATAGCAAGCAGTTCGGCATGGCTTAAAGCACTCGCCCCATATTCAAGCATGCGTTCTCTCGGGCGTTCTTCATGGGGGATGTCGCGCAGCAGATAAGTTTGCGACTCCATAAGTTCCCCTTCTTTCCCTTCATTCAAATAACATCCGCAAGTCTTACAAAACGTCGATTCCGAACTCGCCCAGCATGTCCGAAAGCAGGGACAGCGGCAGTCCGACCACGTTAAAATAGCATCCTTCGATCCGTTCGACGATCGTTGACCCGAGTCCCTGGATCGCATAGGCACCTGCTTTGTCATCAGGCTCTCCGCTCATAGCGTAAGCCTCTACCTGGCGCCCGGTGAGCGGCTTCATCGTCACCGACGTCACACGATGGCGCACCATCGTCTTGCCGTTCATGACATCGATGACGGCGACTCCCGTATATACCTCGTGGGTCCGGCCTTGCAGCGATGTCAGCATGCGAACCGCATCCTGCTTGTCGACCGGCTTGCCCAGCACCTGATTGTCCAGCACAACAACCGTATCACTGCCGACGATCACGGCATCCTCCTTATCATCATGAAGCGAGGCATGAACGGCTTCCGCTTTGCGTAAGGCCAGTCCTTCCACGACCTGCTGCGGTGTCCAATCTTCGGGTGTATGTTCTTCAGCGTGACTGGGACGGATCTCAAACGGAATATGTAGAGAAGCGATCAGCTCCTGCCTTCTCGGTGAAGTTGATGCCAGAATAATGCGGCGTGAATGGTTTGATTTCAATGAAAGGATCTCCTTTGTCCGGTAGTTAAAGCCTGCGATACAGCCACACGGAGACAATGATGCCGATCAAACTCAGCAGGCTTAGTTTCATTTGAATGGTAATGTCGTAACTGATAATGTCCAAATTAGCTTGCGGTGACCATTTGATCATCGTGGATGCGGTCAGAAAAGAAAGAGCTTGTACAGGCTCCAGCGCTTTGGCTATCCATGCTCCCGCCAGCCAGCCAAGCAGCAGAAACAGCAGTAATATTCCAACATTCTTCTTCATTCTTCTCTTCCCTCGCCATAATTTGACACCCACATTATTATACGGTTATTTGGACGTCAATACAAACACAAATCCGGCATGGGGAAGTATTTCCATTTCCACGCCGGATCTTTGTGTTTTATGCTTTTTCCAGGGAAGCGACAAGCTGCTTCTGCAGCATGATGAATTCCATCATCCTGGACTGGATTTCCCATAAATGCCCCTTCGCCGTATTTTTGTTGTATTCCTCGACGGACGAAATCGAGCTGTTCATCGCCTGCTCCAGCTGCTTGCCCATCTCCTGCTGGTCCGCGCCCAGGCCGGCCTGGAACGGCTTCGCCGCCTCCGTCCACTGCCGGTGCAGATCGGTCAAACGGTTCATATCCTCGGTACCGATTTTCCCCGGAAGATCCTTGCCCAGGAGGCTCGCCGAGGTCTGGCTCAGCAGCGCAACCAGGTCCGCGCTCACCTGAAAATATTGGTTAACAGCCTCAGCGTCTCCGTTAAAATGCAGGGAAGTTGCGGCCGGGAGATCCACCTCCCGCACATACAGATCAACCCCTTCCGCCTTCAGCTGATTGCTGAGCAGCTTGGCCTGTTCGCGGTCTGTGGACAGACCCGCATACACCCGGTTTTCCTCATCCGGGTCGTTCCCTGCGGCAATGCCGTACTGCTCCAGCTCATCCTTCGCCTGCTGAACCCGGTCGGCGGTGCTGAAGACGCCATACTGCAGCATGTAGTAGGTTTGAGGACCCACCTCGACGGCGACCACCGGGACGGAAGCTTGATCCTCACCGGACTGCGCAGAGGTGCTTACAGCACTCGGGTTTCCTGTGCTGCCTCCCGGGTCCATCCCCGCAGATCCGTCCTTGAAAAAGGAAAGGACCACCAAACCGAACAACGCCCCGGTGACGATGGCTCCAGTTACCGTTCCGACGACTTTCCATATCGATCCAGGCCGGTGAGGCCGGTAGGAATACTCCTCGATGATGGGCCCGGGCCCCGCTTCATCGGGTCTGTTCTCGATGTTATCGTAGGCATCATAGCCCTCCCTGACCGTGTACCTATTATTGGCACGATCCAGGTCCCAGTCTTCTGAGCTGTCCGGATAGCGATGATCTGGCCCGTCCGCAACGGAATCATGCTCAGGAGTATCGTCTGCCCGCTCCTGGATTCCGTAACCCATCCTCTCCTCCAGACGCTCCCAGCTGTCCTCCCTGTTGAACGGATCACTCCATCCCTGCATCGACGCAGGCACAGCCGATATCGGGGTACGCTTTGTTTCAACATCGCGGCGGTTGCTACCGGAATTACGATCATCCGCCCATGCAGGGTTCTGTGCAGCGGATCCCGCAACACTCAATTGCCCGCGGTCCTTCTTATCTTCAAGCTGGCGCCCTTGTTCTTCATCAAACCGGAACGTCATTCTCGCCTTATTCACACCCAAACACCTCACCCTTGTCCGTATCTACTATGTATATATGATAGATTTCCAGAAGTTATGTTTGATTGTCCCACGAAAATGACAAGAGCAAAAAAACCGTAATCCCCCTTCAGAATCAGGGAATTACGGTTTCTTCAGTCATGATCATATGCACCCCGTGCCCATCCATCCGGCAGAGGCATTCCTTACATTGTCTTGGCGATTTCAGCCCCGACTTTCCAAATGTCGCCTGCCCCCATGGTCAGGACAAGCACCCCTGGCTGAAGCCGCGGCTTCAGATCGTTCAGGACATCTTCCTTCGTCGGCAAATAACGGGCGCCCGCATTGCTGTTTTTGACGATCAAATCAACCAGCTTTGAAGAGCTCACGCCCTCGATTTGCTTCTCGCCGGCTGGCGAATAAATGTCGGTAATGATCACTTCATCGGCTCCGCCGAAAGCCCGGCTGAATGCATCGAGCAGGAAGAAGGTCCGTGTGTAGCGCTGCGGCTGGAACACGGCGATAATCTTTTTGCCCGTAGCCTTGGCGGCGCTGATGGTAGCTTCGATCTCCGTCGGGTGATGCGCGTAATCGTCGATGATCAGAATATCGTTCTTCTCACCGAGCACCTGGAAACGGCGTTTGGCGCCGTGGAACTTCGAAACGCCCGCAGCGATGGATTCGAACGGAATCCCGGCCTTCAGGCAGGCGATCACCGTGGCCATGGCGTTATAGACGTTGTGGCGTCCCGGAACCGAAAGCTCGACGGTTCCCAGCGTCTGTCCGTTATGCTTCATCGTGAAGGATACGTGACGGTCGCCCAGGACCAGATCCTCGGCGGTATATTCCGCATCGGAATCGATCCCGTAGGTGGCCACATTGCAGCGGATCGAAGGAAGGATCGCGCGGATATTCGCGTCATCAGCGCAGACGACAGCCGTGCCGTCTTCCTTGATCTGGCTCAAAAACTGCACATAAGCGCTCTTCAGCTTCTCGAAATCGCCGTCGTAGTTTTCAAGATGATCCGCTTCAATGTTCGTCACGATGCCGAGCCACGGATGATACTGCAAAAAGGAGCCGTCGCTCTCATCCGCCTCAGCCACCACGTAGTCCCCTTTGCCGGCTTTGGCGTTCGTGCCGACGTTCATAATTTCCCCGCCGATAATAAACGTCGGATCTGCGCCGCATTCCTCCATGGCGAGTGCAATCATGGACGACGTAGTCGTCTTGCCGTGTGCTCCCGCAACGGCGATGCCCTTGCGCTCATTCAGCAATCTGGCCAGCATTTGCGAGCGGTGAAGGATCGGAATGTTCAGATGCTCCGCCTCTCTTCGTTCCACGTTGTCTTTGGGAAGTGCCGTCGAATAGACGACCAAATCCGCACCGTGAACCTGCTCGGCCGTATGGCCTATATAAATTTTGGCTCCCTTGGCAGCCAGTTTTTCCGTTAATTCCTGGGCAGCCACGTCCGAACCCGTGACCGTGTATCCCATTTCCAGCATAACCCGTGCGATGGCGCTCATCCCGTAGCCACCAATACCGATAAAATGAACATGTTCAGAATTCAACAGATTTTCACCAACCTTTTTCAGAATCGGTCTGACCCAGCAGGGCTGCCCGCACATCAGAAATCAAATACAGCGTGCCGGACACCACTGCCAAATCCCCCGGTTCTGTCCGTGACTTAAGTATGTCTAGCGCGTGTTTCCAATCCGGTTCTACGATGATCTGCAAACCTGGTTTGCCGTGAGAATGCTTCAGCCGCTCCACAATGTCCAGCAAAGCATCAGCGTCCATTTTTTTTCGGAAATCCGGCTCGGTCAGGATAAGCGTATCCACTATTGGAAGTATATGCTTCAATGAGGACTCATGATGCTTATTTGACAGCATTCCCATCATCAAATTTAACTGTTTAAAGTGATAATGCCTTTGCAGGCTCTTGCTGAGGCTCTCCAGCCCCTCCGGATTATGCGCCCCGTCCAGAACAATCCGCGGAGAATCGCCCACTTCTTCGAGCCGGCCGGCCCACTTCGTATCCCGGAACCCCTTCAGCAGATCCTCATCGTCCATGACAAAAGCCATGTACTGCCGCAGCACTTCCAGCGCCATCATCGCGCCGGCGGCATTGGCAATCTGGTGCTCGCCCTTCATTCCGATGCTCAGATCCAGCTCGCGGAAAGGACCTTTGAAATGGAACGTCTGCAAGGAACCGTCCAGACCGGTATATTCGTAGGTGAACTGCTCTCCCGCCAAATACAGCGTCGTGCGGCACTCTTCGGCTTTTTGCTTCAGCACCTCAATGACTTCCGGCTGGTTCACGCAGCTGACCACCGGAACGCCTGGTTTGATAATGCCGGCCTTTTCCGTGGCGATTTCCACAAGCGTATCGCCAAGAATATCGGTGTGGTCCATCCCGACATTGGTGATGACGGAGACGATGGGGTGAACGATGTTCGTTACATCCAGCCTTCCCCCGAGCCCGGTCTCCCATACAACCACGTCAGGGTAGCATTCCTCGGCATAATACAGAATCGCCAGAGCCGTGGACACTTCGAACATCGTCGGCGATCCGAGCTCCGTGGCCGCAATCTCCTGCACCGCAGGGTACAGGCGGTTCGCCAAGGAGAGCAGCACCTCCTCCGGTATGTCTTCCCCGTTGTACTGAAAGCGGTTCGTGAATTTGGTGATATACGGCGAAGTATACGTGCCTACCGAATAACCGCTTTGCAGAAGTACACGGGTCAGGTAAGCGCATGTCGACCCTTTCCCGTTCGTACCGGCGACATGAATGAATTTCAGCCTCCGGTGCGGGTTCCCGAACTTCTCCATTAACGTTTCGATCCGCTGCATCCCCGGTCTGATCCCAAACGGAATCAGACCGTTAATCCAATTCGCCGCCTCTTCATATGTGCGCAGAGAAGCCTCCCGTCCGGCTTCCAATTGATCCCCCATACCATTCACCTTCTGAATTTTAGTTAAGTTTTCTGCTGCGTCGTGATCAGCCTCTCAGCTCTTCGATCCGTGCGATGACTTTGCTGCGTTTATCGGAATAGTCGGCCATCTTGGCCTTCTCCTCTTCAATGACTTTTGCCGGCGCTTTAGCCACAAAGCCTTCATTGGCCAGCTTTTTCTCCACCCGCTGCACTTCGCTGTTCAGATGCTGCAGCTCTTTCTCCAGCCGCGCAATCTCCTGGTCAATGTCGATCAGACCGGCAAGCGGCAGGTACAGCTCGGCACCGGTAATCACGGCGGTCATCGCCTTGTCCGGCGTCGTCAGGTCCAGACCTGCCGTAAAGCTCGAGGTGTTGCAGAAGCGCTGAACGTATACTTCGTTCCGGTTCACGATCTGCAGCACTTGCTCGTCGCCCGCCTTCAGCATCAGCTCGATCTTCTTGCTCATCGGAACATTAACCTCTGCGCGGATGTTGCGAACGGCACGGATGGCATCCATCAGCAGCGACATCTCGGCTGCAGCTTCGGCATCCTCGAAGGCTGGATCATACTCCGGCCATGCCGCAAGCGTGATCGTTTCCCCTTCGTGAGGCAGATGCTGCCAAATTTCTTCGGAGATGAACGGCATAAACGGATGAATCATCCGCAGCGTGCGGTCCAGCACATAGCTAAGCACCGACTGCGTCGTTTTCTTGGCGCTCACATTGTCTCCGTACAAAGAGAGTTTGGCAAACTCAATGTACCAGTCACAGAGGTCATCCCAAATGAAGTTATACAGGAGCCGGCCCGTTTCACCAAATTCGTAGGCATCTATTAGACGCGTAATGTCACGGGAAGTTTCGTTCAGGCGGTGGAGAATCCAGCGGTCCGCCGTGCTGAGCTCTCCGCTTATGTCAATGTCGTCATATGTGAATCCTTCCAGATTCATCAGAGCGAATCGGGAAGCGTTCCAGATTTTATTGGCAAAGTTGCGCGCCTGCTCCACGCGTTCCCAGCGGAAGCGCAGATCCTGCCCCGGCGTGCTGCTCGTGGAGATCATGTAGCGCATCGCATCTGCGCCGTACCGTTCGATGACGTCGAGAGGGTCGACGCCGTTGCCGAGCGACTTGGACATTTTCCGTCCTTCGGAATCCCGGACCAGACCGTGCATCAGCACGTCCTTGAACGGAATTTCGCCCGTAAATTCCAGCGCGGTAAAGATCATCCGGGCTACCCAGAAATAGATGATGTCATAGCCCGTAACGAGCACGTTCGTCGGATAATAACGCTCCAGATCCGCCGTCTGCTCCGGCCAGCCGAGGGTAGAGAACGGCCACAGCGCCGAACTGAACCAGGTGTCCAGAACGTCGTTGTCCTGTGTAAGCTCGGTGCTTCCGCATTTGGAGCATTGGGTTACATCCTCATGGGCTACGTGGATCTCGCCGCAGGATTCGCAGTACCAAGCCGGAATCCGGTGTCCCCACCACAGCTGACGGGAAATACACCAATCCCGGACGTTTTCGATCCAGTTCAGGTATGTTTTCTCGAAACGCTCCGGAACAAAGCGTACCCCATTGCCCGCCTTTTGCGCCTCGATGGCTCTTTCCGCGAGCGGCTGCATTTTAACGAACCACTGCGTCGACAGGTAAGGCTCGACTACGGCGCCTGTGCGCTCGCTGTGCCCTACCTGGTGCACATGGTCTTCGATTTTGATCAGCACGCCGAGGTCCTTCAAATCCTGAACGATCTGCTTGCGGCAATCGGCCCGGTCCATGCCTTCGTACTTCGCGGCCTGGTCATTCATCGTGCCGGTCTCGTCCATCACGATGATTTGCGGCAGATCGTGGCGCAATCCCACCTCAAAATCGTTCGGATCGTGTGCCGGGGTAATTTTTACGGCGCCGCTGCCGAATTCACGTTCCACGTACTCGTCGGCGATAATCGGAATCTCGCGTCCGACAATCGGGAGCACGAGCATCTTGCCGATCATGTCCTTGTAGCGCTCGTCTTTCGGATGAACCGCTACCGCCGTATCGCCAAGCATCGTCTCAGGACGTGTGGTTGCTACCGTAATGTGGCCGCTTCCGTCCTTCAGCGGATACTGCAAATGATACAGATGGCCGTTGACTTCTTTATATTCAACCTCAATATCGGACAAGGCGGTTCTGGCGGCCGGATCCCAGTTGATGATCTTTTTGCCGCGGTAGATCAGCCCTTTTTCATAGAGTTTCACGAAAACTTCGCGAACCGCCTTCGACAGACCTTCGTCAAGCGTAAACCGCTCTCTGGAGTAATCCAGCGAAAAGCCCATTTTGGCCCACTGTTCATGAATCGTTTCCGCGTATTGGTCCTTCCATTCCCACACTTTCTCGAGGAACTTCTCGCGTCCCAGATCGTGGCGGCTAATATTCTGCTCACGCAGCTTCTGCTCCACCTTGGTCTGCGTCGCGATGCCCGCATGGTCCGAGCCCGGAAGCCACAAGGCGTCGTACCCCTGCATCCGCTTCGTGCGAATCAGAATATCCTGCAGGGTAAAGTCGAGGGCGTGCCCGATATGGAGCATCCCCGTTACGTTTGGCGGCGGAATCACGATCGTATACGGCTCCGCCCCGGGCTTCTGCCCGGCTTTGAAATACTGGCCGTCGATCCAGTATTTGTACCATTTCTTCTCGGCCGATTTCGGGTCATACGTCGTCGGCATCCCGGTTGTTGCTTGGTTTTCCTGGTCTGTCATATTGTTCATCCTCCATCACAAGATCAGCTTTGCCAAAAATACAAAAAACCTTTCGTCCTCAAAGGACGAAAGGCTGTTCTTTCGCGGTACCACCTTTGTTTTGCGACAGCAAGCACAACCACGCATGCCTTCGCAACACTTCGTACAGATAACGGCTGCAGCCGGCCGGCTCTACCTCCCGCGCCTTCGGACGCAAGTGCTCAAACCGACAACTTCCGGGCGACTTCGGACAGCTGCATCCTGCGGAATCTTCCAGCGCTGCAATTCCGCTCTCTGAAGGGCAATACCGCCTACTCTTCCCGTTCATCGTTTTTGTGAAGATGGTAAAATGGATTCATTTTCAGTGAAGCTGAAGCGTTTCATATCGCAAGAAAAACTTCCGCCAAATACGGAATGTCATCTGTACCTGACGTTCGTTGATGTTTTTCTGCAAAACATATACTCCATAATAACGCGCTTCATGTCGATAGTCAACTTCCCTTGGCCCAAAGTGCAGGACCATTTTCCCGTGTTCAGGCAGACCTCATCCCGGGAACAAAAAAAGAGCCTTGCGCCGCAAAGCGCCAGGCTCCTCTGATTGCCTCAAAAACGTTACGGGATATACAGAATTTGACCTTCCTGAACGGTCTGGTCCGCCAGCCGGTTGTACAACACAAGCTCCCGCGGCGTCAGCTGATAACGGTCGGCGATCGTCTCGAGCGTCTCCTCCCGCTGAACGATGCACAGCCGGACCTTACGGAACGGAGTCTGCTCGGAGATACTGCCGAGGAACAGGTTCTTCCACTTGATATCATCGGCTTCTGCAGCACCCGCGCTGGCGACGGCATCCGCAGCCTGCTGCTCCTCCTGTGCCTGCTGGTACTCAAGCTCCTTGATCGAACGGCTTGAGGACAAGATCGAGGAAAAGCCGATCGCTTCCTTCTCGCCGGACTCGGGTTCCTTCTTGCTTCCGAGCGCAATCCGCATTTCCCGGTCTTCAGGCGGTTCTTCCTGCTGAGCTTTATCCTGGAAAGCTCCAAACGGGAACGTAGGCTCGCTGAACGGATCTTTACCCGCCGCGTTCAAATAGATGTCTTCTTCCTGCTCTTCATCCACCTGAACCGCCGTCGCTTCCGGATGCAGCAGCTCCGACTCCTCTTCATGCTCAAAATGCCACTTGTTCGGGTACTGGGGCTCCGCTGTCCGGTCTGATGGTTCCTTGTCCGTATGTAAAGCGGATAATCCGGCCACCTGCGGCGGAGGCGCTGCCGCTTCCCGCTCAGGTTCGCGGGCAAATTCCCATGCGGTAGACGGCGCAGTTTCGCGGGAATCGGACGCCTGAGGCACAGCGGCTTCCTCCGGCTCGGACGGAGGAACATCAGCCGCTTGCCATATGGCTTCCCAGGCTGCCGCTTCCCGTGCTTCATCCGAGTCATCGGCTTCCGCGGCTTCGATCGGAACCTGTTCCGGCTGCTCCGCCTGAATTTGGGACTGAGGCGGCGTAAAGGACGGAGCCGGTGCGGTCCAGACAGGCGCAGGGTCGTCCGGCGGCGTGAATTCGCGCTGTTCCGGTTCTGCTGAAGCCGGTTCTTCCTCCCGCTCTTGCGCGAAGATAGCCGCTTCCTCCGGAAGGTCCTCATCCGGTGCATGAACTACCGTGAATTCGTCCGCTTTCCAGGCGGGTGAATCCGCGGCCTGAGTCTCGATGCCGCGCAGAGAGAGAACGCCCGTAATATTCAGGCTTCGTTTGGACAGCAGGTCGACGTCGAAATTTTCGATTTCCACCGCAATGTCATCCAGCGAGGTTACCCGGTTCAAGGGAACCGTAATCTCCACTGGAATGAAATGCTCCAGCCGCTGCGTCCCTTCTTCCTCACCTTCGCTTCTGTACAGCCCCGACAGGAGCAGATGCCCGCGCAGACTGGCTTGTTCGTCCTGGCTGATCACTTGAATATGCGGAAGCAGCTCGATTTCCTCGAGTTCTTCGATTCCCGCCACGTCTTCGTTTAAATGAATGCGTTCGTAAATGTCAAAGCGTAAACCGTAGGACTGGTCAAACACAAATAACGTCCTCCTTTTCGGCATATTTCTAACCGTGGGCCATCCCCACAGCACGAGCCAAAATCGTTACTCGTTCTATTTATATGCTTTAAAAAGAGGAGCATGCCAGTTTTCATATGATACTTAGGTTTACGCTCTCACAAGGGCTTTGAGACGCTCCATATCCTCGGGCCACGGATCACCCACCTCAATCTGCTCGCGTGTGAGCGGATGGGCGAAAGAGAGACGCTCCCCGTGCAGCGCCTGCCTGCCGATGGCGGATATGCTTCCGCCATACAGGGCATCGCCCAGCAGCGGGTGGCCGACATGACTGAGATGAACGCGGATCTGATGCGTCCGTCCGGTTTCCAGCTCCAAGTAGACGAGGCTGGCTTGATTCCCGGCTTCTGCATGGAGAATCCGGGTCACCGCAGATTGCCCTCCCGGAGACACGCGTCTGCGCTGCTTGTGATGGCGGTCCTTGCCGATGGGCAGGTCGATGACCTTCAGATCCGCAGGGATCCGCCCCTCGACAAAGGCGGCGTAAATCCGCGAAATCCGCTTGCCGCTCATCTCCTTGTCCAGCACAAGCTGCGCCCAGTCATTTTTGGCATACAGCACGGGCCCGGTGGTATGCTGGTCGAGCCGATGAATATGCCTGACCGCAATCTCTTCCCCCTGCATCTGATAATGGGCGGCCACGGCATGATCCAACGTGATTTCGTCGGAGTGTCCATCCGGGTGAACCTTCATCCCGGCAGGCTTGTGAACGACCAGGCAGAAGTCGTCCTCGTACAGCACGGTGAGATCCATCCAGATCGGCTCGATCCCCGCCTTGCGGGCAGCAAAAAGGGCCAGCCGAAGCCGGTCCCCTTTCCACTCGATGCCTTTTGACGCCTTAAGCTGTCCAAGCAGCTTCTCCGGCATGCCTGCCTCGTTCAGCAGCCACGCCGCGGCCGCCGCTTCGCGGTCTTCGGCCGATGCGATTTTTTTGCCCGGAGCCAGCTCCAGCCATTCCCCGCGCCGGAGCCAGTGGTTCAGGCTCACAGCTGCTTAAGGGCGTTGTAATTGGCTTCGATCGTCGCATCGATGTCTTCGATGCTGTGGGCAGCCGATACAAACATCCCCTCAAATTGGGAAGGAGCCACGCTCACGCCTTCCTCAATCAGATTGCCGAAATATTTGGTGAAGCGCGGAATGTCGCTCGTCTTCGCCGTATCGTAATTCACGACAGGCCCTTCTGTGAAGAAAGGACATACCATGGAACCGACGCGGTTAATCGTCACCGGAATGCCAAGCTCTTTGGCATTGTTCACAAAACCGGCCTCCAGACGGGCTGCGCGCTCTTCCAGCTGGTCATATACGGCAGGCGTCAGGAGCTTCAGCGTCGTATATCCAGCCGCCATGGCCAGCGGATTTCCGCTCAGCGTGCCCGCTTGGTAAATCGGACCGGACGGTGCCACTTTCTCCATAATTTCGCGTTTGCCGCCGTATGCGCCGACAGGCAGTCCGCCGCCGATCACCTTGCCCAGGCAAGTCAGGTCAGGCGTAATGCCGAACCGGCCTTGGGCACAGTTCAAATGAACACGGAACCCGGTCATGACCTCATCAAAAATGAGCAGGCTGCCATATTTTGTCGTGATTTCGCGCAGGCCCTCCAGAAAGCCCGGAAGCGGAGGTACGACGCCCATATTGCCGGCTACCGGCTCCACGATGACACAGGCGATCTCCTCGCCAAAACGTTCAAAAGCAAGCGTAACGGACTCAAGGTCGTTATACGCGACCGTGATCGTGTTGCTGGCCACGCTTTCCGGCACGCCTGGGCTGTCCGGCAGACCCAGCGTCGCCACTCCGGAGCCGGCTTTGATGAGCAGGCTGTCCGCGTGTCCATGATAGGAGCCTTCGAATTTCAAAATTTTGCTGCGTCCCGTGTACCCGCGGGCCAGACGAATCGCGCTCATCGTCGCTTCCGTACCTGAATTAACCATCCGGACGATATCGATTGAAGGGACACGCTCGCACACGAGCTTGGCCATCTCCGTCTCAATCAGCGTAGGCGCGCCGAAGCTCGTGCCTTTGGCCGCCGTTTCCTGAACCGCAGCAATCACTTCCGGATGGGCGTGTCCCATAATCAGGGGTCCCCAGGAGCCGACGTAGTCGATAAAACTGTTGCCGTCAATATCGTACACGCGCGATCCTTCGGCATGGTCCACATAAATCGGCGTAAGGCCGACCGATTTAAAGGCGCGGACCGGGCTGTTCACTCCGCCGGGGATATATTGCTTGGCTTCTTCAAAGGCCGACCGGGAAGCCTCCTCCTTGCGCTTTCCTGACATACTGCTCATGTCATTCACTCCAATCTATCGGTTTAAATCACCCCGCTAAGCGGGGATTCTGCTCCGATGCTTCGGTTATCCCTTGATCCACCGGGCCACGTCTTTGGCAAAATAAGTAATAATGATATCCGCACCGGCGCGCTTCATGCTCGTCAGCATTTCCTGCACTACGGCTTTCTCGTCGATCCAGCCTTGAATGGCCGCCGCTTTGACCATGGAGTATTCCCCGCTCACATTGTAGGCGACGAGCGGCAGGTCGAACTGATCCTTCAGCGTGCGCATAATGTCCATATAGGACAAAGAAGGCTTGACCATCAGCATGTCGGCCCCTTCGAGCACATCGGATTCCGCTTCACGAAGCGCTTCGCGTGCGTTGGCCGGATCCATCTGGTACGTTTTGCGGTCGCCGAACTGGGGTGCCGAGTCGGCTGCCTCGCGGAATGGGCCGTAGAAGGCGGAAGCATATTTGACCGAATAAGACATGATCGGAATATGCTCAAATCCGTTCTCATCAAGCCCTGCGCGGATCGCCTGCACGAAGCCGTCCATCATGTTGGACGGGGCGATAATATCGGCGCCGGCTTTTGCCTGGGACACCGCCGTTTTGACCAGCAGCTCCAGCGATTCATCGTTCATGACGTCGCCGCACACATGGCCATCCCGTTCATAGGTATGCACCATGCCGCAGTGTCCATGATCCGTAAACTCGCAGAGGCAGGTGTCGGCTACGACGAGCAGGTCCGGATACCAGGACTTGATCAGGCGTGTGGCTTCCTGCACGATGCCGTCTTCCGCAAAGGCCGAGGAGCCGATGTTGTCCTTCGTTTCCGGAATGCCGAACAATAGCACGGCCGGAATACCGAGGGAGGCAATTTCGTCCACCTCTTCTTTCAGCCGGTCCAGCGAAAAATGATAGACTCCCGGCATGGATGAAATCTCGTTTTTTATGTTTTCTCCATAGGTTACAAAAATCGGCATGATCAGGTCATTCACGTTCAGCACCGTTTCGCGCACCATGTTCCGCATGCCCGCTGACTGGCGGAGGCGCCGGTGTCTTACCATTGGAAAACTCATAGCTGTAAACCTCCTGTTGGTAGATATTTACGAGTCTAGGGTTCATCTCATCCCAGACTCTTCTATTCTGATGCGGCCGCAGCTTCCGCGTTCCACAGGCACAGCGACCGGACAAGGCTGTCCAGCGTCGCTTCTTCGGCAATGATGCCTACTTCAAGTCCCGCGTCACGGGCTGTCTTGGCCGTAATTTCTCCAATACATGCAACTTCCACGCCCTGCAGCAGCGCTGCCGGGTCATGTACTCCCATCCGCTGCAAAATCGAGAGCAGATTGTTCACCGTCGACGAGCTGGTGAACGTCACGGCATGAATCCCGCCCTCTTCCAGCAGCCGGATCAATTCGGGATCGTCCCCCCGCCCGGCGATCGTCTGGTACATCACGGCGGTGGTGACCTCGAGTCCCATCTCGGCGAGCTTCTCAGGCAGCCAGTTTCGTGCCAGATCCCCGCGCGGAAGGAGAACCTTCTGGCCGGCGAGCAGCTGACTGCCCAGCGACTCGATCAGTCCCTCCTGCTGGAAGCGGTCCGGCAGCTCCACGGGGATGATGCCCCGCTGCCCGAGCGCTTCGGCTGTGGCCGGGCCGACCGCCGCAATCCGCGCCGTATGCAGCTGCCGGATGTCCTTCCCCTGCTCCTTCAAATGGCGGAAGAAGTAGTCGACGCCGTTGGTGCTGGTGAAGAACACCCAGTCGTATTCACCGAGCCGGTCGAAGGCGTCCTTGAGGCCCTGCTTAAGCTCGGGCGCTTCGGGATACACCGTCTCGATCACCGGAAATTCGTAGGGCTCCCCGCCGAGCTCCTCGATCCGGTTGACCAGATCGCTTGCCTGGGCCCGGGAGCGGGTGACCAGGATTCGCTTGCCGAACAGCGGCAGCGACTCCGCCCATTTGATCTGCTCGCGCTGCCGCACGACGTCCCCGACAACGATGACGGCCGGCGGCTGAAAGTCCGCCTGCTTCACCTTCTCCGCGATGTCGGCGAGCGTCCCGGCGAGTACCGCCTGCTCCGCCCGCGTCCCCCATCGGATCAAGGCCACCGGCGTGTCCGGCTTGCGTCCATAGCGCATCAGCTGCTCAGCAATATAACCGATCTTGGCCACGCCCATCATAAAGACCAGGGTTCCGGTCGCGTTCGTGACCTTGTCCCATTCGATCATCCGGTCCAGCTTGTCCGGGCTCTCATGCCCGGTGATGATGGACAAGGAAGAGGCCAAATCCCGGTGGGTCACCGGAATGCCTGCGTACGCCGGTACCCCGATCGCCGCCGTAATGCCGGGCACGATTTCATACGGAATGCCGTTTCGCCTTAGCAGCTCGGCTTCCTCACCTACGCGTCCGAATATCGTCGGATCGCCGCCCTTCAGCCGCACGACCGTTTTGCCCTGCAGGGCAAGGTCCACCAGCAGCTGGTTGATCTCTTCCTGCTTCATCGTATGGCGGTCCGGGAGCTTGCCGACGTATATTTTTTCCGTTCCCGGCTTGAGTGAATGCAGCAGCTGCGGCCCCGCCAGGCGGTCATACACGACGACATCCGCCTTTTGCAGGCACTCCAGCCCTTTTACCGTAATTAATTTGGCATGCCCGGGCCCGGCTCCCACCAAAAATACTCTTCCCGCCATGTTCTCATCCCCTACTCCCTGGTCTGTTCCAGAATTGTGTCGGCTCCCTGGGCAATCAGCTTATTGGCAACGTCTTCCCCAAGCTTCAGTGGATCCGTTCCCGTCAGCGTTTCTTTTAAAATGACGTCCCCTTCGGGAGATCCTACCATTCCCGTTAATTGTATAACGGGCGGAGTCTCTTGGGAATGCTCCGTATCGGACGGAACGAGTACGGCGTGTGCCCCGATCGGCACTTGGCAGCCGCCGTTCAGTACAGCGAGAAACTTGCGTTCGGCAGCAACGGTCAGCTCCGATTCCTTATCGTTATACAAATCAAGCAGTCTGCGCAGATCCGCATCATCTTCGCGGCATTCGATGCCGAGCGCTCCTTGGCCAACAGCCGGCAGGCAGGTCTCCACCGGAATATACGAGCTGATTTTATCCTCCCAGCCCATGCGGTACAGCCCGGCAGCGGCGAGAATGATCGCCTGAAAGCCTTCCGTCTCGAGCTTGCGCAGACGCGAGTCAATATTCCCGCGAACCGGCTCCAGTTCCAGGTCCGGCCGGTGAGCCTTCAGCTGGCTGGAGCGGCGCAGGCTGCTCGTTCCCACTTTTGCTCCCTGCGGAAGCTCGTCAATGCTTTTCCCATGAAGGGAAATGAGACAGTCCCTCGGATCGACGCGGCGCGGCACCGCACCGTTTATCAGACCCTCGGGGAGAACCGAAGGCATGTCCTTCATACTGTGCACGGCCATATCGATTTCACCGTCCAGCATAGCCTGCTCGATTTCTTTAACGAACAAGCCTTTCCCGCCGACCTTGGACAACGTCACATCCAGAATGCGGTCGCCTTTCGTCACGATCTTTTTCACTTCGAATTGAAAATCAAACCCGTGTTCCGCGCACAGCTGCTTCAGCTGGTCGATGACCTGCCCTGTCTGCGTTAATGCCAATGCGCTTTGTCTGCTGCCTACTACGATTGTCCGCATCATGATTCCTCCTGGTTGTTCGCAATCCATTGCTTGATTTGTTCCGTATCCCACGGCTCAAACGTGCCCTTGCGGATTTCATCCAGCACTTCAAGCTCTGACGCTTTCATTAATAATCTTTGCCGGGTTTCCGGGCGCGTAACCTGCCTCTTGATGCTGCTGCGCATCCGGTACATCCATTCAAGATATTCCTCGTATTCGGGGCCGTATTCTTCCTCCAGCCTGTCGCAAATCTCCGCGGCCAGTGCCGGTCCGGCTCCCGAGGTGGACACGGCGATCACCAGCCTGCCCCGGCGAAGCACGCTCGGGCTGATAAAAGAACCCGGCTTACTGCCGCCGGCCGCGTTTGCCAGCGCACCCATCCGCTCTGCCTCATCGATCACGGCACCGTTCACGTCAGGCGAGGAGGTTGCCGCATAGACCAAAAAGGCCCCCGCCAAATCTCCCGCCGCGTACTCGCGGGAAATCCAGCGGATCCGGCCTTCCATTACAAGCTGCCGCAGTCCTTGTGTCACTTCCGGACTGATCACCGTCACATCGGCCGAAGCCGCAAGCAGGGAGTTTACCTTTCTTTCGGCCACGGCCCCGCCGCCCACCACGGCGCAGCGGCGCCCCTTGCAATCCAGCATTACGGGCAAATATACCGACAAAGGACTCACTCTCCTGTCCAACGGTGAAAATCGGACCACGTATTCAGTACGAAAATAAATATAATAAACGCATATCCGATCAGAATCCACTGAGCCATCACTTGACCGGAATGCTGCTTGGAACGTTTACGAATCAGAAAAAAATAATAAATCGCCAGTCCGGCAAGCGTAGCCACTACTTTCAAGTCCAGCAGCAGGCTGAGCTTGCCTTCGGAAATAAGCGACAGCACCGCGACGATGAACGAAACGGATAAGAGCGGGGTTCCGATCGATGCGAGCAGGTACGTATACTTGTCCATCAGCTCAAGACTCGGCAGCCTGCGGACGGTGTCGCTCCATTTTTTCCCTTTCAGCCTTCTATGAAGAAACAAATACATGCCGGCAAATACGGCGGCAATGGTGTAAACGGCGAAGCTTAGGTTGGCGAGCGTGATATGCAGAATGAGCAGGCCGTGTACCGTCTCCCAATGATGCAGCGGGTTATTCCCGGCCGCAAACCATAAACGGTTCAGCACCATGGCGCTGAATCCGATGATGCCGAGCAGCAGGACGGCAAATTCCGACCGCTGCACCCAGTTCAGGATCAGCGCGGCAATGACGATACTAAATGAAAATAAGAGCAAAAAATCAAATGGGGTAAAGATCGGCAGCATGCTCTCCTGCCACGCTCTAATCAGAAGCGCGCCTCCCTGCAAAACGCCAACTACAACAAGAAGCCCTGTACCCATCCGCTTTGCCCCCTGATTGCGTCGTATGCAATCCGAGATAAAAAACAGAAGGCTCAGGGCGTAGATATAAATGCCGGCATCGTAAAAACCAGTGAGCAATGTCAACTCCCCCTACCGGCTTACAGGCTTGCAGGAGTCAAAGAAACCTTGGACAGCTTCATGTCCGATGGGTTCTTGCTGATCCCTTGCGGGACCGTGCCGGATTTCTCCATGACGCTGCTGCCATGACCGGACGCATTCATGTCCTCTTCCAAAGCAAATATATGTGTGAAAAACTCTAGCGCCTCGTTGCCTTCCTTGCCGCCGGCCATTTCCTTCAAGCGGTTGATCGGATCGTGCATCATCTGATTGACGATGCTCTTGGTCAACCGGCGGATGACTTTGCGCTGATGGTCGTTCAGTTCAGGCAGCTTGTTAAACAGGCTTTCCAGCGTCTCTTCATGAATCGCCGTGGACTTCTCCTGAAGCGCACGGATCGCCGGCCGGATGCCGAGCGTCTTGAGCCATTGATAGAACGCCGTCTTCTCCTCTTCGATCATCACTTCGATCTTCGCCGCTTCGGCCCGGCGCATTTCGAGGTTGCTCTCAACGATTCCTTCGAGATCGTCAATATCATACAGGAATACGTTGCTAATCTCTGCGATAGCCGGATCAATGTCCCGCGGCACCGCGATATCAATCATAAACAGCGGCCGGGATTGCCGCTTCTTCATGCTCTCGCTGACCTGCGCCGGCGTAAGCACGTAATCCTTGGCACCCGTCGAGCTGATCAGGATGTCCACTTCGTGAAGCCGGGCAATCGCCTGCTCCATCGTGCACGGCGTACCTTGAAACTTGCTGGCCAGCTCTTCCGCCCGCGCGAGGGTCCGGTTGGCGACGATCACCTCTTCGGCCCCGTTCGCGTACAGGTGCTTGACGGTCAGCTCACTCATTTTGCCGGCACCGAGAATGAGCACCTTCTTGTCGTTGAACATGCCAAAAATCCGTTTGCCGAGCTCAACGGCCGCGTAGCTCACGGACACTGCGCTTTCCCCAATGGAAGTCTCCGAATGGGCTCTCTTGCCAAGGGTCACAGCCTGCTTGAACAGCATGTTGAACCAGGTGCCCGTCGCTTTCTCCTCCTGGCTCTGCAGAAAGGCGCTGCGGACCTGACCCAAAATTTGCGTCTCCCCGATCACCATGGAGTCCAGACCGCAGGTCACCCGGAACAAATGGGAAATGGCCTGCTCGTCTTCATATATATATAAATGCTTCGTAAACTCTTCCCTTGGGATGTCAAACCATTGCTCCACAAAACTGCGGATGAAATATCCGCACATATGAAGACGGTCTACCACCACGTATATTTCAGTGCGGTTGCACGTAGCCACAATCACGCCTTCCATTACACTTTTCGTCAGCATCAGCTGGCTGAGTGCCTTTGGAAGTTCGCTTTGATCAAATGTAAAACGTTCCCTCACTTCTACAGGCGCTGTACGATAGTTTAATCCGACAACGACGATGTGCATTACGTGTTCACCTGCCTATGTTTCATTTCAAAAAAAAAGATCCAGTTCAGGACGTTTTTTCTTACGGTACGTTCATTAACAACGTGTTCATTATATCACAAATGTCCTGCTCTCTCTGAACTATTTTTGAAATGTTTATGAAATTACATGTGATTTATTGTGTCACAAAGCACTGGGCTTTATACCCTCTTTATTGCGTTTCTTCCAGCGTCTTGGCGAGTTCTTTGCCGATTTTCTTCAGCTGGCCCGCCTGCGAGGCGATCACGTGCCCGTCCTCGCTCAGCAGCTTTTCGTATACAGGCATGACACCTGCATACAGCTGGCTGTACCGAAGCAGCATGTCCTTCTCCGCGTCGGTAAGGAGGCGGTCGCCGCCGATTTGCCACTCTGTGATTACATTAACCAGATCACCGACCGGTTTAAGCGGATCGACAGCACCGTCCCCAAATGTTTTTGCCAGCCGGTCGTGAGCATACGACGCCGAATAAGCAGCCAGCTTGAGGGCGTTCAGCTCATCGGTGCGCGAACTGCCAGCCGCATCCGCCAGGGACGTTCCCAGCACCTGCATTTGGAACTGGGCCACCTCGAACAGCATCCTTTCGGCATTCTCTCCTTCGGTATGAGGCCACATCATCCGGTATCCTTGGTAGACAAGGCTGACAAGCAGGACCAGCAGCAGACCGACAAACAGCAAATCCCTCTGTTTTCTCCTTCTCACGCTTAAGCGAACCTCCCTGTTAACAAGCTTACTACTCATTGTATGGGGGTCCAAAAAAACAAATAACCATGGAGATGTCCATGGTTATGATTTAGATATCGTTATTCGTGCCGCGAAGTTACACCAGCTCGGTCTGTTTCAGTTCAGGGGTTTCTACCGTCAATTCACCCAAACCGCGCACCAGTTTCTTGGCGTAAGTTTTCTCAGGTTTCAATACGGATACCAGGTAATCAATGGCCAACTGTGGATCTACCGTCTCACCGCAAGTGTAGCAGTCGATCGCTGCGAATCCTCTCTCAGGATACGTGTGGATCGAGAGGTGGCTTTCTGACAACAATACGAGTACTGTAGCGCCTTGTGGTTCAAACTGCTTGGATTGTACCGACATGACTGTAGCACCGCATGCTTCGGCTGCCTCAACCATTTGAGCCTGCAGAAATTCCGCGTCATTCAGCATGTCAAAATCTACACCCCAAGTATCAACAGCAACGTGTCTTCCGAAAGTTGAATATTCCATCCTTCGGTTCCCCCTTCCTAGGAATAAAATGTTTGAAAATTTCATCCGCTAGGACCTACGTCATTCACTTCCCGAGGGAATAATCTCTCGCAACATTCAATGTCCTGAGTGAATCCTGGTTCCTATATAATTCTTTTCAACGAGATTAAAAATAACATCTATCCGCCCTAATTGCAACCCTTTTTTATCCTTTGCAAATATTTATTTTTAGCCACTCACCCCCGCGTCACCCGACCCGTTTTACCGGGCGTTTGAGACATAAAAAGAACCCTTCGGTTACCGAAGAGTTCTCTTTCTCCGAGGCCATCTCAAGCCTCAAGTGCAAACCATTTATGTGTGGTGAGGCGCAGTTTCTGGTCAATAACAGCAATCTGTTCAGGAGTCACTGCTTTGTTCCGTTCATCGAGCCAAAAGTTAATATCTTGGTACAAACGAGATATTTCCTGTTCGACCTCGGTGAGCTGGAACATTCGCTGGAGTTCTCCGGCCGTATGCTTATATTCATACACCAGCTTACTCTGGGAAGTCGTAACCTCCGCAATTTTGCGAACCGAGCCTTTTTCATAATAATACATCATCGTGAATCCTTGATAAATGCGATTGACAATTCCGTCTCCTTTGCAGGCGACGAACAGTTTGCGGACCGCGTTTGTCAGATGAGGGTTCACCAAGCGGCAAGACAATTCACAGATGTATAACGAACCTTTACGCTCCAGAGGGAGATGAACCGCCTCGCCGCTTTCGTCTTCAAGCACAATTTCTTGTCCTCCGCCGTCCAGTACTTTCACATAAGGATGCACATGACAGCTTTCCGCCGAATGCAAAAATTGGTTCAATTGCTGCTCCGTCATTTGTAAAGTAGTTTGAACATACTCTGTGGCTAACCGCTGAGCCATAAAAATCTCCTCAATTCTTTTTTATGATTACAGAACGAATGTGCTCCGGCACGGTTCGATTCTATAATCGCAAGAAAAATTTCCGCCGGACATGGCGGGTGAAGATTGCTAAAGGAACTCAAGGCCTCTTTAAACAACCTTTAGTATTATTATACAGCACATCCTCGAGCATTGGCTTGCTGGGCGAACCATGAATTTCCTTCATATTTCATAAAATAACGGATTAAACCGGATTGTAGCCGAAAAATCTTATGGGATGCTCACTTTCCTCCCGCGAAAAGTCGGAATCCCTATAGTATACAGCGAATTTATCGCATTTTCGTTAGGTTGAGGCGTTACGGGTTCTCCTGCTGCTGCCCTTCCTGCGGGACCGCACCGGACTGCGGAGAATCGCTGTTTTCTACAAAAGACTGGATCACAGCCCATAACTCTTCTTTACCCACACCCAGCTCTGAAGAAAACATGACGAACAAATCCGTGCTGCGGAGAAGGAGGCTCTCCTTCATTTGCTTGACGTGTTTCTGCCAGCGGCTCTTCGGTATTTTATCTGCTTTCGTAGCCACGACGCAGATCGGGATGTCGTAATGCTGAAGCCAGTCATACATCATGATGTCATCCTTGGTCGGCGGGTGGCGAAGATCCACCACCATAAGAACCAGCTTCAGCGTCTGCCGCTCCAGCATGTATTTCTCAATCATCTTGCCCCAGGCCGCCCGCTGCGTCTTGGACACTTTGGCGTAGCCATACCCTGGGAAGTCCACAAAATACAAAGCCTCATTAATACGATAGTAGTTCATATGCTGGGTTTTGCCCGGGGTCGAGCTTGTTCTCGCCAGGTTCTTCCGATTGATCATCCGGTTGATGAGCGAGGACTTGCCGACATTGGAACGCCCTGCCAGAGCAATCTCCGGCAAGGCGTCCACAGGATATTGGTCAGGGCCGACGGCGCTGATAATAAATTCTGCATTCGTAACTTTCATGTTAAGTAAAACCCTCTCTAGTGCACTCCCGCCTGCTCCACCAGTGCATGCTTCAGCACCTGGTCCATATGGGACACCGGAACAAACTCCACTTCTTCTTTGACACTGTCCGGAATCTCGCGCAGATCCCGCTCGTTGTCTTTGGGGAGCAGTATTTTTTTGTAGCCGGCGCGGTGCGCAGCCAGCGATTTCTCCTTCAGTCCGCCGATCGGCAGCACCCGGCCGCGCAGGGTGATTTCACCGGTCATGGCGATGTCTTTGGAGACATGTTTCTTGGTCAGGGCCGACACGAGGGCCGTGGCAATCGTAATGCCTGCCGAAGGTCCATCTTTCGGAATCGCCCCTTCAGGGATATGAATATGGATATCATTTTTCTCATGAAAATCGGGGTCGATGCCAAGCTCATCGGCTTTGGCACGTGTGTAGCTGAAAGCGGCCTGCGCCGATTCCTTCATCACATCCCCCAATTGGCCAGTCAAAGTCAGCTTGCCGGATCCCGGCACGACCGTGACCTCGATCATCAGCGTCTCGCCGCCGACCTCGGTCCAAGCAAGGCCGGTTACCGCACCGATCTGGTCCTCCAGATCGGCCACGCCGTGTCTGAATTTCGGACTGCCGAGGTAGTCCTTCACCTGGTCCGGTTCGATGACGATCCTGTCGCTCTCTTCCGAAACGATGATCTTGGCCGCCTTCCGGCACAGCGCCGCGACCTGCTGCTCCAGGTTCCGCACGCCGGATTCCCGGGTGTACTCGCGGACTACTTTCATAAGCGCCGCTTCCCCGATCTCCAGCTGGTCTTCGTCCAGGCCATGCTCCCGTTTCTGCTTCGGCAGCAGGTAGCGCATGGCGATTTGAAGCTTCTCCAGTTCCGTATATCCCGGAATGTTGAGCACTTCCATCCGGTCCAGCAGCGGACGCGGAATATTATGAATGGCATTCGCCGTCGTAATAAACATCACCTGGGACAAGTCGAACGGAATCTCGATAAAATGGTCGCTGAACGTATTGTTCTGCTCCGGATCGAGCACTTCCAGCAGCGCCGAAGACGGGTCTCCCCGGAAATCCGAAGCCATCTTGTCGATTTCATCCAGCAGGAATACCGGATTCAGTGCACCCGCATTTTTCATTCCCTGGATAATCCGCCCCGGCATCGCTCCCACATAGGTGCGCCGGTGACCCCGGATTTCCGCTTCATCCCGCACGCCGCCGAGCGATATCCGGACAAACTTGCGGTTCAGCGATTTGGCGATCGACCGGGCAAGCGAAGTTTTACCAACGCCCGGAGGTCCGACCAGGCACAGAATCGGTCCTTTCATCTTCTTCACCAGCTTCTGAACGGCCAGGTATTCGAGTACGCGCTCCTTCGGCTTGTCGAGGCTGTAATGATCCTCGTTGAGCACCTGCTCCGCCTTATGGATATCCAGATCGTCCTCGGTTTTAGCCGACCAGGGAAGGCCAAGCAGCCAATCGAGATAATTGCGGATCACGCCGCCTTCCGCCGAGCTTGCAGGCATTTTCTCGAGACGGTCGATTTCTTTCTCCACCTTCTCTTTGACCCTTTCGGGGAGCTCCTGCTTGTTCATTTGCTCACGCAGTTCTTCCACTTCTCCGGCGCGGCCTTCTTTCTCGCCCAGCTCCTTCTGAATCGCCTTCATCTGTTCGCGCAAATAATATTCCTTCTGCGTCTTTTCCATCTGCTTCTTGACGCGCTGGTTAATTTTGCGCTCCAGCTCCAGCACTTCGCGTTCGTTATTCAGAATATCGAGGAGCTTCTCGAGCCGTTTACCAACGTCGACGGTCTCCAGAATGTCCTGCTTATCCTTGATTTTTAACGACAGATGGCTGGTAATGACGTCGGCCAGCCTGCCGGGCTCTTCGATATCGGACACCGCGGCAAGCGTCTCGGGCGTTACCTTTTTCGATAAATTAATATAGTGCTCGAATTGACTGAGTACCGTACGCATCAGTGCATCCACTTCAGGATCGTCGCTGTCTTCCTCCTTCAGCTCGCGGGCAATGACTTCGTAATATTCTTCATTGTCCGTGTACTGAATGATCTCGGCGCGCTCCATCCCTTCCACCAGCACCCGGATGGTGCCGTTCGGAAGCTTCAGCATCTGTCTGACGTTGGCGACTGTGCCAACCCGGAAAATATCTTCCTGCGTTGGTTCTTCTATGTTCACCTCGGACTGAGAACAAAGGAGAATCAAATTATCTTCCACCATTGCTTTTTCCAGCGCTTTGACCGATTTCTCCCGGCCTACATCGAGATGCAGAACCATGCTCGGGTAGACTAGAAGGCCTCGCAAAGGCAGTAAAGGAAACCGGCGGCCTTTTGATTTACTGGGCCCCATCGCTTTTGCACCTCCAGCCGTTCTCAGGGTTATGACATTCGATTTTATTTTAGCAAATGTTCACATAAAACACCAATCTTTGTAGCCTGATCAGCAGGAGCCGGCATCCGTTATTTGGCTGTTACGCGCAGGCTTGGCATGCAGGAAGGAAGCTGAAGCTGCCGGGAATGTCTCCGGGGCCGCGCTGGGTTCGATCGTTTCCTCTGTGCTGCTGTCGACCTGACGATCCAGCTCGCTTCCGAAAATATGCCCGAACGCTTCCTGGATCGACTCCACCGGAATGACGCGCAGACCGTTCAAATCCTCGAACAGGGTCTGCCAATTTTCCTTCGGAATGATCACTGTCGTTGCGCCTGCCTGGAAGGCCGCCTCGACTTTGGCGATAACGCCCCCGATCGGCTTCACTTTACCGTGAATGCTGATTTCGCCCGTCATGGCCAGACGATTGTCTACCGGCAGCCCTTTCATCGCCGAAACGATGGCGGTAGCCATGGCGACGCCGGCGGAAGGACCGTCAATCGGCGTTCCTCCAGGGAAATTGATATGCAGATCGTAATCGCCAGGCGAGAGACCCATGGAGCGCAGAACGGTCAGTACATTTTCGATGGAACCCTTCGCCATGCTCTTGCGGCGCAGCGTTCTGGAGCTGCCCCCGCCGATCTCTTCCTCTTCGACGACTCCGGTAATATTGTAGATACCTTGTCCTTTGGCGACAGGAACGGCAGTCACCTCGATTTCAAGCAGCGCTCCCATGTTCGGACCGTACACGGCAAGGCCGTTGACCAGGCCAACCTGCGGACGCTCCGGAACCTTCCGGTCCGGACGGGGCTGAAGCTGGCTGCTGCTTGCTACCCATTCGACGTCGGAAGCCGACAGGGAGTCCCTTTTTTCCGTCAACGCCAAACCTGCTGCCAGTTGAATGATATTGACCGCCTCGCGTCCGTTGGTCGCATACTGCTTCACAACCTCGACCGCCTCCGGGCATGGCTTCAGACCGATCTTTTGAATCGCATCCTCCGCAATGCGGCTGATCTCCTCAGGAAGCAGCGGACGGAAAAAGATTTCCATACAGCGCGAGCGCAGCGCCGGCGGAATTTCCTGCGGCGAGCGTGTCGTTGCCCCGACCAGACGAAAATCGGCCGGAAGGCCGTTCTGGAAAATATCGTGCACATAGGCCGGGGTGTTGCTGTCCTCCGAATTATAGTATGCACTTTCGAGAAGGACCTTACGGTCCTCCAGTACTTTTAACAATTTATTCATTTGGATCGGATGCAATTCCCCAATCTCGTCGACAAACAAAATTCCCCCGTGCGCTTTCGTAACCGCACCCGGTTTAGGCTGGGGAATGCCGGCGACGCCCATGGAGCCCGCCCCCTGATAGATCGGGTCATGGACCGATCCGATTAATGGATCGGCAATCCCCCGCTCGTCGAAACGGGCGGTGGTCGCATCGATTTCGGTGAATTTGGCATCGGCTTTAAATGGCGAGGCCGGATTTTTTTTGGCCTCCTCCATCACGACCCGGGCAGCTGCGGTTTTCCCGACTCCCGGTGGCCCATAGATAATGACATGCTGCGGATTCCCGCTGCACAGCGCGGCCTTCAGCGCACGAAGTCCGTCCTTCTGTCCAACGATATCCTGCAGCGACTGCGGTCTCGTTTTTTCGGCCAACGGCTTGGTCAGCGAAACCGAACGCAGCTTGCGCAGCTTATCCATCTCTTTGCGTGATTCCCGATCCACCGCGGTGCGGTTCGTCTTCTGCCCGCGGAGCAAATTCCAAAAATAGACGCCGATGATGATCGCAAAGAAAAATTGTACCAGCATCATAATCATGGTTAAATCCATAGTAAATCCCTCCCGATTCTCAGTTCAGTGGCTTCTCCTCCGGCATGGTTTTAGATCGATAAATCATCTTGCCGGAAATAGGTTCGTTAGCCTGATACATGGTAGTATAGCCTTTTCACCCATGAGTAAACGGGATGGGCCGGGATTTTTGCATCTTTTTTGGAAAATGTCCGCCCACATTCAAAAAAGAAGCCGCAGCACTGCATAAGCAGGACTGCGGCTTCTTGCGGCAAAATTAGTGTTTGCGCCCCGGGATCGTTCCGGTTTCTTCGTATACTTTGACGATGCTGTCGATTTCCTTTTTCAATTCGTCCACCATTTCGGCTTCCGGCACTTTGCGGATCATCTCTCCGTAACGGAAAAGTAGTCCTTCGCCGCGACCGCCGGCGATGCCGATGTCCGCTTCACGCGCTTCGCCCGGACCGTTGACCGCGCAACCAAGCACGGACACTTTAATCGGCACTTTCAGCTGGGAGATGTAGGCTTCCACTTCGTTGGCGATGGAGAACAAGTCGATGTCCAGCCGCCCGCAGGTCGGACAGGACACGAGCGTTGCTGCGTTCGAGATCAGACCGAAGGTCTTGAGCAGCTCACGCGCCACTTTGACCTCTTCTACCGGATCTGCGCTCAGGGAAATGCGCACCGTGCTGCCGATGCCCATCGAGAGCAGGGCGCCGATGCCCGCCGAGCTTTTGATCGTACCGGAGAACAGCGTTCCCGATTCGGTAATACCAAGGTGCAGCGGATAAGGAATCACTTCGGCCGCCTTACGGTAAGCTTCGATGGCCATCGGCACGTCGGAGGCTTTCAGAGACACGATAATATCGTGGAAGTCGAGCTCTTCCAAAATGCCTATGTGATATAGGGCACTTTCTACCATAGCTTCAGGCGTCGGATACCCGTATTTCTCCAGCAGATGAGCTTCGAGCGAACCGGCGTTGACGCCGATCCGGATCGGAATCCCGCGCTCTTTACAAGCCCGGACGACCGCTTCCACCTTCTCGCGGCTGCCGATATTGCCCGGGTTGATCCGGACTTTATCGATGCCGTTCTCGATGGCTTTCAGCGCCAGCTGGTAGTTAAAATGTATATCCGCAACGAGCGGAATATGAATGCGTTTCTTGATCTCTTTAATGGCTTCCGCCGCTTCCACATTGTTGACCGTTACCCGGACAATCTGGCAGCCGGCTTCTTCGAGCCGAAGGATTTCCGCCACCGTGGCTTCCACGTTTGCGGTCTTCGTCGTACACATGCTTTGGATAATGACTTCGTTGTTACCGCCAATCGTCAAATTACCGACCTTGACCGGCCGTGTGTCTTGTCTCAAAAACATGATTGTTCTCTCCCATAACGCCAAGACTCCACCCCGTCCCCGCGAAGCAAGCGGCAGGGCGGAAGTGGAGAATCGGCACCCAAATTTAGGAAAATGGCATCTGTTTTACAAACAGATTACGCACTTTCCTCTTGTTTTTTATCTTTTTTGCTGATCAATTCCGGAATCATCTTCTCTTTGACAACCTGCTCCGTAATGATGCAGTCCTTGATATCCTCGCGGGAAGGAACCTCATACATTACGTCCAGCATGATGCCTTCAATGATGGCCCGAAGTCCGCGGGCACCCGTATTGCGTTTGATCGCTTCGCGGGCAATCGCTTCAAGGGCTTCCGGCTCGAATTTCAGCGTTACGTTATCCATTTCGAGCAGTTTCTGATACTGCTTCGTCAGCGCGTTCTTCGGCTCGGACAGAATACGCACCAGCGTCTTCTCATCGAGCGGCTCCAGCGTCGAAATGATCGGCAGACGTCCCACGAATTCAGGGATCAGGCCGAATTTCAGCAGGTCTTCCGGAAGAACCAGACCGAGGTATTCACCCGGTTTCAGATCTTTCTGGTTGTCGGTACCCGCGTTAAAGCCGATAACTTTCTTACCGATCCGGCGCTTGATCATTTGCTCCAGGCCGTCAAAGGCACCGCCGCAAATAAACAGGATGTTCGTCGTATCGATTTGGATAAACTCCTGGTGAGGATGCTTGCGCCCGCCTTGTGGCGGAACCGAAGCGACCGTTCCTTCCAGGATTTTCAGCAGCGCCTGCTGTACCCCTTCACCCGATACGTCACGGGTAATCGAAGGGTTCTCGGATTTACGCGCCACCTTGTCGATTTCGTCGATATAGATGATGCCGCGTTCGGCTTTTTCCACGTCGTAATCGGCTGCTTGAATCAGCTTCAGCAGGATGTTCTCTACGTCCTCGCCCACGTACCCCGCTTCCGTAAGGGAAGTCGCGTCGGCGATGGCGAACGGAACGTTCAAAATTTTGGCCATCGTTTGGGCAAGCAGTGTCTTACCCGAACCGGTTGGACCCAAAAGCAGGATGTTACTCTTCTGAAGCTCTACGTCTTCAATTTTGCTGCCGGTATTGATCCGTTTGTAATGGTTGTACACGGCAACGGACAGCGATTTCTTCGCTTGTTCTTGACCGATGATATACTGGTCCAAAATATCGCAGATTTCCTTCGGTTTCGGAATATCCTTCAGATCCAGCTCTTCCTCATGTCCGAGCTCTTCCTCCACGATCTCCGTGCAGAGCTCGATACATTCGTCACATATATAGACACCGGGGCCAGCAACAAGCTTGCGCACTTGCTCCTGGGATTTCCCGCAAAAAGAGCACTTCAGCTGCCCTTTTTCATCGTTAAATTTAAACATGTAAACACCCCTTTAAGATTTAATCGGTGAAGTGAGAACCTGGTCAATTATGCCGTATGCTTTCGCTTCCTCCGCGCTCATGAAAAAGTCACGATCCGTATCGCGCTCAATTTTTTCAAGGGGCTGACCCGTGCGCTCCACGTAAATTTGATTGAGCTTTTCCCTGGTTTTAATAATCCAGCTCGCATGGATTTGGATGTCGGACGCCTGGCCCTGAACACCGCCGAGCGGCTGGTGAATCATGACCTCGCTGTTCGTCAGCGCAAAACGCTTGCCGGGTGCTCCGGCCGTCAACAGCAGAGATCCCATGCTCGCCGCCATACCAACGCAAATCGTGGATACATCAGGCTTGATAAACTGCATCGTATCATATATACCCATCCCCGCTGTGACAGAACCACCCGGTGAATTGATATACAAATGAATATCTTTCTCCGGATCCTCCGCAGCCAGGAACAATAATTGAGCTATGACGAGATTGGCAACATCATCATCAATCGCACTGCTCAGGAAGATAATGCGGTCCTTGAGCAATCTGGAGTAAATATCGTACGATCTCTCGCCTCTATTGGTTTGTTCTACAACCATAGGTATCAGACTCATGTGTCCAACCTCTTTTCCATGTAAAAGATGTGATGCGTGCTTCAATCAAGTTTACAGCACTATTCTAACATGTTCAAAGCACGATGTCATTTTTTCACTCCACACCATTTAATACAGTGTATGAGTCTTCTAACAATTATAACCCGAAACGGACTGTTGAAGCGAATATGTATGGAAACAAAGCATCCATTTTCATGCAAGATTTAGATATAAATGGATACTTTTAGTTAAAAATAAGGCACGCAAATGAATATACGTGCCTTATCTCTCTATAGGTCCCTTATTTCAGCCTCCGCACTTAGATCAGATGCAGATGACCGCGTCCGTTTCCTTCTTATTTTTCTTCAGCAGTTTCAGCAGCTTCTTCGGCTGCTTCCACTTCTTTGCTGTTCTCAACCAGGAGATCTACTGTTTTGCGAAGGGAAATTTCTTCGCGCAGGCTTCCCAGCGAACCGTTTGCTGTAAGAATGTTGCGGATCTCGTCAGCAGTACGCTTGTAAGACTCAGCCATCACTTCCAGCTCTTTGTTGATGTCTTCCTCAGTTACTTCAATGTTCTCTTCTTTGGCGATTTGCTCCAGAACAAGGTTGTTGCGGACGCGTTTCTCGGCATCGTCCTTCATTTGCTCTTGCAGATCAGCCGTCGTTTGGCCAGAGAAGCTGAGGAACATTTCAAGGTTCATGCCCTGATTGCGCAGACGGTTGTCAAAATCACGCATCATGTTTTGAATTTCGCTGTCAATCATCGCTTGTGGAATTTCCACTTCGGCATTGGCGGCAACTTTGTCTACGACAGCTGCTTCCTTGTTGCCTTTGGCTTCTTGTTCCTTACGGGCCAGAAGCTGTTTCTTCAGGTCTTCCTTGTACTCGGCGAGCGTTTCGAATTCACTTACGTCTTTGGCGAATTCGTCGTCCAGTTCAGGAAGCTGTTTGCGCTTGATTTCATGCACTTTCACTTTGAACACGGCTTTCTTGCCGGCCAGTTCTTCTGCATGATATGTCTCAGGGAAAGTCACTTCCACGTCTTTGAAGTCGCCAGTCGCCATGCCGACAACCTGCTCTTCAAATCCAGGAATGAACGTGCCGCTTCCCAGTTCCAGAGAATAACGCTCAGCTTGTCCGCCTTCAAAAGGAACGCCGTCAACAGATCCGTCGAAGTCGATCACGGCGATGTCTCCGTTCTCGGCAGAGCCTTCGTCGATAACCGACAGTTCGGCATGACGTTCTTGCAGACGCTTCAGTTCAGCGTCAAGCTCTTCGTCCGAAACCTCAACCTTTTGTACCGGAACTTCCACGCCTTTGTATTCGCCCAAAGTTACTTCAGGCTTAACCGTTACTTTCGCTTTGAATTTGAACACTTCGCCTTTCGCGAATTGGTCAATTTCCACTTCAGGACGGTCTACAGGGAAGATGTCAGTTTGGTCGACAGCTTCTGTGTATACTTCAGGAAGCAAAATGTCGATTGCGTCTTGATACAGAGCTTCGACGCCATAGCGGGCTTCGAAGATCGGCCGAGGCACTTTACCTTTACGGAAACCAGGCACATTAGCCTTTTTTGCTACTTTATTAAAAGCTTTGTCGAGGGCTGCAGCTACACGGTCTGCTTCCACTTCGACTTCAAGAACGCCAAGGTTCTTCTCTATTTTTTCCCAGGTTGCTTTCATTTTATGCTTTCCCCTCCAAAAATAATTCACATGTACTTAAGTTATCAGCACGCACAGAATAACCATTATAGTATAAACAACATTGCCGTGTTTTTCAAGGGCAAGCCCTTGGCAACTCTTCAGGTAAACGTTTCCGATCGCCTACTCCTGCATACCGGCCGACACGAACTGCCTGAAGCTTCGATAAGCCTGCTCAAAACGGAAGCGCATCGTGTCCGTGATCTCGTACATCGCCCGGGACTCCTCTTCGTTGCGGCTGCCTGTGAGGCTCTCGGTGACGATCTGATGCAGGGCAGCCGCCCAGATGTCGATCGTCGTGTCGTCCTCGTCAAGGATCGAACGGTAATCCTCCGTCCCGTAGATCGCCATAATAAACTGCGACCACAGCTCTTGAGCAAAATAATACAGCGTCGGCTCCTGTACTTCGGTCTGCGCAGCCACGCGCTCCGTTACCATTGCCACCTGCGGCGGAAACTCCTCAGGCGTCAAAGGCACCGTCTCCATATCGACGCTTACCTGCTCCTGTCCGCGCTTAAACTGCACCGTGCCCTGCATACCGCGCTTGCGCAGCGTTTGAAGCACCCTGAACTGCAGCAGCGGATGAAGGCGAGCCTGCATCAGCCACCCCACCAGCTTGTCGTCGATATCCGAGCCTTCCAGATAGGACAGCTGCTCGAGAGCGAGCATGGTCTGCTCCGATAAAGGCTCTTCCATGGCGGTGTGCAGCAGCTTGTCTGCGTAATGCTGGTCTTCGGCCAGCTTGGCCCGCACGTTCTGCCGTTTCATTTCTTCCTCGTCGGGCTCCTCCTCATGCTCATAAGAGTCCAAGCCTGCACCCTGCCCGCCGCCGTGATTCATATATTGTGGAAAAGCGGCTTCCAGCCATTCCAGAAGCGCCTGCCATTCTTCATAATGCCTCTCATCCTGCCCTTGGCACTGCAGCAGGAAACGCAAAAGCTCCATCGCTTCCCCGTACCGTTCATTTTCCAGCATGACGGTCAGCTGAATCTGATAGAAGTCGAGCGTCTTTGGAAAAAGAATGACGTTGTCCTTCGCTGGGGAAATATGTTCTTTAATATGTATTCCCTCCTTTCCCCGTGCTTGTGCAAATAATTGTTGATTATAGCATACCTCTTTCAACTTGAAAAAAAACATGTGAATGGACGGGGAATCCATTCGTTCTATGAAAAACGTATAGAAACCATTAATAATATAAACGGGGATTGAAACAACTTTTTTATCTTGCCCTAAGAACAGATGAGGGGGACTATGAGAAAGGAAAGAAAAACATATTGATATTAACAAAAATATATGTTATGATCTTTCTTGCTTGAATTTTTTCATGTCCCAGTAGCTCAGCTGGATAGAGCAACGGCCTTCTAAGCCGTCGGTCGGGGGTTCGAATCCCTCCTGGGACGTAAAATGACACCACTCTTAGAGTGGTGTTTTTGCGTCCATAGGGATGAGAACCCCTACAGGGGTTCGTCGGAGCATAGACTTCGTTGCACCCGCTTCGCAGTCCGCCCGTTAGGGCGGTATCCCTCCTGGGACGTTAGAAAGCTCTCCTTAGTTGGAGAGCTTTTTTTAGTTCCAGGAGGGAATTGAGAACCCCTAGGGGGTTCGTCGGAGCATCCGCTTCGCAGTCCGCCCGATAGGGCGGTATCCCGAGCTGGGACGTATGGAAGCTCTCCTTATTGGAGAGCTTTTTTTAGTTCCAGGAGGGAATTGAGAACCCCAGCAGGGGTTCGTCGAAGCATAGACTTCGTTAGCATCCGCTCCGCAGTCCGCCCGCAGGGCGGTATCCCGAGCTGGGACGTGTTTTTGCGTCCATAGGGATGAGAACCCCAATAGGGGTTCGTCGGAGCATAAGCTTCGATAGCATCTGCTTCGCAGTCCGCCTGTAGGGCGGTACCCCTCCTGTGACGTATGGAAGCTCTCCTTATTGGAGAGCTTTTTTATTTCCAGAAGGGAATTGAGAACCCCTACAGGGGTTCGGAGCATACGCTTCGATAGCATCCGCTTCGCAGTCCGCCCGTTTGGGCGGTATCCCGAACTGGGACGTGTTTTTTGGGTCCATAGGAATGAGAACCCCTCAAGGGGTTCGTCGAAGCATACGTACCGATAATCTCCTCTTCTATAACCTTCCCCTCCATTCGCTCAGCTGAACACAAAAAAGAGGACCCCAGGGTTACCCCAAGGTCCTCTTCTATTCCATGCTTGTTACAGCTTAACGATTTTACCTGTGTCCTGCGATTCAAACGCGCCCAGGATGACATTCAGGGAACGCAGACCTTCTTCGCCGGAAATTTGCGGTGGCGTGTTGGTCAGGATCGATTCCACGAACGCGTCGATGACGCCGCTCGGTACTTGCTTTTCGTTCGTCGCCATGGCGCCGACCTTGTACGTTTCCACAGTGCCGTTGGTCAGCTCGACGATCACCTCGTCGCCTTCAACGGTTCCGATCTTCATGCAGCCGTTTTCGCACCAGAGCACCGTACCGTTGTCGCCGGAACGGTAGTGTGTCCAGCTCGCCATCAGCGTACCCACAGCTCCGCTCTTCATGCGCACGATGCAGGTCGCATTGTCGTCCACGTCCGTACCTTCTTTATGTACGGTACCGATAAAGCCGGCGACTTCCACGATTTCATCGTTCAGCAAATAGCGGATGAAGTCGGATTTGTGTACGCCAAGGTCGCCCATAGCGCCCATGATCGCTTCATCCTTACGGAAGAACCAGCTGTCGCGTCCGTCGACGCTCCAGCTTTCCGGACCACCGTGGCCGAAAGACGTGCGGAACGTCAGCACTCTGCCGAGCTTGCCGGAATCCAGAATTTCTTTGGCCTTCACGTGCGGAGGCATGAGGCGCTGATTGTGGCCGACCATCAGGAAGACGCCGTTTTTGCGGGCCGCTTCGATCATCTGCTCCCCTTCTTCCTTCGTGGTCGCCATCGGCTTTTCCACCAGGACGTGCAGCCCGGCATTCGCTGCGTCGATGCTCATCGAAGCGTGAAGGTAGTTCGGCGTACATACGCTGACTGCGTCAAGCTTCTCGTTCTTCAGCAGTTCCTTGTAGTCGGTGTATGCTTTGGCACCGTATTGTGCTGCCACTTCTTCAGCGCGCTCCTTGAGCGGATCCGCAAAAGCAACCAGCTCCACGTTCGGGTTCGCTGCGTATTCAGGAATATGTCTGCGCTGGGCGATGGCGCCGCAGCCGAAAACCGCTACTCTAATTTTACTCATGGATATAAATCTCCCTTTCTTCAGCTCTAATCTCAATCACATTAAAATTGGTTCAGGTAGTTCTGTTTCAGCCAGTTCATGCTGTTCTCCACACTTTGCAGCGGAGGATTCTGGCACACGTCCTGCTCGACGATCAGCCACTGCGTACCAGCATCGGTAGCGGCCTGAATGACGCCCGGCAAATTCACGTCCCCTTGACCAAGCTCAAGCGTCTTCATGTTGCCTTCGGCATCCCTGCTGAAGTCCTTCAGGTGAAGGAGCGGCAGGCGTCCGGCATATTTCGGGATATAGGTGAGCGGATCCTGTCCGGCAAACTGTACCCAGCATACGTCCATTTCCACTTGAACAGCTTCAGGCGAAGTGGAGGAATACATAGCGTCGAATACAAACTCGCCGTCAATCTTGTCCGCGAATTCAAAATCGTGGTTGTGATATCCGAAGGTCAATCCTTGTTTGCGCGCCTCAGTACCCACTTCCTCCAGGAAAGCAAACAGTTCCTTCCACTGCTCGATATTCTCCCGGTCTTCCGGTGCAACGTAAGGACACATCATGGTTGTCGCGCCGATCGTTTTCAGGTAATCGATCTCTTTCTGCAGGTCGGCCCGAAGCAGATGCAAGCCCACATGAGCGCCGATCGCTTGAAGACCGAGCTCTTGAAGAAGCGTTTTCATTTCTTCAGCAGGAATGTCACCGTATCCGGCAAACTCCACACCTTCGTACCCAAGCTCAGCCACTTTGCGAAGCGTTCCTCGGAAATCCTTAGCCGTTTCATCACGAAGCGTATACAATTGCAAGCCAATGTTCAATTTTTTCATAAAAAGGGCACCTCGTTTCCCATTAAAATGATTGCTCTATCTGCTACTATCATACATGCAAGTAAGCTAAAATGAACATAAACAATATGATTGCAACATGAACTATTTGCTTGTTTTTTTGAGAAAGGGGAGTACATGATGGAAGCCAGACTGCTGATTTGCGATTACTCCTACCATTTCCAGCAGTTCAGCAACAGCCACCGCGCGGGCTTGACGACCTATTTGTTCCGGTTGCAGACGGAAGGATCCTGCACCGTATTCTGCAACGGTACCGATTACCATGTCCAAGGCGGGGACCTGCTGCTGCTGAAACCGGGAGACGAATACGAGCTTATGGTGCATGAAGATGCCGGCGGGGGACGCGTCTCGAGCGGGGATTATTTTCTGTTTTGCGAAGGCGGCTGGATCGATGCCTGGTGGAGCCGGATGAGCCGGCCGGTCGTCAGCCGGATTGGCAGCGACGATCGCCTGCTCGGCCTGTGGAGGCAGCTGCTGCTTGAAAAAAGGCGCGGCCTGGAGGGGGAGAACGTGGAGCTCACCGGTTACCTGCTGCGAAGCTTGTGCCTTTGCCTGGACCGGGCCATCACGGAGACGAAGCCGGCGAACCGCACCGCTTATACCGCGCTGAGGCTGAAGCGTTTTGTCGAGGAGCATGCCACCGTTACCTTTAAATTGGAGGAAGCCGCCGCCCATGTTGGCCTGAGCCTGTCCAGAGCCGTGAAAATCTTCAAGGAGCAGTACGGCAAAACGATGATCCAATACGCCTTGGAAATCCGGCTGAACGCCGCCATCGAACGGATGAAATACAGCACCATGACCCAGGAGGAGATCGCTGAAACTTGCGGTTTTGCCAGCTATTCTTACTATCACCGCGTGTTCCGCAGCACCTACGGGATGTCGCCGGCCCAATACAGGGAGAGCTTCGCCCCTGATGCCAAGCCGCAGCCGGACAAATAAACGGTTATACCAAAAAGCAACCCGCCCGGTATGAACCGTTGACGGATTGCCTGATTTTACGCGAGCAGATTGTTTTCGATCATGGAACATCCACCCTATCCTTTGGTGGAGCCCGCCACCATGCCCTTCATGATTTTCTCCTGAAGGATCAGATAGATGACGATCGTTGGAAGCACCGCGATGGCCATCGCCCCCATCGTCAGGCTGTAATCCGTGCCGAAACCGTCCGAGAAAAGGGACAGGCTGAGCGGCAGCGTCTTCAGCGCCTGCGTGTTGATAAAGACGAGCGCAAAGGAAAAATCGTTCCAGAACCGTAGAAACGCCAGAATCGAAATCGTCGCCACGATCGGCGTGCAGAGCGGCAGGATCATCCGGCCGAATATTCCCCACCATCCGCTGCCGTCGATCATCGCCGCCTCTTCAATCTCTTTCGGAATCGAGGACATGTAGGCCATGGACAGAAACACGGCGATCGGCAGCTCAAACGCTGTATAGGGCAGAATGAGCGCACCATAGGTGTCGAGGAGACCCATGTTTTTCATCATGATAAACAAGGGAACCAGCGTGCTGTGGATCGGGATCAGAAGCCCCATCGTAAACAGCACGACGACGACTTTTTTTAACGGGAACGAAAATCTCGACAGCACATACCCCGCAAGTACGCTGAGCAGAACGGTCAGGATGACCGCCGAGACCGTCACGACCGCGGAGTTCAGCATCGCCCTCCCCATATTCCCCAGATCCCACGCCCTTACCAGGTTTTGCGCCATCCACTGTTTCGGCAGCCCGTATGGATTGGCAAAGAAGTCCTGGTTTGTTTTAAAGGCGCTCGTAAACAGCCAGTACAGCGGATACAGCGTAACGACGGCATACGCCAGCAGGATCAGCTTGCCGAAGCCGGCCAGCCCTTTGAAGACGGCTCTTTTGCCCGTGCCGCTCCGGGAAGCGGCCGTAATCGTTGCATTCATCCTAGCTTCTCCTCCCCTCAGCTGCTTTTGCGGCGCGTCGCCAAATAGTTCAAGGCGATGAGCACCGCGCTGACGATCATGATCATGGTGGATACGGCCGAGCCGTAACCGTACCGGTAAACGCTGAACGTGCTGTTGTACATGTACGTCGCCAGCAGCTCGGTTGACCGCGCCGGCCCCCCGCCCGTCATGACGATGACATGGTCGAAGGCTTTCAGGCTTCCAGAGATGCAAAGTACGATCGTGACGACCACCGTCCCCCAAATGATGGGGAGAGTGACGTGAATCAGCTTGTTCCAGCCGGCGGAGCCGTCGATTTTGGCTGCGTCGTGGATTTCGGGTGAAATATTTTGCAGCGCCGCGACGAAAATGACCAGGTAAGGGCCGATATTCGCCCAGTTGATCGGAATGGATATAGCCAGCATGTTGACCTTCGGGTCGGACAGCCAGGCCCGGGTCCAGGAGTGGAGGCCGAGCAGATCCAGCACATGGTTCGCAACCCCGAACTGCGGGTGATAAATGTATCCCCAGATGAGGCCGACCACGACGGTCGACAGCACCATCGGCATGAAAACGGCCGAACGGACAAACCGGGAGAACAACGAGTTCTTGAACAATACGATGGCCAAAACGAGCGCAACCGGAACCTGGCCGACGATCGACGATACGACCAAGATCAGATTGTTGCGCAGCGCCCGCCAGAAAATCGGATCCCGGAACATCTCCTTATAATTGTCCAGCCCGATGAATTTGGCGTCGCCAAAGCCTTTCCAGCTGAAAAACCCGTAATACGCCGACCAGAACACCGGAATAATGACGAAGATCAAAAACAGCAGAAGCGCCGGAAGAAGAGCTAGCGCTATGAATCCTTTACTTCGCATCGCTGTTGGCATGGCAGCTTCCTCCCTTTCTCATGTCCGTCATTAAGGCGCGGCCGACCGGGCCTGCGCGTCCTGCAGCTTCTGTGCGACGCCTTCTACGGAGCCGCCCATCATGATTTCCTGGAGGCCGTTATTAATGACCTCGGCCGCTTCCGCCGACAAATAAGCATCATAGACCGGCGTGACTTCGGTCGATTTGACGAGGTTGAAGGCTTTATAGTAGAGGGAAGTTACCTTAGACTTGTCGATATCGGTGTCGTACATTACCATGGAGTTGCTCTCGGCGATCGCTTTCTGGGCATCCGGCCCGCTGACCGCATAAATCAGCTCCAGCGCCAATTCCCTTGCTTTGCCTTCCGTCCGGCTGCTGAGCGCAAGTCCGCCGCCGGCACCGCCGGAAATCGTGCCTGCCTTCCCTTTCCCTCCGGGGATTGGCGGCAGCACCGTCACTTCGATATCCTTCATCTGGTCTTCCGTAGAGGATGCCGCCAGGTTCGTGAGCGTCCAGGCGCCGCTGATCATCATCGCCGCGTTGCCCTGTATGAAATACTGCTCAGCCTGCGTATTGTCGATGCTGTTGGCGCCGTCCTGGAACGCCTTGTGATCCACCAGCTCCTTAAAATGACCTAGCGCCTGGATGAATTCCGGATCAGTGAATTTGGCCCCTTTCTGCGCAGCGGCGTTCTTGAACCATTCCGTTCCCGTTACCCGGTCGGCGAGCGAACCGAGAATCGTGGACTGCGCTACCCACGGAGCTTTGTTGCCCAGCGCAATCGGGGTGATGCCTTTGGCATTGAATGCGCTGACGGCCGTCATCATCTCATCCCATGTGGTCGGGACTTTCACGTTGTTTTTTTCGAACAAGGCCTTGTTATAGTACAGGATTGAGGTGGCCGACATGCCCAGCGGAGCCGAGTAGATCTGACCTTGCTCGAACTCATACGGTTCAAAAGCGCCTGGCAGGAACTTGTCCTTCCAATCCGAATGCGCGTCAAGCACCTCCGTAATCGGCTGAAGCAGCTTGGCCTGATACAGCTCGGAGGACTGGCTGCCCGCATAGACGAAAAATACGTCCGGCATTTCATTCGCCGCGGCAACCGTGCTCAGTCGCTGGCGGTAACCGTCAGGCGGGATGGCCTGGGCGTCGAGTTCTACCTCCGGATGGTCTTTGGCAAACTGCTCGATGAAGCTCCGGACCGATTTGGCCCGCAAATCATCCCCTGCAAAATTGTGCCAGATCGTCAGTTTCACTTTCTCCTGACCGTCCGCGCTTCCCTCTGCCTGCTTTCCGCTCTCCCCGCTGCCGCAGGCGGCAAGGAGCATCGTCATGAGCAGCAGAACAATGCCTAATTTACGTGTAGTTTTCATGGTCATCCCCCTCTGATATAAATCTGAAGTTCAATCAGCCTTGCGATGATTAGCCCAAGTATAAAAGAGGATGAACGTCTCCCACAGGGGATAGAATTCAGTCAAGGGAGGGACAAACTTCAGCACTTGCCCGATATTCCGAAGGGGTCAGACCGGTGAATTTCTTGAACAGGCGATTAAAATACTTCAGGTCTTCGTAACCGATCTCGCCGGCGACCTCGCTGATTTTGGCCGGCGTTTCCCGAAGGAGCCTCATCGCCTTGCGAAGTTTCGCCTGCGTGACGTATTCGAGATAGTTGCGGCCGGTCTCCCGCTTGAACAGCTCGCTGAAATAGTTCGGGTTCATATGGACGTGCTTCGCCACCTGCTGCAGCGACAGGCTTTGGTCCAAATGGTCGTGAATGTACGCAATGGCCCGTTCTACCGGACTGGACGCCGATACCATCCCGCTGTACTGCTGCATGATCTGTTTCAATTCATGAACCATGATTCGTTCTGGCCACTTGGCCAGCTCGTAGATATCGAATGGAGTCCCGGAAGGAAGCGGACTGGAGTAACCGATCGAAGCGGCGGCCCGCTCCAGCCACCGACGGGCCGAGACAAGAATGGAATGGAGGTAAGCCTGCATCGATCCTGGTGTAGCCTCGGGGTCCAGTATGATCCGTTCAAGCAAATCCGTAATCCAGGACCGCAGGCGGAACGTGTCGCCCGCCCGGAGCAGGGCAAACAGCTCGGATTCTTCCTCCACCGTGCATACCGTCCGGATGCCCCGGCGGGAGGCTACCTCTTCATACCGAATGCGCCGTTCTGCACGCAGCAGCCATGCATAGGAGCCGGCCTCCGCTGCGGCAGCTAAGGCGCCGGGCAGATCCTGAAGCTGGGTGAACGGCAGCCCGACGGCAGCCGTGACCCGGCAGCCCAGCTCAGCCTCCACATGGCCCAGCACCGGCCTCATCCGGCTCCAGTCGTCCTCGCCCCGGCTTTTTACCAGAAGAAGCAGTGCACCGTTCCATTCGAGCCATGCGCATGGCAATCGTTCGGCCAGTCGGCTGCCGACGATGCGGTATACATCGCCGTCCGGGCGGCTGATGCTCTCCCCCGAGCCGGAGGAATGGACCGACAGCAGCCAAATCCGGAGCACCGTGAGCCCGTCAGCATCGGGCCGAAGGTCGGGGAACCGGTCCCAAAACTCGGCTTCGGTTCGGGCATCGGGTGCGGATCCCGAAGCCAACAGTCTCCTCAAGAACCCGCGGTTCACGATCGTCTGCTGGACCCTGCCGCCCTCCTCGTTCCGCCGGCGAGCCTCCAGCCGCTCCCTGGCCTTGGCCGCGGACTGGATGATTTCCCCCGGTCTGCTCGTCTTCAGCAAATAGTCGCTGACTCCTTCGCGCATCGCCTGCTGGGCATAGGCAAACTCGTCGAATCCGGAAATGATGATGATTTCGGTATCCGGGAACTGCTTTTTCACCTCCCGGGCCATATCGATACCGCTGAGCCCCGTCATCCGGATATCGGTAAATATAATTTCGGGCTGCTCATCCGGAATCCGCTGCAGCGCTTCTTCGGCGGAAGCGGCCGGCTCCAGCACCGTAAAACCGTTCTCCTCCCAATTGACCACCGTGCTTAGCCCGTTTCGGATAATCACTTCGTCATCAACGATCATAACCTTCATCTTCGTTCTCCCCTTTGCTTGATTGTTCCCGAGTCCACTCCTTTGCCTCCTGCACGATCGGGATCCTGAATGTAATCCGCGTGCCCGCTCCTTCCGCACTCTCTACCTGAAGTCCGGCATCCCTGCCGTAATGCAGCGCCAGCCGCTTGTTGACGTTGCGCAGCCCGTAGCTCCCGCGGGCGTCAGGCTCCTGCCCGTAGGCCGCCGGATGCTCCGCCAGCCGGTTCCGGAGCCACTGAAGCCTCTCTTCAGGCATTCCGATCCCGTCGTCCTCAACGGCGAAATCGAGGACCCCCCCGCTGCGTTCCACCGCGATCCGGATCATGCCCCGCCCGTCTCGGCTGAGCAGGCCGTGAAGGATCGCATTCTCCACCAGCGGCTGAAGCAGCAGCTTAAGCATCGTTAAATGGTGCAAACTCTCAGCCGCATCGACCCGAAAATCGAATTTGTCGGGATACCGGATCGATTGGATATTCATGTAATGGCGGACATGCGTGATCTCCTGCAGCACCGTGCAGTATTCCTGGCCGGCATTTAAACTGAACCGCAGAAAATCGCTCAGCGAGCCGACCATCTCGGCGATCTTGGCACCGTCCTGATTCATCAGCGCCAGCCATTGCACCGAGGAGAGGGTGTTATACAAAAAATGCGGGTTAATCTGCACCTGCAGCGCATGCATATCGGCTTCCTTCTTTAGTGATTCATTGCGCTTGACCTCATCGGTGAGCTTCACAATCCGCGAAGTAAGCCGGTTATAGCTGATGATCAGCTGACCAACCTCGTCTATCGTTTTGACCGGCAGTGCAGGCAGAGGTTCTTCCGGCCTGGCGTTTCTGAGGAATTTGGTGAGCGCGGAGAGCGGGTTAGTAATTTTTTGAATCAGAAAAAGAACCAGAATGATGACAAACAGGATCGCAGCGGTGACAGCGACAGCCGTAAGCCTTAGAAAATACTGGTTTTGCGAGCTGTATTCCGCAGCCGGTATGATCCCGACAAGCTTCCAGCCCACGCTGGACATCTTTTTATACAAAATCGTCTTCTTGCTGCTCCCCTGCCCGTAGACCAAATCCCCGCTCTGTCCCTCAAAAGGGCCGATCGAAGGATAATAAGCGTCCAGCGCAAGATTCGTTTCCATATCTGGAGGGCCTGCGAGAATCCGGTTGTTCTCGTCCAGCAGCAGCACGAAGCCCGTTTTTTCCAATGCCACCTGCCGGACCTGATTGGCGATGACCCCCTGATCCAGATTGATCTGCAGGTTTCCGATCGGCTTGTATTTATCGGTGCTGCGGATCGGTCTTGCCAGCGTGATCATCTTCCTCACCCCTTCAAAGGTCCACTGCCGGTGGACCGAAGACCACCACTTGGGATGATCGGCATAATAATCAGGATCCCTCTCCGTGACATCCTGAAACTCCGACCGCACCAGCGACTTGTAGGAGATCGAGTCCTTGGCCCCAAGCGGCTCGACGATGATGTTCGCGATATAATCTTTGGAAAAGGCGAGGCTTGTCAGAAAGTTGATGACGGCGGTCTGCTGCACGTAATTGCTTTCCGAGCTTTTTAAATAGGACTGCACGCCTTCGTTGCCGATCAGAAAAAGCGAAATGTTCTCAACGTCCTTGACCATCGTCTCCAGATAGACATCCAGCTGCCTGAGATTGTTCATCCCGGAGGTTTTGGCCTTTTCCTCGGTCAGGCTCTCGGCCATTTTGTAGGAGAAAATGCCGAGGAACAGCAGCGGAACCAGCGCGGCCAGAATGGTGAGCAGAGACAGCTTATGCTTCAAGGATGTTCCGAACCAATGCTGCATATGATCCCTCCTACGTCGGTTTATGAAATGGTTATGTAATATTATATAACATTGAAAACGCTTGCTAATTAACCAATTGGTTTTATTGCAGAGATTCATGTTAGGTTTATTCACTATCTTAGAAGATCACTAGGTCTTAAGTAAATGGTTAAAAAGTCGCAGTTGAATCCATTTTGCATCTAAAAACTCGTCGGTTGAGGGAGTATTTTACGCGTCAGAGCCTGCGCCCAGGGGAACGCCGCAGCTACAGCTATGATCCGATCCCGTTACGCTGGCAGCCTCGTTTTCCTGTTTGCAAAATAAAACGGGGAAAGAGCATCGCTCTCTCCCCGTTTCTATACATCCGGCTCAACCGGCCTCCAATCGGCCCCTGCATCCCGGGCTACTCTTCATCGGCCGCCTGTCTTGCATGATTGTACAGCTGCTCATAGTATCCGTGCATGGCCAGCAGTTCGTCATGGGTGCCTTCCTCAATCGCCCGGCCGTCTTTCATGACCAGAATGCGGTCGGCGTGCATGACCGTGGACAGCCGATGGGCGATCACCAGTGTCGTCCGTCCGGTAGACACGTTCGCCAGCGCGCTTTGCACCAGCTGCTCCGTATGCGAATCCAGGTTGGCGGTCGCCTCATCCAGGATGAGGATCCGCGGCTCAAAGACCATGATCCGCGCGAAGGAGATCAGCTGCCGCTCCCCGGCTGACAGGCCGCTGCCCCGCTCCGATAGGAGTGTGTCGTATCCGCCGGACATCCGCATGATCATGTCGTGCGCGCCGACGAACCGGCAGGCATCCATCACCTTTTCACGGGAGATGTCCTCCTGAAACAGCCGGACGTTATCGAGAACGGTTCCCGCGAACAGATAGGGCTCCTGCTGGATCAGTCCGACGAGACGGTGGAGCTGCTGCTGCGGAATATCGCGGATATCCGCCCCGTCGATTTTGATGCTGCCGGAATTAACGTCATAGAACCGGTTCAAGAGGCTGATCATCGTGCTCTTCCCCGCTCCCGTCGTGCCGACGATGCCGACCATCTCCCCGGGCTTCAAATGAAGGTCGAGATGGGGAATGACCGGCTTGGATTCCGAATAGCCGAAAGAAATGTGGTTGAAGTCGACCCGGCCGCGGGCTTCGGACAAGCGCAGCCGGCACGTTTTGTCAGGCTCCGGGTCCTTTACTTCGGGCTCGGTGCTGAATATTTTCCAGATCCGGTCCATCGATACGGTCGTCGACTGGAACGTGTTCCACTGCATCGTGATCTGGTTGATCGGCTGGAAAAACTGCCGGATGTAGCTCGTAAACGCGTACAGAACGCCGACGGCCATATGCTCATGGAATACCGCCAGTCCGCCCAGCCAGACAACCGTGACGAGGGCGACGTTGCCCAGAATGTCGAAGGTCCGGTTAAACAGCACGTTGGCGCGGACCTCCCTCATGTTCGCTTCCCAGTAGCTCTGGTTATTTTCGTTAAAACGCCGGGTCTGCTCCTCTTCCTGGCGGAACGCCTGAATCAGCCCCATCCCGGACAAATTCTCCGCAATGAATCCGATTAACCGTGACAAGCGGCTCCGGGTTACCTGGTACGCCTGGCGCAGATATCGGCGGAACAGGAAGGCCACGAGGCCGATGACGGGCAGGACGATCATTGAATACCAGGCCAGCGTCGTATCGAGCTGAAACATAAAGACAATGATCAGTACAAGCGTCATGCCGTCGCGGATCAAGCTGAGCAGCACCTGCGTGAAAAACTGGCTGATCGTCTCCGTGTCGCTGGAGACATTGGTCACCAGACTGCCGCGGTGCACGCGGTCGAAATAGGACATCGACAGCTTGGAAATATGCTGGAACAAATCCTTCCGGATCCGTGCCACGATGCTTTGACCCGCGTACTGCAGCAGGTTATTCTGCAAATACGTGAATAAGAAGCTGACGATCGAAATGCCGAGATAAATGCCGGCGATCGTAGCGATATAGCCCATGTCCCTGCCGCCGACAGCCAAATGATCGTCGATCACGATCTTGACCAGATACGGCTGCAGCAGATCGGCGGAAATGCCGAGGATCGCGCAGACAAACACGCCGGCAAAAGCCCACTTGTGCGGTTTGCCGTAAGCCAGTATCGCCCTGAAGGCTTCAAATGATTTTTTCTTGTCCGCTGCATCCTTTGCTTGCGTTGCCTTGAGGGCAGCGGCTGAAGAATTAGGCATGCTGCAGTCCCTCCTGTTGGATCCGGTATAAAGATGCATATGGCCCGTCCGGACAGGCCATCAATTCCTCATGGCTGCCCCGCTGGACAATGCGGCCTTGATCCAGCACGATGATTTCATCGGCATGCTGGACGCTGCTGATCCGGTGCGCGATAATGAGCGTCGATTTGCCGCTTCGCTCCCGGATCAAATTGCCGAGGATGCCCGATTCCGTCATCGCGTCGACGGCGCTCATACTGTCGTCGAGAATCAAGAGCTCGGGCTTTTTCATCAGCCCTCTCGCCAGGCTCGCGCGCTGCCTTTGACCGCCGGACAGCGTAAGGCCCCGCTCGCCGAGCCGGGTCTCAAATCCCGCTTCAAAGGAGTTGACGCTTTCCAGCAGCAAAGCCTGGGCCGCTGCCTCGCGGATTTGCTCGATGCTGGCGGAGCGGTCGCTGAAGGCGATATTGTCGGCGATATCCGTGCTGAACAAAAACCCGTCCTGTGGCACATAGCCGATCTTGCGGCGCAGCGACTCCAGGGTCACACGGGTAATATCCTGGCCGTTCACCTTAATGCTGCCGGCCGGAGGCTCATAAATGCGCAGAAGCAGCTTTGCCAGCGTCGATTTGCCGCTGCCGGTGCGGCCGATGAGCCCGACGGTGCGGCCTTCCGGAATGGTGAAGCTGACGTCCTTAAGCGCTTGTTCTGACGTCCCCGGATAAGAGAACGTCAGGTTGTCCACGGCGATATCCCCGATGCGGGCAAGGTCCGAAGCGTCGTCCTTGTCCCTCACGCTCGGCACCCGGGCCAGCAGCCGGTTGACGCGTTCCAGGGATGCTCCCGAGCGCTGCATCATGTTAATCACGTTGCCGATCTGCTGGAGCGGTCCCGTCAGCATCCGGAGGTAGAAGGTCAGCGCAACGAAGCTTCCAAGGGTCATCCGGCCCTGAATCGTCATATATCCGCCGACCAGCAGCGAGACGACCAGGGATAACGCCCCCAAGAACGGAAGCAGCGCCTGGAACAAGGATGACATCCTCACCAGATGCAGCTGCGCGCTGCGCACCCCATCGACCGTCTCGTCAAACCGGCGCTGCGCCGTCTCCTCGATGGCGAACGTCTTCGTGACGCGGATGCCCCCGATTTGCTCATCGGCGGATTCCGTCATCGTGGCCAATCCTTCCTGCACATCCATCGACCGGTTCCGGATACGGGGACCGAAATAAATGACCAGAAACGGAATGGCGACCAGCGGGCACACGCTGACCAGAATCAGAGTTACCGGTATACCTGTAACCAGCATCATGACAACACAGGAGATGACCATGAACACGGCGTTGGTCGTCTGCGTGACTCCGAATGAAATCGCTTCCCGAACCGAAGTCACGTCGTTCATGACATAGCTGAGCAGCTTGCCGGTCCCCTGTTTGGAAAAAAAATCCTCACTGAGGCGGGAAAACTGGGCAAAGATCTGGCCCCTTGTCAAAAACTCGAACCGCCGGCCGAGACGCATAATGGTAAACTGCCCTAAGCCGAACAGAACGCCATAGGACACGGCGATCCCCAGCAGGATCAGGCTGTAGCGGATGATGTCCTCACGACCGATCGAACGTTCCTTCAGTCCGTCCGTCACCTTACCGAGAATCTGCGGCAGCAGCGCCTGATCCACGTTGGACAGGATGATCAGGATGACGGCGGTCAGGTAGAGAAGCGCGTTTTTCTTCAAATAATTGGTGAGCAGTTCGAAGCTTTTCAAGAGTTCCATTCCCTCCTTTAGTTTCAATTGAATTGATATTTCATCATTACCCGCTTCCGACCCATCCATTAAAATATACCACAGAAAAAAAAGATTGGGCTTTTCCCAACCTGGCAGAGCAGCGAAAAAACCGTGTCCCGGAACGGATAAATTTTTTTTGGAGTCTTACTTCTGCCTGCAAAAAACCGGCCGTCCATTAATTTTGCCGCACTGGATAAGTGTCCACGATCCGCAGCTCTCTCCGGCATAAGATGACAGTATGCGAAATTGCTATCAGCAAAGGAGGAGGACCGCTTGAAGATTCGTAAAGCGATCATTCCGGCAGCCGGTTACGGAACGCGGTTTCTTCCCGCCACCAAAGCAATGCCCAAAGAGATGCTGCCGATTATCGATAAGCCCACCATCCAGTTTATTATCGAAGAAGCCGCGGCTTCCGGGATTGAGGAAATTTTGATCGTGACCGGCAAAGGCAAAAAGGTGATCGAGGATCACTTCGACTCGGCGCTGGAGCTCGAATATTATTTGGAGCAAAAAGGCAAGTTCGAGGAACTCCGCAAAATCCGGGAATTTACCGGCATTGTCGACATCCACTATATCCGCCAATCAGAGCGTAAAGGTCTGGGGCACGCCATCGGGGTAGGGCGCAAGTTTATCGGAAACGAGCCCTTTGCCGTCCTGCTTGGAGACACGTTTTTTGACGCTGATCCGCCGTCGCTAAAACAGCTTATGGATGGGTATGACCGGCTGCAGACGTCCATTGTAGGCGTGCAAAGCGTGGCGGCTGACAAGGTATCGAGCTACGGCATCGTCGACGCCAAACCGCTGGTCGATTCGTTTGCGTATGTGAACCGGTTGGTGGAAAAACCCCCGGTCGATGCCTCTCCTTCGAGGCTGGCCATGGTGGGCCGTTACATTTTGACTCCATCCATTTTCGATATCCTGGAAAACCAATCCCCGGGAGTTGGCGGCGAAATCCAGCTGACGGACGCATTGAATCAATTACTTGCCAAAGAAGCGATTTATACCTGCGAGATTAAAGGCCGCTGGCATGACGTCGGTGATCCGCTGGGTTATGTGAAGGCCATTTTGGCACTGACGAAGCAAAGAGCGCATCTGAAGCAAAACCTGCAGGACGAAATGAACGAGCTGTTAAAAGAGGACCCGCAATCACCGGATTCCGGTTCCGGTGACCCTGCGCCGTAAGCCCAAGCTTCACCCGCATGCCTTCTCGTGATGCAGGTATGTAACGGAAAACCAATTCTAAAGAGAGGTGTCCCCGCAAATGATTGAATTGGCTTTAGCTTTTACGGATAAGGACGGAAGCTATTCCGAGCACGCTGCCGCCGCGTTGGCTTCGGTGTTCCGTAACACTTCCTCCGAGCTTCAGGTTCACATCCTCCATGACGATTCGCTCCTGGAAGAAAACAGGAACAAGCTCGCCCAGCTGGCGGCGGATTTCAAGCATCCGATCCACTTCTATCCTGTGACCCTGCCGGTCGAGATGATGGACGTTCTCTCGGGAACCGGCTCCATCGACCGATGGACGTGGGGCAGTCTTTACCGGTTGCTGCTGCCAGCCGTGGTACCTGCTGAACGGGTAATCTATCTCGACTGCGACGTGATGGTCAATATGGACATCACCGAGTTGTGGGAGATCAATCTGAACGGGGGCTACCTTGGGGCTATCCACGACCAAGGCATCCACGGCATCGCAGAAGTTGTGGCCGTCCAGGGTTTAAACCCCGAAACCTATTTTAACTCCGGGGTCCTTTTATTTGACCTCAATGCCATTCGACAGCACGTGACCTGGTTTGAAGAAATGCTAAACTTTTTCCGCGCCTTTCCCGGCACCTCGATGCCAGACCAGGACTGCCTGAACCATGTATTCGGCGGAAACTGCCTGCTGCTGGACCAACGGTTCAACTGGTTTTACGTCCCGGGTGCAGAAATGGACCTCCAGCAAAAAATCGTTCACTTTGCCGGTGACATGAAGTGCTGGGACCCGCTTTCCCCCGGATATGTCCTCTATCAGGATAATCTGAGATTAACGCCATGGAGCAAGGAGCCGGTACTCCCGGCGCCCATCAAAAGAAGCACGGACAGAAAAGCCCGGCATCTGCTTATGAAACGCAAAACCCGCAAACACTCGCCTAGAAAACCATCCTCCCGCCACCGAAGCGAAAGGGAACAGAGTGAAAGGGTCGTCATGAGGAAGCGGAGAAAAGCCTCCAGACACTCCAGGTACTCCCGGCACAAATCTGCAACCGGCAGCGGCAGCAAGTCCCGCATCCTTACGATGCGCCGCAGCTCCCGCAGAAAGCATGCCATGTACATTCAGGGCTTCAGCAGCGGCATCTATTTGTAACGGCCGTCTCAAGAAAAATGCAAACAACCTCCGCCCTTCCGGCGGAGGTTGTGCTTTATTCTTCAATGTAAGTGTTGTTTCCGGCGCCCCATCCGGCCAGCATATAGACGATCGCCACGATCAGCAGGACCGAGGTCGCGGTCGTCCAGCTGCCGCTCAGGTCATGGACAAGTCCAATCAGCAGAGGTCCGACAGCGGCCAGCAGGTACCCGACCGACTGGGCCATACCGGACAATTCCGCAGCCTGTTCGGTCCGGCGGGTGCGGAGCATGAAGAACATCGTTACGAGGCCGAAGGCCGCACCGGTGCCGATTCCGACCAATACGACCGCGACCGGAACGATCGCATTCCATCCGCTAAGCAGCAGTACAAAGCCCAGAACAAAGCAGAGGAACGTCCCGACGACCAGCCCGCGCTGGTTCTGAAAGCGTCCCGCCAGAATCGGCACGAAGAACGTAACCGGCACGCTGAAAAACTGCATCAGCGACAGCATCCAGCCAGCCGTCGAACCGCTCATGCCCCGATCGGTCAAAATTTCAGGCAGCCAGGACACGACCGAGTAAAATACGAAGGATTGCAAACCCATAACAATCGTGACCTGCCACGCCAGTTTCGAGCGCCAGATGCTGCTTTTCGACGAAATCCGCACCCCGCCGGTCCGATGCCGGTACCGGAGCTGCGGCAGCCAGACAATGAGGGCGATCAACGACAGGATTCCCCAGATGAGCAGGGATCCCCGCCAGCCGGAAGCGAGATGATTCGACACCGGGAGGCTGACGCCGGAGGCGATAGCCGCAAAGATGTTCATCGAAACGGAATAGATTCCCGTCATGACACCCACCCGCAGCGGAAAATCCCGCTTAATCAGGCTCGGCAGCAGCACATTGCTGACCGCGATGCCGAGGCCGAGCAGAATCGTGCCGGCAAATAAAGCGGCGACCGAAGGAACGAACCGCAGGGCAATGCCCAGCGTTACAGCGGCCACTCCGCTAAACAGCGTCTTCTCCATGCCCCATCTCCGGGCCAGCTTCGGAGCAATCGGGGAGACGACGGCAAAGGCCAGCAGCGGGAACGTCGTCAGCAGCCCCGCAAGGGTATGCGACATTCCCGTATCGAGCCGGATCGTTTCAACGAGCGGACCCACCGAAGTGATCGGCGCCCGCAGCGTCGTCGCGATCAGGATAATTCCAAGAACCAGCAGCAGCGCCTTCATCCCTGTGGAAACCTGGGGATTCTCCGCCGGCTGCGTAGATATTTCGTATGTTTTATTCATGATGTTCTGTATTTCCTCCTTCAGACAAATCAAGCAAGGCATCTTGGGATGCCTGGATATAAGACCGGACAATTTCACCCGCCTCCGCCGCGTCCCGGCGGATGATGGCTTCAAGCAGACGCTCATTGAGCCGGCCGTGCACAAGCACCAGATCCCAGCTCAGGCTGCCCAGCGAGAGGGAACTCGTCACGGAGTCGCTAATGCTGTCATACAATTCGCTGAGCAGCCGGTTATACGCAGCGGCGATCACCTGCTTGTGAAAGGCCAAATCGGCGATGAGATAAGCTTCTATATCTCCGGACTGTTCTGCGGCGCTGCAGGCCGCAAGCGTAAGCCGGATCTGCTTGATATCATCCGCCGTGCTCCGCTGGGCGGCGAGCCGGGCGGCCTCCTGCTCCAGCGCAGCGCGAACCTCCAGCGTCTCGCTCAGCTTGGAGCGCTCCATCCGCCGCTGAAGGACGGGACCGAGGCTGCTCGACGCGACGACGTACGTCCCGTCCCCCTGCCGAGTCCGGAGCAGTCCCGCATGAATCAGGGCACGGATCGCCTCACGGATCGTGTTTCGGCTGACGCCCAGCTTCTCCACCAGCTCCGGTTCCGGAGGAATGCGTTCCCCAACGGTCCACTGCCCTTCTTCAATCAGCTTCTCCAGCTGGGATGCGACCTGCTCGACAAGCGTTGAACGCGTTGGACGCTGCAAGTTCATTTGAATACCTCCAAACATAGGATGTTTGGTTCATTGTAGCATGAACTTCGGTTTCCTGCACATTTTTTTCGTTTTTGCACCATCTTCGGCCCTGAAACGCAGCAACGGCAGCCTTCACTCGGAAGGCTGCCGATCTGGTGCAGCCGGGCTCTATTAGAGCATGCTGCCTTATGCTTGAAGTTCCTTCTGCTGCCGTACTTTCTCCCGGCTGCGGTGTGCCCCGGGCAGGACATAGATCACGAGGTGGTAGATTTCAACCATCGCAATCGCCGCAACAGCGTCCCAGAGGACATGCTGTTTCACGAACTGTGTCGAGGCGATGATGAGAATCGACATCGTGCTGACGAGAATCATGATCATGCGGCTCCGGGCCTTGCTTGTCAGAAAGAGTCGCATAACCATGTAACTCGAGAAGCAGTGAATGCTCGGAAAACAGTTGTAGGGCTGATCCCGTTTATAAATAAATCGGACAAGCTCACTGAACGGATCGCTGCCGGTCACGACCGGCCTTGGCACCGTCGTTTGAAACACAAGATAAATGCCGTAGCATGTCATTGCGCATACCGTGTACAGTATAATGCCCCGGTAATACAAATTCCGGTCCTTAAAGAAAAGGTAGACCAGGCAGGCATAGATATAGAAGATCCATACGCCGTAAGGGAGCGCAAAATATTTGATAAATGGAATAGCCAGATCCGCTTGCGTGACAAGGGAATACACGCGGTCATTCGGGTGGTTCACCAGCTGGTAAATCGACCCCAGAACGGGAAAAACGAGCATCAGTACTAATGGGGCGAGAGGACGCAGCCTCTGCATCATTGCATTTACCTTCGTCACCATATCAAACCTTTCTCTGCCGGTTGCAAAAGATGTTAAGGGATTCCTTCGAGAACCGCTGCCTTATTGTACTGCTAGAACCGGTTTCCATCAACCATATTTATGTATGAAGCCTTTTCCAGTTTCTTTTTCATTTCCTCACAGTCTCCTCACCGAAGGATGACGGCTATGTTAACGAAAACTGAAACAGATCCTGCAGTACGACAGCGGCCGCACCGATTAATTTGCCGTCATCGCCAAGCGAAGACTGCCCAACAACCAGATCGTCCTTCAAAATACGCATGGCATACCTTGAAATATGCTCCTCAACCTTATGGAGCAGAATAGGATTGTCCTGAGCCACGTTCCCGCCTAACACGATCGCTCCCGGATTAAACAGGTTCACCAGGTTGACGATGCCTGCGCCCAGATGCTCGGCGATCTCCTCGGTGATGTCCATGGCCAGCCGATCCTTTCTGGACAGTGCCTCTTTATACACCGCAGGCTCGATCCGGCTGAAGTCGCCGCCTGTCAAATCGTGGATAAGCGTCTGCCGGCCCGAGGCCATCGCCGCCATCATTCGGGAGTGTACGGCAGGCCAGCTTACCGAGTTCTCCAGGCAGCCGACGTTTCCGCATTCGCAGCGGATTCCGCTCCGGTTGACGCTCGTATGGCCGAATTCGCCCGCTCCCCCCAGCTTTCCCCGGAGGATCATGTCGTTGACAAGGATGCCCGCCCCAATCCCATTGCCGACCATAATATAGATCAGATTGGCAAAAGAGCTGTAGCTCCCGAACCGCCGTTCCGCAAGCACGAGCGAGTTGGTATCGTTCTCGACCCAGGTTTTAATCCCATAGCGGCTTTCCACGAGTTGCTTGACCGGAACGTCATTCAGGCGGAGCTTGGAATTATAGTAGACGACCCCCTGCTCAACATTAACCACGCCCGGTGTCGTGACGGCTATGCCGATGCAAGCGTCCAGGCTGCCGGTTTCGGTGACGAAGCGGTCGATCATGCCGAGCATCAGCTCGATGACGCCTTCACCCTGCCGAGTTCCGACAGGAGCGGATTCTTTGCGCAGGATATTCGCCTCCAGGTTTAATTGGGCAACCTCGATGACCGTGTTTGAGATCGATGCGGCAAACAAAAAATGGTTATCCGGCGCAAATCGCAGCAAAATGGGCTTGCGCCCGCCGCTGGACTCTCCTCTGCCGATTTCAGTCACATAGCCTTCCCGGATCAGCTCCTGAACCGCCGCAGCTACGGTGGAGGGGCTAATCCGGTTTCCTTTGGCCAGCTCGATCCGGGAGATCGGGCCGTCCAGACGGATTTTATTTAAAATGATCGACCGGTTCAGCTCCTGAATCAGTTTCCAATCGCCTTTTCTCATCGTTTTCAACCATCTTCCCCTTTCTTCGGCAAAATGCATCAATATATTCCATCTTATTCCATATTTGCAGTAAAATATAGTTCCCAATGCTCCATTCCATGTAACATATTCCAATAACCAAAATATGCGGAAACCGATACTTTCCACTTGAAAACGCCGTTTTCCTGCCTTCCAAAAGTTTTTATGCAAATATTTATCAAACTATTGAAAATAAAAATCACCAAATATATAATCTTACGCAAATAGATGCCATTCTTTTCCTAAAACCTCACATTGAATGGTCAGTTGGCATCTACTTATTTTGATTATTGGAATAAGTATGGCGATGGATTTTCGCAAGATAAGGGGGGAGAATTCGTACATCATTGGAACTGCGGCAGATCAAGAATGAGTGCAAGAACCATATTTAGAGGAGGTTATTGGAATGGCTAGAAAAATGTCGATCATCCTCGTGTTCCTGTTTCTGTTCACTGCTGTAATGACGGGCTGCGGCGGCTCTTCCGGAGAAGCCGGCGGCAAAAAAGTAATCAACGTGGCTCTATGGGATGAGAACGTGAAGGACACCGTCAACAAATCGATTGAGCTGTACAAGAAAAACCACCCCGACGTGGAAGTCAAAGTAACTTACACCCCTTGGGCCGACTACTGGACCAAATTGAAAACAAGTCTCGCCGGCAATAGTGGGCCCGATGTTTTCTGGATGAACGGCCCCAACTTCTACGCTTATGCCTCCAAAGGCTGGATCAAGGATCTGCAGCCGCTTATTGATGAAAGCAAGCTCGATACCTCCGTTTACACTGACGCCCTCGTCAATCTGTACACCTACAACGATCATCTTTATGGACTTCCTTATTTCCTCGATGCGGTTGGACTCTACTACAATAAAGAACTTTTCGACAAAGCCGGCGTGTCTTACCCGGACGGCAGCTGGACCTGGGATACGATCGAGCAGAATGCCGCCAAGCTGACGGACAAGCAGAACGGCGTGTACGGCTACACCGCTTTGATTGACAGCCAGTCCGGATATTACGATTTGATCCACCAGGCCGGCGGTTACATCATCTCCGAAGATAAAACGAAATCCGGCTTCGATTCGCCCGAAGCGCTGTCTGCTTTTCAATGGGAGAAAAAGCTGATGGACCAGGGCTATTCCCCGAACGCCCAGCAGCAGCTTGAGACCAAGCCGCTCCAGCTGTTCGGATCCGGCAAAGCCGCCATGTTCCCCGCCATTTCCGTCAGCGCGCCCGAGCTGTACAAATTGCTGGGAGACAAGCTGGGGGTTGCCCCGCTGCCCGCAGGCAAGCAGAAAGCGACGATCGTTCACGGCCTGAGCTGGGCGATGAACGAAAAAACGAAGCATCAGCAGGAAGCATGGGATCTGATCCAGGTGCTTTCCGGCAAAGAAGGCGAGCAGTACCTGGCCGAATCGGGCTTCAGCATTCCCGCTTATAAAGGAACGGAGGAAGGCTGGCTGAAGTCGATCCCTTCCCTTGACCTGAAGGTATTCGTAGATAGTCTGGACTTTGCTGTGCCGTATCCGGTGTCCGAGCGGACGGCCGAGTGGCAGGACGTGGAGACCAAGGAGCTTCAGGACGCCTACCTCGGGAAAAAGTCGTTTGAGGAAGCGCTGAAGACGATAGCCGATAAAATGAACGAGATTCTCGCGGAAGAGAAGAAGGATTAAAGAAGAGTCTACGCTTGTATCCACTTAACTTCGAGAGAAAGGATGGTGCTGCCGGTGAATACGCCGCTGGCCGTCAAGTCGAAAGACCCGAACCTGCCTGCAGCCCGGAAGCGGAAAACTTCCAAGCTGGCCATCCAGGAGGCGGTCTGGGGGTACGTATTTATCCTCCCCGTCGCACTGGGTCTGGCCCTCTTTTATATGGTGCCTTCCGCCGCTTCCCTGATTCTGTCCTTTACGAACTGGGACGGCATGTCCGCTCCGGCGTTCAACGGGATCGACAATTTTACCCAGCTGATGCAGGACGAGAAGTTTACGCACTCCCTGCTGAATACGCTGCTCTACACCGTTGCGACCGTCCCGCTGTCCATCGTCTTTGCCACGCTGCTCGCCGTGCTGCTCAATCAGCATATTAAAGGGATGGTCGTGTACCGCACGTTCTATTTCATCCCGGTCATCACCATGCCGATCGCGGTCGGCATGGTGTGGAAATGGCTGTATAACTCCGAGTTCGGCCTGATCAATTACGTGCTCGGGGCGATGCATCTGCCCCAGCCGAACTGGCTGTTCGACGAAAAGTTTGCGCTCATGTCGATCGTCATTGTCAGCGTCTGGACGAGCGTCGGTTACAACGCCGTCATCCTGCTGTCGGGGCTGCAGGGAATTCCGTCGAGCTATTACGAAGCAGCGTCGCTGGACGGCGCCGGCACGGTCTACCGCTTTTTCCGGATAACGCTGCCGCTGCTGACGCCGAGCTTGTTTTTCGTGCTCGTCATGTCCTTCATCAACTCTTTCCAGGTATTCGACCTCGTCTTCATCATGATGGGACAGCAAACCTCCCTGCTCGATTCCACGCGCACCGTCGTGTACAGCATTTGGGAGGACGGCTTCAAGTACTTCAACATGGGCTACGCTTCGGCGGAGGCGTTCATCCTGTTTATCGTCATCCTGATCATCACCGCGTTTCAGATGTATTTCCAAAAACGCTGGGTTCATTATCAATAACCTTCATGAGGAGGAGAGGCTGTCATGATAACCCGAACTTCCGACCGCGGAAGACGGCTGGCCGTTCATATTCTGCTGATCGCGGGAGCCGTCCTGATGGTGACCCCTTTTGTCTGGATGCTGTCCACATCGTTTAAGTCCTTTGCGGATTCCATGAAGGTGCCCCCTACGCTGCTGCCGTCGGAATGGCATTTTGAAAATTACGCCAAGGTGCTGACCACCATCGATTTCGGCACTTACTACCTCAATACGATTCTGGTGACGCTAGGCCGGACAGCCGGACAGCTGCTGCTGTGTTCCCTGGCCGCATACTCCTTTGCCTGCCTGAAATTCCCGGGGAAAAACGTCATTTTTCTCGCCCTGCTGGCCGTGCTCATGGTGCCGTCCCAGGTCGTCATGATCCCGAGCTTTGTCATCATGCGGCAGCTGAACTGGCTGGATACCTTCTATGTCCTGATTATCCCCGGCATCTTCAGCGCATTCGGCACCTTTTTGCTGAGGCAATTTTTCATGACGCTGCCGAAGGATCTGGAGGAAGCTGCCAAAATCGACGGCTGCAGCTATTTCCGGATTTATTGGAACATCTACCTGCCGCTGTCCAAATCCGCTCTCGTCTCTTTGGCCATTTTTACGATTCTGGCGGCATGGAACGACCTGCTGTGGCCGCTCATCATGACCAGCTCGGAAGATATGCGCGTGCTGTCGATCGGCATCTCCTCCTTCCAGGGGCAGCATTCGACCGATTATCCGCTGCTGATGGCGGGTGCAGTAATGGCTACGCTGCCGATCATCATCCTGTTTATTTTCCTGCAGCGCTATTTTATAGAAGGAATCGCTATGAATGGCATCAAAGGATAAGGAAACGAATAGACCTTTTACAAGTGTAACCGGTCCATCATAAAAGGAGCTGAAAACCGTTATGATTCACGTACTCGTTATAGGCGCGGGGGCGATGGGGAGCACCCATGCCGCAGCCTATGCCGATATGCCGAACGCCCACTTGGCCGGTATCGTCGACACCGACGCCGGCAAGGGAGCGCGGCTTGCCGAGGCATTCGGCACCTCTTCGTTCACTTCCTACACAGAGGCGATGGAAGCGCTTGACCGCGTCGATGTCGTCGATGTTTGCCTGCCGACGCCGCTTCACAAGAAGTTTGTTCTTCAAGCGGCCGACGACGGCAAGCACGTCATCTGCGAAAAACCGCTGGCGCGCAGTCTGGCCGACGCCAGGGAAATGATCGACCACTGCCGTTCGCGTGGTGTCCGGCTGTTCGTCGGGCATGTTCTCCGCTTCTTCCACGAATATGCGCATGCCAAGCAGCTGCTGGAGGATGGCGTCATCGGCAAGCCGGCCGTCATCCGTGCAGGCCGCGGTGGAGGGTATCCGATCGGCTGGCAGCACTGGTACAGCGATTTCGGTGCCAGCGGCGGCATTACGCTGGACGCCATGATCCACGATTTTGATTTTCTTCGCTGGTGCTTCGGCGAAGTGGAACGTGTGTATGCCAAGGGGCTCCATGGGAGAGTTCACGCCCAGCTGGACTATTCGCTCGTGACCCTCCGCTTTCAAAGCGGCGCCATCGCCCACGTCGAGGGAACCTGGTCGCATGAAGGCTTCTCCATGAATCTGGAGATGGCCGGCACACAGGGGATCATCGGCTATGACAGCGCCCGGGATCAGCCGCTGCTGTCTTTTCAGCGCGGCGGTCATGCAGGCGGAGGCGGCGGCGTCCCCGTTCCGGAAAGCCCGGTCGAGGAAAACCCGTATTTCCAGGAGCTTCGCCATTTCCTGAATTGCATCGAGCAGGATGAAGAGCCGATCGTAACCGCGGAAGACGCCTATGAGGCGCTCCGGATTGCGCTCTCGGCGCTGAAATCGATGGAGACCGGGCGGCCGGTTCATCTGGGGACCGGTGCAGCCGACCCGAGCAGCAAAGGAGTGATCGGTTCATGAAAATCGGCATCGCCAGTTTTGCCCATATGCACGCTTACAGTTATGCGAAAGCGCTGATCCAATTGGAAGAAGTGGAGCTCGCCGGCATTTACGATCCCGATGAGCAGCGGGGTCAAAAGTTCGCCGGTATCCTTGGCACCAGCTATTACGGCGATTATGCCGAGCTTCTGTCGCAAGGCCTCAGCGGGATCGTCGTTACGTCGGAGAACGCAAACCATAAGGAGCAGGTCCTTGCGGCCGCCAAGGCGGGGGTTCATGTGCTGTGCGAAAAGCCCATATCGACCAATGCCGCGGACGCCCGGGACATGATCGAGGCCTGCAAAGCCGCCGGCGTCATGCTGCAGACGGCCTTTCCGGTCCGGTATAACCGGTCCGTCATCCGGGCCAAGCAAATGATCGACGAAGGCAAGCTCGGCCGGATCCTCGCCATGAAGGGGACCAACCGCGGGCAAAATCCGGGCGGATGGTTCGTCGACCCCGCCCTGTCCGGCGGCGGAGCGGTCATTGACCACACCGTTCATGTCGCCGATATTATGCGCTGGTTCACCGGCGCGGAGGTAAAAGAGGTGTACGCGGAAATCGGGCAGCTCATGTCCGCCGCCCCCATCGACGACTGCGGAATTCTGTCGATCGAATTTGACAACGGCGTGTTTGCCACGCTGGACTGCAGCTGGTCCAGGAATCCTTCCTTCCCGACCTGGGGCGACGTGACGCTGGAAATCGTCGGGACGGCCGGCACCCTGACGATCGACGCCTTCGGACAGAAGCTGAACGTATTCAGCGAGGAGCGCGGCTACCGGCACCATTTCTGGGGCGACGATATGGACTTCGGCCTGGTCCGGGATTTTGTAGCCTCGATCGCGGAAGGCAGGACCGAGGCGAACGTGACGGGCGTCGACGGGCTCAAGGCGCTCGATGTGGCCCTGGCTGCATACCGCTCGGCGGAGCGATTGGCCGCCGTTTCGCCTGCAGAGCTCTGAACCTAATCCTGACAAAGGGGTGTATGAAGCGATGCTGAAGTCGATAAATCAATGGGGATTTCCGGAGGGAACCCCGCTCGAGATGATTTTTCTTCATGCGGAGCAGGCGGGTTACGATGCCGTCGAGCTGAACCTGTATCCGTCCGGCGGAACCGGGCTGACCATGGACACCACTGCACAGGAGGCGGAGGCCGTACTGGCCCTGGCTTCCCGTCACAACATTCAGCTGCGCAGCCTTTCGACCGGCATGCTGTGGAAATCCCCCCTGTCCGCGGCGGATCCGGATGTCCGCGCCGGCGGACGAGAGATCGTTACCCGGCAGCTCGAGCTTGCATCCCTGCTCGGGATGGACACCGTGCTGGTCGTTCCCGGAGCGGTGACGCCTTCCGTCACCTATGAGGAATGTTATAGCCGCAGCCAGGAAGAACTGCGGGAACTCATTCCGCTGGCCGAACAGCACGGCGTTCATATCGGCATCGAAAACGTCTGGAACAAATTTCTGCTCTCCCCGATGGAGATGGCCCGGTATATCGACGAGCTCGATTCGCCCTGGGTCGGAGCCTATTTTGACATCGGAAACGTCCTTCTCTTCGGCTATCCCGAGCATTGGATCCGGACGCTGGGCGAGCGGATCCGCAAAGTCCACGTTAAGGACTTTAATCCGGCAGCCGGACCGAACGGCTTCGTCCCGCTGCTGTCGGGCAGCGTCAACTGGAACGAAGTACGTCGGGCGTTGAACGAGATCGGCTACACGGATACCGTCACGGCCGAGCTCACTCCGTACAGCGCCGACCCTTACCAGATGGTATATGATACTTCCGCGCAGCTGGATATTATTACGGGCCGTTGAGGGCAACAATGCTGACCACCTTCAGCCGAAAGTTATTCGCTTGTAGCAATCCCAAGCGTTCAGCTTCGCTGAATAAGCTGATAAATTCAGTCAACCTTAAAGGGCTGTCTCGCCGGCAGAGTCATTGTGCCGGAAGACAGCCCTTTTTTCCTAGATCAAAGCTTATTTCGGTATGAATACATATAAATGCATGTTCAAAAAGGTTGGTTTTCAGCACCGAGAAGATTGGATGAAGCTAGGGGCTGAGGAGCAGAGCGTACGTAGTGGGTACGTGAGCACCGGAAGACCCGGCTGAATTCAAGATTCGATGCCGAATCAGCTTCCCGATTTACTTCGTGATCAAAAGCGGACTTTTTGAACAACCTCTAGAAGGCCCTATTTCTTCAGGCGCCGGTTGCTGATCCACAGCGGAATGCGGAACAGCAGGTTCATCAGGAGGACGACGATGACCAGCACCGCGGCGGACTTGTCGGCGATTTGGCGGGCATCCTCCACGATTGCTTCCGACTGCACGTACCAGAGGTGTACAGCCAGCGTCTCACCCGGTGAGAACAGATTGAAGTCCCACATCTCCCCGGAGGTGCTGAGCCCAGCGGTCAGCAGGATGACGGCCGATTCTCCGAATGCCCGGCCCGCCACGAGGCAGATGCCCGTCACAATTCCCTGCATGGCCATCGGGATAACGACGGTCCGGATGCATTGGAATTTGGTCATCCCGAGGGCATAGGATGCGTTCTTTACGTCATTTTGCACCGCGCGCACCGCTTCCTCCGTCACCCGGGCCAGCATCGGCAGGTTGAGGAAGGCCAGGGAAACCGCTCCGCCGAGAATGGTCAGGCCAATTTGAAAATACTCGGCAAAAATGGCCAGGCCCAGCATTCCGAATACGATCGACGGAACGGAGGAGAGGCTCTCGACGCAAATCCGCAGCACTTCTGTAAATTTATTCGGCGGGGCGTACTCCGCCATGTAGATCCCTGCTCCGACCCCAATCGGAACGGAAATGAGCAGCGACAGAATCAAAATATAAAACGAGTTGAACAGCACCAGCCCGATACCGCCGCCGGGGTCCATGTCCTTGGGCAGCTTCATCAAAAACTCGAGGCTCAGCCCGGGCAGCCCTTTGCCCAGGATGGTCAGCAGCAGCCAGAAGATCAGCAGCAGAACCAGGATGCCGAGCCCGTAGAACCCGTATGTTGCCAGCCGGTCGTACACAAGCGATCTTTGCATTTTGCGGGTGCGCGTCCATTCGCTCATGCCTGCTCCCTCCCTTTGCGTCCCAAATAGCGGATGAACAAAATCAGGACAAACGAGATGATGAGCAGCAGGAAGGCCATCATGTGCAGCGCGTAATTCCAGGTGGAGTCAAACTCCACGTTGGAGATCTGCATCACGATGTTGCTGGTCAGCACCGAAGCCGGCGTAAACAGGGACTTGGCGAGCTGCGCCGTGTTGCCGATGACCATCACCACCGCCATCGTCTCCCCGATCGCCCGGGTCATCCCCATAATCACCGCCGCAATGATGCCTCTGCCGGCGGCGGGAATGACGACCCGCATCATGACCTGCAATCGCGTGGAGCCCATAGCATACGCAGCTTCGCGGTATTTTTTCGGCACGGCGGAAATCGCGTCGTCGCTGATCCGGCATATCGTCGGCAGCACCATCAGGGCGAGCACGAGGGCCGCCGCCAGCAGCCCGTCGCCCAGATTCTCCCCGCTCAGCCGGCGCAAAAACGGAATCAGCACCGTCAGGCCGAGGTATCCATAGACGATGGAAGGAACCCCGACCAGCAGGTCCAGAATCGGCCGCATGGCGTTTTTCAGCCAGCCGGGCGCGATTTCGGCGATCAGCACCGCCAGCCCGACGGATACCGGCACGGCCAGCGCAAGCGTAAGCGCCGTCAGGGACAGGGTGTTGATGATAAACGCGGCTGCACCGTAATGCTCCTCCTCCGGGGTCCAGTTAAAGGAAAGGAAGAAATCCGCAAAAGAGATGTCGCGGAAGGTCAGAAGCGCGGTTTTGCCGATAAAAAAGATCACCAGGCCCAGCACCAGGCACAGCGCCAATATGCTGAACCAAAAATAATACGTAAACATGCGGTTGGTGAAACGGACCCTGGCGCTGCGACTGAACCTGCGACGCTTCGCGGGCGGGGTCAGCACCTGACGTTCCTCGGGCACGTACTGCTGCACGGGGGTGCTCAAACTGGCTCTCCTCCTATAAAGCGGCCAGCCCCATTGGTATGTGAGGGCTGGCCGCGATCATGAATATGGCTTGGCTTGGCTCAATCCACTTGCCTTAACGCATGGCGGAAATCGGAATGAATTTCAATTTTTTCAGGGAACCCTGCTGGAATTTCGCGCTTTGAACATACTCGATAAACGCTTTGGTGGCGCCGGTCGGCTGACCTTTGGTCATGTAATATCCGTATGCCCAAATTTTGTAGCTGCCGTTGATGACATTGTCCGTTGTCGGCTGCACGCCGTTATAGCTCAGCGCCTTGATGTCGCTGTTTACGTACACCAGGTCGATGTATCCGATGGCGTTCGGCGTTGTGGCTACGGCGGTTTTCATGTCGCCGCTGGAGCCGACTTCCTTGTAGTTTTTGGCCTTTTTGACGATGTCGCCGCCAGCCAGCGCTTTGGCCTGATAGTTGACACGGGTGCCGGAGCCGAAGGCGCGCGTGATGACGACGATGTCCGCATCATCACCGCCGACTTCTTTCCAGTTGGTGATTTTGCCGGAGAAAATCCCTTTCAGCTGTTCGGTGGTCAGGTTGTTCACCTTCACGTTTTTGTTGGTGACTGTCGCAAAAGGAATGACGGCCACCTTGTTGGCTACCTGGCCTTCAAAAGCCTTGAAGCCCGGTACGTCCATGCTGGCGTCCCAGTCGCACGCCCCGATGTCGGCAATGCCCTTCTTCACGGCCTGCGGTCCGGTTACCGAGCCTTTGCCGGAAGCGGAGATTCTGACTTTCGGATTGATTTTCTGAAATTCCTTGGCTGCCTGAAGGGTGAGCGGAAGCAGCGCAGTGGACCCGTTAATCGTAATTTTGCCGGAGATGCCGGAGGCGGCGCTAGCGGAGCCGACCAGAGTGGTTACCGCTACCAGGGAAGTGACGGCAGCCAGCGTTAATTTTTTGAACAGTTTCATCGTTTATTCTCCTTTTCGGTTAAGAACCGCTTTTATTTGGTAAGCTGAATGGTCTTTCCGCCTGTGATGACTACAATCCTGCCGTCTTCGATCAGGGCGATCCGGCTGCCGTCCGCAGACATCGCCAGCTCGCTGACGGTTCCGGACGTGCTGTAAAGCTGCGCCTGGCTGCCGCTGTCGATCTTCAGCACTTTCGTACTGCCGTCGGCGGCGATGCCCGCAGCAATAAGCGTTCCGGATGGCCCGGCCGCGATGACCGTCACATCGATGATGCTAGACAGGTCCTGGACGCTGCTGCCTGGGCCGATCACCTTGATGACATCCTTGGCAGTGACGCTATCCGGATCGGCGCTCAAATACGCCGCTTTGCCGCCATCCAGTGCGACAGGATACAATTTATTGTCTTTACCCGTTGTTAGCTGAACCGGTTTAGCCTCTTTATCCGTGAGGTCCAGGGAATACAGCTGCTGGCCCGCGCCTGAATAGTCAATGCTGAGCGATTCTTCCGTGCTGTCCTTATCGCTGCTGGCCACGCCGGTCACATTGACGATATAGACCAATCGTTTGCCGTCCGCGGACAGGCTCACATCGGACTTGTTCTCCACTTTGTCAGCCAGCACTTCGGTCACCTTGCCGTCGCCGACATTCATGTAGGATATTTTTTCCTGTTTGTCGCCCTGGATGAAATAAATCCGGCTGTTATCCGCCGACCAGGTCAGATCTGTTTTGACGGAAGTGTCGGAGCCGAGTTTTTGCGACAGCCCGCTGGCAAGGTTCATCAGGTAGAGCTGGCCGGCGTTATCGGTATAAGCTCCCCACTGCCCGTTCGGGGACACTGCCAATTCCGCTGCATATTCGTCCGTCGAGATTACCGTGCTGCCATAGCTTGCCGGGTCCAGTTTAACGATTTGGGCGGACTCCGCATCGTCACGGCTGGCAATGATTTGCCCTTGGGCATTCCAGCGTACCGAAGAATAGCTTCCTTCCGGTCTTTGAACCGTCAATACCTGCTGCGTCTGCCCGCTGCCCGCGATCCATTCCCCGCCCAGTGCTTCCACGAGCGCTTGAAGCTCTACGTAGGTTTTGCCATCTTGAAGCAGAGGAGCGTTCGTAAAGGCTGCGGCCTCTCCATTCACCTTATAGGACTTTGATCCTGCCTGCAGCTGAACGACGCGTGAACCGGTCGCATCCTTTATCATGACGATCCCTTTGGCGGCGCTTGCGCTTGCCCCGAAAGCCTTGACGATGTCTGACACGGCTACCAGGTACGACTGGTTGAGCTGGACCGCATTGACGGAGACGCTCGCTCCGTTCACGCTGAGTTCCACCTTGGCCGCTTTCAGCTTTGGCGACGTCATTTTTGCAGCCTGACCCGCAGATGATGATTTTGCAGCGGAAGCAGCTTCTGCCGTTCCTCCGGCCAGTACGGAAGTTACAACCGCAGAGGCCATCAGTACCTGAAACATTTTATTTTTCTTCAACATCGGCTCACCCTTCTTCTATTAGCATAAGTGCTATAGACCTATTTTCTACTAGAATTGTAAAAAGCGGTTGATTGGAATGTTATGGAAATATTAAATATTTTATCGTTGTATTTTGCAAAAATAGCGATTATTCTAGTTAAAAATACAAATGCTACATTTAACTGTATCCGAAACCCAACCAGAGACTTTGAATGAAACGACAGCAAATTGCAAAGCTAAGTATTGGAGGCCTGACCATTGTGTATGTAATTGGATTTATTGTATCGCTTGTTATCGTTTTGGCTTTGATCCCTCCTTTAAGGAAGCTCGCGATCCGGGTTGATTTCGTCGACCGGCCCACCACTCGCAAAATACATAAGGAACCCGTACCGCATCTGGCAAGCATCGCCATCTTTCTCGGCTTTATGGTTCCCTACATCGTTCTTACCGGACACTGGGACAAGGAAATGGCCGGCATTGTGGCCGGCTCGCTGCTCATCCTCGGCATCGGCATGATCGATGACTGGTACAAGACGAAAGGCAAGGATTTTGCCGCTCTGCCCAAAACGCTCGTGCAGGTAGGCGCTGCGGTGATCGTCTATTATTCAGGGATCTCATTTGAAGGGATCACCGTTCCGTTCGCCGGCCATATGGTCGTGTTTCCGGAGTGGCTGCAGTTTATTCTGACGATTCTGTGGATCTTCGGCGTCACGACGGTCATTAATTTTATGGACGGGCTGGACGGGCTGTCCGGAGGCGTGGCCGCCATTTCGGCCTTTACGCTGTTTATCGTTGCTATTGCCAAAGGCCAGTCCCATTCCGCGATTATGGCGGTGCTGCTGGTCGGGGTGACGCTCGGTTATCTGAGATACAACAAGCCGCCCGCCAAAATTTACATGGGGGATGCAGGCGCGACGTTTATCGGGTTCATGCTCGGCATCATCGCCCTGGACGGAGCCTTTAAACAGGTGACCGTCATTTCCATTCTCGTTCCTGTGCTGGCGCTTGGCGTGCCGATCTTCGATAACATTTACGTTGTAATCAAACGGTATCGGGACGGCAAGCCGGTGTACAAGGCCGACCGAAGCCAGCTCCATTACCGGCTGCTGTCCTGGGGGCTGAGCCCGAAGCAGGCGGTCGTGTTCATCTATTTGCTCAGTGCCTGCCTGTCATTGTCCTCGATCATCCTGATGTTGATCAGTTAGCGGGGAACTTCCGGCTAGGCGTGGTTAACAAGGAAGAAAGCAGGAATCGTTCGATAGGAGCGATTGAAACGAAATGACAAAGGGGCTGCCCACCGTCGTGCATGACACGACAGCATGGGACAGCCCCTTTTATTATGGCTAACCGGCATACGCCTGTTTAGATCGAATTAGGTTTGAGAAGCGGATTGAAGGGCACGAATGGACAAATCCAGCTCCACCATGCCGCCCGGAAGGTCGCGCGATCCGGCAATCACCCAATTTACGGCCAGTGCTTTTTGCAATGCAGCCAGCTGTTCCAAGGTGAGCCGCAGCCCGTGAATCACGCCCTCGCCAACCTCAAAGTCCTTTTCCTCATCCAGTCCAAAACGCTGCACCAGCCAGTTTTTCAGCCCGTTCCGCGTGTTAAACGTCATGCGGTAGCCTTCCGTTGCCGCCTGGGCCAGCGGCTCCCCGTGTTCCTCCGAGTAGCCGAACAGGTTGGTATAACGCTCGCCCTCGAGCCCTGCCTGGATAAACGGCTCAACGTCCTTGTTATGGACAGCCTCAGCGATGGCGGCCGCGGACAGTCCGGCCCGCTTCGCCTGCTCGATCAGCAGTGCGGTCCACTGTGATACTTTAATATCCTGAATCATCCGGTCTCTCTCCCTTCTCGCTCTACTTGCTTATATCTAAAGAAAAAGCCCTCGAGTGAGGGCTTTCCTTGTACGTCCCAGGAGGGATTCGAACCCCCGACCGACGGCTTAGAAGGCCGTTGCTCTATCCAGCTGAGCTACTGGGACTTGCTATGTAATAAAAAAAGCGAATGCGTTATTTATTATACCGCATTTAGCCATTTTTTCAAGAGGAAAATGAGAAAGCCGATTGGCGGGAAATACTATGGGTAATATCATAACAAAATACGTTGTAAAGGAGCATTTTCCATGCGACAGTTGTTATCTTCACTTTCCTACTTCAGCATATTTTTCGCCCCGTTTATCCTGCCGGTGATCGTATGGATCGCCGTCCGGGACGAATACGTCGCCAGGCATGCCAAGCGGGCGCTGCTCTCGCATCTGCTGCCGTTCATTGCGGCCGTACCGCTGCTGTTCTTTACTTTGGCAGCCCACCATGCCGGCTCGATCCTGGGATATATTCTGCTGTTCTGCGTTATTTACTTTGGCACGTTCGTCTACAACATCGTTAAAGGCATTCAGGTGCTTCGCGAATATGCGTAAAGCGTGAACAGCTAAGAATCGCTGAACAAACCTCCGGGGATATCCCCGGAGGTTTGTTCATGGTTCAAGGAGGCTACTGGTTGCCAAAACGTCTTGGGTTATGGGGCACAGCCAAATTTCTCGAATTTCTGCTCGTCACTCCACCCGCAAAAGCGTTTTGTCGGGCGTACTTGCTTCTCTTGCCTTTTTTGTTCGTGAAGTCCGCCATTTAGCTCACCTCCCCTAAACCATAGTATGGGGCGGGAGTCTGCCGGCTATGTTCCTTAAATTATGGCTGCGTTTACTTTGCGAACCTGCTCCGCAGGTCCTCCTCTACGTTCCCAAAAGAGATCAGGTCGCGCAGGAACAGGTCCCGCTCCTCGTCGGCCGTCAGAAAGAAGCTGCCTTCGAACGCCTGCATCGTCACATCGGTATACGCCTGATGCATGCTGTTGTCGTACCAGTCGAGCTCTGTGTCGGCATCGTTGCGGATCAGCCGGATCAGGCCGTAACAGCCCGGCGACGATTCGGCCACATAAGCCAAAAGCGCGGGATCGTCTACCGCTCCAGGCAGCACGCCGATTTCGGCGCAGCGGACCCCGTCCAGCTCCGTCATCCGCCGCACCTTGGCATCCTTAATATAATACATGCTTTCCTCCTCTCCCTGGTCAGCCGGAATTCAGAAATCAAGTATAACCCAGCATTTTGTTCTCCGTCAGATGCTGTCGCGTTTCTGCCGTGCCGTATTCGTATATTTTCCGGTACAGCTTGTTCAGGCTCTCCGTGTACTGCGAATTGACGTCATCCTCCGGCGTATCCGGCCATGGAAACGTATAAGCCAGGAAGGAGTCTTCGGCATGCTCCTGCATATCCTCCATCATCTGCTGCACTTCCCTGGCCTGCCCCACCGTGCAGTACAACACCAGCTCATAAGGAGCGGCGCCTTGTTCGGCAAGAACGCTTCTGCCGTGTACCGATACATAAAAATGCTGCTTATCCATGTCTCATTACTCTCCTTTGTAAAGATCATAGAAATGTATAAGTTTTCAGCGGAGCTGAGCCATTCCATGATCGCAAGAAAAACATCCGCTAAATGCGGCCTGCCTGCTGTAGAAGTACGTCGACAGACACGTTTTTCTTACACTGCCTTTCCTATAGTTTTCGTTAAAGGACAGACATTTTATGCCCCGATTCGGCATATAACTGTATCACTTTGGCAAACAGAAAGGACAGCGAGTGGACAAACGACAAAGAGAGGATGACCCATCATGTGCGGAATAACCGGTTTTATACAATGGAGCGGCGACTTAACCCAGGATTCGCAGATCCTTGTCAAAATGACGGAAACGATGTCGGATCGCGGACCGGACGCTTCGGGAACCTGGATCTCCAATCCATGCGCCTTCGGCCACCGCCGTCTGAGCGTCATTGACCCCGAAAACGGCGCACAGCCCATGATCGTTCATGATGATGATGATGTGTATGCGATTTGTTACAACGGGGAGCTATATAACGCGGCCGAGCTGCGGAGCGAATTGGTCAAAAGAGGACATCACTTCCGGACCCATTGCGATACGGAAGTTCTTTTGGTTTCATACATCGAGTGGGGGCCGGCCTGCGTGGACCGGTTCAACGGCATTTTTGCCTTTGCCATCTGGGACAGCGTCCGGGAGCAGGTGTTTATGGCTCGGGACCGCCTGGGCGTCAAGCCCCTGTTCTACGCCTACATCGACGGCACTTTAATATTCGGCTCCGAACCCAAAGCGCTGCTGCAGCATCCCAAGTTGGAGCCCGTGGTCGGCCCGGAAGGGCTCGCCGAGGTGTTCATTATCGGCCCGGCGCGGACGCCGGGACAGGGCGTCTATAAAGACATGAAGGAGCTGCGGGCAGGCCACGCGATGATCTTCAGCCGCGACGGGCTGCGCAGTTACGCCTACTGGCGTCTGGACAGCCACATCCACGAAGACAGCGTGGAGGAAACGGCAGCCAAGCTGCGCGAGCTGCTGCAGGATACGCTGGAGCGGCAGCTGGTTTCGGACGTACCGGTCTGCACGCTGCTGTCCGGAGGGCTGGATTCCAGCGCCCTGACGGCCCTTGCCGTCCAGTATTATAACCGGACCAACCAAGGGCAGGTCCACACTTACTCCGTCGATTACGTCGGCAATGAGAAGCATTTCAAATCGCATGCTTTCCAGCCGGGAGCCGACGCTCCGTTTATCCAGCGGATGGTGGAGGAACTCGGGACACAGCACCATTACATCGAATTTGATACCCCCGAGCTCGTGGAATCGCTCAACGCCTCCACCCTGACCCGGGACCTGCCCGGCATGGCGGACGTAGACGGCTCGCTCTACTTGTTTTGCCGTGAGATCAAAAAAGGGGCGACGGTAGCCGTCTCCGGCGAAGCGGCCGACGAAATTTTCGGCGGTTATCCCTGGTTTCACCGCGAGGAAATGCTGAATTCCGGCACGTTCCCTTGGTCGGTCGCACCCGACATGAGAGCCAGCCTGCTGTCACCCGAAATCCGCGAATGGATCCGTCCGCTGGATTACCTGGGGGACCGTTACGCCGATGCGGTACGTGAAGTTCCCAAGCTGCGCGGCGAGACCGGCCAGCAGGCCAAAATGCGGGTCATGTCCTACCTGAACATCACCCGCTTCATGCCGACGCTGCTGGACCGCAAGGACCGCATGAGCATGGGCGTCGGCCTCGAAGTACGCGTGCCTTATTGTGATCACCGGCTGGTCCAGTACGTATGGAATATCCCTTGGGAAATCAAAATGACAGGCGGTCGGGAAAAGGGCATTCTGCGCAAGGCACTGGAAGGCGTGCTGCCGGACGACGTGCTCTACCGCAAGAAGAGCCCGTATCCGAAAACCCACAATCCGGATTTCCTTGCCGCCGTCAAGCAGCAGATGCTCGACATTCTGGACGATCCGTCTGCCCCGATCCTGCCGCTGATCGACAAGAACAAAATTCTCGAGATCGCCGCTTCCCCTGAGGCGTCCTCGAATCTGCCATGGTTCGGCCAGCTGATGTCGGGGCCGCAGCTGTTTGCTTACCTGGCCCAGGTCAACAACTGGTTGAAAACCTACAATGTGGCCATTCGTTAACGTAAAATGAACATGCAAAAAGGGTATCCGACAGGCTCTAGTCAGCCGGATACCCTTCTGTTTGTTCACCGCGGTGTATGCGTGCTTCATCTAGCCACGTTAACCTGCCTGGCGCTTTTTCCGACAGATTCCCCTTTGATCAGCGTGACGTAGATGCGCTCATGCTCCACTTCCTCACCGGATAAAATTTTGATCAGCTGCTCCGACGCCAGCGCCCCCCATTTCCGTTTGGAGTAGTTGATGGTCGCGAGACGCGGCTGCATGTAGCTCGTCAGCTCAATATTATCGAAGCCGATCAAATGCACATGCTCCCCGATCCGGTAATCGGTCTCCGCCAGCCGGTTGCAAAAACCGATGGCCATTTCGTCATTGAGACAGAATACGGCCGCCGGGCCGGTATACTCACCGATGACCCGTTCGGCGGCACGTTCCCCTCCGCTTTTCTTGAAGTCGCCGGGGATCTCGATCCACTCCACATCTTCCGTGCGGTCCGCAACCATTTTGACCGCCTTCATGCGCTGAATGGAGTCAAACGAGTCATCAGGCCCCGTCACGACGTAAATCTTTTTGTGGCCCTGCTCGACCAAAAATTCGGTGGCCAGCGTAGCCCCTGCCTTATTATCCAGCAGCACCTGATTGATGTTGGGATGCTCGAGCTCCCGGTCCAGCACGACGATTTTGTGGTTCCGTTCGGCATACTTGAGCAGCTCGGCGTTCGTAAACGCATGGTCCAGAATAATGGCCCCGTCGATCATCCGCTCCGGAAGCATCCGGTGGGCCTGCTTGCCGCTGCATACGATCAGGTCGTAGCCTTGGGCGTTGCAGACCTCCTTCATCCCGTCGAGCAGGTCGCCATACACGTCCCCCTTAAAATCCGTCAGAAATACCCCGATGATGCGGGACTCCCGCTTCTTCAGCGATCTCGCGGCCGCGTTCGGCACATAGTTCAGTTCCTTGGCGATCGCCAAAATTTTCGAGCGGGTTTCATCCGTCACCTTGCTGCTGCCGTTCAGGGCATATGATACCGTCGATATGGAAACCCCGGCTTTTTTAGCGATATCCTTAATACTAACCAATGTTCCTCGCTCCCCCGTATCAAACCATTGCTAGGTCCAAAATTATCCATATTCCAGTTCTCATGGAAAAGGGCGATCCGTGAAGATCGCCTTAAACTGCTACATAAAAATCTCAACCACATTGTGGCCGTCCGGCTTCATTCCCTGCTCGAACACGTCCTTCGAAATCCGCAGTCCGCCCTCGCGGTACGGATTGCTCACCGCCGAAGCTTCCAGCTCCCGGCCGTTCAGCTTCACGCGGCGCTCGCCGGTGCCGTTCAAATGGTAAATGAAGGCCACGTCCTGACCGTCGTAGCGGAAGTCGAAGCGCAGGCCGTCCAGCTTCTGCGGCAGCACCGGATCCACGATGAGATCCTGCTGCTCCTGGCGGATGCCCAGCGCGTTCGAGATCAGCTGATTCATGTAGATCCCCGGGCCGCTGGAATAAATACGCCATCCGCCCTTCACCTGCACGCTGCCGCTGCGCAGCTCATCGAAATGCGCCTGCGCGTCATAACGCGTGTTGAACTTGCCGTCGGAGCTGCTGAAATAGGCGTTGCTCTGACGCAGCTCGGCATTCGGCACGACATTGCGGATGCCGACCGGGTTGATCACGTTCATGCCGTTCCATACATCATCCGCATGCCCGAGCTTCGCCATCGCTTCGATGAAGCGGATATGGGCGTGAACATACTGCAGGCCCACTTCGCGCCCGAAGTTCGACGCCTGCTCCGCCCGTTTGAAGTGCGTGCTGACGCCGCCGGCATACTGGGCCGGACGGTTCATGAGACGGACGCCGTCCGGGAAGAAGAGCTTCTCTTTGATCAGCTCATAATGCGCCTTCGCGCGCTCCGGATCCAGCAGCTCCGCAATCATGCTCCGGGTCATCGGCAGCAGGCGGTACTGAATGCCGGTCTCTTCGTCGGTCGGATGGAGCATCAGCTTCACCTCGTCCGGATTCTCCATATAGAGGAACCCAGGAATGACTTCCGTTCCGAGCATGTATTTTTCGTAATCGCGCTTGATTCCTTGCGCCATGTCATGAAGCTCCTGAGCCAATTCCGGCTTGGCGGATTTCAGGGCGCCTGAGAGCTGCGTCATCGTCTGGTACGTCAGGGCGACGGTCCAGCTGCTGACCATATACTGCTTCAGCTGGGCGTTGGCCGGCTGCAGCGTATCGTCCCAATCTCCATCCCCATAAGAGGACAGGTGGGTATCGTGCAGGAAGTGGCTGCGAATGTAACCGATCTCCTTGTACACGTGATCCAGAATCGTGGCGGTTTCTTCGGTAAAATGGAACTTGTGCTTGACCGTATACGGAACCTTCTCCTCGAGAATGCCGAAGTCTTCGGTCGCCCGCAGGTAATCGCTGAGCACCTTCAGCGGCCATACGATGATATCGCCGTGGCTCTCCTCCTGCTGGACGGTAAAGTAGTTGTCGAACATAAACCACTGCGGCCAGTTGCCGTCGTCTTCGTACTGGTGAGAGTACACCATTGTCAGAATGTCGCGCACCTGTTCGAATTTTTGCGTCGCCATAAAGTACTCGGTCGGCCCCTGGCAGACGTCCCGCGTTCCCCAAGCCGCGCCTCCGTACTGCTCCAAGCCATGCGGCACCGAATAATGAACCAGCATATTATGGGTGTACCACCAGGCCAGCGCATTCACTTTGAAAAAGTCCTTGCCTTCCGTGCCATCCCCGCCGGTTAAGCGGAATCCGTTCATCACGTCCCGGAAGAACTCCCGGTACTTCGCGATTTCATCCTCTGCGCTTCGGTTAGCCTCAGGAAGGTCTTCACCGTCCAGCAGCCCCTGCATCGTCAAAGTCCATTCCGAGGCAGCATCCAGCTTGAGCGTCACTACCGACGCTTCCCCAGCCTGAACGCCGCTTGCGAGTGCCGTTTCATCGCTAACAGCCGCCTTGGCGCCGTCAATCCGCATGGTATATTTCAGGTGCGGATAGGCTTCCTTCCGGAGTGCATCCTGGGCGCCGTGGAACGTCAGCACACCCGCCGATTCCGTCATGCGGACCGGTGCTTCGAACTCGTTGACAGCCATGGTGACCTGGCTGGTCACCAGGAATTCATACGTTTTGCCGCTCTCCGAGCGCACATGAAGGCGTACTTCAGGCGCATCCGCCGCCGCAAAATTAGTGATTACCAGCATGTCCTCCGCCGTTTTGTAATACCAGCGCACGTAGTTGAAGCCGATCTCGAACAGGGACGGCATCGTCAGGAGACGGTACACTCCCTCGATGTTTACGTATATCCGCTGTCCCGCCGTCTTCGGCACGTTCAAGGCGCTGCGGGCATTGCTCATCATTTTGTTGAAGTTGGTATTGCCCACCACCAGATGGGAGTTGAAAATGCCGTACATATAAGAGGTCGTCGTCACGACTTTGGCGCCCAGCTTGACGCTGCCGCCGCTCATCAGAATATGACCGTGCGGACGCTCCACCCGCAGCTCCTTCTCTTTCAGTACGACATGCTCATAGGTGTCGGTAAAGAACGCAAGAAGCTGTCCGTTCTCGGTCTCCTCCTCCTGTCTTTCATCTGCCGGGAAAAGGGCTTCGAGCTCCTCCGCGGTAAGCGGCAGGGTACGCAGCGGTTCACCGATCTCCGGATTCAGGCGGACCCGCGGCAGTTCGTGCAGCGGACCGGCCGCAGCGGCCAGATTTGCCTGCACCTGATCCCAGGCTTTCAGCACCTCGTCCTTGAATTCCAGCTCGGTTACCGCAGCCGCATGATCCGGCTTGAACAAGCCGTAGAACACGAAGCGTGCTTCCCCGTCCAGCGTTACCGCTTCGGACTGAAGCGCCGTGTAGGCGAACTCGTATTGATAGACCTCGTTCGCCAATTGAGGCTGGCTGAGGCATGCCGGCACGTTCGTTTCTTTATAAGACAGGCCGAAGAACTGGAAGCCGTCCGTAGAGAACCCCGCGGCACGCGTCAGCGAACCCTGCTGTATGTAAGGGAACGCTCCGCCCTGCGGCTGGTTCTGGCGCGAGCACACCACATAGCCGTGGTCTTTGTCTTCGAAGACGGTATGGTCGATATATTGGGACAGGTACGCCTCGTTGCTGCGAACGGCGCCCGGATCCGCGTCCCCGATATCCTGGCCGTAAACAACGTCGATCTTGAGGCCCTGCCCGGTCGCCCGGACGTCCCAGAACCATACGCCGAGCGGACTGAGCGCAAACGTCACGCTGTACGCTACCCCTTCGGCTTCGCCTGTCCAGACGATACGTCCCTCGCCTGTGCTGACCCTACTGTCCGAACGGATGCCGAGCAGCGGGTAGAAGCGGATGGCGGAATCGTCATGGATGCGGAGATACAGATTATTTAAAGCCCCATCGAGCGGGCTGCTCATCAGCTGGTTGATCATCGTTTTGCCGCTGACGGCTTGGAACAGGTCGCCGCTTTCCCAGAACGTAAAGGACAGATCGCCCGCCTGGACGTGAAGCTTGGAATTCGTAATGGTTGTCATAGTTGTTCATCCTCCTATCCCGGAAGCCGGCCGGAACCTGTCCGGTACGGCTTCGAGGCAGCTTTTACAGTATTTTTCATCCTGCATCGTCTTGTTGGTCAGCTCTCTCCAAGACCATACGCTGTTCTTTGTGTACACGCATGGCCGTCTGTTCATCTAAACCAGCCGGAACGACTCAACAAGGGTGTCCCGGCTGTTCGGACCGACAAACACCTGGAACGTTCCCGGATCGCTGGCTTGCGTAAGGTCGGAATGATGATAACGAAGCTGTTCCTCCGTGATCGTAAAGACCGCATCCGCGCTTTCCCCGGGAGCAAGCTCGAGACGTACGAAGCCTTTCAGCTCGCGCATCGGACGGACCACTTCACCGGCTACGTCACGGATATACAGCTGAACCGTTTCGATGCCTGCGCGATCCCCGGTGTTCGTTACGTTCACGCTGACCTGAAGCGGCTGATTGGCCGTTATCTCGTTTCCGGACAATTTCAGCTCGCCGTATTCAAACGTCGTATAGGATAGGCCGTATCCGAACGGAAGCAGCGGATCATTCGGACTGTCGATATATTTGGACACATACCGCTCTTCCGTTTTGTCCGGATTCATCGGACGGCCGGTATTGTAATGGTTGTAATAGACCGGAATTTGACCCACCGAATGCGGGAAGGACATCGTCAGCCGGGCCGAAGGATTCACGCGCCCGATCAGAATGTCGGCGATCGCGGCTCCGCCTTCGCTGCCCGGGAACCAGGCTTCCAGGACGGCGTCCGCTTCGTCAATGATTCCGTGCAGGTCCAGCGGACGGCCGTTGAAGATCACCGCAGCCATTGGCTTGCCAACCTTCTTCAGCTGCCGCACCAGCTCCAGCTGGGCTTCCGGCAGGCGGATGTTCGTTCGGGACCCGCCTTCCCCGCTCATGGCCGAATCTTCGCCAAGGGCGAGCACGATCACGTCCGCGTCTTGAGCCGCGGCGATGGCAGCGTCAATCTGCGATTGCTCCACGCTTACGAAGCCGGAGCCTTCGGCAATGACCAGCTGCCCCTCAGCCAGCCGCTCCTGCAGCGCGGTTCCCAGCTTCACGGCGTCTTCCTTCACGCCGACGCAGGACCACCAGCCGAGGATGTCGTCGCTCTGGGCGAACGGCCCAATCAGGGCAACCTTCTTTCCAGGCGCAAGCGGCAGCAGGCCGCCTTCGTTTTTCAGCAGTACGCTCGACTTGGCTGCCAGCTCGTAAGAAACGTTTCGATGTTCCTGACAGAACAGCACTTCGCGCTCACGCTCCGGATCGGCTCCTCGCAGCGGATTGTCGAACAACCCGAGCTTGTCTTTCAGCCGCAATATCCGCAGCACCGCTTCGTCGACCAAGGCTTCGTCCACGCGTCCGCTCTCGATGAGGCCCGGCAGATGCTGTACGTAACAAGGAGTCATCATCTCGATATCCACGCCGGCCCGGATCGCCCGGTAAGCAGCCTCGCAATCGTCCTCCGCCGCGCCGTGCGCGATCATTTCGCGGATCGACGCCCAGTCCGAAATCAGGACGCCGTCAAAACCCCACTCATCGCGGAGGATGCCGCGCATCAGCTTCTCATTGCCGGTAGCCGGAATGCCGTCCACGGTATTGAACGACGTCATGACCATCTCGCAGCCTTCCTCCAGTGCCGCTTTATAAGCCGGCAGATACTGCTCCCGCAGATTGCGTTCCGACATGTTGACCGTGTTGTAGTCGCGTCCCCCTTCAGGAGCGCCATATGCGGCGAAGTGCTTCACGCAGGCAGCCAGCCGCTCCGGCTCTTCCTTCAGGCTCCCGCCTTGATAGCCGCGGACAAAAGCCCGGGCAAACAGGCTGTTCAGGTACGGATCTTCGCCGGTCGTCTCCATGACGCGTCCCCACCGCGGATCGCGCACCAGATCGACCATTGGGGCAAAAGTTACGTGAATGCCGGCCACCGCCGACTCTCTCGCGGCAATTTCGGCGCTCTTCTCGGCCAGCTCCGTATCCCAGGAGCATCCGATCGCCAGCGGGATCGGAAAGATCGTTTTGAAGCCATGCACCACATCGGCCATAAACATCAGCGGAATGCCGAGCCGGCTTTTGCTTAAATATGATTTCTGCACGTCGATGACCGACTGCGCTCCCGATAACCCCAGAACGGAGCCGCTGGCGGTCACCATCGATTCGGTGATCCCCATTTCCTCAAGCGGTCCGGTGATTTGGCTTTTGCCGCCTTCATGAAAATTGGCGGTCAGCTGGAGCAGCTGCGCAATCTTCTCCTCCAGCGTCATCTGATGTAACAGTTCGGTTAACTGCCGGTTGTCCATTCCATTCCCTCCACAACAAAGTCGTATGATGATCCAGGCCTCCGGACACGAATGGTCCGGCGCTTTCAGACCCTTTCTCCTTTCTCAGGAGCTTGCACAAAACCTGGCTGACAAGGGCAGCAAGGATGAAACCCGTCCTTGGCGCTTATCTTTTGTGCAAATTCCTCATGAAGAAAAGCGTCTATCGATGTACAATTGCATTCTTTAATCGTTATAAGAATCCAAATCTCCTCCCTGTGGCCAGGCCGGCCTATCTATAATAGAAGGAACCTGGCCCGGCACCACCGTGGAAGAGAAGAACCCGGATGCATCAAAATGTGCTGCACACCGGGTTCCTTAGACTCGGACTGCGTATAATGCTCAGTTCTTATCCTTATTTCAGAACGATCTGTTACTTGGCAAATTTGCTGTTCAGTTCATCCAGAACCGGTTGAACGAGGGACTGCTTGCTTTGTACCCACTTTTTCCAGTTTGCTTCCAGATCGCCGCCTTGCAGGATCAGGTTGGCATACTCGTTCTGGTAATCGAAGGATGCCTGGCTCTTCGCTTTGGAATCGTACAGCTGCACATCCCAGTCGTAAGTTGCCAGCTTGCCGCCTTCACTGCCCAATTTCGCTTTCTCTTTAAACAGCTCAACGGCGCGGTCACGGTATTCCTTCTTGATCGCAGGGTTCACGATACTGAAGTCGTCGCCCAAAATGTACAGTCCTTCAAAACGTGCCGGATATTTGTCTTCCAGGGTCGTTCCTTCCGGAAGCAGGCTGACCGGCTCTTTGTTCTCGTCGTACTTCCAATCCTTGCCCTCAAAGCCCATGTTCAGGAGCATTTGTCCTTCTTTGGTCGTCGAGTAATCGATAATATCCATGATACGTTCGAACTTCTCTTTGCTGATGTTCGGCGAGAAGATCAGCGCAGACCAGAAGTTCGGCTGCTCCAGGTTGCGGTATTTGCCGTCGTCACCCAGAACGATCGCCGTATGGACGAGGTCGTCGCTGCTTACGCCCAGGTTCTTCTGCATGTTCTTGTCCATGTCTTGTCTGTACGAAGCCAGACCGCCCAGGGACATCATCGCAGCAACGCCTTTGACTCTGAAGTTGTCGCTGCCTTCGTTGTTTTTCCAGGTGTAGAATTCCGGATTAAGCAGGCCTTCTTTGTACGCTTTCTGCATCAGCTTCAGACCGGTCAGCGTCTCCGGATCGGCTGGTCCCCAATGGAACTTGCCGTCTTCTCCTTTGTAGAACGCCGATTCCACGCGGGAGTGCTCACTGTTGGCCATGATGATGTTGGTCAAAGCGTCATCCGCTGTGTATGAGATCGGAACGAGCTTGGAGCCCAGCTTCCCTGGGTCTTTCTCTTTGACCAGTTCCGCATAATGGATCAGTTCGCTTGTGGTGTATGCATCCTTCAGTTCAAACCCGACAGCTTTGGCCCAGTCTTTGCGGATCGCAATGACGCCGATTTGGTTCACAAGCGGATCGGCCGGTTTGTTCTGGTAGTACACAGGTTTCGGCAGAATGTAAGTACCGCCTGTCAGCTCTTCCAGCTTGTCGCCGAGGCCGGTCAGCTTGTAGGCCGCCGCCACATTCGGCCAGCGCTCTTTCCAGTCATCCGGGAATTTGTAGAGCAGTCCTTGATCGACATAGTTCATGAAATCGCCGTGCACGTAGTTCCAGCTGGCCACGTCAGGCAGGTCGCCGGAGTTGATCCACAAGCGGAGTTTTTCCGGCCAGGAATCCCACTGTACGTAGTTGTAATCCCACTCGACGTTGAATTTGTCCATCCAGTACTTGTGGAACTCGTTGTCGAGCACACCGTCTTTTACTTCTGTGGTCTGCGCGACGGAAATTTTTAATTTGTCCTTGTAGTTCCCGTCCGCGTCTTTTTCGTTGCCGCCGGATGATGCCGTGTCTTTCCCGCAGGCAGTCACCGTCAGCATCACCGCCGACAGCGCAACGGCCAGAAGCGGTTTGAACAGCTTTTTGGTGTTCATGTTTTTTCCCCTCTTTTGATCAGATTTTTTGTGGTAAAAAAAATCTATTGTGTAATCAGGTCTTGATAGCCCCTGTTAACACCCCTTTGGCGAAGTGCTTTTGCAGCATCGGGAAGAAGCACATGATCGGCACCATCGATACGAAGACCGAAGCCATCTTCATTCCCGTGGAAAAACCGGATTTGTTCAGGGCGTCCACGCTGGCCGCATTCGAAACGTTTGTCGACGATTCGACGATAATGGTCCGCAGGACGTTTTGCAGCGGAAGCATTTCCGCTTTTCGCAGGAAGATCATCGCATCATACCATCCGTTCCAGAAGGCCACGCCATAGAACAGCGTAATGGTCGCCATAATCGGCGCCGCGAGCGGAAGGACGACGGAGAACAAGATGCGCCATTCGCCCGCCCCGTCGAGCCGCGCGGATTCCATCAAGGACTCCGGCAGGCCCTGGAAGTAGTTCATCATCAGGATCATATTGAAGGCACTGAAGCTTCCTACCAGGATGACAGACCACAGGGAACCGGTGAGGTGCAGCGATTTCATGACCAGGTACAGCGGCACAATCCCGCCGTTAAAGATCATGGTGAACAGGACGAGGAAGAAAATAAACTTTTTCCCCGGGAACTTGTTGCGACTGAGGCCATAAGCCATCGTGCTTGTCAGGAACAAGCTCAGCGGCAGGCCAACCACCAGAATTTTAATGGTGTTCCAGAAGCCCGTCAGCAGCCTGCCGTCTTCGAACAGCGCACGGTAGGCGTCCAGCGTCGGATGCTTCGGCCACAGCATCATCGGATTATCGGCATATTCCTTCTGCGAGGCGAGGGAGATCGCGATCACGTTCAGGAACGGAATCAAAATAATTAAAGCCAACACAATCAACACGATAAACATGATGTAATCGAGAAGCGTCATTTTACCGACCCGGTATTTATGCCGTTTCTCAGCATGCGTACTCATCTCTCTAACACTCCTTTCCTAACGGAACAATCCGTCTCCGCCCATCAGTTTGGCCACGCGGTCCGCAGCAAGCAGCAGAATCATGTTCACGAGCGAACGGAACAAGCTGACCGCCGTCGAGAACGAGAAGTCCGTCGAAGACTGGAACGTGATCCGGTAAATGTACACGTCGAGCACCTGGGACACGTTCTGCGTCGCCGCATTCGCCAAGTTGAAAATCTGGTCGAAGCCGGCGGACATCAGGCCGCCCACGTTCAGGATGAACATGACCGTGACGGTCGGCAAAATGTTCGGCAGCGTAATTTTGAAAATTTGCTGCATTCGCGAAGCGCCGTCGATCTGCGCCGATTCGTATTGGTCCTGGTCGATCCCCGAGATAGCAGCCAGGAAGATGATGGCCCCCCATCCGGTGGATTTCCAGATGTCCGTCAAAATCAGCATCGGCAGGAACATAGGCTCGGAGCCGAGGAAGTTGATCGTCGGAAGTCCAAGAAGCTGCAGCGCGCTGTTCAGCAGGCCGTCATAGGAAAGGACGTTGATCACGATCCCCGAAACAATGATCCACGACAGGAACTGCGGAAACGTAAAGATCGTCTGGAACAGCTTCTTCGTCTTCCGCATCCGGAGCTCGTTCAGAAGGAGCGCCAGCAGAATCGGGAACGGGAAGGTGATGATCAGCTTGATAATGTTGATGTACAGTGTTCTCCACACCGCTTGGGCAAACGTCGGGTCGCGGAATACATACTTGAAGTTCTCCAGGCCGACCCAAGGGCTGCCCCAAATTCCCATATTGGCTTTGTAATGCTTAAATGCGAGCGATAAGCCGCCCATCGGCAGATAAGCAAACAGGATCAGCCAGATGATGCCGGGAATAAGCAGCGTATACGTCATCCGGTGCTTCCAAATTTCCGTAAACAGATTACCGGTTTTGGAACGCCCCTTTGCATTTTTGTTCGGCCCTAAGGCTGCGGGTTTCAATTGGCATCTCCTCACTATTCTTGGGTCTTGTCTTCAAACAGAAAATCAAAAGCGGTTTTTAAATGCTCTTCCCAAAAGAGCCAGTCATGCGTTCCCGGTCCCTCAACGTACCGGAAATCGAACGGGCTGTTCTCCATGCTGGCGGCAAACTGCCGGTTCATTTCTACGAACGGATCCTCCGATCCGCAGCAGCACAGCACCGGCGGCAGCCTTCGGCCCTCTTCGATCAATTTCGCGGACAGCGCATACACATCCTGATCCGGCTTCACCTCAAGCCCCGGTCCGAAGACGGCCTGCATCTCCCTGCGCATCCCTTCCGGCATAGCCGGGTCCTTCAGACGCTGACGGATGTCGGTCACGCCCGAGAAAGATACGGCTTTGGCGTACCGCTCCGGGTAGGTGAGAGCGCATTTGAGCGCTCCGTAGCCGCCCATCGACAATCCCGCCACAAACGTTCTTTCGGGATCGGTATTCAAATGCAGCAGGCGCCTGCACAGCTCGGGTAGCTCCTCCGTGATGTAGTGAAAATAGTCCAGCCCGTAAACCATGTCGGTATAAAAGCTTCGCCCTGCTTCCGGCATGATCACCGTACAGCCGTGCCTCGCCGCGAACATTTCCACGGTCGTCAGGCGGTGCCAGGTGCTGGCGTTGTCCCCCGCTCCGTGCAGAAGATACAGCGTGCTTGAAGTGGGGACGCCGGTATCCACCGGAGAGATCACATGGATGCTGGTCGTCATCCGCAGTGTTGGCGAGCCGGTATCGATCGTTAGATGCGCCATATGTAACCCCTTTCATTTCAGTTCGACTGCTCTATCGTGTTGTCCGCCTTAGTCAGCGGCAGCCCCCTTTCGGGAAGCCGGCCCGGCTGAGCCGATAACGGACAGTTTCGGCCCGTCATTGGTTCTTCTGATCGCCGATTGCGTTCCCGCCTAAGCAAGATCCGATTCAGCCTCATCGGGCGTTATCGGTAGCTGCCGCAGGAGCGTCAAAAGCGATGAAAGCGATTTTTTCGAATCGTTTCGATTAACATCATAAGCCCGTTGTCTAAACCTGTCAACAACCTTTTTTGCAAAGGCCCCGCGAACTGTATTTTTGTGCAAATCCCTGATCTCACTTACGTTAATGCGACAAAATCCCTATCGGATGACAAACGGTAACCGCTTACAAAATGGAGTTGACAAGATAAAGCACTCTGTTATAATCTCAAGATTAACGAGTCAATGTGGAAACGTTTCTATAGATTTCATTCTATTCCTGACGGCCGTAGTGGAACGGTCCATGCAGTAACCCGTTTCAGCCGTAGGGATCAAGCGGAAGGAAGGCTTAACGATGACATTTCAAATCGGCGGTTTTGTCGATAACGTAGGCAGCAGGAAACTGAACGTCTTATCGGTCCGGGTGCTGCAAAATGGGCAGCTGCTGGGGCTCTGGGACCGGGATGGCGACGCCCGCCGGCTTCAGCATTCGGTCAGCAAGTCTTTTACATGCATGGCGGTCGGACTTGCCATCGCCGAAGGAAAGCTGACACTGGATGCACGGTTAAACGATTTTTTTCCGAATTACGGGAAGTCGGTGAAGGATTCAGCCTATCCACCGGGAGAGCTGACCCTCGGTCATCTGCTCCGGATGGCCTCAGGCCACGATGCCCCGCCGCTCTGGGCGGAAGAGCGGGAAACGCTGCAGGAGAAGGATTGGGCAAAATACTATATGTCCCTGCCCTTGGACCGGATGCCCGGAGAGACCTTCACGTACAGCAGCGGCGACACGTTTATGATCTCGGCCCTGGTTCAGGCCGCGACCCTAGAGACGGTGCGCGATTATTTGGTGCCGCGGCTGTTCGAGCCGCTCGGTATCCGGGATGTCCGGTGGGACACGTCGCCGCTCGGCGTCACGCTCGGCTGCACCGGGCTGTGGATCAGCTGTGAAGAGCTGAGCCGGTTCGGCCAGATGCTGCTGCAGAAGGGGCGGTGGCAGGGCGTTCAGCTGATCCCGGAGGCATGGATCGGCGAGGTTACGCGGAAGCAAATCGACACGCCGGGAACGGCGGACTGGGGTGCGGGTTACGGCGGCCAATTCTGGATGTGCACGCATGGAGCATACCGCGCCGACGGCATGCGTGGACAGTTCTGCGTCGTCATGCCGGACAAAGAGGCCGTGATCGCCATCAACAGTGACGAGGATGATATGCAGGGCATTCTCGACGCCGTCTGGGCGGATATTTTGCCCCAGCTCTAAGCGTGTTACATTTTCGTGACATGTCAGAAAATACAACAAAACGGTGCGTCCTCTTAGGCGAGGAGAGCACCGTTTTTGCTTGCTTGGGGGTGAGGAATCTGGAGCTTTCGTATCGCCATTCCCTTAAGAAATGACCCCTTTGGACAAAATCAGGTTGCCGTACAACGCACGTTCTCCGGTCGCCACGACCGCGTAGGCTTTCTTCGCGCGTTCATAAAATTCGAAACGTTCCAATTCGGTGAACTTGATGTCTTCCCCTTCCGTCTCATGCACGATCTTGCGGTATACTTCCCACACCGGCGTTTCCACCGGATCTCCCGGCACCACCTGCATCAGCATGACGGGGTACTCCACGTACCTGTTCAGGGGCAGCAGCTCAAGCGCAGCCTGGAGCAGCTCGGGAATGCCGTGGCCGTCCGCCCGGACCAGCCGCTTGGCCAGACTGGCGGAAGGGAAATTTCCGTCGGCAAATACGATCTCGTCCCCGTGCCCCATTTCGCTTAATATTTTCAACAGCTCAGGAGACAGCAATGCAGAAATTCCTTTCAACATGACAAAAACCTCCTATTATGATCCCACTCGGGGTGTCCTGAAACATAATACGACACGCGGAAGGAATATCCTTCCTTAAATAAATTTTACAATCGCATGAAGCTACCGGATACACTGCCGTTGTATAATAGTGGAAAATGACCCCTAACACGAAACGGAGGATTTGTCGTCCATGAAAAAGACCTGGCTGCTCGGCTTCGGATTTTTCAGCATCAGCATTACCTGGGCGCTGTACAATGCGTTTGTTCCGTTTTTCCTCGATCCGTTCCTGAAAAGCGCCGCGTGGATCGGCTTCATGATGACCATCGACAACTATTTCGCCCTGTTCCTGCAGCCATGGATCGGCAACCGGAGCGACCGGACCGTCTCCCGTTTCGGCAAGCGGATGCCGTACCTGCTCATCGGGATGCCGCTCGCTGCCCTGTTCGTCATCCTGATCCCCTTTCACACCAGTCTGCTGACGCTGGTCCTGTTCATGATGCTGATGAACCTGGCGATGAGCCTCTACCGCTCGCCAACGATCGCGCTCATGCCGGACATCACGCCGGAAGGGAAGCGGACCAAAGCCAACGGCGTCATCAACTTCATGGGCGGCGTAGGCGGCATCCTCGCGTTTGCCGGCGGATCGCTGCTGTACAACCAGAACCGCTCCTTCCCGTTTATCGCCGCGGCGGTCATCACCCTGCTGTCGCTGTGGATTCTGTACCGCTTCGTCCCCGTTCGGGGAAGCGGTTCCACACCTTCCTCCGCGCCGCAGGAAGGAAGCCGGATCAAGCTGCGCGGCGAGCTGGACCGGACGACGGTGCTGCTGCTGATCGCCATCTTTTTCTGGTTCGTCGGGTATCAGGGCGTCGAATCGTTGTTTACGCTTTACGGCAAGCATCATATGGGGCTGCAGGAAAGCGCCGCTTCCTTCTCCCTGACCTTCTTTTCGCTGTTCTTCGTCCTGTTTGCCATCCCGAGCGGCTGGCTCGGCAACCGTTACGGGAAGAAGAAGATTATCCTGACGGGCGTCGCCGGCCTGTTTCTCGTGTTCGCGGCCGTTCCGTTCATCGGAACCGTGGGACTGCTCCGCGCGCTGCTTGCCCTCGGCGGCATCTTTTGGGCGTGCATCAATATTAATTCGTATCCGTTCATCGTATCGACCGGAAGCGAAGCGAGCATCGGAACCCGAACCGGACTGTATTACCTCGTGTCCTCCCTGGCCGCAATTACCTCGCCGCCCCTGCTCGGGCTGATCATCGACCAGTTCGGCTACGCCTCCTTGTTTGTCGTCGCGTCGGCCAGCCTGCTGATCGCCCTGCTGTTCCTGACGATGGTCCGCCATGACGGCAAAACGGCCGGCGCAGGGTCCGAGACAGCGACGCTAAACGGATAAACAGATGGGCGTATTACAAAAAAAACATCCGCGGCTGACGAAGCCAAGCGGATGTTTTTTTGCTGACATGCGAATTGCCAATGCCTGCTACACCAGCAGGTCGGCGACCACCGGAAAATGGTCGGAGGGCATTTTGCCCTGGCGGTGGTCGGTGATCACGCCAAAATTGCGCACCCGTACCCCGCCGGTCACGAAAATAAAATCGATGGCGCTCTCAAACTCGAGACCATGCTCCTCGCCCGAGCTCAAATACGCAGGAAACAGCCGCACGGCCGTTTCCCGGGAGTCAAAGCCCTGGAAGGTGAATGCCGGGCCGAAATGCCGGTAATCCGCGCTGACCGCCGCATCACGCAGCAGAGCCCTGCCCTCTTCTTCGCCGCAGAGGACGCGGTAGGCTTCCGAATCGCTGGTGACGTTGAAATCCCCGGTCAGCACCGCGGCGCCCTTTTCCACCAAGTCCCGGATCCGGCTTTTGATCAAATGTGCGCTCTGCTTGACCGCCTCGACGCCGATGTGGTCAAAATGAGTGTTCAGATGGATAAATTCTTTTCCCGTATATGTATCCTTGAACCGGCACCAGGTTACCATCCGGGTGCAGGCTGCGTCCCAGCCCAATTTGCCCGGCTTCTCCGGCTCTTCGGACAGCCAGAAATGTCCATGCTCCAGCGGCTCCAGCCGCTGCTTCAGGTAAAAGATGCAGGCGTATTCGCCGTCCTGCTTCCCGTCCTCCCGGCCGGCTCCGATCCAGCCGTACTCCGGCAGACGCTCTTCCAGATCCGTCAGCTGGTTATGCAGCACCTCCTGCATGCCGACCAAGTCGGCGCGGTGGAAGCGGACGATTCCGGCAACCAGGTCCCGCCGGCTGTTCCATGTATTCTCGCCTTCCTTGTCATAGTCGTTTTTGATGTTATACGACATGAACCGGAGCTCGATCTCCGGTTTAGCTGTGTTGCTCACATCAACACCTCATTTCTCAAAGTTTGCGCACGCCCATTCTACCATAATCCGCCGGAAAGCGATCACAAAATTTGGTTAATGGCACGAATAACCCCCTCCAGGCGGGTTCTCAGCTTTGATATGATCGTGCTCTGTTTTGTGGGATCCCCTATGCGGGACGCCAATACAGGACACGGCGAAAAGGCCGCCCCCATGGATCGGGTAGATCCAAAGGAACAGCCTTCATCGGAATCATCTTTATTTATGGGGCCAGCTTGGCCATCAGGCTGCGGAGCGCCGCTCCCCGGTGGCTGATCGCCTGCTTCTCCTCCATCGTCAGCTCGGCCATCGTTTTCCCGTATTCGGGAAGATAGAATAGCGGATCGTACCCGAAACCGCCCGAGCCGGCGCGGTCGGCGGTAATCCAGCCCTGAACCGAGCCGGAGGCCTCAATGAAGCCGCCCGTTGCCGGATCATACAGGATCAGCGTACAGACAAAGCTCGCCGGGCTGAGCAGCGAATCCTGAACGTCCGCGCCCATCTTTTTGTCCTCCAGCATTTGCAGCAGCTTCTCGTTGTTCTGCTCATCCGTGGCATGCTCACCCGCAAACCTGGCGGAGTACACGCCCGGACGGCCTTCCAGCTCGTCAACGCATAAGCCGGAATCGTCGGCCAGCACCGGAAGCCCGAGGGCATCGCCTACGGTTTTGGCTTTCTTCAGCGCATTCTCCGCAAACGTGCTCCCGTCCTCTACTACATCCGGGATGCCGGGATAGTCGAACATGCTTTTCACCTGTTTGCCCAGCGGGGCGAAGGCATGCTCAAACTCCTTGACCTTCCCTTTGTTCTTCGTCGCCACAATAATCGTATCGCCCGCCGGAATCATGCTAGGCCTCTCTTCCGGCTTGTCCCGAGCCGATCATCAGCGCAATGGGGCCAAGAGCTTCCTTCTGCTTGGCGATCAGCTCGCGGATGCCCTGCTCTCCAAGCTTCAGGAGCTCATCAAGCTCCTGCCGCGTGAACGGGCTTTCCTCGCCGGTTCCCTGCAGCTCGACGAACGCGCCGCTGCCGGTCATGACGAGGTTCATGTCCACCTTCGCCTTCGAATCTTCCTCATAATTCAGATCGAGCAGCGGCTCTTCACCGACCACACCGACGCTGACCGAAGCCAGAAAGTCGCTGATCGGGAACACCGGCAGCTTGTGCTGCTGGGCGATTTTGTTGATCGCAATGGCCATCGCCACAAACGATCCGGTAATCGACGTCGTGCGCGTACCTCCGTCTGCCTGAATGACGTCGCAATCCAGCGTGATAGTCCGCTCGCCCAGCGCCTGCAAATTCACAACGGAGCGTAGCGCTCTGCCGATCAGCCGCTGAATTTCCATCGTACGTCCGCTGAGTTTGCCGCGCGCGGCTTCCCGCTGGTTGCGGGATTGCGTCGCCCGGGGCAGCATCGAATACTCCGCCGTTACCCAGCCTTTCCCCTGTCCTTTCAAAAAAGGAGGAACCTTCTCGTCCACCGTGGCGGTGCAAAGGACTTTGGTGTCCCCCATTTCAATGAACACGGAGCCTTCCGCGTACTTGTTTACGTTCACTGTCAAATTCATCGGCCTAAGCTGATGGCTGCTGCGTCCGTTTGATCTCATCATTTCTGCCTCCTACTTCGTTCGCATCCTGTTTAAGCAACCTTTATTTTACCAAAATGGAGGGATAAAAACACCCTGAGCTGCCCTTAAAGCGGGATTTCGTTAATATAATCGGGGCGTGTAACCGGCTGGCTGTAGTCCAGATTGTCGGTTCCGACGACCTTGGACTCCCCGTTCAGCTCGATTTTGACCTTTGGATTCCCCGCGTTTTCCGCCACCGTCAGCACGACAGACTGAAGCATTTCGGTCGGTACCGCATCGCCTTCGGCGAACATGTCTTCCTTCAAAGATACCGTTACCGTGCCGTCCTTCTCCTTCTTCACGGACTGCAGCTGCGTCTCGTCGGTCATGACTTGTTCCAGGCCGTCTGTCTCCTGCGGACCGCGGATCAATTCGGCGAGTGCCGACTGCAGCGCGTCCTGTCCCGGTTTGACAAGCCGCGTTACCGGAACGTAATACTGGATGCCGGCCGGCGATGCCGCCGAGAAGTAAACGGTGACTGGCGACGAATTCGTCAGCGTGGCCCCCTGCCCGACTTCCAGATTGATGCCCATGCTCCGGCTGAGCGGCTGATCCAGCGGAGTTCCCCCTACAGGCATTTCCGACAGCTTCTTGCCGTCAACCCACAGCTGGACCTTTTGCACATCCGCATTACCGGTCAGGGTCCAGGCCAGCGATTCGAGAATTTTGCGCTCATCCGGCGCTTTGTATTTCGTGAATGCACTGTTAAACTCGACAACAGCCAGCTTGTTATCCTTGTCCACCGTGACCTTCTTGACCTCGGTTCCTGCAGGCAGGACGCCCGTGAAGCCTTCCGGAATATATTTGGCATAGGCTCCGCCGGAGACGAGCGTTTCTACCGACAGCTGAACCGAAGTTTTATCCTTTACTTCCGGCAGACCGAGGGTGACGGGGGCAAGCATCCCGTTCCCGTCCGCCAAATACACGGTCGTCGGGGTGCCGGTAAGCTCGGCCTTAGCCTTGGCGCCTGTGGTGCCTGTGCCGTCCGACATATTGAGCATCTGCTCCTCGACCGCTTTCGGCGGCGCATCGATGTCTTCCGAAGCCGAATGGGTCCCGAACAAACCGCAGCCGGACAGGATAACGGGAACGGCCAGCAATCCGGCGGCGGAAATGCCGCGAATTTTGTTAAGCTTGGTCATAAGTCTGGTTCCTCCTAATCATTTTGTACAGTTTGTACTACCATGTATACGAGCCCCCTTCCGAAAAAATAACAGCCGGTCCATATTAATTTTATTCAGGCTCCTGCGCCTTCCCTGCTGCTTGAGGATGCGTCAAAATGGGCATAACTGGACAAAGATATACTGCAAAACATACAATCAAATTGCGTGAAGCTACATACTACTTGGATGACGGGGTGACGTAATGAGTGAAGCAAATGAGGCAAAACAAGCAAAAATTCCATACAGCTTAAACAGTAAAAAGGTATCCGAAGCGACGCGGGAATGGCTTCATAACCGGGGCGTGAGGGTGGAGGAGATCGCCGAGCTCGTTATGCTGCTGCAGAAAAAGTACTATCCGAACCTGACGATGGAGGAATGCATCCTGAACGTGGAAAAAGTGCTGAGCAAGCGCGAGGTGCAAAACGCGGTGCTGACCGGCATCCAGCTCGATATACTGGCCGAGCAGGGCAAGCTGCTCTCCCCGCTGCAGGACATGCTGGAAAATGACGAGAGTCTGTATGGCGTCGACGAAGTGCTGGCCTTTTCCATCGTGAACGTATACGGCAGCATCGGCTTTACGAATTACGGGTATATCGATAAGCTCAAGCCCGGCGTGCTGGAGCGCCTGAATGACAAAAGCACCGGGGAAACCCACACGTTCCTTGACGATATCGTCGGCGCGGTCGCTGCGGCGGCCAGCAGCCGGATCGCGCACGGCAAACAGGCGGAGAAGGAAACGGGCGACGGGCCCGAGGAGGTTCGGCTTCCCGAGGATCACTAAATCAACTATCATCGAGGAGGGCTGATTCGTCAGCCCTTCTCTTGTCATTTGGTGAGGAAAATAACGCAGATAGTTCGGAGCCGAACGGATGCAACACTCCGAACGCAAACAAGGACGGCCTCTTGGCCGTCCTTCCTGCTCTTCCTGCCGCTATGTAACGGCGGCTTCATATCGGAAGATGCCGTCATGACCCGGCACCTTCATAACCTGGCCGCGCCGCTCCAGCTCCTGCGTATGCGCCAGCGTCTCGCACATGGCGAAGCGCATCTGGTGAATGCCGAGCGCGGTGCCGAACAGGGCGGCGCACAGCTCAAAACCGGTCACCGGTCCTGCCTGAATCCGTCCCAGCACCCGGACCAGCCGCTCTTCGTGATGCTGCAGGAGGGCTTCAAGCCGGGCCTCAAAGTGGTCAAACGGATTCCGGTGTCCCGGATAGGCCCGTTTTACCTGGAAGGCCTGCAGCTTCCCGAGCCCGTTCATAAACGAATGCAGCGGCTCGGGGTCGCTTCCGGGCAGCAGGCTGACGTTCGGGGAGATCTGCGGCAGCACCGCATCTCCGCACAGCATGACCCCGCTCTCCTCGTGCAGCAGCGACATATGGCCTGGCGCATGGCCCCACGTTTCGATGGGGGTCCATCGCCGCCCGCCCATCTCCAGCGGTTCCCCTTCGGTCAGCGGCAGCGCCGAAGGCAGCGGCTCCACCTGCGGGAAGAAGCTCTCCAAATGGGCGGGCAGCTGGCTTGTCCACGCCTCCGGCATGCCGTGCTGCCGAAACAATAGCGGCAGGTCGTCATTCATCGTGGATGCCTCGCCCCACATCCGCTGCATTTCCTCCGCCGCCCGCGCGGACATCCAGACCGGGCAGCCCGCCTTTTCCTGGAACCACCCCGATAATCCCAAATGATCGGGATGATGGTGCGTAAGCACGACCGACTCCACGTTTCCGAAACGGATATCCAGCTCATCCAATACCTTGTTCCAGGCAGCTTCATTCTCCGCGGTCCGCGGTCCCGGATCGATCACCGTAACCCCGCCTGAAGGTCCCCGCAGAATATAGCTGTTTACCCAGCGCAAAGGGTATGACATCGCCATCTTTACCTGAATGATGCCGTCTTCATAGTGCGTAATCTCGGGTATATTCAATGCCCCGTCCTTCTTTCATTTATGCTGTCTCTTCCTGCAGGCGCCGTCCCACAAAAACCATCCGCTGTGAGCGCCCCTCGTCATATTCGACTTCCTCATTATAGCCGCCGTACACTTCGTCTGTCATGAGCCCGGCTTCCTGCAGCATTTCCTCCAGCCGGCCGCGCGTGTACAGCTTCACCCGCTCATGATACTCCCGTGTGCCCTTGGTGCCGTGCATATCCGATATGGTGATGTCCTTGATGACAAAATCCCCTTCGATTCGGCGCTTCTCCACGATCCGCTGCCCATCCTCCTCCCGCTCCGATTCCGGAACCAGATGTCTCCGGACATAAGGGGAGTTCATGAAATCGATAATAAACCATCCTCCGGGTTTCAGCATTCGGCGAATCTCCCGGAGTACCTTGAGCTGCTCCCCGTCCTTGCGAAAGTACCCAAACGACGTAAACAGATTGACGACCGCGTCAAATCCGCCTTCCAGCGGAAGTTCGCGCATGTCGGCCTGCCGCCAGTCCACCCGCTCCTTCGTGTCCAGCTTCCGGGCTTCCCGCAGCAGTACGTCGGAGAGGTCAACCCCGGTGACGCGGTAACCCGCGTCCACCAGTGCGAGGGAGTGCCTGCCTGTTCCGCAGCACAAGTCGAGCACCTGCGCCCCTGGCGGCAAGTCCAGCCAGGAGATCATCGTCTTGACCTCCCGGGCTGCCCCTTCGATGTCACGGTGCTTATATACCAAGAGATAATCCTCTCCAAAGCTTTTTTCATACCAATCCTTCATCCTCTGCGTCATCCTCCTGTGTATGTAAGTCGGTTCCATGAATTATTACATTCAATAAGCACGGTTGAAACCTGCCCGCTGGGAGCCTGTGCCCGCCGTATGCAGTATAGGATTCGACGCGCCATGGGATTGTATGAATCGAGCCGATATAGGACTCGTCCGGTTTACGACTCAGGCACATATTCATGCGACAGGATCGAATACAGCCAGGAATTCGCAAAGCCTCCTTTGTTCGTCGGCATATGCTCGCGGAGATAGCCTTCTTTTTGCATGCCGATCTTCTGCATGACCCGCTCGGATCCGATATTTTCCGGACGGCAGGTCGCATAAATCCGGTGCACCCCCAGCTGCCGGAAGCCGAATTCCAGCATCGCCTTTGCGCATTCCGAAGCATATCCTTGACCCCAATGATCCGCATGGAAGCAATAGCCGATTTCTCCGTTCGAGCCCGATACGTTGATTCCGCAGCCGCCGATCAGCTCCCCGTCCGTTTTGCGGATTACCGCCCACTCATATTGGGTCCTTGGCTCTTTCTGCTGCATCGCCTTCATGCCTGCGACATAATCCTTCGTTTCCTCCTCGGTATTCGGACCCCAAAGGGGATAACGGGTAACTTTGGGATCTGATGCGTAACGGTGTACACTCTCCCAGTCTTCCGGCACAAACTCGCGGATGACCAGCCTTTTCGTCTCCAGCCTCATTTCATGTCTCCTCCTTCGAACCGAATTGAATGAATTGAATCCAGATTAATCCATCTGCCCTTCGGTGTCGACCCCCTTAATGAAGAGCATTAGGAGAGCTGCCACAGCCGCTATCATTTGCCGAAATATAGCGGAAAATAATGCGGAAACCTGCCCATATTGCGACAAACCTTTCACCAGACTGGTGATATAGTAAATATGCACTAATCATAGTGTTTTAAAAATTGGAGGGATTAGATATGGAGCATTTGGAATTGGACATCTTGATGGCTGACGAAGAAGCAGAACAGGAAGAGCAGATCGACGACATCGAAGAAGAAGATGAAGAGGCGGAAGACGAGGAAGAATCCGAATTCGTAGAAGAGGCGGATGAGGACGAAGACGAAGAAGCCGACGATGAAGAAGAAGACGAAGAAGCTTAACTGGCAACACAATCCCTTCTCCCAGATACACAGAAGCTAATCCAACAGACCTGTTCAGCGATGAACAGGTTTTTTGATTTCGATCGCAAAAATAGAACGAGCAGGCCGTCCTCCCATTTCAAGGAATCAGCCTGCTCCTGTTCAGCCGTTCAATGTAATTATTTGCTCAGCGTTTCGGTCAGCACCGGAACGATTTGCGATTTGCGCGACACAACGCCCTTCAATACGGCCGTATTGTTCTCAAGCTTCACGTTATAAGCCGTTTCAACCGCAGCAGCGGATTTTCCGAGGGCCAGCGCCACGGAATCGTTGTTCAGGATATCCGTTACGACAAACACGAACAGATCGAGACCCTTCTCGCTGATGATCGCGTTCAAGGCGTCCTCCAGTTCAGCCTGACGGTTCAGGACGTCGTTAGGGTCCACCGTGTTCACTTGGGCGATTTCCACTTTGCTGCTGCCCATTTGGAATTCTTTGGCGTCCAGGGAGATCAGCTCGGCAATCGTCTTGCTGCTGACATCTGCACCCGCTTTAAGCATGTCCAGCCCGTACTGCTCCAGGTTGACTCCGGCGATGTCGGCGAGCTCGCGTGCAGCGGCTACGTCCTCCTCGGTGCAGGTCGGGGATTTCAGCAGGAGCGTATCGGATACGATCGCGGATACCATCAGACCGGCGATTTGCGGCGTAACTTCAACGCCTTTTTCCTTGAACAGCTTGTTCAGGATCGTTGCCGTGCAGCCTACAGGCTCTGCGCGGTAGTACAGCGGATGGCTTGTTTCGAAATTCGCGATGCGGTGGTGGTCGATGACCTCGCTCACGCGCACCTGATCGATGTCGCTAGCGCTTTGCTGACGCTCATTATGGTCAACGAGAATAACCTCGCTTGCTTCGTTAGCCACGGTTTCCACTTGGCGAGGGGCCTCGGCTTTGAAGTAATCCAGCGCAAACTGCGTTTCGCCGTTGACGGCGCCCAAACGAACCGGCTCCGTATTATGGCCGAGATTATTTTTGAGGTAAGAGTATACGATCGCCGATGTGATCGTGTCCGTGTCCGGGTTTTTATGCCCGAAAATCAATGTTTTTGCCATGGTTTCAACTGCTCCTTTATCGTTTGGAATAAATGAAGACTTGGTTCATGCCGTAATCTACATACGATTATAGCGGGAATTGGGCTATATTCCAATTCCTTTACAGAGATTTATTCCTGAAGGCTCGATTACAACCTGATTTCGGGAGGCGTTTTGGCCGGAATCCGCTTCAGCGGCTGGCCCTCTTTATAATAGAGCGACGGATTCAGCAGCACATAGAAAATATGGGTATGCGGGCAACCAAGGTTCTCGAGGATCCGGTTGATGTTCTCAGCGATTGCATGATGCTTCTCTTCCTCGCGCGGGAACATGAAAATTTCCACGGACCGGGGGCTGTTTGTGATTTTTTCCACATGTAAAAGCTCAATTTTGACGATTTCTTCCGGAATGTTGGCGATTCCTGAAATGCATTCGATAATGGCCGGTGCGGCGGTCTCCACCACATTCTTTTCAAAACCTGTAAATCTGACAAAAGGCAAAGCCGTTCCCTTCTTTCTCTTTCTTTCTAAAGCTGTACCCGATCTAAATATATCGGCATTACTAACCTACCATAAAAACGGCAAAGGAGTCACCTCCCCAAGAGATCACTCCTCAATGCCAATGGATGCTGCTGATACCCAAATCCGATGCCTGACGCCGTTATTCCATAATTTTTGACGGGTTGGCGACGACGTCGATTTTCTCCTGCACGCGCTCCGGGCTCCCCAGAAAATGGCGGTTCAGCGGTTTCAAATCGTCGTCCAGCTCGTACAGAATCGGCACCGCGGTCGGGATGTTCAAATCCACGATGTCCTCTTCGCTGATATTTTCCAGCACCTTCATCAAGGCCCGCAGGCTGTTCCCGTGCGCGACGACGAGCACCTTCTTGCCCGCCTTGATCTGCGGCACGATCTCCGCTTCCCAATAAGGGAGCACGCGTGCGATCGTGTCCTTCAGGCTTTCTCCCAGCGGAATCTCCTGCTTCGTCAAGCTGCCGTACCGCTTATCCTTGGGAGGGTAACGGTCATCGTCGGCTGTAATCTGCAGCGGGGGCACGTCGTAGCTCCGGCGCCACAGCATGACCTGCTCCGCGCCGTATTTCTTCGCCGTCTCCTCTTTGTTAAGTCCCTGAAGCGCGCCGTAATGCCGTTCGTTCAGCTTCCACGATTTGCGGATCGGGATCCACAGCAGGTCGTTGACGTCCAAAATATAATTCAGCGTTTTGATCGCCCGCTTTAATACGGACGTATATGCGATATCGATTTCATAGGGAATATCCTGAAGCAGATGCCCTGCCTTGATCGCTTCCTGGACCCCTTTGTCCGTCAGATCGACGTCCGTCCAGCCGGTGAACCGGTTCTCGCGGTTCCACTCGCTTTCCCCATGTCTGACCAGAACTACCTTGTACATGGTGCCACACTCCTTTACTGCCTTACTCGTACTCGCAACAAACTACCGGTATAGCTTTTAACCGATAAGCATTTTTTAAACTTTTTCTTTTCATTCCAATCATTTTGCATACAGGCTGCGAGGTGAGCTGCCGTTCCTCTCAGGACTATGGTCTGCGGACCCTCAGCTCTTCCCAACACATGCTCTGCAGAGGTTCCCGCTGGGGCAGACTCCGGGACGTTCGCCCGGGTTGCCTCCCTGGCCGGGCAGATTTACAATAACTACTGTTACATCATAATCGGAGAACGACGGAGGTACAATAATGAGAAATGCTTATTTGTTCGGCCAAATCGAGCGCGTGCGCACGGGCATCATCAACAAGGTGTCTGCGCTGCCTGAATCCAAGCGGGATATCGTCCCCGACGGATTCAACAACAATATCCACTGGCACCTCGGGCATTTGCTGGTCATATCCGACATGCTCGTGCTCCAGTACAGCGGCAAGGATGGCGTGATTCCGGCCGAATACCGCCCTTATTTTACTTCGGGGACGAAACCGGCGGATTGGCAGGGCGAGGCACCGGCGTGGGATACCCTGATTTCGCAGCTCACCGAGCAGATTCGCGTGTTCCAAGAGCAGCTCGGTGACGACCTAAATCAGCCAGTCGCCAAAGCGGACAACTTTGCCAAAGCCGAGACGATCGACGAGCTGCTGGTCATGAACATCAGCCATGAGGCATCGCATGCCGGCATGATCAACGCCATGCTGAAGAAGCTGGCCTGATATCGGATCAGCAGACAGAACAAGGCAGCCCTTCTCTCCATGTTGGAGAAAGAGGCTGCCTTTATTTTTGGAGAGAACTCAGGTTAGAAACCGACGGTGGTAACCTTGAGTTGGGGTGGGTACGCGTGGACCCCACCGCTATCGCCACCAAACGAAGCATTGGTACATAACCAAATGCGGAGCGGCATCGCGTGTCGTCAAAACGGATTACCGATAGTCGTCATGCAGACGCCACCAGATGTAAGGCTGGGTTTGCGGCCATCCTTCAGGCGAATCCTCCCACGTTTCCTGGCGGCCAAAGGGTGTCAGGTCGAGCAAATTGAAGTCCGCGCGGATCCGGTCGACGCCGCGGGAAGCTGTGAAATAGGTGCGGAACACCTCATCTCCATCGTGGAGAAAGACGCTTAAGCCGAATCCGTCCCCAGCACCCATGTCATTGTTGAATTCGTTCCCGTTCGAAGAGAACCAGGGTACATTCCAGCCCATCCGGTCTTTGAACGGCTGGATCTGAGACAGGGGCGCGGGGGAGACCAGAATAAAGGTCGTATCACGGGCATTCAGGTGGGCAAGGTGACCGATGTTGTCGACAAAAGAGGAGCAGCCTGTGCAGCCTTGACTGGCGCCCGGAGCCATCATGAAGTGGTACACCACGAGCTGGCGGCGTCCGTCAAAAAGATCAAGCAGTCGCGCTGGACCACCTGGTCCCTCGAACATATATTCTTTGCCGATCCGTACCATCGGCAGCCTGCGGCGCTCTGCGGCCAGCGCGTCCAGCGCGCGGGTAAGCTCCTTTTCTTTGACAAGCAGCTTGTCGCGCGCGTCCACCCACTCTTGTTCCGAAACGATTTGCGGTAATGCTGTGTTTTTCGTATCCACGGGTATCCTCCTCCAAGTTTTAAAGGATTCGTTGATTCTGCCATTATCCTAGCATGTTTCATTCCCCGGGATTTCTTATGAATTGCGGAAAATGATATGAAACTGCATATTACTTGTGTCCTGGAACATCCCGATCCATTCAGACGTTCTATATAGAAAGGAGCTGATGGATATGGACGTATATCTGATCATCTTTGGGCTGATCTTGATTGGAGGCGGCATCATGAACCGCCGGAACCCGGGGAGGGGATGGCGGAGCAGTGAAAGCTGGAAGACAGAAGAAGAAGCGGAGCCCAGCGAGTCCTACCTGGAACTCCAAAAGATCCGTGGTTTCCTTGCGATCGTGCTCGGCTCGATTTTTATCGTGATCGGGTTGTTTATGCTGCTGTTTTTATGACCGCCCCTTCTCCAGAGAACAGACCATTTTAAAGTTTCCGGGAACCGCCTGATACCCCAGCAGATCGCGGTTGATGCGAAGCATGGGACCGTTCAGCGAATCGTTGTGGGTGCGCAAATAAGGCACACCAGCAGCGCGTGCGGTTTGTATGGCCAACAGCTTCAGCGCCAGCCCGATCCGCCGGCCCCTATACTCCGGAAGCACACCGGTAAACTGGTGATACATCGCCTGGGTTTGTTCGTTCTGCTGCAGGGTCACGACGCCGACATAGCGGTCCCCGTCCTTGGCGATATGTACATACTCCGGCCGCACGCCCGCCATGTTAATGTTCCATTTCTTCCATTCCTCAAACCAGGGGAAATCCTCGTTGTATCCCGGAATGTCCTGATGGGCGCGATCCTGTACAGCTCATGAAGCTTCCGCTCCTGTGCCTCTCCCGGCTCATCCTTCAGCGTCACGAACATAATACCGGATGACTCGGCGCTGCGAATGCTTGGCAGCAAAGCTTGGTCGGTAAAAGACGACAGGTCCAGCACAGATTCAAAGGTGTGGCGTTCCAGCAGGTAGCCCCGGCGCTCCGCAAACGCCAGCGAGGCCCCGTCATTTTTCCTCATAAAACAAACGAGACGGGAAGCCTTAACCAGGCACGCCCACTCGCGCACTTCCCGGGACAGAGCCCTGCCGGCTCCGCGGCCGCGTTCATCCGGATGGACGACAAGAGTAACGTTGAGGCTGCCGGGTTCGTTCCAGGGCGCACGCCAGGCGATGGCGTAACCGATGACCTCTCCCTCCCCGTTCACCGCGACCCATTTCGGGCGATCCCAGCCCATCAGCCGCCCCTCTTCATCGTAATGGAGCTGGCCCGGCGGAATGCTCTCCTCTTCTTCCTGCAGCTGCTTGGCAGTGACGGGTTCCGACCAAATCAGGCTCAGCAGCGCCGCGGCTGCTTGAAAATCCTCCCTGCCAAAACGGCGAATCGTATAGTTTGACAATATGTATTCCTCCAAAAAATGGTATTGGTTTGCCTCGCTCATTATCTCATGACATCACCTTGATGAAGAGATAAAGTTTGGATATAGCGTTTTTTTCCTTAGTTGGTGCGCTTTCCACTCCCCTACAAGCTCGTCATATATGAATCTATGAAAATCAAACATTTGCATACGATCATCTGTCCGATACCAATTGGTGAAGCCGGCATAGAATATATCAATCTTACGAAAAGGAGTGATATATTTGGCAAACAGCGATGTACGTCTTGCCCTTTGGTCCGGCATTAATTTTACGGGCCGCAGAATCTTGTTCAGACGCGGTGGAGTTGCGGTCCGCGACCTTGGAGCTTTCCGCTTCGACAATCTTCTCTCCAGCTTCCGTCTCAGAAATACGGTGCAGAGCAATCAAGTGACGCTTGTTTTGTTCTCACGGATTAATTTCCAGGGATCTTTCCGCGTGTTCCGTGGCAGCCAAAATGTAGCCAACCTGGGCAATTTCAACTTTAACAACGTCACGTCTTCTTTCATCCTCGTTGGACGCAACCTGACAAACGCCGAAATTTCCCAAATCCAACGCACAGGCAGACCGCCGCAAGACATTCTTATCATCAGACAGTAACCATCTGCAAAGGGTGCCCGACCGGGTACCCTTTCTCCTGTAACCATATCCCCGCATAAGATGGAAAGTGAACAAAATAAAGAACCTCCCGCCATGTCTTCCCGTCAAGGAAGACATCCTGCAGAAGGCCAAGGTCGCAAGAGAGGCTTCGATCAGATTTTTAATTCCCCAAGCTTGATCAGCTCGACAACGGCCTGAGAACGGCCTTTGACGTTTAATTTCTGCATCACATTGGAAATATGGTTCCGGACCGTCTTCTCGCTGATAAATAACTGACCGGCGATATCGCGTGTCGTTTTGTCCTGAACGAGCAGTTCAAATACTTCGCGCTCACGATGAGTCAACAAAAATTTGCTCTTATGATCGTTCCCCTTCAATGGTGTCACCCCTCCTTGCTCGGGTTTGTATGGTATAACAAGGTAAAGGGATACAGTCAACTCATATTATGTAAGGCACCGGGCTTTGGTGTCGTTATGCGTAAAAATTAGGCACCTGCCTCGAAAGGGCTTACAACAAGGAAGATTTCGGCATTTTAAAATGGCAGTTGACACATGGTCGGTAACTCATTATGATGTTGCTATCAATGAAATTGAGAATCATTATCAAATTGATCCATCCCCTTTCTTCTATAAGAAAATAGAGGAAGTTTTTCTTGTGGTTACAGAAACATTCAGCCCCGCTGAAAATGTATACATTCTATAATCTTAAAAAAGGAGCTGCTTTGAACTTGAAGTTACATACGATCATTCCCGCCGGTATTATTCTCTCCTCCCTGCTCTTCGCAGGCTGCTCGGAGAAAGAAAGCGCGGATCCTGCTGCCAGCGAGACGAAGACTGAGACGTCAGCCGCTAATACCGACACATCGGCGCAAAGCGCCGGTACCGATACAGCTGCGGCACAGACGGCCGATTTCAGCGCAGCCGTGGAATCCTACCGCACCTTCGCGGTGGAGCAGTGCGATCAATTCGTGAAGCAAACGGAAAAATTCACCGAAGCGGTGAAAGCCGGCAAGCTCGAGGAAGCGAAGGCCCTGTACGCCCCGGCCCGTTCCTATTACGAGCGGATCGAACCGATTGCCGAGGCGCTTGGCAATCTGGATCCCGACATTGACGCCCGCGTGAACGATGTGGATGCCGCCGAATGGCGCGGATTCCACCGGATCGAGAAGGGACTGTGGGAGGATAAGACGACCAAAGGCCAGGAAGCCTTTGCCGACCGGCTTCTGCAGGACGCGCAGCTGCTCCGTGCCAAGGTGGAGACGGTCGATATTGACGCCAGCCTGATGGTAACCGGAGCGGTTGAGCTGCTGAACGAAGTGTCTTCCTCCAAAGTAACCGGCGAGGAAGAGCTGTACTCCCATACCGACTTGTACGATTTTGCGGCCAATGTGGAAGGCGCCGCCAAGATTTACGAAATCCTGAAGCCCGACCTGGCCAAAAAGGACCCGGATCTAGAAAAGCAGATCGGGGAGCGATTTGATGCGCTCAAGAAAGAGCTGGACGCCTACAAGAAAGGCGACGGATACGTCAGCTACACCGAGCTGAAAGAGGACGAAGTCCGCAAGCTCAGCCAAAACCTGGATGCCCTGGCGGAGCCGCTGTCGAATATGGGCACCCTGCTTGGAGTGTAAAGCATGTCAAACCGTGAGCATGAGGAAACCAAAGATAAAGATTCGTCGATTTTGAAAAAGCCGCTGTCCCGCCGCGACTTGTTGCGGCTGGCGGGCACCGGCGGCCTGGGACTGATCATCGGGGGCGCCGGTATCGGCAGCCTCTTCGCTGCGAAGGAGCGGAAGACCGCAGCGGCCGTTGCCGGCCAGCCTGACGCCGGGGACCGCATCCCGTTCTACGGGAAGCATCAGGCCGGCATTATCACCCCCTCGCAAAACTTCATATACTTCGCCGCTTTCGACGTGACCACGACCGATGCGAAGGAGCTGAAGAAGCTGTTTCAAGCCTGGACCGCCGCAGCGGCGGCCATGACCGAAGGCTCCATGCTCGGGGAAGACAGCGCCAATCACAACCTGCCGCCGGTGGATACCGGAGAGTCGGCAGGTCTTTCGCCTTCCCGGCTGACCCTGACGTTCGGCGCGGGGCCATCCCTGTTTGATTCGCGCTTCGGGCTCGCCTCCAAGCGGCCGGCGAATTTCAGCGATCTCCCGGCCTTTAACGGGGATCAGCTGGACGCCCGCTGGTGCGGCGGCGATTTGGCCGTTCAGGCCTGCGCGGACGACCTGCAGGTGGCGTTTCACGCCATCCGCAATCTGGCGCGCATTGCCCGCGGCACGGCCGTGCTCCGCTGGACCCAGGAGGGCTTCCAGCGCACCGGCAGCGCCGACCCCGCAGGCGGAACCCCGCGGAATCTGCTCGGCTTCAAGGACGGCACGGCCAATCCGGATACGACAAGCAGCGAGCAGATGAACCGGGTCGTTTGGGCCGGGGCCGAAGGCGGCGCAGCCTGGATGGCCGGCGGCAGCTATATGGCGGTGCGCCGGATCCGGATGCGGATCGAGGTGTGGGACCGATCATCCCTGAAGGATCAGGAGGAGACGTTCGGACGGTACCGGGCCAGCGGCGCACCGCTTGGCGGACAGCACGAGTTCGACAAGGTCGACCTGTCCGCCAAAGGTCCTGACGGATCGCCGGCTATTCCGGCCAATTCGCATATGGCGCTCGCCCGCGGAGACGGCTCCGTGCAGATCCTCCGCCGGTCCTATTCTTATTCGGGGGGCATGGACGCCAAGACCGGTCAGCTGGATGCCGGACTGCTCTTTATTTGCTTCCAGCGCGACCTGCAGAAGCAGTTCATCCCCCTTCAGCAGAAGCTTGCGAAGAGCGACCGGCTGAACGAATATATTCAGCATGTCGGGAGCGCGGTGTTCGCCTGTTTCCCCGGCGCCTCTTCGGGAGGCTATATCGGAGAGACGCTGCTCTAGCCCGTAGATATCAAACTCTAGCAGAATTGACATAAAGGAGACTTCACCATGCTGCGAAGCAACCTTACCCCTCGTACCGGACGATGGAACCGCCCGCTGATCGGCGCCCTGCTGACCATTGCGATGCTCCTCCTGAGCATCTTGGCCCCGCGCGCCGAAGCGGAAGGAAATTCCGCCCTGGACTCCCTTCTGCCTTCTGTAGGCAGCGCCCTGGTTGAAGCGGGCCAGCAGGAATGGTCCAAAGCGAGCGAGGATCTGAACCAATTCAAACAGCTCTGGGAGCCGGTCAAAGCCGGGGACACAGATCATGCCGGCTTGATCGCGGCCGTCGACGCTGCGCTTCAAGACGCGCAGAACAAGCTTGCAAGCGGCGGACCGGAGGCAAAAACCGCGCTGTCTGCATTGGCCAAGGCGGTCAACACATACGTCACCGCAGCCGAGAGCCCGAGCGGATCTACTGGCACCGCCATAAGCGGCGTGGAATCGGCCAAGAAGCTGCTGCCTCTGGCGAAGGACAGCTTGAAGGCCATGCAGGCGGGGGACTGGGGCGCGGCCAAACGAAGCTATCAGTCGATCGTAGATGCCTGGCCGACGGCAGAAACGCCGATCCGCAGCGATAACTTCACGGTCTACGGACAGCTTGAAACCGGGATCAGCCTCGTGCGGATCGCCCTCCAGGCTGAGCCGGTACGCGAAGAGCAGGCCGTGCAGGAAATGCAGAAGCTGACTACGCTGATGACCGGTTATACCGAAGGAAAAATCGCTGCCGCCGATGCCGGTAGTGACGGAAATTACCGGCTATCCGACGTGCTGGGCATCCTCGAAACCGCACAACAGGATGCTCAGGCCGGCCGCAGCAGCGAAGCGGCGAACCAGATGACGAAGTTCATTTCCATCTGGCCGGCGGTCGAGGGCGAGGTGCGGGTATCTGCGCCTGACCTTTATACGGATATTGAAAATAAAATGTCAGCCGTTTCCGGCTACCTGCTCTCCAGTCCACCCAAACTGGATGAAGCCGTAAAGGTCATGGACGCGATGAAGTCCTCCCTCACCCCGCTTGCAGTCGATCACAAATATACCGCGTGGGATGCCGCACTGATTCTGCTCCGTGAAGGCCTGGAGGCCATTCTCGTGCTGTCCGCCCTGCTGTCTTATCTGAAGCGAAGCGGAAATACGCGCGGTCAGAAATGGATATGGGGCGGAGCCGGGTCAGGTCTCGTCCTCAGCCTCCTGCTCGCAGTCGTGCTCACCTTCTCCATCTCCAAAGCGGCTTCAGGCAGCGCCCGCGAGCTGATCGAAGGCATCACCGGTCTGGTGGCCGTGGTGATGATGCTGACCGTCGGGCAATGGCTGCACAGCAAGTCAAACACGGCCGCCTGGAACAAATACGTGGGCAGCCAGATGGATCAGGCGCTGGCCCGAGGAAGCCTGTGGTCTCTTTTCGTGCTGGCCGGTCTAGCCGTCCTGCGTGAAGGCGCGGAAACGACCATTTTCTATGCCGGGATGGCCTCCTCCATTGACATGGGGCAGCTGATCCTTGGAATCGCCGGCGCCTTTGCCGTTCTGGCTGTGCTCGCTTATGCGATTATCGTGCTCAGTGCCCGCCTGCCTCTGCGCGGCTTTTTCCTGGCGGCGACGGTGCTGATCTACTACCTGGTTTTCCGTTTCCTCGGCGACAGCATCCATTCGCTCCAGGTCTCGGGTCGCATTCCCGCCCATTCGGAAACCGGGCTGCCGTCCGTATCCTGGCTTGGCATGTATCCGACCTGGGAAACGTTCATTCCACAGATGGTCGTGCTTGCTTTCGTGCTATGGCAGCTGATTCGCGTGGAACTGCGGAATACGCAGGGATCTAAGGCACGCGCATAAATCTCTAATATAAACCGGACTCTAAGGAGTCCGGTTTTTTGCGCTTTCGCTTTTACAGAAATTTAACATTCCCACCCCTTGTAAACGTAAGACAAATGGCCTATGATGGGGATGAAACAAAAATTATTTTCTCAAAATCAGAATCAATCATTAAAATTATTTTCATTATCAGCATCAACAGTTTTATCCAAGGAGGCTTGCGATTGGCACCTATATTACACGCCTTGGCGCAGGAACAGGAACGGCTGTCCCAGCAGGAGCGCCGGATCGCCGATTTTATCCTCTCCTCCCCTTCCGAAGTCGTTCACATGGGGATCAAGGAGCTGGCCGAGCAGTGCGGGACCAGTCCCGCCACCGTGACACGGTTTTGCAAAGCGTTCCATCTCAAGGGCTACCCGGATCTAAAAGTGAAGCTGTCCGCCGAAATCGCCCATACGGAAATGCAGGAGCGGAGCGGCATGTCTTCCTATCAGGATATCGTGGCCAACAATCCGTTATCCCAAATCGTAGAGGCCATGGAAGCGAATCACCTGGCCTCCATCCGCGACACGACGTCCCTGCTCGACATGGACCGTCTGGCCCAGGCGATCCGCCTGCTCTGCGCCGCCGATCGGATCGACTTGTACGGGGTAGCCACCTCGTCCATCGTCGCCCAGGATTTCTACCAGAAGCTGATCCGGATCGGTAAGAACTGTACCGCCTTCGCTGATTCACATATGCAGATTACTTCCGCCTCGACGCTGTCGGGCCGGGATGTGGCGGTCGCCATCTCCTATTCTGGGGAAACGCTCGAAACGATCGATGCGCTCGCCTGCGCCAAAGACAGCGGGGCAGCGACCATTTCGCTGACGTCGTACAGCAGCAATACGCTGGCTGCCATGGCCGATATTCCTTTGTTTGCCTCTTCCCTGGAAAAAGGAATGCGCCGGGGAGACATGGCTTCGCGCATCGCCCAGCTCCATCTCGTCGACATCCTGTTTATGGGGATGAACAGCGAGCAGTTCGGACAGTATGTTCCCAAGCTGGAGCAGTCCTACCATAACGTACAGAATTACCGAAAATCCAGAGGAGGTCATTTTCAAGCATGAACATTTATACGTTTAAAAACGAAGCTGATTTTAACGCCACCGGGGCCAGCCTGATCGCCAGCCTGCTTCATACCAAACCGAGAGCGGTACTCGGCCTGGCCACAGGCAGCACCCCGGTAGGAATTTATGGACGGCTTATCGAAATGTACCAGCAAGGCCTGGTCAGCTTTGCGAAAGCATCCAGCTACAATCTGGACGAGTACGTCGGCCTGCCTGAGGGCCATTCGGAGAGCTACCGTACCTTTATGAACGAGAAGCTGTTCAACCATATCGATATTCAGCTTGAAAATACGCATGTTCCAAACGGCAACGCCGCCGATCTGGAGGAAGAATGCGTCAAGTACGACGCCATGCTGGAGCAGAACGGCCCGGTGGACCTGCAAATTCTCGGCATCGGCCACAATGGGCATATCGGATTCAACGAACCCGATGACAGCCTGGACGGCGGAACGCACGTGGCTGAGCTTCAGGAAAAAACCCGCACGGCGAACGCACGCTTCTTCCCATCGCTGGACGATGTGCCCAAGCACGCGATTACCATGGGGGTCGGCAGCATTCTAAAGGCAAAGCAGATTCTGCTGCTCGTTCGCGGCGAAGACAAGGCTGAGATCGTGAAGCGCGCGCTGAAAGGACCGATTACGACGCAGTGCCCGGCATCGCTGCTGCAATGCCATCCGAACGTCGTGGTGCTGCTGGATCAAGGTGCAGGGAGGTTGTTAGGATGAGTGAAGAAAATGTACAGCTGTTGTACGGCAAGGTCGTAACGCCGGCAGGGGTATTGGAAGAAGGAGCCGTCGCCATCCAGGACGGCAAGATCGTCTATGCGGGGCTTTCCCGCGATCTGCCGCAGCGCTGGACGGACTCTGCTGCAAGCCAATACAAATCGGACGGATACATCGTTCCCGGCTTTATTGATGTCCATGTGCATGGAGGCAACGGCCAGGATTTTATGGATTCAAACAAGGAAGTGCTGGATACCATTACCGCCTTCCACTGCTCACAGGGAACCACCTCGATTCTTCCGACGACCATGACCGCGCCAAAGGCCGCGATCGACCGCGTCCTCAAGGAAGTTCACGAGTATACACAGCATGACATGCCTTACGCAACCGTGGAGGGCGTTCATTTGGAAGGGCCTTTTATCAGCCCGAAATGGCCGGGAGCGCAAAATCCGGAGCATATCGTCCTGCCAAATGTAGAATGGCTGGAAGAATGGGAAGATGCGTATCCGGGTCTCGTTCGCCAAGTGACGCTGGCGCCGGAGCGCGAAGGCGCGCTGAATGCGATCGCCTGGATGACCGAGCACGGGATCAACGCCGCGCTGGGCCATACGGATGCGACGTACGACGAGGTGGAGGCGGCCGTGGAAGCCGGTCTGCGCCAAGGCGTGCATACCTTTAACGCGATGACGCCGCTGCACCACCGCAAGCCCGGAACCGCAGGGGCGGTGCTGAGCGATCCGCGCATCCATGCGGAAATCATCGCCGACGGCATCCATGTGCACCCGGCCTGCATCTCCATCCTGGCCCGGTTGAAGCAGGATAACAATCTGCTCCTAATTACGGACGCCATGTCCGCAGCCGGACTCGGGGACGGGGAATACATGATCGGCGACCTTCCGGTTGAGGTGCATGACGGAATCGCTACCTTGAAGGGTCAGCGGGACAGTCTTGCGGGAAGTACCTTGACGATGATTAAAGGCTTCCGCTACCTTATCAACAACGTGGGCCTGTCGATCGAAGAGGCTTCCCTCGCCGCCAGCTTCAACCCGGCCAAACGGTTGAGAATTGAAGACCGCACCGGCACGATCGAAATCGGTAAGCAGGCAGACGTTCTGCTGCTGGATAACCAGCTGGATATTCAAGGCGTTTGGGTTAAAGGACGTAAGGTATTTTAAAGAACGGATTATGTATAAGGGGCTGTCCATAACAAGCTTATGGCAGCCCCTTTTTATCGGCAATTTTACCGATTGGTCGTATCAAAATGGTGAACCGGGGCATTGTAATTGGTAGTGCGGTTGCCATTCCCGGCATTCATTGGGAAGATGCGCTCCACCATCGTCGACAGGTCGGACATGAGTCCTTTGATCGGATGTCCTCCTTGTGTTTGTGCCGATAAGTTAGCCAACCCTTGGACAAAGCCCGGATTTGCAGATACATAGACGTTCTTGATTGTGTTATCCGTGCTCTTGATCGTATTGGCGATACGGTTTTTGATATCGGACGTGATCGTGTCATTGCGGTAATCGCTGTAACCCCCGGCACCCATCAGGCCGGTACGGTTACCGGTGGAACCCACGGCATTGCCGGTACCCATACCGTTGTTGGTGCCGACCCCGTTATCCGTCGTGCCTGCCGTACCGTACGTCGTCATATTATAGCCGTTGTTCCCCGTAATGCTGGCCCCTTTAGACGAATAGTTGCGGATGTTATGATGCGCTGCGGCGGGATTTGGAGCGGTTCCGCGTACGCCGTTACGCACCGTTCCCGATTTGGACCGGTTGTTGAAGCTGCTTCCATTGCCTGTTCCGGCATTGTTAAAGCTGCTTCCGTTCATCATGTTGTGGGTACCGCCGTAGCTTTTTGCTCCCATGTTTCCGCCCGTGTTGCTTGCGGTATCCCGAAGGGACACGGCAACGTAGGCCGTATCACCGGCCACGAGAACGTTGGCGGATTTAACTTCCTTCATGGCTGCCACTTTATCGGACAGCTTTTGCGACAATTGGGCGTTCGTCAAGTTATGGGTGGTCGCTGCGTTGCCGTTATTCGTGCTGTTTGTATTGTATGTGTAGCCTTTCGGACTGATCAAGCCGTTTTCCCGCAGGGAATTCACGCCGATACGGCCCGTTCTGCCGTTGCCGTCAATGACGTTTTTGGTGCGGATGTTCGTATTTGCAGGCTCCTTCGTCGTACAGCCGGCAACACCGGCCATGCTCACGAGCAGGGCTGCTGATACCGAAAGACTAATCGCTTTGGATCGTAGCATGAGTTCATCCTCCATCTCTAATAGGTGTATTAATAACACCATTTAGGATGACCACCCGCATGATCCGGTATGCTGAAAGGTTTTGGCATGGCGGGAGCCGGTGCTACTGCAGCTGCTCAAGTTCCAGATAGGCGGACCTGCGAACGGCATAAGCCGCTGGGTCTTGCTGATTTAGTATCCACAGAACATTGGGCTCATCCGGCTCGGAGGCGACTTGCATCACCTTCGTTTCCCCTGATTCCAGTGTGACGGAAATCGTTCCTACAATGACTTCATTGTGCAGATCGGACGCGTTGCGGACCTCTCCTTGCTCTTGCCGAAGTCCGCGCAGCCCGGTGAGTCTATCCTTCGCCTCCGCTGCTGTGATTTCCGAGCCGTTTAGCAGCCACCGGTCAGATGGAAAACCCTCTTCAGCAGAACCTCTTTGGAGAATCCAGGACTTGGTCCGCCCTTCCCATTCCAACGAAATGACTTCCCCGTCCTCCCAGGTAAAAAGGCCGTTATTTCCAGCAACAGACCCGCTCTCCGATGCAGCGTCCTGCTGCGGAAATTGCCCTGCCTGCTGCGTAGGATGATTGCTTTCTCCCAGCCTCCATGCCAGCAGCGCGGCGCAAACCATCAGCAAACCCGCTGCGATTCCCAGACTCCATCTGCCGCTGCGTTTCATGGCTTATCCCTCCCGGTTCATCATGCGTCCCTCATTTAATCCGAATAAATGACCTTCCTAAGTTTATGTTACCCGTTCACGGCCTCTCCCATATCAAAAGCTCCGCAAATGGACGGGTGCCTAATGCCGATGCCTTTCGATCCTCATACGATAGAGCATGCATGACACTCACACATTTTAAGGGAGGTAGATATGCGCATGAGCACAGTAGTCGTGACTGGAGGCGCCGGTTTTATCGGTTCGCATCTCGTCCGCAAACTGATCGGTCTCGGCCATAAGGTGCATGTTATTGATAATTTGTCGACCGGGAAAGCGGAGCGTGTTCCCTCCGGCGCCGTCCTCCATATTCACGATATCCGCAGTCCAGGTGCCCATGATCTGATCGGCTTGCTGAGTCCTTCCGCCGTTATCCATTTGGCTGCCCAGGCCGATGTGCAGCAGTCGATACGCGAGCCGTTTGACGATATGGACGTCAATATCGGAGGAACGCTCAATATGTTGAATGCCTGCCGCAAAGGATCGGTTGAAAAGGTCATTTTTGCATCAACCTCCGGCGTATACGGCAATTTGCAGAAGGACATCCTGACGGAAGACGATCCGGTCATGCCGATCTCTTTTTATGGCCTGTCGAAGCTGACCGCAGAAATGTACATTCGATTATATTCGCAATTATTTGGCTTACCCTATGGCATTCTCCGTTTTGCCAATGTGTATGGGCCGGGTCAAACGGCCAAGGGCGAAGGCGGGGTCGTCGCCATTTTTATGGACCGGTTGTTCACAGGACGCCCGCTGGGCATTAACGGTGACGGGAACCAGACCCGCGATTTCATTTATGTCCTAGATGTAGCCGATGCGATCATCGCCGCCATGGAGTCCAAGGAGAACGGTACCTATCATGTCAGCACGGGGACTGCAAGCACCGTCAACCAGCTGGCCGGCCACCTCCGCACCCTTCATCCGAATGAAATCACCATCGAATACCGGCCGGAGAAAGCAGGCGATATTCGCCACAGCTGTCTTTCCAACGAAAAAATCAGCCACGCGATGGGATGGGCGCCGGTTTTCAGCTTTGAGCAGGGCCTTCAAGAAACGTACCGCAGCTTTTCGTCCGGTTGATAAGGGCAGAAATCGTTCAAACCAGCAAAACCCCACAAAGTGGGGTTTTGCTGCAGTACTTATTCCGACTGTCGCTCAATAAACCGTCCGGCTCCTTCAAGACGGATCCTAAGACGGGGCGTATACCGTTGCTTCCAGCCAATAATCGCCTGACAGAATCGCCCTGCTGTCAACGGATCTGACCGTTAAATAAAATCCGGTTTCTCCCTTTTCTGCGGTCCATGTGAAGGTTTCACGGGTACGGCTTTTTGCATAACAGGTTTCAAGAGTCCAATAAATGACCTGACCGTCCGGCTGACCGAGCCGAAGGCTTATTTCCATTTCTCCCATATCCCAATGTATCGGCTTTATCCAATTGACATCGATGCTAAAAACGATTTTGTCTCCAGGTGAAACCTTCTGAAGCGTCAACCCCGTCAGCACGATTTCCTGTTCACCGATGACAAAAGGCTCATAGCTTCCGGATGCAGCTCCTGATTTGGCCTTAAATTTCATACTTCACTCCTCACTCCTCTTTTCCCTTAAATATGATTCAGCATGTCGATAAAGCTCACGCAGTAGGTATGGGGGTTGAATTCATTCTTGAGCATTTGGAGGGCGTTTTCGCGTATCTTCTCCCGGAGCTCATGGTCGTATATGAGATTCAGGCCTTCGGCGACCGCTTGCGAGACTTGGCCAAGCGTGTAATTTTTACCGGTTATATTGTGCCTGATCGTAAGGGCGACTCCATCGGAATGGGTAGCGAGCACCGGGCATTTGCAGCTCATCGCTTCCAGAACGGACAGCGGACCGCCTTCCACTTTCGAGGTATTGCACATGAATCCCCCCGAGTCCCCTACGGCTGAAAAATAGTACTGCATTTCCACATTGGGAACGTTGGAGAACAGCAGCAAACGGTTGTGAAGCTGGAGGTCGGCCACCATTTTGTCAAACTGCTCCCTTTCGGAAGGGATGGACAGGTTTGCATCCTCGAACATCCACATCACCAGGTTGGGGACATAGTAGGACATCTGGTGGCCGATATTTAAAAATTCCCGCCAGTTTTTGTTGTCCTCCATTCGCCCGAGCCAGGCAATAACGGGGTGCGTCAACTTGTTCATGGGACGATAGGTAAACGCTTCGGTGTTAAAACAGTTCGGTATATTGAACTTCGGAATATTCGGAAACAGCTCCTGAAACAGGGCTGTAATATGCGGCGTGCAGGGATTAAGCAGCGCGGAAGCATAGGCATTCACGTATGGCACAGCCTCGGTGAGCTGCCGACGGGCGACCTCTCTTGGCCCATATCCCTGAATTTCCAGTACGAATTTGCCGGTATACCCGAGCTGCCGAAATCTTGGAAAGCTTTTATGGTCCGTAGTGACGACGATGACATCATATTGACCCGCATCCAAAATCTGTTTGATCTCCGCATCCTGATTCGTAATATAGATCGGAAAGTCCGCTTGGTTCTGCATCCCTGCTCCCCATGCAAAATACAAACAGGAAGCTTCAATTCCGTATTTTCGCAATTCCTGACAGCGCAGGCGGTTGATCGTGTCCATGCCTCCGCTCGGCACATAAAACACAAATAATACCTTCATGATCGTTCCTCCCGGCCTCCCCCTCTTTCAGTTGTATCGGTCAGCATCCTCTTGTGTGTATACTGCGATCAGATTACCGCGATCCTTCATCCTGAATACGGCCGCGGTATTATCCGCCGTGTTGATATTGGTCACCAGCACAATCTCAAAAGGGGTATAGTTCGTCATGATGTCGCATACCGGGACGATCTGGCCCGGCTCGGCATGAATCAGACTTACATAAAATAAACCACCGTTCCCATATCCGTGAACGAGCATATCAAAAGGTTCGAATCCACGATTCGCAATTTCCAGGTCAACGGCTTGAATATACCTGCAGTCGATCGGCCCAAATTCGGTCGACCCCAAACGCAGTACGGACATGACCATTCCTCCAGAGTAATTATCTTTGTACCAGACTATGGCTTTTAGAGGACAAAGGTACGGGCGGATGGAAGGGGCAGCCAACTTATTTGTCGTCCGCATTACACGGACATCCAAGCAAGCTGACTCGAATTGCATCTAATAATATGTAGTCGTATTCATATTTTTGAAGAAAACATAGAAAGGAGTGTCCCGCATGAAGTTATCCGAGATTCAAGGAACTTACGATGCCATATTCAGTCTTGGCAATCTGTGTCTGGTCTCGATCCAGCTGGAAAAGCACAACCTTCGCCCATATGCCGGGCCGCTGGATTGGATGTCCTCCCACAACTTATCCAATGTAAACCGACTGCTTGCCAAACGGTTCGCCGGGTTTATGGACAGGGATCACCTGGTCGTCGATAAGAAGCTGAGCGACGCCCTTTACCTCGTCCTGGAGACGGAATATAATATTGGGTCCAACCACGATTTCTTCACGCATGCCAACACCCCCGACAATCTGGCGGCCTATCCGTCCGTCAAAGCCAAATATGACCGGCGGGTTGAACGATTCCTGAACAAGTGCGCCACCAGCCGTAAAACGCTGTTTATCCGGACCGAAGGGACCTTGGAGCAGGCGGAGGAATTGAAAAATATTTTATCGGGATTGGTTGCACATGAATTCAACATACTGCTGGTCAATCATACCGACACGGTCCAAGGAATGGTAGAAACCGAATGCCCGGTCGATCGGGTATGCTCGCTGCTCATGCCGGAAGCGGGTTACTGGAGCGGGAACGATCCGCTGTGGGCCGATCTGCTCAGCAAGATCCATCTCGACGAATCCTGAAGCAGAGAACTTGAGGAGCTGCACGCACCCAAGTTCCCAATAAGAAAACCCCTCCCCTGAACAAATGGAAGCGCCAGAGCATCCATTTTCATCAGAGGGGGGTTCTTTATATATCTGCACGGGACCAAGATACATTCAAGTACACTATGCATTCAAAATGGTTTATCCAGAAGCAGCACTGCAGTATCGGGCAGTTTATAGTCCTTGGGCAGATTGGCAAAAATTTGGTTCCAGACGGCATAGTCCACCTTCACATCGATATGCGTCGCCTGAACCGTGAAAATCCGGTTGTACAAATCGCCGATGACCTGATACGGTTCTCCGGACAAGCTTTTCCTCTCCTTTCGCCACTAACGCATCAATGATTCATGACATAAGTGTACAGGTTCATCAGCCGGTCGAGCATCAGCTCCATGGACCAATGCTCCGCGGCCCAAGCAGCGGCGTTCCTGCCGAGCTGCAGCCGAAGCTGATCGTTGCGAAGAAGCAATTCCAGATGCTGAGCCAACGTCACGGGATCCCTGACCGGAGAGACCAGTCCGGTGAATCCGTGTTCCACCATCTCAGGCAGCCCGCCCGCATTCGATACGCATGCCGGAAGTCCGGCGTGCTGCGCCTCCATCACCGAAAACGGTTGGTTATCCTGAATGCAGGAGTGCACAAAAATGTCCGACTGCAGCAGAAGGGCCGGAATATCGTGGCGAACGCCGAGAAAGTGCACCAGACCCTGCAAGCCAAGTCCGTTAACCTGCCGTTCCAGCTCTTCTCTTTTGTCCCCGTCGCCGACAATCCAGCATTCCCAGTCATTGCGCATGTATTTCAGCATGCCCAAGGCCGAAATGAGCACATCGACGCCTTTGACGAAGGACAATCGTGCCGGGAAGATGATTACCTTTTTGCCCGGCGGCCGCTGCAGAGTCGTTCCCGCCTGCGCCCTGTGCCAAAAATCCGTTGTATCGAGACCGTATTGGAAAACGGTTATCCGGTGTTCCGGAATCCCAAAGTCGTACACCAGCTCATTCTTCTGCCACTGCGTTGACGTGATGGTCACGTCTCCGGCCGTCGCACCGTAATATTCGATCGATTTACAGTACCGCCAAGCTGGTGAATTTTCCTCGATGCCCAGATGCGGATGCAGGCGGAAATGATTGTGCAGCTCCCCGGATACGGAGCCGTGCACTTGGGTAATCAAAGGCACGTGAGCCGGCTTGACCCGGCTAAGGGCCCGACTCGAAAATATATCCTGGGTATGAATGATATCGTACTCTTTCAAACCCATATACGCGGCTGACAGCTCCATCATGTAACGGTTCTCTTCATAAAAGCGGATCAACGGATGACTGTGGAGTTCCGGGGCATAATCTGCCGCCAGCTTGATGTTCAGAAAGGGGCGAAGCTTATCTTTCGAAATGGCCCGGTTCCGGTTATAGATGCAGAAACCCGCATCGTCCATGCTGGTACCCATCAAATCCACCTGATGTCCCATCGCCTCGAGACGCTGCTGAATCTGGGTCATATACTTCCAGACGCCGCCGACGTGGGGGATCGCCCAGAAGGTAGCAAGCAAAATTTTCATATATCGCTCCTTTCATGAAATCGGCCGTGGCCGGACTGATAGAGACAGAAACGTTCAGACAATATACTATATTGAAAATAACACGGCTCGGACCCGACTTTTGGCCCGCCCTTGCCAGGTAAATTCGAGGAAAAAGCACACGGAAAAACGGGTATGTGTTTGAGGTCATAAAAATAGCCCCGAAACCGTCATTTCGGGGTTGAATAAGCCGGGTGGCCCTTATCCGAAAGAGGGATGCAGCCACCCCTGCATAAGGTTTACTCCATAGCCGCCACGATCGGAGCGATCGCCGTTCTTACGCTGGCCTGGGTTCTGGCATATTCGTGCAGGATCGCCTCACGGTGACGGATGGTGCCCATTCCTTCATGGCGCCGGTAGGCGACCAGCGGCTCATTTAAATAATGCATCGGAAAACCGGCCTGGATCGCCCTCGCCCAAAATTCCAGATCATGCGTGTAAGGCAGGCTTTCGTCGAACAGTCCGATGTGGGCAAACAGCTGTTTCCTCATCATTACCGTGCATCCATTCACCGGATTGGCATTTAGAAAGCATCGATAGAAGTCGACCATCCGCTCGAAGGAAACGCCGGCCCGGTAATGAGTGACCTGGCTGTATTGATCGATATAGTTAAAGTTCGTATGGGAAATCCATGCGTTGTGCTCCTGCATGAACAGCACCTGGTTGTTGATTTTATCGGGATAAAAGATGTCGTCCGAGCTCAGCCAGGCGATATACTCCCCGGATGCGCTCCGAATGCCGTGATTCAGGGCACTGGCCGTCCCGCCGTTCGCTTTGCCCAGGTAGTGGATATAGGGCATGAAAGGTGCGAGACGATCAACATACTGCCATGAACCGTCGTCGACGACAATGATTTCGATCGGACTGTAAGATTGCGAGAGGGCACTCTGTACGGCCTGACCGACGTAAGGATCATTGTAAAAGGGCATGACGATTGTCACTAAAGGTCTCATGGCGTACCTCCTTTCAGCCCCCGGTAATATTGAAGAACGTCCTGCAGGGACGTCCGCAGCGATATGGAAGGCTTCCAGCCGGCAAGCTTCGGCTCGGCTGCCTCCTGTGCTTCGGCCTTCACCCAGTCGTTGCTGTCCCCCCACTCTACTGGCGGTTTGCCGCCGGCAATCTCGAAGAACAGGTCGGCGATCTCGCCCAGGCTGACATACCGCCCTGAGCGGATGGGATACATCCCCCCGGGGTCACCATGCTCTAGCAGATAGCCGTAAGCTTTGACCGCATCTCTTACGTCCAGAAAGTCTCTGCGTACCGAACGGGAAGAGACCCGAAAAGCCGGGGCCGCCTTCCCCTGCTCCCAGTCCGCGATATAACGGCCGAGCAGAGCGCAAAAGCCGGTGGACGGCCCAGGACCGATCAAATTGGAAGGTTCAGCCACAATGACTGACTGTTTGTAAAGAACGCTCCAGGATACGGCCGCCGCCTGCTGCAGACTTTTACTAAGTCCGTAAGGATGAGGCGGACGAAACGGAGCCGTCAGTGGAAAAACCGTCATCGAACCGGCTACCAAAATCCGGCAGGAAGGAAAAGGCCGAAGAGCATTCAGCAGGTAAAGGGTAAAAAGAACGTTGGTCTCCATGAATGTCACCGGGTCTTCCCAGGATTCGGGGACTGAATTTTTACCGCCCAAATGAAGAACGTAGTCCGGAGAAACGGTATGCACGAGTTCTTCCAACCGTTCTCTGTCCCGAAGGTCACTGTGATAGTATTTGACCCCTTCGACGTTATCGGCAGGTTTGACCTGTCGTACGATGGCAGCCACCTGCATCCCCAGCCCGGCGAAATACCGGCAGGCATGGCTGCCGGTAAACCCCGAGGCTCCGGTGATCAGGATGACGCGCTTTCGGGCGTGGCTGAGCGCATCCATAGCTCCAACTCCTTCAGCATGTCACTGTAATGAGGAACCTGATAACTCCAATCATCACGGGTGGAGACCAGCGTCCGGTCCTGAACCGGGACGTCCGATCCAACGACGTCGATGTGCTGAAGATTCCAGATTTGCTTGAACAGAAGCAGCAAATCGTGCTTGCTGATGGGCACCGGATGGGCCAGATGAATAAGCCCGGATACGGAAGAGGCCAAAAGCGAATCGATCGCTTTGGCCAGCTCCAGCGTAGTCACGCCATTCCACATAACCCTGCGGTATCCGGATACGATTCCGCTCTGGCTCATGAACCAGTGCATCAACCCGATCCCGTGGGGACGAATTTCCGGACCGATAATGGACGTGCGGATCGTCAGATGGCCCGGTGCACGGACCTCACCGAGCGCCTTGGACATGGCGTAGACGCTCGTTCCGTCCGTTTCGTCGCTTTCCCGGTACCCGCCGCGCGTTCCTTCAAATACGCAGTCGGTGCTGATGTGGATCAGCCTGGCACCGATGGTATCCGCGGACCGGCGCAGACGGTGCGGAAGAAAGCCGTTGATGTGGTAGGCATTGATTTTATCCGCATCGGCAAATTGGTTCAGAACGCCGATCGCGTTAATGATGACATCGGGTCTGACGAGTTCGACCAGCTTCTCCACCGAGCTGATATCCGCCGCATCCAGAACCAGTCCCCCCGGATCCCGGGGGTCCCTTGTCGTATAAAACACCTGATGCGCGGCCTGCTGTTTGAAATATTTTACGAGCATGTGCCCGGCCATTCCGTTAGCTCCCAGTATTAAAAGTTTCATTACAGGAACCCTCCGCGCTGAAGGATTTCACGGATCTCCTCTTTGCTCATCAGATGGTAATTCGAGCTGAAGCTGCTGAATGAAACAGGCCGGCAGTGCTTATATCTCTCCTTCAGCTCCGGCATATTCAGAGTTGGAAGAATCACCAGGTATTCCTCGTCATAGACGACCGTCGTCAGGCTCTCATAATCGCTCATCAGGATTTCGTGAATTTTCTCCCCGGGACGGATGCCTGTCTCAACGATTTTGACATCTTCCCTGCCCGATGCTTCAATGAGCACTTCCGCCAAATCAACGATGCTGCAGGCAGGCATCGTCATAACAAAGATTTCCCCGCCAATGCTTTCCTCGGATGCTTTGAACAGCAGGGTAATCGCGTCGCGCAGCGTCAGGAAGAAGCGCGTCATGGCCATATCGGTGATGGAAACCTGGCCTTTGTTCCGGATCTGGTCCTTGAACACGTGCACCACACTGCCGTTGGTTCCGAGCACGTTGCCGCCGCGGACCGTTACGAAGCGGGTATCCGTGTGCAGGAGATTGGCATAAACGATCAGCTTCTCGCCGATCGCTTTGGTCATTCCGTAAAAGTTCGAAGGATTGGCCGCCTTGTCGGTGGAAATATAAATGACCTTTTTTACCTTGTTTTCGATCGCCGCTTCAATGACATTCTGGGTGCCGATGACATTCGTCTTCAGCGCCTCATACGGCTGGTCTTCACATACGGGTACATGCTTAAGGGCCGCCAGATGAAACACGTAATCGATGTTTTGGCATGCGGCGGTCAATGCTTCCTTATCCCGGATGTCCCCGATCCGGAAATGCAGCCGGTCGTTCTCGAACTCCCGGCTCATCGCCACTTGGGAAGACTCGTTCCGGGAGTATACCACCACTTCCTTCGGACCCAGCGGCAGCAGCTGGGCAATTAACTCATACCCCCATGAACCGGTACCGCCGGTCACCAAAATACGCTGATTTTCAAACATGCACTTTCCCTCCAAGCAGAAATTTGACAACCTTATCCGATACATCTTCCGCCAAGTATCCCTGCGGACACGCCCACTTCGTGTTCAGCTCCAGCATCAGGGCCGCTGAGTCGGCAATCCGCTTCGCATCCACGCCGGATACAATATTGCTTCCGCAATCCACCGTTTCCGGCCGCTCCGTCGTTTGCCTCATCGTGACAGTCGGTACCTGCATAATGCAGCACTCCTCCTGCACGGTTCCGCTGTCCGTTAATGCACAGCAAGCAGATCGCTCCAATTGGACAAAGTCGAAAAATCCAAAGGGTTCATGAAATTCCACCAGAGGGTTCATGGAAAAGGAGTGCTCGGCAATCCGCGAAGCGGTCCGGGGATGAATGCTGCAGATGATACGGCGGCCGTGATTTTCAGCAATCAGGTTCAACCCCTGCATAATCTGCTCCAGATGCTCTGGCCGGTCCACATTCTCCGCACGGTGCGCGGTGACAAGAAAATACTCCTTCGGCGCAAGACCCAGCGTTTCCAGAATGCTGCTGCTCCGGGTCTGGGGTTCGTAATGCTTCATCACTTCATAAATGGGGTTTCCCGTAAGAACGATTCGGTTGCTCGGAAAACCTTCAGCAATCAAGTGCTTCTTGCTCTGCTCCGTATACGGCATATTAATAGAAGAAATGGCATCAATGATACGCCGGTTTTTCTCCTCCGGAACGTTCAGGTCAAAGCAGCGGTTTCCTGCCTCCATGTGCACCACGGGATACCCGAGCCTTTCGGCCAGAATCGCGCAAAGGGCGCTGTTGGTGTCCCCGAGAAGCAAAATGGTGTCGGGCTTCTCCCGCTCCAGGATATCTTCCATTTGCGAGAACATCGCCGACAGCTGCGTTCCCAGGGAAGCCGCCGAGTCCTGCAGCACATAGTCAGGCTTTCGCAATCCCAGTTGGCTAAAAAAGATCCCGCTCAGCCTTTCTGCAAAATTCTGCCCGGTATGCACCAGCACGTGGCGCTCTGCATACCGGTCCAGCTTCGGAAGAATGAGACTGAGACGGATGATTTCAGGTCTTGTACCCAAAATGGTCATAATTCTCATAACTTCCGTCTCCTATTCTATCGCTTCGCCTTCCTCCGCCGTTTGGCGGACTTCATGAGTTTCAGCTTGCGAACTGCTTTTCCAGGCTTCCGTTTCCGGGACCTTTTCGCAGCTTTCTTCACCCTTCTCTTACGGATGATCCGGATACGGAAGGATGTTCTGCCCCTGGACCGCCGCGCCTTGCGCGGGGCAGGCGCCGGTTCGTCCGGAGGCTCAATCGGAGGCTGGGCCGATACCTCGGGCTCTGCTAAGATCAGCGGCGCGCGGTTTCCGGGCATCAGCCAGTGCGGATACAATGTACGCCACTGATTCATGATTTCATCCAGCCTCCGCTGATAGGTCTCAATCCCGTACATCGCCCTTGCCGTCGCTTCATTGTGGAATCCGGTGTTCGCCAGGGCAGCCGGATCGTCGAGCAGTCCGGCAACCTTGTCGGCCAGCCCTTGCACATCTCCGGCGGGTACGGCCAGGTGCCCATTGCCTGTACTAACCATCAGCTCGCCGAGCCCCCCGGATGCAAAAGCGACCACCGGTTTCCCGCACAGCATGCCTTCCAGCGCGGTCATTCCGAAGCCCTCCGACACCATGCTGGGGACGACAAGAATGTCCATCGCGCTGTAAACCGACTGTACCGATTCGACGAAAGGGATAAACTGGAACCTTGATTTATATCCGGAAAATCTGACATCCGCCAAACAGGCTTCGTAATAGCGATGATCCGCAGCCCTGCCGACGATCACAAAACGGCATTCGGGTCGTCTGGGGCATAGAGATATCGCCATACGAATAAACTCTTTTAAGCCTTTCTCCGGATGAATGAAAGCGGAAATGTAGCCGATGCACTTATGCTCCTCTTTCAGCCGCAGCCCTTTCCGCTCGCTCTGCCTGACCATCTCGCTGAAGGAATGCAGCCGTTCGCTGTCCGTAGACGGAGGCAGCAGGCTGATCGGGCTGCTGATTCGTCCCAGGAACACCCTGGCGGCAGATTCCGAAATCGAGATGATCCAATCACTGTAAAAGTCAGCAATGTTCAGCACGTCCGTCGTGAACTCGTTCTCCTGAATGACCTCCGTCACTTTCCAGACAACGGGGATTCCGAGTGATTTGGCGGCGATGGCCGGCAGCGCATTGACGATGGTGTTCGTCAGCACCAAATCCGGTGCAGTCTCTCCGATGAGCCGGACGACGGAGGTGTAATCGGGATGGCTGCGCAGCTCCTCGGCATTCTGCGGCAGCCGGGAATCCGGGTTATACATGCCGTACAACAACGGGAAGGTCTGAATCATGACCTGTATTCCCTGTTTACGGGCATGATCGGTCAGCTTGCCTTCGCCCGGGGCCACTAAGATGCAATTGAAATAGGCTGACATGTACCGGCAGAACAGGAGCAGCAGCTTCTCGGCTCCTGTAATGCTTTTGGTATTGCTGACATGTGAGAACAGCATTAATTTAGGTTTTGTCATATCCATGCTTTAGGACCACTGTAAAATCGTACAGGGGTACGAATCACACCTCCTTTCACCCAGGTAATACAAGATATGAGAGGCGCATATACGCCGGAACCGACACATGGTGCCCGCCATCCGTCCAAAAATGCGTTCAAACGTATAGGGCCTATGCGTAAATGATCGACAGCATCTCGTTCAGGCGCTTGCTGTACGTATGGTCCCTGAACGTTCTCTCCAATGCATTCAAAGCGATCTGTCTGCGTTCTTCCTCATGCGCAAGGTAATATTCGATTTTGTCCAGCAATTCCTCCGGGGAGCTGTACGTTTCGATCTCCACGCCCGGTGTGTAATATTTCGCCAGGTCGCTCCGGCTGTCGCTGATCTGGAGTGTGGCGCAGGCGGAGATTTCAAAGGTGCGGGGATTGGGGGAAGCTGCGGGAATTTTGACGGCGTTGTTGTTCACGGTATCGTCCTCATGGGAGCGGTGCAGATTGATGACGATCTTGGAACCGTTATAAGCCTCCGCAGTTTCAGCGGGCCCCATCCATTTATTGAGCTCGATCCGGTCCTGATAGGCCGTATATTTAGGCAGACGGTCCCACCAGATCCCGTTGATCACCGTTTTATGCTGCATGAGCCGGTCAATGATCGGGTCAAAAAAGGCGATGCGGTTCCAGTAGGCCGAGCCGATAAAGCTGACATCCCGGCGAAGCGGGGATATATTCCGGGACGGACGGTAGTATTCGGTGTGGGCGGCAAACGGCAAATGATAGACATGCGTGCAGCCCAGCTGCTGGTAATAAGGAATGCAGTTTGACTCCAGCGTAAAAATGTAGTCATAATGCTTGACATTCTCCATCGTCATGTCGGTATAGTAAGGATCGTCTGTAAGCCAGACAGCGCTCCGGATTCCGAGCTGCCGGACGGTATCCATCATTTCGTTATTCACGAACATACCGTCCAGAACAAGCACCAGATCGGGAGCGGCCTGCAGTACCGCTTCGACGGTAAGCTGCCCCGGCTCGATAATGATCACTTCGGCGACCATCGACCGGAGCGTGGAAGAGATGGCTTCATCCAGCGGAGAATACGGGAACCCTTTGCCGGATGCGATATACAGCACACGGATTTGACGGAACGGCACAGGATCCGCTGGCCGGCTGGCAATCACATCCGCACGTCCCCGCAAATAACCTTCATGATATCCGCTCCGGTAGCCGTCCTCACGTCCCCTGGCTCTCGCCTGGGCCGAATCGTAGCTCAGAGTCAGATCGGGAACCCTTGCGGGCCATTTAACCTTCGACATATCGACACTCCCTCGTTTGATATTGTCCGGTGTCAGAACTGTTCCAGGAACGTTCTCATCCGGGAAATAAACGTATGCTCCTGCCGGGTCGTGTACAGCCCGCGGGCCGCCATGATTCTCCGCTCTTCTTCATGCTCCAGATAATAGTTGATCTTGTTTTTAAGCTCCTCAGGGGATGTAAAGGTTTCGATGTCATAGCCCGGTCTGTAATAATTGGTGAGATCTTCACGGATGTCTGTAATCTGCATTGCACCGCAAGCGTTGATTTCATAGGTCCTCGGGTTGATCGATTTCCCGCTGATCCGGTGACTGTTGCGGTTGTCCTGCCCCCATTCATCGGGACGATGGATATTAATGACCACTTTCGATCCGTTGTAATAACGGACCGTCTCCTCCGGCGGAATAAATCCAAGCCTTACCGAGCGCCCGAGCAGGTCTTGCTGGGACAAGCGCTCCCAAAATCCCCCGGCAATCAGCACGTTTTTATCCCTCAGAAACGGCGCCAGTTCATCGAAGATGGCGACACGGTTCCAAAAGGCATTGCCTATAAAGCAAATGTCGTACAGATGCTCCGGTCCGCAGCGCAAGGGCTTGAACATGTCAACGTTCACGGCCAGTGGTAAATAGTGGACTCTTCTGACCCCGAGAGCACTGTAAAAAGGCACGCATCCCAGTTCGTGGGTAAACACGACGTCGTACGCGGTGCACGCGGCTGCGGTATCCTCACTAAAATAGGGATCATCGACAAACCAGACGGCCGTCTTGATCCCCATCGCGCGAACCCGCCGGATATCCTCCAAATGATTCTCGGGAAATACATGCAGTCCGTTCAATACGAGGATGAGATCGGGACGTTCCTTTTGAGCAAGCTCCAGCATCTTCGGAGCCTCTACGACGATACATTCTCTGACCAGGCTGCTCAGAGCGGCGGATATCCCCTGATCAATGGCATGAAAGCCCTGCGGAATATAAAACACTTTCATGTCCCGGTAATAAGGCTCGGTAGCAGGTATCCGTTCCATGACAGCCTGACAGACACCAAGGCGCAAGCCGTCCTCGTAGCCCTGAAGGTAACTGGCGCTTGCCGCCGTTTCAGCCACATTTTCCACAGTCTTCACCCTGTCTGTCATGAATTGTGAAAGAACAATATAAATATATGCGGAAGAGGCAATTGCATCATGGACGACAGCCTTCGTACGGCTAAATTGGCGGATGCCCTGCCAAAAAACGGCAAAAAGCCTTTCGCCCCATGGCTGTATCCATGGAGCGAAAGGCCTGACTGTGTCCCATTCCCTCACGTTATTACTTGGATTGATAGGCTAACAAATGACCATCTTCATAGCCTTTGGCAAAACCCGCGTTGAACCCTTCATTATAAGCTTCATCAAATCCTTGGCTGTACGCCGAGTCCGGACTGGTATGAGGCTCTACGCCTTGAGCCACAGGAACCGGCAGCACCGGTTTCGCGACCCGTTTCCGTTTTCTGCGGATGCTTTTGATCCGGTGTCTTCTTTTCTTCAGAAGTAGGCTGTTCCGCCGTTTTTTGGTCTTGGTGGCCCGTGCTTTACGGGCAAGCAGCAGGCGCTTCCCGGATTTTGACCTCCGAGGACGTTTTTTCTTCGTTATCATCCGTTAATCCTCCTGTAATTCTCGGGTGGCTGCGGAATGGGCGGATAGAGATGCGTTTAACCAGGGCGGCGCGGCATTCCCGCTACGGGGCTGGCACAGGCTGATGCCCGTGAGCATCCGGCACAATGCATCCTGATGCTGCGTCAGAAGCCGGATATTTTCAAGAAGTGCCCGGGCAGAGAGGTCCGACTCGGAAGAAATGTCGGCGATGCTCCCGAGAATCCGGGCCAGCGCCTTTTGGCTGAGCGCGATGGATCGAATGAGCTCCAGCTTCGTTTCCTGCTCACGAAGGAGCAAACTCATTTGCCCATGTCTCCGAGACCGTAATCACCGCCGCCGAACATGCCTTCCCCGCCACCGCCACCGCCGTACTCTTCTTCTTCCTGTACAAGCAATGCTTTCAAGTTGCTGCACAATCCATTCTCCATCTTCGTAAGCCCCTCCAGCAGTTCCACGATCTGACCGTGAATCTGCAGAGGCTCGCTCAGTTGATTTTCATGGCTTGCAAACGCGTCCGAGTTCAAATGATTCAGCGTCCAGTTCCGCATTTTCTCCGCTTCGACTGCTTTGGCTTCCAGAATCATGGCGATGTTCCACTGGATTTTGGAGGCGGCGTCCAGCATATGCAAAAAGGCCTGTTCTCTGCTCATACCCAGCACTCCCTTACGTTTCTCCCGAAGTTATTCCTCTTCATTGCTGCCCATCTCTTTCACCACGTGATTCAACGTTTCCGCCAGTGCTTCCTGCAGGTCAGCAATGCTGCTAAGGTAAGAAATGATGCTCTTGTTGATCTGGCTGGAATTTTCAATCAACCCGCTCACACCGTCAAACTCCGGATGTTCATCGGGCAAATCATGAATAATCTGGGCCATCCGGACCGCCACTTGACGCTCGGCATCCAGAACCCTGGCCATCTGTTGCTTGGAATGTGACATATGGGTGAGCATTTCATCAATTTTGCTCTGCATTCCGGTCCCTCCCTGGTGTTAGGTCACGCCGTCTGCGAATAGGCGGTCCGCCTGATCCGCATCTGCCTGCTATATCCTATGCCGCCGCCCTGAAGACAGTTACGCGAATGGAGGCGTGATCCGTTTTTTTTCTTATCATTTTTTTGTAATGATCAGAGCACAGGGTTGTCAAGATGCGGAGGTGCGATGATCAGATCCCCTTCCGGCACGGAACTCACCTGATCCATTGGCCATGCCGATTGTATTCTGTGGTCCATATGCCAGCGGTTCAGGGCATGCCTGGACGCAAAGGGCCTTAGCGTTCCGCGGGACCACTGGTACACGCGTCCGCCGGAGCCTGCCACCAGCAGACCGTCAGCCGCTTCGCCTGGTCCCGCGGACTGGGACTGGGATGCGGTATCCATCATCGTCCGGATCTGGTCGCTGGACAGCGGCTGCACGCCGTCCGGGATTTGCCGGATATCCATCATGGACAGCAGTGTGGCTTCAGCCGCATCCTGGTCCGTCCCGCCGCTGACAGGATATTTCTGTCCGTTCAGCAAAAAATACAGTCGTCCTGCCTGGTCCCGGACAAGTACGTGTGACGGGTACAGATCATGCCCGCTTCGAAGTCCGGGGAACCTCGCAAGCGCGCCTTCCTTCATGCTCGTCACCCAGGCGTAAGGGTTATCCCACTTATTGATGTAGTATGTCTCATTACGCTGGTGAACCGGTTCAAACTGCTGCCCCAGCTGCTTCATGCTCACGCTTCCGAAATGGTGAATAAAAGAGTCCCCCGCAATGATCAGCTTCCGTCCGGTAAGCCGAAGCCGGATGATCCAGTCATCGTCCTCATAGTTGCCGATCCGGTACCCTTCATCCAAATATCCGATGCGGTGCAGAACATCCCGGCGGAGCAGCAGGCAGAAGCCGACCAGGCGGTCGGTTTCACGCCATAACCCTTCGTTCGGGACGTTATAACGGGCGGCGAACGCCCACATCTCCTCGACGTTTTCATAGGGAACCGGAATCTGCTGCTCTCCGCCGATATAGTTCGTCACGGGCCCCACGGCGCCGATTCGGGGGTCGCTGTCCAGGCAGCGGAGCATATGGCTCAGCCAGCCCGGGGTGACGAGCGTATCATTATTCAGAATGACGACGGTTTCCCCCTTTGCCATCATCATGCCGTAATTGACGCCGCCGGCAAATCCGCGGTTCACTTCCAGTCGGGCATACCGGATGGGCCAATTCTGCCGCTGCAGGCGGGCGGCCGTATCATCCGTTGATGCATTGTCGACGACGATAATTTCATGCGGCTCCGGTGTATGAGCTTCGATGCTTGCAATGCATTGGATCAGAAATTCGGCTTGATTAAAGGTCGGAATGATGATGCTGGTGCCCTGGAACGGAATATGAAACGTGTCTTTTCCCCTTTGCAGTCCTTCCATATACCCGCGCTCGTAACCTTTGTTGTACCGGCTGCTACGAGGCGCCGCCAAGCTGGACAGCCAAGCCCGCTGTCGTTCTTCATCGATCCTGATCCGCCTCTTCATCTTGATCCCTCCCCGTTTGCACGAATGGTGTTCTTGTCGGTGGTGCATTCCTATTTTCCCGCGTATGGCGTCTCGCCGGATGCCAGCTTGTCGGCCAGATGCCCGAAGTCCAGCGCGACCTTGCCCAGCTGGCTGGCGATGCGCTCGCAGATCACGACAGCGGGAATGCCGCTTGCCACCACAGCCAGGTCAAACTCGCATCCGGCCGCCTCAGCCATGACTCTCGGGATGTCGCGAAACCCGCGTACCGGGCTGATCACGGCGGCAATATTCAGAGCAGCCGAAGCCCTGAGTACGTCTGCAAGCTCGGGAGCGCGGTCTCCGATCAGGAGCAGCCGTCTTCCATGGAGCAGCTGCTGCAGCAGGCCATGCTCATGCAGCGCATAATTGATCGTGGACGTCGTTAATGTCAGGCTGCGGTAAGATATCCCGTAATGCCGGAGCACGGGAAACAGCAGGCCCTGAAACGTCGGCAGGCGGGAATGCGGAATGCCGATGATTCCTGCTGTGCGGAGCGATTCGGCCAGCATGTCGCGGGCCTGCGGATCAGGCAGCGTCATTCCGGCGTTCGAGAGAAAGCGGCCCTTTTGCCGCACTTCCTCCACAGGGAGCACGGTATCATGAGCCAAGGCCAGCAGCTCACCGTCTCCCAGACGGACGACCGATAACGGCTGGCCGGTGGCCAAGGCATGCTCCATTCGTCCATAGACTTCCTCGGGGCGCAGCAAAGGCAGCCAATGCTCCTTGTATACCTGCAGCCCGGCAGCGATAACCTCCCCGGCGCCGATCTCGGGCAGCACTGTATAGGGCGGAAGATGGGAGGCGACCGTCTCCTCCACTCCCTCTGTGTATCCGGCACGGTAGGCTTCCTCACGCATGGCTTGTATATCGATTTCGGGCACCGGACGGGCTGCTTCCTTCAAGTCCTCCGGAGGGAGTTGAAGCGTATCGGGCGCAGGGACGAATAACGGCGGTTTCGGACGCACCTTGCCGTAACGGTGCTTGGTATTCCTGACCATTCTGCCGGGCGGAGCCTGGTGCCTGCGGGACGAAAGACGGCGCTTGGACCCCTTGAAACGAAGAGCCCTCTTCCAAGAAGGAATGAAGGCTCTCTTACGGATAGGAGGGCGGCTCATGGGAGAATTCCTTTCATCTTCTTGCCGGCCTCCTGGAGGGATTCAAACGTGCCCGCGTCGCTCCACCATTGCTGAAGGATATCGTATTCCAGCCGCCCGTCTGCGGCATAGACGTTGTTGACGTCGGTAATTTCCAGTTCCCCCCGGTCCGATGGGCGAATCCCGGAAATAATATCGAACACGGCGGTATCGTACATATAAAAGCCTGTGACACAGTATGAGGACTTGGGCTTCGCCGGTTTCTCCTCAATCAGGCTGATGAGTTCGGGATGTGCCCGGTCAAACACCGGAACGCCGTATCTCCGGGCATCCTGTACCTGCTTCAGGAGCACCCGAGCCGTTCCGGCGGGCTGCCGCATAAATTTGTTCACATACGGGCCCAAGTCGTCCAAAAACAGATTGTCTCCAAGCAGAACGACAAATTTTTCATCCTTGACAATAAAGCTTCTTGCCTGGTCCAGCGCTTCGGCGATTCCTCCCGCAGACTCCTGAATCCGGTAGGTCAGCTGTACTCCAAAGTCCTGTCCGCTTCCCAAGAAGTCCGTGTACAGGCCTGCGGACTGTTTACCCATGACAATGAGAATTTCCGTGATGCCTGCCTGGCGCAGTCTGTCGATGCCATAGACGATCATCGGATATTTTCCGACAGGAAGCAAATGCTTGTTGATCAGCCGGGTCAGCGGATACAACCGGGTACCTGTCCCGCCTGCCAAGATGATACCTCTCACTGCACTCCTCCTCCTTCAGATATGCTGCCTGCTTTTTCAATAAACTGGCGGGGATCGATATGCCACTTATCCATAAACAAGCGATGGTTCCGGTCAATCAGCTGTTGAATCTGGTCGGAGGCTGACCGCATGAAGCTGGCGCTGCCCTGATGGTATACAAGCGCGTCCCCGCACACTAGCAAGCGGTAACCGGCCAGCCGGGCCCTGTAGCAGTAATCGTCATCCTCATAATGACCCGGCGAGAATGCTTCGTCCAGGAATCCAATCCTGCTCAGCACATCCCGCTTCATGAGCAGGCACATCCCGATAATCCGGTTGACTTCTACCCAACGGGACGGATCTGACTGATTGTTCCGGGCAGCCACCTGCTGGAATTCCTCGATATTTTGAAAAGCGACCTCCACCTTCTGCCTGCCCGAGGCCGCATTCGTTACAGGACCGACCAGACCGACATCCTCCCTGCTGTGGAGAGCCGCAAGCATATTGGTCAGCCAGTTGGCCGTCACCGTGACATCGTTGTTGAGCAAGAGCAGATCGTCCCCTCCGGCTGCCGCCAGCCCCATATTGCACGCGATTGGAAACCCCCGGTTCTCCGGGAGGGAGATAAAAGGGATCCCTTCCTTGATGCAGTAGTGGTCGGTACCGTCCGTCGAGGCGTTGTCCACAACGATGATTTCATAGGGGGTATCGGTGTATTGGCGGATCGCCCCGACACAGGTCGCCAGCAGCGGCAAGCCGTTATAAGTGGGAATAATGATGCTTGTCATACGCGTGTCCGTACTCATCGTGCATTCCTCCGCAAGGCGACTTCCACGCGGGTGCCTGCCGATGCTGGAGGCATCCAGCCGGCACCGAGCAGCGCATGGAGCGCTTCCGCATGGTCCCCGATGATCAGGTCGGCCACGGCGTTGCCGGCACCCGTGTTGCCCGGGCGTTTCCGGTTCGCGGTGATCACGTCTACCGGCTTCACCAAAGCGAAGTGGTAGCCCTTTGCCAGAGCTAACGCTTGGGCCTTGGGAGGAACCATCAACTGCCCGACGCCAATATCAGCGATCAGACGTCCAGCCAGGGCATGGGGCACGGCCGTGAGGGAATTCGCCCCAAGCTCCTGGTGTCCAAGCACCGTATTCAAAAAGCTCTTGCACCGGGTAACTTCGTCCTGCTGTCCAAACAGCGGCAGATACGGATTCAGATCATTCAGTGCAGCATCCACGCCTTCATCCACCTTATATATAAAAGGGGCCAGCTCCTCGGCAGAGATCGCGACATCCCCGTCCGTAAACAGCACGATGTCCGCCGAAGTCATGGCGGCCCCCACGCTGCGGCCCACGTCATGTCCGAGCCGATCCGGAAAATGGAGCAGGCTGGCGATCCGGTGCTTTCGTGCGACCAGGTAGCTCTGATCCCGGCAGCCATTCAGTACGACAATGACTTCGCGAAGCGGCAGCCGTTCCAACTGCTGAAGCACCTTGCCCAGCGTATCTTCTTCATTGCTGGCACACACGACCGCTGCGGCTGATCCGGCCAGCGGCAGCGGAATGCGGTTATCCTTCCGGCCGCTGCCTTTGGCATAACCGCTGGTGTAGCTTCTGGACAGCCGGAGCATCGCCTGGATATCCGGACGCTTCTTCACATGGGCCGCGCACCAGTCGGCAAACGTCCGCTGAAGCTGCGATTCATGGAGAAGAGTCTCGGCTTCCTCTGAGATGGCGCCAGCCCCGGCGAGAAGCCCTGCCTGATAGGCGGCTTCCAACAAGGGACCTTCCTCCGCCCGGTTCACAGGCATCAACGCCACGCTGCCCCGTACCGCGATGGCCCGGCCGCGCGGCCGGGACCTTTGTCTGCCCCGCTTCCTGCGTACCGGAGCCAGTATGCTTTTTCTTGATCTTTTTCTCATCAGGCTCACCTTCTCACCCGCTTTCGTTCCCGCCCCAGGTCGGTTCGACCGCCTCTTGGACCGGTTTCGGACAAGTACCAATTGACCGCCTGGATATGATCCGTGAGGACGACCTGCTGCAGGGGATCTATCCCGTCCACTTTGGCCCTCCGCCGGTTCAACCGCCCGACCGGCACCTCATGAACCGTTTCGACCCTGAGCCCGGCGACGACCGCTTGTGCCAGGGCGAGGGGAGGGACCGACAGGCATTCCGTTCCGAGCAGATCGATGGCGCGGCGGCTTAGCGCATGCGGCACGGCGGTCAGAGAGGCTCCCTGCAGATCGGGACGGCGCAGCAGCGTGTTCAAGGCATGCTTGGCTTGAACGACCGGATGCGCCTGCCGGAGCCGGACCGGGCCGTTATAACGGTTCAGGGCGACATCTACCCCGCCAAGGACCGCTACTGCGAAGGGCCGGAGCTGCGGGGCCTTGATCGGCATATCTCCGTCCAGGTACAGCATGACTTGGCCCCGGGCCGCTTGCGTGCCTACGCTTCTACCTGCATCATGTCCCAGCGGCTGCTCATACCTTAGCACACGGGCTCCCGCGGACTCGGCCGCCTCTGCCGTCCGGTCGCGGCATCCGTTCGCCACAACGATAACCTCGCAGGAAGGATGCACCCGCAGAGCCTCCCGGACCACGGCGGCAATCGTCTTCTGCTCATTCATCGCAGGGATAATCACCGATACGACAGGGACAGCGTCGGAACGCAGCACCCGCCTTGCCTGCAATTTGGTGTTGAACCGCATCTTAGGCCTTGCCGCCGACTTCGCTGCCTGTCGGTACCTTCGGCGCATGATCCGATAGGACCGCCTGTATGTTATCCGCCTTTTCATCCGCCGCTGCATTCGGCACATCCCTCCCTGTCATGTCGGCTCGTATCTCATCACATCCTATGCCGGCGTTGGTGCAGGGGAAGCGGCTTTTGTGCATGTATTTGGGTCAGGTTCACCGCATTTCCTCCCCTTCTCTTGCCTGGCGGCACAACAAAACAGGCGCGGGGAACGCCCCGCGCCTGTAAATTTCAATCTGTAAGCTTCAATCAGTTAGCTTCAATCATGATCTGTAGTTTCACTAGGTTCGGCATCAACCCGATACGCGCTTCGCTGTCTCATGCTCCGCTGCGTGTATCCCGCGGCTCCTTTCCCCGACGGGGAGGCTGCCCCGATCGCGATCCAGGACAGAAATCCAAAGGTTTCCGGGCCGCCCCGTCTCCGCACCACTTCGATAAAGGCGATATCCTCCCGCTGCGTGTTCAGTACCGCATAGAAATCCGGATGGTTGCACATCGCCACGATCACATAATGGGTGTTCGGATAAGGTTCCTGCAGCGTAACCGGCACTTCCACCTGCACCTGGCCTTCGCCGATCCGGAAGGAAGTGATCCCGTACTGCTGCACGGCCGGCTGTCCCGAGGCGCTCTGTACAGGGGCAAAAGCAAGCTGCTCACTGGTAACCGATTTGGCGGCGATGTGTTTGCTCTGAATCGATCCGTTCTGGAGGTGGTCCGAGTGAACCGCCCCCGGTTGAAGATGCCAATCCTGTATGCTCTTCGCCTGCAGGTGAAGCGGAAGAATCGATTCCGGCTGAATATGGCTGCCGTCCACCGTGTTCGGGGCGATTTTGTCGCCCGTTACGGCCTCATCCTGCAGGGAATCGGTGGTGACGGATTCTGGCGCCAAGTGATGCATCTGGACGCTGGCTGCCTGCAAGTGACCCGATGTAATGGACTCGGGAGCGAGGTGCTCTGAACCGACAATCCCCTCGTTAAGATGATGTTCTTGGATGAGACCCGGCTGAAGGTGCCATTCCTGCACAATGCCGGACTGCAGATGGTGCGGCTGGATCGCTTTCGGCTGGATATGGCCGCTGCCAACTGCGTGGGAGGCAATTTTATCTCCCGTTACGGCTTCGCTCTCGAGCGCATCGTTGGTTACGGAATCCAGTGCCAGGTGGTGCGGCTGGATGCTGCCTGCCTGCAGATGATCCGGGGTGACGGACTCGGGGGCCAGATGACCCGGACCGACCGCTCCTTTGGCAAGGTACTCTCCCTGAATCAGGCCGGGCTGCAGATGGTGCCGCTCGATCGATTTCGGCTGGATGTGGCTGCCGTCAATCGTGTTCAAAGTAATTTTATCTCCCGTTACCGCCCCATCCAGCAGCGAGTCGGTAGTGACGGATTCCGGCGCCAAGTGATGCAGTTTGACGCTGCCCGGCTGCAGATGATCCGACGTAACCGATTCGGGTGCCAGATGATCCGGACCGACAATCCCTTCGTTAAGATGATGTTCTTGGATGAGGCCCGGCTGAAGGTGCCATTCCTGCACAATGCCGGACTGCAGATGGTGCGGCTGGATCGCTTTCGGCTGGATATGGCCGCTGCCGACTGCGTGGGAGGCAATTTTATCTCCCGTTACGGCTTCGCTCTCGAGCGCATCGTTGGTGACGGAATCCAGCGCCAGGTGATGCGGCTGGATGCTGCCCGCCTGCAGATGATCCGACGTAACCGATTCGGGTGCCAGATGATCCGGACCGACCGCTCCTTCGGCAAGGTACTCTCCCTGGATCAGCCCGTGCTGCAGGTGATGCCGCTCGATCGATCCCGGCTGAAGGTGGATTCCGTCAATCGCGTGGGAGGCGATTTTATCTCCTGTGACGGCCTCATTCTCGATCGCGTCGCTGGTGACGGAATCCAGCGCCAGATGATGAGGCTGGATGCTGCCCGCCTGCAGATGATCCGACGCAACCGATCCGGAGATCAGATGACCCGAACCGATACTCTCCTCCGCAATGTGCTGGCCTTGGATTAGCCCTGGCTGAAGGTGCCTTTCCTGTAAAATGCTTGACTGCAGATGGTGCGGCTGGATCGCTTTCGACTGAATATGGCCGCTGCCGACCGCAAAGGAGGCAATTTTGTCTCCCGTAACGGCCTCGTTTTCCAGCGCTTCATTAGTAATGGCCTCCGGCCCCAGGTGTTGCGGCTGAATGCTGCCCGGCTGCAGATGATCCGAGGTAACGGATTCGTGAGCCAGCTGATCCGGACCAACGACCCCTTCGGCTAGATGCTGGCCTTTAATAATGCCTGGCTGCAAATGCCAATCCTGAATGCTCTCGGCCTGGAGATGAAGCGGGAGGATCGATTCCGGCTGAATGTGGACACTACCTATCGCACCGGTGGCCAATTTTGCCGAGCTTACCGCCCCATCCTTCAGTGCATGCTCTTGAACAGCTCCTGCGGCCAGGTGCTCCGACGCAACGGCACCTGCCTGGATGTGGCTGCTTCCCACCGACATATCCGCCAGTTTGTCGCCCGTGACCGCACCGGGATGCAGCGCTTCGGCATGCACCGAACCTGTCGCCAGATGCTGCATGCCGACACTGCCTGCCTGCAGCTGTTCCTCTCCGACCGATTCGGGGGCTAAATGTCTGAAATCAACAGCACCTGGGGAAATATGCTGCTTTTGCACGCTCTTTTCCTGAAGCTGAGCTGAGCCGATCGATTTCGCTTGGATATGGCGGGTTGCAATCGAATCCGGCGCAACCTTCTCTCCGGTTACCGATTCGTCCTGCAGGGAATCCTCAGATACCGAATCAGGGGCCAAATGGCCGAACTGTATGCTGCCGGACGCCAGATGGGCGGCAGTGACGGTTGCCGGCGCCAGCTGCTTGGATCCTACAGCTTCTTCGCCCAGATGGACATTGCGGATGATGCCCTCCTTCAGATGTTCGAAACCGATGGAGGCCGGTTTCAGATGTTCGCTGCCAACGGATTCAGGAGCCAGCTTGGAGTCACCCACCGCACCATCCTGCAGCGCCTCCGGGTATACAGCACCTTCAGCCAAATGCTGGGCCTTGATGCTGCCGGACTGAAGCTGCTCTTCTCCAACGGAATCTGGAGAAAGATGCCGGAAGGCAACCGATCCCGGAGCAAGATGACGCTGCTGTACGCTTTTTTCATGCAAATGGATGGAGCGGACTGCATCTTGTTTGATATTGACGCTGCCGACAGATTCCGGTCCGAGCTTCGATGAGGTTACAGCCCCATCTTTAATGGCTTCCGTATTCACCGATACTTGGCTCAGATGGCGTTCCTGGATCAATCCGGACTGCAGATGTTCTGCGCCCACCGAACCGGGTGTGAGGTGGCGCTCGCCGATAATCCCCTCAGTCAAATGCCTTTCCTCAACGGCAAGGTCTTGCAGATGGTCGCCGGAAACGGCGCCGGCCTGAAGCTGACTGCCTCCCACCGAATCGGCCGCAAGATGGCGCTCGCCAATGATATGGTCGGCCAGATGCTTCTCTTCCACCACTCGGTTCTGCAGATGCACACCGGAGACGGAACCGTCCTGAAGCTGGTTCCCTCCGACCGAGCCGAACGCAAGGTGACGCTCACTGACGATATGGTCGGAGAGGTGTTTCTCTTCCACGGCTTGGTTCTGCAAGTGGGTACTGGATACGGACTCCACCTGAAGCTGTTTTCCTCCGACCGAGCCGGCTGTGAGATGGCGTTCACTGACGATGCCCTCTGCCAGATGCTTCTCTCCCACTGCTTGATTCTGCAGGTGGACACTGGATACAGACTCCGCTTGAAGCTGTTTTCCTCCGACCGAGCCGGCTGTGAGATGGCGTTCGCTGACGATGCCTTCCGCCAGATGCTTCTCTTCCACCGCTTGATTCTCCAGGTGGACACTGGATACAGACTGGGCCTGAAGCTGCGTCCCGCCGACTGAGCCGGCCGTGAGGTGGCGTTCACTGACGATGCCTTCCGCCAGATGCTTCTCTTCCACCGCCTGTTTCTGCAGGTGTACGCCCGAAACGGAACCGACCTGAAGCTGTATTCCGCCGACCGATTCTTCGGCCATGTGCCGCTGGGTTATCGCACCCAGGTTGATCGAGCGGGAAGTGACGGCATTGTCAGCCAGATGCTCACTGCTTACGGAGGCCGCAGCAAGCTTGGGGCCGCTCACGCTTCCGTCCGCCAGTTTGCCTGACGTCACTGCCAGGTCCTGGATTTTGTCGGTCGCAACGCTTTCTGGAGAAAGCTTCGGAGAGGTCACCGCATGATCCGATAAGTGGGCCGGATAAATAATACCTTGATTGAGATGTGCGGTTTGAATGCTGCCGGAAGCAAGCTTCTCAGAGGTTACCGCTTCGTTCTTAATAATGGAGTTATGCACAATGCCGGGTGTCAAATGCTCGGCATTTACCGACCCTTGAGCAATATGCTGGGATGTGACGGCCTGGTCCTGGATGGCGGATGACCGCACGCTTTTGTCGGCCAAGTGGCGGTCCTGGATCGAAGCCTGGCGGATATGTTCCCCGCCGACCCCACCTTCGCTGATATTGCGGCCGCCCACCGCGCCGTCAGCCAAAATTCCACTCGTCACGCTGCCACCGGCGAGCTTATCAAAGGTGACGGATTTATTCTGAAGATGACGGGAACCTACCGCACTGTCGGAGATATGCTGTTCGACAATAGCGCTTCGGGTGATGTGCCCCGAGCTGATGGACCCGTGTCTGACATGAGAACCCTCCACGACGTTGGCTGCGATATGGCTGCCATTAATCGCGCCCTGCTGAATGTGGGAGGTCTGGATCGAATTCGGCGCGATTTGCCCCTTCTGAACGGATCCCTGTGCCAGATGGCGGGTCTGAACCGCCTCATCGGCAATCTTCTGGGGCAGGATGCTCTGGTCGGCGATTTTGGAGGAGGTGACGGTCTGCTCGACGATATGAACCGTCCCGACCGACTGCTCCGCCAATTTGGTCGCCCCGACGCTGTGATCGGCCAAATGCGCCGTAGTGATTTCACCCGGAGCGATATGCTTGCCGCGGATGGTTGCATCCGCCAAGTGAGCGGACGTCACTGCAAAGGGTGCCAAAATCGGTGTGGTTACAGCTCCGTCCTGAAGATGACGGGTCCCGACCGCGTTTTCGGCAATATGCTCGCTCGACACGCCTCCCCCGGCGATTTGCTTACCGCCGACGGAACCGTCCTGCAGCACTTCCCCTCCCAGCGAGCCTTCCCGTAAATGAACGCTTTCGATGGAGCGCTCCTTCAGCTTGTCGCCCGTAATTTCGCCAGCCCGGATCTTGGAGCCGGTAACCGCGCCTTCGGCCAATTTCGAGGTGTCGATCACTTCATTCGTCAGATGCATGGTCTGAATGCTGGACCCCGCGATTTTGCTTGACGTCACGGCTTGGTCCTGCAGCAAATCGGTGGTCACCAGCAGATTGCTCAAGTGACGCGACGAAATGGAGCCGTCGGCAATTTTCGCGGAGTCGATCACCTGGTCGCCCAGCTTGGCGGACGTGATGCTGCCATCGCGGATTTTTTCGCCGCTGATGGAGCGGTCGCGGATTTTGCTGCCGCTGACCGCGCCGTCAATCAGATGCTCCTCCATAATGGATTCGGCGGCAATTTTGGAAGCGACCACGGAACCGTCGGCGAGATGAATATGGGTTACGGCGTAATCGGCAATCGCCTCGCTGCCAACCGAGCCGGGCTGGAGTCTGGCGGAGTCAATGGCACGCAGCGCAATCTTGGAAGTCGTCACCGAGCTGTCGCTCAGATCGTCCGTATAAATGATCGGTTCCGGCGATTGCGGCATCCTTTTTTCTTCAATAATCTCTTCCAGCACCTCACGGTCCAGTACCGGTGCCACTTCCTCAGGTATCTCTTCCTCGACAACCTCTTCCTCCTCAGGCACTTCTTCTGCCTCAGGCAGGATTTCCACCGTTTCCACCGTTTCCACGGTTTCAGGCTCTTGCTCCTGCTCGGATCCTTCCAACGCCGGTTCGGGCGCAGCCTCTTCCGTTATGATGGCATCTTCAAGAACTACGGATCGGATTTGCGCATGCGAATCCGGTTGGGTTATCTTTGGCGTTGTTACTTTGCTTTTAGGGATCAATTCCAGTTCCTGCATATCAGGATTATCGACAAAATAGAGGTTCTTGTTCGGTTGTTTAACCGTCCGGCTTTTATTCTTCTTCTTCAAAAGACCTCGCTCCTTCCTGACCGGATGCATCTTGGGCATCATATGCGAACAAATAGGCCGATGTCACTGACTTGGCGGTTTTTGCACGATTTTGGCCTAGAGAAACGGACCGGCTTGCCCGGCGAAACCGTTCCTGTGGACAGTTTGGCTGGATTTGCCGACGTGAAAACGGTGAAATTTAGGAGAGCTGGAGGGGATATATCCTCAACCGCTCAGGGTACCAGCCACGATAATAAGCTCCGAGCGGTTCGTCCGGCGGTTTATGCGAAAATAGGCAGTGCCTCACGGACAAAGACCCTTGCTTATAGCAATCTATGGCATAGGATATATAAACGTGGAACGACTGAATGCCAGGGAGGGATGAACGTGTGGATTTCTGATGTAGGAATTCTGCTGAATGCGGCGGTGCACCGGGGAATTCCCGGCGGAAAGACGGGAGCGGAATCCCTCGCCAATTTTGATGAGGCGGCCCGGATGTTCGGCTTGAACGCGTGCTATATGAGACTGCAGGATATCGACATCGATCACCATGAATGTACCGCATTTGTGCTGAGAGGCGGGAAATACGTTCAAACCAGACTACCGCTGCCGAAAGTCATTCATAACCGGGCGATCTACTTTGACGCACGATCAAAAAATAGAATAGAGCGGCTTTTGAACGAAGGCTACATTATTTTTAACGGCTACAACCGGTACGGGAAGGACGAAATTCATCACCTGCTTGCCGCTGACCCGCTGCTGGCACAGCATCTTCCCTATACGACTGCCGCCGCACCTTCCTCTATCCAGGATATGATGCGGCGGTATCGAGATCTCATATTAAAACCCTGCACAGGCAGCGTCGGCAGGGGAATCATGCGGCTCCATGCCAGCGGTCCTTACTGGTATTTAACATACGCCAGAACCGGCAGAACTAGAGGATGGACGACGGTCCGGCTCCACAACCATCGGCTTCCGGGCATCCTGCTCCGCCGGATTTCCCAGGTGCCCTTTCTCGTACAGGAACGGATCGCGCTGGCCGAATATAAGCAGCGGCCTTACGACCTCCGCGTGTCCATACAGCGGGGGATCAACGGCAGCTGGAGTCTGACGGGAATGTATGCCAAAGTCGCTGCGTCCCGGATGTTTGTCTCCAATGTGGCCCAAGGCGGCAAGGCCTTTCCGGCCGAACCGATCCTGGCCAAAAGCCTTCCCGGAATGCCGGTGAACAGCGTTGTGGACAGCGTGCAGCATCTCGCCTTCCGGGTCGTCCGGCAGCTGGAGCAGCACCTGCCCTTTATAGCAGATCTTGGACTTGATATCGGTGTCACCGCCAGCGGCAAGCCGTATTTTATCGAATGCAACGGACGGGACCAACGGTATGGATTTCAAAAAGCCGGGATGCATCAGCAATGGAAAAATACCTATCGCGAGCCGATGGCCTATGCCCGGTATCTGGTGAACCGGCAGCATGCCAGCGCGGCATTATAACCTTATACCGGCCGCTGCCATCTCACATTCAAATACCTGATAGAAAGCAAGAGACCGGAAAGTCCGCCCATGCGGCTTTCCGGCTCTGTGTTTTAACACATCGGCTAATAGCTATCATACGGCTTAACCTTGTCCATGGTACCTGACATCTTCGATGCCGAACCAGGGAAGGGCAGCGGCCGCATAGTACGCAGCCGCTAGGGCAATGACGAACATGAGAACCGCCAGCCCGTCATACCTGCTGAAAGCCGACGGATAATAGTACGTTCTGCGCCCCGACCCGCTGAACTGCTTCGCTTCCATCGCCACGGCAACGCGGTGCGCCCGGCGGATGCTCTGCGACAGCAGCGGCACCGCATACAGTCGGACATGCTCAAGGAGGCCACTTGGCCCCCGGCCTGTCCGCACGCCGCGAATCCGCAGCGCCTGCCTGCGGATGAGAAACTCCTCCCATACGATGGACAGCAGCCGGATCGACGCCATGAAGCTGTATGCGAATTTGGGGGGAAGGCGAAAATTTTGCATCAGCGAATAGAACAGCTTGACGGACGGCGTGGTCATGACGAAGAGCAGTCCTTCTGCCGCAAAGGCAATCGCCCGGAATCCCAGGTGCAGCCCGCGGTAGAAGCTTTCCTCGGATACGCGGAACAGCCCCCACTGCCACCAGACGTGATCCCCTTTCCCGAATAGGATCATCGTCAGGGATGAAGAGACGAATACGAGGCAGAAGGAGAGAACGAGCAGCGCCACCTTCCATGCCGGATAACCGCTGAGCAGAAACAGGAGGGCGATGTAGACCGCTGCCTGATAGACGGCAAAATCAATGCTTCGCGTCTGAATCGTAACGATAAACAACATGATCAGCACAGCGAGCTTCAGCGAGGGATTCGCCCGGTGCAGCCAGGTATGACGGCTCGGAGTCAAAAACCGGTTCATCCGCTCACCTCCCCCTGCGCATCCGAAGCTGCGCCTTCTCCCTCAAGCCTCCGCCTCCCGGGCTTTATGGCCGTCAAACTTCCGCCGCGGATTTCCCATACCTGGGTAGCGGCCAGCGCAGCGATTTCCCGCTCATGCGTCACCATAATGATCGCCGTGCCGCTGCGGCGAAGCGCTTCGCAGTATTCCAGGATGGCAAAGGCGTTGCGGGCATCCTGCCCGAACGTCGGTTCATCCAGCAGCAGCACCGCCTGACGGCGCACCGCCGCGGTGGCAACGCTCAGCCTGCGTTTCTGTCCGGTCGAGAGCTGATACGGATGCCGGTTCTCCAAGCCGTTCAAATGAAACGTCTTAAGGCAGTCTTCGGCTCTACGCTCCACCTCAGCCCGCGACATGCCGCCCTGCATGTGAAGGGAAAAGGCCGTCTCCTCCAGTACTGTCTGGGCCACAAACTGAAACTCCGGGTTCTGAAACACGAACCCGATCCGGTCCGAAGGGCAGGTCCGCTTCCTGCCCCTTCCCTGCAGCAGCCTGCCTTCCAGCGCGTAGCTGCCGGCTGTCGGAAGAAGCTGCATCAGGCTCAGCAGCAAGGAGCTTTTCCCCGCCCCGTTAGGACCGACAACGGCGACAAAATCGCCGGCATATACCTCCGCCTCTTCCACCATGATTGCCGGCGCATCTCCGCGAAGGCCGACAAAACCACGCAAGGAGAGGACCGGCGCCGCCAAGTCCGCACCTTGCTGCAGGGATTGCGCCAGGCCGCTGTTCCATGTATCCCGGTGACGGATGTAATCCTCCCAAACGCCGGGATACCAAATGCCATTTTCCTGAAGGGTTCGGCGATACGCCGTGAAGATTTCCGCCGGCTTGCCGTCGGCCAGAATGCTTCCGTCCGGCGCGAACAGAACGATCCGGTCGACCCAGTTCACGATTTCTTCGATCCGGTGCTCGACGATCAGCACGGTCCGTCCGGCCGATACGCCGCGAACCGCCTCCCAAATTTGCTGTCTTCCCTCGGGATCCAGCAGCGCCGAGGGTTCATCCAGCAGGAGCACTTCCGGTTCCAGCAGAAGGACCGAAGCGAGCGCGAGCCGCTGCTTCATCCCCAGGGACAGCCGTTCAATCGGAGTGTGCAGCTCTTCAAGGTCCAGGCCGACCCGTCCGAGCGCCTCCCGCATCCGAGGGACCATATCCTCCCTGGCTACTTGGCGGTTCTCCAGCACAAACGCCAGCTCCTCATCGACATACGGCATGCAGAACTGGGTATCCGGGTCCTGAAATACATACCCGCACGAGCGGGGCTTCCGGATGTCCGCATATTTGAGCGGAACGTCGATGACCGCCGGAATCAACCCGCCGAGCACCTGCAGCAGCGTCGATTTCCCGCATCCGCTTGGACCGAGCAGAAGCACCTTTTCCCCAGCCGGCACAGACAGGGAAACATCCTTGAACACGAACGCCTTCTCACCCGGAAACTTCAGGCGCAGGTCTGTTACCGAAACGGCAATTTGCCCGCTCCCTTGATCCGCCCTTTGATCCGCTCCTTGACCCGTCTCATGCACCGCCGAATGCTGCATCGTCGCGACACCCCGGTTAGCCTCAGTCATGATCGAGCGCTTCATAATCCTTGGCTGTCACTGGCCGGAGCAGCTGGGTTACTCCGGTTGCTTCCAGCGCTTTGGTCAGGGCATACGCCAGGTACCCTGCCAGCACCGCCGAGCTGATTAACCGCATCACGTACTTGAACACGATCATCCATGTCGTATAGTCCGTGACGTAGCCGTAGTACACATCCACCAGGAATGATCCCAATCCCGAAGCCATACCGGCCAGCGCCGCTACCCCCATGGAGAATTTGCGGTAACGGAACAGGGCGAAGATCAGCTCCGCGGCAAGACCTTGCGCCACGCCGTAAATCGCCAGCTGAAGGCCCCATTCACTGCCGAACAGAATTTCTACGTGAGCCGCGGCAACCTCGGCGAGGAGGGCTACGCCGGGCTTGCGGATCAGCAGCGCGGCAAGCGTCGAAGCGAGGAACCACATGCCGTACATCAGCTCATCCGCTTGGAAAAACAGCGGCTTGAACAAGTCGTTCACCGAACCCCAAAAATGGTACACCACCCCGATCACGAGGGATAGCAGAATCGTCACGAGCAGGTCGCTGAGCTTCAGCCCCTTCGGCCGATCCATCTGCATCGTACTGCTGTTCATTTGACAACATCCTTTCTTTTTCCAAAATTGGGCAATAAAAAAACCCCCTGGATAAGCGAGGGAGATCGTCAAATAAGCCCATAAAAGGACTTGAATTCTCTACGCTGGCATTATCCAGATCAGATTCCCGGTCAGCAGCGGTTCATTAGCTGCACTCTCAGCCCGATTCGCTCGAGCTCCCGTATTCCCATATGTACACAGATGAACGCAAGGCGCGGCATCGCCGCCTCCTGGTTCCGGAGCCATCGCTGTCCAAAGCGATGAGATGCTTGGGTTCAATTCCGTGTAACAGGCACCTCGCCGCGATGAGTCGGCATCGGGCCCGTATTGATTCCAAAATACATGATCCTTGAAGGATTGGCAATACCATTTTTCTCAGAGGCGGTTTCCAGCATTTGTTGCATATTGATTTGATAGCCGTTCTATGTCAATATATTCAGAGTGCTACAGGCACGTATGGAAGGGAGATTAGGCATGACAAAGAAATTACTGCGGCTCATGACAGAGCTCTCCTCGCGAAAGTGGCTCTCTTCCATGATGGGACGCTTCTCGCACAGCCGGCTCAGCAGAGGGGTCATCCCTACTTTTATCAAAAGCTATCAGATCCCAGCGCATGAAGCGGAGAAAGAAATCTATGAATACCGCACACTCAACGAATTTTTTTCACGGCGGCTGAAGCCCGGCATGCGTCCCGTTCACGAAGGCGAGCACGTACTCACGAGCCCCGTCGACGCCAAGATCACCGCAATGGGTGAAATCACCTCAGGCACGATTCTGAACGTGAAAGGGCAGGATTATTCGGTGGCGGAGCTGCTTAATTTCTCTCCCCACCTGGAGTTATATAAACATGGCTATGTCTTTGTGCTGTACCTCAGCCCTACCGACTACCACCGGATCCACTCTCCAATCACAGGCGTGAAGGTGGAGAGCGAGCATATCAAGGGACGATGCTACCCGGTCAATGATTTTGGCATGACCCAGATGAAATCCGTGCTGTGCCGCAATGAGAGGCTGATTACGTATATCAAGGGAGCCCTGGGAGAGGTCGCGGTCGTCAAAGTCGGCGCCATGAATGTCAGCAGCATCCGCTACGACGACGAAACCGCCAATTCCTGGCGTAACGGCGATCCGCTCGCCTATTTTGAGTTCGGTTCGACCGTCGTGCTGCTGATCCAGGACGGCGCGTTCACCCCGCGGACAGACCTCCGGACCGGAGATCATGTCCGCATGGGTCAGCTGCTCGGTCAGCTGCACCCGAAGAAAGGCTGAACCGGAAGCGAATCCGGCTCAGCCTTTTTTGCTTAGGAGCGCGACCATAATCCGCTGAAACCACCGGCCCGGAAGCAGCTGCTTGGCCTTCATCGTCCAGCGGGTGCCGGCAGGCAGCGCATAGCGGAATGCCGGCTTGTTCATACTTGCGATTCTTGCGATCAGCCGGGCCACATCGGCCGGATCGCCGCGCTGGCCGGCGTTGTCACGGGAAAAGGCCATCACCTGGTTCAGCATCCGCTCGTAGGGTGACCGTTCGGCGGCGCTCATCTGCGCAAATCCTTTGTCCCATATGGCCGTCCCGTACGAGCCCGGCTCCACCACCACGACATCGACGCCGAATGGCCGCATTTCCAGGGCAAGGCATTCGCTGAAGCCCTCTACAGCAAACTTCGACGAGACGTAGGGGCCAAAACCGGGAAATCCGACAGCCCCGCTGACGCTGCTGATCTGAATGATTGTTCCCTGGTGGGCCTCCCTCATCGCGGGAAGAACGGCCTGGGTGACCGCAACCATCCCGAAGAAATTCGTTTCCAGCTGCGCCTTCCACACGTCCATCGGAATCTCCTCGATCATTCCTCCGTATGCGGTGCCTGCATTGTTCACAAGCACGTCAATGCGTCCGTGGGATTTCAGGATGCCCGATACCGCCTCAAGCACCTGTCTCCCGTCCGTCACATCTAGCCTAACCACGTGAATATGCTGTCTGACCCCCGCCGTCTGCGCAGCGTCCATCAGGTCCCTGCTCGCTTCCGGCCTTCGCATGCCGGCAAAAACCGTGTATCCGGAGGCAGCCAGCTCCACGCTGGCCAGCAGCCCGAAGCCGCTGGAACCGCCCGTGACCAGCGCGACCGGCCGCTCATCATGTCCTCCCAATTGTGCTCCACTCCCGTTCAGATGTTATTTCGCCGGAAACAGAAACGGCTCTTCCGCCAAGTAGCTGCGGATCGCGGACAGAATATACCCCTTCTGTTCCTTCAGCGACGGAATTTCCTGCGGATTGCCGGCGTGAAACGCCTGATTCTCCAGGACCGCCTGCAGGAAAAAGGTTTCCAGCATGGACACGCTCTCCTTCGGAAGAAGTCGCATGCTTTCGTACCCGTCCAGCAGCATGCTCCGCTGTGCTGGGTACAGACCGATCAGCGCCTGCGCCAAATCGTATGCATAATAACCGAACCCGCACCGGCCAAAATCGATAGGGCAAGGTTCCCCGTCCTTGAATACAACGTTCCCTTCGTGGAGATCTGCATGGATCATACCGTATCGGGAAGGGCCCGGAGGCCATGCGGCGATCCGCCCTTTGATTAGGTCTGCCGCCTGTACATAAAGCTCCCATTCATCGGAACTCAGAAAGGCGCGGTGCCGCCGTTCCAGCCGCTGCATATCTTCTGTCAGGCTCGCAGCCCCCCATTCGGGTCTGACGAACCCTTCCGGCGGAACAAAGCTCTGTGCAGCCTGATGGAGCCTGGCCATAAGCACACCCATCCGGTACACCTGCCTGTCATCGAGACCGCCCTCCGCCTGCTCCCCTTCGATCCACCGCAGCAGCGTCACCGGCCAGCCCTGGCTCCGGTCCGCCTCGCAGATCGCCACGGTATTCCCTTCCTGGTCCGCTACGCCTTCCGGAACCGGCAGGCCTTGGGAAGAAAGCCAATTCAGCCACATCATTTCCGATCGGATGGCCGGTACGTCGGCCGACACCGGATGGATCCGCAGCAAAAATTTGCCGCCGGACCGCGCGCTCACCCGGTACGTAATATGGTCTGAAATTTGAATAAATTCCGCTTGCTCCTCCTTAATCCCAAACTTCTCCAGGGCGGACATCAGCACCTGCTCTGCCTGAACCAGCAGAAGGCGCAGGCTGTCCTCCGAATTTGCTCCGAATGCTTCATTCATTTCGCTATCCTCCATCCTCTGCTTAACACCTTGCTCCCACAGCATACCATAAGCCGGCAGGCCGGGGGAGAGCGCAACCGCGAACCGCATTCTCCGCGTAACCGGTACTATAGACCATTCCAATCTGATGATGCGCGCACAAAAAAGCAGCGGCGGGCTGGCATCCCGCGCTGCTCTTAGACATCATTTATATCATGTGTGATGAAGTTCATAAAAAAGGTTAACGAGTGGGGTTAAAACCATACGTCGCTCATGATGCTGACCGGTCTGAACCGGCGCATCCGGTTACGGCCTTTCCCCCGCGCCGCCGCAGCTGCGGCATACCCGTCACGCCTGCGAATCCGCCGTCTGCTCATCCGATGCTTTCCTCCCTTCGTTTATTCGGTGCATTTGCAAGCTTGAAGCTTATTACCCGAAAGGGGAAGACCGCGAAACAGCAGGAAACAATTACCGGATTTCGGACGGATTCTTGCCCGTATACTGTTTGAATTGCCGGCTGAAGAAAAAAATGTCGCGGTATCCGAGCGCATCGGCCACCTCCGTGACGTTCATGCCGGCATGCAGGAGCAGATGCTGCGCCCGGTCGATTCGCGTCCGGATAATGTAGGATTGGACGGGTGAGCCGATCAGCTCCTTGAATTTGATCGAGAAATACCGCGGCGACAACCCGGCGCGGGCCGCCAAATCTTCGACCCGGTGCGGTAAGCCGGGATGCTGCTGAATGTAATTGGCGATCTCGTGGATCACCTCGGTCAGCTGGTTGCTGACCTTCTTCTCCTCCGGCTGCTGCCGGTCGTGCCGGAGCAGATGGATCATCAGCTGCTTCAGGATGAGCTGCCCCTCTTCCTGGGCGGCGAAGGTGTTCACAAGAAACAGCCTGACGTAACGGGCAAGCATGTATTCAAAGTCAACGGTTTCCGTCAGCTTCCGGTACGGCAGCGGAATATCCGTCACAGGCTCGGACACCCGAAAGTGGCTGTAAGTCAGAACGAGCGGCTTCTGCGGGTTGTGCGTAGCGCTCGTGTGGTCGCCGGGCCTGAACAGGAAGCAGCTCCCCTTGCCGACCTCATACGGTTCGTCATTCCGGATGACGGTCCCCTCCCCGCTCCATACATAAAATAAATCGTAATTTTCCAGCGCCTTCTCGCGCTTCTGCCATTTCCAGCCGGGCTCGCACACAATTTTGGCGAGGGACGGCAATATTTCAAAAGATGACGGCGATGCGTGCAGCATGTCGTCATTCCCCCCTATATCATAGACTCATATCTTTCCTCCCTATGATACTATTTCGGCGCGGTTTTTGCACATCCGGCCCATATCCCCTGAACTTCCGCCGGTTTTACCACCACTGTAGGCCTGTCCAAAATCGCGCCTTCTCCCAATGCTCACAGCACAGTCAATAACCGCAAGTGCCTGCTTCGCCTACCCGTTCATACGATGACGGATATCCTCCCATGCCGCGGCCAGCCGGTCAACCCCCTCCTCCAGCTGCCGTTCATCCCATCGGGCATAGCTGAAAAAGGCGGCCGGCGGGCCCGGCTGGATCCTGTAGCCGGACGCGTCCCTGAACGTTACGCCACGAGCCGCTGCTGCGGCTGTAAAGGCTGCAAAAGCTTCCGGCGGTTGCAGCCAATAAGCATACACATGCAGGCCGGAATCCCCCGGCATCAGCGAGAACAGATGCCCTGCCTTCTCCCGCATCCGGGAGCAAAAATGGCGGTGGCGGGCACCATAGATCCGCGTCAGCCGGCGGAGATGCCGGCCATAATCCCCGCGGGCCATAAACCGGGCAAGCGCCCGCTGCTCAAGCAGCCCTGTCGTCAGCGGCTCGTACAGCGTTTTGGCCCGCAGCACCGCATCCACGAGCGATTGGGGGACGATGGCGTAACCCAGGCGCAGCCCGGCAAACATCGTCTTCGAGAAGGAGCCGATATAAATGACCCGCTCCCGCGTATCCAGCGTCTTCAGCGGCTCGATCGGCCTGCCGCCGAAGCGGAACTCGCTGTCGTAATCGTCCTCCAGGATGACCGCCTGATGCCGCTCCGCCCAGTCCAGCAGCTGCCGGCGCCGCTCCAGCGTCAGGACGGCGCCGGTCGGGTACTGGCGGCTCGGCGTCACCAGTACAAGGCGGGCGTCCCAATCGGACAGACGGATACCGTGGACATCGACCTCAGCCGGAATCACTTCCGCTCCGCAGGCAGCCGCCGCCCGGATGATGCCCGAATAGCACGGATCTTCAAGCACGGCCGCCTCGCCTTCATTCAGCAGCAGCTGAAAAAGCAGGGTAATGCCCTGCATCGATCCGCTGAAGAGCACGATTTGCTCCGGATCGGTATGAATTCCCCGCGTGACGCGCAGATGGGCGGCAAGAGCCTGCCGCAGGCCAAGGTCCCCGGCGGGATCAGCCCCGCGCTGCATATCCTCTCCGCCCCGGCCTCCTGCATAGGTCATGGCGCTGCGCCACTCCGCATAGGGAAACAGCTCCATGCTCATCCCGCCTCCCCCCAAGTCGATGCCGGCGGGAGCCTTCGCGCCGCCGGATCCCGGGATTGGCGGGAGCTCAAGCAGCCGCTCTCCCCAGCGGGATAGGGCAAGCGGGGCGGCTGCCAGATCCCCCCCTGCGGTTGGCGCAGGTCCCGCTTGAGCCACGAAGGTCCCCCGGCCCACTTCGCTGTGGACATAGCCTTCCGACACCAGCATATCGTAGCCTAAGGCGGCCGATCCTCTCGACAAGCCGTATTGATCCGCCAGCTCGCGGGTCGAAGGCAGCTTCGTTCCCCCAGGCAGCCTCCCCTCCATGATGGCGTCCCTCAAAGCGTGATACAGCGCAAGGTACTTGTAGCGGTGTTTCTCAATATAAGTTTCCAGATGCAGGGATATCTCCATGCCGTCCTCCCCTCCATTGCTGTGGAAAAACCAGATTCAACAAACTATTTTTCCTCCCTTGACCGCTTATCGTCTCAGCCGCCAGCAAAATGGACTATAAAAAATACTCTAAATTGGACCTTTTTCCTTGTCAATATTCCCGTTATGCTGTTGTCACCGCAGCGATAACCGCCGATCGGCAAGCGATGCATCAAGGAGGAGAAAACCAATGAGAAGAAATGAATTTGAAGTGACGCGTCAGGAAGAAATCGAGGCGTTTTTGTCGGAGATGAGCTTCGGCTTCCTGGGAACCATCGGAGAAGACGGACATCCGCGGGTGACTCCGATTAACTATGTGTATCATCAAGGCATGTTCTACATGCATGGCAGCCGTTTCGGCGAAAAAATGGACCACCTCGCCGCCAATCCCGCGGTGAGCTTCAGTGTCGCGGAGGAATATGCGATCATTCCTTCCTACTTTACCGACCCGCTGATGGCCTGCCCCGCCACTTCGTATTTCAAGAGCGTGACCGCATCGGGACGGGTCGAAATCGTACAGGACCTGGAAGAGAAAGCAGCCGCCTTTACCCTGTTTATGAACAAGCTCCAGCCCGAAGGCGGATACGCCCCCATTGACGCCGCCAACCCCAAATACGCTTCCAGACTGCGCGGGGTCGCCGTTCTGCGGATCGTACCCGACCGAATCACTGCGAAGTTCAAGTTTGGGCAAAACTTGACCGAGGACAAAAGGGAACAGGTGCTGCAGGGTCTGGACGCCAGAGGCCGCAGCAAGGATCGGGAGACGATGGAGCTGATTCGCAGCAGCGCTTGCCCTCATATGCAGCAAACCTTGGCCTCGGATCCCTATTCCGAAGAAGAGTAAAGCAGCATGGCTCACAAAGCGCCTTAGAGAGCCTTTTTCACAGCGCAACCATCCTTTTCCTTTTTCCGTGACGGCTCTCATCACAGGTGATATAATGTTAGGCAGTTAAAATGGCATATACCTTGCAAAAGCCTATCATTACACCGATTTGGAAGGATGGAAACCATGTTAAACCCACTCGCTGCACAGTTGAACGAAAGTTTGAAAGCCGGCAACGCGCATGTGTATGAAATGTTGTCCAAGCTCGGCCAGGAAATCTATTTTCCGAAGGAAGGCATCCTGAGCCAATCTGCGGAAGCGACCAGCCATGCCAAAAAATATAACGCAACGATCGGCATTGCGACCGAACAGGGCATCCCGATGCATCTGGCTGCTATCCAGGAGAAGCTGTCCGCATTCGCGCCGAAGGACCTGTACCCATACGCACCGCCCGCAGGCAAACCCGATTTGCGCGCTGCCTGGCTGGCGAAAATGATCGAAGAAAACCCGTCGCTCGCGGGCAAAACGGTCAGCAACCCGATTGTGACGAACGCCCTGACCCACGGGCTTAGTATCGTGGCCGATCTGTTCGTGGACGAAGGGGACGCCGTGATTTATCCGGACAAAAACTGGGAGAACTACGAGCTGACCTTCGGGATCCGCCGCCATGGCGAACTGGTCAATTATCCGCTGTTCACCGGGGACATGACCTTCAACAGTGACGGACTTCGCGAAGCCCTGCTGGCCCAGAAGGACAAAGGCAAAGCCGTCGTGCTGCTCAACTTCCCGAACAATCCGACGGGATATACTCCGGGTCCGGGGGAAGGCGAAGCGATCGTCGCTGCCATCAAGGAAGCTGCCGAAGCCGGCATCAATGTCGTGGCGGTTACGGACGACGCTTATTTCGGCCTTTTCTTTGAGGACTCCATCAAAGAGTCGCTGTTCGGCAAATTGGCGGATATCCATCCGCGCGTGCTTGCCGTTAAAGTCGACGGTGCCACCAAAGAGGAGTTCGTCTGGGGATTCCGGGTCGGCTTCATCACCTACGCATCCCAAGATACCAACGTGCTCGCCGCCCTCGAGCAAAAGACACTTGGCATCATTCGCGCGACGATTTCCAGCGGCCCCCATCCTTCCCAGACCTTCGTGCTGGACGCGTTGAAGTCGCCTGATTTCGCGGCTCAGAAGGAAGAGAAGTTCCACATCATGAAAGGCCGCGCCAACAAAGTGAAATCGCTGCTGGACAGCGGCAAGTACGGTGATGTGTGGGAGTACTATCCGTTTAATTCCGGATATTTCATGTGCCTGAAGCTGAAAGGCGTGTCGGCCGAGGAGCTGCGCAGCCACTTGATCCACCAATACGGAGTCGGCACCATCGCCCTCGGCGAGCATGACCTGCGCATCGCGTTCTCCTGCATCGACGAGGAATATCTCGAAGATCTGTTCGATTTGATCTATCAGGGCGTCCAGGATTTGCAGCGGAAATAAGCACGGAAGTACCGATTATCGGGCAACCATCAACAACCTATTTTTTTGGGAAAGAACGGGTGATTGCCCAAGCACAGCAGCCCCCCTAGACATAGGATACGGTGTAACGAAAAACAAACCACTGTAAAGGGGAATGCACAATGAGCGAAGAAGTAAGAGGCGGATATGGATACGGATACGGACATTGCCACGGATTGTTTGGCAACACAGGCGCCATCCTGGTTCTCTTCATCCTCTTGGTTATCATCACTCGTTCTTTCTGGTTATAATCGAAAAAGTAAACAGGCAAACCGCATTCAAACAGACTGCCGAGCTCTCGGCAGTTTGGACGGATGCACAAAAAGACCGGGAGCCTATTCCCGGTCTTTTTTCACTTGTCTATTCATCGTCATCGTCGTCACTCTTGCCCTTCCGGGACTGAAAATAACGGAACAGCACGCTGATCACGACCCCGCCAAGCAGCGTCAGCAGCATCGGTCCAATTCGGCCGCTCCCCGCACCCAGCATGGGCAGCCAGATCAATACAGCTACAACCAGCTGAATTTGAAACGCAAGGTTAACGGCGTTCTGCTTGCGTGATGCAGGCGGCACCGGATAAATGTGCAGCCAGAAGGATTCCTGGTGGTAGCGCAGCAGCGAGGACAGCTGCACGCCGATCACGAATACGAAAAACAGGTAAATCCCGCTGCCGAGCAGCCCTTGACGGGTCCACCATACGAGGAGCGCTGCGAGGATGCCTGCCCGGATCACGATGCTGAATACATCACTGCGGACAAAGCTCTTCGAAATTAAATAGCGGTACGCTGCCTCCGGCTTCCAGGGAACCCGGTTCCCCGCCCAGGACATCCACCTGCGCGGATAGACGCGCTGCTGCCTGCCTGGAACGTTGACGAACCAACCGAGGATCTGCATAACGCGGGCGCTGTGCGTTTTCTCCACGGCAATCAGCCGCTCCCAGGCCACCAAGTGCTTGGCCGGAATGCGCAGGGCGGCGATATAGGTCAGCGCCAGCAGCACGATAAACAGAAGGCTCCGCCACTCCGGCTGCCACAGCCAGGCGGCAACCGCAAGAATCAGCACGACGTAACGCAGCAGACGGTAACCTGCCGATGCCCGACGGGAAACCATCCGCAGCTCCTTCCAGCAGCCGTAGGAAGCCAGAATCTTCAAGGCAAACAGGAGGAGCAGGAACGGCCAGAAGGACTTGGGATCCGCATCACTGCGTACATACAGCGGCCAGGACAGGATGAAGACCAGGGCAAGGCCGATAAGTTTATAAACGACGCCGCTGGTCCAGCCTGCCTTGAAATAGTCGTTCATCCTTGACTCCTGAGGCAGCAGAAACACCGTGTCCGCCGGCTGCAGGTACGTCCGGAAGCTGCTGTTTACCGTCAGCGGCACGAACAGGATCAGCATAATCCAGCGAATCGGCAGCCCGGCTGGAATATGCTGAACGAGCGACGTGTACCACGCCGCAAATGCAATCAGCATAAACAGCAGCAGCACGGCCACACCGCTTTGGATCACGTAGCCGAGATAAGGGGTGACCTCCCCCCAGAAGCGGCCGCGCCGCTCCATCCGAAGTTTTTTCAAGTCCATCATTCAATCCCTGCCCTGCACGAGAGTATAGAACAGCTCCTCCAGCGGCAGTCCCGGTCTGCCAGCCTGCGCGGCGATGTCCTCCAGCGTCCCCTGCGCGATCACGCGCCCCTGGTGGAGAACGATAAAGCGGTCGCAGTAATTCTCGATCGTCGATAAAATATGGGAACTCAGCAGGATCGACGACCCGCCTTCTTTGAGCTCGACCATAAAATCAAGAAGGGAGCGGATGCCGAGCGGATCCAGGCCAAGGAACGGCTCGTCGATGATGTACAGGGAAGGCCGGGCCACGAACGCGCACATGATCATGACCTTCTGCCGCATCCCCTTGGATAAGTGCGTGGACAAGCTGTCCATCTTGTCCTGCATCCGGAAGATACGTGACAACCGGTCCGCCCGCTCTTCGTAGTCCTGGCGGTCAACGCCGTACGCTCTTGCGGTAAACTCCAAATGCTCCCTGACGGTCATCTCGTCATAGAGCAGCGGAGATTCCGGAACGAAGGCGAGCGCCCCGTGGTAGGTCCCGGCGTCTTCCTCCCGCTTCTTGCCCTTCACGCGGATGTCACCCTTTTGCGGATGCATTAATCCGAGAATATGCTTCATTGTCGTGCTTTTGCCGGCCCCGTTCAATCCGATCAGGCCGACCATCTCGCCGGACCCGACCTGAAACGAAATATCGTGCAGCACCGGGCGGTTCAGGCTGTAACCACCGATGAGGCCTTGAATATCCAGCACAGCCGTATCACTCATCAACACTTCACCTCATTCAATTCCCGGGCGGAACAGCCAGGGGCGCGTCCGCACGGGAGAATCCATCCGTACTTGCCTCCCCGCTCGCCGATTAAGGCCGGGGAGGTTTATTTTTCAACCATTTCGGGGCGCCCTTGTTCTTGCGGATACGCTCCCGTTCGCTTTGGCTCTGGCGGGCCGCCGGTTTGCCGCCCTTGAAAGGCTCACCACCCTGCCGGGTCGTTTCCCGGCCGTCGCGGCGTCCGCCGCCTTCCCGCGGTTCGCCCGGGCTGGATGAGCCGCGGACGCTCCCCTTGGCCGGCTTCGAATCGCCTTGCCGGCTGCCGCGCACTTCCGCCATGCCGGCTTGGCTACCGGATGGCCGAACCTGGCGCTGATGGGGCTGGCCTGACGGCTCCCCCTTCCGGGCCGCAAACTGCTCCGGCGACAGCACTTTGCCGGCGTACAGCACGCGCGGCTCGAGAGAGATGCCGAGCTCTCCTGCAAACTTCCGCATAATAAAGGTCTGGCGGTCCGTCACAATCGTGATGACACGCCCGCTGCGCCCCATCCGGCCCGTCCGTCCGGCACGGTGCACATAGTGCTCGGCGTCAGGCGCCGGGTCGAAGTTGATGACGAGCTCAAGCCCTTCGATATCAAGTCCGCGCGCCGCCACATCGCTTGCCACGAGCACTTTGAACCTGCCGTGGCGGAAGCCGCCCAGCACCCGGCTGCGCGCCAGTTTGTCCGCGTCTCCGTACAATCCCTCGGCCGCGATGCCCAAATGGTTCAGCTTCGCCTCCACCTCGGCGATCGATTCGGTCTGATTGACGAAGACGATCGCCCGCTGCGGGTCGTACTGGCGGATAAGGCGCCGCAGCATGTCGACCCGGTCGCGTTCCTCGGTGACGACATACAAATGCTCCAGCCCCGGCGCGGTCGTCTGGTCCGGGTCGATGCCGATTTCGACCGGGCTGCGCATTTCCCGTTTGACCAGCGCCGCCGTGCTCTCGCTGACCGTGGCCGACAGGAATACCAGCTGCCGGTCACGCAGTGCGCTGCTCAATATCCGGTCGACGTCGCCGGCGCCGCCGAGCTGAAATACCTGGTCGACCTCGTCCACCACGATGGTCGAGACGTGATGCATCTTCAGCTTGCGCATCTCGATCAGCTCGCGGACTCTGCCGGGAGTTCCGACCACAAGCTCGGGATGCAGCCGCAGCTTCTCCACCTGGCGCTTGACCGCGGCCCCGCCGATCAGCCCAAGCACACCGATGCCGCGGGCTTCTCCGTATTTTTCGCCTTCGCGTACAATCTGCATCGCCAGTTCCTGAGTCGGCGCAAGAATAAGCTTCTGGGTCGCCTTCAGCTCCGGATCGATGGTCTGCAGTACCGGCAGAAGGTAGGCCAGCGTTTTGCCGGTTCCCGTCTGCGAGCGGGCGAGCACATCCGCGCCGCGCAGCACGGCAGGAATGGCCTGCGCCTGGACCGGCGAAGGCTCCGTTATGCCGTACTCGGCCAGCTTGTCTATCCATACTCGGTCAATACCTGTTGCTTCAAAAGAAGTCGGGTTCATGAAATCGTTCATCCTTTATGTTTTAAGTCATTCTTTATCATTATATGCCAAAAGCGCCATCCCACCAAATGCAAGTATCGGACTCACCGCAAAATTCTGCGGGCGTAAAAAATAAGCCGGCCCCATATGGGAGCTGGCTTATTTATAGAGATCAGAAGGCGTATCACTTCCGGTTCATGATCCGGTAGGTCAGCCGGTCCGCCAGTCTAGGAAACATCTGATACAGGCGCATGGCGACCGCCGCTTTCCCCGGCAGGTTCATTTCTTCCTTCCCGGTATGCATCACCTTGACGATTTTGCGGGCTACATGTTCCGGCGTCATCATCAGCCATTTCACGTTGCTGACATATCCACCCGACGGGTCTGCAATGTCAAAAAACGGCGTATCGATCGGACCTGGATTGATCGTCGACACCCGTATGCCCGATTCCCGCAGCTCCTGCCGGAGAGCGTTGCTGAAGCCGAGAACGGCATGCTTCGTGGCCGTGTACGCCGTGGATTTGGCCGTTCCGATTTTCCCCGCCATCGACGCCACATTGATGATATGTCCCGCTTTGCGCTGGAGCATTGACGGCAGCACCGCCTTGGTGCACCGGACCGTGCCCATATAGTTGACGTCCATCATCTGTCCGAACTCCCGGGCAGGCATGTCCGTAATCGTCTCAAACTTGCCGTAGCCCGCATTGTTCAGCAAAATGTCAATATGGCCGTACTTATGTATAATGTCTTGCATCGTGGTGCTCACCTGGTCCTCCCGGGTCACATCCATGGCCCGCAGTTCGAAGGATCCCGTCATGCCCTCAGCTGCTTCCTGCAGGCGCTGCTCCGACCTGGCGGTCAGCACCGTCACCGCGCCTTCCGCTGCGGCCAGCTTCGCCGTCAAGGCCCCGATCCCGCTCGACGCCCCGGTGATCACGACGACTTTGTCCTTTAACATGGCTTCTCGTCCTCCTATAGGCAAACAAGCCGGAACACCTCGAATCAGCGCAGCAGCGCCGTCCAGAGATTGTTCCCGCCATTTCCCACTTCTGTAGGATAACGTCGCCCGCATGCTCACAGCGGACCAGCATCATGCCCAGGGATCAGCAAACGTAACGCTTGTGCTTCCTGCCGTTATTCCTTGCTGATATTTTAAGATATCATGACCTGAATATCCAGTTCGCCGATTCCGTCCATGAGCAGCGGAATGCTGAGCGCCTTTTGCGGAAGGAACGACTCAATGTGCTCGCTCTTCATCACTCTCGGAGGCGTAATGTCGACCGTGACCCCTTGGTTGGACAAAATCGTGCTGGCATTGCCGCTGATCATATTACCAAGTTCGGAGATGGCGCTCTGGCCCATTTCGTCCATTTCCGTCAGAATGTAACCGCCCATCATCACGGACACCATCCGCAGCGCTACATGCTCTTGAATTCCGAACACGATGTTGCCGGTAAGCTGTCCTGTCATCCCGATTTGAATCCAGATGTGATCCTCGATGATCTCCATATTCTTCACCCCGAGGCTGCCTGTAGAAGGGGTAACCTGAATCACTTGTTCAATGACGGTCCGGGCGGACTCCAGAAAAGGATTAATGACTTCAGCCTTCATATGTAATTACTGCCCCTTTCACAACGGGTTGGGACATGTCCCAAAAGTCCCATTACCATTGGAATAATTATACTTTAAACCCTGGAATAAATCACGAAAAATTCATGAAACGTCTTCAATCCAGGGTATAAATACCCTTATATATCCGCCGGCTTTCCTATTTAAGAAAGAAAACCGGGATGATTCCCTTTATCTATATCGGTACTTCCGGAGCAATTTTGAAGACCGTGGCGAATTTTGTAGATTGCTTTTTCCAAAAATAAACGAATCACCGGCTGCATCCGCCCGCGTTGCCCTGACTTCCGTAATCCCATATAATGAAAGGATACACTTGTTCGAACTGATCTGCTTGACGGCAGCTATCAACGCCGAAGGAGGAAATGCATGAACATTAGCCAATTGGAGACCCTGATTACCATCTCGAAAACGATGAGCTTCCGCAAAGCCGGAGAGCTGCTCAACTTAACCCAGCCGGCTGTGTCTGCCCAGATCAAAAGTCTGGAGGACGAGTTCAAGACGGTGCTTGTGGACCGGAATCAGCCCGTCACGCTGACCGACCGCGGAGAAGTGTTTCTCAGCCATGCCGAACGGATTCTAGCGATTGTGGAAGAGCTGAAGGAGCGCCTGTACGACCTGGATCAAACACCACAGGGACACATCGTGCTCGGAACGACCACTTCGATAGCCATACAAATTTTACCCAGAGTCCTTTCTTACTTCCAGAACCAGTTTCCACTCATCAAAACCTCTATCATGTCCATGGCTTCATCCCAGATTTACACCAGCGTGGAGAACGGACAGATCGATGTGGGCCTGGGTTATCTGATCGAGCGCAACCCCAATTTGATGACGTCGGTTCTGTACTATGACACGTTCGAGCTGATCGTCTCCCCGCGCCATCCGCTTGCCCGGAAGACGGGCGTCACAATCGATGTCCTCCGGGAAACACCCCTCATCCTGCTGTCTCCCGATACGGTGGGCAGACGGTTTGCCGATGATATTTTAAAAAAGCACGGAATCGAGCCCAATGTCGTCATGGAATTGTCCAGCAGTGAAGAAATCAAGCGGATGGTCGAAATCGACCTCGGCGCGGCGATCATGTCCAAACAGTCGGTCGCGAGCGAGCTCCGCCTCGGCACACTGAAGATCATACCGCTGACCGAACTGGAAGTGAGCCATCCCGTCGGCGTCATTTACAAGTCCGGCAAATACCTGAACTCGGCCATGCAGCAGTTTTTGAGCGACCTGAAAGGCATGCCGGAAACGAACTTCATCAGCTCGGAGTAAACCCGCCGCAGACCTTTGATTCCAACGATTACTGACAAGGAGGAGTACATATGAAATTCGATCTGCATACCCACCACTTCCGCTGCGGGCACGCCGACGGCAATATCCGGGATTACGTGGAAGCGGCGCTGGAGGCCGGGCTTCAAGTCATCGGCATTTCGGACCACACCCCTTATTTTGGTGAGAAAGAGGACCGGGCGTTTCCACGCATCGCCATGGGCAAATCGGAGCTTCAGCATTATGTGCGGGAAGTGCTTGATTTGAAAAAGGAATACGAGGGGCGCATCGACGTGCTGCTCGGCATCGAATCCGACTTTTTTCCGGAGCATGCCGAAACATACAGGAAGGTTCTTGCCGATGTTCCGTTTGACTACATCATCGGCTCGGTACATAGTGTGGGCGGCGTCAGCATCTTTAACAAAAACCGCTGGAAGGGGCTGTCCGAACAGGAGCGCATTCGCGTCAAGGAGGAGTATTACCGGCTGATCCAGGACTCCGCCCGAAGCGGCATGTTCCAAATCCTTGGGCATATTGACGCGATGAAAGGCAACTTCCCGGCCTTCTCCGACATTCCCGCCGATGAGATCATTGACGAAACGCTGCAGACCATTGCCGAGTGCGGAATCGCGATCGAAATCAATACATCGGGCAAAACGAAGCTAAGCGGCGGCTGGTATCCGGCGGACGCCATCCTTGAGCGGGCGCTCCACTTCGGCGTGGACGTCACTTTCGGCTCGGACGCTCATGTTCCTGGAAGGGTGGGAGACGAGCGGGACGAAGTAGCCCGGCGCCTGAAGGACATCGGATTCCGGGAATGGGTGTATTTCAAGGGCAAAGACAAAAAGGTGGTTCCCCTGTGAGGGAGCCTCTTTTTTTGGGCAAAAAAAATGAACCCGCACGATCCGGGTCCCAGAACATCATTTATATTTTCAAAAAGGGGGTCATGTGAATAAGTTTACCCGGTCTCTGTTAGAGTCCCATAACAGCAATATTTCATTTATGTTACAAATCTTACCTGATTTCATATGATTGCAGAGTCGGCGCATCCGCCTGGTTAGCCGGAAGCTGCAGCCCCTTCCGGTATTCATCATAGGTACGGTCGGTATGAGCGTACACCATCATCTCGACCGGCGCAGCGAAAAACATGCGTCTATGCTGAAAGGTACGGCTGAGCTGCATCCCGTTTTTTTGCATAACCCTGGCTGACGCCGTGTTGACCGCATGGCATCTGCCCTCGATATGCAGCAGTTTCAGCTCGGTGAAGGCATAGTTCAGCATCAAGCCGAGCGCTTCGGTGGCGATTCCCCTGCCCCAGTACGCTTGGGCGAGCATATAGCCGATCATGGCATCGCGCTTTTCCTCACGCCAATGCTGCATCGACACCACGCCGGCCAGCTCGTGCTCGCCATGAAGCCAGATGCCCATGTGCAGCGAGTCTCTGCGGCCGGTGCTCAGCAGCTCCGAGGCGATGCGCCGCGAGCGGGCAAAGCTGAAGAAGGAGCTCTGGGTCACGTATTTGATCACCTGGGGGTCTGCCAGGATATCCAGCAGCCTCGGCGCGTCCTGCGGTTCGATCGGTTTCATCATCAGGCGGCTGCCCGTAAGCAAAGGCATCGGCGTTCGTGTGTCCTCATTCAGCACGCTCTTCTCCCCTTCCTTCGCTTGATTCCCTTCGTTTAATTCGAATCGTTACCAGCTTGTCTAACGAGCGCCAGACTGCAGGGCGAAGACGGTAAGCTCCGGCTTGCATAACAAGCGGACGGGAAGGTGGGTCTCCCCGATCCCCCGGTTGACATACAGCGGCATTCTGCGTTCTCCCACTTCGTACATGCCCATGACGTACCGTTTGGATCCCGGAGGCGTCATCAGCGCACCGAGCAGAGGCAGACGCACCTGTCCGCCATGGCTGTGACCGGACAGCTGCAGATCGAAAGGAAACAGGGCGGCGTTACCGGCGTAATCCGGCTCATGCATCAAGAGTAAGGTGAACATGTCGTCCGGAATGCCGGATCTTCCCTTCTGCGGATCGGGAAATCCATGCAGCCAGTCATCCAAGCCGACCACCGCGATGGACTGTCCGCCGCGGTTCAGGAGCTGGCTGCTGTTCTGCAGGACCCGAAAGCCGGCCACCTGCAGCTTATGGCTCACATCCTTGCCGCTCCCTCCCCAAAAATCGTGGTTGCCCAGCACCGCAAATTTGCCTAAAGGGGCATCGATCGAAGCGAGCAGCGGAATATACTCGTTCATCGCCTCCGCACTCGAATCAATGATATCGCCGGTAAAGCAGATCAGCTCGGGAGCTTCCCTGCGAATGGCCGCGATCAGATGCTCGATGTGCTTCTTTCGCGTGTGAAACCCGAGGTGGGCATCGCTGAAATGGACGACTTTCAAGTTGTGAAAAGCCGCCGGCAGCCGCGGACATAACAGGCTCCGGTACACGGTATCCAGCTGCTGCGGCTCCCACAACCACGCATAGGCGCCTGTCAGCAATCCCGCTCCGGCCGCTAGGGCGACGCCGCGCTTCAAAAATTGCCTGCGGGTGAGCCGGCTGCCGGGCAGCTCCGGCTGGGCTGCATCCTGCCGATTTCCCGTTCCCGGATGCGGCGTATTTTTCATGCAGGCGGCCTCCTATATTGGAATAGAATAGGACTTTCCCCTATTATATCCTTCAGGCCGCCGCTCTTCCAGCAGTGCGGATCACTTCCCAGGAGGCGGTGCGCTCTCTCCGGACAAATGCTGTTGTTCAAAGGGATACGATGAACCGTTATGCGCGAAGTCCGGGCATAATGCGGGAAAGTTTACCCCTCCTCCTGACCTGCGCCCTCCGGGCCTTCTTTGAAAATTTTACGGAACACGCTGAGCAACGACATTGCGTAGGCAACCGTAATAAAACTGAAGGCGATCTCCATCACGACGGCACCTCTGGAGGTGTTATCGACAGGCGTGATATCCCCGTAACCGACGGTCGCAAAAGTCGCGACGCTAAAATACAGGAAGGAAATCAGCTGGCTCAGCAAATCATTGCCGATATTTTTGCCGTCGAAGCTGTTATGGCCGAAGAGCTTGTAAATTGACGTGTAGATAACGGTAAAAAAGAGGATGCACGTTAACGTGGCCATGCTGATGCGCGTAATGACGGTTTTAAGCTGCACTTCCTTTTTCAGAGCCGACTCGGCAATCCGGTTGAAAATATACAGTACGTAGAAGATAACCGAGCTCAGGCAGAAAATCAGAATCAAGGCCCGCATCCCGCCTGCTCCCGGTACGACCCGGGCAAGGTCGATCCAGCCGATCAGGTCTTCCAGGGAGACCAGAACATAAATGAGAATTGGCCCAAGCAGGATCGCCTTGCTCGTCCATTTTTTCTCCAACCCGTAAAACACCGCAATCAGGACAACCAAACCGGAAATATTGAGCACCCACATCCACCAAGACATGAGCCATCCTCCTCCATTCTCCCTGCACGTCTTCTGCCTGTAAAGTTTTAGAAGTCTTTATCGTTAGATTACCCCCGCCACAAGGGTTGGACGCATACCGAGGTATACCAAAAATCCCCTTGCCGCGAAAAGCTGTCCGCTGACAAGGGGATGATGATGAACGATGATTTATACACCCAGCCACTGTTTGAACATGTGCTTGGTGGTTTGCTTGTTCATTTCTGCGATCGACGTGGTCAATGGAATGCCTTTCGGACAGGAGCGCACGCAGTTCTGCGAGTTGCCGCAGCCTTCGATGCCGCCGTCCTGCATCAGCGCTTCCAGGCGTTCTTCCTTGTTCATTTCACCCGTTGGGTGGGAGTTGAACAGGCGAACCTGGGAAATCGCCGCCGGACCGATAAAGTCGGTCTTGTCGTTCACGTTCGGGCAGGACTCCAGGCAGACGCCGCAGGTCATGCACTTGGACAGCTCATAAGCCCACTGGCGCTTCTTCTCCGGCATCCGTGGTCCAGGACCGAGATCGTACGTGCCATCGATCGGAATCCAGGCTTTCACCCGCTTGAGCGCGGTGAACATCCGGCTGCGGTCGATGACGAGGTCGCGCACGACCGGGAACGTCTTCATCGGTTGAATCCGAATCGGCTGTTCCAGCTTATCGATCAGTGCCGCACACGCTTGGCGCGGCTTGCCGTTGATCACCATCGAGCACGCGCCGCACACCTCTTCCAGACAGTTGGATTCCCAACATACCGGGGCGATCTTTTCGCCTTTGGCGTTGACCGGGTTGCGCTGAATTTCCATCAGCGCGCTGATCACGTTCATTCCCGGGCGGTACGGAAGCTCGAACTCCTCGGTATAGGCAGCAGCGTCCGGGCCGTCCTGACGGGTTATGATAAACTTCACTTTTTTGGAAGATGCAGTTGCTTCCGCCATGTCAAATCCCCCTTCTTTACTTGTCTTTGGAGTAGTCGCGGATCCGTGGAGGGATCAGCGATACATCCACTGCTTCATAAGAAATTTGCGGGCCATCCGGTGTCCACGTCGCTTTGGTCGTCTTGAGGAACTCCTCGTCGTTGCGGTCCGGGAATTCCGGCTTGTAGTGCGCCCCGCGGCTCTCGTTGCGGAGCAGTGCTCCCAGCGTCATCGCTTCGGCCAGCTCCAGCATGTTCCACAGCTGGCGGGTAAACGAAGCGCCCGGATTGTTCCAGCGCGACGTGTCGTTGACGTTGATGTTTTTGTAGCGCTGCTTCAGTTCCTTGATTTTGGCGATCGTTTCTTCCAGCTTTTTATTGTAACGGACCACGGTCATATTGGCGGTCATGATATCGCCGAGCTCTTTATGCAGCCCGTACGCATTTTCCGTGCCGTTCATTTTCAGGATGCCTTCGTATTTGTCCGTCTGCTGCTTCTTATAGCGTTCGTATACGCTTGAAGGTACATCAGCTGAGGATTTTTTCATTCCCTTAATGTATTCCACAGCTTTCGGTCCGGCCACCATGCCGCCGAAGATCGCCGATACGAGCGAGTTGGCTCCAAGACGGTTGGCCCCATGGTATTGGTAATCGCATTCGCCGGCTGCGAACAGGCCTGGAATGTTGGTCATTTGGTTGTAATCGACCCACATGCCGCCCATGGAATAGTGAACCGCCGGGAAGATCTTCATCGGAAGCTTGCGCGGATCGTCGCCGACGAATTTTTCATAGATTTCGATAATGCCGCCAAGCTTGACGTCCAGCTCTTTCGGATCTTTATGGGACAGGTCGAGGTACACCATGTTCTCCCCGTTGACGCCAAGGCCCTGATTGACGCACACGTCGAAAATTTCGCGGGTCGCAATGTCACGCGGCACCAGGTTGCCGTAGGCCGGATATTTCTCTTCAAGGAAGTACCAAGGCTTGCCGTCTTTGTACGTCCAGATCCGTCCGCCTTCACCGCGGGCCGATTCGGACATCAGGCGCAGCTTGTCGTCGCCCGGAATCGCTGTCGGGTGAATCTGGATGAATTCACCGTTGGCGTAATGAACGCCCTGCTGGTACACGGCGCTGGCCGCGGTGCCGGTATTGATGACCGAGTTGGTCGTTTTGCCGAAAATGATCCCCGGTCCGCCGCTGGCGAGAATAACCGCGTCAGCCTGGAATGTATGAATCTCCATCGTGCGCAAATCCTGGGCACAGATGCCGCGGCAGATGCCTTCGTCGTCGATGACCGCCTGCAGGAATTCCCAGTGCTCATGCTTCGTGACGAGGCCTTCCGTTTCGTGGCGGCGCACCTGCTCGTCGAGCGCGTACAGCAGCTGCTGTCCGGTCGTTGCGCCGGCAAACGCCGTACGGTGATGCTTCGTTCCCCCGAAACGGCGGAAATCAAGCAGTCCTTCCGGCGTACGGTTGAACATAACCCCCATCCGGTCCATCAAGTGGATGATGCCAGGCGCCGCCTCGCACATCGCTTTGACCGGCGGCTGGTTGGCCAGGAAGTCCCCGCCGTACACGGTATCGTCGAAGTGAACCCATGGCGAGTCGCCCTCGCCCTTCGTATTGACGGCACCGTTGATGCCGCCCTGCGCGCACACGGAGTGCGATCTTTTGACCGGAACCAAAGAAAACAAGTGAACATGGACGCCTGCTTCCGCTGCCTTGATGGTGGCCATCAGACCTGCCAGACCGCCGCCCACGATAATAATATTAGATGTTGCCATGCCTGCTCACTCTCCTTAACTTAAAACTGACTTCACGGTATCAATCCATACCGAAGCTTCCTGGAATTCCGCTCTGCGGAAGGCGACCAGGGACAAAATAAACAGCAGTGCTACCAAGACGAACAGCGTCATGCACACATACGAGGATACCCGCTGTGCGCGCGGCCCGACCGTGATTCCCCATGCGACCAGGAACGACCAGAGTCCGTTCGCAAAGTGGAAGGACGCGGATACGACGCCGATCAGATAGAGGATGAAAAATACCGGCTGTGTCACGATATCATGCATAAGGGAGCCTAGCCCTTCGTGGGTCACGTTGCCGAGAGTGATCTGGAACCGGGTTTCGAATACGTGCCAGATGATGTATACGAACGTAATGACACCGGTAATCCGCTGCAGCAAATAACGCCAGTTGCGCTCATAATTGAAGTGTCCGTTATTCGGTTTCGCCTGATACGCGATATACAGCCCATACACGCCGTGGTAGATCAGCGGGAGATAAATCAGCACCCACTCCAGCACGAAAATGAGCGGAAGGTCGTTCAGCAATTTGACGCCAGCGTTAAACCGCTCAGGACCTCCTTCAAATGCGCCAAAATTCGTCAGGGCATGCTCGATGAAAAACAAGGCGAGCGGAATGACCCCAAGAAGCGAATGAAGCTTTCTGGCATAGTAACCTTTCATAAATTGACGTGCCCCTTTCTTCATAGTACAACGTTTTCATAATTCATTATTCGACATCATTCTGCCACCCTTTTTCTAACCTGTGAACAACTTGTGGCACTTTTCATGTTACTCTTTTTTTTCTTATAATGGAATTGCAATATAATTATTAAACGTTATAATGTAAATGCATAAGACCTGCGTTTAGCGGAAGTTTTTATTGCGATATAAGGAAGCTCTGTCTCCGTAGCCTATTCGTTCTTATATCTAAAGCCAATCAATTGTCGATGTAACTTCACAGAAGACAGACCGCACCTATAACCATCTTACCCCAAGCAGCCCCAGTCCAAAAGTTTCATGGAGATGAATGACATGTTTGAAGATCTGGATGTATTCGCCACGGTGGTGGAGCAGTCGAGCCTGAACAAGGCCTCGAAGCTGCTGAATTTGTCCCAGCCCGCCCTCTCGCGTAAAATTACCAAGCTGGAGGACGAGCTCGGCGTGCAGCTGTTCAACCGCCGCGGCAAGCGCCTTGAACTGACGGCCTTCGGCCAGTCGGCCTATACCTTTGCCCTGGAGCAGCGGCAGCAGCAGCAGAAGTTCATGCAGATGATCGCCAAGTACAAAGGGGACGATCAAATTTCGGTGACGCTCGGAGCCAGCCTGACCACGCTTCAGACGACGCTGCCGCCTTTGGTGAACGCGTTTATGGAGAAGCACCCTTCCGCTGAGCTGAAGCTGGTCACCGGGAAAACGCACGAAATCGTGTCGGCCGTCCGCGACAAGAAGCTGGACGCAGGCATCGTCGCCTCTTCCATCGAAGAGCCCGGCCTGCGCTGCACGCCGCTGTTCGACGACCACCTGGAGCTGGTGCTTCCCCGCAATCACAGGCTGTGCGGCCAGGATAACGTGAGCATGGATATGCTTCACGGCCTGCCGATGATTATTTTCTCAACCGGAACGTGGTACCGGAAATTGACAGACGAATTGTTCCACCGGGCCGGCGTCGTTCCGGACATCCGGATGGAAATGGATTCATTTGAAGCGATCGTCCGGCTTCTGCCCGCCTGCAGGGCGGCGGCACTGCTGCCCAAGTCGTATTTGCGCAGTCAGCTGCTGGACGACAACGACCTGGCGATTCTTCATATTCCCGATCTGCAGGAAACGCGGCGCACCACCTCGCTTGTCTACTCCGAAAACGGGGGACTGAGCGCCGGGGCGCGCCGCTGGATCGAAGAAACGAAAAAGATTTTCGGCCGCACCCGGGATGAGTAACGGGCGCCGCATATCAAGAGCCGTCAAGACGGGATTCCCCCGCTCCTGACGGCTCGGATCATGTTACAGGCTATTTCTTCCCCATGGGCCTGGAAGCCGCCGGCTCCGCCTTGACCTCAAGGCCCAGCTTGCGGGCGACAAGTCCCGTGGTGCTGGCCTGCAGCAGAATCGTCAGCATGATCGCCATGAACGTCACGGCCGAGATAACATCGGCGTGGGCTACGCCCATGCCGGCGATCATGCCCGAAAGGGCGGCGGGAATGACCCCGGTCTCCCGGACCCACATCATGAACAGCAGCTCACGCCAGGACCATTTGACCTTGCGGTCGGGCAGTGCGCAGAGCAGAATCGTGATGGGCCGGGCGATGACCATCAGCACCAGGACCGCCGCCAGGCTTGGCCAGAAGTAATCGCCAAGCACCCGGAAGTTGACCTGGCTGCCGAGCAGGATGAAAATCAGCATCCGCATCATGACGCTCGTATTGTCCGCAAACGATGCGGTCTCCTCCAGCTTATCGTCCATTGACAGCCCGAACGTATCCGCGTTCCCCCAGATCAGCCCGGCCACGAAGGTCGCCATAAATCCGCTGACATGAATCAGGTCTCCTATTAAATAAGAAGAAAGTGCGACGACGATCATCGTGATCGTCGTGTAGTCTTTCAGAACGCCAAGCCGGAAATGGGCAACGAGATACGTAAGAATCATAGATACGACAGCGCCGACGAGAACGCCGCCGACGGCGGTTTTTACGAAATCCCAGGTCATCGTCCCGATATGTAAGGAACCGCTGCCCGTCACCGCGGCCAGCAGCGCAAAGGTCAGAATCGAGCCGGTCGCGTCGTTGAAGGCAGACTCGCTCTCCACCGTCTCCCGGACCCTTTCCTTGATCTTTACCTGCTTGAACACAGGAATGATCGAAGCGGGGTCGGTCGAGGCAATGACGGCGGCGGCCAGGAAGGCAAAAAGCCAGTCCAGCCCGAACAGGTAATGCACGGCCGTTCCGACGATCAAGGTCGTGACGATGACGCCGGGAACGCTCAGCATGGAGAGTGTGATCCATACCTTCCGCAGCCCGCTCAGCTTCAGGTTCCGGCCGCCGTCAAACAGAATGAGCGCCGAGCCGACGGAGAGGATCAGCTGGTTGATCAGCGAGCTGCTTGCCTCGTTGATCAGATGCAGCCCCTGCCCAAGCAGCATGCCTGCCACGATAAACACAGCAACGTCGGGAAGCCTGAGCCAGGAGGCCAGTCTTCCGGACAGCATGCCGACGGCAATGATAAACAGCAGCAGTATTAAAATGTGATGAATGATTTCGGTCGTCGGGGATTCCATGTCTGTCTCACTTCCAGATTTACGATTTGACGTTCACCGCTTCGCTCTCGAAGCGGTCGATATTGCTGTTAGAGCCGATAATGACCATGATATCCCCCGCATGCAGCTGGTCCATCGCCGTCGGCGCAACGATGATTCCCTCAGGACGATGAAGTGCGACGATGCTGCAACCGTACCGGGCTCTCGTATTGACTTCGCTGAGCGTCTTTCCGTTCAGGCATTGCGGTACGGTCATCTCCACGATGCTGTATTCTTTGGACAGCTCAATGTAATCCAGCAAATTCGGCGTCACGAGCTGATGCGCCACCCGGATGCCCATATCCCGCTCCGGGAAGATCACCCGGTCCACGCCCAGTTTGGACAAGGCTTTGCCGTGCAGCATGGAGATGGCCTTCGCCACCACGGTCTGAACGCCGAGCTCCTTCAGCAGGATTGCGGCAAGGATGCTCATCTGGATATCGTCCCCGATCGCCACGATCCCGCAGTCAAAGTTACGGATTCCCAGCGATTTAAGAACCTCCTCATCGGTTGCATCCGCCACTACGGCGTGAGTCAAATGCTCGCTCATATCATTGACCACTTCTTCATTAATATCCACCCCAAGCACCTCGTAACCCAAATCCATAAGCTCCATGGCCAGGCTTGAGCCGAACCGCCCCAAACCGATGACGACAAACTGCTGTGTTTTCATTTCTCTCCAGATGCTCCTTATCCCTTAATGTTGATTTTATATATGATGACTTTGAAAAATTGAAACGTTGATTCATCCAAGCCACGGTTACCCGATAATGATTTTGCCTTCGGGATGGCGGTACAGCTCCTTGCCCTTCTTCGGACCGAGCGCATAGGCAAAGGTCAGGGGTCCAAGGCGCCCGGCAAACATCGTCACACAGATCAGGATTTTCCCGATCAAGGACAAATGCGGCGTCAGCCCGAGCGATAATCCTACGGTGCCGAAAGCCGAAGTTGTCTCGTACAGGATCATCAAGAAGCTGCTGTCTTCTGTCGTAGACAGAACCATGGATACGCCGACCACCAGGAACAAGGCCAGGAAGGTAATGGTCAGCGCTTTGAAAATCCGCTCCTGGGCCAAACGGTAACGGTACAAAACGATATCGTCGCGGCCGCGGATCATCGCAATCACCGCACCGACGAGAATGGTGAACGTCGTAGTCTTGATTCCGCCCCCCGTGGAGCCCGGCGAAGCGCCGATAAACATCAGGATGATCGTAAAAAATTGCGACGCCTGGCGCATACTTGCCAGGTCCAGCGTATTCGCCCCGGCCGTCCGCGGCGTAACCGACTGGAACAGCGAGGCGAGAATTTTGCCACCCCAGTTCAGGGAACCGAGCGTCTTGGGATTCGTGAATTCAAAGATAAAGATGACGACTGCTCCGATCACGATCAGGGCGCCGGTCATGGACAATACCACTTTCGTATGAAGTGACAGCTTCCGGTTTACCCGGTAATCTACCAGGTCGGACATGACGATAAAACCGATACCGCCGGATACGATCAGAAACATCACGACAAAATTGACGAGCGGGTCGTATACAAATCCCGTCAGGCTGTTAAAATGGCCGAACAGGTCGAATCCCGCATTATTGAACATGGACACACCATGAAATATTCCAAAATAGATTGCTTTTCCAAGAGGCATATCGAACGACCACCGGATGGCGAGCAGCAGCGCTCCGCAGCCTTCGATCGCCAACGAAAAAAATATGACTTTCCGGATCAGACGGACGATGCCTTCCATCGTATTTTGATTCATCGCTTCCTGCAGCAGGAGCCGGTCCCGAAGTGAAATCCGGCGCTTGAAAGCCAGAGCGACCAGGGTGGCCATCGTCATAAAGCCGAGTCCCCCGACTTGAATCAGCAGCATGATGACCACCTGGCCGAACGTGCTGAAGTATAGCCCCGTATCTTTGACAACCAAACCGGTCACGCATGTCGCCGAGGTTGCCGTAAACAAGGCATCAATAAAACTCAGCGGCTTTCCCGTCGTGTTCGAAATCGGCAAGGTGAGCAGTATGGCTCCGATCAAAATAATGGCCGCAAAACCCAGAGTTAATATTTGCGGAGGGGCCAGCCGGAACCACTTCCATTTACCAATCAATACATTCACCTCTTTAAAAAAGTCAAAAGAAAAAAAGCATCGGAAATCCAATGCCTTTCGGTTTGGCTCCTGCATGCACGACGCCTACGAGGTTAGCTGACGGATTCGGGCATGCACAGGTTGCCCTATTCGCGGACGACAAAACCGCCCAACGAAATTCACCCCAAAAAAATGGTTCCCCCGTTTTCAATGAGAAATTCGGCGTTCTTATTCATTTGCATCAAAATTATAATCTTTATTGTGGGACATCACAAAGGCCTTTTTCTGATGAATTGGTTGGAAAACAGCCTGATTCGCAATGCAAGTGGACACGGCCTGCGGTTATCTTCTCTTTTCGATGGCTTTCCTTGATTTTCATCGTTTTTTCACCACTATTTTCAGGGTATACTGGTTTTGGGCGAATCTTCTATGTTATGTTTACCGTACTGTAATGGGGGGAATGGTATCTTTATCACATTCAAGGGGGGATTTCATGGACCGGTTAAACCAGCCGCTGGAAATCAGGGCCAATTATAAATGGCTGGGCATTTTGGGAGTCATCGGCCTTATTTTATTCTTTTTCGTACAAGTGTTTCCGCAGACGAGCTCGGAGACGCTGGAGGGGCAAACGACCAAGGTCATCAGTAAATCGGAGGCGGAAGCAGCCGCCAAAGCGTTTGCCTCAGACCGGTTGAATATTCAAACAGGCATTGCAGATAAGCCGCTTGTCACATACCAGTCGGAATCGGACCTTTACGGTTATTTATCCAGAGAGAAGCTTCTTACGGAATATAACAAGAAATACGAACCGAAGTATCCTTATGACGTGTTCCGGGTCCGGCTTCCCGAGTCGAGCGATCAGGGATATGTCAATGTAGACGTACATATGAACACGGGCAAGGTGGTCGGGTTCTCCATCACGCCTCCGTATTCCAAGTATGCGGCCGCGATGGCTGAAACGAACGAAACGATGCGCAAGCAGAAACTGAGAATTGTCGAAGGAAACATGACGCTGGAGGATAAAGAGGAAATCGCCTCGTCCTGGCTGCAGAAGCTGGGCTACAACACAAGCTCCTTGAAAGTATCGAGCGGCAAGGATGAGCCCGGATTGATCTATACCGACTCCTCCTCGCACATCGGGGAATCGCAGCTGGAATTCAAGTTTGCCTTTGAGGATGGGGAGCTTCACTCCTTCCTCCCTGGATTTTCGGTCCCATCCGCTCATACGGCTTATGTAGAGAAGCAGACCAATAGCGCCACAATGCTGACCATGCTGGGATATGGACTGTTTACGATCGTCCTCGGCATTCTCGCCATCATTTACAGTGCGCTGACGCGGCGGTACACATCCTTTGCCCGCGGGCTGTTTTTATCCTTGTTTTATTTTGTTGTCTCATTGCTGACGACTTATAACATGCTGCCGGTGCTGGAAGCGGAAGGCTTCTCCCAGTTCGGGCTGATCGTGGCCATGGTCATTCAGGTGATCCTGAGCATAGCGATGACGGTGCTCCTGTATTTCTCCCTGGTCGGCGGGGACGGACTATGGCGCAAAGCCGGTTACAACGCCTGGGCCCGCGCCAAAGAGCCAGGATACGGGCGTTACGTGCTCCACAGCATGTTCACCGGGTATTTGTGGGCATTTATCCTGATGGGGGCGCAGTCGGTGATCTATCTCGTCCTGGACCGGACGATCCACAGCTGGTCCACGACGGACGCCTCGCAGTCCCCGTATAACATGCTGTACCCGTGGATGCTGCCGATCATGGCCTGGATGGCCGGCATCTCCGAGGAAGCCGTGTACCGCCTGTTCGGCATACCGATGCTGAAGAAAATCGTAAGGAACACATTTGTCGCCTGCGTCATACCGACGCTGATTTGGGCCTTCGGCCATACGCTGTACCCGATCTACCCGATATACACCCGGCCGATTGAGCTCCTGTTCATCGGTCTCCTGTTCAGCTTGATCTTCCTGCGTCACGGCTACATCGCGGTCATGTTCGCCCACGTCGTGTTCGACAGCATCCTGATGAGCTTCAGCTTGTTCAGCATGGGGGATCTGACGAACATTTTGGCGGGCGTGGTCACCTGCGTCATGCCGTTTATCGTCGCCTGGGTCATTTACCTGTTTTACGGCAAAAAGAAGGAGAAGCCGTATGCTACGACTCCTCCTCCTGAAGGGCTGCTATAATTTGTCCGGCGAGCTTGTCGCCGATCGAGAGAGGCCGGAAGTCTTCAATCCGGGCCTCTTTTATTTTTTTGAGCGAGCCAAAATGCTTCAGCAGCAGCTTGCGCCGCTTCTCGCCGATGCCCGGGATGGCGTCGAGCTTGGATGCCACCATCGACTTGCCGCGCTGCTCGCGGTGGAAGGTGATGGCGAACCGGTGCACCTCATCTTGGATGCGCTGGAGCAGGTAGAACTCCTGGCTGTCGCGCGGCAGCGAAATCGGCTCGGGCGGATCGCCCACCATCAGCTGCGCGGTCCGGTGCTTGACATCCTTGACCAGACCGCATACCGGGATGAACAGGCCCAGCTCGTTCTGCAGCACGTCGATCGCGGCGGAAATTTGGCCTTTGCCGCCGTCCACGACAATCAGGTCGGGCAGCTCCAAATTTTCCTTTAGCACGCGCTCGTAGCGTCTGCGGACGACCTCCCGCATCGTATCGTAATCGTCCGGTCCCTGAACCGAACGGATTTTGTACTTCCGGTATTCCTTTTTGTCGGGCTTGCCGTCGATAAACACGACCATCGCCGATACCGGATTCGTTCCCTGGATGTTGGAGTTGTCGAACGCCTCGATCCGGTGCAGCGACTCAATGCCGATATACTGGCCGAGGTTCGCGGCGGCCTTCGACGTCCGCTCCTCATCCCGTTCGATCAGGCGGAACTTCTCGTCCAGTGAGACCTTGGCATTCTCCTCCGCCATGGCCACAAGCTGGCGCTTCGTTCCCCGCTGGGGTACCAGCACCTTGATGCCGAGCCATTCCTGCAGGGATGCAGCGCCGCCGCCGGCATCGATCGATTCCGCGGCATCCTCTGGCCGGCTGTTGTCTTCCGCCTCTTCCCCTTTTGGCATGTCAGGCAGCAAAATTTCTTTCGGCAGCGCCGGATTGTCGCTGTAATACTGCGTCACGAAGGACATGAAATCGCTGTACGCCTCTCCATAGAACGGAAAAACAGACGCGTGGCGCTGAATCATTTTCCCCTGGCGCATATACAGAATCTGCACGCACATCCAGCCTTTATCCACGGCAAAGCCCAATACGTCGCGGTCTTTCGTGTCCGTCGTCGTAATCTTTTGCTTCTCCATGATCGCTTCAATATTGAGGATCTGGTCGCGCAGCTCCTTCGCCCGTTCAAAATACAGCTCCTCCGCCGCCTCCTGCATCTTGCGCTGGAGCTCCTTCTTAATCTCCTCGTGCCCGCCGCTCAGAAATGAATTAATTTCCTGGGTAATACGGTCATACTCCTCCTGAGGGACTTCCTTCTCGCACGGTGCCAGGCATTGGCCCATGTGGTAGTACAGGCATACCTCCTTCGGCATGACCCCGCATTTGCGCAGCGGGTACATCCGATCCAGCAGCTTTTTCGTCTGCTGCGCGGCGTAAGCATTCGGATAAGGGCCGAAATACTTGGCCTTGTCCTTGAGCACGCGGCGGGTCACCTCAAGGCGGGGATGCGGCTCATTAGTAATTTTAATATAAGGAAACGTCTTATCGTCCTTCAGCAGGACGTTATATCGCGGCTGATGCGTTTTGATCAGATTACATTCAAGAATGAGTGCTTCAATGTTGCTTCCGGTCACGATATATTCAAAATCCCGGATATCCGCCACCAGACGCTGCGTCTTGCCGTCATGGCTGCCGGTAAAATAGGAGCGGACCCGGTTCTTCAGCACCTTGGCTTTACCTACATAAATAATCTTGCCATCGGCATTCTTCATTAAATAACAACCGGGCAGATCGGGCAGCAAAGCCAGCTTGTTGCGGATCTTCTCCAGTGCTTTTTCCTGTTCCTGTAATTGCTTTGCAAAATCGTCCATGCCGTTTCGGCTCACCTCCCGGTACTTATATTATAGGAGAAAACGGCTGAATACAGCAATATGACCCGGCAAAAGTCGGGCCGCACCGGTGCCTGTCTTGGGTGCTTTGCGGTGACTTAGCACTGTGATCCTGTTTTCAATAGTCCCCGCGGGGGAAATTCCCGCCCCGATCACGAAATAAAGCGCCCCCGGAATCATCCGGAGGCGCCTGTCATCGGCCATGCACCAATTATTGGTGTTTAGCGATGATGTTTTTCAGGTTTTCTTTGGAGTTCAGGCCGACCACTTTATCAACCGGTTGACCGTCCTTGAAGAAAATCAAAGTCGGGATGCTCATCACGCCGAAACGGGACGCCGTTTCCGGATTGTCATCCACGTTCAGTTTGGCAATTTTCACGGAGTCTCCGAGCTCGTTAGCCAGGTCTTCCAGAATCGGAGCGATCATTTTGCAAGGACCGCACCATGGTGCCCAAAAATCTACCAGAACCGTACCTTGACCTTCGATTTCAGCGTTAAAGGATTGGTCGGATACATTCACAATTGCCATAATAGGTTTCCTCCTTATAAGAAAAAAATTCGGTGTATTCTGCTTCACAGAAGACAGACCATGTTTAGCGGCTGTACGCAGGGGACGAAAAAACGGCCATGCCGCTTGGTATCCCCCGTAATCGCAAGAGCGCAAATGGACGTCTAAACTGATATGTCTTTGTGGACAGTTTAAGTATAACACATTCCGTCAAGAAATGTGAAACCCTTAATTACAGATTAAACGAAATTCGGGCCCCTTAACCGTTCAGCCACCCTTCCCTGCCCCTATAAGTATTCACCATATATTCTTTACAAATTCTTTGAAGTTTGGGTATACTAATGTTAACTCGGGTTTCTCTGTTCATGAGAAGGCTCATTGACATCAGGCTGAAACCATGATGAGGAGGCATTTGTTCAAATGGATGCAAACGTGCACGCTAACGATCCGCGGAAACACGTGAACGAAGAGCCGCGCAATGATTTAATGGATCTGATGAATGGCTTTGGCGGAATGGCGCTGTTTATGACCGTTCTGTTTGCAGTCATGGTGATCATTAAATTTGTTATTTCCGGCTAATTAGCCCCATAGGGCTTACAAGAAAACCTGGCTTTGCCTGTCTTTTGGACAGGTTGGCCAGGTTTTTTTGGCTTATAAACAGTGAATTTGGTAATGATGCAAAATGCCGCTTGGCCCGGGTCCTTGTTGAAACGGCCCTTTATCACTGTCTGCGGCGCTGATTCTCCCCGTGCAAATGCACGACATCGACGAACGGCGCGATACGGTCCATCAGCCGCTGCCCCTTATGCCCTTCTTCGCCGTCTTTGTTCGTGAAGCTCAGATGCCTTTCCAGGCCGTCCAGAGCATAATTTGACGTATAGAAGGTCGGCTTGCGGTTCATCCGGTAATTCAGGATGGAGCCTAGCACGTGGTCGCGTACCCAGGGACTCAAATTTTCGGCGCCGATATCGTCAAAAATGAGCAGATCGCACGCCTTCATCAGCTCCACGGTCTCCTTCAGCTTCACGTTATCGCTAAGCATCCCCTTCAGATCCTCCACAAAATCAGGCATGTACACGATAACCCCGGTATGACCGGTAATCGCCAGCTCATGAAGGAGATAGCTCATCAGGAACGTTTTGCCGGTCCCGAACGATCCGTACAGATACAGTCCCTTGTTCGGCAGACCGTTCTCGCGTACGTCTCGGATATACCGGAATACCTGATTCACCGCCGGAGCCCGGTTCCGGTCCTTGCCCATAATTTCGACCTCGTTATATCCTTCGCTCAATGCACGCTCGTCCACGTAAAAGCTGCGGATCCGCTTCTTGATCTGGTCCTCTTGCTGCTTGGCCGTCTGCAGGGTGCAGGGAACCTTGCGTTCCACCAGTTCCGTAATCCCGTTGACGACCTCCACTTCCAGCTTGCTGTAATGTCCCTGAAAATCGTTCGGGCACCGCTCAAGCCCCGGGCAGCGGTCACAGTGCCGCCGGTCGGTTGCAAACTGGTACAGCCGGGTCACGTTCATCCGCAGCAGCGATTCTTCCAGCTCCGGATGCTCCTGCCGCAGCTCCCGTACCGCCGGATCCCTTAGCAGTTCGTCCGCGATCTCCTGCGACCGCTGTATAAAAGATGGCCCTCTCATCTGCTTCAGCAGCTGCCCCAAAGAATCCATGCCGGTTGTCCTCCCCTCTCTTCAGGCGGTTCTATATGCCGCCCTTTTTCTTGCTTGCCTGCATTTCAGCTGCCATACGCAGCATTTCCTCAAACTCTTCCTCGCTGACATCGCCGACCTGCCCATCTTCCTGGGCCAGCGGGATATCCGGCTTCATCTTCACCGTTTTGCCGCCGTATGTACGGGTTCTTACGCCGCCGGCTGCTGCGGCCTGCTTTCCTTTAACCTTGGACTGGTCGCGGATGTACTCCACCGCTTTCTCATAGGAGTTGACCTGCTTCAGCAGCATGTTGGAGGCGATGGCCTCGACAAAATTGCGGTTGATCCGCTGGTCGTTCCCGCCTTCGGTCAAAAGAGACATCAGGTAGTGGATCAGCACATTGATGACTTCACCCGGCAGCTTGTAGCTGAGGTCGATCTTCTCGAATATATCGATAAAATTGTCCGGCACCGAGCCCGGAAAATAAGTTCTGAGCAGCTTCGTATACGGCTCATTCCGAAGCATCATATTATACTGGTGAATGTCGCATTTGGATTGGAACTGAACCGGAACGTCGACGTAATATTCCATCTGCACGGCATGCTCCAGCGGAGCCTGCTCTTCTTCCGTTTCTGCCTGCCGGAAGGAAATGACCTTCCCCGCGTACACGTCCCGCTGTTCCTGGCGTCGCTTGTCCTGACGGAACTGCAGGCTGGCCTTATGCTGGAACTCGTCGAGCAGAATGTCGCCGTCGGGCCCAAAGATGCCGTCCTCATCGAGCAGGCGGCAAATGTCCTGGACGCTGAGATCGTATTTGCGTCCGACAAAATTGATGACGCCCATCTGCTCATGGTTGAAGCGCAGCCCCTCCACATGCCGGCGGTTGGCGGAATCCCGCGGGAAGCGCAGGATGATATCGGAATAGTTCAGCGCCCCTTCCTCATCGAGAACCCGAAGTCCAGGCTGTCTTGACGTGGATACCTCGGACAACGCCTGTTCCAGCTCGTAATCGATCACATGGGTGTTCAGTTCAAAAATATCGTAAAAGGCCAATGAAATATTTTCTTTATGGACGGACGATGATCCGGCATACTCTTCCGGTTCCTTCGACCACAGCTCCTCGCGCAGCGACAGGACGGCAAATTTGCCGATCTTATCGCGCAGCAGCAGCGTCAAATGCTGTGTATTAAAGAACTCCGACGGCGAGAGTGGTGCCTGGAGCTCGTATTCGTACATGTAATCTTCCTGCTCGGGCACGTAAATCCGGCAGGATTGCAGCAGCCCCACCGCTTCCAGACGGGAAGCCTGCTCAATCAGATATTTGCGTCCCTTCTCGCTCGGCTCAAGCCCAAGCGACAGGAAAATGCGCCGCTGCTGTTCAACCCGGGAGTAGCCCAGCTTCTCTGCCGGGATATGCTGAAACAGCAGGTGGTATAAGCTGATGGCAAATGCCCCGACCATGGGCTGGTATACGGAGCTGAGCATTCGGTTGTCGAGGCTGCTTAAACCAAAATCACGGAACACGCAGTACCGGTGGTTTTCGGTAAAATGCAGCAGGCTCTTCATATGCATAATCTATGCTCCCTCCCATCGATTCGTAGACTTTCTCTATTCTATCACAAAAGGGTCCGCTTCTTCTCCGTTTTTCGACAAGTCTTTCATCCCCAAATGAATCCAGTTTGCGACATCGGTGATGACCTCCTCAGGCACATTGCCGGGCAGCTTGTACTCCTCGCCGGTCGAGTTCTTACTATAATATATATACATATGATTAAGTCCCGGATATGACTTAAAGGCTACGTCTTTTCGTTGGCTCAGCGCACTTCTCCACACCTTGAGGCTCGGCGGAGGGACCTGCACGTCATTCTCCCCCTGGAGGATGTACATCGGGACGTTCTGATTTCTGGCGAGCAGCGGCCCGCTGTAGTTTCTGAAATCGAACCACCAATACGCGTTCGGCAGCGGAAAATGTTCCGGCAGGTGCTCCTTCGAATAAACGGGGTCCTTCAGCAGCGTAACGGCTTTTTCCCATGTGTCCACCTGCTTTTGCAGACGGGCCAGCTTCTCATCCGAAGCTCCCTCTTCTTCCGCCCGCCCTAATATTGACCGGTACTGCATCAGCATCAGGTCTTCCATCGGTCCGGATGGGGCGGACATCACGACCGCGCCGGCGATATGCTTGCCCGCATCCGAAGCGATGATGCGCGGGACAAGCATCCCGCCTTGGCTGTGGCCGAGCACATAAATCTGCTGCGGATCGATCCTTGGATCGGCGGCCAGCAGGGCAGCGGCGCTGACGGCATCGTCAACCGTCTCCTCCTGGACGGTAAAGGACGGGGTGGCGGAACGAAGCGGGTATTCCCGCGTCCGCTTTTCGTAGCGGAGCACCGCAATCCCTTCGCCGGCCAGCCCCACCGCCAGGTCCCTGAACAGCTTGCCTCCGCCGGAAGACTCGTCCCGGTCATTGGGGCCGGAGCCGTGGACGAGCACAAGCGCGGGAACCTTCTCCTGAACGTTCCGGGGGAGCGTCAGCGTGCCTGGAAGGAGCAGAGGGCTCTGGCCGACCTGCACTTCTTCCTCCGTGTACTTTTCCGGGTTGTCATAGGCGGGCGCCCGATAGCTGCTGGTCACATTTTCGATCCAGGCGATATCGTTCAGCAGCCCCTCCGGGCTGAACCGGAGCTCCATGCCGAACGTCTCTCCTTTTGGCGTCTGATAGACCAGGCGGGCGTTGCTGCGTACGGAATCCGTATAGGCTTCGGCATGCAGCAGGCTCCAGTCGAGGCCGTACAGCTTTTCCAGCCGTTCTTCGTACTTGGGAAGCGACGAAGTCGGATACGCCGCCGATAAGGACGCATCCATCATCCGTCCCGCATCTTCCCATTTCCCATGGCGCAGCAGGGTCATCCAGTAGATCGCCCGCCCCTTCCAGTCATCCGGATCGAGGGACCAGCGATGGTCCGCCCAAGTTCCCCGGATGCCCAAAGCCCCGGTAAACGATTGGAGCGGCACGAGCAGCGCTCCGCTGCCGTCCGTCACCGCGGTACGCGCAAGTTCATACGGCGCTTGGTCCAATAAGGACTGCTTGCTGCCGGGCGTGATTTTCCAGCGGGTTTTGCCGAGCGAGACCTGAACCCGCTTGTCCGCCCCGTCCCACAGCACCTTGGCGCCCAGCGCCTCAGCTGCAACCCGGAGCGGGATCATCGTCTGCTCTCCCGCGGACGCCGCCATCGCGTTTGGTAACGAAGCTCCCCCCATCAGCCCGGCGGCAAGCACCAGGCCCAATGCTTTTCTCCACATCCATCCGTCCCCCCATCATTCAACCCTTCAGCGCCGGGATAGCGCAAAACAGCCCCCCGGGTGGAGAGCTGTTTCGAAATCGGCCGGTTGCCGGCCTAGAACATTTTAAATCCGCTTCTGCGAAGCTTCTGGATGGACCAGCCGCTGATGACCGCGCCTGCCAGTCCGGCTACCCCCGTTAAATAGTCGACTACGCGAAAAGACTCCAGGTGACTGAGCAGCGACATTTGGCTGCGGTCCCATAAAGAGTATACGACCACCGGTAAAATAACGATGACAAACAAATAGCAAGGGAACCAGGTCGTTTTCATTAACATATTCAAAATAAAGCCGATGCCGAACATCATGACAAAAAATAACACCATCAGCACGAGAACGGGTATAAATTGCATCTCAGCCAAGTCACCTCTTCTTTTGTTTCGCCCCGCTAAAACGGATACAAACAGGCCGTTCACAGTCTTGCCACGTTTTGTGGACTAGTAGTTAGTTTACTAAAAAAACGGTCACGAATCAACGAACAATCGGTGAATAGATTGTGACTTCATTTGCTCTTGCGCTTGCGGTTGAGCTACAATGAAGAAAAACGTCTACGACCCTGATACTCGGGTCCAGCAAGTAACCGTGGGATCCGCTTACAGGCAACTATTTATAGGAGTGATTCATAGATGAATGAAGCAGCATCAACTCTGGAGGGCTGGTACGCTCTCCACGATTTCCGTTCCATGAACTGGGCGGCATGGAAGGCCGCCGACGACGAAGACCGCGCCATGGCGCTGGACGAGCTCCAGGCGTTCCTGAACGAATGGTCCGAGGTGGAATCCAGCAAGCAGGGCAGCACAGCAGTGTACAGCATCATCGGACAGAAGGCCGATTTTGTGTTCATGCACCTGCGTGAAACGCTTGAAGACTTGAACGCCATCGAGACTGCGTTTAACAAAACGCTGTTTGCGCAATATACGACGAAGTCCTATTCCTACGTCAGCGTCGTCGAGCTCAGCAACTATCTCGCGGGTTCCGGTGAAGGCGACCCGATGGAAAATCCGCATGTTGTCGCCCGCCTGAAGCCGATCCTGCCGAAGACGAAGTACATCTGCTTCTACCCGATGAACAAAAAGCGCGATCAGGCCGACAACTGGTACATGCTTGACATGGACGATCGCCGCAACATGATGCGCAGCCACGGGCTGATCGGCCGCAGCTATGCAGGCAAAGTGAAGCAGATCATTACCGGCTCCATCGGATTCGATGATTGGGAATGGGGAGTTACCCTGTTCGCCGAGGACGCGCTTCAATTCAAGAAGCTGGTCTATGAAATGCGCTTTGATGAAGTCAGCGCCCGCTATGCCGAATTCGGCGGCTTCTTCGTAGGAGCGATTCTGACGCCGGAATCTTTTGAGGACATGCTGAAAATTTAGAATACTTTCATATATTAAGAACGTCTATCGATGTACCTTCAAAGAAGACAGACCGCGTCTAGAGGAAGTTTAAAAAAAGGTTTGCCCCGAGTAAATTCAGGGCAAACCTTTTTGCTGTTTCCTTAGTCCTCTTCCTGTTGTTCATCCTGCTGCGATTTCATCGACTCCAAAAATTCGGCGGTCGCCCGGTCGCGGTCCCTTCCCTTTTCCTTCAGCCTTTCAATGGCCGGCAGGATGAGGATGTCCACTTCCTTTTGGACCGTGTACGACAGATCATACCGGTTCTGGTCCTCGAGGAAGGATCCCACTTCCATCAAGGCGTTATAACGGTCCAGTTCGTCCCGGGTCAACAACGCGCGGACTTGAACACTGCAGTGCCTCATTACAGGAATTTTCCTTTCTTCAATACCAGCGGAATGCCGCCGATAATAAATAGGTAGCGCATATCTACGATCTTCTTCAATTGAGCTGCCCGCCAGCCCTTGATATGCTTGTCGCCTACTACAGCGATACCTTCACCTTTACCCAGGGAAGCGACGGTGCCCTTGTTGCTGAATTCGAACTTTTTCGGCTGCTGGCCGCGGATTGCCGTGACGATGTTATGAGCACAGCACACGCCCTGCTGCATCGCGATCTGCGCCGTCGGCGGATACGGACGCCCTTCCGGATTCATAATCAGGGCGTTGTCCCCGATGACGTAGATGTGGTCGCTGCCAGGCGCCCGCAAGTACTCGTCAACCTTCACCCGGCCTCTTGCCGTTTCAAAGCCGGCCGCTTCAATCATATGGTTGCCGCGGATTCCTCCGGTCCACACCACAGTAGCCGCCTTGATCTCTTCACCGGTCGCAAGCACTACGCCGTCCGGCTTGCATTCTTTGATGGCCACGCCGATTTTGAAGGTTACGCCTTTCTTGCGGAGCACCTCCATGGCATATTCCACGAGCTCCGGAGCAAAACCCGGCAGCGCCGTCGGCGCCGCTTCCACATTGTAGACATTCACAAGATTCGGATCGACATCGTATTCCTTGCACAGTGCCGGAATGCGGTCGGCCAGCTCGGCAACAAACTCAATGCCGCTGAAGCCCGCTCCCCCGACGACAAAATTGATTCTTTCCTGCGGACTGCGTTCATTTTTATACAGCGCGAACTGGTACTCGATATGCTTGCGGATCAGCCGCACCGAGTTGATGCTGCGGATCGTCATCGCATATTCGGCCATCCCCGGAATGCCGAAGGTTTCAGATTCCCCCCCGAGGGCAATGACCAGGAAATCGTAGGAGAGCGTCCCGTCCTCCAGGATGACCTTCTTCTCATGCGGACGGATTTCCTGAACGGAGGATTTGACCAGATCGATCTTGAATTCGTCAATGAGCTTCGAAATCGGTACCCGTGTATTCTCGACGCTGTCCGTACCGGCAGCGGGCATATGCAAATGGGTCGTAATATAGTGGTAATCGTGACGGTTAACAAGCGTTACGTCCGCTTCATTATAATTCAATTCCTTTTGAAGGCGCTGTGCTGTCAGGATGCCGCCGTAACCCGCACCAAGGATTACTATCTTGGGAATGTTGCTCATCATCTTGCTCCTTCCAAAATGTCGGTCTCTATATATATTTGTGAACCATTACAAACGTTATTGTGAAATATTACACATTAGTTTGAACTTCAATGAATCTTTTTATCACAGGCAGCCTGTGTGAGAAAAAAAACAGCGGGAATACTACCAAAACCTGCCCGCACATAACTAAAATGATAGCCACTTTCCCATAAAAGATCAAGTATTATTTGGCCTTCCAAGTGAACATCCATGCCGTTTTCATTTTCCTTTTCATTCCAGTTTTCAGTCAAGTTTATTCTCTTATCCAAACGGAGAATTTGCAAAATAGGATGTAAACTTTTCAGCCGAAGCCCGGATGTATTATAATGAGATGGAATTTGAAGAATATACAGCGTGCTTAATTCCGCTAGCGTTCTTATTTATATTTGTTGGAGGTGCTTACACTAATGACATCGCAGCCGGCTGACATAACCGACCTGCTCATTATCGGAGGAGGTCCTGCAGGCATGTTCGCTTCTTTCTATTGCGGGATGCGCCAGGCATCAGTCACACTCATTGAAAGTATGCCCCAGCTTGGCGGGCAGCTTGCAGCCTTATATCCCGAGAAATACATTTATGACGTGGCCGGATTCCCTAAAGTAACGGCACAGGAGCTGGTCGACAATCTGCAAAAGCAGATGGACCTGTTCCAGCCGAACGTACGACTGGAGGAAAAGGTTACTTCCCTCGTTAAGCAGGACGAGCGCCATTTTGTGGTGACGACCGATAAAGGCGAATACCACTCCAAAGCCGTCATCATTACGGCCGGGGTCGGAGCCTTTGAACCCCGCAGACTGGAGCTTGAAGACGCTCGGAAATTTGAGAAAACGAATCTGCACTACTTTGTGAATGACTTAAACCGCTTCAAGGGGAAAAAGGTGCTGATCAGCGGCGGCGGAGACTCCGCTGTAGACTGGGCGCTGATGCTGGAGCCGATCGCCGAGCAGGTCACGCTGATTCACCGCCGCGACAAATTCCGTGCGCATGAGCACAGCGTCGAGAATTTGATGGCTTCCAAGGTTCAGGTCGTGACGCCGACGGAAATCACCGCCCTGCACGGGGAAGACACGATTACCAAGGTGACTTTGTCCCATGTGAAGACCAAAGAAACGCAGGAGATCGAAGTCGATGACGTCATCGTGAACTTTGGCTTCGTATCTTCCCTTGGCCCGATCTCCGATTGGGGCATTCAGATCGAGAGCAACTCCATCGTGGTGGATTCCCGCATGGAAACGAACATTCCCGGCGTATTCGCCGCCGGAGACATCACCACGTATCCGGGCAAACTGAAGCTTATCGCCGTAGGATTCGGCGAGGCGCCGACCGCGGTCAACAACGCTAAGGTATACATTGATCCGGAAGCTAAGCTGTCTCCCGGCCACAGCAGCAATATGAAACTTTAGCCCGAAGTAACGCGCAAATTGGGCAAAAAAAGAGGGTATCCTGATCTGATCGTCATGAAATCATGATTCAGACAGGATACCCTCATTTTGTTGCGATGCTGCCAATCTGGAAAATAGATGTTACACCTCCACACCTTCCATAACTTCCACGTCATATGCGCTTATATTACAACAGCATTTGTGGATGTGTACCGGGATGTGTCCTAATGAACTAAACTCTCTGATGAAGTCTCTAGATTCCTCTTGTGGATTTCGGCCAGGAGTAAAGCGATGAAATCATGATCCAGCATGAGTTCCACGGCCATATGATAAGAATCGAGCAGCAATTCATCCGACAACATAGCCATTATCTTCACATCCTTTCCTTAATTTTCCTCAAACCTATCATATCAAACATCGCATAAGAGAACAAGCGTTCGCTTTATCCACAACCTGTTGTGGAAATCCTGTGTATAATTTGTTAGCAAGTGTCGGAATACCAACAAAATTGCAGTGGATTTTGGGGATAAATGTTATACACAGGTGCTGTGCATACGACCCGGCTTTAAAAATTTTTTTCCATTTTCATAGTCTTATATAATGATATTACCCCGCCTTTATTCTCCTAAACATTCCCAGTTTTATTTTATTGAGGGCGCGTATTTACTTCAAAAATCCAAATTCTCCCGCTGTTGTCCAGGCCGTAGTCAAAGCCGAGCTCGCCGATGCCGGGAAAACGCCGCTCCAGAATTGCCGTACAGCGCCGGGTAAGGGAACGCATCTCTTTAAGCTTTGCTTTGGAAGAAATCTGCGGCAGGGAACGGCTCAGGCCAACGCGGCCTTTCAGCAAATAACCGCCCTTGCACAGATTGGTTACGAATAGTCCGCTGCGCGCGACTCGTCCCACCATTGCGGTAATGACCCAACGACCGTCCACTTTGACGTATTTGACCCGGTAATCGATCGGACGCCCATCGACCTGGGCCAATTTAATCCCCTGCTGAATTAAATAGGTCCTTCTCACCTTCAGCTTCCGAAAACCGCTGTACATGCCGGAGAAGCTGTCAAAATAATAGGTTTGAGAGAAGCGGGTTATACTATAACCGCTGCCGGTACGGGATATTTTCATGACACCGTAACCGCCTCCGCCGACGACCGGTTTTACGACGACAAAGTCATACATCCCCAGCATTTGCTGGAGATTCTCCCGGCTCATAGACCGGGTCTGCGGAATATATGGGGCAACATCCGGATCCGTCAGCAGCGCTTCGGTCTTCAGCCATTTGCTTGCCAGCTGTCTTCCCCCCATGTTGTCGCCTCCTTTCTGTGCTCCTATGTTGTTAACATACTCGTATCTACCGGTTCCCTCCTGTATGTTTGTGCATAGAAAAGGATAAACGCATAAAAACGGGGGATAGCGGAGCCTTGGCGTGCCTGTCTAAATCGGATATAATGAAATGAAGTGTGTAAATTTGGAATATCCTGCGAAGGAGGATAACAGCTGTGGCTCAATTTTTCGGGGTATTATACTGGGTCGGCATGATCGGCATGTCCCTTGCTCTGGTCGTGACAACCGTTTTAATCTTTGCTTTGGGCTTTAAATTTCTGAAAGACAGACGCAAAGGGCTCGGCACCTGCTGCATCGCCTTTTCAATCTTGGCAGCGGCCATGCTCGTCATGATGGTGAACAAAACGTTTATCGTTCCCGGGCTCTCCTAACGAACAAAAAAAGGCTCACAACCTGCTTCTGGACGAAGAAGGTGTGAGCCTTTTATCTTATTCATCCGCAAAGCGTGCCCGTTAGCACTCCTCGGGAGCCGGTTTACCTGCGTCGAGCGCTGTACGGAACGAAGCGCCGCATCCGCAGGTCGCCGTAGCGTTCGGATTGTTCATGGTGAATCCGCCGCTCATGCCGGACTCCTCAAAGTCGATTTCCAGCCCGTCAATCAGGCGGAGGCTTTCTTTATCCACGACCACCTTCAGGTCGTTAACGTCCATGTATACATCATCTTCGGTTTCGGCATCGTCGAAGCCCATGGCGTAAGAAAATCCGCTGCATCCGCCGGCCTGTACCCCAAGACGGAGGAACATCCCTGGAATTTCCTGTTCGGCGAGCATTTCTTTCAGCTTATCGGAAGCGGAATCGCTAATGTTGATCATAGGTAACCCTCCTTGGTTAACTGATGTGAATTTATTCATTGCAGGGCTTCAGCAGCGCACCTGAAAGGCGGCCGAGCAAAAGTCCCGCTCTGTGAGTACATTGCACTTACCTTTAGTATACTCCACAACGTTGTTCCCCTCAAGAGAGGTTCCGCCCGGCAGCAGCACCTCCGCTCCCATGATGTACCAGAAAGGCGGTCGGAACGCCGTATTCGCGCCTCCAAAAGGTATAATCAGGCCTAATCCGGAGGAATTATACGACGTTTGCCCCCTTCGCAGGATCTTTAAAGATGGTATGATTTCCGGATCTCCGCATGCCGATTCTGTATAACTGTATTGCGGACCCCGGATAGGCGGTTTATAATAGGTGGGTAATGAGGGAGCAAGTGTCGGTAATTTGTCATGGAAAAGACAACGGTCTGTCACTCTGGGTTGTAACTTTTTTCACATAAAAAAAGTCTATCGATTCATTCACAGAAGACAGGCCGCGCTTGGCGGATGTTTGTCTTGGGGTTATAGAGTTCTTCGGCTTCGTTGAAAAAATTATACATTCTATAATCTAAAAAAGGCGGGCCCCCTACTTTTTCTTTACCGGCCAAAAGCCTCTCCGGAGTGCTTACCAAAGCGTCTGGCCTTACGGCTTGGATGATCCGCTGAATACATATCCTCTGCGGTACATGGAAGACGCTGACCGATAAAATTGGCAAATCGACTGGACGGGTTGAACGCCGGACTCCTTCCAGGCGCTGCGGGTTGACTCTTGCGTCCTGCAAAGGGCGTGTCTTCCGCACGACCAAAATGCGAACAGGAGGAATGGAAATGTCCACTATTGTAACATCGAACACCGAAAGACGCATGCAGGAAATCATCGAGAAGGTCCGCCAGGGTGAGCGGCTGAACCTCGAGGATGGAGTATTTCTGTATGAAACCGATGATCTGCTGACGCTGGGGCAGCTGGCGAACGAAGCCAACCTGCGCAAGAACGGCAAAAAAGTATATTTCATCGAAAACATGAGCCTGTACTTTACCAATGTCTGCGAGGCGCACTGCGCGTTCTGCAACTTCCGCAAAGACCTTGGTGATGAAGGCTCCTATACGTATTCCGGTCCTGAAATGGTTGAATACATTGAGCAGCACATTCATCCGGGCGTCCGGGAATTCCATATCGTTGGCGGACATAACCCGCACGTGCCTTTCCAATACTATGTGGATTCCCTGCAGGCGCTGACCGACCGCTTCCCGGACGTAACGCTTAAAGCCTATACAGCGGCCGAAATCGACTTTTTCACCCGCATCAGCGGCCTCAGCATCAAGGAAGTGCTGCAGGAGCTGCAAAAAGCGGGACTGAAATCGCTGACCGGCGGCGGTGCGGAAATTTTGTCCGACCAATACCGCAAAAAAATGCGGGTGGAAAAGGCTAACGTCGAGCAATACCTCGAGGTGCACCGGACGGCGCATAACCTGGGCATGAAGACGCATACTACCATGCTGTACGGATCGATCGAGTCCCATGAAGACCGGATCCGCCACATGATGCAGATTCGCGACCTTCAGGACGAAACGAACGGATTTATGGTATTTATTCCTCTTTCCATGCAGCCAAGAAATAAAAATGCCGGCATCATGCGCCGTAACTCCGCCTACGAGGATCTGAAGACCATTGCCATCAGCCGTCTGATGCTGGACAACATCGACCACGTGAAGGCTTACTTCATTAATATCGGGCCGCAGCTGACCCAGGTTGCGCTGAGCTTCGGCGCATCCGACGTCCATGGCACCATCCTTAAGGAACGCATCAGCCATGCCGCAGGCGCGCTCACTCCGGAAGGCCTCACCCGCGATGAGCTGATCTGGCTAGTCAAAGGCGCCGGACGCATTCCAGTGGAACGCGACACGTTTTATAATGAAATAAAAGTTTATGAATAAGTAAGAGGAATTTTATACCTTTCCTCAAAGCCGACGTATGAGAAAGGAAAGACGGACATATGAGAAAATTCGTCATCCTGGGTGGAGGTTACGGAGGCCTTGCATTGATTCAAGGTCTCCTGAACAACCACTTCCCCCAAGATATGGAGCTGATTTTGATTGACCGCATGCCTTTCCAAGGCATAAAAACCGAGTATTACGCGCTTGCGGCAGGGACGGCAAGCGACTATGATCTGCGCATCCAGTTTCCGAACCATCCCCAGCTCACGAAAAAATACGGCGAAGTCACATCCATCGATCTGGAAGACAAGCGGGTGAATCTCGAAGGCGACGACCCGATCGAATACGACTATCTGACGATCGCCCTGGGCTGTACCGACCGTTATCACGGCATACCTGGCGCGGATCAATTCACGAACAGCATCCAGACGTTCTCAAGCACTCGCCAAACCTATCAGCGCTTGAACGATGTCAAGCCGTACGGAAACGTACATATTATCGGCGGCGGGCTCAGCGGCGTTGAAACGGCTGCGGAGCTGCGGGAGAGCCGTCCGGATCTTAACATCACGATTCTGGACCGGGGCAGCCGGGTGCTCTCCTCCTTTCCGCAGACGGTTTCCTTGTACGTGGAGCAGTGGTTCATGGATCATGAAGTGAATACGCGCTCCCACATATCCGTGTGCCGGGTGGAAGACGGTATCGTCTATAACGGGGATGAAGCAATCTACACCGACGCCGCGGTTTGGACGGGCGGCATTCAGCCGGTGAAGGTCGTTCAGGATTTGAACGTGCCGAAGGATCCGGGAGGCCGGGTCGTGGTCAACACGTATTCCCAAATTCCGGATTACCCGGAAGTGTATGTCGTGGGGGACTGCGCCAGCATTCCGTTCGCTCCCAGCGCCCAGGCGGCAGGAGCCCAGGCCAGACAAGTGGCTGATGTGATCCATGCGCTCTGGAAAGGCGAAACGCCGAAGATCCACAAGATCCACCTACGCGGAACTTTGGGATCGCTTGGCAGCAAGGCGGGCTTTGGCCTGATGGGGAAAACTTCGGTAAAAGGAAGAGTACCCCGCCTGTTAAAAAGCGGGGTACTCTGGAAGTCCAGACGCCATTTCGGCTAATCCAGCTCGAGGCTGTCCCAAGCCTCGAGTTCTTTTATTTTGGCCATAATGGCCTCATACAGCTCATCGGCGCTGTCAGCATCTATAATCTCACCGTTTACCATGGCGAAGGGCATCATGGCGCATTGGCCGCAATTGCTCAGGCATCCGTATTCGATCACGTCGTAATCCGGATTCTCCTCCAGCTTCTCCATGACTTCATCGGTTCCGAAATGCATGTTGTTGGTGCAAAACTCGATGATGGGTCTCAATGATATCACCTGCTTTAGGTATTGATTCTTAGGTAGGCCTTATCTTAGTTTACCGGGTGAAGCAGATAATATCAACGGTCTTGTCCGATGCAGCATATATAGCCATTTTATTTTGTCTCGGTTTGTAATATAATAAGGATTACAGGAAAGGAGTTGAAATCAATGAGCGAAAACGCACAGAGCACCATGTATGATGAAGTAGCGGAAGTGCTTGATAAGCTTCGCCCGTTCCTTCAACGCGATGGCGGCGACGTGGAATTGGTTGACGTGGAAGACGGCATCGTGAAGTTGAAACTGATGGGTGCCTGCGGCAGCTGCCCAAGCTCCACCATTACATTGAAAGCCGGGATCGAACGCGCCCTCGTTGAGGAAGTTGAAGGAATCAACGACGTTATTCAAGTATTCTAATCCCATTCAATAGCAAGAAGAGACCTGACTTCATTGAAGACGGGTCTCTTCTTTTTTTGTGGCGCGGGACGCCATCTCTGGCAGTCACATCCCGTGATCGGCCGGACCAATCCAGGGACGGATCGGATCCAGCCCGCCGGAGATGTCCATAATGTTGCCGGTGATAAAATCGGAAGCGTCGCGGCACAAGTACTCGATCACGCGCGCGATATCCTCGCCGCTGCCGGGTCTCCCCCGCGGCGTCTCGCCATCCTGCAACCCGGCGACCTCGGCAATGGTCTTCTCTTTGTTATCCCCGCGGATGTCCCCGGGACACACCATATTCACCGTAATGCCGTACGGGGCCTCCTCGACCGCCAGCGTCTTCGTAAAAGAAACCAGTCCGGTCTTGGCGGCGGCGTACACCGCCCGGTGCGGCCACGCTCTCGATTCCGCCGCATGGCCGAAGCCGAAGTGGACGATTCTTCCCCAGCGCTTAGTCCGCATCCCAGGCAGCACCAAATGGTCCAGCAGCATCGTGCCGACCAGATTGCCCTGGATGAGCGACAAAATTTCCGCCTGGGTATAATCGGAGAACCGTTTACGCTCGCGGATAAAAGGTCCCGCGTTGTTCACGACGATGTCCGGACTGCCAAGCTCGGACTCGACGCGAGCCACCAAATGCTCCAGCTGGCCCGTGTCGGAGACATCGGCTTGCACGGCGATGCTGCGCACGCCCAGTCCCTCGATGACCGCCCGCAGTTCCTCCGCTTCGCGGCGGCTGTGGACATAGTTAAGCGCGACGTCGCAGCCGGAACGTGCCAGCGTGAGCGCCGTCATTTTGCCAAGTCCCTTGGCACTGCCTGTGATCAGGGCAACCTTTCCCCTCAAAATGCCACCCTCCTTTCTGCTATCCGAACTTCCTATCCTTTGATCCATTCGATGACACATCATTCCTATAAAAATATAATGGTGTATGTATGTACAAACCTCACGCAAGATCATTGATCCTGTATAGTATAAAAGATTTCATTGCACCGCCGCAACTTGGAAACCCAGTACAGCCGAGCCGCGAGGAAAAGCGAGCCAAATAAAAAATGTCCGCCCGATGCAGATGCAAATAAAAAAGCCGCAGGGGATGAACCCCTTGCGGCTGTGCTGCGCCATTGCGCAGGCTTTAGAATGCCGGGATAACGGCACCTTTATACGTGTCTTCAATGAACTTCTTCACGTCGTCGGAAGTCAGGGCAGCAGCCAGCTTCTTGATGGCGTCGGAGTCTTTGTTGTCCGGACGGGCCACCAGAATGTTGACATAAGGGCTGTCTTTGCCTTCGATGAAGAGCGCGTCTTTCGTTGGATCAAGGCTGGCTTCCAGCGCGTAGTTCGTGTTGATGACAGCCAGGTCGAATTCGCTCAGCTGACGCGGCAGCATTGCTGCATCGACTTCCTTGATTTTCAGGTTTTTCGGATTGGCGGTAATGTCCTTCACCGTAGATTCCACTTTATTCGGATCCTTCAAAGTAATCAAGCCTTGTTTGGCCAGCAGGCTGAGCGCGCGTCCGCCGTTTGTCGCATCGTTCGGAATGCCGACAGTTGCGCCGTCTGGAATTTCTTCAGCGCTTTTCACCTTCTTGGAATAAGCACCAAGCGGCTCCAGGTGAACTCCTACGACCGGAACAAGGTCCATCTTGCGCTGTTCGTTTTCATTGTCGAGGTAAGGCTGATGCTGGAAAAAGTTAGCGTCGAGCTGTTTTTGGAACGTCTGCACGTTCGGCTGCACATAATCGGAAAACTCTTTGATGACGAGCTTCACACCCTCTTTTTCAAGCGCAGGCTGGATATGCTTCAAAATTTCGGCATGAGGCTTCGCCGTCGCGCCAACCGTCAGTGTAACCGTTTCGGCTGCAGCCGGTTTGTCTGCGGATTCGCCCGCAGCATCGCTGCTGCTGTTATTCGGCTTGCTGCCGCACGCGGCGAGCACGACAACCAGGGCCAGGGTCAGAAAAGAAACGAGCCATTTTTTCATTGGATAAATCCCCCTTAAATTCATAAGAATAATATGATTTATATTAGAAAGGCAGTGCTTTGATGTTACCTGCCTTGCCTTTCCAGGTCAAATCCGGTGATCCGGATGCATGACTGTGAGCCAAACACGTTGTACGTCTTACTTTCTGGTAAAGTGACGCACCAGCCGGTCGCCCGCCATTTGCAGCAGCTGCACCAGCACGATCATGAAGATGACGGAAATAATCATGACGGTCGTTTCATAGCGGTAATAACCGTAGCGGATGGCCAAATCGCCGAGACCGCCTCCGCCAACCATCCCCGACATCGCCGTATAGGATACGAGTGTCACGACCGTAATCGTAATTCCGGCCAGCAGGCCCGGTCTTGCTTCGGGCAGCAGCACCCGCGTGATGACCTGCCAGGTCGAAGCGCCCATCGAATGCGCCGCCTCGATTACGCCGCGGTCCACTTCGCGCAGCGACGTTTCCACCAGTCTGGCGAAGAACGGCGCAGCGCCGATCACCAGCGGCGGAATCGTCCCCAGCACCCCGAAGGTGACGCCGACAATCGCTTTCGTGACCGGGATCAGGGCGACGATCAGGATGATAAACGGGACCGAACGGAGGATGTTCACGATAAAGGAAATGACCGCATAGACGGCACGCACCCAGCCCGTCGTCGAGCGCGATGCCATAAACAGCACGACGCCGATCGGAAGGCCGAGGATAAAGGTGAACACCGCGGAAGCCCCGAGCATTTTCAGCGTATCCAGGGTGGCTACGCCAATCTCGTTCCAGTCAACCGAGGAAAAATCCAAACCCCACATCAGTTCATCACCTCCACGTCAAGCCCTTGCTCGCTCAGCTTCGCGAGCGTCGCATCGATCTGATCCCGTCCGCCCTCAAAGCGGACAATCAGCTGCCCGTACGGGGTATCTTTAATGGTGGAAATGGTGCCCTGCAGGATGGCGAAATCCGCCCCCGTCTCGCGCACGGTCCGGGACAGGATGGACTCGTACGTTTTGCTGCCGAGAAACGTAATTTTCACAGCCTGCGCCGAACCCGTTCCGGAAGCCTGGGCAGCCAGCTCAAGCGGTTCGCCCTGGCTCTGCTCCCCGCGGACAAAATCTTTGGTCACGGGGTGCTGCGGCTTCAGGAATACGTCCGTGACCGCTCCCTCTTCAACGATGCCGCCCTGATGGATCACAGCTACCCGGTCGCAGATGCTCTGGATGACGTGCATCTCATGAGTGATCAGGACAATCGTCAGATTAAACCTCTGGTTAATGTCCAGCAGTAGCTTCAGAATCGAATCCGTCGTCTGCGGATCGAGCGCCGAAGTCGCTTCGTCACACAGCAGCACCTGCGGATCGCTGGCCAGCGCGCGGGCGATGCCCACTCTCTGCTTCTGGCCTCCCGACAACTGGGCCGGATATTTATTGCGATGGGCTTCCAGCCCGACCAGCGCGATCAGCTCGTTAACCTTGGCCTCCACCTCCGCCTTGCCCTTACGGGCTAACCGCAGCGGAAAGGCGATGTTGTCATACACCGTTGCAGAGCTCAGCAGATTGAAATGCTGAAAAATCATCCCGATCTTCCGCCGTTCGTTCTGCAGCCGCTGCTTGCTCAGGCCCGTCAGATTGACGCCGCCTACCCATACCTCTCCGGAGGTCGGGCGTTCCAGCAGGTTCATGCACCGGATCAAGGTGCTCTTCCCTGCGCCCGAGTGGCCGATCACGCCGAAAATTTCTCCTTTATTAATGCTGAGGTTCAGCCCGGACAAAGCCTCCGTCGCCTTTGCCCCTTGGCCGTACCTTTTCGTCAGCTGCTTCAGTTCGATCAACCGAAGGGCCCCCTCTCTTCCCCCTATCCTACCCGAATAGGGTTCGCATAATCTATCTAAATGACCAGTCTATTCTATCGAATCCAGGCAAAATAAAAAGCCCCTCTGACAGAATCAGAAAAGGGGCTCCCTTATTTGTAAAAGTCGCTGCCTTCTCATCTGCCAACCTGCAGCTCAAGCTGCAGCTTGTAGGAATTAGCACCATGACATTCGAGTAACGGCGGATGCCGTGCTCAAATCGGTTGCCGGGCTTCATCGGGCCTGTCCCTCCGCCTCTCTCGATAAGAAAAGATTATGAAATTAATGATGACGTGTTTTCATTTTTACAGTATAGATATATTTGCCCACTTTGTCAAAAGGAAATTTGTTGTATCCCTTTATGGATGCATGCCTTCCTTTTTCCACAGCTTGTTGGCGTAATGAAAGGATGCCGAGAGCGACTTGCATACCATGTCCAGCCCCTGCTTCAGCTCGCTCAAATGCTGGTCCAGATCCTCCAGCTCAACCTTATCCTTAAGACCTTGGTGCCGCTGCCACAAGTCATCCTGCATCTCGGAGTTCATGTAATGAACCTCCGCATTGCGCCGTTTGCGCAGCACGTTCAGGGCGCTCTTGTATTCGTCCTTGATCTTTGACAGCTGCCCGGCCAGGCCTTCATGGGTTTTCATGTAGTGAAACTGCCGGAGCACCGTAAAATAGGAAAAATGCGGTTTGGTCTTCTGCGTGTTCAGATCAAACAGATCATTGAGCACCGTGCCGAGCTTGTCCAGAACGGAAAACACGCGGATAAACCCGTTTTTATAGAAGTATACGTACCTGGCGTACTCGGCCTGCTCCTCAATCGTCATGTCATCCACATAACCGGCCTTGACCGATTGACGGAAAAAGGAAGCGGCATACCAGCTCTGCTCCAATTCATCCAGGGAAGACACCAAACCGCGTGTCCATATCTCCAGTTTGCGGTAATCATGGCTGGGATCCTCATTCTTTTCGATCTCGTTCTGGAGCAAATGGATCGTCTCCACCATCGTTTCGATGGCATCTTCGAGCAGCCCGTTATTTTGGCGGGGCATCTCTCCAAGCAGCGTTCGCAGCATCGGCATTCTCTCCCTGATCAGTATTTACGCAAAATAACTGTTCCAGCGTTCATCCACCTTCTTGACGATATCCTCCCGCGGAATCAGTTCGTCCGGATACCCGGTTTTCATGCGTGCATCCACTACAATCGGCAGCCGGTACGACAGATGGTGATTCCGCACTTCGGCACCCGCATAGATGTCCGTGGCCGGGTTGAAGCGCGTAAACACCGTCCACAGGAAGGACGTCTGGTCAGCTGCTGTCTGGCGGGCATCGTCCACCAGAATAACGAGCGGCCATTGAATTCCCTTCTCCTGCAGCCGCTGCAGCAGGCGTTCCGGCAGCTCCGGCTCGTCCTCGTACCCTGCACCTGAGACAAGGAGGCATCCTCCGCAGTAAGGAACAATCTGTTCGATCTCCGCGATCGGTCCCTCTTCATAAGCACGCGGCAGTTCGCGAACCGGCTCCCCGATCCCCATCAGCACGGCCTTACTGCCGTGGTTCAGCTTGCGTCCGGTGTAATCGAGCGTATCGTGGGATGTCTTATTAAATATAAACAGATCGACGGCCGGGTTAAACCGCGCAAGCACCGTTTCCAGCAGCTCGCTGGCGTTCTCGAGATCGACCGGCTGGTCGGTCAGGATCAGGAATTTGGTCAGGGACAGCTGACCTTCACCCAGCATCCGGAAGGCGGATACGAGCGCTTCGCGGGAGTAACTGACGCGGACTATAGCCGAAGCAAGGGCATGGAATCCCGTCTCGGCATACGTCCACAGCGATTTGATCGAAGGCATGACGAGCGGGAAGGCCGGCGACAGCAGACGCTGCAGAAATTCGCCCATGAAATAGTCCTCCTGCCGCGGCTTGCCTACGATCGTTGCCGGATAAATGGCGTCCTTGCGGTGCCACATATGGTTGACGTGAAAGACCGGAAAGTCATGCATCAGGGAGTAATACCCGTAATGGTCCCCGAACGGGCCTTCCGGACGCCGCTCGAACGGCGGGACGAGGCCGCTGATCGCAAACTCGGCTTCCGCCGGAATCCGGTGCCCGCCGAGCGGATTTTCCACCATCGGCAGCTTTTCGCCGAGAATCATGGACGTGAGCAGCAGCTCGGGCAGCATTTCCGGGCCCGGTGCAATCGCAGACGCGATCAGGGCCGGCGGTCCGCCAAGGAACGTCGTCATGCGCAGCGCTTCGCCGCGCTGCTCGGCTTCGTGGTAATGGAAGCCGCCGCCCTTATGGATCTGCCAGTGAATACCGGTCGTCTGGTTGTCATAAATCTGCATGCGGTACATGCCCAGATTGTGGTCCTTGGGCCGCGATGGGCTCTCCGTATAAACGAGAGGCAGCGTAATGAACGGGCCGCCGTCTTCCTGCCAGCTTGTGACCCGCGGCAGGTCCTTCAGCGGCTGGTCGCTGCGGGAGACGCCGAGCACAGGAGCATCGCCCATCGGAACGGTTTTCATGCCTACCTTTAGAATGTCCTTGATCAGGCCGCGTTCATTCCACAGCGCCGACAGCGTCGGCGGAAGCATCGTATCGAGCGCACCCACCAGGGACTTCATCAGCTCCTCCGGACGCGGTCCGAACGCCATATCTACACGACGGCTGGTACCGAACAAATTCGTAGCCACGGGAAACGGAGTCCCCTGTACATTCGTAAACAGCAGCGCCGGCCCCTGTTCGTCGATGACCCGGCGGTGGATCTCCGCAAGCTCCAGGTACGGATCCACGGGAGCCTCGATCACTTTCAGGTCATTTTCCTTGCGCAAGGCTTCGAGCCATTGGCGTAAATTTTGATAGCTCACACGATCATTCCTCTCCAGAATAAGCCAAAAAATAATAAATAAACTTACAAACAAAGCCCTCGAATCACTTCGCGGACTTTGGATGTGCAGCGGTATTCAGTTCATCGTTTGCCGCCCTGCGGCTCAAAGCCGATTCCCCGGGCGGCCGAAGCGGACTTCGGCTGCTGAAGCGTCGCCCTTCCGGTCTGCCAGACACGGACGCTCAAATAACAGAGCACGCCGAACAGAGACGAAATCAGCAGATTGTGCAGCAGCGCGGAAAAGATGTAAACCTCCGGCTTGTTCAGCGTCGACACGATCGCCGCCCCGCTGAACACCTGCATCAGGCACAGCGTTACCGCGGCGATGCCGAGGCCCTGCAGCTCCCGGTTCCCCCGGTTCAGCCGGTAGCCGCAGACGGCCAGTACGGCGATCGCGATCAGCAGCAGCAGTGCCGCGATCCGGTGGACAAACGCGATAGTCACCCCTCCGGACAGCTCGGGAATGAACTTCCCGTTGCACAGCGGCCATCCCAGGCAGCCTCCCGCCGAGTTGGTATGGCTGACATATGCTCCGATATAAACGACGATATAGGAGTAGATGGTCACGGCCCATGTATAGCCGCGGAAGGTTGCACTGACGCGCGACGTACCGCCGGACGGGTACGAAGCCTCGCCCAGTTTGTCCATCCTGCGGGCGCCCAAGGCCAGCATCAGCGAGCTGGCAAACGCGATCAGCGAGAAACCGAAGTGGAAGGCAAGCACGGCCGAGGACTGGTCATACACGACGGCCATTGCCCCCATGACAGCCTGAACCAATACGAAAATAAGGGTCAACACCGAATACGTGCGCAGGTCGCGCCGGTTCTTGGCGAACAGATGGAAGGCGATCACCACCGCGACCGCTGTAAGCCCTGCCAGCCCGCTGACCAGCCGGTGCGAATATTCAATTAATGAGGCGATGGTATGCGCCGGAACGAACTCACCGTGACACAGCGGCCATTCATGCCCGCATCCGAGTCCGGAATCGGTCTTGGTGACCACGGTTCCGCCGAACGTCGCAAAAAACATCACGACAAACGTTAAATAACTGAGCCATTTCAATTGTCTGGTATTCAAAATTCTCTCACCTGCTGCTCATAATAAAAACTTTACCACTGAAGACAGGTACCTCAATATTTTACCAATCTCATCTATTATACCTGATTCCTTGACATACATCACGGCCACTTTGTGACAAAATGTCGGAGAAATGTCGGAGAAATGAAACAGCCCCACGAAGTGGGGCTTTGCTTCGCTGCCGGTTCGGCCAAATGGTAATGAAACCCGAATACCTTCGGATCCGTACAGCCATGCCATGAAGCTGCTCTCTAATGAGAAAAGCACCGCCTCAAATGCCTCTGTGCGGCAAGAGCGGTGCGAATTAGCTTATTTATGAATCGTTCTGTATACGTCCAGCGCCGTATTCAGGAATTCCTCAATTTCTTCGCGCGATTTGCGAAGCTTGTTTACCAGCCGCACCAGCTCCCGGCCGTCCGAAAAGGCCACAAAGCTCGGTATGCCCAAAATGTTCAGCTCCTGGCTGAGGTCGCCGACTTGATCCACGTCCACTTCGACAAGCGTCAGATCGTTCGAAAATTTCGTTTCCACGTCCGGCATAAACGGGTCCATAAATTTGCAGTCCGAGCACCAATCCGCTTTAAATACGGCTACGGTCAGTCTCGGAGACTGGATTGCGACTTGAAATTCGGCTTGAGAAGTAATTTTTTGCATGGATATCCGCCCTTTCTATCCCATATCTTGTCCAATTCTTGTCCATTTCTTCTCTTAGTGAATCAAAATACCGAGTGGAAGTCAAATTTTTTAGCCATACTGAAAGTAATGTGAGGTTTACAAGAAAGGAGGATGCGGTCATGCCGGTAACATCTGCGCAGCGCACCCTTGTACCCGCCTGGATCCGGATCATGTCGGCCCTGCCGAAGACGGCCGCCGAGGTCGCCCGCGGCAAAGCCGCCGGCTGGAAGGCCTCGCGGCAGCTGACCCGGCGCCGCCGGCCGCTCGACTGGAAGGAGACGTCCGCCCAGAGTATCCGCGACCAGCTGGACCGGATGGCCGGCGACATCGGCAGGATGCGGGAAATGCGCCACCACCTGGCTTATCCCCGCGATACGAATGCCCGCTCCCAGGAAGAGCAGGACATTCTTCATACGATCCGGACTCGCACCCGGGAGGTGAACCGCAGCAACATTACGCGGACGAAGGCCTATTACGATTGCTACCGGGAGTATCCCGAGCTCCATTGGTCCTTTTTGGCCCACATGGTGTCGCGGAACGCCGGCTGGAATATGAGTGACCTGAAGGGCGGACTTATGTCCGATCTGATGGAGCCTTCCGCCCGGGAGGACCTGTACCGGATGCTGGAGCGGTGCAACGCGCTCATTTTTCAGGACGCCTACCCCCAGCTTCTGCTGTACAGTCACAGCCGGCGCCTTGGACGGAGCTTGTTTCACCTGCTCCCGAGCTTTGGCGTGTCGGCGTTCATGAGCCCGTTCTGGGACCGCTTTTGGATTGAACGGGACAGCGCCCTGCTTGCCGTCGGGCTGATCATCAATGAACAAAATTATATTGAGGGCCGCGTCGTGCAGAACGGTTATTATCAAAGCCGGGTCCTCCGTAAAAGGGCATTTTCCCTGCACAGCAAATTTCAGATGAATCAAGTCGTCTTCCCGATGCTGCCGCATATCCCGGAGCTCGAAGCCGACGTGTTCCATACCCCCGAAGAAAAGTCCCGGATCCGCGAGTCAGCCGGCTACGCCGCCGATTCCATGGTCGGACTTATTCTGGAGCAGTTCTCCAGCCTGAACGAGAGGATTGCCTTCGGCAAAGCGCTGTACGCCACTCTGTTCGGTTACGAGGATGTATTGTCCGGCGTGCACTCGTTCGCCTCAGTCGTCGAGCATCGCGGTTCACGGAGCGAATATTGGCCGCAGCTGTTTACCCATGACAAGAAAAACGCGCTGAACTCCCCGCTGGAAAGTGTCGAGCTTATGAAGCAGGAATGGCTTCCCGGCGGCCGGCGCCTGTACAGCCCGCTCCTGCACGACGTGTGGCATGACCTCTACAGCGAACCGATCCCGCGTTATGACTGGTTCAAAAACGAGGATGCGATTCATTACGTAAGCCGGCCGAGACGGCCCTTTATGATCGAAATGACGCATGCCCACCGGTACGCGCTGCAAAAAACAGCCCTCACGCACGATGTCGGGAGGGCTGTGACTTCAACGTATTAGGTTGTCTATAAACGGATGCGGCACGGACCGTATTAACCCCGTTCCTGGGATTTCAACCGGGACGGCTGCAGGCGCATCAGCGGACGCAGCGCCTTCTGCAGGATACGCGGATAGCTGGACAGTTCCTGCTGGCGCAGAACGCCGAGCATGACCAGCAGCGCCAGATACAGCACCACGACCACGACGCCGACCACCAGGCAGGTGATCAGGAACGCCAGCCTGTCCGGCATAATGTGGACGAGCTGGTCGCCAGCGGCATTAAGCCCGTATCCAACGGCGCCGGTGACGATCACGGTAATGAGAAAGCCACGCCAGCGTTTCCCCAGAATGGAGAACGGCACGATTTTTTTCATGACGCGCAGGTTCAGCCACGTAATGACGAGGAAGCAGAGTCCCGTCGCGGCGATGATGCCGTAAATGCCAAGCCATGGAGCGAGAATAAGGCTTCCAAGGAGCTTGATGATTATGCCCATCATCACGCTGATGACCGTCAGGTACGCTTTGCCGACACCCAGCAGGATCGAGTTGGTCGTCATCATCGTAATCTGGAAGATCGTGCCGAACGTCAGCAGCATAATCAGTCCGCTGCCGTCCAGGCTGCTGAACAGCAGGCCGTTGATCGAATACGACGCCACGCAGAGGGCGATGACGATCGGCATGCCGGTCAGGATCGAGATGCGCAGCGCAAGTGTGATCTGCTGCTTCAAATGCGCTTCGTCCTTCCGGGCGAAGGCAGCCGAAATGACCGGAATCAGCGAGGTGCTGAGCGCGATGGCCAGAATCGGCGGAATGCCGGCAACGCTCTGCGCGCGCTGTCCGAGAATCCCGAGCAGCTGCGTCGCTTTCGCTTCGCCGATCCGGCCGATCAGGAGCGGATTGACGATCGACGAGTCGATAAAGTTGACCACCGGCACGGTCATCGATGACAGGACGATCGGAATGGAGATCGTAAAGATATCCTTGTAAATCTGTCCCATCGGCAGATGCGAATCCGGGCCGGCTTCCAGCATCAGCGCCCGGTCCTGCTTGCGAATCTTGACGGTGTAATACAGCATGACGGCAAATGCGCCGATGCTCCCGAGCACGCCCCCGAAAGAAGCGCCGGCCGCCACCCAGCTGTCCTCATATCCGCTCTTCAGCAGAATATAAGCCAGCAGGATCGCAGTGCCGACCCGGGCGAACTGCTCGACGATTTGCGAAATGCCGCCCGCGGTCATGTTGCCGCGGCCCTGGAAGTATCCGCGCATCATCGCGATCGCCGGGAACAGCAGCAGCGCCGGCGCCAGCGCGCGGATGGCGAGCGACGCTTCCGGCACTTTGGAAACGTAGGTCGCATAATACGGTGCGAGCACGTACAGCAGAATGGTGATGATAACGCCCGCCGCCGCGGCGAAAATAAGCGCTGCATGGTACACGCGCTGCGCTTCCGCCGGCTTCTTCAGCGCATAACGCTCGGATACCATTTTGCTCAGCGTACTCGGAATGCCTGCCGTCGCCACGGTCAGCAGCAGCAAATAGACGTTGTTCGAAATCGTAAACGAGGCCTTGCCTATGTCATTAAACAGGTGATCCAGCGGAACCCGCTGCACCAGTCCGAGCACGCGCGCCACCAGCGCAGCGGCAGCCAGAATGAGCGTGCCTCTAATAAATGATTCTTTCTTCGCCAAACCCTATTCCCCTTCTTTCCCCAGCAAGCACAACCCCGGACGGGTGACCGCCCATGCGTTATCTTCTCATTAGAAAAACACGATCCATACGAAAAATACGATGATCATGACGATTTGCAGGATCACTTTCATCACCATGCTGCTGAACAGGCCCACAAGCGTCCCGAAGCCCACTTTCACCGCTTTTGACGGCGACGATCCATTGATGAGCTCTCCCACAAACGCGCCTACAAACGGTCCGATCACAAGTCCGAAGGCCGGAATGACGAACGGCCCGATGATAGCCCCGATGGTGCTTAGAATGACCGACAGCCTGGAGCCGCCGAACTTCTTCGTTCCCCAGGCGCCGACGGCATAATCGGCTACGAACAGCACCACGATGATGAGGCCCTGGATGATCCAGAACCAGGTGTTGAAATGGGAAAACGTAAAAAACCAGCCATACACAAAAAAGGCAAAAAAGATAGCCAGCGCCCCCGGCAGTATCGGGTACACGGCGCCGGCCAAGCCGATTGCGAACAGCGCAATGACCAAAATCCAGCCAAGCACAGCCATCGCCTATGCTCACTCCTCGTTAAAAATGAATTTTTGGATAACCTCAGCGATTCCGTCATCGTTGTTGCTTGACGTAATATAATCGGCTGTATCTTTCACGACCTGCTGCGCGTTGCCCATAGCTACGCCGAGCCCGGCCTGCTGGATTGCCGCCAGATCGTTCATGCTGTCTCCGACCGCAATGACTTCAGACATCGTCAGGCCCAGCAGCTTGCACACTTCAGCAATGCCCGCAGCCTTGTTCACGCCTTCCGGGTTGATCTCCAGATTAAACGGCGAGGAGTTGGTGATTTCAAGGCCGCCCATATCCTGCAGCTTCATGAGTATACGGTGTCTCGCTTCGTCATCCTCTGTATGGTAGCCGAATTTGAGCCATTCCTTGCCTTCGACGTCATCCGTCCAATGATCCTTATTGTACAGCTGCTCAACGGAATAGGCCCAGTACCAGCAGTCCTCTTCCACCGCGATATCGTGCATCGCCTTCACCAGCTCCACATCCATCAATGAGCGCAGGTGAAGCTCATGCGGGGCACGCCATACTTCGCTGCCGTTTACCGTAATCATGGGCGTGGTCAGCCCGAGCTCTTCCCCATAAGGCAGGGCGCTCATAAATGCCCGTCCTGTCGACAGGCACACATGCACGCCGTGCTTCGATGCCTTGCGGATCCACTGCGCCGTTTCCTTCGAAATGTTCTGCTCATCGGTCAGCAGCGTTCCGTCCATATCCAGTGCGAGTAACTTGTATTTCTTAGTCATGCCGTTTCCCCCTGTCCTTGTTCCAGCGCTTTTCTTTCCGTTTTGACACAGACATACGGACATTTTACCACAAGGACCGGGACCTCACAAAAAGGATTTGCGGCGGCACTTCCATTGCTGGACAGGCCTACCATTAAAAAAGCAGGCAGCCGGGGAAAGTCCCGTGTCACTGCCTGCCTGCAATCAGCCAGTTTACCGCAAGCACCGATGGAATCCACGGCCTTGCAGGCACTGCCTGACTTTATTATGGGTTGCTTTGATCGTCGGTCGTTTCCTTCTTGCCTTTCGGAACGCCGTCCAGTCCGTACACCTCGTCGTACGCGTCGAAAATTTTACGCGCGATCGGCGCGGCGCTCTGCGAGCCGAAGCCCCCTTCCGGGATCATAACCGCAATGGCCAGCACCGGATTTTCCTTCGGAGCAAAGGCGATAAACACCCCGTTATCGATCAGCTTGCCGCCGACGCTCTGGGTCGATGTCCCCGTCTTCCGGGCAAAGCTGTAAGGGAAGCCTTCAAAGGAGGAGACGTCACTCTTCATCCCGCGCTTGATTTCATCCCAGTACGACTGGTTGAAATTGACGGTGTTCAGCACTTCCGGCTTGAACGTCTTAAGGATGTTACCTTTGTCATCGGTGATCTTGCTGACGAGCTGCGGCTTCAGCCGCTTGCCTTCGTTAGCCAGCATGGCTGCGTATTGGGCGAGCTGCAGCGTCGTGTATTTCCCCTGCTGCCCGAAGGAAGCATAAGCCATGGCCGCCTGGGTGGAACCTGCCGCTTTAATATCGAGATATTCCTTTCGGCCCTCCCATTCACCTGGCAGACCGCTACCCGTGCTTACGCCAAGGCCGAACGAGGTCATGTAGCTGTCCCATACTTGGATGGCTTTGGAGCCGTATTTCTCATACAGCTTCGTCCCGATCTTGTCAACCATAAATGCGTTGGACGATTTCTCGATGGCGCGTGCCGGGTCCATCCCGCCGTACACGTGACCCTGAGAGTTCTGTACGCGGGTCTGGTGGCCTTCTTTACCGAAGTAGGCCGCACCCTTATCCTCATAGTAAGTGTTTGTTGTGATCAAGCCTTCCTTCAGTCCGATCAGGACGCTGAGCGGCTTCATCGTTGAACCGAGCAGCACGACCGATTCCGGATGGCTGCCGGATTTCCCCGGGTTAAAGGAACGGATTGTGCCGTTCTGGTAAATGTTCTTAATCTTATCCCAGTTTTCCGGCGACACGCTGCCCGTCTGCCACAAGTTCGGATCGTAGTCCGGCATGCTGGCCATGGCGACGATGTTGCCCGTCTTCACTTCCATCGCGACGGCGAATCCCGTCGTGGCGTTCGGATGCAGCTTACCCGAAACCGGATGCGTATGGAGCCAGCTCAGCTGTTCAGTAATGGCCTGCTCCGTCTGCAGCTGAACTTCCTTGTTGATCGTGCTGTAGATGTTGTGCCCTTTCTCCGGGGGGACGATATCCTCCACGCCCTCGGGCATGTTGCGGGGATCAATCGGCACCTTCTTGTACCCGTTCTTGCCGCGCAGCTCGTCCTGGTACATGAGCTCCAGGCCGTCGAAGCCGACAAACTCGGGCTCGGTGTAAATCAGGCCCGGATCGGTCTGCGCATCGCCGCTGCGCTGCTGCTCGTCGATGGTTTTGTATTTGGTCAAACTTTTGGATCCCTTAAAGGTCCGGATGTACCCGATCGTCTGCACCGCCACGGTGTCGGGGTCATAATGCCGGATGCTTTCCTCTTCGATCGCGATACCCGGGAAATCGGACTTATGCTCCGAGAAGTAGGCGATTTCCTTGTTTGACAAATCCATCTTGATCCGGCGCGGTGAATAACCCGAATATTTCTTGTAATCCAGATCCATTGCATCTATGATATCCTGCTTGGTCATTTTCTCGCCGTTCGGATCGCCATATTTATTGAACACTTCCAGCAGATCCTCCGCCATCTTTTCGGCTTCCGGACGGTTCTTCTTCCCATTCTTCTCGCTGTAATCCTTCATCAAGGTAAGATACAGCGACTGGGTCGGCGTGGAATAGGCCAGCTTCACGCCCGAAGCGTCGTAAATTGTTCCCCGGACCGGAGGCAGCGGCACATCCTTGACGATGTTGCTGGACTCCTTCTCCGTCAGCGTGGGCCCTTCCACAAACTGCAGAATGGCGAGCCGGATAATGATGACACAGAAAATAATAAACGTACTGAAAAAGAACAGGTTAATCCGCAGGTTAAAGCTGTTTTTCCCTTTCTTCGGACCTTCCTGCGGGTGGTCCGTCGTATAGTCGCTCACCAGCATTCCTCCTTCCTGTCTGACCTATGTAAACCGACCTTTATTATTCTAGCATAAAAGGCATGCGTTCGACATCTTTCGCCCTTCCCCAGGATTGGGATATTAGCAAGCTGCTATTTTTTAAGAACAACAGAAGAAGACCGCCCGGAAAATCGGGTCGGTCTTCTTCCAATATATACATATGAAAGCATAGTTCTATCGGAGCGGAATCAGTGAAGCTGCTAAGCCGAATGGACGTTGCTTTCGAACGGTCTTAGGGGTTCACAGTCTGCTTGTTTTTCTTCGGCACCCCATCCAGTCCGTATTCCTGGTCATACGCATCGAAGATTTTGCGGGCGATCGGAGCCGCGCTGTATGCGCCGAAGCCTCCTTCCGGAATGACGACGGCGACGGCCAGCTTCGGATTGTTCCGCGGGGCATAGGCGATAAAGACGCCGTTATCCCGTTTGACCCCATCAGACGACTCCTGCTGGGATGTTCCAGTCTTTCTGGCAAAATCATATGGGAAGCCGGCGAACGCGGATTTTACATCAGTGTTCATCCCCCTCCGCACAAGGCTCCAGTAAGACTTGTCAAAGTCGTCCGTCTTGTTCAGCACCTCGCGCTTGAACGTTTTGACGACCTTGCCGTTCTGGTCGGTAATCTTGCTGACGATCTGCGGCTTGATCCGTTCCCCCTCATTCGCCAGCGTAGTGGCATATTGGGCGAGCTGAAGGGTTGTATATCTCCCTTCCTGGCCGAAGGATGCATAGACGAGAGACCCTTGGGCGCTGCCTGTTTGCGGGAACTTTCCGTTTTTGTCGGGCATATATTCCCGTTTGCCAAGGAATTCATTGGGGAGATCGATTCCCGTCGATACGCCTAAACCGAACTGCTTCATATATCTATCCCAAACGTCGACGCCCTTGTTGTATATGCCGCCCGCGTTAATATACTTCTTAAACAACCTGTCGCCGACCATATCCACCATAAAGGCGTTCGACGAATGCTCGATGGCCTCAGCCGGGGTGCGGAGGTATCCGTAGGCATGGTTCTGCGAGTTCCGCACAGGCTTCTTCTCTTTACCGAAATACGCAATGCCGACATCATTATAAGGTGTCGTCGTCGAGAACAAATGCTCCTGCAGGCCGACCAGCACGCTGAGCGGCTTCATCGTGGATCCGAGCAGCAGCGTGGACTCCATGTTGTGGCCTGATTTACCGGAGGAATAAGGAGTAATTGTTCCGTTCTGATAGTTGGTCTGGATCTTATCAAAATCTTTTGGAGAAATCCCTCCATTCCCCCAAACATTTGTGTCATAGTCAGGCATGCTGGCCATGGCCACAATTTTGCCGGTATCCACCTCCATGGCAACGGCGTATCCCGTCAACGCATCTTTATGTGTCTGACCAGACACGGGATTGTGATGCACCCAGTCCAGCTGGTCCATGATCGCCTGCTCCGCCGTCTGCTGCACCTGCTTGTTGATCGTCAGCCAGACGTCGTTCCCCTTCTTGGGCGGGACGATCTCCTCAACACCGTCAACGATGTTGCCCGGCGTTACCGAGACCACTTTATACCCGTTTTTGCCCCGCAACTCTTTTTGAAAGGACATCTCAATACCGTCGACCCCGACCAGCTCATCCGGCGTATAGACGAGTCCGGGATCCTTCTGGTCCTTGCGCGCCTCGTCATACTCTTTTAACGACTCCGTATGCTTGAAGCTCTTAATATATCCGACCGTTTGCACCGCGATCGTATTCGAGTTATACGTCCGCTTCGATTCCTCAATAATTTCGATGCCCGGAAATTCGGATTTCCGCTCCATGAAATAGGCGATCTCCCGCTGCGACAAATCCATCTTGATCCGGCGCGGATAATACCCGTGCTCTTTCTTGGAGTCCAGGTCCATCGCTTCGATGATGTCTTTCTTCTCGATCGGATCGCCCAATCCGTTAAAGACATCCGCTATTTTCTGAGCCAACTGCAACGCTTCCGCGCGGTTCTTCCTGCTTTTTTCCGTCGCGTTGCTGTAATCCTTCTGAAGGGTTATGTACAGTGACTGTACCGGCGTAGAAAAAGCCAGTTTCGTTCCGGTCGCATCCAAAATATCTCCACGGGCAGGCGGGAGCGGAATATTTTTCGTGTTTTGCCCTGTTTCTTTCTCCGTCAGGGTATCCGCTTCGACGAATTGTATGACGGCCAGCCGGATAATAATGACGCAAAAGATGACGAAGGTGCTGAAAAAAAACAAATTCAACCGTAAGTTAAGCCCGGACTTGGGCTCATTGTCCTTGTCGCCTTTCACGTTCCTTCCCAAAAAATTGTTCACCGATCTCCCCACTTCCTTGCACTCATCTCAAACTGGAAAACATTCCTTATAATTTTAACATATCTTGACAGTGAGGAGAATGATAGGAAAATGATAAACATACGATTTCCTGGGCTGTATCGTAATGACTCAAGTGAAGTCGGCCGTTCGTCGTTCGGATTCTCGAATGGGGCGGGAAAACATACCTGAAGTCGCTGCCATGCATGAAGAGGAATTGAAAAGACAGGGCCAGCATCCATCGGGAAGCGGGATGTCAACTGCTGGCATTTCCCTGTTGCAGGGTGAGCAATAAAGTGCGGGGATCCTGTATCATTTGTATAAAGCAAGCCATTTGCGCAAATTCCGTTTCATCATCTCCCTGTAAAATACGGGCTCCATAATTTCGGCTTCCGCCCCGTACTGGGACAGCCAGCTTATAAATTCAACCACGTTGGTCACACATAACTCCACAATCAGACTGCCGTCCCGGCTCTCCGCCATGCGCATCGGGGGAATAAACGCCTCGGTTCTGAACATATTCGCCATCCGGGGGGAGATCCTGATTTTAAACTGTATTTGGTCTTGCTCGTGCTGCTCATGATAAGGATCCAACAACTCTTGCTGAACATGCATATGTACTTTGACGAATACGTCATCTAAAACTTCTACCTGCTGAAAATTGCTGAGAGGGTAAATTTGGATATTCCCTTCCGAATGACTCCGGCCGACCAGATAAAAACGATGCTTCCAGGGTACGAGCCAGTAAGGATCGATCCTTCCGGACTTTCGCTCCCGGCGTTCAGAAAGAACGTATTCCGCCTGGATCGTATGCTGGGACAAGGTGGCCATGAGAATCGGGATGAGAAACGGCGGCTGATCCCGTATCGCTGCCGCAGACTTGTCCGCCGATGTCACTGCTTCTTGCTGCTCTGTTACCGCGGAATCTGCTCTTCGCTTATGGTTCGCCGCCATGACTTTCTCATATGCACTTTCAAACGCCGCGGGCAGGATCGGTTTAATCTGATTCATAATCGAAGGAAGCGCCGCGAAAGCGGACGTTTCCTCTTCCGTCCAATCCAGCGGATACAAGGCAAAATCCCCGATGAACCTGTACCCCTTGCCATGCCCCTGATGGGTAATCGGAATGTGCATGGCGCTCAGGGCATCCATATCGCGATATATCGTCCGCTCGCTGGTGCCGCAGCGCTCCGCAAGCTCCCTCGCCAGAATGCCGGGCTTGGCCTGAACGAGGGTGATAATGCGCATTAGTCGGATCAGTCTGTCTGTCATGTGGATTCTCCTAGCTCGTATAGTAAATTAGACTCATATCTCAACTTCCGAAGTAGTCCATTCGACTTGTAGCAAAGCGAATCCTGCTTTCATGTTCCGAAGACCATCCCCTTCGTTTTTGCTATTTTTTCTTGAAAAATATGTACTTGATATGGCAGGGTATACATGCGACTCCTTACCCGTTTCTGACCAAAGAAGTATTCCTATTCATGTAAGTTCCTACATAGTGCTCGCTGAGCTGGTACAGCATGTCGGCCTCGGCCAGCAAACGGCCGTCCGCGTTCCGGGCCGCGCTGATCAGCAGCTCGTCCCCCTTCCGGCGGAGCACCCATTCCCCATGCTCAATATCGCCGAATTCGAACAGCCTGATGGCTTCCTTGACTACTCCCGGTGTTTCCAGAAGTTTCACATGCTTATGGACGTGAAAATCCTCCGGCTGTCGCAAAAGCCCCATGTGATACGTGTAATTCATATAAAGTTCTTTGACGGGGAGCTCCTTGATCCGCTCCTTGTTCCGCTCCTTGTAGCGCCACTGGGCCGAGATAACGCCATGAAGACCTGGACTTTGCGGCTCAAGGGCAAGCTCGATCGCAAAGAACTGCTTGACTCCGTCCTGCAGATGCCCCAGCGGCACGATCAATGAATGATTCAGTCCTCTTCTTGCCTTTGCCCCGTAAATACGCAGCAAGGTCACATGCGGTTCCAGCCACAAGTGCAGCTCCACATCCCGGGCGATAAGCTTAGGGGAGGTTCGCCTCCGGGCAGGACGCAGCGTTCCTCCGTACCACTCGACTAGTAGAATAGCCTTATTCATTCCGCTGGCAAAAATATGATTGCGGTTCCATGTAAATTGATCCTGTATACCTGACTGCATGGATGTTCACCCCTATCTTAATTCATCGTCTTTATATCGTACCAATATTGGCTGACAGCATCTTGTCACGGAACATACGTTCGTATACATATATTTGTAAATAATATCACAACATTCCACTATTTTCTACCTGATTCTTCCTTTTTTTCGAGTAAACCACTCCCTTTATCGCGGCTTTTTCACTTCAATGCATCTTTATGTAAAAAGTCCTACGATTTGTCCTAAACTAGTATAAAAGAACGAAATTGAAATAAATGTCGAAACGTGTAGTGTAGATGCGAAGCGGCAAACTTTTTTTATCGGCATAAATTTCGCCCATGCGAAAAAAGACCCAGAATCTCGAAGGATTCCAGGTCTTTTGTGTTTTGAAATATGGTATTATTTAGACATTAACTGACAATTGCATTCATTTTGGTTTCGCTTGGACCGGCCGTTTCGCGGATTTGGACCGGTGCATACGTAACTTTGTCAATCCACAGCTCCTTGCCCAAAGGCTCGCCGTTAACGGTAATCCTAATCTTTTTATATTGTTGTTCTGTTTCACGCATCATTCATTGCTCCTTTTCATGTCGTATATATTCGTATATTTGAGAGGGCTTCTTCTATTCCTGGGACTGGCTCTTCTGTCCGCCTTTTGGTGCGTCATCCGGCTTCCCTTTTCATTTACCCGCTTTGGGCGCCATTTGAAACCGGTCCGGCAAAAATGGACGAAAGTGGAACTTATTCGCCGGTTTTCGAGTATATTCTATGGACGGCTCCGGCCTGTCCTGCTTGATGGACAACCCTCACTTTCTATAACTCTATGCAGGAGGTTGTTGCTTTATGAACCGGAACTTATCGCTGATCCGCCTATTATGCGCGGTGATGATTGTCATATGCGGCACGATGCTGTTCAAGACTTCCGTCAAAGCGAATTATTTCGACGATTTTTATAAAGGGGTGGAGACGTTCTCCGGCCTCCCCAGCGAAGTCAACCGGCTGAAGGAGAGCTACCGGGAAACCTTGGACGATCTCGACCGGGCTCAAGCCGACGCGAAGCAGTACCAGGAGCAGAACGCCGAGCTGATGGCTCAGAACAAGGAGCTGTCCGAAACCGTTCAGGCGCTGCAGGAAACCAATCAGGCCAGAGCAGCCAGGGAGCATAAGCTGAAAGTCATGCTGATCACGGTGGTTGCTCTTGCCGCCGGGTATTTTGTTTTTATCCGCATTATGCGGTACTTCATGCGCAGAGCCAACCGGATTTAGCGACCATCCCGGAGCCCGAAGTAGGAGGAATTGCCATTGAATCTGTCGATACAGGAACATGCAAGCCCGGACAGCGGACAAGCCGTGACCTTCCTGCTGGAACAAGGGGAAGAGATGCACTTTCTGCATCCGGAGCAGATCATCGCCTACAGGGGACCGTCCGACGGGCGGAGCGACCGGCTGATGAACATCAAGGGGATGTACCGTAAGAAAAAGCTGATTCAGGCGGATATGCGGGGGAGCTGCAGTTTTACCGCAGCGCTGCCTCCCGGCTACAGCGTCAAGCCGATTGAGCTTGCCGGCGGCAGCGATTTGCTGTACGACCTGCGGCATTTATTTTTTTACAGCTCCGGCATCACCATGAAAACGCGGATTCTGAGCGCGAAGAATATGCTGATTACCCGTGACGCCGTCAAGGTAAAATTTGCCGGGACAGGCACGATCGGCGTCTTGACCGAAGGCATGGTCCTGGAAGCGGAGCTTCATCCGGATGAGCCGCTGTACGTTGACGCGGGAAGCGTGATCGCTTATCCCGAGAATGCCAAGCTCGACCTGACGGTTTACGGCAATACGCTGGCCAGCCAGCACATGAATTATCATTTTAAAATGACGGGTGTGGGAACGGTGCTGTTTCAGGCCGGACACCGGAGCAGCCACCTGGAGAAGGACCTGAACAACGACGGGCTGATCAAGCGGGTACTGCGGGAGATCATTCCGTTCGGGGGAGTTTTTATCAAGTAAGGGGTATACGGTTTGCCTGAATCTGACATATAATCTCCTTAAACATTCCGAACGATAGAGGACCTGACATGTACATAGCCGATCCGTCTTGAGTTCAAACACCAGGAGGTAACATGTCCGTTCAAACGATGACCAAAACTTCACCGCCAAGTGGACAGCAGCCGCTGACGCAGCCGGATATGTCGGCCACGGTCTACCGGATCCTCATTGCCATCAGCCTCGTGCATCTGTTTAATGACTCGATCCAATCTGTCATCCCGGCGATCTTCCCGATTCTGAAGTCGTCCATGCACCTGACCTATACGCAGATCGGGATCATTTCTTTTGCGATCAACTTTACGTCCTCCATTATGCAGCCGGTGGTCGGATGGTTCGCCGACCGCAAGCCGACGCCCGCGCTGCTCCCGATCGGGATGGGCTTCACCTTCACTGGGATGCTGCTGATGGCCTTCGCTACCACTTATCCGGCCGTGCTGCTGGCCGTCGTGTTCGTGGGCCTGGGCTCAGCCGCCTTTCATCCAGAAGGCTCGAGGGTATCCCACATGGCCTCCGGAACGCGCCGCGGGCTGGCCCAGTCGATCTTCCAGGTCGGCGGCAACGCCGGGCAGTCCCTGGCTCCCGTGCTGACGATGTGGATTTTCATCCCGCTCGGCCTGTTCGGCTCGATCTGGTTTACCATCGTCGCCGCGGCCGGCATTGCGGTCCAAATCTTTATCGCCAGATGGTATGGCAACCGCCTGCGGACCGGGGCGTACCAGAAGAAGAAAACGCAGGCGCGCCAGCTGCGTCCGGAAGTGCGCTCCCGCGTCCGTTTCGCGATCGTGCTGCTGGTGCTGCTCGTGTTCGTCCGTTCCTGGTACAGCTCGTCCATCAGCACGTTCTTTTCATTTTATCTCATGGAGAATTTCCACCTTTCCGTGAGCGACGCGCAGGTTTACATTTTCCTGTTCCTAGCAGCCGGCGCCGTCGGCACGTTCTTTGGCGGTCCGCTGGCCGACCGGTTCGGCAAACGGAACATGATCTTCTGTTCGATGATCCTTGCTGCTCCGCTGGCCATCCTTCTGCCTTATGCGAATCTGTTCTGGTCAGGCGTGCTGCTGGCGCTCATCGGCCTGATCGTCTTCTCCAGCTTCTCGGTGACGGTCGTGTATGCGCAAATGCTGTTCCCCGGCAAAATCGGAACCGTCTCCGGCCTTATTACCGGCCTGGCTTTCGGGATGGGGGGCCTTGGCGCACTCGTGCTGGGTAAATGGACCGATATCGTGGACATTACGACCGTCATGCAGATATGCAGCTTCCTGCCGCTGCTTGGCATTCTGACTTATCTGCTTCCGTCCGACAAGCTGCTGAACCGGTGGTCCGAGGGAACGGAAGCCTGATCAGAGTGTTGCGCGTCCAAGCGATTCATCTGCAAAAAAGGACCGCCACCAGGCTTATTATAAAGCCCAGGGCGGTCCTTTTAAGTTGCCGGCCCTTATGCCTCATCGTCCGGCTGCTCCGAGCGCAGCTTGGTCACAATCCGCCGCTTCCTGTACAGCATTTTTCCGGCTTCGGCCACATCCTCAATCGTGCCCTTGTTGCTGATGGAGCCGAAGAAAATCCCGGCAATCGGTACGAGCTGGAACAGCTTTTTCCATCCGAAGCTGTCACGGTACGTCTGCACCACTTCCCGCCAGCCCTGAATCTGCGACATGACTTGAGCCGGCGCGTGGTCTCCGTCAAACTGCCCAAGCTCGTCCAGCACCGCCTTTTTGCCGACAATGTCGGCCGATGCGAACTGAAGGCACTTGACGATAAACAGGCGCTCTTTCTCATCCCTTGGATCGTAGCCGTAGCAAACGGCGATCTCCTGCAGCACCTTCAAAGAGAGGCCCAGCACCGCAGGGATGTCGATGGCCAGCGTCAATACGCCGCCGATGCCCGTTGTCGCCCCTTGGGCAGCAGCAAGCTTGGCGCGGCTCGCGGTGAGCTCATCCGCCACGCTGTCCATGACCGCAAGCGGCAGATTCGCCGCCTCGGCGAGCGTCAGTACGGCTCCATCCCCGCCGTCATGCCCATCGGCCGGTTCCGGCGCTCCCCTTCCCTCCGGACCGCTTCCCATATGCGAATGCGTCCGCTCAAGCCGTTTGAGAATGGATCTGCGCTGCACCAAATACTGCCCGCCGGTCTGCAGAAACCGTCCGACCTCGCCAAGCCCTTCGGCCAGCTTGTCCTGAATCACTTTCGGCGTCAGCCGGTCCAGCAGCATAAACGGCAGCCGGCTCCATTTTTCCCAAAACCACGCGCCTTTCTGATCCTTCTCCCATTTTTCAATCCGCCTTAATTCCTGCTCTAGCTGATCTTTGGTTTCCATCTGTCCAGACACCTCCCAAAATTGGTTGTTCATCTAACACGCCCGATACGCCTTCCCCGCGATCCGGTTACCCACATACAAAGATAGGCATGATAAACAAGAAAGACCGCATGGATGCAGCTGCATGAAGGACATCTTAAATCTGTATGCCTTCCCGCTCTTTGAACCGGCGGATCAGAAACTCGCTGTGCACATTCGTGATGCCCTCCACCGTCTGGAGCTTCCGCAAATATTTTTCCACATGCTCCTGGTCATCCATCAACGCATGGACATGCAGGTGCGGGCCGCCGCTCATCTGGTAGACGCTCGTGATTTCATCATCCGCAAGCAGCGTTTCGGCAACGGTCTCAAGCAGGTTCCACTCCACTTCGATCAAGAAGTACACCGACATGCTTTTTCCGGCCTTCAGCGGGTTGACAATCACCGTAAATTTATCGATGATTCCCTGCTCCATGAGGCCATTGACCCGTTCCCGCACGGCAGCCCGCGTCAGGTTCACAAACCGGCCGAGCTCGGCATGGCTGAGCCTGCCGTTATCGAGCAGATGATCCAGAATCATATTGTCTTTTTCGTCCAAATGTTTGAATTTCATGGCTTTCTTCCTCTCCCGGCATAAGCTTCATTGCTTCGTTGTATTTTACATTGTAAAAATAAACTACTTAAATATCGTCCGTTTGTATGGTCAATATTATACAAACGGTGTATAATGAATCCGTTCTACGGCATCCGGATGCGATAAGCCCCGTGTTTTTAGTGTACAGGGATACGGCGGAAGAGCGCAATCCGGACTCATATTTTCTGACACAGGCAGGTGTACTCATGTGATTACGTTATCTTTGGAAATTCTGCTCATCTCCGTTCTGGCCGGCATCGTCGGATCGGTGCTGGGGCTCGGAGGCGGCATCATCGTCACGCCGGCGCTGACGCTTCTATTCGGGGTCAGCATCGAGCATGCCATCGGCGCCAGCATCATATCCGTCATCGCCACTTCAAGCGGCTCCGCCATCGCCTACATCCGCGACCGGATCACCAATATGAGGGTCGGGATGTTTCTGGAAATCGCCACGACCATCGGGGCGATCACCGGCGCGTTTATCGGCGGCATCATCGCCCCTAATCTGCTCTATATCATCTTCGGGCTGCTGCTCATCTACTCCGCGTTTAATATGATCAAGAAGAAGAGCGAAGGTGCCGCCGGTGAGGTCAGCATGAGCCCGGCTGCCAAGAAGCTCCGGCTTGAAGGAAGCTATTATGATAAAGCCATCAAGCAGGACGTCCCTTACCATGCCGGAAACGTCTACGGAGGCTTCTCCGTCATGTACGGTGCGGGGATCGTATCCGGCCTGCTCGGCATCGGCAGCGGCAGCTTCAAAGTGCTGGCCATGGACGTGTTCATGAAGCTTCCTTTGAAGGTATCGACCGCTACCAGCAACTTCATGATGGGCGTGACCGGGGCGGCCAGCGCGGGAGTCTACCTGCTGCGCGGGGATATCGATCCGCATATCGCCGGACCGGTGGCTCTCGGCGTTCTGGCCGGAGCGACCGTCGGTGCGCAAATTATGCAGCGCCTCAAGAGCAAGACGATCCGCCTGCTGTTCATTCCGGTGCTGGCGTACGTGGCCGTGCAGATGATTTTGGAAGGAGTGGGACTGACGAAATGAGCGAACCGAACGAGCAACGCCAAGAGCGGCAACAGAAAGATATTTTGGAGGTGGAGCTGGCCGTCAGCCGCTGGCTCCGGGTCGGCGTCGTGCTGAGCGCAGCCGTCATCATCGTCGGATTGGTGCTCTTTTTTATGGAGGGAAGCAGCGGATACCCCGGCAGCTCTTACCCGCACAGCCTCCCCGATATTGTGAGCGGAATCGCGTCATTCAAGCCTTACGCCGTCATCACGGCCGGATTGATCCTTCTCATTCTGACCCCTGTACTGCGCGTCGCGATCTCCATCTGGGTATTTGTGCGCGAAGGCGACAAGCTGTATACGGGAATTACCACCCTGGTGCTCCTGATTCTGATCATCAGCTTTATCCTGGGAAAAGCCTGAACCTCCCGCATTCCAAAAAGCCCTGCTTCTTCGCAAAGAAGGCAGGGCTTTTGTGTTAAGTTAAGTCTCCTTTTCCGGAGGGTCGTCCGGTTCTTTAGGCGGTATGATGTTGGTGGCTTCTTCCGGCTTCTGCTTCACCTCGTTGAGATGAACCACCGGAAGTGCCGGGGAAGTCAGAATCGCCTTCACCTGCTTCCGTTTCGCCTTCGGGCTCAGCACATACACCGTATCTCCGGACTCGATCCTCGTGTTCCCGCGCGGAGCGATGATCTGTTCGTGGCGGATGATCGCCGTAAACAAAATGTCCTCCGGCAGGTCGAGCTCGGAAATTTCCTTACCGGCGATCGCCATCGTCTCGTTGACGTCCACGTGGTTGATTTCCGATTTGGCTTTGCCCAATGCTGTCAGCTCCAGGAGCGAAGGGTTGGACGGTTTGATTTCTCCCGCCAGCCCCAGCTTCCCGGCAAACGGGGAAATCGTTGCCCCCTGGATAATGGCCGAAGTCAGCACGACGAAAAACACCACGTTAAAAAATAGCCGTCCGTGCTCCATTTCCGCCAGCATCGGATAAGTCGCCAGCACGATCGGTACGGCTCCGCGCAGGCCGGCCCAGGAAATGAGCAGCTTTTCCCGGAAAGAATACTTCATCCCGAGTGTGCTGAGGAAGACGCCCACGGGCCTTGCTATCAGCATCAGAATCAGGGAGAGCAGCAGACCTTCCCCGACGATGCCCGGCAGCTCGGATGGAAAGACAAGCAGGCCGAGCAGCACGAACATGACGATCTGCATCATCCAGCCGAACCCCTGGTTAAAATGCATGATCGAGCGCCCATAGGCCAAATCGGAATTGCCCATGACGATGGCTGTCACGTAGACGGCGAGGAGCCCGCTGCCATGGATCACCGAGGTGGCGCTGTACGCCAGAATGGCGAATCCGAGCGCCATGACGGGATACAGTCCGGACGAATCGAAATTAATCTTGTTGATGACGTAAACCGCCAGCCTGCCGATGAGCAGCCCCATGACCAGACCGATGCCCATTTCCCAGAAAAACGACAGGATCATTTGGAAGATTTCCGCCTCGGGATGCTGATAGTATTCGATCAGGGAGACGGTGAGAAAGACGGCCATCGGGTCATTGCTGCCGGACTCGGCTTCCAGGGTGGAGGTCAGACGCTTTTTGATATTTTTCCCTCCAAGCACCGAGAACACCGCGGCCGCATCCGTCGATCCGACGATGGCACCGAAGAGAAAGCCTTCCACCCAGGACACGCCCAAAATATACTTGGCGCAGACGCCAACGATAAAGGTCGTCAGCAGCACCCCCACCGTCGCCAGCGACAGGGCCGGCTTGATGACCGGCTTGATATCGTCAAACTTCGTCTGCATGCCCCCTTCGAACAAAATGACAATCAGCGCCAAAATCCCGACGATCTGGGTGATGAGGACGTTATTGAAATACACGAACCGCGTAATCAGCATGCCGACGATGATAAACAGCACAAGGGCCGGCATGCCGAATCTCGAGGAAAATTTGGTGGTCAGCACGCCGACGAGCAGCAGGCCGGCCATTAATAGAACAAGTGAATTAACCAATGTTGTGGAATCCAAACAGCCTCGCCTCTTTAAAATGGAATGTAAACACGCCTTAATTTCGGTTGCGAACAAGAAAATTGACCTAGTTATATATAAACCAAGCAACTAACGTTACAAACAAAAGCGGGATTTCCCCTCCCCTTTAAGCGTCAATCGGCGGTGAGAACAGCCCTCTGAAAAGGGGAATCATGGGTCTACATTTTCCAAATAAAGGCGCGATTATGCGGGGTTATTGGACATGAGCGGATCATGGTAAATAAAAAAGGGAACACCGCATCTATCGCGGTGCTCCCCTGCTTCAAATTAAACGTCCCCATCGGTGACGGCTCCTTTGGATGCCGAGGATACGAGCCGCGCATACTTCCGCAGCACGGCGGCGGAATGCTTCAGCTGCGGCGGGAACCACTGCTTTGCTCTCTCCTCCAGCTCCTCGGAGCTGACCTGCATATTGATTTCCTGGGTTTCGCTGTCGATGGTAATGATGTCCCCTTCCCGAAGGAGGGCAATCGGACCGCCGACCTGAGCTTCCGGAGCCACGTGTCCCACCACAAAACCGTGCGAGCCGCCGGAGAACCGGCCGTCGGTCAGAAGCGCCACGTCACCGCCCAGTCCTTTGCCCACAATCATGGCTGTGACGGACAGCATTTCCGGCATGCCGGGACCGCCTTTCGGTCCGCAGTAGCGGATGACGACGACATCTCCCTTCCGGATCCGGTCGCCCACGATCGCTTCCGTGGCTTCTTCTTCACTGTCAAATACGCGGGCAGGCCCGGTAAAGGACAGCCTGCTCAAGCCGGACATTTTGGCTACGGCCCCATCCGGCGCCAAATTACCTTTCAACAGAACAAGCGGCCCTGTAGGCTTCAGCGGCTGATCCAGCGGTCTGACGACATTCTGCCCGCTCCGCAGCGGCGGCACCGCTGCCAAATTTTCCGCAATCGTATGCCCGGTTACGGTGATGCAATCGCCGTGAAGCAGGCCCGCTTCAAGCAGCAGCTTCATGACCGCAGGGACACCCCCGGCATCGCTCAGATCCTGCATCATATACCGGCCGCTCGGCTTCAAATCGGCAAGATGCGGCACCTTCTTGCGAATCCGCTCGAAGTCGTCGATGGTCAGATCGACCTGAACGGAATGGGCGATGGCCAGCAGATGCAGAAAGGCGTTGGTCGATCCCCCCAGAGCCATGACGACGGTAATGGCGTTCTCGAATGCCTTTTTCGTCATAATGTCTCTTGGATAAATTCCTTTTTCAAGAAGCCGGATTACCGTTTCTCCCGCCCTCGCACATTCATCGGCTTTTCCGCTTGCGATGGCCGCCGTCGATGAGGAACCAGGCAGGCTCATACCCATCGCTTCCGCGGCCGCAGCCATGGTGTTGGCCGTATACATTCCCCCGCAGGCTCCGGCACCCGGACAAACGTGGCACTCGATTTGATGGAGCTCCTCGGGAGTCATTTTGCCGTCATGATACTGCCCGACAGCTTCGAAGGCCGTCACGATATTTACGTCCCGGCCGTTCAGCGATCCAGGCTGAATTGTGCCTCCGTAAACGTATACAGCCGGAAGATTCATGCGTCCGATCGCCATCAGGCAGGCCGGCGTATTCTTGTCGCACCCGCCGATCGCTACCAGGCCGTCAAAACGCTCGGCGTTCACGACGGTTTCGATCGAATCGGCAATAATTTCCCGGCTGGGCAGCGAAAACAGCATGCCTTCATGCCCCATCGATATCCCGTCGGAAACGGTGACCGTATTGAATATGAGCGGAGCCCCGCCGCCGGCCTGAGCGCCTTTCTTGGCTTCCCTGGCCAATTCATCAATATGCATATTGCAGGGTGTCACTTCGCTCCAGGTACTGGCCACGCCGATCATCGGCTTCTTGAAATCCTCATCCTTAAATCCGACCGCACGGAGCATGGCCCGGTTCGGGACCCGGTTTACGCCCTCACTGATGACTTTGCTGCGAATCCGCAGATCAGGTCGATCTTGACTCGTCATTTCGAATCGTCTCCTTCCGAGTGGTTTTGAATGAATGCATAGAGCTCATTCATCGGTCTCAGCAAATTCTGCTTCATCACCGAGGCGGCCAGCGCCGCATCCTTCTTCTCGAACGCCTCAATGATGCGGGCATGCTCTTCTGCCGAGGCAGCGGTTGCCGACACCGGCTGAGCCAGAAAAACATACTTGAACCTCCGAATATGGATTTGCAGCGAGGCGCTGAAGGATGCAACGTAGGCATTATCAGAGGCGTCCACGATCAGGTTATGAAACTGCTCGTCAAGCTCCATCGCCTGGTACGGCTGCCCCTGCTTGATCGCGGCGGCAAAATCGGCGTTAAGCCCCTTCAGCTGTTCGATCTGCTCCGCCGAAATATGAGTCGCAGCCGTTTCAGCCGCCAGGGAATGTAAAGCAGCCAGGGTAGCGTACATTTTCAGAATGTCATCCTTCTCGACCGTCTGAACGCGCGTATCCCTTCCCGGATGCATTTCTACCAGCCCTTGAACTTCCAGCAGCTGCAGCGCCTCGCGTACGGGGGTGCGGGAAACCCCCAGCGCCTCCGCCAATTCGGCATCCACCAGTTTTTCTCCCGGTTGAAGGGTGCCGTCGATAATCCATCTCTGAATTTGGCTGAAGGCCCGCTCCTTAGCGGTCATACGCACAGGCGAGGAATAACTTTTAGGGATCGGCATGATCGCTCACTCCTTTATCTTATGTATGCAATATATCGCATACATATATTAAATTCAAGAATAAAAATAAAATGCCCTCCAATTTCCCGTCGCCTGTTATGCGGATCGCAACCAGTCATGCTATATTGGAAATAATCAGACGGATTATCGCTCCCTGCGGCCCCAGGTTATCCTATACAGTAGAGAAGACTTGAAGACGGCGGCGAACAGACCTTTACTTACGGAGGTGCGAACGTATGGATCAACCGGTGAAAATATACAATACGGCGGTGGAAGTAACCCTGGAGGTGATCGGTGGCAAGTGGAAGCCGGTCATCCTGTTTCATCTGACCTTCGGCAAAAAGCGGAACAACGAGCTCCTGCATCTCATTCCTTCCATCACCCAGAAAATGCTGACCCAGCATTTGCGCGAACTGGAAGACGAGGGCATCATTCAGCGCATTATCTACAATGAAGTTCCTCCCAAGGTTGAGTATGAACTGACCGAGTACGGCTGGAGCATGAAGGAGCTGCTGCACATGATGTGCCGATGGGGTGAAATGCATGTCGATAAAAAGTACCAGGGAACGGCGGCCATCAGAGAAAACTCCCGCTTGAAGTCTGCGCCGTAAACAAGCAGGTTGACCGGCTGCATGGGCAGGCGGCCATCGGCAGATCGGTCGTTTGAAAGGACCGGCGGCGCCAAGAGATCCTGCGGTATAACTCGGACGGATCAGAAGCATATATAAGCAAAGAGGCTGCATCCCTGCAAAATCAGGGGCAGCCTCTCTTTTTTATACGTTGGGGATATCATAGGCATGACGGCCAAACCTACACGTTACGGAATGACCTTACGCCGGCGCAAATCATCGAAAATGTTCATAAACATCTCTTCGGTATCCACGTACTCATGGAAGCCAAAGCGGCGGGCTTTGGTCCCGTCGGCGAAAAAATCGTAATCCCAGGAGAAGACGAAATCGCCGAAGCCCCAGGAAGAGACCTCTTGATAAGAATGCGGGGCCAGCCCGTGCTTCTTGACCATGTCATTCCACAACGGCTCCTTGTCGGCCATAACGACGTCCAGGGACATCTGAAGGGGCGGCGCCGTCTCCATTCCGAAGTAAGCGGCGATCTTCGGCCACATCTCGTTCCAGCGGAACAGATCCCCGTTGTTGATATTGAACGCCTGATTCGCGCATCGCGGATCGGTTGCGGCCCACACGGTAGCTTTGGCAAGAAGCCCGGCATCAGTAACCTCCATCAGCGTATGATAGGCCCCCGGTTTCCCCGGAAAACGGAGCGGAATGCCCAGTTCCTTGGAGATGGACGCGTATACGGCGATAACCATGGCCAGATTCATCGGATTGCCCAATGCAAAACCCGCTACCACCGAAGGACGAATGGCCGACCACGTCCAAGCCTTCCCCTGCTGCCGTTTCTCCAAAAACTGCTGCTGATCCACATTAAACTCGGGCGGCATATGACCGGCATCCGATTCCCTGGCCGGGGTTTTGAACGGGCCGAGATGCGCACCGTACACTTTGTACCCCTGCATCAGGCTGACATGCCGCAGCCCCGGCGATCCCGCTTCGACCGCCTCGACGCTGTTGACCAGCATGGCCAAATTCGGCGCCACCAGCTCGGCCCAGGTCGGACGGTCCTGATAAGCGGCGTAGAAAAGATGCGTCACTTCGGGAAGCGCGCCCAGGCGGCGCCGGGCATCTTCCGGGTCCAGCAGATCCGCCGCGATATAACGGACCCGCTCCCGGTCCTCTCCTCCCCTCCGGGATACCCCGATCACTTCCCAATCCGGCAGCGTCAGCAAATAGTCGATGAGATTGCGTCCAATCACCCCATTGGCCCCGACGACCAATGCCACTTTCCGTTCTTCCTTTACCGATTTATGATCATTCATGGAATGTCAGCTCCTTCGTATATTGTGCTTGGTGATGGCTCTATTGTGCACCCGGATGGCTCCTTCGGGAAGTACGCACTTCAAAGTCATTTAAGCACTTTTTTGTAACGTTGGAGCAGACAACGGCTTTCCGGGCATCTGTTTTTTTCAATAGAGGAAATGGTTCGTCCGTCTTCACTTTATCCCGTTAGAGGGCTATACTTATTCTCGACCTATTAGACAACAAGCAAGACGGATGAGGAGGCATATATAACTTGAAGATTCGGCTGCTTTATTCAAATGAATTACAACAGGCCGCAGACCTGTCAGACCTTGTATTTGGCAAACCCGGCCAGCCTTCTATGGGCAAATCGTTTCCGGCCCTGTTTTATCCGGGCGTCAGCCATTCATACGGCGCGTTCACCGATGAGGGCGAGCTGGTGGCGTTCATGGGACTGGCGCCGGACGTGGTGCGGATCGGGGAAGCCAGGCTGAACGTGTTCAGCATCGGTTCGGTATGCACACACCCTGACTTCCGCGGGCAAAATCTGGCCAGCACGCTTCTGGCGGAATGCATGGACCATGCACGCCGCTCCGGAGCTTCCCTCGTATTCGTATCCGGCGGCCGTTCCCTGTACCGCCGGGCAGGCTGCTACGATTTTGGCAGAGTCCATTATGCCATGCTGGATAGCGGCAGCGCGGCAGCCCTTTTGCAAGCGGATACAGATGAATGGAGCATTAGCCCTATGCGGCCGGAGGATACGTTCGGCATCTCCGCGATCCTCTCGGGCGCATCCCCGGCCTATGAGCAGGGCCCCGCACAGCTGCTCACGCTGCTGGGCAGCAGCGCCATCGCGGACATCACCATGATGCGCCAAGAGACGCTCACCGCTCGCAAAGACGGCGCGATAGCAGCCTTTCTGGCCGCCGCCGTGCCAACGGCTCCTGAATCCTCGCCGTCCGGCGAACCGGCCAAGGCCGTCGAGTGGGGAGGCCATCCGGAGGCCGTCGCCCGGCTGCTGGCCGAAATGCTCCAGCGCCACCAGATTCAGCGCTTGGAGGTTCCGGTGCCTTGGCAGGAGCAAGCCCTGCTGAAACTGCTGCAGCAGGCCGGCGCCGCGGTCCAATCCGGCCCGAACAGCGGCACCGTATGGATCGCGGACGCCCACAGCCTGCTCACGCAGTGTTCCCCGCTGTTCAAGGTGGACTGGAAATCCTTTATCCGCATCGATGAAGCCGGCGGCAGATCATACACGGTCACAAACAAGGGACAGGAACTCGTGCTGGATGACAGCGGTTTGCTGTCGCTGCTGTTTGATCCCGAGTCTCCCCACCTGGCGGGGGCTCCGGAGGATTTCTGTACGATACCTCTGCCTTATTTATCCGGACTGCATTATATTTAACAGCAGCGACTACAGCGCTGGTGCATACGCGTCCACCCCAAAGAAAAAGAGCCGTCCCGGTATACCCGGACGGCTCTTTTGTATGCAAATATTCTACTTTACGATAAAGTCCGCCATCGATTTCACTTCGATCTGACCAGGTCTGGCCGGGATGAACGGCTCTTCCCCTTCCGAACGGGCGTAAAACTGTACGCGCTGCTCCCTGCCCGGGATCAAATCGAAGAAATTGTCGCTGAAGCTGCCCTCCGCCTCGCTGGAAATCCATACTTGTTTGGCCAGCGTATCCGTTGTAAGAATCAGCGTATGACCCTCGCTGCCCTCTTCTTCCCGTACCGTGATATTCGCTTTGGCAAACGCAAACTCCTTAGCCGGCACAAAATAATGCTCCTTGCTGTCCACCACCTGTCCGGACACTTCAAGCTGGACGACCAGAAACGTTTCCTGAGGACGGCTTCCGCCCAGCAGCTGCTCCACGGAGCAGGTATGCACCTTTTCCGATGTGTTCGCGCTTATACTGAAGCTCTCCGCCGTTTCCTGCAGGACGTTCCCTTTCAGGTCCATGACCTGCAGCCGAAGATTTCCGGACAGCGGCTGAAGCACATCGGAAAGGACGTAAATGTCCAATTCATCGCCGCGCGTACCGTCAATGGAAACGGCGATGTCTTGGAAGCTGCGTTTGGCGTAATACTGGAGCGCCTTCCAGCGGCCGAAATAATCCATTCCCGCCCAGGAAGCCACCGGCCAGCAATCGTTCATCTGCCAATACAGCGTCCCCATGCAGTAAGGCTTCTTGCGGCGATGCGCCTCAATCGCCATCTTCATCGCCTCCGCCTGCAGCACCTGGCTCATATACAGGAAGGACGGAAAATCCTTCGGCTCGTTCATGTACATATCCATATACTGCTTGATCAGGCGGTTGCCCTGCCCGTTCTTCTGGTGGGCCAGCATCACTTCCGATTCCAGGGCCAAATCATGCTCTTCGGCATAACGGCGAACCGATTTGTATTCCGGGAACGACTGAAAACCGTATTCGCTCATGAAACGCCCGATGTACACGTTATAATTTTCAAACGGCTCCACATTGTGCCATACGCCCCAGTAATGGATATCCCCGCCTGTGGAGCTGTTCGTCGCATGCTGATGAATGTCCCCGGTCAGCTCGATCATCGGCGAAGACGGCCAGTAATCGGCCTGCGGCGCATAACGGGAAATCGCTTCCGGCAAAATCCGGTGGAAGATCGCCTCGTAATCCTGCCACAGTCGCTCGCGGAGCTCCGGAGAATACTGCTGCTTCCAGCCCCAGCCGGTATTTTCGGAATAGTGGGACCAAGCCGTATCAATTTCGTTATTTCCGCACCATAAAACAATCGAAGGATGATTTCTCAGACGTCTGACGTTTTCCTCCGCTTCCAGCCGCACATTTTCCAAAAAGGCTTCGTCGCCGGGGTACATGCTGCAGGCAAACATGAAATCCTGCCATACCATCAGGCCGTATTCGTCACACAGCTCATAGAAAGCGTCCTGCTCGTAAATTCCCCCGCCCCAGACGCGCAGCATATTCATGTTGGAGGCTGCTGCACTGGCAATCTCATGACGGTAGCGTTCGTAAGTTACTTCGGTAATAAAGCTGTCGTTCGGGATATGGTTGGCACCCTTGGCGAACACCGGTACTCCGTTCAGTTCGATATAAAAGGTGGAGCCCGCCTCGTCTTTATCGCGGACCAGTCTGACCGAGCGCAGGCCCGTTTTAACGCTTTTCTCGGCTGCCACGCTGCCGTCAACGATCAGCTCCGCGCGGAACTCATACACATTCGCCTCACCGAGTCCACGGCACCACCACAGCTTCGGATTGTCGATCACCAGCGGGAGTTCCACCGTCTGGGTGCCTTGTGACAGCTGGACCTTCTGGTCCCAGGTCTGACCGTCCGCGCTCAGGCGAACCAGCGCTTCCCCTTCCAGATCTGATTCCAGCTCGATCACGGCCGTTATCTTTGCGGACGCTGACGTAACCTCCGTCTGATCGATGTACACATCCTGAATCCGGATGTGATCCCATCCTTCGATATAGACATCCCGCCAAATGCCGCTGGTCACGAAACGAGGACCCCAGTCCCATCCGTAATGATACGGCGCCTTGCGGGCGAATACGCTGATTTTCCGGTCTCCAAGTCCTCCGACATCCGACTGGTCATTCGTTGCCGGCAAATCGTAGCCGAGGCGCTCCAGCTTGGGAAGATCCTCCTGGACCGGCGAGCGGAAACGAACATGGACCGTATTGTCCTTCGGCTGCAGCACATCCTTGACATCGGCCTTCCATGTGCGGAACATATTATCCGCCTGAAGAACAGGCTTGCCGTTCACGGCAACGTCCGCATAGGTGTCAAGCCCTTTAAAGACGAGCTCCAGATGCGGAAGGGACAGCAGCTCCTCCGGCAAATCGAACCGGCTTTCGTACTCCCAATCCTGCTTGTCGATCCACTGCACTTCCTTCTCATTCGTTCCGTAGAACGGATCCGGGATTTTTCCGTTGGCCAGCAGATCCGTATGTACGCAGCCCGGTACCTTCGCCTCCATCCATTCCTGGTCCTTGCAAGCCTTAAAGCTCCAGCCGCTGATGTTCCATTGCGTTTTGTCCATGATATCCTCCTGCCATTGCTCGTATTGTCCAAAGAAAGTTAGCATAATTTATTATAACAAAACTAACAATCTAGTAAATGATCATTTTCCCGCCAGCCGGATGTTTTCAACATTTTCGGATCACCGGGAAGGGACGGCACGAGGGCCAACCGGGACCTTATTTTTTTGCTCCTGTAGATAACATCTCGGCCGCCCCATCATACACTGCAATAAGACCTCTGGCTTCAGCTGCGGCGACAAGCTGTATAAATCTATTTCAGATGATCAAACATACATCGGTTTCTTTCCCCAGTCTATTTTCTCTTGGCCTCGGAACGACCCGAACGGCAGTAACATAACTTACTGTGAGTTCGTTAAAGCACCCTGTCATCGTTTTTTAAAGAAGGATTCTCACGCAAAGGAGTGTCTTAACGTGAAACCAGTGAAATCGGCAAAACCAAGGAAGCGGGTTAAATCAAGATCAAAACCGGCGAAGCCCGTTCGAATCAGCGGTTTGGTCCCCTCCGCAACCCCGGGAATGGGAGCAGGCGGGAGTATCGGTGCGATGAGCACCGGAAAGCAGCTTGCCTTTATTTCCGCTTTTCTGTTTCTTATTGCAGCAACGATCAGCTTATATCTGGCCTGGAGAGACCTCCACGGAGGGAACGCTCCTGAAGAGCTATTTTAAACGTAAAAAAATGACGCCGATGCAGGCGCCATTTTTTTGTTCCAGTGTATGCGGATCACGGGATTATTCCGTTCCCTGTTCGCCGGATGCGGCAGCCGGGAAACGGACGGTCATCACCGTACCGGCGCCTTTCTTGCTCTCAATCTCGATCTTTCCCTGCATCACCTCAATGATTCGGAACGTGACCATCAGGCCGAGCCCGGTTCCTTTCGATTTGTTGGAGTAATATGGCTCGCCGAGCCTCGCCACCTCTGATGGCTCCATCCCCTCTCCATTGTCGGCGACGCGAATGACGACCTGGCCATCCTCCCGGTAAGCCCGGATTTGAATGTGGCCTTCCTCCCGCAGCGCTTCAATGCTGTTCTTAATCATATTGATAAAAGCCTGCTTGAACTTCGACGAATTGCCGTAAACGAACAAGTCTTGGGGAATATCCGTCGTCATCCGGCCGCCTTGAAGGTTGGCCAGGGGGATCAAGATGCCCTCGATATGCCGGAATTCATACCCCACATTGAGCAGAGATACCTTCTCCGCCTCCGGCTTGGCAAACGTAAGAAAATCCGTAATAATCCCCGATGCCCGGTCCAATTCCTCAAGCGCCAGCCGGAGATACTCTTTCTCCCGGTCCCTCGACTTCTCCTGCAGCAGCTGCAGAAAGCCGCGGGTGACCTGAAGCGGGTTTCTCACCTCGTGCGCGACCGAGGCGGCCAACTCGCTGATGATTTCCATTTTCTCCGACCGCTGCAGCTCGCTGTTAAACATTTCAAGCTCCCGGGAATACACGACAATCTGCTGATGATTATGGGCGAACTTCCGGCCAAGGATCATAATGAGACTGATCACGAAGCCAAGGACTCCCCATTTCCACCAGAACAGCACGTAGTCCCCCTGGCGTACATAGAACCAGACAAGTTCACCCAGCGCCGGGATGGCGAACAAGGCAAATCCCGAAGCAAACACAGCCGCGTCCCTGTTTCCTCTGGCGGCGTAGGATATCGCGCTGGCCGCCAAAATCATCAGCAGAACGATCATAATGCAGCCGAGCACCTTGACGGAAAAGAAATAATAAATATCGGAGAAACGGCTGCCGCTAAGCAGGTTGATGACCATAAACCCGAGGCAAAAGAGCGAGTAGCCTACCTGGAATTTACGGCACATCCGGATGATCAACATGTAGCCGGGGCCAATGGTTCTTTCAAAATAATAGGTTATCGCCGGTAAGAGCGACAGCAGGCCAAGGTCAAAAACGACCTGAAACCATTCTCCATAGCTTCCGAACAGACTGTACACAAAAGGAGAATAAGTCAGGATCATGAGCCCGATCGACAAAATGACTACCGTCAGCGACAGCCAGCTGTTCCGCTCACTCCGGTTCAGGAGTACAGCCGAAATCAGCATAATCAGCGCAATGAATATAAACGAGCTTCCCAAAACGATATCACCCAGATTAGCCTTGATCAGCTTGGTCAGCAGCGTCTGGTAATCGCCGGCCCACACGGGACCGTCCATGCCGATCCGGCCGCTTCCCCCCTGAATTTTCATGAGCAGCGTTTGACCGGCGTCTTCACGGCTGAGCGGAAGCAAGATATGATGAACATCGTACCGGTAATCCCGATCGATTTCGTATCGTTTCTCTTGACCGACGTAGATGTCGATTTTGATTCCGTAAACCGGTTTGAGCAAAATGGCAGGCGTATTCCAGATGAGCGCCGGCAGCTTCGTTTCGAACCAGCCCGCCTTCTCTTCCCCGGTGCCTAGCTGCAGCGGCTGCTTCATCCGGTACGGCTCCCACCCGGAAGCCGGCCCGATGCCGTCCGTGCTGCGGCTGCCTGTACCTCCGCCCTCCCATGTGAACCGCCAGTCCGTCAGCGGCTTTAGAGCCGGTTCGGAACTGCCGTAACAGGAGGCGGCAAGCACAAGCTGGATGACTATACATATCGCCGCCGCGATGATGCCGTATTTTCTCGAAGCTTTCATATGTGCACCTCTACCGAATGTTAGTGTACCGGAACCAGCAGTCTGCAGCCTCGCATCCGGTTCTTTCAATTTCGGATTTCATAAATTGGAAATATATGCTAAACTAATCAAAACCTCAACTAAACTTCATATAACAACATACACACAACCTCATACTCATAACCAGTCAACGGCTCAAGGATGTCTTCAGCATCGGATACCGCCGCTTGGAACAACAATTCTATCTAAAAAAGGTGATTATATGGAATGGTTAGAGCCTTATGAAGCCGATTTGTCGTATGTATTCCGCGAAACCGAGTGCATCATTGCCGCGTTCCCCTCTCCGTTGAACACGAAAGGCCTTTCCTATTTAAGCCATTTTAACCCGCTCGAAGAAAACAGCGCCAAAAACTATATCTGCTATTTGCTGCCCTTCTGGCTGATGGAAACGGCAGGACTTTCGGCCGAAGACGCCCGGAAGCTGTCGATCGGCAACGTTTGCGCCATGCTCTATTTTTTCATTCAGGACGATTGCATGGATTCCTCCACGCCCCAGGACAAGGAGCAGCTGCCGCTGGGAAATTTGCTGTACCTGCAGTTTCTCGACATCTACCGCGGTTACTTCCCCCCAGCGTCCCGGTTCTGGTCCTATTTCCGGCAGTACCTGCATGAATGGGCGGAAGCCGTTACCAATGAGCACACGGCCGACTATTTCCGCGTGAACCCCCTGTTCATCGCACGCAAGGCTGCGCCACTGAAGCTGTCGAGCACCGGAGCGCTGCTCTTGTCGGACAGGGAGGAACAAATTCCGGCCGTGACCGACTTGCTCGAACACGTACTGGCTACGCTGCAAATGGCGGACGATTGGGTGGACTGGCGGGAGGATCTTGAGGAAGGCAGCTATAACAGCCTGCTCTCGCTGATCCGGTCGCAGTTTGCCCCCGACGAACCGCTCACTGCCGATCGTGTCGAGCATTATATTGCCGTTCACGGCATCCTGCGTTCATATGTCGCCGTAGCGGAAGCCAACCATGAGCACATCAAGCAGACCCCATTGCGCATTCCCCAGCTGCTTTCTTTTCACGAGCATATTCTGCTGTCGATTCAGGACGACGCAAACCGGATCGAAGATGAGAGAAACGCCTTGCAAAAAGGCGGATTAAGTTTATGGCTGTTAAATCATATCAAATAATGATAGATTTATAATTTATTCCATGGTATACTTATAAAGGTAATATTAACCATTTTGTTGAAAGGGTGATTCTAATGACAGCAGAAGCTATCCTTCACAACCAAGTTATTCAAAAAGCCTGGGAAGACCCAAGTTTCAAGGAAAGACTCCTGGCCGACCCTAAGGCCGCAATCAAAGAAGTGCTCGGTATTATTTTACCTGAACACATCAAAGTAAAGACAGTGGAGGAATCATCCAACGAGTTTTATCTCGTGCTTCCCCCAAGTCCAACAGAAACGGTCAGAGCGGCCGCGGCGCCGAAATACTCCTGGTAATTGAGACTACACACCTCATCTTGAATATACATAAATGATGAAAGGGTTGGGAACAAGCGAAGTTTGCCACCTTACCGTCAAGCGGCTTATACAGCCGCTGATGGAAAGGAGACGACCGCTTCGGTTCCCACCCCTTTTTCGCTTTTGAATTCAAGACTTCCCCCCATGGCTTCCACGATGCGGAACGTAACCATAAGACCAAGCCCGGTCCCTTTCGTCTTGTTGGAGAAATACGGCTCACCCAGCCGGGCAAGCTCCTCCTTGCTCATCCCTTCTCCATTGTCCTGAATATGGATGACAACCCGCTCGTCCATTTCGTAAGCCCATACGTTAATCTGACCGTCTCCGCTAAGCGCCTCGATGCTGTTCTTCACCATATTGATAAAAGCCTGCTTAAATTTCGAAGAGTTCCCTTTCACCTGCAGATGGTCCGGAACACGCATGTCGATCTGGGCGCCCTGGAGGTTCGCAAGCGGTACGATGACGCCCTCTACATGCCCCAGCTCCTCCTTGACGTTCAGGACGGAAATCCGTTCAAACTGCGGCTTGGCAAAGGTCAGGAAGTCGGTGATGATGCCTGCGGCCCGGTCCAGCTCCTCCAAGGCCATCGTCATATAGATTTTATCCTGGTTTCTGTACTTCTTGGTCAGCACCTGCAGGAAGCCGCGCGTCACCTGAAGCGGGTTCCGGACCTCATGGGCGACGGATGCCGCCAATTCGCTGATGATGGCCATTTTCTCGGAGCGCTGCAGCTCGTTGTTGAACATTTCCAGCTCCTTTGAATATTTTACAATCTGTTCGTGATTGATGGTATAGTTCCGGCCGAGGATCAGCATCAGGGAAATGATAAATACAGCTGCCCCCCACTTCCACAGAAACAGGTCATAATTGCCGTCCTTCAAATAGAACCAGACCATTTCGCCAATGACCGTCAAGCCGAACACCGCAAAACCGACGGTGAGAATCTCGGCGCTCCGGTTCCCTTTCACGGCATGGATGATCGAATTGCTGACGAGCAGCACGGCTTGTACGATCATAACGATTCCCAGAACACGGACCGACAGAAAGTAATGGATACCAAATAATTTATCGTTCAGCACGATGTTCGCCAGCATGAAGAGCAGGCAGAATGCCGAATATCCGATTTGAAAATACAGCAGCTTCTTGATCACCGACCGGTACCCGCTGCCGAAGATCCGTTCGATAAAATAGGTTAGTGACGGAAGCAGCACGAACAGCGCGACATCCCATAGGCGGGTGTAGAGCTTGCCGTAATCCTTGTAAAAGGTATAAAGAAACGGGGAATACGTGATGACCAGCACTCCGGCGGAGGCGATCACCAGACTCAGTGAAATCCAGGAGGCGTTCTGCTCCTTTTTCAAAAAAACCGAGCAAATGAGCATGACGAGCGCAATAAAGACAAACGCGCAGCCCAGTATGATATCGATCAGGTCTCTCTTGACGTAGTTGTCCAGCAATTCCGGATAGTTGCCCAGTTCAATGCCGTGGCGCAGTCCGATGCGGTCCTTGGCGGATTGAACGCCTATGTACAGTATTTTATCGGAATCATTTCTCTGAAGGGGAGTTAACACTTTGTTGTTATCGTAAATATAGTCGCGGTTTGATTCGTAGATGGGGGTCGTGCCGATAAAAATCGCAATGTTCTGTCCGTATATCTTAGGGATAAGCATGGAGGGGATGTCCCAGTTCAAGGCAGGGAGCTTCGTTCTGATCCATAATGTCGATGATGTTCCGGGCCTCTTCGGCAAAGCCATGCCGGATTGATTCGGGCTCCAGTCTTCGCTTGCCGTTACGGATCCGGGAACTGCCGCAAGATCCGGGCTGTCCGCCCATTTGACCTCCCACTCGGTAATCCAGCGCTCTCCACCCGTCTGAATCGCCCCAGCAAATACCGGTACCGTCACAAACAGCAGCGTCAGGCAAGCGATCAGAGCGAGCTTCGTGATTACGGATTTGGGGAAACCCTTCATAAAACACCTCAAAAGTTAATATTTGTAAATTTTCAACTGTTATGTAGATTCGCTATCATCATCGTCCACTCCTTCCTGTTCTTTCGGTCGTCGTCAAAAAATATATCATTTGCATAAATATACATATAACATCGAGTATACTGGCGACATTATTATATTTATGCATTTGAAAACATAACAATCCCCGGATTGACTTCAACCTGAGCGCAACTGCCTTCGGAGTTACACAAGCCGGGATTTATTTAATCATACCACTTTTTCCTAAGTATGGTAACGATGTTTCACCTTCAACGGGTACGTTTATTAAAGTAGCAAACGACAGAGACTTCCCGATCTGCGCTGAAAGGAGGATTACCCATGAGTGAATTCCGCCGGAACAACGTTGAGGTTGAGCATAAGGAAGTTCAGCAGAAGTCCGATTCCAGTCTTGTAGCAGCCACTTTTATCAAATATGCCGCGTACATTATTATTTTTTTCGGTTTCCTCTACTTCTTGATCCGATACGTATTTCCTAAGTTTTAATCCGGGAGCGGATATACGGGCTCATTTCGGGTAACGGTAAGGAAAGAAAATACGTCAAAGGAGATGGATGACATGGCTGATGAGTACAATAAGGATATCAAAAGCGATGCCGATTTGACCTATGAACGCTACGACCAGCAGCGCGAGCTTCCGCCCGAGTTTGAGCTGCCCCGGGATGACTTCAAGGATACGGGAACATACACCAAGCAAAGCATCAGCCGTGAGCCGGAAGCGGAGGACGTGGAATTCTATGTTCGGTCCGACATGAGTTCCGAGCTTGGGGGCCGGGACTCGGTTCCAGCCTCTGGCGGGACGTCCGGCGCGTATGCAGGTGAATCCTCGGCCGTAAACGAACTGACGGAGGACGAAGAGCTGCCGGACGTTCCGGATGCGGACGACATTTCGGCGAACAGTCCGGTCGATCCTTCCGCGATCGCCATGGTGGAGGATATGCACGGAACGGACCTGATCAATGGATATGACGGCGACGATTCCGAAGAACTGTAGCCGGTACTTTCATTTAAGATTGTAAAAAAGAGGACTCCGCCGTTCCCGGCCGGAGTCCTTCTTTAGGTGTTGGCCGGTACGTTCCGGCGTTTATGCTAATCCCAGCGCCTTGACCAGCACATATCCGACGCCGGCAAGCAGGCAGGAGCCGAGCAGCGCTGCGGCGAACGGCCGGCCCCCTTTGCGCCCGAACACGGCAAAGTCGACGTTCAGGCCAAGTCCGGCCATGGCCATGGCCATCAGCATATAAGCTGCCGTGACGATCTGCGAGGCAGCCGATTCCGGCAGGATGCCCAGCGTATGAATGCCGCTCATCACCAGGAAGCCAAGCACAAACCAGGGGATGGGAATACGGGTTCTTTCCCCCGGTGCGGTGCGCCCTCCCTTGCGGCTGCTCCAGAGGCCGACGAGAACGGCGACGGGAACGAGCAGCGCCACCCGTGTCAGCTTGACGATGACGGCCATATCTTCGGCCTCCTTGCCCCCTGGCGCTGCTGCCGCGATGGCATGGGCGACTTCATGGAGCGTGCCGCCCGCAAACACGCCGTAACCGGCCGGCGACAGGCCGAGCAGCGGATACAGGCCGACGTACAGCAGCGTAAACAAGGTGCCGAGCAGGGCAACTACCGCGGCGCTGACCGCCGTCTCCTGCTCGTTCGCCCGAACCTGCGGCGCGATGGCGGCCACAGCCGCCGCCCCGCAAATGGCCGAGCCGCAGGCGGCCAGCAGCGACATGACCGGATCGACCTTCATCAGCCGGGCGATGCCGTATACCGCGAGCAGCGTCACGCTGATATTGACCGCGGCCAGCAGCAGAACCTTCGGCCCGGCATGAACGATGTCCGCCAGGTTCAGCCGCATGCCGAGCAAAATAATGCCCAGCCTGAGCAGCTTTTTATTGGAAAAGGCGATGCCGGGCATCGCGTACTCCGGCACGCCGGCGAATGCGCGGTAAACCATGCCAAGCAGGATGGCCAGCACCAGCTGCCCCATGATGCCGAGAAAAGGCAGCAGCGCCAGCTCCTTGGCCAGCAGTGATAATACAAACGTGAGGCAGAGCCCCAGCATATAAGCGTTCAAATTGCGCTTTTTGCGCGGCAGGGCCGATCCCTGAGATGCAATCATGATTCATTCCTCCCGTCCGTAGCCTGATCATTCATGCGGCTATCAATACGCTCACTATAGAATGTCCGGCTCCGGAAGGGAAATACCGATTTGCTATCCCGATCATCAGGATAACTTATGATTGATTGCAGCCCTCCCCCACGTTACACTGAGTGTAATCTTCAGCGCCGCCTTAGCCTCGCTTGCCGCTGAAGAAATGATGAACAGGAGTCCACGCCATGATCACAGACACACTAAAGGTCTTCGTCACCGTCGCCGAAGAGCGCAATTTCTCCCGCGCCGCCAAGCTGCTCCATCTGTCCCAGCCGGGGGTTAGTTTGCACATCCGGAACTTGGAAGATGAGCTGGGCGCGAAGCTGATGCTCCGGTCCCCGAAGCAGGTCAGACTGACCGAGGCCGGCGAAATCTTGTTCCGGAAGGCCAAGCAGATGCTGGCGCTGTACGAGGAGGCCCAGCAGGAGATCCATCTGCTGCGGGATGTCGTGACCGGCTCCTTGAGCATCGGTGCAAGCTTTACGATCGGCGAATACATCCTTCCGGCCGTTCTCGCCGAATATGCGCACCAGTACCCCGACGTCGATGTGCAGGTTCACATCAGCAACACCGACAACATCGTGCACGATATCCGCGAAGGGCGGTTTCACATCGGTCTGGTTGAAGGCAGCACGACCGCCAGGGACGTGCAGCTGACCACGTTCATGGAGGACGAAATGGTGCTCGTGATGTCGCCCGACCATCCCCTCGCCGCCTACAAATCGATTGATCCCGGCATGCTGCAGGACCAGGTGTGGGTCTTGCGCGAAAGCGGTTCGGGCACGCGGGCCTACAGCGACCGGCTGATTGAGGAGGGAGGACTTGCGGTCAAGCGGAGCTTCGTCTTCAGCAGCAGCCAGGGTGTCAAGGAAGCAGCCGCCGCGGGCCTCGGCATCGCTGTCCTCTCTCGCTGGGTCGTCCGCAAGGAGCTTGGCAGCGGCGAGCTGTGCGAGGTCAAGCTGAAAGGAATGAAGCTCGGCCGGAACCTGCTGATGGTTCAAGGCAAAGATCAGCCGGCCGGCATGGCGCTGCTCAAATTCGTGCATATTTTGGAGCAGTACGCCAAGCGGCATTACGCCGATTTATGATTCGCCTTCTCGGCCAGAGGCAGCATGGAGCCGGCGGGCTGGCGGTAAGCGGCGAAATACGCAAGGGCCACAAAGACCGCTCCGCCGATCAGGTTGCCCAGGAACACCGCCGCGAAGTTCGGGAAGTATTGACTCCAGCTCATCTGTCCGGCAAAGATCGCAGCCGGAATGACGAACATGTTCGCGACCACGTGCTGAAAGCCGATGGCGACAAACGCCATGACCGGAAACCAGATCCCGACGATTTTTCCGGTAACATCCTTCGCGCCGTAACCGAGCCAGACCGCCAGGCAGACGAGCCAATTGCAGCCGATGGCCGATACAAAAGCCTGCAGGAACGAATCATGCACCTTTGCTTCGGCCACAGCAACCGTTTTGGCCAGAAAAGCCCCTTCCGTCAGCCCGGCAACATGCCCGAAGAAATAGGCGACGAACACCGCCCCGATAAAGTTGGCGACCGTGACGAGAATCCAGTTTTTGAGGACGGCGCCAAAGCCGATTTTACGGGAAAACCACGCCATTGGAAGCGTCATCATGTTACCCGTTAATAGTTCCCCTCCGGCCAAGACGGTCAGGATCAGCCCTACTGGGAAGACAGCTGCACCCAGAAATCCGGCGACCGAGCCCCATTCCTTCGGAGCCGTTCCGATGACACGGATATCCAGCAGAAAACCAAGCGCAATAAACGCGCCCGCCAGGAAGCCGAGAATGAGGACCGCGGGCAGCGGCAGTTTGGCTTTCTTCTCCCCTGTTTCAATGGCAATATCACGAATTTGCTGCGGTGAATAAAAAGACGACATCGTACCATTCCTTCCATTTTCCTTCGTAACTTTGTTCGATAAAAGCCTGTGTTTCACAAAAAAATCCATTTTCACTTGTTCTTTCCAACAACAAAAAAACCGCCACAAATCAAACCCCGGCCCTGCAGCCGAAAGTTGATTGACAGCGGTTAATTCCCCTACCCGATTCCTATAGGGAGATCAAACACACATGACACGTAACGAATAGGGCAGGTGCATTCCCTACATCCACCCCATTTGTCTATGACATTTCATACATATGATAAACACCGGTTCATAAATTTGTCAACAATTTTAAAAAACGATGACCAACGACCATTCTAAGAAGCCAGACCGGAACAAGCCGTCATCCGCCGATCCGGGACATTTCCACCTTGGCTTCCCGGCCCGTATCGGTGCCGGCTTTACCGCGGTCCAGCGAATACCGGTCATGGCGTCCTTCCCAAATGGCTATGATATGCTCCGCGATCTCGTCGTCGGTTGCTCCTGAACGCAACCACTCCCTTAGGTCATGCCCCTTCGTCGCGAACAGGCAGGTGTAGAACATGCCGTCCGCCGATAATCGTCCCCGCGTACAGGTGGAGCAGAAGGCGTCGCTGACAGATGAAATGACGCCAATTTCGCCTTGGCCGTCAAGAAACCGGAAGCGGGAAGCCACCTCTCCCTCATAATTAGGATCGGCAGGCGCCAGCGGAAATTCGGCGTGAATCCGCTCCAGCATCTCGCGCTTGCTGACGACCTGATCCCAGTTCCATCCGTTCGTATTGCCGACGTCCATATATTCGATCATGCGCAAAATATGGCCCCGCTCGCGGAAATAGCGGACCATAGGCAGCAGGGCATGCTCGTTGACGCCCTTCTGCACCACCATGTTAACCTTCACGGCCAGACCTGCTTCGGCGGCGGCGTCAATGCCCTCCAGCACCTGCGCCACCTTGGCCTTTCCGCCGTTCATCGCCAAAAAAGTGTCGTCATCGAGCGCATCCAGGCTGACGGCGACGCGCATCAAGCCCGCCTCACGCAGCGCCCGGGCTTGCCGGGCGAGCAGGCTGCCGTTCGTCGTCAAGGCAACGTCCTCCACGCCAGGGATCCGGGACACCTCCCGGATCATATCCGGAAGCTCCTTGCGCAGCAGCGGTTCGCCGCCGGTGATGCGGATTTTGCGGGCCCCGAGACGGGTGAAAATCCGCGTAATCCGCACCGTTTCCTCAACGCTGAGAATATGTTCTCTGGACAAAAAAGCATAATCCTTGCCGAAGATTTCCTCGGGCATGCAATACCGGCAGCGGAAATTGCAGCGGTCCGTCACGGAAAGCCTCAAATCTCTGAGTATACGGTTGTATTGATCATGGGTTTCCATGATGATCCCTCCTTCATTTGAAGCTGCAAATTCCCTTGATGTGTGGGCTGGTGCCCGAAACAATTCGTGCTGCTGCAGCAGGTACGCCTGGGGCCGCTCAGGATTGCGGCCTGCACTCCACGATGCGGTGCGGGTGGGTATACACGTTGCAGGATTGGCCGCGGATAAAACCGACGGCGGTAATGCCCAAATTGTCCGCCAGCTCAAGCGCAAGCTCCGTTGGCGCCGATTTGGAAAGGATGACGGCACAGCCGATTTTCGCCACCTTCAGCAATATTTCCGAGGAAATTCTGCCGCTGAATACGATGATTTTATCATCCACCGCGATGTCGTTCTTCAGGCAGTAACCATAAATTTTATCCAGTGCGTTATGCCGCCCGATATCCATTCTCGACAGAAGAATCCCGTTTCGGTCGCACAAAGCGGCGTTATGCACACCGCCTGTACGGTTAAACGTCTCGGCTCCCTCCTGCATCTCCCGCACGAGCCGGAAGCAATCGTCAAAGGATAGCTCCACCGGAGCCTGATCCAGCACCTTGGCCGTTTTCGCGTCATTGAAAAACACAAAGCCCTGCCGGCTGGCGCCGCAGCAGGACGTGACGTACCTTTTGCTGTATAGCTGGCGATGGAGAGGACTCCACTTGCTTACAGACGCGTGAACGAACCCCTCCTCTTCCTGAACCCATAAGTCCTTGATTTCCTCAATGCTTGAAATGACGCCTTCCGATGCGAGATAACCGACAGCCATATCTTCAATGTATTCGGGCGTACAGACGAGGGTCGCAAATTCCTCGCCGTTGATTTTGATCGTTACCGGATGCTCGTTCACGACCAAGTCGGTCTTTTCCTCCATCTTTCCCTGTTCGTACCGGATCATGCCCGGCCTGCTCGTCACAGCCTCCATCATCGCTTCATCCCTGCTCTATATTTTTCTCGAACATAAAGACCGAAACGGCCATGTCTTCTTCCACCTTGATATCCGTAAACAGATGGATCAGCTTCGATCCGCACAGCTCCTCCAGCCCTTCCGGGACCTGGGATTTGTACAGCTCCTTGATCATGTGTGTTCTCGCGCTGTGCACCATCTTCTTGCCGTCTTCGGACTGTGCGATAAACTTTTCAGTAGGTGTGAAATTGCCGTGCATCCGGGTGATCGCCATGTTCTCGACAAACGTGGTATGAATGCGTTCCGGACCTTTTCCGAACGTATCTTTCCTCACTTTGCGAATGATATCGTTAAACGCAACTTCCTTCTTCATCCCATTCTCACCTCATCACAAGTTTAACACTATACTAAATCTTAGTAGGATTGTACAGAATAATTCAACCTTGTTTTTCTGCCGGGGCGTAGTATAATCATGACGAGAAAACATTTATGCCATACAGGCGCCGGAATGATCCATTAGTAGGCCAATGCTAATCGGTTACTCCACTACAACCTGCCGCGCACAATGATTAGCGGAGACGGGTTTAGTGGAGTTTTTTTGTTTTTATGGCCTGCTCTTTAGCTTATGGACACCCGCCGAAGCGCTGCACCTGGACGCTTGGCGGCTCCATTTAACATTGGGGTGAAAAGGGGTTTTATGTTCGTGAACCAAAATCTTGTTAACATTACGCTCGACGGACAGGCGGTGGAAGTCACATCGGGCATGACCGTGCTCGAGGCGATCAATCTTGCCGGCCTGTCGCATCCGCAAATTTGTTATGTCCCTGAGGTAGACCCGATCCAGACGTGCGACACATGTATTGTGGAAATCGACGGGAAGCTTGCGCGCGCCTGCTCGACCATTGCCGTTTCGGGAATGAACGTCAAGCTGTCTTCCGCATCCGCCAAGGCTGCACAGACGGAAGCGATGGACCGGATCCTCGAAAACCATCTGCTCTACTGCACCGTATGCGACAACAACAACGGCAACTGCAAGCTGCACAATACCGCCGAAATGATGGAAATCGAGCACCAGAAGTACCCGTACCGGCCGAAGGTTGAACCTTCGGAAGTCGATATGTCCCATCCGTTCTACCGTTATGACCCGAATCAATGCATTGCCTGCGGACAGTGTGTTGAGGTCTGCCAAAATCTGCAGGTGAATGAAACCCTTTCCATCGATTGGGAAGCAGACATCCCGCGGGTCAAGTGGGACAACGGGGTCGATATCAACGACTCGTCCTGCGTCAGCTGCGGCCAATGCGTCACCATCTGCCCGTGCAACGCCCTCATGGAAAAATCGATGCTGGGCGAGGCCGGCTTCATGACAGGCATCAACGAGGAAGTGCTGAATCCGATGATCGACCTCGTCAAGGAAGTGGAGCCGGGATACAGCGGCATCTTCGCCGTTTCGGAAATCGAAGCGGCGATGCGGGACACACGCACGCGCAAAACCAAAACGGTATGCACGTTCTGCGGCGTCGGCTGCTCCTTCGAGGTATGGACCAAAGGCCGGAAAATTTTGAAGGTACAGCCATCCCACGACGCACCGGTCAACGCGATCTCCACCTGCGTCAAAGGCAAATTCGGCTGGGATTTCGTCAACAGCGAAGAGCGGATTACGACCCCGCTGATCCGGCAGGGAGACGCCTTCGTCGAAGCTACCTGGGATGAGGCGCTGAGCCTGGTCGCCGAACGCCTCGGAGGCATCCGTAAGGAGTACGGCAACCATTCGGTCGGCTTTATTTCTTCCTCGAAAATTACGAATGAAGAGAACTATGTGATCCAAAAGCTGGCCCGCCAGGTGTTTGAAACGAATGACGTGGACAACTGCTCCCGCTACTGCCAGTCTCCGGCGTCGGACGGACTGATGTCGACGGTCGGCATCGGCGGCGACGCCGGCACGATTCAGGACATCGCGGCGGCCGGCCTCGTCATCTTGATCGGCTGCGCGCCGGCCGAAGGCCACCCGGTCCTGGCGACCCGGATCAAGCGGGCGCACAAGCTGCACGGCCAGAAGCTGATCGTCGCCGACCTGCGCAAGCATGAGATGGCCGAGCGCTCGGACCTGTTCATCCGTCCGAAGCAGGGTACGGACTTCGTATGGCTGACGGCCGTCACGAAATACATGATTGACCAGGGATGGCATCAGCAGGCGTTTATCGACCAGTATGTCAATCAGTTTGCCGAATACCAGCAGCTGCTCGATACCTTCACGCTCGAGTACGCCGAGCAGGAAACCGGCATTGCCAAGGAGACGCTCATCTCGATCGCCGAGATGATCCGCGACGCCGACGGCACCGTCATCTGCTGGGGCATGGGCGTCACCCAAAACATCGCCGGCTCGCACACGTCGGCGGCCATCTCCAACCTGCTGCTCGCTACGGGCAACTACATGCGTCCCGGCGCCGGAGCCTACCCGCTGCGCGGACATAACAACGTGCAGGGCGCCTGCGACATGGGCACGCTGCCGCCGTGGCTCCCAGGATACCAGCATGTCTCGAACGACGAGGCGCGGACACGGTTCGAAAAAGCTTACGGCGTGGCGATTTCGCCGCAGCCGGGTATGGACAACATCCAGATGATCGATGCGATCGACCGCGGCGACATGAAGGCGATGTACCTCGTCGGCGAGGATATGGCCTGGGTCGACTCCAACGCCAACCACGTGCACGAGGTGCTGGCGAAGCTCGACTTCTTCGTCGTGCAGGACGTATTTCTGTCGCAGACGGCCCAGTTCGCCGACGTCATTCTGCCTGCCGCGCCGTCGCTGGAGAAAGAAGGCACCTTCACCAATACGGAGCGGCGCGTTCAGCGCCTCTATCAGGTGCTGGAGCCGCTCGGCGACTCCAAGCCGGACTGGTGGATCACGACCCAGATCGCCAAGCGGCTCGGGTATGACTGGGGTTATACCCATCCGAGCGAAATTTTCGACGAAATGGCCAGCCTGACCCCGTTCTTCTCCCAGTGCAGCTATGATGTGCTGGAAGGCTGGGGAAGCTTCATCTGGGGTTCGGCTAGCGGGGAACACACACCGCTGCTTTATACGGACGGCTTCTTCTTCCCCGACAAAAAGGCGCGCTTCTCGCTGGTCGGCTACGTTCCGCCGGTGGAATACCCGGCCGAATTCGATCTCGTTCTGAACAACGGGCGCCTGCTGGAGCAGTTCCATGAAGGCAACCTGACCAACAAATCGCACGGAATCAATCTGAAGCTGCCGGAAGTGTTCGTGGAAGTATCGCCTGAGCTGGCCGCCGAACGGGGCGTCGAGAACGGATCCTTGGTGCGGCTCGAATCGCCTTACGGCGCGATCAAGCTGAAGGCGGTCATTACCGACCGCGTCCACCGCAACGAGCTGTACGTGCCGATGCACTCGGTCAGCCACGAAAACGCGGTCAACCTGCTCACCGGCAATGCGGTCGATGTCCGCACGCACACGCCGGCCTATAAGCAAACGCGCGTGCGGATGCAGATTCTGAACGTGAAGGGTACCAATCCGCTGCCGCTGACCAATCCGCGCAACAAGAAGCGCTATCCGCAGGACGGCGTCGAGGTGCACCGGAAATGGAGCCGGCCTGATTATGTATCGCTCGTCGATTAAAGGAAAGGTGGAATCTATATGGCACAACCGATTTCATACATCAAAAAACGCGAGCTGACGGAAGAAGAGCTGAAGCAGCAGTCGCTGGAGCAGCTGACGGATTCGATCGCCGAGCATGAGCAGGCGCTGGAAAAAGCCATCGGGGTGCTCAGCGAGCTGCACGACAGCGGCATTCTGGAAGCGGCTGAGTCGCTGCTGAAGGCCAAAGCCAAAGTGGCCGAAATCGTCCTGGGTCAGGCCACCCGGCCGGAAGTGACGAACATGATCAACAACGGCATGGCCGCCGCCGGCGCACTCGCCGCTATCGATCCGGAGCAGACGGCGAAGCTGCTCGGCAGCGTAGCCAAGGGCCTGGAGGAGGCCAATCAGCCGCAGGATAAAAAGGTGACGGTCTTCTCCCTCATGAACGCGCTGAAGGATCCCGATGTGAACCGGGCGATCGGCTTCGGGTTGCGGTTTCTGAAAGGAATGGGCAAAGGCCTGGGGGAATAAGTCAAATAAGAACAGCCGATGATCATAAGCCGATAAAAACAAATGGATAGAAATAGCAAGATGAAACAGACCCTTTGCGGGAAGTGCCGCAAAGGGTCTGTTTTCTTTAATAACTAGCTGTCCGAAGGATTGGTGCTCCGGCGAAGCTGCTCATATTCCGGATCGCCTGGCATCAGGTCGACCCTCGGGTTATATGCGCAACTGCTGGATTTTATCAACAGTCAACAGTCGGAATTCATCAAAATTGGTTCCAATACCCAATCCTTATCTCCGCCTGGTTCGAATCTTTTGACTATATTATTTATATAACTTTCGTCTTTAAAGAGGTCTACTACTCGTTTACTTATTAATATTTTCCTATGGACAAAATTGTAGTCTTTATACTCATAGGTATAGTTGAAGTCCTTGATCTCTTTCAAATCTTCTGGACTATAATAATAAGGCGCAAAAAGATGGCCTCCTAATTTACAAATAGGGCACCTATTTGATTGATTATTAATGTACGGGTCGTCGAGATATTTATAAGGTATACATTGTGGAGCTAATGTATTTGTCGGTCTGATCTGATAGCCCTTTACTGCAGCTTCCTTTTTCCCATTATGTTCAACTTCCACAAGATCGTACCCGCTAAGTCCAGAGTTATGTAACTTTTCAGCTAATATTTCAGAAATAACCAATGAATGATCAACATAGAGGATTGGATTTTTGATTAACTTGTTAGCATCGATTAACGGCTCTTGGCCGTCTTCTATTTTTTTTCGGTTACAATGATGGCAGAAGACCTCAAGTTTTAGTTTTTGTGATTTAATATACAGTCCTGCCTTATTACCAATAGATTGAATAAAGAAAAGTGGCGAAGAAGTGTAGTCTTTTTCTTCGTAGTCGAAAGAGAATCCAAAATAATCTGCAGTGTCCTGGATAGCGTTGTCTAACTTATTGAGATCACGTAGACAGCTTTGTACAATCCTGGGACTATACGCTACCTTTATTGTATAAGCAAAATGTTCACGGCTCCCAACGCTTAAATCCTCAAATTCGGCTGTTGCCTCATACTTATGAATAATGTCTTCGACTTGTTGTTTTTCCCTTTTCGAATACACAATGATACTTATAACTGCATTAAGGATCAATGAAAACACCTCCACAACCAATAATATGATACCACTAGAATAAGCTAACGGTTCCACATTATTGTTTGTTTGCTAATCTTGTATTCGTGACTTGGGAACAACTTTATTATGTCTAGAAAACTCAGCTAAATACTCCTACACAGGCTGTTAGACTCTTTATAAAGTTGGGTGACAATTTGCTCGGGCTCCCGACGTATGTATAACAATATCTCAACCATCCCGATTCTGTTCGTCAGGAGGCGACGTCCCTTGAACCTCGCTCAAGCTTTGGGCTTCCCGCCGGATGAGCGGCTGCTGATCATCAATGCGGATGACTACGGCATGTGCCACTCGGCCAATGCGGGCATCCAGCTGCTGCTTGCCGAAGGGGCCATTTCCTCGGCAACGATCATGATGCCGTGCCCGTGGGCCAAGGAGGCTGCCCAGTGGGCGGCCTCGCGTCCGGACGTGGACGTCGGCGTCCACTTGACCTTTACCAGCGAGTGGAACACCTACCGCTGGGGGCCGGTCACCCGCCGGCAGACGGTGTCCTCCCTCATTACGGATGAGGGGTACTTTCCCCGCGACTGCCGCACGGTGGAGAGCAGAGCCCAGGCAGCCGAGGTGCACACCGAAATCATCGGCCAAATCCGGCTCGCCCGGCGCATGGGGCTGAATCCGACCCATCTCGATAATCATATGGGGAGTCTATACGGGCTCGAAACAGGACGGGATTTCCTCTCCCTCGTCCTTGGCGTCTGCGCGGAGAACGGCCTTCCGTTTCGGCTGCCAAGGCATATTCCCGCTTCGCTTCATCTCCCTTCCGCCGCCCGGCGCATCCATAAGGCGCGGGTTCGTGAAGCGGACTCGCTCGGGGTCGTCATTCCGGATCATTTAATTCAGCTGCCCTTTTCTCTGCGCCCGGGAGAAACATACGGAGCCTTCAGGGAAAGCGTAGCGGATGCGCTGTGCTCGCTCCAGGCCGGAGTCAGCGAGCTGTATATCCATCCGGCGGTCATTACGGATGAGCTGATGGCCATCCATCACGAGTGGCTGAAGCGCGGCATGGAGCTGCAGGTTTTCCGCGATCCCTGGATCCGCGAAGTGATGCGAAGCCAGCGCATCCGGCAGATCTCCTGGCGCAATCTGCAGCAGCTGCAGCTGCGCAGGCGGCGCCAGAAACCGTAAGTCCGGGGCCAGGCTGCCCTTGCGTTTATGCGGGGAGGGGGCGTACAAGCGGCGTTCATCCGCCCCCGACGAAGCCTTTTACGAAAATTGGACAAAAAAATAGACCCTAGTCCCGTGCCTAGGGTCAATTCATATATAAAAGGGGTATGAATGCATTATATGAGAGTTTTCTTAAAAACACCTGAAAATTACCTTCAGAATACATTAAAATTCAAGGCAATTCTATCCAAATGGCCGTTTCGCGCCGCCACTGGAATGGATAGCCGCTAACAATCGTTAGTGTTTTAGATCAGCGCATCAATGGCCGATTCCAGCTCCAGCGGACCGACCGGTGTCTCAAACCGCTCCACCACCCGTCCTTCCCGGTCGATCAGGAACTTGGTGAAGTTCCACTTGATATCGTCGCCCTCCAGCAGCTCGGGCTGTTCCTTCTCAAGGAACGATTGCAGCATTTTCCCTTCGGAATTGTCCGTGCTAATCCCCTTAAACGGAGCCTGCTCCGTCAAGTAAGCAAACAGCGGATGCTTGTCTTCTCCGCGCACGTCCACCTTCTCAAACATCGGGAAGCTCACACCATAGTTAATTTGGCAGAACGTATCGACTTCCTCATTGCTTCCAGGCTCCTGCTCGGCGAACTGGTTGCTTGGAAATCCAAGCACCTTGAATCCCTTGTCACTGTATTTCTCGTACAACTTCTGCAGGTCAGCATACTGCGGGGTGAACCCGCATTTGCTCGCCGTGTTCACAATGAGAAGCACGTCCCCCTTATATTCCGAAAGTTCTTTTTCCGCGCCGCGAATGCTGTTTGCTGTAAAAGAATAAATACTCATGGTCCCATCCTCCACTTAAATTATATTTTATAAAATTAAATTGTAAACAATTTATATATCGAATGTACCACCATCTTTTCCGGAAAGCAAGCTCTTTTGCTCCGTTCGCGGCATTTTATTCGCACGATATCTCGAAAGCGTCGGCTAATATTTTCAGAAAATTGGGTAAATTAACAAAGATGAACCCGATTCCGGTGACGGATACGGACAATTGCTGTGAGAAGGAGTGACGCGAATTATGAAACTTTCCGGTAAAGTAGCGATCATTACGGGCGGTGCCAGCGGGATCGGACAAGCCACCGCGCGTCTGTTTGCCCAGGAAGGCGCCAAGGTCGTCGTGGCCGACCGCTCGGAAGCAGGACAGGAAGTATCCGACCATTTGAAAGAAAAAGGGTACGACTCGATCTACGTCCGGGTGGATGTGACCAAGGAGGAGGAAGTCCAGGCGCTGGTGGAACGGACCGTGCAGGAATACGGAAAACTGGACATTATGTTTGCCAATGCGGGCGTGGCCAACGATGAGCCAGCCGATCAGCTGTCGCTGGACAAATGGCAGCGCACGATCGACGTCAATCTGACAGGCGTCTTCCTGTCGGATAAACACGCCGTGGTCCAAATGCTGAGACAGGGCACCGGGGGTGCGATCATCAATTCCGCTTCGATCCACGGCCATGCGGCCAAGGCGGGAGTTACCGCTTACGGCTCCGCCAAAGGCGGCGTCGTCCTGCTCACCCAGACGCTCGGCATTGAATATGCCAAACACGGCATCCGGGTGAATGCCGTCTGCCCGGGTTATATCGATACGCCGCTGCTAAAGGCGCTTCCGCCGGAAGCCAAGCAGCACCTCGTGGAGCTGCATCCGATCGGCCGGCTCGGCACCGCGGAAGAGGTGGCCAAATCCGTCCTGTTCCTGGCCAGCGACGACTCTTCGTTCGTGGTCGGAACGAGCCTGATGGTAGACGGCGGATATACCGCCCAATAATGCTTACGGAAAATATAAAAGAAGCGTCCTCGGCGGCATCGCTGCCGCCGGGACGCTTTTTTTCATGCTCAGCTTCCTCTATTACCCACGATCCTGCTCTACTTTCAGTCTCTGGCCGATCGGGGTTTCACCAGACTTTTTGCCTTTCACATGCCATAGTCCCGGCGTATCCCGCATCCCGCTGACCTCGACCAGTACAGGCCGCCGGGGAAGCCCGCTCACCCGCAGCCATAAACGGTTACCGTCGACGGCCCTCTGCTCGATGGTGATGCCGGCAAGAGGCCCGGCCTCCGTGTTCTCCTCCGCAAAGAACAGCACCGTTCCCAGCGTATCCGGATCAATCCGTTTGTTGAACGAAACCGTCAGTTCTTGTTCTCCGCGCATGACGGCTTTCACAGGGACAGGCGGTTCGTCATACATATACCCGCCGAGATGGTATTCGTACGCCATCCACGTATCGTAGCCGAGCTCGTAAACCGTGTTCTGGAAATCATTGAGCCAGCGCCGGTTCTTCACCATGCTGCTCCGGGAGCCGATGTCGGCCTGAATGCCAAGGGGAAGTCCGGGATAGGCGGCCCGGATCGGTGCGGCGAAGCTCTCGTATCCGCCCGCGTACTGCGGCGGCAAATGGCGCTTCATCCAGTCCGGCCAGTGGGTTTGAAGCACGTGCATATCCGGCCGGACCTTCCCGATCATCGAGATCGCATCAAGCCCCTGCCATTCCTTCAGCCGGAGGGTGGATACCGCTCCGCCGTCAACCGCCAGCGACCAGGTCGCCACGGCAATATCCGGGCGGACACTTCTTGCGCCTCCGCTGCCGTTAATAATTTCATCGATGAGTCCGTTCACGGCGTCCACGCGGAAAGTAATCCATTTGCCGTAGATGTCAGGTATCTTTTTATAATAGTTAGCCGCCCGTTTGTTCAGAAATTCGGGAATATCATGGCCGTACTTGTCCCGGAACGCTTGCTTCGCATGGGGGCCGACGTCGCCGTATACCCCTCTGCGGATGCCGTCCCATTCCGGAAAATAGGGCTCGGCGATCTCGATCCCGTCAAACGGATGCTCCCTGACGACCCGGGCGACTGCTTCCTTTTTCCATTCCACGTAAGATGCCGAGAACGGGGAAAACCGCTCAAAGCCGTCATTCTGCTCCTTCAGCAGCCCCATCCTCCAGGAACGCCAGTCCCGGGGGAGATGATCGGTAGCGAACGTTCCGTTCCCGATTACAAGCGCCCATACGGCAATATCCCGGGCGTGAAAAGCCTCAATGATGTCCGTTCGGACCCTGCTCTCGTTCACGACAAAATAATGCACCGTCCGGTAGCCGGACAGCTCGATCTCTTCGGCGATGCTCTCGGCGGAGCGGTCCGCATAATAAGGAAACAGCGGGTCGATTTGAATGCTGGGCCCTTCCAGCGCCCATGGTCTTGATATCACCCTGCTCTCGTTCATGGTTCCTCCTTTCGCAAATCTAAAGCCGTCTTTGGTTTACCCGTGTAAAACGGCCTGTGATTCTCTTCAAAAAATCGAAGCACCCGCCCAGTTCAGGGCATACAATGCAGTAAACGTTCATCGGAGGGATCCAAGTGCTGCTCACGAAGTTTAAAAGAAATATAACCCTGCAGGAGCGTCTTGCCAAATTCACCGGGCATCTGGTTGAAATCAACGGCGCAGGCCTGGGTCTGGAGCCGGGGCGGCTGCAACATGTGTATAAAAGCAGCTTTATCCGTGTACAGGGGGAGCTGTTCGTTCCGCTCAGCCTGCAGACCATCCGCGTCTTTGACGTCAAGCAGCCGGCAGTGTTCCGCCGCGTCGGAATCCGGACGGTATTCCAGTCCGGCAAAGCCTTTTCCAACATGAAGCTGGTGCTTATCGGCTCCGACTTCATCGAGGTGCAGGCCAAAGGGAAATCGCCATCCCGAATTTTATTTCCCCTGAATCAAGTCGAAGGAATCTTTCCGGTCTGATCCGCGCTTCCCTTATTGTACATCTTTGAACCGGAAAATGCCCAGACACTGCGCTTTGGGTTCTGCCCAGCCATGTTGGCGTTTTATTTAAGGTATGCTCTATTTCTTTCCATAAAAACCGCACCTATACCCTCATTTTTGCGGACCCTGCAGCTGCTGGCGACGGCCTCTTGTCTCCCCTTATCGGCAAACCAAAAACCGGCCGTTATACTTAACGGCCGGTCGTTTGCGCCTCATTTTAAAAAGGCTTGCTGACCATGAAGTACAATATAAAAAGCGGCAGCAAGGTGGCAAGAATTCCGAAAACCGCCCAATACGCCGACAACTTCTTGTAAGCTGCGGAGATCGTCCCGTTTTCGAGCGCCTGCCGGCTGAGCCGGATCATTCCCCGCTGCAGCGGGATTAATACGGCCAGCCACAGCACGCCGGTGATCCCGAACAGGATTAGCGAAGCCGTGAGCCAGTTCAGACCTGCCAGCGAATAGCCGCCTTTGGCGGCCATCAGGCTCCCGGTGACGATCAAGAGCAACAGCCCGGGCAGCGTAAACGCATAATCGGCGAGCATCACGTTGTTCACGGTGCGGTGAATCTCCGCGGCATCGCCCCGAACGTCGGCGCGGACTTTCCAAAAAGCAGCCGTAATGATATTGCCCAAGAAAAGCACGCTTCCGGCGATATGCAGGAACAGGAGCAGCGTCATGACGTCGGAGCACCTCCTTGACGGTCCGGCCGCAGCGTCCGCATAATCAGCTCCGAAAACTCCTGAATGCCGAACCCTGTGCTGCGAACTCCGATCAGGCTGCGCATCCGCAGCCCGAAGGAGAGCAGCTCAAACAGCTCCGCCGCCTGGTCGGCATTGACCGATGAAGGGATGACTCCGGACTCCTGGCCTGTGACGATCCACTTCTTGGACGTGGCGACCGCCTGCCGGTAAAAGTCCGCGACGATGCCGGCCGCTTCCGGCTGATCGCTTTTCCCGATCAAATACATCATGATGAGATTGCTCACATCTTCCCGGCTCTCCAGCTTGGGCAGGCTCTGCGCGATTGCATTCATCGGCCCGTCGAATTCCTTTACTGCAGGGGCATCTACCGCGTCCATGAAGCTCGTATTCGTCTCTTCCAGCTTAGCCTCAAGCACCTTCACGAATAGTTCATCCTTGCCGGATACATAATGGAATATGGCTCCTTTGGACAAGCCGGTTCTTGCCATAATATCGCTGAGCGTCGTCTTGGTGCAGCCCTTCTCCAAAATGAGCTCCTCGGTTGTATCCAGCAGCAGTTTCATCGTCTGCTCGCGTCTTTCTTCCTGTTTCATCTCCATCCTCCTCCTGATTTAGTTCCAATCCGTCATGCCCATGCTCCCGGCGGGATCCACCCCGCAGCGAGTACGGCAGCCAAAAAAACGACCTGCAGCACGGTTCGCGGGACAAGCGGCATCACCGCTCTGCCGTCCAGAGTCAGACGGTTATTCGCCGCGTATACATTGGCCGGAAACATGGCCAGCAGCATCAGCGCGAGCCCGGTGGAAGCCGCCTCGGCCATAATCGGAATCATCATGCCGACGGCGCCGGCGATTTCCAGCCAACCCGTCAGCGTAACCAGCGCGCCCGGTTGCGCGAACCGCGGCGGTACCATGGCGACCAGCTCCGCGCGGCGTTTGCCCCAATGGGCCGATGCGGTCAGCAAAAACATGACGGCTACCGCAAAGCGCAGACTGATGATCCAGTCATTCATATACTCCCAGCCAAGCCATCCCATCAAGCGAAACCCTAACAGCGAAACGATTAATCCAATCAAAGGAGCCATTTCCCTCACCTTTTCCCTTGTTTTGTTAGCTCCATTATAAATACCGACCATCGGTTTGTAAATAGGGTGGCTGTAAATATTTTCAACAAAAAAAGGCTGGTGCATTAAGCATCCAGCCGCTGCAGCACAGCCAGCACGGTCAGATGCAGCGGATAAAACGACCGCCACACCCATGCCCTAACTCTGGCCTGCTCGATCTTTTTCCATAAATAACGCCCGTATACAATCACCAGGGTCGGTACGATGCTCAGCATCTGCAGAACAGCCCCTGCTCCGAATGCTATCAAATACAGTATGTTCAGCAGCAGATGGGCACCCAGCAGTTTCTCGGAGGAAGCATACCGGAAGGCAATCACCAGCAGCAGGCCGTATGCTCCGTAATCAAACGGGAACCCTTCCATCAGAACGCAAAAAGCCAGAACGATCCCGGCTTTGGCCGCCATGGACAGATTGCGCTCCAGAATTTGCAGGACGGCGGCTGCCACGAACAGCGTGACGACCACGTTCAGCCCGTCCGGGTCCAGAGCCAGCTGGTATGGAATTTGGGAGAGCAGCGCCAGTATAAACAGCCTGAATAAATATTTGGTCCGGCTTCGGGTAAAATAATGTCCCTGTACGAGTGCATAGGCGTAAATCGGAAATGCGATCCTTCCGATCACCCTCAGCCAAATTTGATCCGGAAAAAACACGATCCCTGCATGATCGATCAGCATGGTCAGCATGGCGATCAGCTGCATGTCCTTCCTCCTTTCGGATAACCCGTAGGCGTCGTTCCTCATGCGTTCATTGTACTTGAGATGCAGGATGGTTTTCAAAGCTGATGTGTACCCAAAAACTTGCCTTTATCTGTTATGATTATATTCGTGGATAGACGAACTTTTGAATGACCTTCCAAGGAGGAGAACAGCTTGAACTTTCATCAACCAATCGAACGTATAAATACAGATAGTTTTAAATGGGACGACCTGAAGCGGATTTTCGGCGTGTCCGACGTCCTTCCGATGTGGGTAGCCGACATGGATTTTGCCGCACCCGACTCGGTCATTTCCGCACTGAACAGCCGCGTAGAGCACGGGGTATTCGGCTATACGATGCAGTCTGATGCGTATAATCAGGCCGTCGCGGACTGGATGAAGAGCCGCCACCGGTGGTCCATCGACAAGGAATGGATCGTCTTCTGCCCGGGCGTCGTGCCCGCCCTCAGCTTCATCGTGCAGGCTTTTACCGAGCCGGGAGACAAGGTTGCCATCCAGACGCCGGTGTACCCTCCTTTTTACAGCGTCGTCACCGATCACGGCCGGGAGCTGGTGCAGAACCCGCTGAAGGAGCAGGACGGGTATTATACGATGGACCTCGAAGCGCTTGAGCAGAGCCTGGACGATCAGGTCAAGCTGTTCATCCTGTGCAGCCCGCACAATCCGGTCGGCCGAGTATGGCGGCGCGAAGAGCTGGAGGCGGTTGCGAAGCTCTGCATGGAGCGCGGTATTCTGATGGTGTCCGACGAAATCCATGCGGACCTGGTTTATGAAGAAGGGACCCATATTCCGTTCGCCAGCTTGTCGGAGGAGATTCAGGAGAACTGCATCATTTGTACTGCGCCGAGCAAAACGTTTAATATTGCCGGGCTGAATACTTCGAATATCATCATTCCGAACGATTCCATCCGGCGCCGGTTCAAAAAGACGCTTGAGCTCTATCATGTCAATTCGATCAGCACCCTCGGCAGCGCAGCTACCCAAGCCGCCTACAATGACGGCAAGGCTTGGCTGGATGAAGCGCTGGTGTACATGAAAGCGAACATGGAGTATGTGAGTCAATATCTGGGTGAACATATTCCGGAAATCAAAACCCGGGTACCTGAAGCGACGTACTTGATGTGGCTCGATTTCCGCGCGCTGCAGTTGTCGCCCGACGATCTGGAACAATTTCTGCTGAACAAAGCCAAGCTTGCCCTGAACAAGGGTTCGGCTTTTGGCAAGGAAGGCGAAGGCTTCATGCGCCTGAACATTGCCTGCTCCCGCTCCCTGGTCGAGGAAGCGATGAAGCGTCTTGACCAGGCGGTCCAGGAATGGCGCAAGGAACAGCAGCAACAACAGCAGCAGCCGGTATAAGCAACCGGTGTAATAGAAGCGTGACGCTTCCCCAAATTAGGCATTAGACTAGGCTAAAAGCATGGTCCGAACAAGCGGCAATCGGCTTGCGTAGGCTTCCCGTACAGGGCAGCATTCGCTCCGGGCGCCGCTTTTTTCTTGCTTCCGGTTTAGAACCGCCGCTCAGAATGCTTCGCAATCCCCTCTTCCCTCCCCTTTTGAAAAAAATCAAACAAAATCGTAAGATTCACATCTCGAAGCCGGCAGCGCCAACCTTTTATGATGAAGTTGAACGTACCGACAGCCATCAGTACCGCTCTATCCGGAGGTGATTTATGAATCATTCTGCACAAGTCGTCCTGATCACGGACGCAGACACTCCTGTCGGCAGAGCCATGATCCGGCGTTTTTCGGCCGAAGGCGCCCATCTCGTGCTGAACAGCGCATCCGGCGGTGCCGAGGCGGCAGCTGATATCGCTGCAGCCCGGACCGCAGGCTCGAACGTCATCGTGGCGAGCCTCGACCTGAGCGTCGGAGCAAACGCGAACCGGCTGGTCGAGACCGCGGAGCGGGAGCTCGGCGGACTGGACGTCCTGGTCCACAATAACGATCTGCTCGCCCCCGCTTCCGTCGAGACTTGTTCGGAGGCGCTGTTTCAAGAAGTGATGCATGCGAATGCGAAGTCCGCCTTTCTGTGCGCACAAGCCGCAGGAAAGGCGATGGTATCCAGGCAGTCGGGCTGCATCGTCTTTGTTTCGTCGATCCATGCCGAGAAGCCGACCGGGTCTTCCTTTGTCTACAGCGCGTCCAAGGGCGCCGTCAAAATGCTGGCGAAGGAAGCGGCACTGGAGCTAGGCCGGCACGGCATCCGCGTCAATACGATTGAAGCGGGGCCGGTAGAAGGCGATGATGAACGCTTCCGCAGCAGGCTTACGACGCTGTATCACAGCTACGAAACCAAGGTGCCGAGCGGGCAGCTGGGAAGCGCTGAGGATATCGCCCATGCCGCAGGCTTTCTCGCCTCAGCGGAAGCCCGCTACTTGAACGGCGCGGATCTCCGGCTGGACGGCGGTTTCCTGCTGCACTATATGGACCATAAAATGAAACGGCCAAAGGGAGGCGATTCGCCATGAGCATGGCAGGCAAAGTCGCCCTGGTGACGGGAGCGGGAACCGGCATCGGCCAGGGAGTTGCGCTGGAGTTCGCACGCAGAGGCGCAAGAGTAGCGGTCCACTATAACCGCAGCGAAGCCGGCGCCCTTGAAACGAAGCGGCGGATCGACGAGGCCGGCGGGGACTGCTTCATCGTTCAGGCGGACGTCGCCAGGCAGGACGAGATTATCGCGATGGTAAGGGAGGTCGAGCAGCGCGGCGGGGGCATCGACATCCTGGTGAACAATGCCGCCGTGCAGCTGAACTACGACCTGTTCAAGCACGATGAAGAGACATTCAGCCGCATGATGAATACGAACGTGAAGGGCTACTGGCAGTGCATTCAGGCCGTCGTTCCGGCCATGAAGCAGAAAGGCGGCGGCCGCATCATTCTCATCTCCTCGGTGCATGCGAAGCGGCCGACCGATTTCGATCCCGTCTACGCGATGACGAAAGGCGCGATCCGGATGCTTGGAAGGGAGAGCGCTATCGAGCTGGCTCCGTACGGCATCACGGTGAACATGATCGAGCCGGGAGCCGTCGACGTCGGCAAATATGAGCGCATATTAGCGGACGATCCCGATGCGCAGAAGAAGCTGGAAGAGCGGCGCAAGCGCCAGCTGGCCAAATTCCCGATGGGCCGCGTTGGCGTCCCGCTCGATGTCGCCAGGCTCGCCGCCTTCATCGCCTCGGACGAAAGCGAATATTTGACAGGCTCGGCCATCCGTCTGGACGGCGGGAGCATGCTGCTGTAACGAACCATCCAATAGGGGGAGTGATTTCATGATTAACAAAGAGTCTTACGAGCAAACGTTGGCCCATGTAAGCACCGCTTCGAGACCCTCGGAGCTGAAAATTACGGACATCCGCTTCACCGATATCGTCGGGGGGCCTTTTCACAGCAGCCTGATCAAGGTGTATACCAACCAGGGGCTCGTTGGCTTCGGGGAGGTCCGTGACGGCGCGGACAAAGTATACGCCCTCATGCTGAAGAGCCGGCTGCTCGGCGAAAATCCCTGCAACATCGACAAGCTGTTCCGGCGGATCAAGCAGTTCGGCGGCCATGCCCGCCAGGGCGGCGGTGTCAGCGGAATCGAGCTCGCGCTGTGGGACCTGGCCGGCAAAGCCTACGGGGTGCCGGTCTATCAAATGCTTGGCGGCAAATTCCGCGATAAAATCCGCATGTACTGCGATACGGAGGTCGTCGGCAAGGATACCGGCAAGGCGATGGGCGAAGCGCTGAAGAAACGGATGGACGCCGGCTTCACCTTTCTGAAGATGGACCTCGGCATCGGACAGATCATCAATGAGCCGGGTACGCTGAGCGCTCCGCTCGGTTTCCTGGAGGAGATGAGGGAAAAGTCGAAGCGCCGCTACAATCAGAACTTCGACAGTTTGTCGGAAGACGAGCTGCGGGAAATTACGAACCGTCACTACGATATTTACAACATCCCCCACCCCTTAACCGGCATTCATGTCACGGAAAAAGGACTCGACATGCTCGAGCAGTACGTTGCGGACGTCCGCTCCGTCATCGGCTACCAGGTGCCGCTCGCCATCGACCATTTCGGCCATATCGGGCTTCAGGACTGCATCAAGCTGGGCCGGCGCATCGACAAGTTCAACCTGGCCTGGATGGAAGACATGATTCCTTGGCAGTACACGCAGCAGTACGCCCAGCTGTCCCGGGCCGTCACCACTCCGATCTGCACGGGCGAGGACATCTATCTGAAGGAGAATTTCAAGCCGCTGCTCGAAGCGGGCGGCGTCTCCGTTATCCATCCCGACGTCCTGACTACCGGCGGCATTCTGGAGACGAAGAAAATCGGCGACATGGCCCAGGACTACGGCGTCGCCATGGCGATCCATATGGCGGAGAGTCCGATCGCCTGCCTTGCGGCCGCCCATGTCGCCGCCGCGACCGAAAACTTCCTTGCGCTCGAATACCATTCCTGCGAGGTGGATTGGTGGGACGACATCGTCATCGGCAGCAGGCTGCCGGATAAACTCGTCCAGAACGGGTACATCACGCTGACGGACGCGCCCGGTCTCGGCATCGACGATCTGAACGACGAGGTTCTGGCCGAACATGTCCACCCGGAGATCGGCGGAATCTGGGAGTCGACCGACCAGTGGAACAAGTTTTATTCCAACGACCGGCTGTGGAGCTGACGGCTGGCGGCAATACGAACCACCCGCACGGAGGAACGCTGTGCGGGTGGTTTTTTCTCGTATGGATGACGACAGGTAGACGCGTGAAAGGACGCTGATCACCGACCACCCTTTCTTTTGTTCCCCTTTATCGACGAAAGGCATGCCTCGTCAAAACGAAAAGGCACGGATAGGAGGGATCCGTACCTTGATAATGATTGATCTTTCTGTTTGGAAATGAACGAAGCTTAAGACGTCACCGAAGCCCGGCTCATCTTGGCCGCCGCTTCCATCAGTCCGGTGATATAGCCGACGCCGTACAGGCGGCCGAGCAGCTCATATCCCGGGTTCGTATTGTCCTCGCCTTCCATCGTCGGGACATGGTCCGGTCTCGCCGGCCCGTCAAAGCCGACCTCGTAATAGGTCTTCATCGCTTCGAGCATATCCGTCTTGCCGTCGTCGTGGAAGGTCTCTTCGAACTTCTCCGGCGTGCCTTTCACGTCGCGGAAGTGGACGAAGAACAGCTTCTTCTGGCCGGCGAACTGGCGGATGACCGCCGGAATGTCCTCGCCCGCCGTCGCCAGCGTTCCCTGACACATCGTCATGCCGCTGTATGCGCTCGGCACCAGATCGATCGCCCGCTGCAGCGCGGCCGCGCTCGTCAGAATCCGCGACACGCCGCGGATCGGCGAGATCGGCGGATCGTCCGGATGGAGCGCCAGCTTCACCTGCGCGGATTCGGCGACGGGCACGATTTTTTCCAGGAAATAGTGCAGGTTCTCCCACAGCTGCGCCTCAGTGACGATGCCGGCCTCCGTCAGCGGGGCATCCGCCATCAGGCTGTGGTCGTAGCTTGATACAAGCGCCCCGCCGCGCGTGCGGGTTGTCGTCGAGGTGCGGAACCAGTTAAACTGCGCCATGAAGTTGTAGCAGAGCACAGGAATGCCGGCGGCGCCCATGTTGACGATGAACTGCTGAAAAATCTCGATCTCCTCGTCGCGGCCGGGCGTCCCGAGCTTGATGTTGTTGCTCGGCGGCATCGATTCGATGACGGACAGCGTCAGTCCGAAATCGGCGTACCGCTGCTTCATGCGGATCAGCGGCATCAGATCCCACGGCTTCTCCGACTTCTCTTCCCACGGCAGGCCGCCAACCGCATAGTTCACGTTCATCTGCTTCGCCAAATGCCACAGCCGGTTCGGCTGCGAAGAGAAAAATTCCGCCAATTGCATGGAATGAACACCTCTTTCTCATTAGCTTACTCATCAAAATTAGGATATCAATTCAGGATAACAGCAGCACCGTCTCACGAACAGAGAAGCTTTTTCATACGGTGTCCCCCGCCGATTGATATTGCCACGCCCCGTGCTGCTTCCGGTTCAACGGAACATTAGGAAGAATCGTAACAGGGGTCGCCTTTCGAGAGCTCCACTTCCCTAAAGGCGCTGATTCCCCGGCTCAGTTTCCTGCTTTGGCTGCCAGCTCCTTGCCGAGCTTGTCGATCTTGTCAAAGGCCTGCTCCAGGCTCTGCTGGCCGAACGTGACCGCGTCCATCTCTTTCTTGTAGGCGTCCACCCATTCCGTAAATCCGGGAGCCGGCGAGTAGAACGGCAGCGCTTTGTCGACGGACTGATCGTAAATTTCCTTGCCGAGCTTATCCTTCGCTTCCAAACTCGGCTCGAGCTCCTTGTAAATTTCCGGATTGATCGGAATGCCGCGGGTCAGTCCGAGCACTTTTCCCGCATCCTTATCCGTCACGAACCATTTGACGAAATTTTTTGCCTCTTCCTTGTTCTTCGAATTGGCGCTGACGCTGAGGAAAATAGTCGACTGTGCCCAACCTCCGCCGGCCGGACCGGTCGGCATATTGACGACACCCACTTTACCCGGCATCAGCTGCTCCAGCGCGCTGACCGAGCCGGTCGTCGCACCCCGGGTCATGACGACGCCGGAAGCCATCGGGTCCGCCTGCGGGTCGTTCTCCAGGAACGAGGCCGCCTGGTCCGCCGGAGGCACGATTTTGTCCTTGCGGAACTGTTCATAGGTTTGGTAGAACTTCATGAACAGGTCTTTATCCAGCGTGAACGTCTTGCCTCCGTCAGCCATGATCGGCGGCTTGCCCATCGCCGTCTGGTAGTAGTTGAAGCCGTCCCATGTCGTCGTGTCGCCGATCGGATACTTCCCTTCCGGCAGCTTGGCGCGGGCGTCCTTCGCCCATTGGAAATACTCATCGTACGTCCAGTCTTTATGCGGCAGCGGGATGCCGTATTTCGCCAGATCCTCCTTGTTGAAGGCGATCCCCTGCGCGTTCTGGCTGAGCGGAATGCCGTACAGCTTGCCGCCGATCTTCAAATTCTCGAGGACGCCGGGATCCACGATACCGGTCAGGTCGATATCGGACAAATCCTCCAGCTGCCCCCGGCTAACGTACTCCTGCAAATAGGCGGCGTCCATTTGAAGGACATCGGTAATCGTTTTCGATGCCGCCAGCGTCGGCAGCTTTTGCCAATAGGCGTCCCAAGCCATGTATTCCGGCTTGAATTTTACGTCCGGATGCTGCTGCGTGTACAGATCCAGCGCTTTTTTGGTCGCTTCGTGCCTCTCGTCAGGCCCCCACCACATGATGCTCAGCGTCTTTCCGCTCCCGCTTCCTTTTCCGCCGCCACTGCAGGCCGTGATCGCGAAGAGCAGCGCCAGCAGGAGAGAGACAAGGCTCATTCGTCTCATGTTCATCATCTTCCGTTTCCCCTTTCGTTTTATATCAGCCATTTTTTTCGTGGAATCTTATTACGCAGCCAAGCTACCCTTTGAGGCCGGTCGTCGCAATCCCCTCGACAAAATGCTTTTGCGCAAACAAAAAGATAAGCATGGACGGGAGGACGGACAACAGCGACATGGCGAGCAGCTGTCCCCATTGGATATCGAACTGGTCGATGAACATCCGCAGCGCCAGGCCAACCGTAAACTTTTCGACCGAGCTGATGTACAGCACCTGCGCGAAGAAATCGTCCCAGCTCCAGATAAAGGTAAATATCGCGACCGTCATGAGCGCCGGCTTGATCAGCGGGAAAATGATCCGGAGGAAGATGCCGTACACCGACGCGCCGTCGATTTTCGCCGCCTCGTCGAGGTCCCGGGGAATGCCCCGGATAAACTGGACCAGCAGGAAAATGAAGAACGCCCCGCCGCCAAAAAAATGCGGCAGCACCAGCGGCACGTAGCTGTCCACAAGGCCCAGCTTGTTAAAGAGGATGTACTGCGGAACGATCGTTACCTGTCCGGGCAGCATCATCGTCAGCAGCAGGATGGAAAACCAGAAGCCCCGCAGCTTGAAGCTCAGCCGGCCGAAGCCGTAAGCGACGATGGCGGCGGTCAGCACCCCTCCAACGACGTTGCCGAGCTCCATCAGAAGCGAATTGCCGAAGAAGTGGGCGAACGTGTACTCGCTGGAGAAATGCCAGCCTTTGCTGTAATTTTCCCACATCGGCGTCTTGGGCCAGATCGTCGGCAGACTGAGCTCTTCGGTCTTTTTCAGGGAAGCGCCGACCCACCAGATGACCGGGTACAGCATAAGAAGCGAGAACAAGGAGAGAAACAGATGATTCGTTACCTTGGACTTCAGCTTCACTTCGTTCCCCCTCCTTCCGATTCGTAGAATACCCAGTAGCGGGATGCGGCGAAGTTCACGATGGTCAGGAGTGCGACAATGGCGAGCAGGATCCAGGCCAGCGCCGAGGCATATCCCATCTGGTAATGCTTGAACGCCTTCTCGTATAAATACAAGGCGTACACGTAAGTGGAGTTGACCGGACCGCCCTTCGTAATGATAAACGCGGAGGTAAAGGTCTGGAAGGAGCCGATGACACCGAGGATCAGGTTAAAAAACATGACGGGAGACAGCATCGGCAGCGTAATGCTGATGAACCGGCGGATCTTTGCGGCGCCATCCACGGCTGCGGATTCGTACAGCTCCTGCGGGATCTGCTTCAGTCCGGCCAGGAAGATGACCATCGTCGAGCCGAATTGCCAGGTGTTCAGGAGAATGAGCGTGCCAAGCGAAGTGTCGGGATTGGAAATCCAGCCTACGCCCTGAATGCCGAACCAGGCGAGCACCTGGTTGATATAGCCGTCGAGGCCGAACATGTTGCGCCACAGGGCTGCCACCGCAATGCTTCCGCCGATCAGCGAAGGAAAATATATGGCCGTCCGGTACAGGTTCATGCCTTTTAACTTCTGGTTCAGCGCCATGGCCACGAGGAGCGAGAAGAACAGCTTCAGCGGCACGGAGAACAGGACGAACAAAAAGGTGACGCTAAGCGATTTGGTAAAGGTCGAATCATTCGTAAAAATGTTGACGTAGTTTTCGGTTCCGACCCAGACGGGGTCTTCCAGCAGCGAGTAGTCGGTAAAGGACAAATAAAACGATTGGGCGATAGGCCACAGCGTAAGCAGCAAAAAGCCGATGAGCCACGGGGAAATAAAGATGTAACCCGCCAAATGGGTGTCCCCGGTCTTTGCGCGCTTTCGGACGGCGCGTCGGGTCTTTTCCGCTTCGGCTGTCGTTTTCGTTTCTGCAACCATCCTTTTCATTTCCTCCCCTCTTGCATTCCATCATCAGAAAAATGATTGTAGTACTACTTTATTCGAAAGCGGTTTCATGATTAAAGGCGACGATTTTACGATAATGTTTGTTTTTTTAAAATCCGTCTGCGTCTCCCCCGCTCCTTCAACTTCAGGTGGGAAAAATGAGACATGCTCTGAAACGCCAACAACTTTATCTGGTAAAAATGAGAATGCTCCGAAACGCCAATAACTTTAGATGTAAATTTCAATGGCGTTGGTTCACTTATAGCGAACACAACTTAGATTTGTATCGTTCCAGGAGTTTGTTCACTGACAACGAACAGATTGCGATTTTGTCTTTCAAAAGGTGGACAAACGCACCCTATCTTTGCTCTCCATCCTTGTCCCATATATTGGTTGGAATCTGCATGTTAATACAAGATGTAGAGAAATTTGCTTTCACATCGTCCGTAGAAGTATATAGTGCCGTGTCCATCTTTTATAAAACAAAACAGGAATATGTCCATTGGATAAGGACAGAGAATGTACGAGAGCTATTTCAAAATGGACAGTGCGGAGAAAAGACCGATTGATTTGAGATTTGCGGAGTGCCGGGGAGCAGTTGATTGGTTTATGTTCTGGAGAGTGTCATAGATAAGCCGTTTGGTTTGAGCTCTGGAAAGTGCCATAGAAAGGCCGTTTGGTTTGAGCTCTGGAAAGTGCCATAGAAAGGCCGTTTGGTTTGAGTTCTGGAAAGTGTCATAGAAAGGCTGTTTGGTTTGAGCTCTGGAGAGCGTCATAGATAGATAAGCTGTGCGATGATCAAATGGATCAGCTCTGCTGAAAATTTATAAATTCGATCATCTAAAGAAAGTCGCATCGACAAAACGGAATCCGTCCTTAACAATGGAATCAAGCACTAGGTTCGAAAGCATCTATTGATCGAGGAGGGATTTTGGAATGAAATTTGACAATCCGGAAGATATCATTCAGTTGACGCCGCAGTGGAAGGGCGAGCGGTTCGAGAACGGACGGCCGAAGGTGCCCGAAGACGTGCTGAGAAGAATCCGCAAAATTACGCTGGAGGAAGCGTGGGGGCCGCTCTGGCACCGGGGTTACAAATTCCAGTTTGAAGGCGCCTTCAAAATCGTGCATCCCGACCAGGTCATGGTGGGACGCGCGGTCACCGCGGTCATGGTACCGCAACGGCCGGATCTGCACGAGACGCTGCTGAACTACGGTCATGAACAGGAAGGCCGCAGCGGCTTCTTCAACCAGTGGGTGATCGATTCCCTGGTTGAAGATGACGTCGTCGTGGTCGATATGTTCGACAAGGTCCACCTCGGCACTTATGTCGGCGGCAACCTCTCGACGGCCATCTCCACCCGCACCAAGCGCGGCGGAGCCGTGATCTGGGGCGGCATCCGCGACAATCAGCAGGTGTCCGAAATCAAGAACATCAACGTCTACTACCGCGGTAGCGACCCGACGGCGATCGGTGAAGTCACCATGGTGGGCATGAACGTGCCGACCCGGATCGGCAAGGCGATCTGCCTGCCGGGCGACGTGGTGCTGGGCACGCCGGCCGGCGTCATCTTCATCCCTCCCCATCTGGCCGAGCTGACGGCCGTGCAGGCGGAGAAATCGCAGGTGCGGGACATCTTTGGCTTCGTCCGGCTCAAGGAAGGCGTCTACTCCACTGCGCAGATCGACGCCTCCTGGACCACGGCGCTGTGGGAGGACTTCACCCAGTGGTTTGAGAGCGACGAGGCTGCCGCCGAGTATCGGCATCTGACCTGGGAGGCCGAGCTTGAGGAAGCCCGGAAAAACGAGCTCGACGGTCCGCGGAACGACGTGCGGCTGTAGCGGGCTCACAACAAGAAAAAAGGAGGCAGGCTGAATGGCCTGCTTCCTTTTTTCGCTGCCTATTTGCAGATCGACTCCCGGTACTCGCTGGGGGAGACACCGACCTTCTTTTTAAAAATTTGGCTGAAGTAGCGGGAATCCTGGTATCCGACCTTTTCGGCAACCTCATAGTTTTTGTAATGGGTGGTCCGCAGCATATCCTTGGCCTTGTCGATCCGGATTTCGGTCAGGTGCTCAATGAACGTCTTGCCGGTGTTCGTCTTGAAGAGCAGGCTCAAATAAGTCGGCGTAATGAACACCTTTTGCGCGACGCTCTGCAGCGAAGCATACTGGCATTCCTGCTCCATGTAATGGATGGTCTTTTTAATAAGGCTGCGATGGCTCTCTTTGAGCGTTGGCGAAAAGACTTCCCACAGGCCGGTCAGAAACCGGGTGACGTAGCGCTTCAGTTCATCCAGCGTGCCGATCTTCACCAGCGACGTCGCTTCAAAAGGCTTGTAAGCGCCTCCATTCCCTTCGTCGGCAATTACCCTTTTTTCGATACCGACCAGCATCCGGATTGTCAGCTCATACATACTCGTCACGTCAATCGGGCCTTTCTCCAGCAGCGCGGCATAAAACTGGTCCACCGCTTCTGCGATCTCCGCCTCCGTAGCGGCCGAGCGGAAGCTGGCGTACAGCTTTCTCTCCTTCTCGGCCGGGTAGCGCCCGACCGGCTCCATCCGGCGGATTTCGCTGTAATGGATGATCTGACCCGTCCCGCGGTAAAACTTGTTATTCAGTGCAGCCGATGCCTGCCGGTAAGAGAGATGGATGTCGCTCAAGTGGCTGCATGGCTTACCTACTCCAATGTTCACCGGATGGGGGAACCGCTGTTGAAGCATCGATTGCACCCGGACCAACACCTCTTTGGAAACCCAGGAGAACAGCAGTCCGATCCTCCCTTCCTCGTCCAGAAAGACGACGCTCCCTTCCGGCACATGCTCCTGAAGATCGGCGCGCATGTTCTCAAGATATGCCAAGCGGTCATGCTCATGGTCATAAGGAGCGGTCGGCTCAAATAACGCAATGGCGGGAAACGTATAGTACGGGTTCAGGCGAAGCCGGGACAGGCTTTCCTTCAGTTCCCCCTTCATATTCGCTTTGCCGGAAATGAGGTGCCTTAGCAGGCGGTCCCTCATCCAAGTCATAACATCCTGGTCATCGAACAAGAAACGTTCATTTAACATGCTTCATTTCCCCTTTGTGAAAGGATAACGAACGAGAGGCATGGTTCTAGTCCATATGGATGAACTTATAGGCATGCATATGCTCGATAAAAGCCTCCTCAACCGCGTCCCCGTCCCCTGTCTGGAGGACGGTGATCAGCCGCCGATGCCACTCGGCCAGCAAATCCGTCGTGTGGTGACGATTGGAGATGGCCATAAAGCGCATCACCTTCGTCCTCATCTGGTTCCAGAGCTCCAGAATAGCCTGATTGTCGCAGCGTTTGTAGAAAAATCCGTGAAAATCCATATCCAGCTCGAGGATGCCCAGCGTGTCATCGCGCTCGACGGCTTCCTCCATCGACCGGATAATCATTTCCAATTGCTCGTAATCATCCTCCGATAAAGTTGGCATAGACGTTCGCACGGCGTAACCCTCAATAATTTCGCGAAGCACGAAAATATCTCTGATCTCCTTCGACGTAATATTGGAAACGACCGACCCTTTATTCGGAATGCCGTTGATTAATCCTTCCTGCTTCATCCTCTCCAGTGCTTCGCGCACAGGCGCCTGACTGACCTGAAATTTACCCGCGATGTCCAGCACGATGAGCCGCGTTCCCGGCTGCAGCTCGCCTGCGATAATTTCCCGCTTAAGCGTCAAATATATCTGTTCGCTGATGGAATTCCCCAAAGGGATGTAACTGCTGTTTGACATGACTCTCAGTCTCCATTCGCCGATCATCCATGACCGCAGATTTGACCAACACATACGTAACGGCAGTCAAGTAACCGTTTTCAAAACGGTCGGTCGATAGTTTCGCTGACTTACGCTCCATCATCCCTCCCGCTATTATCGATTATCGATAATTTGTTTCCATCATTATATGGGGGCCAGATGCCTTCTGACAACGGAGAATTTTGACGAAAAGGGTTTGATTTTTTATGATCTTTTCGCGTATATCGACAAGTTGTTTCCGAGGGGCTTCCATCCCTGCCCCTTCCCGCCGCAAGCCCTATCCGCCAATCGGGCAATCGAATGTTTTCCAATAAAAACCAACGCCATACACCCTGTTTTCGGTGTACTCCGCATAGTTCGTCTTACCTATCTAGGAAAAAAACAGGAAATGAATGGTTCTTCCTTTCATTTTTTCAGAAAAAAATGCCGGTTTATGAAATAAAGATATGAAAATATCGGGGATACTTGTCGAAATATAGAATAGGAACTAAAACCGGTCGGAATCCTTTCCGCTCAGGCATGCCGTCCGCCGAAACGCATGAATCCATTCAAATATATTACATACCTATTGACGGATTCTCACGGATCGCACATACGGCCCGCCCGGAGCTGCTCTTTTAAGCGCTGCGCCTGTTCACACAGGTGCTGCCGGAACTTTAGACCTATATCGACTGCAGGGGGAATCTCGTTTGAACAAGCTACTCAAGCAAATATCCGGGCTTTTCAACATTAAAAAGCTCAGAAGCAGACTGATGCTCTTCATCTGTCTCATGCTCATTATCCCGACCGTTGTGCTTGCCGTCTTCGCCGTGAACAGCGCCAAAGCACAGCTTCAGGACAAAATGGAAGACACCACGAAATCAAGCGTCATGCTGCTCGACAAGCTGATCAACACGATGGTTGAAATGCAGCTGTCCAACATCAAGCAGCTCAGCAATCAGATCACGTATGCCGACATCGAAAGTCATTCTGTGGAGACCCGAATCCTGATTGACGATTTTAAAGCGCAGCATCCGGAAATTGAAATCGTCTCGATCGGCACCGACAACGGGTCCTGGATGAAATCTCCTGACCCCGGCCAGCAGAAGTTCGATCCCCGGACCCGCAACTGGTACAAGCTGGCCATGAACAACAAGGGACAGGCCGTTGTCGACGATCCGGCGATTTCGGCCACGACGAAAAACTATGCGGTCGCCATTTCCAAAACGCTGCCCGACGGCAAAGGGGTTATCAACATCAGCCTGAGCATCGGGAACATCAACAACATCGTGAAACAGGTTCATCTTGGCAACGAGGGCTACATCTACTTAGTGGACCGCAACGGCCTCTTGATGTCGCACCCGACCGAGAAGGTGGGTGCCAAGTTTGTCGGCGACCAGCTCAAAACGATGCAGGGTAAAAATGAAGGACTTCTCAACTATACGAACCCGCTCAATGGCGTTGGCCAGCGCGGATATTTCGTGACCAACGAGCTGACCGGCTTCAAAATCGTCGGCATCCTTCCGGAGAGCGAATATACAAAGGCGACGACGCCGATCTTCTGGACATCGGCCATCGTTCTCGTGATCTCCGTCATTGCCGCGCTGATCGTGATGTTCTTCATCATCCGCAGCATGACGCGTCCGATCGAGCAGCTGAACCGTTCGGCAAAGCGCGTGAGCGAAGGGTATCTGAACGACCGCGTCGTGACGAAGCGGCGAGACGAAATCGGAGACCTGGCGCATAACTACAACGCCATGGTCGACTCGCTGCGCCGGATGGTACTGGACATGTCCGAAACCTCCAGTCAGCTGGCGGCCTCGAGCGAGGAGCTGACCGCCAGTACGGAGCAGAACGCGCAGAGCGTCGAATTCGTCTCCAATCTGATGACGGATTCAGCCCAGGAGGCCAACAATCAGGCCATCGCCGCGCAGGAAAGCGCGCGCACGATGGAGGAAATGGCCAGCGGTATCCAGCGTATTGCCGAATCGGCCAGCACCATCGTCGATTCGTCGAACCGTACGGAAGAAGACGTGCACGCCGGCAGCCGGAAAGTTCAGCTGGTCAGCACGCAAATGGACACGATCAAGAAGTCCACGCACGAGTCTGCTGCGCTGATCGAGAAGCTGAACGACCACAGCGCAAGCATCGCCGCAATGAGCACGGCGATCTCCGAAGTGGCTAAGCAGACCAACCTGCTCTCCCTGAACGCCGCGATCGAAGCGGCGCGGGCCGGCGAGCATGGACGCGGCTTCGCCGTCGTCGCCGAGGAAGTCCGCAAGCTGGCGGATCAGTCGAACCTCACGGCGGAGGAAATCCAGCACACGATTCAGGAGATGACGATGCTGATCACTGACGCGTATAATGTGATGCGTCATAAAGTGCAGTCCGATGTGGATCAGGGGATGGAAGTTACGGCAGAGGCGCTTGAAGCTTTTGCCAATATCGAAAAGTCCGCCAAGCAGATTACCGACCAGATCCAGGACATTTCCGCCGTCACCGAGCAGATGTCCGCGAGCAGCGAAGAAGTGTCCGCCTCCGTGCAGGAAGTGGCCAGCATTTCGCGCAACACGGTCGCGTCGTTCGAGCGCGTGAGTGCCGCGAACCAGGAGCAGCTGGCGTCCATGGAAGAAATCTCATCTTCGGCGAACAGCCTGTCGAAGATGGCGGTGGACATGCAGGAGAAGATTGACCGCTTCAAGCTGGAGGGCTGATTGGGGCGGGCAGCAGCCCGCTTGATTTCCCGGCCCCCGGAGGTTTAAGAAATGTTAAAAAGCGTACCGTACGGTTTAAGTCCGTGCGGTACGCTTTTTGGTGTTTATTACGGGTGTGTCCCCGTCGGTATGCCTTTTAGTGCTTGCAGGTTGATGTGTTTTCCCACGAACCTGAGCGGTTCCGTGGAGCGATTCCCTGCATAGTTTCCAGCGGGCCCTCTCGCTTAACGCCCAAAACGTCGGCTCAGCACATGATGCGGATTTTGCAGGAACGGGCTGCGCGTATTTTTAAGCGTTTCGATGCGCTCGATCGCAAGCCGGTCCGCGGCTGCATACGTCGGGATGCCGGCTTCCCGGGAGATGTCGAAGATGCGGGAGATGCTGTTATAGATCCCGCTGATTTGCTTCCAGGCGCGGTCCTTGTTATAGCCGTTCAGCTCGTCGGCAATATTGATGACGCCGCCGGCGTTAATGACGTAATCCGGCGCGTAGACGATGCCCAGCTCGTGAATCAGGTCCCCGTGCCGGGCTTCCTTCAGCTGGTTGTTGGCCGAGCCGGCAATAACCTTTGCCTTCAACTTCGGAATACTCTCATCATTGATGATGGCGCCCAGCGCACAGGGGGAAAAAATATCGCAATCAACGCCGATAATATCCCCCGGCGCCACCGCAGTGGCGTTATACTTCTCCACCGCCCGGCTGACTGCCTCCTCGTTGATATCCGTCACGATCAGCCGGGCGCCCTCCTGATGCAAATACTCGCACAGGTGGAACGCCACGCTGCCGACGCCCTGCACCGCAATCGTCCGGCCTTCCAGCGAATCGGAACCGAAGGCTTCTTTAGCGGCGGCCTTCATACCTTGATATACGCCGTAGGCCGTCGCCGGCGACGGATTGCCGGACGAGCCGTAGGTCGGGGAGATCCCGGTCACAAAATCCGTCTCCTGATGAATGATATCCATGTCGGCCACCGTTGTGCCGACATCCTCTGCCGTAATGTAGCGGCCGTTCAATCCTTGTATGTATCTTCCGAAGGCCCGGAACATCGCTTCGTTCTTGTCTTTTTTCGGATCGCCGATGATGACGGTCTTGCCTCCGCCCAGGTTCAGGCCTGAAATGGCGTTCTTATAGGTCATGCCCTTAGCCAGGCGCAATGCGTCTTCGATTGCGGCTTCCTCGGAAGCGTAAGTCCACATCCGGGTCCCGCCCAGTGCCGGCCCGAGCGTCGTATCGTGAATCGCAATGATCGCTTTGAGTCCGGACGACTTGTCCTGACAAAAAAGCAGCTGCTCATAATCGTACTGTTCCATTGCGCTAAACAGTTCCATATCGGTGTTCCCTCCATTGTGATTCATGCCTCATGCTACTCACGCTTATAAGCGTAACAGGATCATTATAGTAATGATTTGACTTGAAAGTAAAGTTTTCACCCGTGTTATCCGACTTTCCGGGCTATACCCGACGAGGCGTGCATGAACACAAAAAAGACGGCTGACGCCGCCTTAAAATGCTTGTCCCTGCTTCTCACGCTTCCGTCTGCAATCCCCAACCGGCGGGATACGATGCGCCGAGCGATACCGGCAGGCGCCCTTTGAAAGGGATAGCGCCGGCGATCGCCTTGGCGGTGCTCACAAGCGCCAGCGGACGGCTCTCGTAGGCCGCAACCAGTGCAGACGCTTCCGGAAAACACATCAGGTCGTACGGATTGCGAAGCGCGGCCACCACGACCGGTTTGCCAAGCGCGAGCAAATCCTGGACCAGCTTGATCTGCGCCGGGTCAAACTGCGCATTGTACGTGCCCACGACGATCTGCCGCACCTCCCCGCCTCCGGCTTCCTCCATAAGGCGGCCCGCCTGCTCCGCCACTTCGGCCAGCAGCACCTGACGGTCGCTCACATCGATTCCCTGTGCGGCCAGGGCACTGCCCAGGCTTTCCGTCCTCGCGATCGCTTCGTCGGCGATCGTCAGCGCGGCAGCCGCGACCGAGATGACCAGCGTGCGCTGCCGTTTCAGCGGCAGGATGCCATCCCTTGCTTGCACCAGCGTAATGCTTGCCTCGCTGATCCGGCGGGCCAGATCCATGTGGGCTTTGCTCCCGGAGAGCCTGTCCCGCAGTCCGGGCGCTGCCTGTTTGCCATTCTGGGCCACGTCGTCCTGCAGCCCATGAGAGTCTTCGACAACCTGCCCGTCCAGCTCCGGCCGCAGCGTCCCCGGCTCCGCAGGGCTCCCGAGCAGCCCGCGCTTCGCCTTCAGCGCAAGCAGCCTCCGCACGGAGGCATCGATCCGGCTCTCCGCGATCCGGCCGGAGCGGACCGCCTGCTCCAGTGCCTCCATCGCCTCCACCTGCAGCTGCGGGGTCTGGCTGATCAGGACGGTGTCTGCTCCCGCTTCGACCGCCATCACCGCAGCCTTGACGGTGCCGTAATGCTCGGCGATCGCTTTCATCTCCATGCAGTCGGTCATGACGACGCCGTCGTAGCCGAGCTCCTCGCGCAGCAGGCCGGTCAGCACGGCATGCGACAGCGTTACCGGCAGCTTGGAAGGCTCTAGCGCCGGAAAATAAATATGCGCCGACATGACCGCGTCGATGCCTTCGGCGAACGCCTTTTTGAACGGAATGAGCTCCACCTCATCCATCCGCTCCCGGTCGTGTGTAATCGTCGGCAGGTCCAGATGGGAGTCCACGGCGGTATCCCCGTGACCCGGAAAATGCTTGGCCGTGGCCGCGACGCCCGCGTCCTGCAGGCCGCGGAAAGCAAGCGTCCCGTACTCCGCCACCGCTTCCGGGGACTCCCCGTAGGAACGGACGCCGATGACCGGATTCAGCGGATTGTTGTTCACGTCGAGCACCGGCGCAAAGTTCAGGTTGATGCCGAGGGAACGCAGTTCCTCTCCGCTGACGCGCGCGGACTCGTACACCCAGTCCGCCGAGCCCGCGGCGGCCAGTGCCATATTTCCCGGCATCAGAGCGACGCCTTCCGTGATCCGGGCGACCATGCCGCCTTCCTGATCAATGGAAATCCACAACGGCAGCGTCCCCGATGCCGCGGCCGCCTGCTGCAGATCCCGGCTCAGCCTGCCCACCTGCTCCGTCGTCTTCACGTTGCGGGCGAAATAAATGACGCCGCCGATCTGATGCGTGCGGATGAACTGCCGCAGCTCCTCACTGATTTCCGTCCCCCAAAAGCCGCAAACGAACATCTGCCCGATTTTTTGCCGCAGGCTCATGCTCTTGATCAGCTGATCGATCTTCCGTTCCTGATTCATCGTGATATCCCCCTAGCTCATATGCTGGTTCAATTGCGCTGCTGCTTCCGATCTGATTCCAATATCTGCGAAATACCACCATCGCTCCCAAATCCATTGCAGCATGATTTAAAATATCGATTCTGATAGGATTCGAATCTTCAATGATCCATTACTCTGATTTCAATTTCGATATACCGGACCCGGTTCCCCTTGCGATTCCTTCACCCTATTCCGTCCGCTCCTGCAGCCGCTCATGCAGAAAATCGACGATATGGACGGCCTTCATGCTGCCGCTGAGGCCTTCCTTCTCAATGCCGTGCTTCATCTGGAGCAGACAGCCGGGATTGCTGGTCAGGAGATACTGGGCCTGCGTCGCTTCCACATGCTCCATCTTGTGATCCAGAATGCTGCCGGCCATTTCCGGCTGCGTCACGTTGTAAATGCCGGCTGAGCCGCAGCAGCGATCGGCGTTTTTCATTTCGATATACTCGGCGCCCTCCACTTGGCGCATCAAAACGCGCGGGGCGTCAGACGATTTCATCACGTTGCGCAGATGGCATGAATCCTGGTAGGTGATTCTCACCTTCGGGTCCCCTTCTGGAGCAGGTCCTGCCGAAGGGACGCCAAAGTTTAAGCTTCGGCCCGCACGGACAAGCAGCTCGCTGACGTCGACGACACGCCCGGCGAACCAGGCTGCATCCTCCCGCCACTGCGGATCTTCATGCAGCAGATGGTCGTATTCGGTCAGGATCGCCCCGCAGCCGCCCGCATTGGAGACGATATAGTCCACATTTGCCTCCTTGAAGGCGCGGATGTTGCCGCGGGCGAGCTCCCGCGCTCCTTCCGCTTCGCCGCTGTGCGCATGCAGGGCGCCGCAGCAGTTCTGTGCCGCCGGAATCACTACATCGAAGCCGGCTGCGGTAAGCAGATCCACGGTATGAATGTTCGTGTCCGTGAACAGCACATCCATAATGCAGCCTCTGAAGAGCGCTGCAGTTGCGATTTTCTCGCCTTTTGCCGGATGATACGCGCCGATCTTCTCCAGCACGCCCTTGCCCGAAGCTTCGGGCAATATTTTCTCCATATCGCTGATATGCTTCGGAAACAGCTTCATGATGCCGGTGGACCGCGCTACCTTCCGCAGCCCCGACTTCTGGTACAGCTCGAGGCCCCGGCCCACGAGCTTCATCCGCTTCTGATGCGGAAATACCGTTTTGAACGCCGCATGACGGGCAGCCTTCACCAGCGGTTTATGCTGCTTGTGATCCTCGATCGCGTCCCTTGCCTGTTCAATAAGCTGCCCGTATTTGACGCCCGCCGGACAGGCCGGCTCGCAGGCGCGGCAGCCGAGGCAGTGGTTCATCTGCTCCTCGAACGCCCCATCCGGCTCCATAATGCCGTCCGCGACGGCCTTCATCAGGGCGATCCGGCCCCGCGGCGACTCGGCCTCGATGCCCGTCTCGGCAAAGGTTGGACACGCCGGAAGGCAGAAGCCGCAGCGCATGCAGTTGGTCAGCTGGTCCTCATCGAGGCGCAGCCGGAGCGTCTCGGCGAGCGGATTCGCCCGCTCCTTCACGTTCACCGCGTTACCCACGATCGATCACCACCCGTTTTCTCGTTTCTTTTGCGAACATTTTCCCCGGATTCAGCAGGTTATGCGGATCAAAGGACTGCTTGATCGCCTTCATGACCTCCATCCCCGCTGCCCCGACTTTCCATTCGAGGAACGGCGATTTGACCAATCCGACCCCATGCTCGCCGGTAATCGTTCCCCCGAGCCGGATCGCTGCCTCGAAGATTTCCTCGAATGCTTCATCCACCCGGTGAATTTCCTCCTGATTGCGCGCATCGGTCGTTGCCGTCGGATGAAGGTTGCCGTCTCCCGCATGGCCGAAGGTGCAGATCTGGACGTCATATTTCTTCGCGATGCGGTTGATCTCAAGCACCATATCCGCGATCTTGGAACGCGGCACCGTCGCGTCCTCGAGAATCGTCGTCGGCTTCAGTCTTGCCAGCGCGGTAAACGCGCTGCGCCGGGCGGTGAGCAGCTTCTCAGCCTCCTCCGCGCTCGCCGCGATGCTCACCTGATCGGCCTGCTCGCTTCGGCAGATGTCCGTGATAAGCGCAATATCCCGCTCCACGGTTTCCATGTCGCCGTCCTGTTCGATCAGCAGGATCGCTTCCATGTCGAGCGGCAGCCCCAGCTTCGCATAATCGTCCACGACCCGGATCGTGGAGCGGTCGAGAATTTCCAGGGTAGCCGGAATGATCCGGTTCTCGATGATTTTGGATACCGTACGGGCCGCGCCGTACAAATCCTTGTACATCGCCAGCATCGTCTTCTTGTACTTTGGCGGCGGAATCAGCTTCAGCGTCGCCTCCGTGATGATGGCCAGTGTTCCCTCCGAACCGACCAGCAGCTTCGTCAGATCGTAACCGGCCACATCCTTCATCAGCTTGCCGCCGGTTCGAATGATGTCGCCGCTCGCCAGAACGGCCTCCAGCCCGATCACGTAATCCTTGGTCGTTCCGTATTTCAGCCCGCGCAGGCCGCCCGAGCATTCGGCGATATTGCCGCCGAGGGTCGAGATCGACATGCTGCTCGGGTCCGGCGGGTAGAACAGGCCGAGCTCCTCCACATGCGTAATAAACTGTTTCGTATTCAGCCCCGGCTGAACGATCGCCGTTAAATTTTCCATATCGATCTCGAGGATCCGGTTCATCCGGTGCATGACCATGACGACGCCGCCTTGAACGGGCACCGTGCCGCCGCACAGATTCGTTCCCGAACCCCGGCCGACGACTGGGATTTTATGCCGGCTCAGCACCTTCATGACCTCGGAGACCTGGCCGGTATTTTCCGGGTATACGACTGCATCCGGCAGCGACTGCAGCATCGGCGTGCCGTCATACGAATGCGTGACCAGCGACTGGGGATCATCCTTTACATAAGAGCTGCCCAAAATGGCGACAAGCTCGCGTTTTACGTCTTCCTGCAGCAAGGAAAACACTCCTTTACATTCCATAATCGATATCAGTGCAAAATAAATTAGTCAGGTCATCTGATGACTTTTATTGTGATCAAGTATACACTAAAATAAATGAATCTAAATAGATTGAATTCAAGAAAGTCACATTTTAGACACAATTATTCCTCGTAGATCAAGGAATGACTAGTAAAAAACTTTAAACGGAGGGACGCTTGAACGATGAATCCGCAGCGGCCGTTGAAACAATATGAGTGGGTAATGAATGATTTGAAGCGGCAGATGGACGAGGGCTCGCTTCAGCCGGGGGACCGCCTCTCCTCGGTCGTGGACCTGGCGCTTCAGTACAATGTGGGCAGATCGACCATCCGCGAGGCGCTCAGCGCTCTGAAAGCGATGGGGCTGCTGGATATCCGCCAGGGCGGAGGCACGTTTGTGCGTACACCGCCCGCCGATCCGCTGCCGGTACATCCCGGACAGCTTTACGCGGACCTGTGGGAGGGACGCGCGGCTTCGCTGCGCCATCTGCTTGAGGTCCGGCGCGTGCTGGAGACCGGCTGCGCCTCCGTTGCCGCATCGAACCGCAGCGAGACGGATCTGGCGGCTTTTGAGGAAATACTGCGCGAAATGGAGAACGCCGCCGATGAGCAGGTCAGCGAGCAGGCGGACGTGAAATTCCATCAGCAAATCGCCGCGGCCACGCATAATCCGCTGCTGCTGGATTTGATGGAATCGTTATCGAACAAGCTGCATGAAAACATGAAGGATATGCGCGCCTTGTGGTTCTATGCCGAGCGCTCCTCTGCCGAGCGGCTGCTGCAGGAGCATGCGTCCATCTACGAGGCGATCCGGACACAGGATGCCAAGAAGGCCCTGGCCCGGATGGAGGCCCATATCACCAAAGTGGAGCAGGTGCTAAGCGAAAAAGGCGCGGGCGACCAACCGCTTTGACCTCCAGGCTTAAGCCTGAGCCGCAGATGCGAAAGCTCAATGCCGCTGCCTAAGAGGCAAGCCCGATTTAGCGTCCTCCCTTGCCTCCTGCCCACCCGCGTTTCAATTTACCCGGCATAGGCAGCACACCATGTTAACCTCCTCGCCGCCCGCTGTACCTTTTTAAAAATACTTCCAGCTTCCTTTTATTCGTATAGACGAGAATCAGCAGATTTACGAGCCATATGCACAAATATGGCCACGGGAAGCCCCGGGCGATCAGATAGACAGAAACGAGCATGAAGCCGGCCACCACTTGGAAGCCGCTCGCTTCCGTGGACAAGGGCCGCCGGCTCATCAGCTTAGAGGCGATCAGCAGCAGCGCCAAAATGATGGCCAGCGCCAGCGATACCTCAAACCGGGTCAAGGCGCTCCATACCCCGAAGGTGACGGCGATTGCCTTGCCTCCCTTGAACTTCAGAAACGGCGAGAAGGCATGCCCCGCAACCGGGGCCGCGGCGACAGCCACCAGGCCATACCCGTGCACGGTGCCGCTGCCGGCGATCCATACCAGGGGCATATATCCCTTCAAAAAGTCCAGCGCCACCCCCGCCAGCCCCAGCTTATACCCCGCAGCGCTCCAGAGGTTGAACGCACCCGGGTTCCCGTCTCCCACCGCCTTCAAATCCTTGTGCGCCGCCCGGCCCAGCCAATACGAGAACATCAGCGAGCCGCACAGAAATTCCACAGCCGTCAACAGTAGGATCATCATGGTTCCCTATGACCCCCAACATCCACGGCCCTGTCCTTCCACATGACATGCCCCAGAAACATGACCTGATAAGCGGAATACAGCATCACCACCAGGAAAAAGAGCGTGGATAAAATATGAAGAACAGGCATTACGAAGCCGAATTTGCCGACATTTTTGATCAGATAGCCGATGTGTGCCATGTACAGCAAGTAGCCCGCAAGCAAGGGGATTCCCCATGAGGTGTTCCATAGAAAGAACGTCCCTGCGGAGCAGACCAATCCGATAAACCAGAGCGCAATCAGCACGATCGTCCATGGACTCAGCTTGGCCGTGCTCAGCACCGCTCCTTTGCCGAATCCCTGCAGCTCGCTCTTAATACCGTGCGGGTACATGCGGAACGATACCATCCCCCGGCCGATAAAATTCGTTACGCCGATGCCAGCTTCCATGTACTTAGCGCCCAGGTTTAAATCGTCCAGTATTTCCGACCGGATGCTGCTGTGGCCGCCGACCTGCTCATAATCATGCCTTGTTGTCAAAATGCAGGAGCCGTAAAGTCCTTTCCGGAGATTGCGGCGTTCAAAAGGGGAGGTAAACGCAAATATGCCCAAAATATTCGGAATGAGTGCAAGGCGTTCGTAAAATTTCTCGGTGTGGTGAAAGGGGACGACGGAAATGACGCCACCGGTACGGGAGCGAAGCTGCAGAAGCGAATCCAGCGCATGCGGTGACAAGCGGATGTCGGCATCCAGAAAAACGAACGTATCCCCGGAAGCATGGAGATAGCCGTTCCACACGGCCCATGTTTTTCCCGTCCATCCGGGAGGAAGCGGCGGATTCTGCACGATGGTCACTCCGAAGCCCGCGGCGACATCCCGGGTCCGGTCCTCCGAGCCGTCGTCGACGACAATGATCTCATGCGGCTGCAAGCTTTGAGCCCGGAGCGATTCCAGGAGAAAAGCCAGATTCTTCTCCTCATTCCGCGCCGGAATGATCACGGAGAGCTTAGCCCCCGCCTGCCGCCCTGCGCCATCGCTGCGAGGGATCCGATTTTTGCGGAACAAAACAATCCCGGAAAGGATGCCGATAACAAATAACAGGTAAAGAAACAGGTAAAGCCCCATAGCCAACAACCCCATCTCTCTAAAGTAGCTGGAACCTTGGAAGGTTAGAGCCTTTCGTGCGTCTGCCGGATCTGTCATGAAGCGTTATCATTGAATGATGCAACCATAGTGTAGCCGAGCATTCCTCCCTTTTCAATACATTATATTCCAGTCCCTTGGCCAAGGATTCGCGGATTGCGGCATCCCTTCTGAAATACTTTCTGGCCCCTTCGGGCCATGCTGCGCAGCAGAACGCCTTTTATGATAAAATAATGTTATTACTCCCAGTACAGGGCGGCGGCAAGGAGGCATAATCCATGAATATCAGCAGCCGGTTTTCCGTGGCTATTCATATCCTTTCGATTCTGGAAATCAACAAGACGGGTACCAATACGTCTGATTTTATAGCTTCAAGCGTCAATACGAACCCGGTCGTGATCCGGAGAATTACAGGCATGCTCAGCAAGGCGGGATTGGTCGAAGTGAAGCCGGGGGTTCCCGGTGCCAAGCTGGCCAAGGATCCCGGCGATATAACGCTGCTGGACATTTATAATGCGGTTAATGTCGTGGAGGAGAACGGCCTGTTCGGCGTCCATGATTCTCCCAACCCGGATTGTTTGGTGGGCCGCAATATCCAGGGAGTGATCGTCCCGCTGTTCACCAGCGCCCAGAAAGCGATGGAGAACGTGCTCGCTGCCGTTAAGCTCCAGGACATCATCCAGGACATCGAAGCGCATGAAATGTAACGCACGCCCCGACTCCCGACCCGGAAGAGGGGCGTGTTTTTTTCGTGTTGAACGTTTGCCGTCCTTTTTGATTTGACATTCGTCCGACATGTAACTACAATAGTTACAGGAAAGAACATGATAACCAGGAGGGAACTTTTTTATGAATATTGGAGTTATTGGAGCCAGCGGTAAGGCTGGACGCCTTATTGTAGAGGAAGCGTTGAACCGCGGACACCAGGTAACGGCGATCGTTCGTGATGCAGGACGCGTTACGGGAAACGTCAGCGTTCTGGAGAAAGATGTGTTTGACCTGACGGCTGAAGATGTGAAGCCGTTTGATGTTGTCGTCAACGCCTTCGGCGCCAAGCCCGGGGACGAGCATCTTCACGTCGAAGCCGGAAGATCGCTGATTTCCGCCCTGAAGGAAGCACCGTCGACCCGGCTGATCGTCATAGGAGGCGCAGGCAGCCTGTTTGTCGACGAAGCACAGACCACCCGCGTCATGGATACGCCAGATTTTCCGAAGGAATACTTCGCTACGGCATCCAATCAGGGCAAAAACCTCGAGGATCTGCAGCAGTCCAGCGGGATTCAGTGGACCTTTATCAGTCCATCGGCCTTTTTTGATCCCGAAGGGGCAAGAACCGGCTCCTACCAGGCCGGAAAGGACCAGCTTCTCGTCAACTCAGCCGGCAGCAGCTATATCAGCTACGCGGATTACGCTATTGCCGTCCTTGATGAAATCGAGCATCCGCAGCATCGGAACGAACGGTTCACCGTTGTGGGCGAAGCCAAATAATTAGATGTATTGACAAAAGAGACGATCCCCTTTCTTGGGACCGTCTCTTTTATTTACCCGGAAAAGGCAATGTCACGCTTATTTCGATTCCATCACCGAAGGAGCGGCCTCCCAGCTCATCTCCTCCAAAAGGGCGCGAACCCGTTCCAACATCATGTCCACATGTTCGGCATGCATATCTTTGAGAAGCGACATATTTTCCGGCTCGGCAATATAGCTGAGCGTGTTCAGGAACAGCTCCGTCTCCAAATCGATTAACGCGATTTCCCGTGCCCGGCCAATTAAATCCTCGTAGGGCATGCAATCCGGAGGGACTTCGAGCCTAAGATGCAGAGCGATCTCCTTCAGCTTGGTTTTCGCCGCCATATGGGCGAGAATCAGTGCCGGCTGCAGCTGTCCCTCGTCTTTGAGCAGGATCGCCAGATTCATATGACTCCTGGATAATTCACTCCAAATGCGGGACTTGGCGGACTGGAGGGAATCCCTATCCGCATTAAGTTCCCTTTCTTTAACCAGGCTCGAGTTTGTTGTGTATGGACTCATTCCCAATCATACCTCCCTTGGAGCAGCACTTCTGCAGGAACTGAAGCCGGTATGGCTTGCCGGCGCGAAGTAAGGGGGTGCATACTCATCTTGAGTGTCGGCATATAGACTGCCGAAAGTGCTTGCCGCCTGCGGCTTCCTGTATCGGTCATCCAAGACGGGAACGTTCCCATCTTGACCGTTGCGGGCTTTAGGCTTGATAACTGCTGGCACTCCTTGTTGTATATTTCGGTTTTTTCTGCATCAAAATGAAGGGTTTTCCATATTAAAACGTTTTCTCCAACCATTTGTTTGTTTTTGGGATACGCCATGGCAAGGTGGCCCTCCCGCTTCCTGCTTCCTCCCTATTTTTTTCATCACGGCTCCAGGTACGGTGCTATAATGAAGAGGTTGGTTTCAAATACATCATGACAATGATCTCGAAAAAGGAAGCTGAGCTATGATTGGAGACATACTTCTGGAAGTGGTGCTGCCCGTCTTTGTGCTGATTGGAATCGGTTCATGGATGCAGCGCGTGTTCCGCTTGGATTTGTACACACTGGCCAAAATCAATTTTTACTGCATAACCCCTGCCGCCGTCTTTATGAGCATGTATCATTCGGATATGTCGGGCGAGCTGCTCGGGAATGTGACGCTCTTTTACGCACTATATGTATTCATTCTATACGTGATAGGGACCTTGGTCGCCCGCCCGCTGAAATTCACCCAAAGCATGCGCGCCGCGTTCAACAACAGCATCATGCTGGACAACTCGGGCAACTACGGGATGCCGATCAATGCCCTGGTGTTCAAGGGGGACCCCCTCGCCAGCTCCATGCAGGCGCTGATCATGTCGCTGCAGAGCCTCCTGACGTTCACATATGGAGTCATTTCGATTCAGGGCGCCAAGCTGAAAGGCAATTACCGCAGCATGATTATCGGTTTTCTGAAAATGCCGGTCCCGTATGCGCTCGTGCTCGGAATCGTGCTGCATGCCGTGCATGCCCCGCTGCCCCTGTTCGTATCGCAGCCGCTCACCTATGCCCAGCAGTCGATGGTGGCCGTCGCCCTGCTGACGCTGGGGGCCCAGATCGTCAAGTATCCGCTCAAACTGTACCGTGTGGACGTATATATCAGCCTGTTCCTCCGCCTCATCATCGGCCCGGTCATCGGCGTAACACTCGTGTTTGCGCTCGGAATGAAGGGGATTCCGGCCCAGGCGCTGCTCATCGCATCCGGCATGCCGACCGGGGTCAACACATCGATTTTGGCGGAAGAGTACAACAACGAGCCGGATTTTGCGGCGCAAACCGTCCTGATTTCCACGCTGTTTAACATTATTACGATTACGGGATTGATATCACTGGCAAAAATGTTCTGAAATAGAGGCGAAATGCCTCTATTTTTTTGTTTATATCGGCCAAGTCTGCTCCTGCCTTAGCGGGAACCAAGGACGAATTGGCGCGGCGTAACGCCGAGCACCCGCTTGAAATGCCGGTGAAAATGGCTTTGGTCGCTGAAGTTAAGCACTGCCGCCACTTCGTGAACGGGAAGACCGGACAGCAGCAGCTGCTGTGACCTGCGGATCCGCTCCCGGATAATATACTGGTGCGGCGGCAGGCCTGTGGTCTGCTTAAACAGCCTCACCAGATGGGACGAGCTGATATGGGCGGCTCCAGCCAGGTCTTCGAGAGAGATATCCTGGTCCAGAAACGCATCGATGTACTGCAGCGCTTGATCCAGTTGATTTTTGTCCAGCTTATGCGGGGCTGTCCGGCTCCCGGCTCTGGTGCCTGAACCGTAGCGGTCGAGCATATGTACGGTGAGCATGCGCATCAAGGAATCCGAGTAGAGCCTGCCGCCCATCCCCCCGCTCTGCTGCTCTTCGTGGAGCCAGCGGACCAGCTGGACGATCCGTTCATCCTGCAGCCGGATCTGTGTCGCGAAATCGATCTGCCTGGCTCCTCCGGGGAGCTCCAGCTCACCGGCTACCTTTTGGACCAGGTCAGGGCTCAGGTCGAGACGGAAGAAATCGAGCTCCCTGTCCCACCGGCACAATGACATGTCGCCTGCAGAAAATACGTTGATATGTCCCGGCCAGGCCATCCCTTCCCCGCTGTATCCGTCGGACCGCTCAAACACGCGGACCGGCTCCTTGGTACGGTGAATGACCATGAGGTGCCCCGTTAATACCGGCTCAAAGGCTTCCTGCGGGGGGACTTGCTCCAAACTGGACAACATATACTCCGGCTTCTCCACGATCCTGTTTTCACCCTTTCCCACTGCTGGCCGTATCGGCAATGCGTTCTCCTCCCTGCCGCTTGGATGCCAATGAAACGCTTTTTTTTCATTCTAAACGCTGCTTCCTTCCCTGACAAAGGGTACTTCGGCCCAAATGAGCATTTTGTTCAAAAAAGACGATCAACCGGTTCAAGAAACCGTCCCCGGATTCCCCGTATACTTGGGTTCAAGAAGGGCATCAACCCTATAACATGAATGGAGGCGTTAAAGCATGAAATATGCAAGACTCGGAAACTCGGGACTGATCGTGTCCAAACTGGCATTCGGAGCAATGACTTTTGGCACGGGAAACCTCCCAAGCGTCTATAAGGTAGGTCCATCAGCTGCCCGGCAGCTGGTGGACGAAGCGCTGGCGGCAGGCATCAATTTCTTCGATACTGCGGATGGTTATGCCGACGGGCAAAGTGAGGAAATGCTGGGGCAGCTGCTCGGCTCCCGCCGGCAGGAAGTGGTCATTGCCACCAAAGGCGGCTTCCGTGCGGGCCCTGCGCTTGTTCAGTCGGGCTTGTCCCGCAAGCATTTGTTTGCCGCCGCAGAGGCGAGCCTGAAACGCCTAGGCACCGATTACATCGATTTGTACATCGTTCACAAGACGGATCCCTTCACGCCGCTGGAAGAAACGCTCGAAGCGCTGAACGACCTGGTCCGGCAGGGAAAAGTCCGCTATATCGGCTTCTCCAACTGGCCGGCCTGGCTGGCGGCCAAGGCGGTGCAAATCCAGCGCGAACGGGGCTGGGCCACCTTCATTAGCGGACAGATGTACTATTCCCTGGTCGGCAGGGACGTCGAGTATGATATCCTGCCGTTCATGAAGGACGCAGGCGTCGGGCTGACGGTATGGAGCCCGCTGGCCGGCGGATTTCTAAGCGGCAAGTATTCCCGCAGCAATTTGCAGGATCCGGACGGACGGCTGAGCGGCTTTGACATCATTCCGTTCGACAAGGAATGGGGTTTTACCGTGCTGGACCACGTTCACAGCATCGCCGATGCGCATGGCGTGACGGCTGCGCAGGTATCGCTTGCCTGGCTGCTGTCCAAAACCGGCGTCAGCAGTGTCCTGGTTGGCGCCAGCAAAATGAGCCAGCTGGAGGATAATTTGAAAGCCATCGACCTGGAGCTGACGGCTGAGGAGATGCTGCTGCTGGATCAAGCCACACAGCCGCGCCCGCTCTACCCGAATTGGTTTGCCGATTCGATGCTGGATGCGGAGCACATGAAAGCGCTGGGGTAACGTAGAAGTACGGCGGATAATGGAGACCCGACGTTGCGTATTTTATTTTCACTAGTTTTCCGGTTCGTTCATATTCAGTTCATAAACATCGTGTATTTTGGTTTCATTCCAAAAAAGCAAATAGAGAAATGAGGGAGTTTGGAGTGAAATCAAATCGAAACACGCTGATTTTGATCGGACTGATGATCGGTCTGATTTTTGCGGAGCTGGACGAAACCGTCGTGTCCACGGCGATGCCTACCATCATCCGCGATTTGCACGGCCTGGCGCTGTACGGCTGGGTCGCCGGCATTTACATGCTGGCTGCGACCATTTTCATGCCGATCCTCGGCAAGCTGGCTGACATTTACGGCCGGAAAGTCGTTTACTTAAGCTGCATGGCGCTCTTTATCGCAGGATCGATCGTGTGCGGCCTCGCCCCATCGATGACGGTGCTGCTCATCGGCCGGGGCATTCAGGGCATTGGAGCCGGGGGGCTCATGCCGATCGCCTTAGCCATCATCGGAGATTCGTACCCGCTGGAGAAACGCGCCAAAATCCAGAGCCTGTTCGGCCCCATGATGATCATTCCCCAGCTGCTGGGTCCGACGGTGGGCGGATATTTGGTCGGTCACGTCAACTGGCACTGGGTGTTCCTGATCAACATTCCGGTTGGCCTGATCGCCGCCCTGGTGCTCGGAATCGGCATGCGGGAATCGCGCGGAGACGAGAAAAAGCCGATCGACTGGCTTGGTTCATCGGTGCTTACCTTAAGCCTGCTGTCCCTGCTTATGTCACCGGTTTTGATCGATAACCAGGGTCTGGCCTGGTCTTCGCCGACGATTATCGGGCTGCTGGTTATCGGCGCCTTGCTGCTCGGTCTGTTTATCTGGATCGAGACAAAGGTCAAGGAGCCGATTATCCCGCTGCATTTGTTCCGTAACCGCAATGTGGTCGTGCTGTCGCTGCTGGTCTTTATTCTGATGCTTGGTCTGATGGGCGGCATCGCCACCTTCCCGTACTTTGCCCAAAATGTGATGGGACTGACACCGACGCAATCTGGTTATCTGATGCTGGCGTTTATGGCCGGCGCCATTCCGTCGAGCATCGTCAACGGATTTTTAATCACCCGGGTTCCATACCGCAATCTGTTTATTATCTGCTTTATCCTGCCGGTCATCGGCATCTATCTGCTGACGCAGCTCGGCATTCACACGTCCGTGGTGTATATCGTTGCTTCCTTCTTTATTCTGGGCCTCGGCCTCGGCGCCCTGTTCGGCGGCGACAATCTGATCGTGCAGGAATCGGTGTCCAAGGAGAACAGCGGCATTGCACTCGGCACCGTGCAGCTGATCCAGTCACTCGGCACGACGATCGGCCTCAGCGTCTTCGGCAGCCTGCTTGCCAAACATATCAAGGATGGCGTCTCCTCCATTGCCGGACAGCTTCCTGAAGGAAGCGCAGAGCACCTGGCTACGGGAGGCATCCCGGCAAACCTGGCACCGGACTTGGTGCTGAAGGTGCAGACCGTCTTTGTGGACGCGTTCCAAAACTTGTTCGGCATCGCGTTCGTGTTTATCCTGGTCTCCTTTGTCATCACCTGGTTTTTGAAAAAGGGAGTGCTCACCAGCAAAGAAGCGGCGGCCGAGTCGGGTCACAGCTGAGCCGGCTGACCGTAGTTCTAAACTTATAAATGTGGCTGAATGCTTCTCTAGGCATGCATGGCAATCCAAAATAAATAGCGACAGTCTTGGGACCAAAAATCTCCCCGGACTGTCGCTATTTCATTTCCAGCTTTCCGCTGTCTCTATTCCCCCGTTTTGGCAAATCGCTCGATTCTTTCGCCGATCTGATCGCGTACACGTTGAAATACGGCCCACTTCTCTTCGTCTGTACCCTGGGCTTTCGCCGGATCGTCAAATCCCCAATGCTCACGTCTGACTTGCGGCGGTGTGACGGGGCATTTGTCAGCCGCATCGCCGCATAGGGTCACCACGAAATCAGCCTCGTGAAGGAGAGTGGGATCAATGATATCAGAGGTTTGACCGGAAATATCAATCCCTGCTTCTTCCATGGCTTTGACGGCATTGGGATTGAGCCCGTGAGCTTCAATTCCCGCACTGTGTACATTCCAGTCGTCACCCAGGTATTTTTTCGCCCAGCCTTCAGCCATTTGACTCCGGCAGGAATTGCCTGTGCACAAAAAGTAAATTGTTTTCTTGTTCATATAGGCGTGTCTCCTTGATATGAAAATTATAAGATCGCTAACCACAAATACAGGCCCAGCAGCGTAATCAAAAGGGTAGGAATTGTCAGGATGATGCCGGTTCTAAAATACGTCCCCCAGGAGATTTTGACCCCTTTGGCGGACAGCACATGAAGCCAGAGAAGCGTCGCAAGTGATCCAATGGGGGTCATCTTTGGACCTAAGTCGGAACCGATGACGTTGGCATACGCCAGAGCCTCTTTGATGGCAACGGTTGTGTGGGTGGATTGTATGGCCAGGGCATCAATCATGACGGTTGGCAAATTGTTCATTACAGATGACAGCACGGCAGATATAAAGCCCATCGAGATCGTTGCCGCAAACAATCCCTGATCAGCAGCCGACTGAATGACTTGAGCTAATAAGTCCGTCAGCCCGGCATTCCGCAAGCCATACACCACCACATACATGCCAATGGAGAAAAAGACGATCGCCCACGGGGCCCCCTTAACCACATCCTTGACCGGAACGATTGGACTTTTTCTTGCCATAAGCAAAAAGAAGATCGCGATGACACCAGCGACGATGGATACCGGTATATTTAAAAATTCGCTCGCAAAATATCCAACCAGCAGAATGGCAAGCACAACCCAGGATAATCTGAACATTGCAGGATCCTTGATCGCATCCTCCGGGTTCCTTAGATCGGCGGCATCAAACTTCGCGGGGATGCTCTTTCGGAAGAACAGGTAGAGAACGATGATGCTGGCTCCCAGAGCAAATAAATCCGGGATGATCATATGGCCGGCGTATTCCATGAAGGAAATACCGAAGAAGTCAGCAGACACGATATTTACGAGGTTGCTGACAACCAGCGGCAGTGAGGTCGTATCTGCAATAAACCCGCTGGCGATAATGAACGGGAACACCTTCTTTTCATCGAATCTGAGCGCCCGCATCATCGCGAGAACAATCGGCGTTAGGATCAGCGCAGCACCGTCATTTGCAAAAAATGCAGCCACAATGGCACCGAGGAACGAGACATAAATAAACATCCGCAGACCGCTGCCGCGGGCGGCCCTTGCCATATGAAGCGCAGCCCACTCGAAAAATCCGATGCTGTCCAGAATAAGCGAAATAAGGATAATGGCTACAAAAGCGAGCGTAGCATTCCAAACGATTTGTGTGACATCCCAAACGTCCTGAAACCGGACCACCCCAAGCAGCAGAGCAAGAACCGCGCCTCCGCAGGCTGACCACCCGATCGACAGGTTTTTGGGCTGCCAGATAACGAGAACTAATGTGATCAAAAATATGACGCAAGCCAATACAACGGTTACCATTTAAAACCTCCGTGCGAACTGTCGCTGATCTTGTTTGTAAACATTCGCAAATCATTATATAACTATGTACTTATATGATCAACAAATAAACTTACTTGCACACGGAAGTTAAATGTTGTTTGTTTAATGCGGTTAATATGGTTAGGGAATCGGGCGTGAGATCCAATACAGCCTTGATATACGGTTTATCATTTACATTTAAGGAGTAGTACACCCATTGTCCACGCTTACTTTCCTTCACCAGTCCCTGAGATTTCAGCTTTCTTAAATGCTGGCTTACCGCAGGCTGGGAGACCTCCAGAATCTCAACAAGCTCACAAACACAAAATTCCCGGTCCTTAAGTAAGGATAATATGGTAAGGCGGGTGTTATCGCTGAGCAGCTTTAGCTTATCCGCCATTTCGCGAATTTGTTCCATAAGGGTCCCTCCTTTTCGTGATATATAAGCGAATGATTATATGATATGATGATGAGAAATAAAAATCAAATTCATAGAAACGCATCTTTATCTCAAAAAAAACATTTGCACATTGCAAATAAATACAGTATAAATGAATCACGAGGTGAAAAAACGCCATGGAAAGCACTCGCGAACTATTCCAGATCATGACCCGCCGCTTTGGTTTACTCAATAAAAATTGCTGTACCGTAGGTGGGCACGATCTCACACCGGTTCAAAGCCACATTTTGTTTGAGGTCGACCGCCAGCATCATCCTTCGATCCAGCAGATCGCGGAAACATTAGGCACCGATATCACAACATTCAGCCGCCAAATACAATCCCTGATCAAAATGAACTTGATCAAAAAGACGCCTGATCCTACAGATCGCCGGGTTTCAACGCTCGCTCTAACGGTTGAAGGGAAATACGTCGCCGCCACCATCGACCATCAAATGAACGCTTATCTGGATGATGTATTTTCTTTTATGACCGAGTTTGAGAAAGAAACCGTTCTCCGTTCCATAAAATTGATGAATGAAGCGATGGCCAAATCCGAATATTGCTGCAAGCCAATGCTAGGGTAATTTTTTTACCTTTCAATACTTGCAATTTGCAATTAATTTTCAACATGTACAATCCTTTGATCTGATGTCAAATGGCTTTGCTGCTCCCGCAGCGGGTCATTCAACATACACAACCATATAAGGAGGTCCTTCGATGTACGATCACTTTTACACCGCCGAGTACCTGATGAAAATGAACGAACAACAAGTGCAAAAAACGGCCCGGCAAGCTTGGAAATGGTCCACGGAAAAACCAAAAAGGGGGCGGTATAAGTTCCTGGACTCTGTCCGTAAAGCGAAGACAGTTCCTTGCTGCTCTCCACCCATTCAGGCTTGCTGCTGATGTGCTGCTGTCCATTGATCGAATCCAAACCCATTCTAAGGAGTGTTATCCATGTCAAAGTTAACGAATGATGAAATCCGCCAAAACGTGCGTAGCCGATATAAACAGATTGCCGTTGCCGAGATGAATGCTGGATCTTGCTGCCAACCGGACAACAGTCAAGCCAGCTGCTGCAGCACGCCTTCCGATTTTAATTCGATCTCGAGCCGACTAGGTTACTCTGATGATGAATTAAATGCGGCTCCTGAAGGCGCAAACCTTGGTTTGGGATGCGGTAACCCGCAGGCGATTGCTTCTTTAAAGGCTGGTGAAGTCGTGCTGGATTTGGGAAGCGGCGGCGGATTTGACTGTTTTCTGGCATCACGCCAGGTAGGAGATACGGGTAAAGTCATCGGCGTCGACATGACTCCCGAAATGGTCAGCCGTGCACGCAGCAATGCAGTGAAAGGCAATTTTAAGAACACCGATTTCCGTCTGGGAGAAATTGAGCATCTTCCCGTAGCCGATCACACGGTTGATGCTATTATTTCGAACTGCGTGGTCAATTTATCTCCAGATAAACAGCAGGTGTTTCACGATTCTTTTCGGGTGCTAAAAAGCGGAGGCCGGCTGGCCATTTCGGATATCGTTACTACAGCAGATTTACCTCCTGAGATCAAAAACGACCTGGATGAGTTGTATTCTGGCTGCATTTCAGGGGCTTCTTCCGTCAGCGAAATTGAAGCGATGCTTAGACAAAGCGGGTTTACAAACATTAGCGTTGAACCTAAGGATGAGTCCAAAGCTTTTATTAAGGATTGGGTCCAAGGATCAAATATTGAGGATTACATTGTTTCGGCCGTCATCCAAGCCACCAAGCCTTAAGCTTAGTGGAATGCCGTCCTGTTTACCCATGTCCACCCATATTATGGCTCTTGTTCCAGCCGAGATGTGTTATATTAGTACCATCTCGGTTAAATACATAATTATGGAATTTTTAGGGGTGAACAGCTATTGGATTTGGAAAGAAGGATTGAGCAGCTCGAAGCGAAAATGAAAGCGATGGAGCTGGAGCTGAACGAACTTAGACGGGAGAGGCCGGGTATGGGTGATCCTCGGCAGCAGCCGGTGAATCCGGGAGCCCATGCCCAGCGGCCGGTGCAGCCGCAGTTTCCGCCTCAGGCTCCCTACACGGCGCCGCAGGCACCGGGCGCTGCATACCCGAACCCGCCTGGGGCACAGCCTTACCAAGGGCATCCAGGCCAGCAGCCGATGCCTGGGCGGCCGGGAGTGCCGGGGTACCCTGGGGGTCCCGGCATGGGGCCGTATCCGGGCCAGCCGGGAACCGCAGGTTACCAGGCACAGGCGGGCCCGCACCAAGGCCAGCCGGGCCAAGGGCCGTATTATGGCCAGCCCCGTCCCGCCGGGCCGCAGGCCCAGCGGCCGCCCAAGCCGCCTAAGTCGCCCGTGGACTGGGAGCATGCCATCGCCCGGGTATGGCTGCCGCGCGTGTTTATCGTCGTGCTGCTGCTCGGCGTCCTGTGGGGCTTTATCGCCGCCGTGTCGGCGGGGTATCTGACGCAGCCGGTACGCTGCCTCCTCGGTCTGGTTGCCGCCGGCGCCATGTACTTTTTCGGGGAGCGGCAGGTCCGGGCGCAGCGGGAAGGATTGGCGCAGGTGCTGCTCGGCGGCTCCGTCGCCGTGCTCATGCTGACCTTTTTTGCGGCACATCATCTATATGAATTGATTCCGTCCTGGTTAGCTTTCCTATTATATATCTTGTCCATCGCCCTGGGGGTGTGGACCGCCGTAAGGCGCCGCTCCCAGACACTCGTGATTATCATGACCGTCGGCGGTTATCTCATTCCGTTCCTGGTGAAATCCACGGAGCCGAACGCCTGGATCGCCGCAGGTTTCGAGCTCGTCTTTTCCCTGGCGATGACGGCGCTGTCGATCCGTTATGCTTACCGCGCCGCCTACTTCGTGTCCATCGGCGTGCTGCATCTGCCGCTGATGATTCTGTATATGGCGGGCGATTTCGAAGGCAGCCGGCATGTCTTCCTCGGCGCGGTATTCCTGCAGCACGCCCTGCTGCTCGTCCTCTCGCTGGTTCGTCCGTACCGCCACCGCGTAGACGAGACGGTATCGCTCATGACCGGCTTCGGGCTGGTCGTGCTGTGGATTTACGCTTTGTACAATCAGGCGGGCGGCCCCGGTCCCGAGTCGATGATGTTGATCATCTGGGCCGTCATTTACAGCCTGATCGCCCTCTGGCGGGTGATGAGCGCCCGGCTTCCCCACGAATACATGGCGATCGCGACCTGCGCCTGGCTCCTTTGGCTGGTTGAAATCGTCAGCCGGGAGGCACTGCCGCTGTCTGTCCTGATCGAGGCGTCCCTGGGGCTCGGCCTCGGCATCCTGCTGAGAAGCCGGATGCAGCAGCTCACGTCCGCCATCCTGTATTTGTTTGGGGGACTCGGCATTCTGCAGCTGATCATTCACGAGATCCTGTCGATCGAAACGCTGTCCTGGATCGCGCTCCTGGCCAGCCTGGCAGGCTTGTCGGCGGTCCTCCGCAGACATATCGCCGAAGAATGGCAGCGGAAAGTACCGGATATTCTGATGTGGTCCGCCGCGCTGCTGTCCATCGTCTTCCTGACGGAAGTAACCTCGGTTCTGACGCGGAATCTGTCGTTCGACCTGCAGCATTTGATCCTGTCGGCCGAATACGCGCTCTATGCGATCATCGTTATTATTTACGGCGTCATGGTGCGTAAATCGATGGTCCGCCTGGCCGGCCTGATCGTCCTGCTGATCACGCTGCTCAAGGTCATTTTCTTCGACCTGCCGGGCGTGTCGCTGGCCGTGCGGGCGATTCTGTTCATCGGACTGGGCGTCGCCGGGATCGCCGTTTCCCGAATTTTGTACAAACGCAAAGGGGCCGATCCCGAAGCCCCACCGGGACCTCCGGCGGGAACTCCGCCGCTACCGCCGGAATAAAATCGAAATGACCGCGCTGCGCGAGAGTTATTCTACTTGACTCCAAAAGCGATGGCACGGCAGCCATGCTTGTCGATTTCCAAAATAAAGGGTGCCTGCACATCCCCGATAGATGCTGGCACCCTTTTTTTCATGAAAACAGCCAACCACCCGCTAGCCGCCCAGCAGAACGGATCTCAGCTCCCCATAGCCCCCCAGAATATGATGGGGCTGATGTCCGGTCGCAAACGGCTCGACCTTCCGATGGTTAAACCAGACCGATGTCCACCCCGCCTCCAGCGTGCCGATGACGTCGTTGTTCCAGGAGTCGCCGATGTACCAGCTTGCCGCAGGCTCCGTTGCCGTTACCTTATTGACATGGCGGAACAGCCGGGGATCCGGCTTGTCGATGCCCACTGCCCCGGATACGAATACCCGGTCCAAGCCCACAAGCTTGTCCAGTCCGAGCGCACGGACTTTGTTCATTTGATGTTCCTTCGGGCCATTGGTGATCACGCCGACCACATCGCCCCGCTCCTGCAGCTCCCGGATCAGCTCCTGCGCCCCGGGAAACAGGCGAATGTCGAACTGCCCTTCCAAATAGGCCGCCTGAATCGCAGCCGCCTGCTCCCGGTCCACGTCGATGCCGAACTCCGCAAGGGCCAGCTGAATCCGCTGCTCGCGCATGTCCTCCAGATCCCCCGCATTCGCCGGATCATTCACATGTCCATGCCGGGCCGACAGCAAGTCGCTGTAGTGCCGGAACCGGTGGTATACTTGTTCATAAGGAAAGCCGTCCGGCGGCGATATCAAGCGATCGAGCGCCTGCCTCAGCGGTTCCAAATGGTCATACAGCGTATCGTCCACGTCAAAAAATACCGCTCTTTGTTTACCCATTTTCTTTTTCTCCCCCCAACTGCCTGTCCACGATCGCATGCTGGCTGCTGCCCGCATTAGCCCTCATATTGTACCATACAGCGGGCTTTTGGGACTCCTCAGCCGCTGTTTCAGCAGGAAAAAATCCGGTTAACGGCTTATGATAAGCCCTTTCAATTGTGACGAAACTGGCAACATTGACAAAGCCTTGTGCAATTTTGAACAAAAATGAAAATCCCCGATTTTCAGCGATTACAGTGATTTTTCGCACAATTTGAGGTTTTTTTAAAAATCATGTGAAGATGTTCACAGAATATCTGTAAATGATTTACATTTATTACTTTTGTTGCATTTGTTTTCGTTCCCCCGGATTACTAAGCTATGGCTATAAGGTTCATTATTTTTAGACCAATTCAGCTACATGTAACGCTAGAAAGGAGCTCACTGTGAAGAAAAAAAGATGGTTATTTTTTGGTTTATTTGTATCCATCATGTTGCTGCTTAGCGGATGCGACTCGTCGTCACTCATCGTACTAGATCCGAAAGGTCCGCAGGCAAAAACGCAATCCAGCACGATTATTTTCTCCATCCTGATGATGGCTTTCGTCCTGATTGTTGTTTACATCTTGTACATCATCATGCTGACCAAATACCGGGCAAGCAAAACCAGTGACGATTATATCCCGCCTCATATAGAAGGTAACAAATGGCTCGAGTTCACCTGGATTGCGATTCCGGTTATCATTGTGGCCATTCTATCGGTTGTCACGGTCAAAACGACCAGTGCGGTGGAAAGTGTTCCTGCCGGTTACGAGGATCAGAAGCCGCTTGTTATCTATGCCGCATCGTCCAACTGGAAATGGCACTTCAGTTACCCTGAAGAAGGCGTTGAAACGGTGAACTATGTGAATATTCCTACAAACCGCCCGATCGAGTTCCGCCTGTATTCTTACGGACCGATTACGAGCTTCTGGGTGCCGCAGCTTGGCGGACAGAAGTACGCCATGAGCGACATGGTCAACACGCTTCACCTGCTGGCCGACACACCGGGTTCCTTCATGGGACGTAACTCCAACTTCTCCGGTAAAGGCTATGCACAGATGGAGTTTGAGGTACAGTCCATGAGCGCCGGAGACTTCAGCAAATGGGTCGACGACGTGAAGAAAACCGCGCCTAAATTGACTGAGGACAAATTTAACGCGCTGCTGAAAACCTCCTACGTTGGACGGGAATCCTTCTCTTCCACGCACCTCGGGTTCAACCCGCCGCCTGAAATGGATATGTCCGAAGGACATCACGGCAGCGGCAGCAGTGACAAAGATTCCGGCTCGGAAACGATGGATCATTCGGATATGAGCAATATGGAAGATATGGGGTCCATGGAACATGGAAACTAACATCTACTGGAAAGGAGACCTACCTGCATGAAATGGGACGAATTTTTTGTTACCGGTGAGCCGATGATCTATGCTGCCATGGTCAGTATCGTCGTCGTTTCCCTCGCCATCCTGATCGGCCTGACCTATTTTAAAAAGTGGGGCTATCTGTGGCGCGAATGGCTCACAACGGTTGACCATAAGCGGATCGGGGTCATGTACATCCTGTCCGCACTCATCATGCTGTTCCGCGGCGGGGTTGACGCCCTGCTGATGCGTACGCAGCTCGCGGCTCCGGAAATGAAGTTTCTGGATGCGCAGCACTATAACGAAATCTTTACAACGCACGGCGTTATCATGATCCTGTTCATGGCGATGCCGTTCGTTATCGGACTTATGAACGTTGTCGTTCCGCTGCAAATCGGGGCGCGCGACGTAGCTTTCCCTAGACTGAACGCCGTCAGCTTCTGGATGTTCTTCTTCGGAGCGATGCTGTTCAACATTTCCTTCGTCATCGGGGGATCGCCGGATGCCGGCTGGACCGCATACTTCCCGCTGGCGAGCCTGGAGTTCAGCCCGACCGTAGGTAACAACTTCTACTCTCTGGCTCTTCAGATTTCCGGTATCGGTACGCTGATGACCGGTGTCAACTTTATCGTAACGATTCTGAAAATGCGTGCGCCAGGCATGAAACTGATGCGCATGCCGATGTTTACCTGGTCCGTCCTGATTACGAACGTTATCATCCTGTTCGCATTCCCGGTTCTGACCGTTGCCCTTGCCCTGATGATGTTCGACCGCATCTTCGGCAGCCAGTTCTTTACGATGGCGAACGGCGGTATGGATATGCTCTGGGCCAACCTGTTCTGGGTATGGGGACACCCTGAAGTATATATCGTTATTTTGCCGGCCTTCGGTATATTCAGTGATATTATTTCCACGTTCTCGAAAAAGAATTTGTACGGTTATAAATCGATGGTTGCCAGTATGGTGGTCATCTCGCTCCTGTCCTTTATCGTATGGGCTCACCACTTCTATACGATGGGCGCGGGCGTTATGGTCAACGGCTTCTTCTCCATCACGACGATGGCGATTGCCGTACCGACCGGCGTCAAAATATTCAACTGGCTCTTTACCTTGCAGAAAGGTAAAATCTCGTTCACGACACCGATGCTGTACGCGATGGCCTTTATTCCGATCTTTACGATCGGCGGCGTAACCGGCGTCATGCTGGCGATGGCCAGCGCGGACTACCAGTACCATAACACGATGTTCCTGGTTGCCCACTTCCACTATGTGTTGATTCCGGGTACCGTCTTCGGGGTTCTGGCAGGCATGTACTTCTGGTTCCCGAAAATTTTCGGTTTCCGTCTGAACGAGAAGCTCGGCAAGACCGCCTTCTGGCTCATCGTCGTCGGCTTCAACACAGCCTTCCTGCCACTGTTCTTCCTTGGACTGAGCGGCATGACGCGCCGGATGTACACGTATTCGGCCGACACCGGCTTTGGCCCGCTGAACATGGTGGCTACGATCGGTGCCTTTATCCTGGCCATCGGCTTTGTCGTTCTGTGCTACAACTTCTACTGGAGCTTCCGTTACAGCCCTCGCGACGAAAACGGAGATCCATGGGATGCACGTACGCTGGAATGGAGTACGCCAAGCCCTGTGCCGGTGTACAACTTCGCCAAGGTACCTAACGTCAAATCCATGGATGCGCTGTGGGAAGCCAAAGTCAACGGGGTACCTCTCTACGAGGAAGGCCCTTACGAACCGATTCATATGCCTAACAACAGCGGTCAACCGTTCATTCTCGGCGTCATTATGTTTTTCCTAGGCTTTTTCCTGGTATTCAGCTGGTTCATTCCTGCAATCATTGCGGGTATCGCTGTCGTAGTCATGCTGGCTCTGCGTTCCTTCGAACGCGATCATGGCTATCACATTTCACCTGAGGAAATTGCCGCCACTGAACAGAAATTGCGGGGTGATTCCGTATGAAAATAAATGATTCACTGCCACTTGAGTATAGAACGGAAGAGAACAGCAACAAGATCTTCGGGTTCTGGCTCTTCCTCGGGGCAGAGATCGCCCTCTTCTCCACACTGTTCGCCGTCTATTTCACGCTGTGGAACCGGACGGGGAGCGGCCCGACGGGGAAAGAGCTGTTCGAACTGAACGGCGTCATTTGGGAGACATTCCTGCTCCTGACCAGTAGTTTCACCTGCGGCCTTGGCATTCACGCCATGCGCCTCGGTCTGAAGAAACCGATGATGATCTTTTTCGTCATCACGCTGCTCATGGGTCTCGGCTTCCTGGGCATTGAGATCACCGAGTTCGTCAACTACGTTCACGAAGGCGCTACGCTGCAAACGAGCGCGTTCCTGTCCAGCTTGTTCGTCCTGCTCGGTACCCACGGTCTTCACGTGACGATGGGTATTCTCTGGGGCGCCGGCATTCTGATTCAGGTCGGCCGTCAAGGCTTTACGGATGAGACGGCGAACAAATCGTTCATCTTCTCACTGTACTGGCACTTCCTTGACGTTGTCTGGATCTTCATCTTCAGCTTTGTCTACATGAAAGGACTGATGTAATATGGCACGTTTATTTCCAATACGGCACGTGATCGGATACATCTTCTCGCTGATCCTTTCAGTGGTTGGACTGGGCGTGGTGTTCTGGGATTTGAACCCGACCGCCGGACTCTGGATCCTGATCGTGTGTGCGCTCATCCAGGCGTCGCTGCAGCTCGTACTGTTCATGCACATCGGCGAGACCGACAACAAAAAGTCGCTGTACTTCAACATTGCTTATGCGTTGTTCGTCGGACTGGTTACGATCTTCGGTACGCTCTTCACGATGCTGTGGGGATGGTAAGAAGCTCAGCTTGAGCTCAGATGAATCAAAGGCTTTTCTGATCCTAAGGGTCAGGAAAGCCTTTTTTCATTGTATTATTTTTTTCTGTTAAAAAAGGAATGTTTTTATGCTAAATCGAATCTAACCATTGGCTCGTCAATTGTTGCCATACGATAACGTTCCAATGGAGGCGAACAAAGTATTGGCCCAAAAACAGAGGATCACCTATTTGGATCTCTTGCGCGGCATTGCTATTCTGGCTGTAGTCACCATCCATGTGACATCCTATCCGGTAGCCTTTCTGTCCATGGATTCCACCGTGTACCCGCTCTATTTTATCCTGAATGCGGCTTCTCAATTTGCCGTACCGGCGTTTCTGTTTTTGAGCTCGCTCGTCCTGTTCTACCGCTATGACGGCGGCGTTCAGGGCAACTGGCTGCTTTTTTATTGGAAACGCTTAAAGCGGATTCTGCTGCCTTACTTGTTCTGGTCCGTGTATTACTCCACTTATCTGTCGTATATCCAGCATATTTCATTCTCAGACGGTCTCCGTAAGTTTCTTAGAGGCTTGCCGCTTGGCGGCAGCTATGACCATTTGTATTTCATGATCATTATCGCCCAGTTTTATGTGCTGTTTCCTCTATTATCGCTGTTGTTTCAAAAGATAGGACAGGTCCGGCGGCATCCCATACTCGTGGGGGCTGTGCTGCAAATCGCCTTCTATCTGCTGAATTATTACGTGCTCCATATGCATAAAACCGGGACCTTCGTGATGACCTACTTCGTTTATTTCTTTTTGGGTGCCTACATGGCCGAACGGTTAAAGGGCTTGTCTTCTGATGAAACGCCGAAATGGAACTACCGGTGGACGGCTCTGTTTCTGGGATCCGCAATGCTCTTTATCGTGCAAAAATGGCTGCAGCTGGCTAGCCCCCATTGGATTCGCCAGCCTTTTCTATCCAACATCAACTTTATAACGGATTACGCCTACTGCAGCATTGCGTGTGTATTTTTGGTGCTGTTCGTTCGAATCCTGGAAGGGAAACCTCGACTTCAAAAAGTACTGTTTTCTCTCGGATCCTGCGCCTTCGGCATTTACTTTATACATCCCTACTTCCTGATTTTGTGGCGGCATTTTGTGATGACGAGCGGCCCGATCGCCTATCACCTGCTCACCTGGGCAGGCGGGGCTGCTGCGCTGGCCGCATCCTGGCTGATCACTTGGCTCCTCATGCATACGCCGCTCGGCGTCTATCTTGTCGGGGAATCCAAATGGAAGGCCCGGAACAACCGCGGCGCCTCTCAGAGCGGAACGATGTGAGCTTGGGAATGAAGCTGCGCAGCCTGTTGGCCCAGAAAGAGCAGGAAAGTCGTGAAGATCAGAATCGATAAGATCAAGAACAATGTCGAACTCAAGTTCACTAAAGAACTGCAACATCTGTAAGTCCACTGCGCAAACGGCTCATTCCTCCGATCGCTGTTGCCAGCCCATGTTTTGGATGATATAGACCACTCTGAGGTTAACATGGGCTGACAAAGGCGACCACTCCGTTTCTCCGGAATCGACCCGTCCGCTCCGCTGGATTCATGGATGAAAAAGCAGCCTGCCGTTTTATGCGGCAGGCTGCTTGCTTTATACTACTTCGTTTACATTGCTTTGATCCTGCTTACTTTACCCTACTTGCCTTATACTACAACTGCTTTTGGGCTGCGTGTTTCTTCTTGAATGCGAGCAAGGCTGCGCCCAGAGCAATCAAGATGCCTGCCCATAGTTTGATCTTAATCGGTGGTCACCCGCTTTTCTTCCCGGATTTCTCTTCCCAGACCATCCCTGCAAATAAGACGCGTTTCGGTTCCGGTGTAAGCGTGCAGCTCTCCCAGTGGTCCATCTTCACAAGCCCCCGCCGAACGAGCGCAAAAACGGTATTGGTCGTACAATACCACCCCGGCTTCGATAGGTTCCGGGAGTCATCCGGCTCCCTCTCATAAGTCCAATACCCGCCATGCTTCCAGCGTTGCAGCCGCCCGCCATGTTTTTGAGCCATGCTTAGGGCTTCCATTTGTTTGTCGGATAGTTTCATATGATCACCACATAACCTTTTATTTGTCTTCTCGCCGCAGAGACGGCGGATCAGGCATTAATATACTGATACCCAGCATACTCCGATTAAACCATAACGGACTGGATAAATTCTGAATATGGACAAAAAACAGACCTTTAACACACTTAGGCTTTTCTAAAAAAACAAACGGATGCTTATTCCAGCACCCGTTTTCTTCTTCATTCCCATGCTATATTCAGATAAAGTTCATTTCTACTTTGTATAATACAAACATATACTTTATATCGTGGAACCCGAGATTTGGGACCGATACGTCAGAGATAAAGATATTTGAGGAGGATCCATGGAAGTTACGCGCATTCTCAAGGAAACGTTGCTCAAATATAGTACAATGTCCGACGCAGAAATCAAGGAGATTCTCATAAAAGAACAAGTATTATACAAGATCGTAGACATAGCTTCCAAAAAACAAGAGCCTGCAAAGCATTTCCCTTAACAGCGGAAGTTCACGCTTAAACGCTCTTTATTGGACGTCTGCTTCTTCCTTCTCATACACGCGTTCCTTCTCCCACGCCTCGAACCAGGCTGAGATCTCTTTACTGGGAACCATATCGTAGTCTTCCAAGAAAACCGATGTCATCTGCTGGTACAGCCGGCGGACTCCGACCCGTTGATTGAGGGAGGCATACAGCTTCATTAATCCTTCGTATCCCTCTTCCCTGTAAGGCATTTTTCGGATCATTTCCTGATACAATCCGATAGCTTCCGCATGCTGTTCAAGACCAGCACAGCATTCGGCGATTCTCTTCGCATGGTCAAACCAGAGCAGCCGGGTGCGCTCCTGTTCGGGCTCTGCCCACCCGTACCCGTGTTCATCCAGAAAATCTCCAGGGTACTTATCCATGATGGCGATATGCTCCGGTAGGCTTTCAGGCGCCACTGGCGGGGCATTGCGCAGATCTTTTTCCCATTCCTCGATATCCAGCGTCACATTTCCGAATTCAAGCCGGTACCCTTCATCCTGAAACTTGATATGTAGATCCATGCCGCTCGTTTTAATTGTTTTCCTAATTTGATAAATGGCCGTGTGAAGCTGGGTTGTCGCTCTCTTCAGGTTAAAATCCGGCCATAACAGGTCGATCAGGGTTTGCTTGCTTACGGTTTTATTCCGGTAATAGATCAGATACGCAAACAGTTCCGGTGCCTTCAGGGTTCTCCATGAAAAAGACTGGGGCTTGCCGTCGGCGGATCGAAAGTGCAGGTTTTTCAGGCAGCAAAGCATCATATGATTTTCGGATCGGCCCTCCTCTTCTGAAGGGGCACCCGCCGGCGGTGAGGAAGCCACCCGTTTCATCGTGACAGCCAGTCGATCGGGATGAATCGGTTTGAGCAAATAGTCCAGCGCGTTAATCTCAAAAGCTTTTATAGCAAACTCCTGATAGGCGGTTACAAACACTACCTCCAGACCGGGATACATCCCGAGCAGGCGGTCAGCCAGTTCAAAACCCGTCATTTCCGGCATATCGATATCCAGGAAGGCAAGGTCCGGGGCGTCCTCCGCCGCTGCATCCAGCGCTTGAAGAGGGCTTTGGAAGGCTCGAACAGTCAGCGGCTCCAGATTTACGCCTTCCAGCGACTGCAGGAGCCGTTCCATTTTCTTCAAAGCAAGATATTCGTCATCAACAAGAATAATCTTCAAGGTTTATGCGTTCTCCTTTCAGGCCATTTCGAACACGACGTCTTCTAATGATGCGATTTTGTGCTAGAGTCAGATCATTTACGGCAATACCGCAAGCAGCCCCGCAAAAAAGCTTCATCACAGAGCTGCTCCACGATTACCCCACTCGAGCGTATCATTAATTCGGCATCGCTTCAATTCGTTTAGTAAATTAGTGAATTTAAGTACGGAGGACAAACGACCTTTAACTGTAGAACGCGATATTGATCAATTTTATAATTAAAGCAATGATAACAATAAATGACGAGGTATACGCGAGTTGGTTCAGTTTTTGATCTTCTGCGGACTGCCGGCGCCTCTTTTTCGGACGAAGCTTTCTTTTGGCGTCATTTCTTTTGGTGTCATTCCTTTTGGTGAGGTTCCTTTTGGACATATTGGAAATCCTCCATTATCTGAGGTGTCACGCTGTAAAGGCTGTGCCGGCGGTCTTCACGCTCAGCACCTTATTCTACTTATATGTAGCTGAAAGGACAATGGGAACTATCTGTGTCCTTCTGTCTCGTTACCCGCAGGTTTTGAACGCAAAAAAGCCGGGCTTCCAATGAGCTTCGCCTGCTTCGATGGGCCGGTGCAAGTCAGGATCCCTGCTTCTCTATAAACTCCGCCAGCCGGCGGTAGATTCCGACGATCTCCTCCATCGGCATCCGCACGAGCCCGCTTGAGCTGGGGGCCACAAACTCATGGATTTCCGGGATGACGGGGTCCGGCTGAAATCCCCAATCCACTTTGGAGCGCCGGCTGTATTCCGTGTACACGCCTTTGCCGACAAAACAGGCGATCCGCGGCAGGTACTGCCGCAGTTTTCTCCGGAGAATCTCCCTTCCCTCCGCGTACTCCTGCCGCTCGATATCGTCCACGCCCCGGGTTGGTCTTGCCACAATATTCGTGAAACCGTAGCCGAGCTTCAGAAGGTCCTGGTCCTCCGAAGCATCGTACAGTCTCGGCGTCAGCCCTGAGCGGTGCAAAATACGGTAAAAATTGTTCCGCGGGTTAGCGTAATGGTGCCCGGTTTCTCCGGACTGCAGGCTGGGATTAAAGCCGATAAACAGGATGGACAAGCCATCATCGAGATGATCTGGTACCTCGGGCATCCTCATCCCCTCCTTTATTTCCGGTTAGTACAATTTATCCGATGTCGCTTTGGCCGTGATCTCCCGGTACTTCAGCGCTTCATCCTTCATCCGCAAAGATACGGCGACGTTCAGCATGTCGATGACGGCCAGCTGGGACATTTTCGCCGACAAAGAGCTTCCCTGAAGCGGATTCTCCCGGCCTACCATAATCAGCACGATGTCCGCCACCTTCGTAATCGGGGAACGGGCGTTGCTCGTAATCGCAATAATGCGGGCACCCGCCTTTTTCGCCAAATTCAGATTGTCGATCGTATCCTTGGTGCTGCCCGAGATGGACAAGCCTACGGCTACGTCGCTGCTCGTCATAAGCGAAGCGCCCATCGCCTGAAAATGGGTATCCGCGACCGCCGTACTCCGCTTGCCGATCCGGGCAAAGCTGTGAGCGCCCTGCATCGCCGTCAGGCCCGAGGACCCCACTCCAAAAAAGTGGATGGACGATGCGCTTAGCAGGCACTCAATCGCTTTGCTCAGCTGCTCCCCATTGATTAGCTCGCGCGTCTGGTCGAGGGTCTGGATGTGCGTACCGATAATTTTCTGGCTGAGCGTGACCGCGTCGTCATCCTCGGAAATCTCTTTATGAATATGGTCCGTCGGCTTCACCAGATCCTGCGCCAAAGACAGCTTGAAGTCCTGAAAGCCCTGAAACTTCAGCTTGCGGCAGAAGCGGAGCACCGTCGTTTCCCCGACATCCGCCTTCTCGGCGAGCTCTGTCACCGATTCATAGATAATATCCTGGGCATGCTCCAAAATGTATTGGGCCACCTTCTGCTCGGTTTTCGTCAGTCCGTTCAGATGGCTGCGGATGCTCAGCAGGGTCTTTCCCATTTCCTGCACCATGGACACTTGTATCTTCCCCTTCCTCTTTTAAGCCGGTTCGCGGTTATTAACCTGCATTCATTTTAGGAGATAAATTCCCAAATCATAAATAATGGAGGTTAATTTCTCCAACAACAATACAATTTTATTGTATAGGCAAAAAAAGAGGATTGCAAGCCGAGGGGATGGGGAAGCGGGCATGCACTAAAGGGCCCCTTCATTCGGCGCACGGTACACTGACGGAATAGGCTTGATCCAACAGCCGCGGCACCAGGCGCCTCCCAACGCGGCCGGTTGCTCCCGTTATCAAAATTTTCATGTCATGATTCCTTTGCGTCGATATAATATAGATACATCTATGGGATTAAAAAGGGTTACCATCCCTTAACCAAGTTGCATATTCGGCAATCGCAAGGTCCAGGGTATACCTGGGCTGCCATCCAAGCTCCTCATAAATCCGGGAAATGTCCATGGCAGGATACTGCGGTCCGTCTCCCTTCCCGGAACGCAGCTCCAGTCTCGCGTCCGGTATGACCCGCAGAATGGCTTCGACCATCTGTTTATGGGTCGTTACCTGCCCGGTTCCGATGTTGTAGACGGAATGGGCCAGAGATGGGGCCGTCTGCAGCCGGGCCAGCGCCTCAGCCGTGTCCGTGACATAGGCCACATCCATGCCTTCTTCTTCGTAGGGGAGCAGTCCTCCCCGCAAATAAGACGACAGCGGTAGGCCATTGACGGCTGCGTGGACAGCCTGGGCCGGCAGGAAGTACAGTCCGCGGGCCAGCGGGCCAAAGGCGGAAAAGCGAGCGCTGACCACCTCTAGTCCGGCTTGCCGGGAATAAAAATCGCCTATCGTCTCCGTCACTTTTTTGTACGCCGTCATCGGATAGGGAGCCTGTACCGGCAAAGTGTCCTCCTCCCGCCACAGCGGCATCTCCACTCCCGCGTAGACCGCAATGGAACTGGCAAGGACGACACGTCTCACCTCTAACCGGCTGCCGCACTCCAGAACATGGAGCAGGCTTTGCACGGTTTGCTGCGTCCCCTCTGCGGGCGGCACGTTCATACGGGGAGACGCCAGATGCATAAGCCCGGTGACCGCGTGCTTTTTTCCTGCTCCCAGCAGGGATTCTGGTTGAAGCACGTCCACCGTCTCGATAAACAGCCTTTTGTTCAAATAGGGGACAAGAAAAGACGGCAGACGATCCTCACGATAACGGGTAATGATAATGTCTTCGCCGAGATCAAGGAGCGCACGGGCGGCATGGAGGCCGATGAAACCCATCCCTCCGGTAATCATGATCATATGCTTGATTCCTCCTTACAGTCGTAAAACCGCCGGGCTCTATCCCGGATCGATACATCCAGCTAGGCATCCGGAAGGTCGTTCTCCAACATTATGAATCATTCAAAAAAGCACTGCCCTCCTGTGCGTAACGTACCATTGGCAGTGTCAGGATAAGGAGGTTTTGCTGCATGAATGAAGCATCGGGAGGGTTCACATTGGGCGCGTTTTTGCGCGCACGCCGGGAGCAGCTGCATCCATCGGATGTGGGTTTACCCTCACTGGGCAGGCGCCGGACCCCGGGACTCCGCCGCGAAGAAGTGGCTCAGCTCGCGCATATCGGTATATCATGGTATACCGCTCTCGAGCAGGGCAGGCAGACCAATCCGTCCAACCAGGTGCTGGACAGCCTGGCCCGGGCATTGAAGCTGAATGAATATGAGCGGCAGTATCTGTATCGACTTGTCAAAGCGCAGGATTCCGCGGGAACGAATAAAGCACCGCTCCTGCCAGCCGGGCTGGAGAGAACAGTCCGGTCCCTAGACCCGAATCCGGCGCTGGTCATAGACCGAAAATGGGATCTGCTCGTATGGAACCACGCCGCCGAGCTCGTATTCGATCTGCCCGTGTTCACGGACCATACCGCCAGGCCAAACTGGCTGATACGGTTCCTGACTGAATCCACCCTGCGCATGAGCGAAGCGGAGCGGGATGAGAAGGTGCAGGTCATGATTGCAAGATTCCGGGCGGATTGTGCCCGCTACCCGGGAGATCCCGATGTGCAGGCGCTTATCCAGGAGCTGCTGGAAACGAGTGAACCGTTCCGGTTCTACTGGGGCCGCCAGGACATCAGCCAGGCAGCGGATTGTTACAAACGGTGGGAGGTTGCCGGGATCGGCCTGCTGGAATTCGAGTATATCAACCTCCAGCCTTCGGGGAATCCGGATTTGCAGCTGATGGTGTATACGGCAAGTCCGGCCGCGTATGAGCGGCTGGGGGAGATGGTACGGGGAATAAGCAAATGAATATGGGCTATAAAAAGAGCACCCAAATGAGTTTGGGTGCTCTTAACTTTAATTAAGGTATAACCGGTGGGACAGAATCCTCCTGCCATTGGAATGTACGCGTTTCAACCTCGGAGTAGAAATTTCCTTGTTTGGCAACGACGTAGAACGTATATTCCCCGCTTTCCAAAGGAATCGAATCTATATTAATATTGTCCATACCACCGCTGGATATCTTTTTCCCGGAACCAAGTGTCGGTTGATCTAATCCTCCACGTAAAAGCACATCATCAATGCTTAAGTCTTTTGATTTATCTAATGTATAGAATATTTCCGTTTCCTTTATGGTGGGAATCTCCTCACCCGGGGACAAAACGGAATCATCTGGATAAATAACGACGGCATTAATTTTTGCACTGTTGTCTCCAACGTCTCTTTCAACATTTAGGAAATGGATATCTACTTTAAACCTCGTCTCCATCTCCGCCGTCTTCACTTCGGATAAAAGCCCCTCTCCATTCTCCGACACAACAAATACTTTGTACTTGGTCTTAGGGGAAAGGTTGCTCAGCGAAATGGTTGTTTTCGTGTTCACAGAGGTTGATGTTACATCCACGGTTCCACTAATCGATGCAGGGTGGGCTGCCTTATAGTTCTTTACCTCTTCAGCCGTCAGCTCAGCAGTCGCATCCGCCGACGGAATGACTGCGTAGTACAGCTTCTTGGCATTCTTCGTCATCGGCTGGACATTTACTGATTCGGAAGTCAAACCCGCAAGCCCAATCTCCTCCACTACTGCTGCGGGATTCTCCTCTACCGGCGGTTCAGGGTCGGGCGAAGGCGTGCTGGCCGGAGGCGAATATACCGGCGCAGGCTCTACGACAGGCTTCGGCTTCAGCGTAAGCGTGGATTGGAACGTACCTCCCGTACTGGCGGCGCTTAGCGTTGCCTTCACCTGAATTTCTGACGAAGTATCTGCGACGAGCCGGGCATAGGTTTGAGCCGAATTACCTGAAGATACCGATATGCCGCCAAACTTCAACTGACTTTTATCTGAAATGACGCTAATATATTTTGTTAGAGTTTCTAGGTCACGGATTTGGTCGCCATACTGATTGTATGCCGTAAAGTTCCAATACGCCTGCTCCCCGCTCATGAGCGAGTCGGTTGCTTTGCCCGAGGCGTCCGTAATCCCTTTCGATTCCAGCTTTGCTACGATCACCGGATCTCCGATGGAAAAGATGCGGGTCACTGCCACCCCTCCATTCGGTTCCATGATGGAAACGGTAAACCGGTCACCTCTTCTCATGGCTGAGTTGTTCATGTGGACCAGTACGGCGGGCTCCCCTTTGACGGTCGTCAAAACTTCGGAGGAAGAAATGTCAAAATCGTCGGCGGTCAGATTCATAGATTCACCAAATTGGTTTAACGGAGCAAAATGAACAGGAATCTCTTTGACCCAGGCAACCGTATCGCTGGGATCGGTAAATTTGATGCTGGTAAGCTTCTCCGTATGGGTAGATGTTGAACCCTGCGTATACTTCTCATCGATCGGCCCAGTTCCGGTCAATGTGATGTCATATGAGTCCTCTTCCAGCTTGCGGTCCAAGATGAGGGTCGCTTTTGTCCCGCTCCATTCCACCGCCTTAACGGTTACTTCGCCATACTTTTTACTGACGACTTTAAAGGACAGCTCTTCATTTGATCTGTAACGGCTGAGATTTACCTGAAGGCGGCTCGCCCCCGTCTGCTCAACGCCGTAGACTCGAAACGGTTGATTATTGCCATAGTGATATGTTCCGCTATTGGACAAACCGTCAATCAGGTCATCGCGGCTTGCAGAACCTTTAAAGTCGTTTACAGATCCATCCAGCAATTTAAGCTGAAGAGCCAAGGCTACATAATTTGCAGCCCAATCGGATACCGTATCACTCGAAACACCAGGCGTTGATTTGGCTTCCCCTTCTTTCCCCAATCCCCGGATCAGAAAAGCGGCCAGTTGCTCCTTCGTCACATTCCCTGCCGGATTATACATTCCGTCGGCGTTCCCCGTGGTAATCCCCGCCTGCTTGAGAGCTTCGATGTAAGGCAGTGCGTATCCGTTTCCCGGATCATCGGCCTTAACGTCCTTAAACGAGGATTTTGTTATGCTGGAATCGACCTTTAGATTCAAAATAAGCGCCAGCACCTTAGCGAACTGGGCCCGTGTAAGTGTGTCATTAAGTCCAAAACGGTCCTCGGAGACCCCCTGAAAAACGCCTGCCTGGATCAAGGTTTCCAGTTTTGCTTTGGTCGTGATGTCCACTCCCTGCAGATCGGTGAAATCATCAACGGTTTTGGCCAGTGCACCTGTCGGCAGAGCGGCAGCCATAAACACGCCAAGTGCCGTCACTACGGTTAAAGCTTTGCGTACCATGTTCGTTCCCCCAATTTTAATTGAAACGGTCATTTGAAAAATCAATTTTATTCGTTCGCGATACACGCGCCAAATTCCTTACATCCCACCCTCCTTACCATAAATATTCCGCAGAGCACGTGATACAACCACAAGAAAAGGGCCCACGGCTGTCCCGAAAGGCCCTCTTACGTTTGTCTTCGTCACTCCCAAGCTCACCACTCACCACTGTATAGAGCTCCTAAACTCAAACCGTTAGTCCTCCCCTGCTTCCGGCAGCTCCGGCTCGGGTTCGTGCTTAACGACCTCGATCTCCCGGATCATCGGCCCTTCCATGCGCCGAATGGCAAATTCGCAGTCGTCCTGCCGGATGACATCCCCCTCGGCAAGATCGAACTTTTGCGACAGCAGCCAGCCGCCGATCGTGTACACTTCATCCCCCGCCGGGATATTGGTCCCCAGCTTTTTGTTCACGTCATGGATGAGCGCTTGCGGCTGAAAACGGTAGCGGTTATCCTCCAGCTTCGTGATCAGCAGAGATCCCGCTGGCTGCGGGCCGCCGGAACCCGAAGGAATATCTCCCACAATCTCCTCCAGAATATCCTCCATCGTGACCAGACCCGACGTTCCCCCGTACTCGTCCATCAGCACCGCCATATTGATGCCCGCCTTCTGCATCTGAGCCAGCAGATCTCTCGCCTGAACGGTTTCTATCACCTGCAGAACCGGACGGATAAAAGGCGTGATCTTCTCGTCTTCGCCGGTTACGCGCCGGACGACTTGGTGCAGCATTTCTTTGACGTGGATAATCCCGGTTACGCGGTCCTTATCGCCATCTACCGCAACCGGCAGGTAATTGAACGTTTTGCTCTCGATGACATTCAGTACATCCCGTACCGTCGCATCGTGGGAGACGTAACGGATGGAAGTCCGCGGCACCATGATTTCCCGTGCGTCCCGTTCATCGAAATCAAAGACGTTGTTGAGATAGCGGTACTCGGTCGGCGTAATTTCGCCGCTGCGATACCCTTCGGTGAGCGCAAAACGGAGCTCAGCTTCGCTTAACGCGGCGTCTTCCTCCGATATGGGCTTAACCCCGAAGATGCCGGTAATGACGCGCGAGGAACGGCTCAATATCCAGTTGAAGGGATACGTGATTTTGTAAAAAATAATCAGCGGACGGGCGAAAAACAATGCCATCGGTTCAGCGATCTGGATCGCAAAGCTTTTCGGCACGAGTTCCCCGATCACGACTTCAAAGTAGGTCAGGATCAAAAAGGCGATAATGAACGACACGATGCTCTCCACCGACTCGGGTGTATGCATGAGCTCAAACAGCGGATGGATCATTCGCTCCACGGTGGATTCCCCCAGCCAGCCGAGAGCCATCGAGGTCAACGTCGTTCCGAGCTGGCAGGCGGACAGAAACTCGTCCAGGCGGGAAATGATATGTTTGACCGCGCGGGCATTTTTATTGCCTTCGGTCACCAATTGGTTAATGCGGGACACTCTGACCCGGATCACCGAATATTCGGAGGCGACGAAGAACGCGGTTAATGCGATGAGCAGAACAACGAATATGATTTTCACAATTTCCACAGCATTTCCTTACCCTGCGCCTTGGGCGGCGGTGAGCGGCCAGGATAAGGAGCACCTCCTTTATGTTTAACGGATGAATAATCTCTTGGAATGTATATACCCAATTTTGAGGGGAAACGCATGGACTTAGGATGGACGAGGCGGGGATGAATATACCTGGACTTCGACTTTTGGCGCGTGGGAGGAACGGGCATTGGGCTTCAGCCGCTGTTGAATTCGGTTGGGGTTGACCTGTGATGTGGAGATGCCTGGACTTCGACTTTTGGCGCGTGGGAGGAACGGGCATTGGGCTTCAGCCGCTGTTGAATTCGTGTTGTTTGGGATTTTATTAGGTGGTCACAACACGAATTCAAAGGCGGCACGTAAACTTTACGCCTCAATCCCCTTTTCCTCCGGGTGCAACTGTTACAGAAGAAACAGACCTAAAGAAAAAAGGACTATCAGCGTGCTTAGAAGAAGCCTGATCCTGTTCTATCGAAAGTTTCTTTTACATGAGGAAGCCTCTATCTCTGTGCTCATACTTCTTCAACAAAAAAAATCCCGACAATTCGTAGAATCGTCGGGATCCCCTTACACCGTAAATTTTCTCCGGTACATTTGAAACAAACGTCCTTTGAACCAATCATCCTCGCTAAAGCCCTAAATACCTTCCAGTGATCGAGGCGCTGCAATCGATGTTATCCTTCGGTATGCCTTCAAACATCACTTGGCCGCCTTCTTCTCCGGCCCCAGGGCCGAGGTCGATCATCCAGTCAGCCTGACGGATCACCTGCAAATTGTGCTCGATCACGATCAAGGTGCTGCCCCGCTCCACGAGGCGGTTCATGAGGCCGATCAGGAGCTCGACATCAGACATATGCAGTCCGGTGGTCGGCTCGTCCAGGACATACAGGGTCCCTTCTCCCTCCAGCTCCGCGGCCAGCTTGGCCCGCTGCAGTTCACCCCCTGATAACGTACTCAGAGGTTGTCCTAACGTCAAATAACCGAGGCCTACTTCCTTTAGTCGTTTGAGCGGCGTCTCAATTTCTTCTTCATGAAACACGTTGAGCGCATCCTCCACGGTCATGGCCAGAACGTCGCTGATGCTTTTCCCGCGGAACCGATAGGACAGTACCTGTTCTGTATAACGCTTTCCTTCGCAAGCTTCGCAGATGCTGGAGACCGTATCCATAAAGGCGAGATCGGTAGATATGATCCCCAAGCCCTTACAGTGGGGACAAGCCCCTTCGGAATTGAAGCTGAACAGCGAAGCGTTAACGCGGTTTTCCTTGGCGAACAAAGTTCGGATCGTGTCGAAGATGTCCGTATAGGTGGCCAAATTGGACCGGTTGGAGGCGTGGATCGCGCCTTGGTCAATGAAAATCGCCTCGGGGTAGTACCTCGGAAGAACCTGACGGATCAGCGTGCTTTTTCCGGATCCCGCTACTCCGGTAACAACGGTCATCACACCGGCCGGAATTCGAACGCTAACATCTTTGAGATTATTCATCGTCGCATGCTCGATGGCGAGCCAACCGCCAGGCTTCCTGACCTCCCTTTTGAAGTCGAGGTTACGGTTTAAGTACCCGGCAGTTAAGGTCGGGGATGACAGCAGCTCATGATAGCTCCCCTGAAATACGACCTCTCCACCGTAGGTTCCGGCACGCGGCCCCATTTCAACAATATAGTCAGCAATCTGGATCACATCCGGATCATGCTCGACAATTAGAACGGTGTTGCCTTTATCCCGCAGCTGCATAAGCAATCGGTTGATGGTGTTGACATCATGCGGATGGAGTCCAATGCTGGGCTCGTCAAAAATATACAGCAAATCGGATAAGCTGCTGCCGAGCTGACGCACCATCTTGATCCGCTGCGATTCACCGCCCGACAGGCTGGGCGTTTCGCGATTCATGCTTAAATAGCCAAGGCCTACCGCCAGCAAATTGCCAAGGCGCTTGACGATTTCGTCCGTCACCGTCTGTACTTCAGGCTCGCGGATGGAACGTATAAACCTGATAAGCTCGCTAACCTGCATAGCCGCACAGTCGGCAATGCTTTTTCCGTTAATTTTGCAGGACAACACGCGTGGGTTCAGGCGGCCGCCGCGGCATGAAGTGCACAGCTTCTCGCTTACGATGCGGTCGATCGCCTCCTGATATCTTTTCGCATCTCTCGAATCCTTATATAGATAAGTACGTTTAATGCGCGGAATGACCCCTTCATATAGAGACGTCGGCGGCCACCCCTCCGTTGGATTTGGCGGCTTGAACCCGCTTTTATGGAGCAGCGTATCCATCTCCTCATCCGTATAATCCTTCAGCTTTTTGTCGTTATCGAACAGGCCGGTACAGACATACCTTTTCCACCTGACGTCGCCGGGCATGAAGGTCGGGAACAGAATAGCCCCCTCGTTAAGCGATTTTTCCCTATCGATCAACCGGTCGACGTTGATGTCTTTCACTTTCCCTAAGCCTTCACAGTCCGGGCACATGCCCTGGGGGTTGTTAAAGGAAAACACGTCGGAATATCCAACGAAAGGAGTGCCGATCCGGGAAAACAACAGCCGCAGCAGCGCATAAATATCCGTGACGGTGCCGACGGTAGATCTCGCATTCCCGCCGATCCTTTTTTGATTCATGACGATCACCGCCGGCAAATGCTCAATGGCATCCACCTCCGGTTGCCCATAATGAGGGAGCCGGTTGCGGATGAAGCTGGAGTACGATTCGTTGAATTGCCGCTGTGACTCCGCTGCGATCGTATCGAAAACAAGCGCCGATTTGCCGGAGCCGGATACGCCTACAAATACCGTAATCTGCTTTTTGGGGATCGTCACATGAACTCCCTTCAGATTTTTTTCTCTTCCGCCGACGACGCGAATGTCATCTTCTTCTTTGATCATGTGGATTCCTCCTCTTGCGATTTGTATAAAATAGTATATGCTAAAACCATGCCATAAACTGTCATGGTTAAATGAAGAGGAGGAGCTTTTGTGAGCAAAGCCAAATTACTGTTTGATTTAATCCTGTATGTCAATGCCAAACGCAGTTTTACCGCACAGGATGTCGCGAATGAATTTGGCATTTCTGTCCGAACGGCGCACCGCTATCTTACGGATATTGCCGATATGGGCGTCCCGCTTTATACGGAACCAGGAAGAAGCGGTGGTTACCGGGTACTCCCCAACCGGACACTGCCGCCGATCATGTTTAATGAGGAAGAAGCGTTTGCTATCTTTTTTGCTTTTCAGGCATTGAAGTACTATCAATCGCTTCCTTTTGATATTCATATCGATTCCGTCTCCCGCAAGCTGTACGCAAGCCTGCCTGACGATACGAAAAGAAAAATAGACGGCCTGGATTCGGTAATCACCTTCTGGAATCAAAAAAGGACCGTCCCGTCTCCATTTCTAAAGGAAATCATCGAGGCTGCCGCCGCGCACCGGCTGCTTAAAATCGAATATGCGTCGAAGCTGAAAAATACAGTGAGGGAAGTGGCTCCGATCGGCATATACGCCAGCGAGGGCTTCTGGTACATGCCAGCGTTCGATCAGGCTCATGGCGAAATCCGGCTGTTCCGTACAGACCGGATCGTGTCCATGGAGCAAACGGAGCAAGCGTTTGAGCCACAGATGGAACTGTCGGACTGGCTCAATCGCAGCACGGCACTGACGCCGGAGTCGCCCGTCCGTTTATATGTAGAGCTGACCCGTGAAGGCTTGAGACAGTGCCGCAGCCAGCCATGGCTGGAGCCTTATATCGTGGAGGTTAGCCCGGATGAAGGTTACATTGAAAGTGTCATCGATCCGCGCGAGCTGGAATTCGTGACCGGCTACTTTTTTCAACTGGGTACTGCCGTTAAAGTCATCGAGCCGCGCGAGCTTGTAGACGGGATTCGTGAGCAGGCGCGGGAGATTCTCCGCCAGTATGCATGAGGCGATTTCACGCCTCAGAACAGGCTTTGTCAAGGTAAGCTGATACGGACCGAACCAAAAAAACTCCCCATACGGAGAGTTTCTTAATAAAGCATTGGTTTGTCCACTATTGCTGCTGCTAAACACCGCCCTGTCCATTGACACCTGGCTAGCAGTTATTTATACATCTCCCGAATCCGCTTGGCCTGCTCCTCGGGGGTCAAATCTTCAACATGGGTGGCAATCCACCAGATGTTTCCGAAGGGATCCTTAACCCCGCCGTACCTCTCACCGGCATGCTTCATATCGGCCGGAACCATCACCGATACGGCTCCATTCCGAATGGCCCGCTCATAGACACTGTCACAGTCGGCAACATACACGTACAGCGAAGCTGGAAAAGCACCAAAATCTGCATTGGGCTCACCGGCCATAATAACGGAATCCCCGAGTGCAATCTCAGCATGCATCACAGATCCATCCGGTCTGTCGAGTTTATACTTTAGTTTTCCATTGAACACCGATTCTATGAACTCAACCAAACGCTGCACCTGTTCCACCATTAAATAGGGATTTACTGTTTTCATTCCTTCGGGTTGATGATTCGTTGTATTCATCGACGCCATGAATGAAGTCCCTCCTTAGTTATAAAGTCGCTGTGGCCATTCCGGTAATATAACTGCGATTGCTTCAGGTCAGAGACAAGCCTGACTTGAATCGTTTTCCCCAACAGCTTCTTCGGTTCTGTCTGCATACCCATCGTTTGTTGGTCCATGGTTACACATCCCCTTGTGATCATTGTAAAGGCGGTATCATAATGGAAAATACCCCCATATCCAGATTAGCGAATATATGTTCTGATGTAAACTATATTTATTCAAAAAAAAGCCTGCACAGCAGTTTCAAACGCTGTACAGGCATTCTTTTGGATTAGAATAGGCTGCGCTGAAAATCGGCGATCGCCTTATATTCCTCTTCCAGGTTGCGTGAAATTTTAATAAAGATCGGCAGCAGCTGATGGTAAATCTGTGCGTTCTCCTTCACCGGCGTATGCTGATGCGTTGATCCGACCATGCCGGAGACGACGCTCAGCGAATCGACTTTGCCCATGGCATACAAGCCGAGCACAACGGCGCCCAGGCAGGAGCTCTCGAAGCTCTCCGGCACGACAACTTCCTGATCGAAGATGTCGGCCATCATTTGGCGCCACAGCGGGGAACGGGAAAATCCGCCGGTCGCGTGGATTTTGGCCGGACGCCCGATGCGTTCCTCCATCGCAAGCAGTACGGTATATAAGTTGAAAATGACGCCTTCAAGGACGGCGCGGATCATATGCTCCTTGCGGTGGTGCATCGTCAGGCCGAAGAACGATCCGCGGGCGTCGGGATTCCAGAGCGGTGCGCGCTCCCCGGTCAAATAAGGGTGGAACAGCAGACCGTCGGATCCCGGATTCACTTGTTCCGCAATCCGCGTCAGCAAGTCGTACGAATCGATACCGAGACGCTTGGCAGTCTCGATCTCGGATGCGGCAAGCTCGTCGTGTACCCATTGGAACAGCATGCCGCCATTGTTGACGGGACCGCCGATCACCCAAAGCTTCTCCGTCAGGGCGTAGCAGAAAATGCGGCCCTTCGGATCGGTCGCCGGATGATCGACCACGGTGCGGATCGCTCCGCTGGTACCGATGGTGGCGGCAACGACACCAGGCTCGATCGCATTCACGCCCAGATTGGACAGCACGCCGTCGCTCGCGCCCACGATAAACGGCGTGGATGGATCGAGCCCCATCTCGGCGGCAAACGTCTTATCCAGCCCATCCATGCGGTAAGTAGTCGGAACAAGCTCGGACAGCTGGCTTGGCGTAATGCCGGCAACCTGCAGCGCCTCCTCATCCCAATCCAGCTTGTTCAGGTTCATAAGACCCGTGCAGGAGGCTATCGAATGGTCGACGACGTACCGGTTGAACAACTTGGCGAATACGTACTCCTTAATGGAGATAAACTTGGACGTCTTTTCGAAAATGTCCGGATTGTCATGACGCAGCCACATCAATTTGGTCAGCGGGGACATCGGATGGATCGGCGTACCTGTGCGCAGATAAATTTCATGTCCGTTCATGTCGTTCTTCAACACTTCGGACCATTTCGCGCTGCGGTTATCCGCCCATGTAATGCAGTTCATCAGCGGCTTCCCGTCCTGGCCGACCGGAATGACGCTGTGCATGGCCGAGCTGAACGAGACGAACATCACCTGCTCCGGGCGGATTCCGCTTGTATCCATCACCTGCTTGACCGAATGGATCACGGCTGTAAATATCAGATCCGGATCCTGCTCGGCGATGGACGATGTCGGTGTCAGCAGCGGATAGCCTTCACTTCCCTTGGCCACAACCTTTCCGTTTTCTTCGAACAGAACGGCCTTGGTGCTCGTCGTTCCAATATCGATTCCGATCATCATATTACTGCTCATGTTTCAACCTTCTTTCTTCTTCACTAGACATATCCTTATACTACCAGACTGAGCACCAGGATGATAATCAATGCTACGACCGACAACAGCGTTTCCATGACGGTCCAGGATTTCAGCGTCTGCGGGACGGACATGTTAAAGAATTCCTTGACCATCCAGAAGCCGGCGTCGTTGACATGCGACAGGACGAGCGAGCCTGCTCCGGTCGCCAGCACGACGAGCTCGACATTGGCTGCCGGGTTCAAGGCAAGCACCGGTGCGACGATCCCCGCAGTCGTGGTCATGGCCACGGTGGCGGAACCGGTTGCAACACGGATGAGTGCGGCCACGAACCATGCAAACAAAATAATGTTGATGTGGGCCGAAGTTGCGATTTGGGCAATAGCGTCACCTACGCCACTGTTAATGAGCACCTGCTTGAACGCCCCGCCGCCGCCGATGATCAGAATGATCGTGGCTGTCGGTGCCAGACATTCGCTCGTAAACTTGGATATTTGTTCTTTCGTAAATCCTCTGGCGAAGCCTAGGGAGAAGAAAGAAAACACGACCGAAATCAGAAGCGCAATAATTTCGTTACCGATAAATTCGCAGAACAGCGTAAAGCCGCTCGAAGCATTCGGGTCAACGATCGAGGCGATCGAACCGATCAGCATCAGGATGACCGGCATCAGAATCGTCAGCAGCGTAATGCCGAAGCCTGGAAGCTTGCGCGTGCTGCTGCTGGAGAACTGCTCCGCCAGCTCAGCAGGCGGCTCGACCTGGATGCGTCTGCCGATCCATTTACCAAAGAGCGGTCCGGCCACGATCGCTGTCGGAATGCCGACAATCAGGGAGTACAAAATCGTTTTCCCCAAATTCGCCTGATAGGCATCAATCGCGATCATCGGTGCCGGGTGAGGCGGCACAAGTCCGTGTACGGTGGACAGACCGGCCAGAATCGGAATACCGATTTGCAGCAGTGACATTTTCGTTTTACGGGCGACCGTAAAAATAATCGGGATCAGCAGAATGACGCCGACCTCAAAAAATACCGGGATCCCTACAATAAAGCCGACGATCATCATCGCCCAGTGAACGCGTTTCTCCCCGAACCGGTTCACGAGGGTTGTGGCGATCTGCTCGGCGCCGCCGGATTCGGCCATCATTTTGCCCAGCATCGTGCCGAGACCGATGACGATCGCAATTGTTCCGAGCGTGCCGCCAAGCCCCTTGGTCACGGAATCGATAATATCCATCGATTTCATACCGGTCAGGAATCCGAGCAGCAGGGCGGACAACAGCAAGGTCACAAACGGATTCCACTTGAATTTGGCAATAAACACAATAAGAAATGCAATGGCGATCAGTGTCCACACAATGAGCGTCCAATTATGGCTCATACCGAATATACTGGACATGGGTTGTCCTCCTTTTGTTCGTACATGATGTTTTTCACATATGATACCCATTATTCCAAGCTTTGATTTTAAATACTTGCATACTTGTCGACAACATGAGGCGGAAGCTGCCCGCAAGCAGCCCCTTTTGGTTCATACAAAGGAATGAAAGGCCGGACGAAGCGCTTTAAAAATCCGTCAGGCTGCGGTGCAGCGTCTGGCGCGAATCGGCGAAATACTCCTGTACAAGCTTCTGGATTTCGTCCTCGTCGCCGGAGGCCAGACCGTCCATAATTTTCTGATGCTTGCCGATCACGGACCCGAGCTTCGCTTCCCCTTTGGAAAAGATCTCTTCCGTCGTAATCAGCATGACGGTCATCACGATCGGCCGGATGCTGTTCCATAAATGCAAAATGCGCTTATGGTCCGCTGCCGCAATAATCGCCTCGTGAAAGGACAAGTCCTGATACGAAAATTCGACGGCGTCCTGATGCTTTACCGCAAGCTCCATCCGGTCAACGATCCGGCGCAGCGTAACCAGCAGCTGATCCCGGTCCATCTTGGCCAGCCGCTGCTGAACGAAGCTCTCGATCAGGAAGCGGACATCGTACAATTCAACAATATCGGTCAGGCTCAGTCCCACGACGACGGCACCCATCCGTTCGAGCCGGATCAGCCCTTCGCTCGAGAGCGATTTCAAGGCTTCTCTGACGGGGGAACGGCTTGTCCCGAAATCGGCGGCCACCCGGTTCTCTGAAATAATTTCACCCGGCTTGATCCGGCCGCTGATAATCTGCAGCCTCAGCTCGGATGCAATCGACTCTCCCAAGGAAACACCCTGCAGCCAGGATGAAGGATAACGCAGCATGAGACAACTCTCCTAAATCAATGTATGTACAATGACGTACGCTACCGATTCTATCATACAACCGACCGCCGCATCCATGGTGAGGGACCAGCTCTCCGGAAGCCTGCCTCAGCCGCAGAACTCAACGCTCAACCGTTTGACCGGCAGCCGTGTGCCGCAATCCGATTTTTTCCTTTTTTCAAAAGAACCATGCAACAACGAAGAACCGGAATGCGTCTTTTACCACGAAGACCTATGGTTCTTCGAAAAAGAAACGCTTCCAGTTTGATTGTGCTTTGCTCTAACCTGCCTCTGCCTCCAAGTATACTTGTATACAACTTGTAATCGTCTTTATTTTAAAACAATCCATGCGATCTGTAAACCGCGTGGATGAAACATCCAGCACACCAAGCTTCGGAAAGGGAGTGATTGAATTTGAAAAAAATCGCCGGCATCCTGCTGCTGTCCATCTGTATCGCCACGGGCTGCGAAAGACACAAGCCTTCGGCGGATACCACACCACCGGCTGACCCAATGCCTTCCGGAACCGTGAATTCCACGGAAGGAATCAACGATAAACCTCCCGCCACGGCAGCTGATCCCCCTTCTTCCACCCCTGATGCCGGGAGCCCGCACCCTTCCAGCGGCCACGACGGCGAAGCCGAAACAGAAACTCCAGGGCAGCTGCAGTCTTCCCAGCTGATGTTCGGCTATTTGGACGCCGCCGGCAGCCGGATTCTTGCAGCCGACCCGGAAGGCAAGCAGCAAACACCGCGGGAGCAGTTTATACAAGCGGTCATCGCGCCGGGCGAGCTGGCCGACATCCGCTTCACGAAGCATCAGGCCCGGTCGGATCAGGATAGCGGAAGGCAGATCCGATACAATTTCGACCATGATGAAGGCGATTTGTTCCGCCTCTCTTCCCCGGTAACTCCAGCGGATCCGGACACAGGCGTCGTTCTCGCACAAAAAGACGCTTTTGCCGGGCATGAATTTCTGCAGGTGGAGCATGCGGAGGGAAGCCTGCCCAAAGAGGCAGCGGCCCGGATCAAGCAAGCCAAAGGCTGGAACATCCACAGCCAGGGGCTTATCGGACAAATCGCCCCTGACGTGCAGCTTGGTATCGTCCAGTACGACAAGGACGGCGGCAAGCCGCTGGCCAGCCTCGTGCTGATCACCCCGGATACGCTGCTGTTTCGCGATTTTGAAGGAACGGATGACCCGGGCTCCACCTGGCGCGTCGACGACGGCGGGCAGATGGACCCGCAGCTGTTCCACGTCTTATTTGTCACCCGTTCCGGGCCTGGGTATACACTTGGATATGAATGGTGGGGCTCGGAAGGATCGAACCTGGCGGTGCTGCAGCAGGACGGCGGCGCATTTCGCGTCGTGCAGGAAGGCGGCCGCTACACGGCGCCGATGTAACCTAGCCCAAGTCCCAGGCCGTATGGATTTTCGGCACGTCGCTGATGAGCTGCCTCGTGTAGGCATGCTGCGGGTTCAGAATAATGTCCTCGGCCGGTCCCCTCTCGACGATTTGGCCCTTCTCCATGATGTAGATCGTGTCGCTCACGTAATAGGCGAGCCCAACGTCGTGCGTGATGAAAATAATCGTCATCTCATTCTCATCCCTCAGCTTCAGCAGCATGTCGAGAATGGTGGACCGGGAGCAGGCGTCGACCATTGAGGTGGGCTCATCCGCGATCAGCACCTTCGGGTGAAGCATAAAAATCCGGGCGATCATGAGCCGCTGCATCTGCCCGCCGGACAGCTCAAACGGATACTTGTTGTACAGCTCCTCGAACTTCAGGTTGACGAAGGAGCAGGCCTCTTTCATTTTATTGAACTGTTCATCCTTGGTGAGCTTCAGCCCCTGCAGCCGGATGCAGCTGAGCAGCAGCTTCTCTACCCGCTGGAACAGGTTAAAGGACGAGAACGGATCCTGAAAAATCGCCTGTATGTCTTTCCAGTACTTTTTCCGGTCAGCATGGCGGCGCAGCACTCTCGGGTGTCCTTTGTAATCAATGCTGCCCCCCGACTCCTTTAAGAGACCCATGATGATTTTGGCAAGGGTGGTTTTGCCGCTGCCGCTCTCGCCGACGATGGAAATAATTTCGCCTTTATGAAAATCGAAGTCTACCTTATCGACCGCCGTCGTTTTGGCCGCCCCGTACCCGAATACTTTCGTAATGCCTCTGCCGCGGATCAACAGGTCACGACTGCTCATTCGCATACCACTCCTTCAGCGTTCCTGTGTCAAAATGGCACCGGTACTGGCGGCCGTCCACTTCCTGCACCGCCACATTGCTTTCCCTGCAAATATCCTGGGCGTAAGAGCACCGCTCGGCAAACCGGCAGCCGGCCGGCACATGCTTCAAATTCGGCGGCGTGCCCGGAATAGCCGCCAGCTTGTGCCCCTTCATCCCCTCCTCCGGAACGATGATCGAGCCCATCAGCTTCTTCGTATACGGATGAAGCGGATCAAAGATCATCTGATCGGCCGTGCCGCGCTCCACGATTTCTCCCGCGTACATGACCATAATGTCGTCGGTGACGTGGTACAAGAGCGGCAGCTCATGCGTGATGAATACCAGCGAGCGGATGAACTGCTTGTCGAGCAGGTCCTTCATCAGCTTGATGACCGCCTTCTGCGACGTCACGTCCAGCGCGGACGTCGGTTCGTCGGCGATCAGCACCTTCGGATTCAGAATGGTGGAAATCGCAATGACCGTCCGCTGTTTCATGCCCCCGGAGAGCTCATTCGGATACGAGCGCAGCACCTTCGGCGACAGGTTCAGCGTTTCAAAGCGCTCGACGGCCATGTCCCACACCTGCTTCTTGGTGAGCTCCGGCCGGTGCTCCTTCATGATATCCTCAATAAAGCGGATGATCCGCAGCGTCGGATTGAGGGCATTCATCGCCGCCTGGGGAATATACGCGATTTCCCGCCCGGAAATTTGCGTGCGCAGCTGCTCCTTGCTCAGCTTCATAATGTCGCGGCCGTGGATTTGGATCGAACCGCTGCCGTAATGGAGCGGCGGAAAATAAAATCCCATCAGGCTCAGCGCCAGCGTCGACTTGCCGCAGCCGGATTCGCCGGCGATGCCGAGCGTCTTCCCTTCTTCCAGCACGAAATCGACGCCGTCGACGGCAAACACTTTTTCCTTAAGCCGGGTTTTATAATAGGTTTTCAGTCCGCTAACTTCCAGAATGTTTGTAGTCATCGGCCTAGCTCCTTATTTTCGGATTAAAAATTTCGTCCATGCCCGTGTTCATCATATACAGCGAGAATGTGATCAGCGCGATGGACAGCGCCGCGGGGATAAACGCCCACCATGCCCCCGCCACCGGTGCCTCGAAGACGAGCGCCCAGTTCATGATAATGCCGAGGGAGATCGTGTTGTACGGCCCGAGCCCCAGCATCGAAATGGAGGCCTCCGACAGAATGCCGGACGCGGTCTGCAGCACAAACGCCATGACGACATAGGACGCGATGTAGGGCAAAATTTCAAAAACGATGATCCGGGGCGTGCTGTGTCCGGAAATTTTGGCGATATGGACATGATCCCGGTTGCGGAGCGAGCTGGTCTGTGCCCGGACGGCCCGGGCCGTCCACGGCCAGCTGGTGATGCCGATAATGATCGCCGTCACGAGCGAGCTGCGCGAATTGATGCTGACCGAGATGAGGATCAGAATAATAAACGACGGAATGACGATAAAAATGTTCGTGATCGACGTCAGCAAGTTATCCACGATGCCGCCGATGTAGCCGGAAGCAAGGCCGATAATGAGTCCGATGGCCGTCGCGAACACGCCTGCGATAAGACCGACCCGGATCGAGGTCTGGATGCCGTACATCAGCTCCAGGAACAGATCCCGCCCGAAATTGTCCGAACCGAGCCACAGCTGCGAACTCGGCGGCTGAAACGCCAGGGCGATCATCTCCAGCGGATCCTTTTTGTTGATCATCGGGAAGATGAGCACCAGCGCCAGCATAACGATGAATATTCCCGCCCCCAGCATGAATTTGGGGGACTTGATGAGAATGTTGAAGGAGTTTTTCATATTACTGGTCCTCCATTTGCGAGGCTTTGATCCGCGGATCGATAAAACCGTAAATGATATCAATCGTAAAGTTAGCCAGCAGAACAGAGAGCGCGATCAGCAGCGTACAGCCGGAAATGAGCGGGTAATCGAGCTGACGGATGGCCGTAAACAGCCAGGTGCCGATGCCCGGGTAGCTGAACACGATTTCGCAGATGAGCGAACCGCCCACCATCGTGCCGATGGACAAGGCCAATCCGGTAATTTGGGGAAGCATGGCGTTCCGGAACACGTATCTGGAGATGCGCGAATCGCGGATCCCGAGCAGCTTGCTGTACAGCACATAGTCGGCATTCAGCTCGTAAATGGACATCTCCCGCATCCCGATCGCCTGGCCGCCGATGGTGACAAGCACGATCGAGAGGAACGGCAGCGTATGATGGCGGATGACCGAGCCGATAAATTCGAAGCTGAGCTGCGGAATCATTTGAAAATCATACCCGCCGGACAGCGGGAACCACCCCAGCGTCAGGGCGAATACGTACAGCATGATGATGGCCAGCGTAAAAAAGGGGATCGAGTTCACGAACAAGGCTACCGGAAAAATCACCTTGTCGAACACCCCTTTTTTATATGCGGCCACGGCTCCGAGCACGTTGCCCAGAATCCAGCCTACCAGAATCGCCGGCAGCTGCAGGCCGATCGTCCACGGCACCGCTGAAGCGAGGATGTCCGTCACCTTTTTCGGATACAGGCCGAACGAGGTGCCAAGGTTGCCGGTAAACAGGTTTTGGACATAGATCAGAAACTGCTGCCAGAGCGGCTTGTCAACACCAAACTCCTGAATGAACGTCTCATAGACCCGTTTGATCGTATCGCTGTCCGTCATCCCTTTGGTCATCTGTGAGACGATCATGGCGACGGGGTTCCCCTCGATCATGCGCGGAAGAAAAAAATTCAGGGAAACGGCAATGACAAGCGTCACCAGGTACCAGAACAGCTTTTTTACGAAATATTTGGCATAGGCATTCAAGAAGGTCCCTCCCTTGATCTTTGGATCGGCGGTGGATGCGTCTTGGAAAAGAGGGCCCGCATGGCGCTCCGGCAGTGCCGGGAGCCTCCCATGCAGGCCGCTTCCTTGGGCTTAGTTGTGGATCTGGTACAGCGCCCGGATGCCCGCCCCGTCCATGGCGATTTGCGGAGGAATGTTGCTTCCGTCTCCGTCGACGGGGAAGCCTTTCCATACCGATTCATTGACCGTATGGAACACCCACGGACGGTACATGAGCGGAATGGACGGAATGTCGGTCAGCCAGATTTTCGTCAAATCCGTGTACAAGGTTTTGAGTTCAGCCTGATCGGTGACGCTCGGAATTTTGTCGATAATTTGGTCGGCTTTATCGTTTTTGTAACGGCCCCAGTTCCAGAACGCCATTTCGCCGAGCGGAGCCACTTCCTTGGAGTACATGATGTCATGCGCTCTGCTCCACGGCTGGCTCGGATTGACGCCGCCCGCAGGCGTGTTCATGATGATGTCGAACTTGCCGGTTTGCAGGTCGTTCGTCCATACCGGCGCTTCCGGGAACTTCGTGCGAATTTCGATGCCGATCGCTTTCGCGCTCTGGGCCACGATCTCCAGCGCCGCATTCCAGTCGGACCAGCCGTACGGGCATTCCACTTCAAATGGCCCGAGGCGGGTGCCGTTCAGCACGCGGATACCGTCCTTGCCCTTTTTGGCGCCGATGCTGTCGAGCAGCTCGTTGGCCGCCTTGACGTCGGTCGTCCACTGCAGCGATTTGATCGCTGCTTGATCGACGTATTTGGACTCCGCGTCGGTGTTCAGCGTCAGGGACGGCTGCATCGCGGCCGAGTAGCCGCTCATCGCGAGGTCGGAAATTTTCTTGTAGTCGATGCTCATCGCGATCGCGCGGCGGACGTCCGGGTTATCCAGCCCTTTTTTCGAGAAATTAAAGAAGATCGACGGCATGGAGCCCGGTACATAATAAGGTGCGTCTTTCAGATAGGTCTTGATCGGAGCGCCGTTCTTCCACATGTTCCATACCTGCGGGATGAACTGCTGGGATACATCCACCTGTCCGCTCTTGAAGGCCAAATCACCGGCGGCGTTATCCTTGTAGATGACGTGCGTAATATACTTCGGAGCAGGCAGCTTGCCGAAGAGCGACTTGCCCCAGTAATTGTCGTCGCGCACGATCGTGATTTTCTGGTCGTTGTAGAAGTAGATTTTGTAAGGGCCGGTGGCTACCGGATTGGCGTTGACTTCCTTGCGGATCGTCGCCAGATCGTTGTTCGACTTCTTCTCGATTTCTTCCCAGATATGCTTGGGCATCATCGGGATCAGCTCGATGCTGTCAAGCACCGTCAAGCGGTTCGGGTTGTCTTTGTTCAGCATGATCTTGACTGCATTCGGGCCGTCCGCTGTGACATCCGCAATGTACGCCCAGTAGTTGCTCCAGTTGATGTCGTATTTTTTGCCGAGCTGGTAGGTGTACACGACGTCATCGGACGTAAACGGCTTGCCGTCGCTCCATTTGGCGTCCTTATTCAGCTCGATATGCAATGTCATGTCGTCGGTCCACTCGTATTTGGTGCCGAGCAGCGGCTCCAGCTTGCCGTCCAGCTGATTGATCATAAACAGCGTCTCGTAGACCAGCTCTCTCGAGTTACCATAGTTGATCGGGAAGGCCGGATTGCCGCTCAGCAGGTTGAAGTTGGACGGCGGCCCCCATTGAATTCCGTTAACGTAAAGGGTTTCATTTCTCGGCGTTTCTTTGGCGTCTCCGCTCGTTGCCGGCTGGTTCGCCGCGGGCTCGGTCGTCGCGGGCTCCGTGGCTTTTTCTCCCTGATCGGCCGGCTTGGTTTCCCCTTGCGCCGGCGGCGTTGTCGTTCCCGTTGCGGAAGGCGGCTGCACGGTCTGGCAGCCCGCGATCATCACGGTCGCCGCCACGAAAAGGGCCATGAGCGGCTTGGAAGCTAATTTCAGCTTCATGTAAACTCCCCCATTTCCTCCAATTCACATCTACATAAATTGAGCTAAGACAGGGACAGCACTTCGCCTTTAGCTCATTTTATAAAGATGCAAGCGTGATGCAGATTTCACGTCTTCAGATCGGAAGGTTCGTGCCCCATGGATCCGAAGAAATCAAACCTCTTCATTCCGAGGAAACCGCATACCCCTTCACGAAAAAGTACGGAGCAGGCTGACGGACTCATACGGCTAAAACGTGTTCTGCAAGCGCTTTCCGTAAAATGTATGAGGGATCGCTTGGAAATGATGACTGATTTATTTTTTAAATGTGCTGAAAAAAAGTTACTGAAATCCTTCGCACGTTTGCCCTTCCCTTCCAAATAAAAAACGGCCCCTGCCACCAGCAGGAACCGCTTTTCCAAACTATATCAAATTGCGTCTTCAAATCCTGGACTGGCTGCTTGTAAGCTTTAAGCCGCGCTCTTGCGGGAAATCGCGAACAGCGCCGCCCAGATCAGGATAAATCCAAGTGCCTGCGTCAGCGTCACAGCCTGATGAAATACGATCCAGTTGATCAGCACGCTCACCATCGGGAAGCTCAGTTCCGCCAGCGTCGCCACCGATGCTTTCGTCGTCGTCAGCCCTTTATAGTACACCATCAAGCTGAACAGCCCCGGCAAAAGCGCCTGCCCCAGCATGTTGATCGACACCGCAGCCAGCGTTCCCCCGTCGGTATGCACCTGCCAAGGATCTCCCTGATTGATGGTAATCCCGATCAGCAAAGGCAGCGCCAGGATGAAACGCAGCGAAGTCACCGTCTCATACTCCATTTTTCCGACCATCAGACGACCCATGACTGTGGAACCGCCCCACAGTGCCGCGGCACCCAGCGAGAACAAGCTGCCGACCTTGACGAAATCATTCACATGCCCGAACGGAAACGTGAAGCCGAAGGTCAGCAAATACGTTCCGGCCAGCGCCACGATGAACAGCCAGGTGAAATGCTTCGGAAGCTTCTCACGCAGCAGCAGTTTGGCCATAAGAATGGCGAAGATCGGCTGCAGCTTCTGCAGCAGAACGACCGCGTTCAAGTTCCCGGAAGACAGACCCTGCGTAAACAGTATGGTTGCAATCGCCGAGCCGCCCCACGACAGGAAGAGCAGCGCGCCGATATGGCGCAGTTTCAGGCCTTTCAACTCGCTCCGATGTTTCCACAGCATTGGTGCGACGAACAGCACCAGCAAAATATGCTCGATGAGCACGATCTGCGTTGCCGTCATATGTTCTTTGAGCAAAATGATCCGGAACAGCGGATCCGCTCCCCACAATGCTGCACCCAGCACGACCAGCCAAAAGCCGGATTTGCTGCGTTCGGCCTTCCCGCTTGCCGCGGGCCGGACCTTGATATTACTGCTTACATTTTCCATACTCCAGTTCCCCTATCCCTGAATACGGAGTCAACATTGGAAAACCCCCGAGATCGACATCAATCGACACATCGGGGGTTGATCAAATAAGCTTGCGGAAATGTCAAAATTTCACACACGCCTATTCTTTGATCTTCTCCCATCCGGACTTTACCGTCGGCCCTGGATTTGCACCAGGTCAGTCGCCGCCTTACTGCTAAAGCTGCGAGTCGCGGGCTTGACGCCGTCTTCACCACAAGAAGAGACGCTCACCGCCGGTCAGGAATTTCACCTTACCCCGAAGATCCATATTCATTTATTTTTATTTTTTTCATGCAACTTACATTGTTTTCATCATTATAGCATAAATGTATCCAAAAGTGTTTCAGTTTTTTAATAGCTTTTTATTTCCATGGATTAAAAATTTGGATATGGGGCTGGAGATGGACAATTTTCGGGATATCCGCAGCCATTTAAAATGACAGACGGCAGGCATTGATGAGCCTGCAGCAAGCACTAACGGACTCGCGGCAGCACTTATCGCTGCTCAAGCACCGACAGGATCACGGCCACCGCTTCAGCCCGCGTTGCGTGAGCGTTCGGGGCGAACAGGCTGCCTGCTCTTCCATGCATGATTCCTTTCTCCACCGCTGATGCGATATACGGCTTGGCCCAGGCCGGAATTTGACCGCGGTCGGCAAAATTCAAACTTCCCGCACCGCCCGGTGTTCCGGTACCGAGCGCCCTGACGGTCATCGCCGCCATTTCGGCCCGGATAATGAGCCGGCTCGGCCCAAACGTTCCGTCGGCATAACCGTTCATGATGCCGTGCGACACCGCATCCTGGACCGAAGACAGCGCCCAGGCCGGAATCTTCTTCGCATCGGAAAAAGTCAGCGCCTGCGAGCCGGCCGCCTGCCCCATGGAGACCGCACGCATCATCATGCTGGCGAACTCCGCCCGGGTCACTTCCTTGCCCGGCTGAAACGTGCCGTCGGGATATCCGCTGACCCATCCCTGCTGGACCGCATTCAGAATCGGCTGCTCCGCCCAGTGGCCGCGAATATCCCGGAAAGTGCCCGGCGTTCCTTCCGCTTTGCCCGGCTGCACCGTGATTTCCGGCTTGACGGACATCTCGGATGAGCGGAGAGCGGAATCCACCAATTTGGCACTTTCCACGGCCACCCGGGACGATGCCGCCTGCAGCGCCGTAAACTCAATGACGGCGAGCTGAAGCTTGCCGTTATCTCCGGCTGTTTTTCCTACTTTGGTGTGGGCCAGGCGGATTTCGTTGTTTTTGACAATCGGTTCGACCGAAAAGCCGGATGTCCCCGTGGAAGCGGTGCGGTAAGCCAGCTTCGCCGGGTCAAAGCTGAGCGTCAGCTCATACGCATACAAGTCCTTCAGCTGCTCGCCGGTCACCGTGACCGTCACCTTGGAGCCATTGGAGGTTACTTCCAGTGACAAGTAAGGTGCTTCCGCAGCGGCGGTGGTTGCCGCAGCAGCCGAGGAGGCGGTGACAACCGGGGAGCTGCCAGCGGTTCGTACTTCTGAAACCGCAGCGTTTGCGGGGGTTCCTGATCCGATGAGTCCGACACAAATGGCTACGGCCCATGCGGCATAGCGGGTAGATTGTTTTCGTGGCATACGTCCAGCCCTCTTTCCATGAATTGAAAATCGCAGGAGCAGCCTGCACCGCTCCTGCGATTATATCCTTTTCTAAGCAATTTCTAATGTTCCATACGACCATATCCATTGGATGATATCCATCCCGATACGGCCACAATCCCCGCATGAATCATGCGGGACATGGTACTGCGTATGAGCCGGGCTTGAGGACCATCCGGTTCTCTATCCCATTACTTCGCGTACCAGCTGCCGATAATCATCTGCGCTACCGCAGCCAGCGAACGGATCGAAATTTCGCCTTCGCTGAACAGGTCCGCCGGAGCAACGCGGCTCCAGTTCGGGTCCGTCGACTGGATGCCGTAGTACTTGGCGAGGATGGACAAATCCTGCACCGTAATCTGCACCGCACCAGGCACTAGCGTGATCAGCTTTTTCTGGAAGGTGGTTACGGCGCTGCCGAGTGCAGCCGCAGCCGAATCCACCTGGTTTTGCGTCGCGGCAGTGTCCAAGTGGACCACATTCGCGGTTGTAATGGCCGCCTTCAGCTGGACTTTGGCCAATGCCGGATATTGGCCGACCTTATCCCCTGTGACGGCCCGGTCGTAGATGCTCTGCGCGGAGGCAATCGCCGAAGTGAGCGCCGACTTGTCGACCGGAACCGAAGGAACCGGGATGACGGCGTTCTTGAACGTGCTGACCGCCGCTTTCAGAGCGGTCAGCGCATCGTCGATCGCCTTCTGCGTTGCAGCGGCATCGTCCGCCACGCGTTTCGCGTCGCTGATCGCCGACAGCAGCGCGGTCTTCGCCGATGCCGGGTATTGCCCCGGCTCGGTGCCTGTGACGGCCTGATCCGCCAGCTTCTGCGCATCGCCGATGGCGGCAAGCAGCGCCGCCCGGTCAGCCGTGGCGATCTGGATCTGCAGCGCAGCGGAGTCCGTGTTCACCGGGCTCGAATTGCCGTCCGCCGAAATGTCAAAGGCGGACACCGACACGGCTGCGCTTCCGGAGACGCCGGCTTTCAGCGTGCCGCGGAGCTTCAGCAGCTCCCCGTCTTCCGAGACGGCGTTCTCCTGGCCGGTGCTGGCCATGATGATGCGGATCTCGCCTGATTCCGGCTTCACCCCGGTGGCCAGCACGCCAAAGCCGGTGCGCGAAGAGCTTACCGCGCCTTCGGCCAGTGCCAGCGTACCGTCCGTATTCGCCACGGTCGCAAATTCCAGCTTGGCCGGATCGTACTTGACGATCAGGTCCAGTGCCGTAAAGGCAAACGAGGGCTTGGTCATGCCTACGCCCAAGTCAACCTGCGCTCCCGCAGAAGCCGCTGCCGGACCGGACAACACGGCGGAGTTCGGCGCCTGCGTCTCTGCCGCTTCCACCGTGATGCTGACCTGGAGCGTATCGCTGCCGCCCTTTCCGTCCTGAACTTGGAAGGAAGCCGTGTAGCTGCCTTCCGCTGCCGGGGTCCATGTGAACTTGCCGGAAGTCGCTTCAAATGCCGCTCCCTCCGGCAGGGACACCGCCTCATAACTTAACGCGTCTCCGTCCTCATCGTTGGCGTACACCGAGAACGTCACTTGCTGCCCTGCTTTCACGGTCTGGGCAGGCACGTCGGCAAACGCCGGAGCGTGATTGCCTCCGGCAGCCCCAGCCGGACGGATGTCGCTCTCTTTCAGAAGCTTCAACTGGTAAGCGCCTTTAAAGATCGAAGAGATCCCGGTAATATCGACGGCCGTTCCTGCCGGATAGGCCTGCTTCAGCGCATCTGCGCTGATGCCCGTCCGGCTGTCGACACGGACATGGTTCGTCGTGCCGCCGCTGACGAGATCGAATTCCAGGGAGCCCGTGACGGTGGCGTAGTTTTGCACCGCCGCGTTTTTGATCGTGATCAGCTGCCCCTGATTGCTGTCATTGACCGCGGCCGCAGCCTGCGGAACCGGAGCCGGAATATCGGCCTGGGCGTCCAGCTTGGCCACCTGGACCTCGTTGGCCAGCTCGACCTCGGTGTTATAGGTCAGCTTTTGGGCGGTCAGCTTGACCTTATCCCCCACATGGTAGCCTGTCGCTTTGCTCGGATACACATAGACACCGCCGGTGCCGTCCTGCATGTAAAATCCCGAGCCGCCGAAAATCCCGGGCTCCGACGTGACGACGCCCTGCACCGTAACGTAATCGTTGTCCGCCGCTTTACGCGCTTCCGCGATGGTCGTCAAATCGGGTATGGTAACGACCGGCGGCGTACCGCCGGCTCCATAGGAACCGGCTTTGTACGTCGTCGGATCATACCATTTGTACCCTGCGGCCGGCGTCGTCCACGGCTCGGTTCCTGGAATTTCGGCCGATGTGGCCGGTTCTTCCAGCTTGCCGAGCAGCGGCGTCGGCGCATCAAGCGTAATGCCCTGATTTTCGAATGTTGCGTAATCTTCATGAACCGCCAGCCATTTTACCGTCTGGACGAGGAAGACGGCGTCCTGGGCTTCCCCCTTGAAGCCGTCATAAGTCGTTTTCTTGCCGCCGTTGTCCTCGCGGACGTATCCCGGCGTGGGGTCCTCAACCGGCGAGGAGTCGCCGATGAATGCAGCTTTTCCTTTTTCCAGCTTGGAAATGGCAGCGAACGGTCCTTCGGCGATGCCACCGTTTTTATAGACGCCTCCGTTCGGGAAGTTCGCCTTGTCGCTGTTTTCTACGGCATTGCCCCAGCCCGGCACATTTTCCGGGAGGTAGACAACGCCCTTGACCCGGGTCGGATCCAGAATCGTCAGCGTGGAGCCGCTGTGCATCTCCACATCATTAACGCCTGCAGTAATACCGAAAGACTGATCATATTTCACCGCGTCGGTTTTGGTAACGTCCCCAACCGAATTGAAGCGGAAGCGCACGCCGAAGTTCTGGCCAAGCCAGTCCGTGCTGGTCACGTCCTGCATCGCGCCCGATGCCGCTTCGGCGGTGGACATGCCCTTGGTCGGATTACCAAATGCGCCGCGCCGGTAGCCGTTCATCACTTCCGAGGAATCCCAGCGGTTCAGGTTCCGGTCGGAATTGTAGTGGTCGGAGATGAAAAATATACTGCCGCCTTCCTTGACATACGTCAGCATGGCAGCTTGCTCGGACGCCTTAAACGGGATGTTCGCTTCGCCGATAATAAAAACGTCGTATTGCTTCAGCTTGCTCAGCGTAATGGCCGGCGTGTCAAAAGCGTGTGAGTCCATCGGCAGCGTTCTTTGCAGCGCATCCACTTGGAAGCCCGCTTCCCTCAGCCCGTCGGCAAAGTCCGAAAATGCGCCGTCAATGACCCAGTCCGAAGCTCCGGCCGTCTGACCGTGCGTTTCGTCGAACAGCACCTTTTTCCCCGTGCCATCCGGCAGCGTCGTCGGAACGCCGATATTTTCGCTGCCCGGATCCGCCGGGTTCGGCGTGCCTCCGCCTGGATTTTCTCCAGACTCCCCGTCCAGGGACATCGCTGTCGGGCTTTTGATTCCAGCCATGCCGCTGTACGCGGCCAATTGCCCGGTAACGGTCAGTTTTTTCCCCACGTTGTCGGGGTTCGTCTTCAGTCCGTACTGGGAGCGGTAGGAAGCCGAGATCTGGACATCGATCATGTTACTCTGTGTCTTCTCCCCGGGTGTATCGGCAATCAACACGTTAAAATCGTCCTGAAAGCCCGAATAAATCGGTTTGGAATTGTACATCTCACCGACGATGTAGCCTTCAACGGTCGCGGTTTCTCCGCTGTTGTTTTTGGCAAGAGCTTCGGCCACCGTGAGCGGAACCGCAGCCGCAGCCTGTGCGGGCATGTATCCCAAGGCGGCGGACAGCAGCAGCAGCCATGCCAGAAATAGACCTGTGAGCTTTTTCCTGCGGACGAAATACGGGTTGTCCATCTTGCGAACTCCTCCTTTACATTCCGGCAATTATGATTGCGGCTTCCTCAGGTTAACATCCCTTTATTATGGCTTATTGCGGATTATGTAAAATATGGGACAGCTGTGCAAATGCACCTTGTTTGTTAGGGAAACCCTTCTCTACCTTGGATTTTATATGAGGGAGCGGAAGGGCCGGCAGTGCCGCAGTCCCCATTTTGACACAAAAAAAAGAGAGACCTTTAGGCTTATGCCTGGGACTCTCCCCTCAACAGTGATGTCATACCGTGCCGTTATTTAACGAATCTTGGCTTCTGCTATGCCGGACATGATCTTGTCCACCGTCTCCCCCGGCGTCAAGCTGGAGGAATCCAGCCACAAACCGAGCCGGGGCGTTTCATCATGCAGTACGTGGTTTAAGGCGTCCACCGTCCAGGCCCCGTAGCCCTTTTTGGCCCGCTGCGCTTCCCGCCGCTCCACTTCCTCTGGGCTGGGACACAGCACCACCAAATATACCGGGCGGCTCTGCAGGAAGGACAAAAAATCTTCCAGCACCCGGCCGACGATGACGTCCTGCACCACGACCGTAAACCCGGACCCGGCGTACGTATCCGCCGCCTGCGCGGCAAGCCGGTAGCGAAGCAGCAGTTGGCCCAGCTCCTCTTCGGAAGCGTCCGGCTCGACCTCCTTCCGGTCGTTCACGATCATTCTCCGGAACAGGTCGCCGCGAAGATGCACGGACTTGCCCGTCCGCTCGGCGAGCTGCTGCGCTACCGTCGATTTGCCGCTGGCCATAATGCCGGTAATTACGATGACAGCAGGCTGCTGAATGGAATGAGCTGCCATGTACGATCCCCTCCTTGAATGCCGGTTATTCTATCATTATATATTGGGCATTCCGGATCGTCAGGGGATTTATCCCTTTAAACCAATCTTTCCCGGATTCCGGGTCTCCGCCTCCCGCTCCGGCGATTGCCGCCCCAGATCCAGGCTGAAAATGCTGAAGCCTTGATCGTTCTGCCGCCCGGTATATCGGATGTGTGGATAATCTCCGGCATATTTCACTGCGTCAGGCGATGTCGTAAATGTGACGTTCACAGGCCCTTCCACCGGTGTGAAGCGCCAGCCCGGCTCCGCCTCAGCCGGAATTTCGCCGCATGCCGTAATATAGTCAATCAGCACCTGGCGGCATTCATCCTCGGAATCGATGACCAGCTCCATCTCCCGGATCCCGGGAAAATTGCCGCCGCCAAAGACCCGGTAGTTGCTCGAAATCACGATGAACTCCTGATCCGGATCCAGGGGAGCCCCTTCGTAACACAGATGAACGATCCTGCTGGCATCCGGGTCGTTCAGGCTGCCGTCCAGCTTATATTTGGCCGGCTGCGTTACGTCGACCTCGTACGTGATGCCGCTGATCACGTCGAAATTAAACACGGAAAACTGCGGGTTCAGCAGCGGCTGTTCCTCCGAGGACAGCGGATCGATGCGATTGTACGCTCCTGCGGTCATTTCCAGCCACTCCTTGACGGCCCGGCCGGAAATCCGCACCCCTTTGATCATATTGTCATACAGATACAGCTCTGTCGCGCTTTTAATCGCAATCGGCCCGGCCGGAATATCCGCATATTCCTTAGGTCCGTTGCGCCCCGCTTTAAACGGCGAGCCCACGGACAATACCGGCAGCTGCTGCAGCTCCGGCATGGAAGCTGCAATCATCCGCCGGGCGTACCACGTCTGGGCATGGTTGACGAGCTGAACGGAGGCGTCATCCTGCACCAGGGAAAAATAGCTGTGCAGCGGGGCGTGAATGGTGCCGATCGGCTCATTGGCATAGGCGACGGTCGCCTCATGGTCCTGCCGGAGGAGCTCGGCGATTTCTGCGTCCCGAAGCGGCATGTCGCGTGCCGCATTCTCCTCTTTTTCCAAACGGCGGACCATTGATGTCCCCTGCACGACCTGCCATCTCCCCTGCCGAAATTGAAGGGACAGGTCGATCACGCCCAAATGCCCCCCGCCGAACCCGGCCTGTACGGCCGGAATGCCGTGAATCGTACCTTTTTCCAGATGGATGTCCGGCAGGAGTTCACCGCTCTCATCCTTGAAGGATGCATCCAGCAGATGCCTATCCGCAGGAAACACATGATGCGTATGGGAAAAGGTCAGCGCATCAATGCCAGGCACCAAACTGAGCGGATATACCGCGTTCTCGGCATTGCCGTCCGTCAGCGCCACCTTGCCGTCGAAGCCCGTATGAGCCAGCGCCACGACCAGATCCGCGCCTTCCTCCTTCATCTTGGGAACCCATTCCAGCGCCGACAGCAGGATGTCCTTCACCTTCACCCGGCCTTCAAGGTTCGCCTGGTCCCAGTCCATGATCTGCGGCGGCACGAAGCCGATGAGCCCGATCCGGATATCGTGGGCCTGCCCGGCATTGTCCAGGCATCTTTTATCCAAAATGACATACGGCTTATACCTGTTCCGGCCGCATTCCTCAGGCTCAAGGCCTAGACCCTCATCGAAATATACGTTGGCGTTGACATACGGAAAATCCGCTCCGGCAATGACGTCGTCCAGCATGTCGAGTCCGTAGTTGAATTCATGGTTGCCCAAAGTTGCCGCGTCATAACCCATCGCATTCATGACCCGGATTGCGGGGTGAACGTACGGCCTTTGCCCTTGCTTCATGGTGGCATAATTTTTAGCGGCATACGTTCCGAGCGGTGTCCCCTGAATCAAGTCTCCGTTATCCACGAGCAGTGTGTTCGGCACCTCATTCCGCGCGCTTGCAATCAAGGCGGCTGTCCGCACCAGCCCGATGGAGGGATCCGGTTGATCCCGGTAATAATCGTAATCCATCAGGCAGGCATGCACGTCCGTCGTCGACAGAATCCGCAGGCTGACCGTTGTATTGTTATCGGGGATCATCCCGTTCACTATATTCATCGATGTCTCCTCTCCTCCCGACCGGCTTGAAACAAGCCGGCACTTCCTGTTTTCCAGTATAACGGAAAAACATTAATTCCACGTAAACGCCCTTTCGGACCTGTTTCTACTTATTGGAAGTAGACCTTTCGCCTTAGAGGCACGCCGGCTCCTCCGTTCCGAAGTACTAAATTTTTACATTCGTTTACAAAAGACATCTTCTCCGTTAACCCTTGTCCCCCGGAACGTGTGATAAGCTCTTTCCTGTCAGACGGGGTTAAACCCGCTTCTGGCCAAATAGATGAATCAAGTGGAGAGGGGATCATCCATGTTTAAAAAAGTACTATCCATCAGCATGACCTTGGCCCTGGCTGCCGGATTAGCGGCATGCGGGTCTAAAACCAGCGGCAGTGACTCGGGCAGCACGGCCGCCTCATCGGCCTCGGGTACGGCGGAAGCGGCTGCTACGGCTTATGTGCCCAAAGAACTGAACGTGCAGTTCGTTCCATCCCAAAACGCCGACACCCTGGAAGCCAAAACGAAGCCGCTGGAAAAGCTCCTCGGCGACCGTCTCGGCATTCCGGTTCATGTCACGGTTTCCCCGGACTATAACACGATCGTGGAAGCGATGGCTTCCAAGCAGGTGGACGTTGGCTTCCTGCCGCCGAACGCTTACGTGCTGGCCCACGACAAAAAGAAAGCCGCCGACCTGCTGCTTCAGGCGCAGCGCTACGGCATTAAAGACGATACCGGCGAAGACACCACGGAAAAGGTCGATTTCTACAAAGCGATGATCATTGTGAAAAAGGACTCGCCGATCCAAAGCCTTCAGGACTTGAAGGGCAAAAAGATCGGATGGCAGGACGTCACTTCTTCTGCCGGCTATGTATTCCCTGCGGCTGAGCTGAAGAAGGAAGGCATCGATCCGGACAAGGATGTCCAGGGCGTGACGATCAAAGGGCATGATGCCGCCATTATGGCGCTCCTGAACGGTCAGGTTGATGCTGTGGCGGTATTCCAGGATGCGCGCAACACGGTGAAAAAGGACGTTCCGGACGTCTTCGAAAAGACCCGCGTCCTTCACTATACGGCCAAAATCCCGAACGATACGGTCAGCGTGCGCAACGACATGGACCAAAGCTGGAGAGACAAAATCAGCCAGGCGTTCATCGACATTACGAACGATGCGGAAGGCGCACAAATCATCAAAGACATTTACACGCATGTCGGCTATGCCAAAGGCGATGACAAAAACTTCGATCCGGTTCGCGAATACGCCGAAGCCGTCGGGCAGGAAATCAAGTAAATTCAAGCCTTTCATTTCAATGTAGATACAATGAACCGGGCAGCACCGTCCAATGGCTTCATGGCGGTGTTGTTTTCCCGTTTTATCCGAAAATACGACAGAAAGTTGGAATCTCATGATTGAATTCGATCACGTCTCCAAAGTGTATCCCAACGGAACGGTCGGGCTTCGCGACATTAATCTGACCATCAAGGAAGGAGAGCTTGTCGTCATCGTCGGCCTGTCCGGTGCCGGCAAGTCCACCTTTTTGCGCAGCATTAACCGGCTGAACGAAATTTCCTCCGGGGAAATCCGCGTCGGCGGACAGTCCGTCACCCGCGCGGCCGGCCGTCAGCTTCGGCTGATCCGCCGCGACATCGGCATGGTGTTCCAAAACTTCAATCTGATCAAGCGCCAGAACGTGCTCAGCAACGTGCTGTCCGGCCGGGTCGGCTACCATTCGACGCTGCGGACGATGCTCGGCTGGTTTCCAAAGCCGGACGTCGCCATCGCGCTCGAGGCTCTGAACCGCGTCAACATCCGTGAAAAAGCCTACGTCCGCGCCGACCAGCTGTCCGGCGGCCAGCAGCAGCGCGTCTCGATCGCCCGCGCGCTCGCGCAGGAGGCCCAGGTCATTCTCGCGGACGAGCCCGTCGCCTCGCTGGACCCGCTCACTACCCGCCAGGTCATGGACGACCTGAAGCGGATCAACCGCGAGATGAACATTACGACCGTGATCAACCTTCATTTTATCGACCTGGCCCGGGAGTATGCGACCCGGATCATCGGGCTGCGCGCCGGCGAGGTCGTTTTCGACGGTACCCCGGAGGAGGCAACTGACGAGGCGCTGGCTGAAATTTATGGGCGGCCGGTCCTCAAAGACGAGCTGCTGGGAGGCGTGTCATGAAGGCGGCGCCTCAGGCAGGGCCGCTGCAGCCGGCCTCCCTTCCCGGGATGGCGCCGCCGCCGAAATACAAGCGGTACGCGGGGTGGATCGTCCTGATCGCAATCCTCATCGCCTGCTCGATCCGCACCGAGGTCACCCCCTACCAGCTCATCACCGGCCTGCCGCAGATGGGCGGCCTCCTGGCGGAAATGTTCCCGCCGGATTGGAGCTATCTGCCCACCATATGGGCCCCGATGATGGAAACCGTGCAGATTGCCGTGCTCGGCACCTCCCTCGGCGGGCTGCTGGCGATTCCGGTGGCGCTGCTGTCCGCGTCCAACCTGCGCGTCAGCCGCTTCGTCTCGCTGCCGGTACGGATGATGCTGAACCTCGTCCGCACCATTCCGGACCTGCTGTTCGCGGCCATATTCGTCGCCGTGTTCGGCATCGGTCCGTTTGCAGGGATGCTGGCGCTCGTCTTTTTCTCCTTCGGCATTATCGCCAAGCTGACGTTCGAAGCCATCGAAGCGATCGACCCGGGGCCGCTGGAGGCGATGTCGGCCGTCGGCGGAAACCGGCTGCAGATCATCCGGTATGCCGTTATCCCGCAGGCACTGCCCTATTTTATGTCGTATCTGCTGTATACGTTTGAGGTGAACGTGCGCGCAGCCGCCGTGCTCGGGCTTGTCGGGGCGGGCGGTATCGGCCTCCTGCTCGACCGCTCCCTCGGCTTGTTCCGGTACGACCGCGCCTGCATCATCATCCTGCTGACCCTCGTCATCGTTCTGATCATCGATTACGGCAGCGCGCTGATTCGGAGGAGATTATTATGAACCGTAACACATCTTTGCCGCCGTCTGGCACGCCAGTGTCAGCCGGCTCGGCACTTCGCTCACGCATCCGTTTCGGACTGGTCACGCTGGTGGTGATTGCCGTCTACTGGTGGTCCATACAGGGGATGCACTTTGAAGGGATTCAAGGGACGGCGGGCACCGTCTCCAAGTCCATCCTGACCGGCTTCCTGCATCCGGATTGGTCTTTTGTGTATATTCCGGACGGAGAGGATCTGCTGCGCGGGCTGCTCGATACGCTCGTCATCTCCGTCCTCGGCACCGTCGTCGCTGCCGTCGTCTGCATTCCGTTCGCTTTCTGGGCCTCCAGCAATATGAGCCGCGGTCTCGCGCTGTCCGGCAGCGGCAAGCTGGTTCTGAGCGTCATCCGGGTGTTCCCGGAGATCATCGTGGCGATCCTGTTCATCAAGGCCGTTGGTCCCGGCTCCTTTGCCGGCGTTCTTGCCCTGGGCATCCACTCCGTGGGCATGCTGGGCAAGCTCTACTCGGAGACGATCGAGAGCATCGACCGCGGGCCGCAGGAGGCCCTGATCGCGTCCGGTGCGAACCGGCTGCAGGTGCTTCGGTATGCGGTGCTGCCGCAGGTCATCCCGCAGTTCCTTTCCTACTCGCTGTACCGGTTCGAGATCAACATCCGCTCCGCCACGACCCTCGGTCTGGTCGGTGCCGGAGGCATCGGGACCCCGCTGATTTTCGCGCTGCAGGTACGCAACTGGAACCGGGTGGGCATCATTTTGCTGGGAATCATCGTCCTGGTCATCCTGACGGATCTCATTTCGGGATGGGTGCGGAGAAAAATTATCTAAACAGGATCGCTGAATAACAGGTAAGAATGGCCACAATAACTGCATTTTTGCAGCTATTTTCTGTTTCCAAGGTAGATTTTGAACTTCCGATGCAGCTGTTGCCAGCTAACTTGAAAATAAGACAAACCTCATATGCAGAATGGTTACAGCGCACCTGTTGGGCCGCCAGCTCCTAACGCACAATAGAATTTGATGATATTACCAATGCTAAAGGAGTGTTGCAGATTGACGACAGCCTTGCGCAAACCGGCGATGATGTTGATGGCTTTGGTGACAGGAATTTGTCTATGGGGGAGCCAGACGGCTACAAGTTATGCGGGCATGAGCTCTTCTCAGCTAGAAGCGGAATGGACCCAATTGTACGGGGATCCCGCGAACTACAATACGCCGGATCATGTGGCACCGACGGCCGATGGCGGCTTTGTCATGCTCAGCGACCTCACGAGCCGTACCTTTGGTCCCACCCGTCTTCATGTGATCAAAACGGATGCAAGCGGCGGCACCGAGTGGGAGACGGACTTTTTCGACGAACATTACGTCACGGAAGCGTATCACGGGTACGACATTCAACAGACCCGGGACGGAGGATATATCATTGGTGCAGGCCTTGATGACCGTTCCGATGGCGGGCCTCTATATCGCGCTTACCTCCTTAAGTTGTCATCCACGGGACAAGTGGAATGGAGCCGGGCCTACAGCACCGTCTTCGAAAATCCGGTCAACAGCGTCCAAGAAACGAGCGACGACGGTTTTATCGTGACGTCCTCCACCTATAACCGCTCCGATACGGCTCCTGCCTACGTCTTCAAAACGGACAAAGACGGCCATCTGCAATGGGACCATACATTTCGTTACAGCGGGGGCGGACCGACCGATTTTAGGGATGGTCAAGCTTTCAACGCTGCCGCCGAGACTTCGGACGGCGGTTTTTGGGTGGTAGGCAGATACTATGATTCCTCTACATACTATCCTTTGTTGGTCAAATATAATGCTTCCGGAAAACTGATATCCAAACGCATGAAAGAGACTTCGGACTGGGGGAGGCTGGATTACAAGCAGATCATGCCCTCGGCCGATGGGAAGGGCTATATTATGCTGAATGCCGAAGGTCTCTGGGAAATCGACCGTTCCGGAAATACGCTGTGGAACCTGAGATTAACCGATTCCTCGCGGGAATTGGACGATATTTCGTTCTTGCAAATGAACCGGGTAGACGATGGTTATCTGGTCTTCGGCAAGGATCAAACGAGCGATGACCATGTGATCCTGAAGCTTAACGCCGAAGGGAAAACCGTGGATGTCCTTCGCCAGGAGATCCCCGGGTATACGGGAAATTTCAATCATGCAGCCCTTCTTCAAGACGGCGGGTTTGTATATTTAAACAGTATCGAGTCCTCCGCTTATCTTCAGCTCACGAAGTTTAAGCTCGTATCTCAAGGCGAGCAGCCCGGCGAAGGTGAATTTTTCCTGGATGACAGCGAGTATTCCGTAACGGTAAACGACATGATTGATATCGTCGCTTTGTTGAAAAAACCGGACGGCACCGTCCTTCCGGTGACCAAAGAGACCCGGTTTTCAATCGAAAACCCTGAGATCGCATCAATTGACGAAGAGGGTAATATTATCGGGCTGGCACCGGGCCTGACGAGTATTAAGGCCGAATATAACGGACAGACAGCTGCCGCCTCCCTTCTGGTCGTCAAACCTTACGTCCCCAAACCGGTTAACCGCATAAGTGAAGAGACCGGTCCAGCCGAGTCGGATTCGACCGATCCGGGTTCCGTTGTTCCGGGCAGCACGGATCCTGAACCGTCCAATCCGGTCCCGGCCGATTCGGGTGATACCGCCTCAGGCTCGTCCGATTCAGACACGTCCAATCCTGGAAGCGCTGATCCTGACTCGTCCGAGCCAAGCACGCCCGATCCGGCAGGTGCCGAGCCTGGCACATCTCAGCCATAAGTGGTTTAATCCGCATCACGGCAACGAGATCGCTCCCTTGTGTACAATCATGAATTTCTCAACGGGCACTCTTTTACTAAAAAAGACTGGATCCACGTGGCTTTCCCACAGATTCAGTCTTTTTTACGATCCGGCTGAAGATGCTTTTCCATCCCCCGTATGTTACAATAATGGAAATTAAATGTAATTTTAAACAAAAAAGGAGCTGACCCCCATGGACCCCAACCGAACCCGTTCCGCCAGTCCGCAAGGAAAGCCCGCAGTTCACGAAACGCAGCCCGCGAGCGAAACCGCTGCGACCCTTGATCATGAAAGTTATGTTGATGAGCAGCTCAGAAACATACAAACCATCGAAGGCGGCGGCCCGCCCAAAAAGGTCAATATGGACCAGCTCCCCGCCCCAATCCGGTACTTCGGCTACTTTTTTATGTCCGGCATCGCCCTGTTTGCGGTGATCTCCATCTTGATCAGCATTTTCAAATAACTGCCGCCAGCAAAATAAAAAGCGCCGTACCCCTATATGTGAGCACAGCGCCTTATTGCCAGCGTAGTTAGGCTTTTATTCTCTTTCATGAATTCATCGCCTTATCGAATTTACTTCATCACTTCCGCACCAGGTTCATCTGCCTCACACCAAATTTTTGCCGTAATAAATCTCGTCCATTTCCAGTGTAATCCGCTCCGTGATTTCTTCCTGCTCGCTCTCGCTCAGCGTATCCTTCGTATAGCCGAACAAGTAATTGTCCAGGTCAAATTCCCGCAGCTTGCATTTCGTATGAAAGATATGCTCCTGATACACGTTCACATCGATCATGTCGTACATATCCTTCACCTCATCCGGGATATAGTTCTGGATCGAATTGATATCGTGGTCGATGAACAGCTTATGGCCGTTAATATCACGTGTAAATCCGCGAACCCGGTAGTCGATGGTCATAATATCCGTGTCAAAAGAATGAATGAGATAGTTCAGCGCCTTCAGCGGCGAAATCTCCCCGCAGGTCGATACGTCGATATCGGCCCGGAAGGTGCTGATGCCCTCGTCCGGATGGAACTCCGGATACGTATGAACCGTAATATGGCTTTTATCCAAGGCCATGACGACTGAATCCGGCAGGGGCCCGGGCGATTCGGAATAGGATTCCTGCGGAACCTCCACCACCGGCCCTTCGGAGACGAGAATCGTCACGCTCGCCCCCTGCGGCACGTAATCCTGTTTGGCTATATTCAGCACGTGAGCCCCGATAATATCCGACACCGTCTTCAGAATCGTCGTCAGACGCTCCGCATTATACTGCTCATCGATGTATTCCAGGTAAGCCTCGCGCTCTTCTTTGGTCCGCGTAAAGCAGATATCGTACATATTAAAGCTGAGCGACTTCGTCAGGTTGTTAAACCCATGCAGCTTAACGTGCTGCTCCGGTATTTCCTTCATTGCACATTCACCCCGCTGTCTTCATGTCCACTGCCTAATATTCCCTGATCATGGTGCATTATCCGTCTAGAACGGCAGCTTTTGTTTATTTACACTTTTTACCCCAAATAGGGCGGGGACAAACAAAGCCGGGAGGTAGGCAGCAGCTTGAGATAAGCGAGGGTTTACGGATATCACACCCGTTTCTTATACGCCCTCATTGCAAAAACATATGCCACGAGCATGATTCCGACGCACCATGCAAGAGCGACCCAGATATCATTGCCCACAGGCTGACCTGACAGCAGCGAACGGATCGCTTCCACAATCGAGGTCACCGGCTGGTTGTCGGCAAAGGCGCGAACGACCCGGGGCATCGAATCGGTCGGCACAAACGCGGAGCTGATAAACGGCAGGAAGATAATCGGGTAGGAAAAGGCGCTTGCCCCATCTACGGATTTGGCGGACAACCCGGCTATCGCCGCGACCCACGTTAACGCCAGTGTAAACAGCATCAGTATGCCGGCTACGGCAAGCCATGGCAGCAGACCGGCCGGCGAACGAAAGCCCATTAAGAGCGCAACGAGTATGATAACGACCACCGATATGGCATTGGACACCAGCGAGCTGATCACATGTCCCCACAGCATGGTGGAACGGGCAATCGGCATGGAGTGGAACCGCTCGAATATCCCCCGCTGCACATCGATGAACAGGCGATAAGCCGTATAAGAAATTCCGCTTGCAATGGCAATCAGCAAAATGCCTGGCAGCAAATAATTTACATAGTTATCCGTGCCGGTTTGAATGGCGCCTCCGAACACGTAAACGAACAGCAGCATAAATGCGATCGGCATGATCGTGACCGTGATGATGGTGTCCCAGCTGCGGAAAATATGGCGCATGGAACGTCCCAGCATCACACCCATATCGCTGAAGTAATGCTTCTTTACCGCTTCCATTTACTTTTCCTCCTTTTTGCCAACGATGGCAAGAAATATTTCTTCCAATGAAGGCTGTTTTTCAACGTACTCCACCTTTGCAGGCGGGAACAGCTTTTTCAGCTCCGCGAGCGTGCCGCCCGCGATAATCTTGCCCTCATGCAGAATGGCGATTCGATCGGCAAGCTGTTCGGCTTCCTCCAGGTACTGCGTGGTCAGGAATACGGTCGTGCCGCCGCCCGACAGCTCCTTGACGATCTTCCATACCTCGATGCGCGCCTCGGGATCAAGCCCGGTCGTCGGCTCATCAAGGAAAATGATCTGCGGTTTTCCGATCAGGCTCATGGCGAGGTCGAGCCTGCGGCGCATCCCTCCCGAATAAGCAGATACTCTCCGGTTCGCGGCATCCGTTAAGCCGAAGCGCATAAGCAGATCGCGGGCGACCACACGCGGAGCTGCCAGATGCCGCAGCTTGGCGATCATAATGAGATTTTCCTGCCCGGTCAAATTTTCGTCCACGGCGGCAAACTGACCGGTCAAACTGATCGACTGCCGTACATGGTCCGGCTTTGAGGCGACATCGAATCCGTTGACGGTGGCGGTTCCGCCGTCAGGCTTAAGCAGCGTGGTAAGGATTTTTACGGTTGTCGTCTTGCCCGCCCCGTTGGAGCCGAGCAGGGCGAAAATGCTTCCCTGATCCACCTCAAAATCCACACCTTTTAGAACTTGCTGCTGCTTGTAGGATTTTTGCAGTCCTTTGACTTGAATCGACTTGTTTGGCATATCTTCTCCTCCTTTTCAGATCACCGTAACTTTTGACAAATCGGCATCCATACCCTTGAGTGCGGCAAAGGTCAACTTATCCATCGTCGCCCCGTCAAAGCAGATCGTTTTAATGGCGCGGTAATATTTCTTGGACAACAACGACCCTTGAAAAGACACATTTTTGAGCGTAGCGCCCTTGAACGAAACTTCCTTCAATCCGGCTCTGTCGAACTTGACGCCAATGAAGATTTGACCATCGAAACGCTGCCCTGTCAGATCGGAAGATGTGAAGTCCACTCCGTCGAATACACAATTCTCAAAGACGGTTTTGGTAAGAGCGGTCATCGTCAGGTTGACATCGGTCAGGTGAACGCCTGTGAATGTGGCTCCGGCCAGCCACGACTTGCTGAAGTTCGTTCGTACAAGAGTGGATTGGTTAAAGCTTGCATTGGCAAGGTCCAGGGTGGTCAGGTTGCAGTCGGTCAGGTTGGCGCCGTCGAAACGGGCATCCTTCACATCGCTGCTCTTAAATGAACTGCCGGTCAAGTCCGCATTCGTGAAGTCGGAGCCTCGGAGCGTGCTTGATGTGAATTTCCCCTTATGTGCGGTAACGCCCGCAAAGTCGCTTTCGGCCAAGCTGCTCGCGCTGAGGTTGGTCTGCACCTGCCGCTCCAGCGAACGGGAAAGGTTTGCCACCTCCAGTACGGTCTGCTCAATGTCCCCGATACTGTCGATGGTCATCTCCAAAGCCGTTTCATCGTCCTTGCCCTCGGCTTTCAGCTCACGGAACCGCTCCTGCAGATCGGAGTGCAGGTCGGCCTTTAATTCGCTGACGCTTCTCACCCCTTCGTATGCAGCAAAAACCTCGTTCAGATAGTTCGTCAATTTCTCGTTCATCCCATCATCTCTCCTTATACTAAGTTTTCAAGCACGCGCTTGGCGTACTTCCAGTTGCGTTTATTGCGTTCATAAGTTGCCTTGCCCTTCTCGGTCATCCGAAAATACTTGCGCCGTCCGCCCTGCGTTGCACCGCCCCAATACCACTCGATATTACCGTCACCTTCAAGCCGCCGTACGCTGGAGTACATCGTGGCTTCCTTTAATTCATACTCACCGCCCGAACGCTCGACAATCAGCTTGACAATTTCATAACCGTAGCGGTCGGCTTCGGATAAGAGTCGTAAAATCATCGTGTCGGTATGGCCTCGCAGCAGGTCGGATGTGATTTTGTTGTCTTTCATGTAATCACCTCCATATCTGCATGATACGATATACTACTGTGACTGTCAAGGTAATTTGTTAATAAAACTACTTTGCCGAAAATACAGGTGCTTGAAGAATACGAAATGGCGTACATTCAGCAAAAACAAACTCGGTTTAACGGTTTTTTTTGCGGTTCAATGGTTCCCCCCTGCTGAAAACAGAAAACAGCGGCAATCTAAGACTGCACTTCCAGTCCTAGTCCACCGCTGTTTTTAGCATCAGCCCTTGAAGAGAGCCTGCTGCAAAATGGGCTGCCGTCCGACAAATTATTTTCCGGGAAATGACCCATTTTTTCATTCAGTCATGACCCTTCTATTGAAATCCGGGATGGAATATACATAACAAGCCTTAGTCTGGGAAATCTAGCGACATCCTGGACACCACTTTCCTTTTGGAGGATCGAGGAGGAGTGTATCAAATGAACGAATATGTACCGCAGGGAATGGTTCAAAAGCAGTATCACTGGGAATGGGTCAATTATTTTCTGTACCGGCATCTTCAAGAGAATAATCCATTTCCCAAACTGAAGGCACCGCTAAACGATTTGCTGAACAAGCAGGAACAGCAATTGGATGCATTGAGAAAGCTCGCAGCTTCACTTGGGATATCCAGTCCTTCTGCAACGGTGAATATAAGGTATAATCCGCTTCTGGACTGTATTAAAGAACTCCATCAGCGGGAGTATGAATTGTTACAGGAGTACATCAGCTATCACGAATACTTTTTGCCGGTTTCCTCGTATCCATTGGGCATTGAAGACTTGATGAAGTCTCAGCTGGCGCAGGTCAATACGCTTACAGAATTAAAAGCGGCTTTTGGTCAGCTTTTCAAACCCCAGCACGAAGCGCAAAAGCCTGATTACATATTGGAAAAGGGGTACCGGTTAACACGGATCGCCACAGGACTCACGTTTCCGACCGTTATGACATTTGACCCGCAAGGAGCGGTCTATGTTGCCGAAGCCGGGTTTGCTTACGGGACTGAACCGGGAATGGGCCGTGTGCTGCGCCTGGAATCGGATGGCTCCTTTACAGAAATCGCCTCAGGATTTGGAGGTCCTGTGACAGGCATTGCCTGGCATCATGGGGATTTGTATGTGGCTGCAGGAAATCTGGGGGAAAAGCCGGCAGACGGATGCGGGGAAATTATTCGATTATCGCCGGACGGTACACGGAAAACGATTGTTAGCGGGCTGCGCACATGCGGGGACCATTTTACCGGAGATATTCTGTTCGGCCCTGACGGCAAACTGTACTTTTCTGTTGGTACCGCCACGAATTCGGCTGTTGTAGGGCTGGATAATATGCTGATCCTGAAGCATCACCCGCATTTTCATGATGTGCCGGCCAGAGACTTGGAATTGATCGGCACCAATTTTATTACCCGGGATCCGCTATCCGATCAACCAGGGGCAGCAGTAACCGGGGCATACCATGCCTTTGGCGTTCCGAGCAAAGCGGGTGACATCGTACAAGGTCGATTGTTGGCTAACGGGGTCATCTACTGCTGTAATCCTGACGGAAGCCACCTACAGATCGTCGCAGACGGCTTCCGGAATACGTTCGGTTTAAGATTTTCCCCAATGAACGGGAAACTGATCGTAACGGACCATGGCGCGGATCCGCGGGGGAGCCGGCAAATTAGACTGGATTGGGATAAGATTTGGGAAGTCACCCCAGGGGGATGGTACGGATTTCCGGAGCTGTTTAGCGGTTTGCCCGTAACCCTCCCCCACTTTCATGCCGCGGAACAAGCAAAGCCTGCCTTTCTTATCCGCAACCATCCTCCGCTTACCGCGCAACCGCTGGCCCGTCTGCAGCCGCATAGCGCTTCCATGAAATTTGATATTTGTGCAAACGCTGATTTCGGCAGTCCAGGGGAGCTGTATGTCGCCCAGTTTGGGGAATCCGGTTTTGAAAAAACCGAGGAACTTCCTGGGTTCAAAGTAGTTAAAGTCAACCTGGATACCGGGCAAATTTCCAACTTTCTGACCAATCCGCTTGGCGAATCCACGAAACAAGGGCCGATCCGGCCCATTGATGTCAAATTTAATGCGGAAGGAAATGAGCTGTACCTTGTCGATTTTGGTCTGATGGGTAAGCATAACCCGACACCTGGAACCGGCAGCCTGTGGAAGATCGTGAAAATATAACGGATCGGCTTAATCCTCCTCCTCGTTTCCTGTTCTGCCTCCGTACCGATGCGAGTGCGGGATTCTGCCGTTAACGGTGGTATAACCCGCAAAATCGTGATAATGCCCGCCTCCCGGCAAAGGAATGGCCGGTCCTGTCGTCCCTTGAATATAATGAACATGCTGATCATTAAAAGATGTTTCCACATGATAACGGTGGACATGGGGAACGCCGCTGGGGGCCGGTTCCGTTGTTCCGGCGTAGTGATGATAGTGTCCTACGTCAAACGAGGTATTACCGGAAATCGGATGAACATGGACTCTGACCGGCCTTCCATCCCACGAAGTAATAAGCAGGCTGTGATGATGCTCGGAACCGGAACCTTCAGCATGAAACAGCAAACCTGTGATTGGGATTTCCAAATTGACGAACCTCCTATGATTCAAGTTATCGGTTTGATCAAGCAAAAAACATCGGCTTCATCATACGCAGAAATCATATGGCGTTAGCCTGTTCCAATATGCAGAAATATGGTTCACGGTTAAAAATCTTACAAACGGTTGAAGCATTCAGCCATGACGGTCAGTCATCCGATAGTTAGGCAGCAAAAAAAAACCTGCCGTTCACGACCTCAGCTTGTCGTGAATCGGCAGGTTTTTTGTAGATGATAGAATTCATAAATTTTCAGCGGAGCTGAACCAACGCTTTCTGTCTCTGGCGAACGTACGCCGATACACGTTTAATTCAGCATTATTCTATAACGTATTCGCGATATTTCTCAAAGTCCTGAAGCCGGCATTCCAGCGAGAGCCGTGTACCTTCATTTTCATACTCGGTGGCGTGGATGCTGGCATGCTCATTCAAATACGAAACCACCTGGCCCCGGTCATACGGGATCAGCATTTCGCAGGTAACGTAATCCTTGAACACAGAACTGCGGATCAGATTCACCAGCTCAGTCATCCCGATTCTCGGCTTGGCTGCCAGATAGACGCTTTTCTCCTTGACCTCTGGAATGTCCACGCCCGCCAGATCGCATTTGTTATAAGCAAAGATGGTGGGAATGTCCGTAACGCCGATGTCCTTCAGCGTGTTCTCCGTAATTCGGATCAGCTGCTCATACTTCGGGTTCGAGTAATCCACGACATGGATGAGCAGGTCCGCCTCGGACACTTCCTCCAGCGTCGAGCGGAACGCTTTGACGAGATGATGGGGCAGCTTGCTGACAAACCCGACCGTGTCGGTGAGCAGAAAAGATTTATGATCCTCCAACTGTATGCTCCGCACAGACGTTTCCAGCGTGGCGAACAGCATATCCTTCTCGAATACCGCTTTCTCGCCGGTCGGTCCGGCCGCAGAATAGGCCTCCAGCATGGCATTCATGATGGTCGATTTGCCCGCATTGGTATAGCCAACCAGCGACACGACCGGAAGCTCGTTTTTCTTCCGCTGCTTCCGCTGTGTCTGCCGCTGAAACACCAGCGATTCCAGCTCCTTGTTCAAGGCGCTGATCTTCTCCTCGATCCGGCGGCGGTCCAGCTCCAGCCGGGTTTCGCCCGAGCCGCGGTTGTGCATGCCGACGCCGCCGCCCTGCCGTCCGAGGGACTCGCGCAGGCCCACGAGGCGCGGCAGCATATACTGCAGCTGAGCAACCTCCACTTGAAGCTGGGCTTCCCGCGTTTTGGCCCTTTTTTCAAAAATATCCAAAATCAGAATCGTCCGGTCGATCACCTTGCACTCCAGATCCGCTTCCAGGTTGCGGAGCTGCGACGGCGAGAGCTCGTCGTTGAAAATGATCAGATTCGCCTCGAGGCCCCGGAATAAGCTGCCCAGCTCCTCGACTTTCCCGGTACCGATGTAATGGGATTTGTTGACGCGCTCCATATTTTGCGTCAGCTGCCCGACGACCTCCACCTCGCAGGCTTCGGCCAAATTGCCGAGCTCCTCCATGGAGTATTCGAAATCGGGCTGGTTGTTCAGGTTCACGCCGACCAGTATCGCTTTTTGTTGAATGGGTTCCATATATTTTACCTCCGGATTAGCTTGAATTGTTCGATGAAACGAAAAAACCGCAGGCTGTACCCTGTGGTTTAAAGCGAACGGATATATCAGCACTGGAAAAGAAGAACCCCCTTGCTCGATGACAGCTGCCCGTCAAGCTTAAGGTGTCCTAAGCATTCTCCAATCAGGCTGGTTTTATGTTATTGCATGAGGAACGCCCTACGGCTGCTGAAGACAGCAAAAAGAGGGCGGATCGCCCTCCCTCGCATACACCCGGCATAACTCAAATAATGAGCACACTCGGCACGTATATTTCGGGTTCCAAAAGATATGCAGACCAATCCCGTTCGCTCCGCACAGGGGCAGAGCCTTTGAGCACTATTCAGTTAGCGGCACAAAGTGAAAAAACGGAATTTGATGTAGTACATATCTTATTCGAACCCTCCGATCATTATAGGTATCCCCATGTTAACACAACAGCGCGGCGGATACAATTCCCAATTTCCAAATAGATGGAACTTTTTCGTTACTTCCCCGTCTGTGCACGCCTAACCTCTGCTTCCCCCGATTGCGTGACGCGGTTGCGCCCGCCCGTCTTGGACCGGTACAGCGCCTCGTCCGCTTTCAGGATCAAATCGCGCGGTGAGCGTCCATGCTCGGGATATGCCGCTACGCCGGCCGAGATCGTCACCGGCACTCCAATCGGGTTCACGGTTCTTTCCATCTCTTTTCTTAAGCGTTCGGCCACCACGCCGGCTTCCCTCGGCCCGCTGCGCTGCACCAGAATCCCAAATTCCTCGCCCCCATAGCGGAAGCACAAATCCCCTTCCAAGGACACGTTTCGCATCAGCTGGGCCAAGTGCTTCAGCACCTGATCGCCGAGAACATGCCCATAGGTATCGTTGACTCCCTTGAAATGGTCAATGTCTATTAAAATGACCGCAAAGGGCACATGGTACTCGGTCCACTGCTGCAGCACCGTATCCAGCGTCCTCCGGTTGGCCAGCCCGGTCAGCTCGTCGACGCCCGCCTCGTTCCGAAGCTGGGTCAAATCCTGATTCATGTGCTGGAACGCGATTTTGACGCTTTGCGACAGCAGCCTGACCTCATAATAAGCCGATTTAATGTCGGGAACGTTCTGCGGGCGTGCCGAGCCAAGCGTGGCCTGGTCGGAAAATTGAGCCAGCGTATTGAGCGGTTTGGCAATGCGGCTGGCCACCCACCATCCCAAAATGAGGATCAGCAGCAGGAATGGAAGGGAGGCGAGAAGCACCCTTTTGATCAAATCATGAAGCGGCTTGTCAATGACCGACGTCGGCGTCTGGGAAATAATCCCCCACGAGCTGCTCGGTTCATAAGCGTAACCCGCAAAGAATTGGCCCCCTTCGGAGTTCGTCACCCGCTGCGATCCGCTTTTTTTCAACAGGACGTTCTTCACGACCGGATTGCTGATGACCGATTTGCCGATTCGCTGCTTGTCCGGATGAAAAATGATAGCCCCGTTCTTTTCCACTACGTAAACGTAAGACCCGTTGCCGAAAAAGTGCTCCTTCAGCATCGTGCTGAGCACGTTTTTATCTTCAAGATAAATGGTTCCGCCGACAAACCCTTGATAAGCGCCGGATGCATCGACGATTGGTGCCGAAATGAGGATAATGTACCTCCCTGTCGTCGCCCGGTAGGGGTTCGAAATAAAAGGCGCTTTCAAGGAGACCGCCATTTTGCTCTGGGCCGAGGTCAGCTGATCCCCGACTTCAATGCCGATCGTGTGCGGACTGAGCGCCCTGACGATGCGGTTGGCGTCTGCAACGACTATAGAGTTGAAATACTGCGTATTCTCCTGAAACAGATCGTCAAAGAGCTGGGCGTCCATCTCCTGGCTCCGCCCGGATATTTTGGCAATCGCATTGATATTTTGCTGCATCGTAACGAGAAGCTCGTTCGTATTGGAAGCCAGCTTTTTGGCATACTGCTCGTTATTCTGAAGATAATTGCCAATTAAGGAGGCGCGGTTGACTTGAACGGCTGAAGTGATGCTGGTCAGCATCGTAAGCAGGATCGCAATAATGACAAGCAGGCTGATCGTAAACCGGAGCGTAAAACCTTTTTGGATCAAATATTTCAACGTTATATCCACCTTGAGTCTAAAAATAGAAAAAGATGTCGCATCGTGACGCTTTACATTATACATGAACGCCGGAAGTGCATCTATAGCGTGTTGTGCCATCTGCCGTAATAAGAAAAACGTCTATCGACGTACTTTCAAAGAAGACAGACCGCGTCTAGAGGAAGTTTTTCTTGCGAGATCAGGAAGCAGAAGCTCCGAAACTTATACTTTCTGATCTCTTAAAAAAGGGCAGCCTGGTCGGCTGCCCGCTGCGGCTGTCCTGGGATGTCCAGAGTTAGAGCGGCGTTATGCCGCGTCTTAAATTCCGAAAAAGCGCCGGGTCGTCCTTACCGTGGCTGCGGCCAGCGCCTCAGGCTCTTCCCCTCTGCAGTCGGCGATGACCCCGAGAATGTGCGCCAGGAAAGCGGGCTCGTTCCGTCCGCCCTTTGGCTTCGGCCGCAGATCACGCGGTGCCAGATAAGGCGCATCGGTCTCGATCATCAGGCGGTCCAGCGGGATGTCCCGGACGAGCTCACGCAAATGCCCGCCCCGCCGTTCGTCGCAAATCCAGCCGGTGATGCCGATGTGCAGCCCCATCTCAAGGTAGGCGTACAGCTCTTCTGCGCTGCCCGTAAAACAATGCACGATCGCGCGCTGAATCAATGCCGGGTGGTCTTTCAGCATCGCGGCAAAGTCGGCACTCGCGTCCCGTTCATGCAGAAACAACGGCATGTCCAGCTCTTCCGCCAGACGCAGCTGCTCCTCAAACCAGCGGCGCTGCACGTCCCGCGGGGAAAAATCCCGGTTGTAGTCCAGCCCGCATTCGCCGATCGCCACCACCTCAGGCAGCCCGGCCAGCCGCCGCAGCCGCTCCGCCGTATCCGGTCCGCAGTCCTTGGCGTCATGCGGATGAACGCCTGCCGTCGAGAACAGCCTGCCGGGATACGACTTTGCGTAGTGCGCCGCCTCCTCGCTGCTCTCCACAGACGTCCCGGTTATGATCAGCTGCTCTACGCCAGCCTCAGCGGCCCGGGCCAACACCTCCTCCCGGTCCCGGTCGAACGATGAATTCATCAGGTTAACGCCGATATCAATGATCGGTAAAGTCATGGCTGCCAAGTCCTTTCGTTATCTATCTTAAGGCATCTACCTTAAAGTCAAACCATAAAGTACGGCACCAATATTATAGGGGACAACGATCCTCTGCACAAGGATTCCTGGTATTTCAAATGAAATCTTGCATGAATGTTATATGATCGAAGTTGAAATGAAAAGCGGGGGAGGAAAACTTCATGGAAAAGGATCATTCAGCTGTGACGTACCGGAACGTAAAGCCCGGCGAGTTCATTATGTTCGGCACGTATCCGCAGTCTGCAGACGGTCAAGAACTGGCGATACAATGGCGTGTTCTTCATCATTCAGGAAGCGAGCTGTTTGTTTTGAGTGAGTATATTTTGGACTGCAAGAGGTATCATGGCAAGAGCGCGAATATGGGGTGGCGTGAATCCACGGAAAGGACTTGGCGTGACTCCGATTTGCGCGAGTGGCTGAACGATGAATTCTATAACACCGCATTTAGCGGCGCCGAAAAGCAATTCATCAAGACGGCTCATTGTACGGACAACGGAGAAGGCTGCCCGGACACGGAGGACAAGGTCTTTCTGCTTAGCGTTGCCGAGTTAGAGAATTTATCCGGGGTTCACGGCAAGGATGTGAGGCGTGCGGTTGGAACCGATTTTGCCAAGACGAAAAAGCCCGATGGATGCAGCTTATATGTATATGACAAATCGAACAAAGACAACTATATCCTCAAGGACGGCGAAGAAGCCGGCTGCTCCTGGTGGTGGCTGCGAACCCAAGGCAACAAGCCTTCACGCGCATATTTTGTAGGGACAGGCTGCAGTATTCGCAGCTATGGGAATAACAGCATAAGCGGTTATGGCGTGCGTCCTGCTATAAAAATAAATCTTTCCTAAGTCTTGTTTTCAAGGAGGTAGACATGGATTGCATGACATCGAAAGAAGCGGCGTTAAAGGTGAAACAGTGGCCTAGGCAAACTATAGCGGCGGGTCCTCGTCACACCGTTGGTCTGAAATCTGATGGCACGGTGGTGGCTGCAGGCGATAACAAATACGGCCAATGTGATGTAAGCGGCTGGCGTGATCTGGTCGCGGTTGCGGCCGGTAATGTTCATATGGCGGCGAACACAGGTAATGCCCATACCGTCGGTCTGAAGTCGGACGGTACGGTGGTCGCGGCGGGTTGGAATAAGCATGGCCAATGCAGCGTAGACGGTTGGCGCGATATCGCAGCGGTAGCGGCAGGCTGGCGCCGTACCGTCGGCCTTCGATCGGATGGCACGGTGGTGGCCGTGGGCCGAAACCATGAAGGCCAATGCGACGTCGGCGGCTGGCGTGATATCGCTGCGGTCGCGGCGGGTGACTGGCATACCGTGGGTCTTACATTGGACGGCACGGTGACGGCCGTAGGCAATCATCGGTATGGCCAATGTAATGTTAGCAGCTGGAGCGGCATCATCGCGGCAGCCGCGGGGTACCTTCATACCGTCGGGATTCACTCGGATGGTACGGTGGCGGCTGTGGGTCTGAATAAGCATGGCCAATGCGATGTCAGCGGGTGGAGCGGAATGGTGGCGATTGCGGCGGGCAGTTATCATACCGTCGGCCTCAAATCGGACGGCACGGTAGTGGCTGTGGGTCACAACGAATATAGCCAGTGCGATGTCAGCGGCTGGCGTGATATGGTGGCCGTCGCGGCGGGTTGTACGCATACCGTTGGCCTGAAATCGGATGGCACGGTGGTGGCTGTGGGTCACAACGAATATGGCCAGTGCGATGTCAGCGGCTGGCGCGGCATCCAAGTGCCCGGCACTTCGTTATCAATATGAATAACTCGACATTCCACGCGAAAACATGAGCCGGACTTCAAAATTAGGCAAGGGGTGCGCGACATCGAATCAGGCGGGTGACACCGCCCGGAGTATCCGATCCCGCCCGATCATATAAAAAAGACCGCATCCTGACGGAGTGCGGTCTAGCGTCATTATTTGTATACGGGTTTGCCGTATTCCGCCTTCTTCTCGAACAGAACGGTATACGTTTCGTCTGGGCCGTCAACGGACGGGGCTACCACTTTCTTCAGCCCGCTCAGAGGCAGGATCGCCGTACTCCTAAGACCATATTTGCGAAAAGTGGGTCTGTGTCGTTGACTCATGACGATTCCCCTCCTAATAAATCATGAATTGAATCCAGTAACGCTTTATTGAGATAACATATCTCCTCAAAAATCTGCTCCGTGACCTGGACGGAACCCCTCAGGTGGATCGTGAACACGTATCTTCTCGCTAAAGGATAACACAAGATATATTCCTTCACAACCGATTTGCGATTTCGTTGACTAAATGTCACATTTCCGCTGGCGTGAACGTCCACCACATGGATCGGTTTTTCTCCCGGTCTCAGGTTGACATTGGCATCCAAAGAATATTCATAGCCGATTTCGCCAACCCCGTCGCTGCCGACCTGCTTTATTGTACGGTCCCCGGCTTTGAAAAGTGCTGTGCCGCTGACCGTATACGGCGTGGAAATAAACGACAGCCGCAGCGCCCGGCAGATCCGGTTGTAAATATCCGTATCGAGTGCAGGCTTATGATTCAATTCTTCAAAAAAGCCGATAATCTTCAGCAGCCTGTCCCTCTCCTCTTCGGATTCACGGAGCAGATCGTAAGGATCGCTCTGTTTGCTGCCCCAATGCTCGATCATGCTGCCGATTTTACTGCACGAGACGCCCACGGCCGCATTCCAGTTGCGCGGGTTCATCTGATAGGTGAGCGTGGTCATGCCGAACAGATCCGAAGGCGTCTTAAAGCCTTCAATCCGCTCCTCCTCCTCATCCTCCTGCTCAGGAATATGCGACGGAACGAGAAAAAATACCCGTTCTCTTCCCAGTTTACTCCAAAACAAGCCCATCTCAAACACCGTATTATCTCTGGCTGTATAATATAACTTACCCCGCACGAGCGTCACGTCATCAGGGTGGAACACAAAAACCGCAAAATCGCTACCCTGGATCTGGGCTTCCAAGTCCTCCATCGTATAACGGTTGGCGTGAAACACTCCTCTATGCCAAGGAGTCACGACCGCGTAGTGCTCCAGTTCCTCCTGCACCGCATTCACGATCGGAATGGCTTCCCTGGATGAGCCGATGAAAACGAAAGGTTTGTCCATAACTCCCTCCAGAACATCCATAATCTACCTATTATCAGTATATCATAGCATGGTAGATTCAATGACTGTTACTTTTCGCGCTTACGAAAGTCTGCCCATGATTTCAAAGTTTGCTATGTATGCCTGACAAAACTTGTCTATATAAAAAGGTTACAAAAAGTAAAGGACTGCGGACAGCCCTGCTGAACCGCAGCCTTCGTGTACAAGCCAAGTACCGGGAACGGACGACCTGCCTCACCGGCAGCATCCGCCGTATTAGGTACGTCTCCACCATAATCGATTGAACGCTATCCTTTTCCGCTATACGAGCTCAACCTCACCCTGCATTCCTTCCGGAAAACGCACCTCGACCTCCACATCGGCCGGAGACTCTACGCGCAGCGTCATCCGGTTGTCCGAAACGTTCCAGCGGACGCGGATTTCGCCGCCGGCCGGCAGCGGAACGATGCCGCTGGCCCAGGTTAGTCCGCACGGCTGGGGAGCGACCGCCACCTTGCTCCATCCGTCCTCCAGCCGTTTTACGCCGAGAATGCATTCGCCCAGAAAATATCCCGGGGCCGCGGACCAGGCATGGCAATGGCTCCGGGTGAGCTGGTTCGGATTGGCCCGGTTTTCGCTGAAGTTCGGGTACATCTCCCAGCAGGTGGTGGCGTCGTTATCGATCATCTGCCCGTAATGGGCCCGAATGTCGGCAAGCAGCAGCTCGAACTGGCCGGCCTCCTCCAGCGCCTCGTAATAGAAGAAGGACATGAACGGGCTGCCAATCTGCACGAAATCCGCGGGAGGAAACTTCAAATAGGCTTCCATCAGCGCTTTTCTGCCGCCGGAAGCGGCCCCGCACAGGTAGGCGACCACCTGGGTCTGCATGCTGAAGGTATCGGAACGGCGGCCGTCCGCATGGATGCAGTCCAGATAGGCGTGTCGTTCATCGGACCACAGATGCCGGTTAATGGCTTCCGTCAGCCGACTGGATGCTTCCTCATATGCGGCGGCGGTTCCTTCCTGCCCGGCCGCCGCCGCAATGGCTGCCGCATCGCGCAGCGCCTTGGCCAAGAACAGGTTCTGATGGGTCACAATGCCTTCGCGTGGCTGGTCGATCGGGGCCCAGTCCAGGAAGTTCCAGCCCTTCATCTCCAGCAGTCCGTCCCCGTTCAGATGTTCCAGGTAGGCCTCCATGGTCAGCTGAACCGCCGGCCAGATTTCCGCAGCAAACGCCGTGTCGTTCGTATGGGAAATAAATTCGCGGCAGGCGATGGCCCAGAAGAAGGTCCAGTTCGGGATCACGCTGTTCCAGGCGCTCGGCACCTGGTTCACATACAGCGGCGTCATGTCCGCCGATCCCGGAACCAGCCGCAGGCAGCGTTTGACGATGTCGGTCACGCCGAACACATAATAATTGACGAGCGCCTCATTGCGGCTGTCCCCGACCCAGAACACCTGCTCATAGGAAGGGCAGTCGATGAACGTGTCTTCCATGCACAGCCGGGTCGTGTGGCGGCTGATGTCCCAAATATCGTTCAGCCGGGCATCCGAGCAGCGGAACGCGCCGATCTCGGCGGCGGGATACGTGCTCTGCCGGATGTATACTTCGTGAAGCTTCACCGGACCACGCTGTTCGCGGATGGTCAGAATCAGGTACCGGAAGCCGCGGCGGACGGGCGACAGGTAGGACTGGCGGCCGGACCGGCATATATAACGGAACGTATTTTCGAGACCGTACGTATGCTGCCGGTAATCGTCCTTGATGTATTCGACCCCGTACACATCAATGACCGTTCCTTCCGGCGCGTCCAGTTCGAGGCCGATAAACCCGGAACGCTCCTTGCCCAGATCAATCACGATCTCGCAGTCACCATCGGGGAACGGCTCGAGCTGTGCGAAGTTCTGCGTCGGCAGCACCGCAAACTGAAGCTCCTGCGGCACCCGGTGTTTTTCGCTCAGCGTCCGCCACACGCTGGCCCCGAATACATCCACGGCCGAATACAGCTGTCTCGACACGGGCTGCATCCAGCGTTCATAGCCCTGAAGCTCCTGCTCGGTCCGAATCGTCTTCAGCCGTAAATAGTCCGGATCGTCCCTGCGGAGCTCCCGGCCCTCCTTGTAATCGATATACTCAACCGCATCGAAGGGGCCGACGGCCGTAAACGGATTGCCCTCCTCATTTAGTGCCGCGTGAAGTGGAGCCCGCAGCGTAAACGCCGCCTCGCTGTCCACTCCGATGTGGAACACCGAGCCATGGTCGCCCGACGTAATGTCCATCAGCAGTAGATGACTCCCGCTGCCCAAGGTCAGCGTGTAGTATGTTTCCGGCTGATCCACATGCGCCGGGGTGCAGCGGATGCCGTCGACGTACAGATCGTCGGCCCGCGTTCCGGTCGGAAAGCCGATGGCTACTTCGCCATCCTCTTCCATGACCAGTACCGCAGCCAATAGGCCGGTAAAGCCTACCGGATTGGCGTGTGTGATGCTGTCTTTCACCATCTGGTTTCGCAGGTCGATGGCGGCCGTGAACCTTGGTGCCTTGACGCGTGCCAAAGACATCACCTTGGACGGGTACTTCTTCTCCTCCGTCAGGAACGGGATGTCCCTTGGAATGAGCCGCGTCCACGGCTGCGTGCCTGCCGGGCCAATTTCCAACGCTGCACTCCAGGAGGCGTCGTCGTATCCCGGCCGGTTCCATGCCTCATCCCACAGCCTGGCGTCGTACACTTCGGCAAATCCCTGCTGACAAGACATCCGCGGGGAAGTGCTGTCCTGGGCCGCCAGCTTGGACGTTCTCCAGGTCCGGTCTGTGGCGGCGATCACCTCGTCACCGGACTCCACCTGGGCGATCAGTCCCCCGCGCCCGGCGAGATAATAGAAATTGGCCAGTCCAAAATGAAGGACAAGCACCGCAATCGTATTGTCAGCCCCCGGACGCAGCAGGTGCCCGATGCTGTATGTATCATACATCTGCTCCTTCGGCCAGGAGCGCGTCGTTCCTCTGCCGGCAAGGTAACCGTTTACAAAAAGAACGTAGCGCGAGTCTGCGGTGATGCTGAGCGATACGGGCCGTCCCGGGTCCCCCTCATAGGCAAAGGTCTTGCGGAAGCATCTCCATTCATTCCGGGGACTCGGCTCTCCCTCTCCCCAAATCCACAGCGCCTTCCAATGCTTATCCATTATAAGCCTCCTCTCTGCCCTTAGCTTTGTACAATCACCGCCCTGTTGTCAAGTAAAGCGGTGAAATTCCATTCAAGGAATTTAGTCACTGAGTGCAGAAATGGAAAACACGACATTTGTGGCTGCACGCTCAGAATTGGCGGTTGTGTTATTGATGGTAAGGAGGAGGAAGAATTGAGGCTAGAAATCAGGAATATAACGGATGGCAAATGGGACGATTTCTTTTCCATTCTTAGAGAAGCTTCGTTATGGTTACAAATCGAAGGCAAGGCGATGTGGGATCCCCATCAATTAACCCCTGAACATATACTGAAAAGCTGCTCCACCGAACAATGCTATATTGGTTATCAAAATTATGAAGCAGCGGCCGCGATGATCCTTCAGGAAGAGGATCCAATATTTTGGCCGGATTCCAAAAACGACAGCCTGTTTATTCACAAATTGGCGGTAAGAAGGAAAAATGCGGGGAAAGGCTTTTCTCACGAGATGATCGAATGGGCGAAAACGCGGACAAAAGAGCTGGATAAAACCTATTTAAGGCTCGACTGTGCCGCGGACAGACCCAAGTTGTGCAGCTTTTATGAAAAACAGGGATTTAGAAAGGTGGACGAACGAATGATGTTTGGAGTCTATCCAACCGCATTTTACGAAATATGCTCCCCCTGACGGGTTATCTTCCCGTTTCACGAAAAAAAAGCCAGCGCTTGCCGCGCAGGCTCTTCTTCCGCATAAGAGCAGCCGCGTTATTCAGCCACCCTCTATTTCTTTAATGCATCCGCCCGGTCCACCCAGACAGTCAAGTCCTGGTAAGGCGTGCGTTTGCCTTGAGGCGCCTGTCCTTCAGCCGGAACGCCCAGATAAATAAAGCCGAGTACCTTGTCGTTCGGGCCAAGACCGAAATGCTCGTTCATCTTGGCGTGGTATGTCGGCTCGCCGGTTCTCCAGATCGCTCCGAGGCCCAGGGCATGCGCTTCCAGCAGCATATTCTGGATCGCCGCGAACACCGCTCCGTATTCCTCCAGTTCAATCACCTTGGGGTGATCCTTCGGCGTGACCGCCACAGCGATGACAACCGGAGCGCGCATCGGCTTCTGCCGGGCCGATTCCGCCGCCGCTTCGGCTTCCGGAGATCCCGGTCCGCCCGCCTGCTCCACAGCGACTTCAGCCAATGCGTTGCCGAGCAGATCCCGTCCTTCCCCGCGAAGGACGAAGAAGCGCCATGGCTCGGTCATCCGGTGGTTCGGCGCCCAGGTGCCCGCCTCCAGGATTTGTTCAATGGAAGCGGCAGGCACTTCCTCCTGCGTCACTTTCCCGATGCTCCGTCTGGAGCGGATCGCTTCCGATACGTTCATATCTCATTCCCCACTCTCTTTAAGAATGCTTATTCAAGTCCTGTGTACTATTGTAGCAAAAAACGGACCGCGATTTCTAACCCGGCGATTCCACCGGGCTCCTCCAAGCTGTGTGAAGACAGAGCTTCACCCCTTTTACCCTGCGGTGACGTTCCGATAATGATCCGTTAACACTGCAAGCGTACACTGAAGCAGACAAGCTGTTTATACATATCCTTCGGGAAGGGGTTCATCACTATGACAAAAAAATGGTTCGTTTCCGCCCTCGCGGCCTTGTCCGTGGGGGGCACAGCCCTGATTCAAAGCGCATCGGCAGCACCGGCGGATGTGAAGTATTCCGTTAATGGACAGTCGTTTACACCGTCCGTCCCTGCCGTTGAGCAGCAGGATCACCTGTATTTTCCGATCCGCGACCTCGGCAACCTGCTCGGCAAGTATGTCGACTGGGACGAAGTTCGCCAAACGGCTTCTTTTACGGACAAGCCCAAGCTGACCGGTAAATACACGTTGGATCATGCGGATTTGGCGGAGGGCATCAAATTTGGCATCGGCTCCTCGCTGGCGCATATCCCCGGCGACCCGGATAACGTCTTCTATACGACGGCTGACCGCGGCCCGAACGGGGAAATCGACGTAAACGGCGAGACCCGCCGGACGTTCCCGCTGCCGAACTATACGCCGACCATCTATAAAATCCAGCTGGATCAAGGGAAAATCACCGTCCTGGAGACCATTCCGCTCAAAATCAACGGCACAGATGCCGTGACGGGCAGCAGCAAGATTACAGGACTGCCGAACCTGAAATCCCGGGACGAGGTCCCTTATGAGACGACCGCCCAGAAAGTCATCTCTTACGATCCTTATGGACTTGATGTCGAAGGGCTTGCCTACAATCCACAAGACGATACGTTCTGGATCTCCGACGAGTACGGCCCGTACCTTGTACAGGTAAAACGCGACGGTACGCTGGTGCAGCGCCTGGCTCCCAAAGGGATCAGCTCCGAGCTGAACACGGCAGCGCTGCCGCTGAAGGATACGCTGCCTGCCGTTTATTTGGATCGCCGCCAGAACCGCGGTGCGGAAGCGGTCGGAATTACGCCGGACGGGAAGTGGATGTTTATGGCTATGCAGAGCCCGCTGCGGAATCCCGACAAGAGCGTCGATAATTCCCGGGCGCTCCGCATTTTGAAGATCGATCTGGCCACTCTCAAGCCGGTAGCCGAATACGCCTATCTTACTGAAGACGCTGGCCAGTTCAAGGACCTGAAGCAATCCGATATCGTCATATCTGATCTTAACGTCATCGATGAGAACAACCTGCTGATCGACGAACGCGACAAAAATGCCGGCGATGCCGCCCAGCTCAAACGGATTTATGCCATCAACCTGACCGATGCAACCAACATTCTCGGCAAGTATGACGAGGCGGGACCCAGCGGCAAAACGCTGGAGCAGATGAGCCCAGCCGAGCTTCGCCAAGCCGGCATTATGACGCCGCTGAAGCGGACCGTGCTCGATGCGGTGGAATTCAACTATCCGAACGAGAAAATCGAAGGCATCTCGCTGGTGAACGGACATACGCTGGTCATCGTGAACGACAATGACTTTGGCGTCACCAATCCGGATGCCAAGGAAAACGGCACGGACCTGTGGACCTTCGAGCTTCCCTACGATTTAAAATAAAGCGCAAATCTATAAAAGACCGGCCATGGAGATTTCCTCCGTGGCCGGTCTTTTTGGGTTCCGCGAAAAGCCGTTTAGAATTGGCGGTCAATCTTCGCCCTGCTGTTACCGCCGGCTGCCAACCTTTCGCTTGACCTGCTCCAATACAGCAAGAACAGGCTGGCTTTTGACGGGCTTGCTGATGTATTCGTCCATCCCTGCCCCGAGGCAGATATCCCGGTCCTCCTTCAGCGCGTTGGCCGTAACCGCCACGATCATCGGACAGCTATCCTTCGGCAGGGTCGCCCGAAGCTTGCGGGTCGTCTCCAGACCGTTCATGCCAGGCATCTGGACGTCCATGAAGATAATGTCATATTTCGTATTCTCGGCTTTCCGCAGCACATCGTGGCCGTTGGTGACGACGGTCACCGCATGACCCTGCTTCTCCAGCATTTTGCGGAGCACGATCTGGTTGATCTCATTGTCCTCCGCAATCAGGATGTTGAGCGGATCGGTGTCGGATGTTTCCTTTTGTTCGCAGCGCTTGGCATGCTCAGGCTCCTGCCGGTTCTTGAGAAGGACCGTAAACACAAAGGTCGTTCCGGGCCCTTCCTTTTTCTCTACCCATATATGACCGCCCATAACGTTCACGAGCTTCTTGCTGATGGCCAGCCCCAGCCCGGTGCCTTCATAATTGCGGGTCATGAAATTGTCCACCTGTGAGAACGGTTCGAAGATCGCTTCCAGCTTGTTATCCGGAATGCCGATGCCCGTATCTGATACCTTGAATTCCAGATCAATCAGCTCGTCCTCCTCGAACACCTTCCGGACGCTGACCGTAATCCCTCCATGAAGCGTAAACTTCACCGCGTTGCCCACGAGGTTCATCAGAACCTGCTTGATCCGCTTGGGATCCCCGAAGAGCAACTCCGGAATATCGTCCTCAACGGTAAAGGACATCTCCAGCTGTTTGGCGCTCGCCTTGGCGGACACCATATCGAACGTTTCCTGGATGCACTGTTTCAGATCGAACATATCCTCCTGCAGTTCCGTCATACCGGCTTCCACCTTGGAAAAATCCAGAATATCGTTGATGATGGCCAGCAGCGTTTCACCGCTCTTGCGGATAATTTCGATATATTCCTTCTGCTCATCGTCGAGGTCCGTCGTCGTCTCCAGCAAATCCGTCATTCCGATGACACCATTCATCGGCGTCCGGATCTCATGGCTCATCATCGCCAAAAACTCGCTTTTCGCTTTATTCGTACTTTCCGCCAGCTCCTTGGCCATAATGAGCTGCCGCTGCTCGGTGAAATCCTTGGCAATGATATAGAAGCCCACATTTTTGTTGTTGATGATGATGGGTGCCAGCGTCGTGATGACCTCCACCATGTGGCCGTCCTTATGCCGTAGCGTCTTGATATCCTGCTCTACGGTCGGGTTGTTCAGCGCTTCCTTCAACACCCGCTGCAGGTTCCGCTCCCCGATAAAGCGCGCAATGCTCCTGCCCGCCATCTCGCTGACTTTGCAGCCGGTCATCTGCTCGGCTCGGGTATTGGCGTTCAAAATATTTCCATTTAAATCGAGTGAAATGATCGCGTCGTGGTTATATCTTTTTAGGGAGGTATACCGCTCAACGGTTTCCTGCAGCTTCTGCTCGGCAGCCTTGGTATGGGAAATATCGTTCAAAACGACTATGTAATATTCGGGATTTCCCTCCGCGTCCGGCATAATGGAAATATGCACGGCCGCCCACACGGTTCTCTCATCCTTCCGGATGTAGCGGCCTTCGATTTCGACGGAAGTCTGCTCGGGATAATTTTGAATAAGCGACTTCACCTGGCTCAAATTGGTTTCCAGATCCTCGCGGTAAATCAATCTCTCAAAACGCTGTGTCTGAAGTTCCTCCCAGGAATATCCCAGAATGCGGGTGAGCGCCGGGTTTGCTTGAACCCATTCTCCCCGGACAGTAATCACGGCAACACCAAAAGGAGCATTTTGGTACACATGCTGTAAATAAGAATACTCCTCATCATTCTGTACTCTGTTCATTTTGCGCCTCCTGCCATGGTAGTACAGCCTGGTTTTTATATCTTCTCTCCATCATGTAATATTTTAAAGGATCTGTAGTCCGACTCCTGGCATACCAAAATAAGCATAAGCATGCTTATAAAGAGATATAAACAAAAATGACGATTTTGAAACCTCTTTGACGATCATTATGACAAAATGATGGCGAAATTTATAGACCAACTTTTTTCCTTTTCCAGGTTTTCTTGATATTATTAAGATTCTGTCAATCATAAAGCAAAGAAACCGCTCTTTCTTCAAAGGGCGGTTTCTTTGTTCGCCTAGTTCACGTTTGAATTCGAAATCGGAGAGTCGTGAGGAAAGAATGCAGCCTCTCCTAACCTCCGCGCTCTCATAACCACTTTATGTTCAATTTGCGCCCAGCAGCGCGGTCAGCTCGTCAAGGGTCCGGACGACATGCTCCAGCAGTCCTGGCAGATCCTCCATCTGTTCCTCGTCGATTTTCCGGCCAAACCGGATTTCCGCCGTATTCGACAAGCGTTTCGTCTCATCGCCATAGCGCCAGCTGAGCGTCTGCGACACCGACTGCTCCGGCCACCGCTGTTCCAGCAGGCTCTGGATGACAGCACATTCCTCGCCCTTCGGACCGACTTCCATATAAAAGCGGATTCGGATCGTGCACCCTGGCCGTGCCTCCTTCTGCTCCAGCAGCTCCGCGGCCAAATCGGCCAGCGAGGCGGCAAGACCGATCTCAGCGGTCACCGCTTCGTTCCCGCTTCGCACGAACCGAATGGCAAATTCCCTCGACATGACCGACATTTCCATCCGGTCGTCGCGGCCAGTGACACGAACCGCACCGTCCAGGTTGTCCAGGTCGTAGACCAGGTTCTCCACCGCCACCTTCAGGTTGTCGAAAATGCTCGGATCAAACATCACCATACGTCTGCCGCATACTTGAGACCGATCTGGCGTCTCGCATCCTCCATAATTTCCGCCACGATGAGGGAGCTCTCTAAAGAATTGATCTTGCTGTCGCGTTTGCCGCGTTCGATCAGCCGGATAAACTCGTCCAGCTCGTAGTACATCGATTCATGGGTCTGCAGCTGCGTGAGGTCCTCGACCGTGCCGTCCCTGTATTGGATTTTCACTTCATAAGGCTGGTTGATCCGGTCGATGACCATCGTTCCGTTCTCACCCTGAATCTCAGCGGGCAGGAAGGAGTCGGATATTTTCGAATACATGATAACCGCGTCCATTTCCGGATAGCGCAGCACCATACTGCCTTCCCCATCCACGCCTGATGACAGCATGATACCTGTCGCCTTCACGTATTCAGGCCGGCCAAAGAGCGAAACCATCGGATAGATGCAGTATATGCCCAAATCCATGAGTGAACCGTTGGAAAACTCGGGTTTGAAGGCGTTGAGCACCGTCCCCTCCTTAAAGGCGTCATAGCGCGAGGAATATTGACAGTAGCTGGCAAAATACCGCCGGATCTGGCCGATTTTGTACAGGTTGTCCTTCATGATTCTGAAATTCGGCATCAGCGTGGACTTCATCGCTTCCATGAGCAGCACGTCATTGCTGCGGGCCGCCCCGATCATCCGCTTCAGTTCCAAGCTGTTTGAAGCCATCGGCTTCTCGCACAGCACATGCTTGCCGTGGTTCATGCACCGGATCGCCTGGTCCGCGTGAAAAGAGTTCGGGCTGGCGATGTAGACCGCGTCTACAACCTCGTCCGATAGCATTGCCTCGAGATCCGTGAACACCCGAGGAGATCCGTGCTCCGCGGCAAAAGCCTCTCCCTTTTCCAGGGTCCGTGAATATACTGCGGCAAGCTGAAACTGGTCATTCTCCGCGGCAGCCTGCAGAAACCGCTCCGTAATCCAGTTGGTTCCGATTACCCCGAATCGTATCATCTTCTCGCTTCCTCTCCTAACTTGTCAGTTCTGTCTTTGTGAATACTCACGATACCTATATTGTCTCATTCCCCAAAGAAGCTGTCCACTTCGGAATCCATGTCATGAGCGGCCTCGCCCACCATGGACTGGATATCTTCAGAGCTGATGTTAATATACTCATAGCCCTCTTCCTGCTGCTTCTTCAAGGCTCTCTCCTTATAAAACTTGCCGGTGCCCTCGCCCGCATCCTCGTCATATACGAGCACGATGCCATCCGTCTTCCGGAACAGCAGATCATCCCTGGCCGCAAACTGCCACGGGCCGCTGTAGGGCTGGTTGCTGACGACACCGTAATAGTCGATCTCTCTGAGGATTTGCCGGTAATACTCCTGCTTATCTTCCTTCCACTTCTCTTCCGGGCTGGCAAAGGCCGATATGATCGAGCATTTGAGCTCCGGATACTGCTCTTTCAGCGCAATAGCCGCCTCGATGCCCCACAGGTCCACGCCGTACTGCCCCGGAGTGATGACCCACTCCAGTCCCTCTTCAAGGAGCGGAATCAGCTTGGCCGTGATCGCCTGCTTAATATACGGAATGCCCGGATGCTTCTGGCCGAAGATGTTCAGCTCATGTGCCCGGTATCCGGTGACCAGACAATTTTTCATACCATCAACACCTTAACTTAGTTGGAATGCCTCTTCCTCAACAGATAATCCGCGAGTAATTCATTCCTTCTATCATACCTTGTTTTGCCTTGCGGCTTCCACCGCAAATTCAGATTGTGCTCGGTGCCGCTCTTTCCAGCATGGAGATGATAACCGCGAAATCAAGGCAACAGGGAGTGATCCAGAACGCCGGAAGACGCCAAAAGGGCACCAGCCGCCAATCCATCGTGGCGGGGAGGTACCCCTTTATTGAAATATATTTGGCTTTCGGATTTCAACTTACGTAGGTTCAATAAAATCAAGAAATCCGAAACAAGAGCGATCGTAGGACATTTTACGTAATTGCCCCATCATCCATTTCAATTTTTCAACTTACAAAGAAATTTTCACTTCGGCGTTCATGCCAGGAAGCACTTTATCCGAAGGCTGGTTGATCGAAATTTTGACAGGAACCTTCTGGGTGACCTTGGTGTAGCTGCCGGTTGAGCTTTGCTGCGGAAGCACCGAGAACACCGAGGTCGTTGCATAGCCGATTTCGTCGACCGTTCCGCTGAACGTTTTGCCCGAATCTCCGTCCACGTTAATATCGACGCTTTGGCCAACCTTCAGGTCCTTCAGGTCCTTCTCCTTAATATTGGCGATGATGTACATGTGATCCAAGTCAGCTTCCTGGGCGAGCACCTGTCCCGCCTGAACCAGCTCGTTCTTCCGCGCGTCGCTCTTGATGATTTTACCGTTCATCCGGGTGCTGACCGGTACGGCCTTCGTTCCGTCGGATACGGTGCCGACGACGTCCTTGTCAGTCACGTTTGATCCGGTTTTGACATGCCAGTCGGTCAGTACGCCGCTGTATGTGGATACGACGGGCATCATGTCCGCGGACACGACCGCGTCGCTTGTTTTGATGTAGTTTTCATTTTGGTAATAAACATAGGCGCCGGCTGCGATCAGTATAAACACGACCAGCACGCCCACAACATTTCCGATGATTAAACGAATGTTCATCTTGCCTGTTCTCCTCCATATCGTTCTTTTTCTGAATTTATCTTAAGAATGGGATTCCGCTGTTACTCTTTCCTTGGGACCCGGCAGGGCAAGCGGCTTTTTCGGCTTTTGCACAAGCGAAATGCCTTTGCCTGTCACGATTTTTCCGATCGATGCCAGCAATATAATGACTGCAAGAACCAGCATCATCGTAAACAAGTGATGGTACGCTCCCAGGATGGCCGCCCGCTTCGTATTAGCAATCAGCTCATAGGAAGCTGTGCTCTGCGCCTGGGCTGCCGTCATTCCCGATCCCATCAGCTTCCGGGTCATCTGTGCCAGCTCCAGCTTCGTTTCGGCATCAAACTCGCCCAGATGGGAACGGATCTGCTCGTAATTCATGGTGTTCTGCCGGCTCAAATACCAGCCCAGCAGCGGAGACAGCACCGCGCCGACGATATTCCGCATCGTATGCAGAGTCGTTGAGCGCATCGAGGCTTTGTGAATATCCCCCGCGAGAGCCGTGCCGAGCGCTCCGCTGACCAGAGCCATACTGACGCCGCCGCCAAGGCAGGCGGCCTGGAAGTAAAGCTTAGGCAGCGTTACGGTTGGCACCAGGTTTCGCCAGCTAAGGCAGACATAAATGATGGCCAGCGATCCGATAAAACCTAGGACGCCGGCGCCGAGCCGGTCGTACAGCAGGGTTTTCAAAATAGCCGTGATCAGAATGCCGACGAAGAACCACATGAAAAAATGGGCCAAATAACTTGGCGACAAGCTGACGTTATTTTTCAAAAAGCCGGTGATTCCCGCAATCGCAAAGATGAGCACCGCATGGGACGCGATCGCCATGATCGTGCCCGAAATCGGCTTAGGCGCCTTCAGCGTACGGAAAGGAACGAGCGGCGTCTTGGCCCTGAGGTCGACGATGACGAACAGAACCGCCAATATGACGGCGACGGCCAAAAACGGCCACACCTCATACGATGAAAACCCCTTTTGCATCAAATTACACAGTGGAATCACCAGCGAAATCATGGTCAATATAAACAAAAACACTCCCGTTTTATCCAATGGCTCGTGCTCGCCGTGATGCTCCTCCGATCTCGGCAGGCCGTAATAGCCGACGGCCAGACAGAGGACGGCGGAGGCGACGTTCAGCACGTACAGCCAGCGCCAGGCATCAAGGCTGAGGGAGACGGCTCCGAAATAGGCTCCGACGGCACTTGCCCCAAACAGGCCCGTGATGACCATAAACAGAAATGTATTGCGGATCTTGTTCGGAAATGAACGGAGGCTCACCGGCAAAATCGCCAGAAACAGCGTACCGGCACTGAGGCCCTGAATCACCTTTCCGATCGTCAAAGCGGCCACATCGGTGGACACGGCGTTGATCAACGAGCCGCACAAAAAAATAAACACCATCGTCAGATAGTGCGCCTTGAGGCCGAATCTGCGGGCAAGCACCGGTCCAAACGGTACTCCGAGCGCGAAAGCCAGGTTCGACAGCGTGGACGGCAGCTGCAGATCATTCGAGCTCATATCCAGCCCGTTCTGAATGATCACCTGGTTGATGGTATACGCCAGATTGCTGAAGTATTGGGGCCCGATCGCAAAAATCGTCAGCAGCGATATGATCAAATACTGCGGAACGGCCACCCTTTCTTTCTCCGACATCGAAGTGCTAATGAGTTGACTCATCCGGATTCCTCCTTTCGTCTTGTATATGATTACGTCCGTATGCAGAATAACTCGTAAATAGCAAGTTGTATTATACAACATATACGGATCAGCTGGCAACGGGATTTTCGCAGGCAGCGAGAAAAAGCTATTGGATAAATCCACAGCTTTTTCCTGATCTACTTATGCCGTTGTTTCAAATCCCGGTTAAGCCGGGTCAGGCTGTCTTCCAAGTGCTGCAGCCCATCACCGTTCCATTCCTTGAGGATGTCAGCGTACGCATCATGTCTGGCTTTCTGGACTTTGTGGAGAATATCCAGCCCGCCGGGCGTAATTTCAATGAGGCTGATTCGGCCATTGTTCGTGTCCGGATACCGCTTGACGTAATCTTTGGATTCCAGCACCGCGATTTGCCTGCTGGCCGTGGACAGGTTCAGCAGCAGATGCTCTGCCAGCACATTGATCGCCAGCGGGCCCGCGTGCTCCAGCTCGCTGAGCAGAAGATACTCCGACCGGTCCAGGTTCCCGAATCTGGGGCTGAGCGCCGTCGTCAGCCGGACCAGCAGGGCGATCTGGTACTCGATCATATCCAGTCGATCTTTGTTCAACTTCCTCCCCCTCTTCTCTCGCTAAACCGCTCTCATAAATATATCATACCACTGCGCGAAGGGACTTTGCATCCGGGGGGCCAGGTAAATAGAAAGAACGTCAATCGAGTACATTCATTATGAGTACCGGCAGCGGTTGTATAAGCTGAAAAATGGAAATGGATGATGGGGCAAGTACGTAAAATGTCCCTACGATCACTCTTGTTTTCAGATTTCTTGATTGGATTGAACCATTGCAAGGCAGAAATCCGAAAGCCAAAGCATATGCTTCCGATGTTAGCTTTCCTTTGGAAAGCTTTTAGGACCGCTTCGCTTCTTCGGAATCATTTTACTCCCTTGCAAGCATCGTTTTCGTTAGTTCAACTTAAAAACTTAAAGGAGCCTGCAGCCAAGCTGCAGACTCCTCAAGATCTTGTTTGACGTACAATTACAAACTACCGTTCTCCATCCTTCACCGGGACCCCGAAATTCGGCGTCCCGTCCTCATTCCAGCCGAAGATCTGCATCCGCGTATGCCGGTTCGGATCGTACAGCGGATCGCCGATAATTTCTTTATAATTCCGGGCATGATAAACGATGACGTCCTTCCCGTCCTCGGATACCGTAAAGCTGTTATGCCCCGGCCCATACTGCCCGTTCTCCTCGTTGGTGGCGAATACCGGTTCCGGCGACTTCACCCAGGAGGCCGGATCCAGCAGATCCGCCGATTCGTCGGCATACAGCAGTCCCATGCAGTAATTGTGGTCGGTGGCGCTGGCCGAATAGCTGATGAAGATGCGTCCGTTCCGCTTCAGTACGGCTGCCCCTTCGTTGACTTTAAAGCCGATTACTTCCCACGGATACTCCGGGGTCGAGATCATAGCCTGCTTGCCCTGCAGCGTCCAAGGATTGCTCATTTCCGAAATGTACAGATTTGAATTGCCCTCGATGTCCGGGTCTTTCTGAGCCCATACATAATACAGCACGCCGTTATGCTCAAAGGTGGTCGCGTCCAGCGAAAAAGACTCCCACTGGGTGCGGATCTTCCCCTTCTCCGTCCAGGTTCCTTCCAGCGGATTGGCCGCGTCATTCTCCAGGACATACATCCGGTGGTCGAACAATCCGTCATTGGTCTCGGTTGTCCGCGCCGCCGCAAAGTAGATGTACCATTTTCCCTGAATAAAATGAATCTCCGGCGCCCAGATGTTCGCGCTGAGCGGTCCGGTCTCGTATTTGCGCCATGCCACAACCGGTTCGGCTTCACCCAAACCCTGCAAGGTCTTGGAACGGCGGATTTCGATCCGGTCGTACTCCGGCACAGAAGCCGTGAAATAATAATAACCATCCGTATGCTTGTAAACCCATGGATCGGCGCGCTGCTCCACGACCGGGTTGTTGTAAGTATCGTTTCTCTCCATGTCAGGCTCTCTCCTTTATGTCTATGTCTTCTCCTGTTATACCGCCCCATAAGGCGGCCTATAACATTCATTTCTTTAGTTCATTCTAACTAGCTCCATTTCGGGGCAAAAGGATAAGGACAAGCGGATTCCAGCAGCCGGGTCTTCACCTCAACGAGACAGCCGCAGTATTGGCAGGTCGTTCCGTATTGAAGCCCCGGACACTGTTCGCACTGCCCGATCCGCCGGCGGTATACCTCTTCGGATGCCGTCTCCCTGCCGCGGGTCGCGATCTCTACGAGCCGCTGCAGTTTTTCCGGCGAAACCTGGACGCTCTCGCTGCACCCTTTGCAGCCTTCCTGACGATCCATGACAACTCACCCTCCCTATTTGCTGTTACTGTAATGGCGCTGCACGCAGTCAACCTTCGATTAATAAATGGCCAGCGTAACGACGGACATCGGCGGCAGCTTCACGCTCAAACGACCGCCTTCAACATTGGCGCCGTCAAACGCTTTTGGTGCCACGGCATCCGGCTGCTCGAACGTATTGTGCGCGTTCATCCGGTCGGCCGTCAGAATCGTGCCGGAAGCCTGCACGCTTTCGGCAGCAAGGCCGCGAAGGTCCAGGCTGATTTCGGCTTCGCCGGCATGGTCGATGTTGACCAGGCTGACATGCACCTTGCCTTCGGCATCCCTGGAAGCCGATACGGTTACCTGCGGCAGTGCTTCGCCGCCCATTTCATAGCTTCCGACCGCAGACTCGACCGCCAGCACCTCAGCATCCTGATGGACCTTGAACATATCAAACACATGATACGTCGGCGTCAGGATCATCTTCTCGCCTTCGGTCAAAATCATCGCCTGCAGGACGTTCACCGTCTGCGCGATGTTCGTCATCTGGACACGGTCCGCATGGTTGTGGAAAATGTTGAAATGCACGCCGGCCACCAGCGCGTCGCGGATCGAGTTCTGCTGGTACAAAAATCCCGGATTTGTGCCCGGCTCCACGTCAAACCAGGTGCCCCACTCGTCGATGATCATGCCGACGCGCTTCTCCGGATCGTATTTGTCCATGATCGTGCTGTGCTTCGAAATCAGTTCGTCCATATGCAGCGCCTTCTTCATGGTTATAAACCATTCGCCTTCTTCAAAATCGAGCGCTGAGCCTTTGCCCAGCCAGAAGTCGCCCGGAATCGTATAGTAGTGCAGGCTCAGACCGTCCATCAGCCAGCCGGCGTTTTTCATCAGCACTTCCGTCCAGTTATAATCGTCCACATTGGCGCCGCCGGCGATTTTGTAAATTTTGTTGTCGCCGTAATTGCGGACGTAAGTTTGGTAACGGCGGTACAGATCAGCGTAATACTCGGGACGCATGTTGCCTCCGCAGCCCCAGTTTTCGTTCCCGACGCCAAAATACTTCAGCTTCCACGGCTGCTCTCTGCCGTTCTCTTTACGCCAGTTGGCCATCGGCGATTCGCCGTCAAAGGTCATGTACTCGACCCACTCGGACATCTCCTGAACCGTTCCGCTGCCGACGTTGCCGCAAATGTACGGCTCGCATTCCAGCAGCTCGCAGAGCAGCATAAATTCGTGGGTGCCAAAATGGTTATTTTCGACGACTCCGCCCCAGTGCGTATTGACCATCCGTTTACGGCCTACCCTTGGACCGACGCCGTCCTTCCAGTGGTACTCGTCGGCAAAGCAGCCGCCCGGCCAGCGCAGAACCGGCACCTTGATATTCTTAAGGGCCGCCAGCACGTCGTTACGGATTCCCTTCGTATTCGGAATCGGCGAATCCTCGCCGACCCAAATCCCTTCATAAATGCAGCGGCCCAGATGCTCCGCAAAATGGCCGTATATATTTTTATTGATTTTCCCTTTGGAAATATCCGTATTGACGATCACGTTATGCATAGCTGAATCCTCCCATAAGATGCTAGATAGGTTGAACTAAAGAATACGATGCAAGCAAGGGAGAGTAACATGATTCCGAAGAAGCGAAGCGTTCCTAAAAGCTTTCCAAAGGAAAGCTAACATCGGAAGCATATGCTTTGGCTTTCGGATTTCTGCCTTACGTGGGTTCATATCCAATCAAGAAATCCGAAAACAAGCGATGATCGTAGGAACATTTTACGTACTTGCCCTAAGCATCCATTTTCATATTCAACTTATATAGATCTTCTTTATTTTGATAAAAACTTCCTATTATCCTTTAATGCCAGAGTTCAAATTGATCGACTGAATAAAATATTTCTGGGCGAACGCGAACAGGAGCAGCGTCGGAATGATCGCCAGCATCGCCGAGCCCATCAGCTGCCCGATCATGCGGTAGTTGCCGTAAATATCCTGAAGCAGCAGCAAGCCCGCTGTAATCGGCATTTTATCCACGTCCGTATATACGATAACCGGCCACAGGAAGTCGTTCCACGATCCGACGAAGGAAAACAGGCCGCACACGATCAGCACCGGCTTGATGAGCGGCAGGATGATCGAAAAATAAATCCGGAAATCCCCTGCGCCGTCCACGCGCGCCGATTCGTCCAGCTCGCCCGGAATGCCTTTCATAAACTGCCGGACCAGAAAAATGTTGCCCATACCTGCGAGACCGGGGATGATCATGGCCCAAGAGGTGTTCACCCAGCCGAAGGCGTCGATGATTTTATAGGAAGGGATGATGTTGACGACGCCCGGAAAAAACGAAATGCCCAGCAGCGTGAAGAACAGCGTGTCTCTCCCTTTGAAATTCATGCGGGAATACCCGTAACCCGTAATCGAAATAATGACGATGACGAGCAGGGTGTGCGATACCGCGATAAAGACGGAATTGAACAGCCAGCGCAAAATCGGCGCTGTGGACGTATTTTCCAGAATGGCGACATAGTTCTCAAATATCCATTCCTTCGGAAACAACCGAAAGCCCGAGGAGACGACCTCGGTCTGCGAACGGAAGGAAGTCGTAATTCCGAACACGACCGGAATCACCCAAATGACGCAAAGCACGATCAAGAACAGGTAAGCGATATATTTGGAGATACTTACTTTTTTGGACATTTTGATTAACCCTACCTCTCGTATCCTAAATCCAGCCTCTGCCTAAGCGGCCTACCTCGTATTTCGATTCATGACATAATACTGCAGCGCCGAAATGACCAGAATGACCAAACCGAGCAGTACGGCCATCGCCGATGCCATGCCGGCAATCGATTCCCCTTGGCCGAAGGCCAGCTGGCGGATGTACATCATCAGGACGTGCGTGCTCTGTCTCGGTCCCCCATCGGTCATCATTAACGGCTGGCCGAACACGTTGAACGCGCCTGCCGTCGTCATGACGAACGTATAGATCAGCGGGAAATTGATGGATGGCAGGGTAATGCTGAAAAATCTGCGCACGGATCCGGCTCCGTCGATCTCCGCCGCCTCGTATAATTCCTTGGAGACGCCGGCAATGGACGCGCGGTAAATGATCATGTTGCCTCCGACGCCGCCCCATACCGTGATGACGAAAATAATGATCCACGCATAAGGCTGCGTCGCCGCCCAGGCCACCTGCGAATGGAAGACGTTGCCGGTAATGCCCAGCTGTTTATTGAAAATAAGCAGCCAGATCAGAGCAGCCGCGGAAATGGAGATCAAGCCGGGAATATAGATGATCGACTGAATGACGCCTTTCAGCTTGACCTGCTTGTGCTCGAGCGCGACGGCGACCAGCAAAGGAATAACGATGAGCAGCGGTACGCTGATCACGACGAACAGCAGTGTATTTTTCAGGCCGTTGAAAAATTGGGTGTGGAAGGTCGAGCTGCTGTCGAACAAAATCGTTTTATAGTTGGCCAGGCCGATCCATACCGGATCGTTCATCAGGTTCCACTGCGTAAACGAAGCATAGATCCCGTAAATCGTTGGAATCAGAATGAAGATAAGAAACAGAATCAGATGAGGGCCGACAAAGAAAAACGGTGCAAATGATTTCTTATTCATAGCCTTGTAATTTCTCCTTTTGGAGAAATAATGCGCCAGACGCTTTGGGTCCGGCACACTATTTCCTTCGTTCTGTATAGATTGAACTAAAGTTTTTGCATGGAACCTCCTGTTAAAACGGCCCTCATACGGCCTATAACATTCATTTCTTTAGCTCATTCTATCTGCTTAGCAAAAGGCCTACTTGGTCGCCTGTTTACTGCTGCTCTCTGCGATCTTATCCTCAACGAACTTCTGCATCGTCTGCAGCGTTTCGTCCAAGTCCACATTGCCCCGGACGATATCGGCACAGTACGTATCCACGGCTTCGGCTACGTACGGATAGTATTCGTAAGTGTAGATGTACAGCGATTTGGTCTCCTGCTCATTCGAGGTGAAGAAGGACTGCATGAACTGCTTGTACTCCGGACTTTCGTTCACCTGCTTACTTGCGACGATTTGTCCGGCTTTCGCCCATTCCAGGGAGTGCTCGCGCACGAATTCCAGGAAGGCGCCAATGCCCGCTTCTTTCTCGTCCGAACGCTTGTCGTTCTTGAACATCGTGAACAAGTGGGAGGAAGCGCGGTTCGTAAACTTGTCCGCCGTCGGCGAGTACACGTTGGTTACGCCGAAATTCAGGCCGTCGACCTTGGCGTGGGCCGTCGAGCTCCAGGTTCCGTCCGTCGAGAACAGCACTTTGCCGGACTGGAACATCAAGTAGCCGTCTTCGCCGAACGGTGTCATGAGGCCGGCGTCGGCGATCTTTTTCACATTTTCAAAAGCCTGCTTCATCACCGGCGTATTGACGGCTGGCTTGCCGTTTTCCTGGATGTCTCCGCCCAGGTCCTGAACCTGTGCCAGAATGACCCAGCCCAGCAGCGCATCGTTGACGACATATTCGTCCGAAGCCAGTTTGCCTTTCAGGGACAGCATTTCGTCGATGGTCACGACATTGTCGTCGAGAATGGATTCCGCGTTATACTTCTTCAGCAAATCTTTGTTGTAGTACATGACGTTGCTGTGAATGTCGAGCGGAACCGTATATTGGGTGCCGTCGATGTTGCCTGTGGACCAGGCTTGCGGCAGGTAATTCGCTTCCTTGATTTCCGGCTGTCCCTTGATCGCGCTTTCGATCGGTTCCAGCACGCCCTGCTTCGCGAAGCCGGGAACGCGGTCGGCATGGATAATCGCCAGATCCGGAACGCCCTTGCCCGAGTTCAGCACGGTCGAAAGCTTGGTGTACATATCGGAAGTGATGACGTGCTTCACTTTGATGTCGGGATTCGTCGCGTTGTATTCTTTGACGATCTCATCCATATATGCTCCGTCGTCGCCCGTCAGCGGCGTCCAGAACGTAATCGTCTTCTCGCTGCTGCTTCCGCATGCCGACAACAGCATGCTTGCTGCAAATATCATCAATAATGAAATAACAAAGCTCTTCTTCAAAACTTCCGCCCCCTAAATGGAATACTATATCTCGTATTTTTTATTGTTCAGCGTACTTCTTTTGATTTGAAAAACTGGAAAGCTTGCAATTTCACACGAACCCCTTTCACTTGTACGTACATGTTGATGTACATCAAGGCCATGTTGGATAGATGCCGCCATCTCTCCTGCGGATCGTTTCGTCCCACAAAAAACATCTGCCGTTCCTCTTGGCACGATCTTTCCATTGCCAAACGTCAAAGAGGAATCGGCAGATGCAGTCATGCGAGTCTATGATGTTATGGGTTACGTCCATGCCAATGGGTTATGAAGGCTGGTATGCCGGAACTCGCCTGCCAGCCGGGCAGCAAGGACCTGCCCTAATTAAGCTTTTTTCAGCCGGATCACGTTCCAGGATGCCTTGGACAGGCGGGTGCTCACAAACCCGTCCTTCAATGCCGCACTGCCGCGCGAATGCGGTTTAACGTTCTCTTCGGCCGCGGTATTGACCGCTTTCAAATCGTCGTTCTCCAGAACAATATGCTCAGCAATCTGGTAGCCTTCAAAGCCTCTGACGTCGCATTCCACGTCGAGCGCCTCCTCCAAATGGCGATTCAGCGCAAAAATGGTCAGCTCTTCTTCCTCTTCGTTATATACGACCGCCGTCTCCAAATAAGGCACATCGGTATAATCCTGGGCGTCGTATTTCGGCGAATCCACGATCGGTTGCAGGGATACCCCGCGTCCGTAACGTGAAGCGTGCAGGTATGGATAGAAAATCGTCTGCTTCCAGGAGCGCCCTCCGGTCTCGGTCATGATCGGTGCGATCACGTTGACCAGCTGCGCAAGGCAGGCCATCTTCACCCGGTCGGCATGCTTCAGGAAGGTGATGAGCATCCCGCCGACCAGCAGCGCGTCTTCAAAGTTGTAGACATCCTCCAGCTGCGGCGGACCGACGGTCCAGGGATCGATCTTCGTATCCGCATCGTTTGAATGGTACCAGACGTTCCACTCGTCGAAGCTCAGGTACATCGTCTTCTTGCTCCGCTTCTTCGCCTTCACGTAGTCGCAGGTTGAAATGACGGTGCGGATAAAATGGTCCATGTCCATCGTACGCGCCAGGAAGTTCGCCGAATCGCCGTCCCGGTTGCCGTAGTACTGGTGCAGGGATACGAAGTCGGCTACGTCATATGTATGATCCAGTGTAATGGCTTCCCATTCCGGGAAGGTCGGCATGCCCGTACTGGAGCTGCCGCATGATACCAGCTCGATATCGGGATCCACCAGCTTCATGGCCTTGCCGGTCTCATAAGCCAGGCGTCCGTACTCCTGCGGCGTCTTCTGGCCGATCTGCCAAGGTCCGTCCATTTCGTTGCCCAGGCACCAGGTTTTGACCTTATGGGGCTGATCATAGCCGTGGCTGCGCCGCAGATCGCTCCAGTAGCTTCCGCTTGGATGGTTGCAGTACTCGAGCAGGTTCCTTGCCGCATCCACGCCCCGCGTTCCCAGGTTGACCGCCATCATGACTTCGGAGCCGATCTCCTTGGCCCATGCCATGAACTCGTTCGTCCCGACTTCGTTCGGTTCGACGGTGCGCCAGGCCAGTTCCAGCCTTCTTGGACGCGACTCGCGCGGACCGACGCCATCTTCCCAATTGTAGCCGGACACAAAATTACCCCCGGGATAACGGATAATGGGCACGCCCAGCTCCTGGACCAGCTGCTTTACGTCCTCCCGGAAACCGAGGCTGTCCGTCTCGGGATGGGACGGGTCATATATGCCGCCGTATACGGCGCGGCCTAAATGCTCAATAAACGAGCCGTAGATGCGCTTATCCACTTCGGCGATCCGAAACGCCTTGTCCACGACCACCCTGGCCTTATTTGCTGCTGATGCCACTGATATCACCTTCCATTTTAGAAAATAATAAAATAATTTGAGATAAATTGAATGAATCCGTTTACAAGTATAAAATAACATAGATGAAGTATGCTGTAAATAAATAAATGTAAATCTATTTATATTTTTTTAAACCAAAATGAAATTTCTATGTCCGGCGCGATGTATAAACTCTAAAAAACCTTATAAAATCAAGGAAAATGCCAGTTTGTTTTACTTTAAAAATACCTAAAGATCCCTCTGTGATTTGTAGAATATGCTATGACTATTTCGTATATATCTACAAAAAAGGAATGCATGCTTTCATTAACGATTTAGTTAGTTTATAATTATTTAAAATAAAAGAACACCACCTCTACAATCGGAAGAAGGTATTCAATTCCATGATCTATATTAAAAATCTGATGAGCGGGATCGACATTTTCAAGGCCCTGAGCTCGGAAATCCGGATCCAAATTCTCGAACTGCTCGCGAAAAACCAGGCGCTGAACCTGAACGACCTGGCCACCCGGCTGAACCTCAGCAACGGTGCGATTACGATGCACATCAAAAAGCTGGAGGAAAGCGGTCTGATTGAGATCAATACCAGCGTCGGCAAACACGGCATTCAGAAGATTTGTTACTTGAATAAGGACAAACTGATGGTTGACCTGCGCAGCAGGGATGTCGAAAACCTGTATGAAGTTGAAATTCAAGTCGGCCACTACAGCAACTATCAGGCGGTTCCCACCTGCGGTTTGGCCACCAAGGACAGCATCGTCGGCGACTTTGACGACCCGCGCTATTTTGCGGATCCGCAGCGGATCGACGCCGAGATCATTTGGCTGGCGGAGGGGTTTCTGGAATACCGGATTCCGAATTATTTGAAGCCGAACCAGACGTTCCGCGAAATCCAGTTTTCCATGGAGCTCAGCTCGGAAGCACCGGGATATAACGATAACTACCCGTCAGACATATATTTTCACTTAAACGGGATCGAAATCGGTTCCTGGACCAGCCCGGGGGACTTCGGGGATGCCCGCGGCACGTTTAACCCGGATTGGTGGCCGCCGCATTTGAACCAATACGGCATGCTGAAGCTGATCCGCATCAACAACGATGGCAGTTTCATCGACGGCTGCCGGATTTCCGACGTGACGCTGGACCAAATTCAGCTGGATTACAAGAGCGAGCTTACCTTCCGCCTCTCGGTCACCGAGCAGTCGGTCAACAAGCGCGGCCTGACCATCTATGGCAAAAATTTCGGCAACTACAGCCAGGATCTGCTCGCCCGCGTATTGTATGATGTTAAGGAAGACTAATACTCGACTGAGCTTGCCGTCTCTTCAATTTACGCGCTAACGCCGAATGTTTCGCATGAAATATGGATATCGTGTAAAATGTAATGAAGAGGAGTTGTGAACTATGTCCAATGACGAAATTATTTTGACCCCCGAAGGCCTTGCCCAACTGGAGGCCGAGCTTGAGGAATTGAAGACCGTCAAGCGCAAAGAGCTGGCCGCACGCATCAAGCTGGCGATCAGCTACGGCGACTTGAAGGAGAACAGCGAATATCACTCCGCCAAAGATGACCAAGCTTTTATGGAGACCCGCATTTTGCAGCTGGAGAAAATGCTGACCAAAGCCCGCATTGCCGATAAGGCAGACTCATCTGCTGTCAGTGTCGGCTCGTTCGTAAAGCTGCACGATATCGAGTTTAAGGAAGATCTCGAGTACCGCGTGGTTGGTCCGGCGGAAGCGGACGTCTACCAGAACAAAATCTCGTATGAAAGCCCGCTGGGCAAAGAGCTGATCGGTAAAACGGTCGGGGACGTCGTGACTGTCGATGCACCGATGGGGCTGATCAAATACGAGGTGCTGGAAATCCGTTCTTCCTAAAAGACGGCTGCAGTTACCTAATAGGCCATACGTCTAAACAAGGACCGTTCCTGAAAACAGGACGGTCCTTTGTTAAGAGATCAGAAAGTATAGGTTTCGGAGCCTCCGCTTCCGGATCTCGCAAGAAAAACTTCCGCTAAATGCGGTCTGCCTTCTGTGAAGATACGTCGATAGGCGTTTTTGTTATGAGAGCAGATAGTATAAGTTTCGAGCCTCCGCTTCCGGATTTCGCAAGAAAAACTTGCGCTAAATTATTACCGGACGGGCTTCAGCTCCGCTTCCGTGGACAGCTTGATCTTCTTCAGCCGCTTCATCACATCGTTCTCGCCGCGGCCAAAGTAATCGTGCAGCAGGTTATATTCCTGATACAGCTTCTCGTATACTTCAACGTTCTCCGGAATCGGCTTGAACGTCTCCTCCTTAACGCGCGCCATTTGCTGCGCCGCCGTCACGACATCGTCGTAGCCGCCGGCTTCCTTGCCTGCAGCCACCGCGGCGAAAATCGCCGCCCCGAGCGCCGGCGTCTGCTTGGAATCTGCCACGAAAATCTCGCGTTTGGTCACGTCGGCGTAAATCTGCATCAGCAGGCGATTTTTCTGCGGCAGGCCGCCGCAGGCGTAGAGCGCATCCACATCGACACCGCTCTCCTGGAACGCGTCGACGATTTTCCGGGTGCCGAAGGCGGTCGCTTCAAGCAGGGCACGGTATACTTCCTGCGGCTTTGTCAGCAGCGTCATGCCAAGGATCATCCCCGTCAGGTCGGTATCGACCAGAACGGAGCGGTTGCCGTTCCACCAGTCGAGCGCGAGCAGGCCCGATTGGCCCGGTTTGTAGGCAGAAGCTTCCCTTTCCAGCCATTGGTGAACACTCAGCCCTTCCTTCGCCGCGGCTTCTTTCACATAGGCAGGCAAGGATTCTTCCACGTACCATTCAAAAATATCCCCGACCGCCGACTGACCGGCTTCGTATCCGAAGAGCCCCGGAATGATGCCATCCTCTACGACGCCGCACATGCCTTCGACTTCTTTTTCCTCCGTGCCGAGCACCATATGGCAGATCGACGTGCCCATCGCCATGACGAGCTTGCCCGGCGTCACGACGCCGACCGCCGGTACGGCCGCATGAGCGTCTACGTTGCCGGCCGCCACCGCGATGCCCGGCTTAAGGCCCATCATCTCCGCCATGGCCGGCTGCAGTCCTCCCGCATTGCTTCCGAGCGGAATGACCTCGCCGCGCAGCTTCGTATCGGTCAGATGCTCCAGGCGCGGATCGAGCGCTTTGAAGTATTCCTTGGACGGATAGCCGTCACGCTTATGCCAAATCGCCTTATAGCCCGCCGTACAGCTGTTGCGGACGATGTTGCCGGTCATCTGCGAGATGACCCAGTCCGTCGCTTCCAGAAACATGTTCGTCTTCTCATAGATGTCCGGTGCCTCGTCCAGGATTTGCCAAATTTTGGCGATCATCCACTCGGACGAAATTTTGCCGCCGTACCGGGCCAGAAACGCCTCACCGCGCTCCTCGGCGATGCGGTTGATCTTGTCGGCTTCCGGCTGCGCCGCGTGATGCTTCCACAGCTTCACCCAGCTGTGCGGCTGGTCCGCCAGCTCGGCCTGGAAGCACAGAGGCTCGCCGGCCTCGTCGACAGGCAGCATCGTACAGGCGGTAAAATCGATGCCGATGCCGATGATATCCTCGGGATTGACTCCCGATTCACGAACGACGGCCGGCACGGAAGTTCTCAGCACCTCCAGGTAATCGTCCGGATGCTGCAGCGCCCAATCATACTCCAGCTTGATGCCCGATCCGGGCAGCCGCTCGTCGATGACATGGTGCGGATACGGCGTCACATGGTCGGCGATTTCATGGCCGTTCGACAAATCCACCAGTACAGCACGTCCGGACTGGGTCCCATAATCCACTCCGATGGTATACTTTTTCCCCATTTTGGATTCCTCCGCGTTTTCAAAATTTATAAGTGCTGTGCGATATCACTTCTGCCCGTAGTAGGCGTTAACGCCATGCTTCCGCAAAAAGTGGCGGTCCAGCAGGCTCTGGTCCATCGGCGGCGTCTCCGGGTTCAGCTGAAGCATCCGGGCCGTAATCTTGGCCACTTCCTCGAGCACAACCGCATTGTGCACCGCATTATGCGCATCCTTGCCCCAGACGAACGGGGCATGCGCATGCACGAGAATCCCCGGCACCTCCAGCGGGTCCAATCCCAGCTCGTGAAAACGTTCCACGATGACGTTGCCGGTCTCCAGCTCGTAAGCGCCTTCAATCTCCACCTTCGTCATCGGTCGGGTAACCGGAATCTCACCGTAGAAATAGTCGGCATGCGTCGTCCCGCAAGCAGGCAGCGCCCGCCCGGCCTGGGCCCAGCTTGTGCCCCACGGGGAGTGGGTATGCACCACGCCGCCGATTTCCGGGAAGGAGCGGTACAGCACCATATGCGTCGGCGTATCGGACGACGGGCGCAAATTCCCTTCAACCACCCGGCCTTCCAGGTCAACGACGACCATGTCCTCCGCCTTCAATTCTTCGTAAGGCACCCCGCTCGGCTTAATGACGAACAGCCCGCTCTCGCGGTCGATGCCGCTGACATTTCCCCAGGTAAACGTGACGAGCCCGTGTTTGGGCAGGTCCAAATTCGCTTCCAGCACCTGCTGTTTCAGTGCTTCCAGCATTGCAGACACTTCCTCTCCCACTATAGTTGTACGTACAAGTTGTATGATGAAAGTCCGCATAACCGGACTTTCATCTGCCTTTTTACACGTTAACGTTCAGGTTTACAACCGAGTCCCGCTCCACCAGCTCGGGTTCGTACAGGGTATCTCCGGGAGCCAATCCCTCTTCGATCATCGCGATCAGCTGGCTGGCCGCATCCCGGCCCATGGCCGTCTTGGGATGGGTCAGCGTCGTCAGCTTCGTTCCGGAAGCCGAGGCCAGCATCGAGTCGTCGAAGCCGACGAACGACACGTCCTCCGGCACTCGGAGTCCGAGCTGCAGCGCGGCCCCCATCAGGCTGACCGCCAGCTCGTCGTTGTAGCAGACGAATGCGGTCGGCCGTTCCTCCGCCGCTCCGCTCAGCAGCTGCAGCGCCTGCCGGAACGGCAGGTCGTTCTTCTGCTCGGTCGTATACGTGACGACCCGCTTCGGAGCGACGGCGACGCCGCGCGCTTTGTGGGCGGCCAGAAAGCCCTTCAACCGGTTGACGCCCTGCAGGTCGTCCCGCTTGAAGAATCCGGCGATCCGGGTATGCCCGTTCGCCAGCAGATGGTCGGCTGCCTTGTAGCCGCCCAGCTCATCGTCGACCCGAAGCAGCGGGCACTCGAGCTCCCGGTACTTCTCGTTGATCATCAGGTAAGGAATGCCCTTCTCCTGCAGCTCCAAATAGTAGCCAAGGTTCGGGTTGCCCTCCGCGCTCTTCGTCGGTTCGATGATCAGTCCGCTGAGCGGCTGGCTGGTCATCAGCTTCAGGCTCTCCATTTCCTTGTCCTTGTTATTGTCGGTGCTGGACAGCAGCAGCCGGTAGCCTCTGCTCCGCAGCTCGGCTTCCGCACCCCGTACGATGTGCGGGAAGATGTAATCCGATATATAAGTCGTCATAATGCCGATTGTCTTGACCAGCTCGCTCTCGCGGCGTCCCGGAAAGCGGGCGAAGGTGCCTTTGCCCTGGATCCGTTCAAGCCAGCCTTCCTTCTCCAGCTCGCTGAACGTCTGGCGCACCGTCTGGCGGCTCAGGCCGAACTGTTCGGCAATTTCATTTTCAGAAGGAACCTGCTGCCCGGGCTTCAGCTTGCCCGATTCAAACCAGGACAGCAGCTCGTTCTTCAGTAGAATATATTTGGGAATCCGTCTGTTATTCATCATTCACCTCAGCGGCATGCTCTGTATTTCGGCCTTGCGGGCTGGATCTGCCGATTCATCCCGGAAGGCTTCGTTCTCTTTGAGTATTGTAACACAAGGCCGGGTGAACACAGACATCGGTCCGGTTATCTCAAGCGGTAAGCCGCCTCGCTCCAGCGGAGCTCGTTCTTCAGGCGCTGCACGGACGTATCTTTATCGATGACCACGGCTTCGATGCCGGCCATTTCGGCGAAGTCCGTCAGGTTCTCGGCCGTCATGGCATAGGACAGCACCGTGTGATGCGCGCCGCCGGCAAGGATCCAGGCTTCAGCCGATTCGCGGAGCGACGGCTGCGGCTTCCACAGCACGCGGGCCACCGGAAGCTTCGGCATCGGCTTGTCGACCTTCACGCCGTCCACGACGTTCACCAGAAGGCGGAAGCGGTGTCCAAGGTCGACGAGGGAAGCGTTGACCGCCGGACCGTCCTGGCCGTCGAACACGATGCGGGCCGGATCCTCTTTGCCGCCGATGCCGAGCGGATGCACTTCAATCGTCGGCTTCGTGGCCGCGATCGTCGGACATACCTCGAGCATGTGCGCTCCGAGAATCATGTGGTTGCCCGGCTCGAAATGGTACGTGTAATCCTCCATGAACGAGGTGCTCTTGTTGTTTGCAAGAACCTTAAGGACGCGGGTCAGTGCAGCCGTCTTCCAGTCGCCTTCGCCGCCGAAGCCGTATCCGGATTCCATCAGCCGCTGCACGGCAAGACCCGGAAGCTGCCGGAGTCCGTGAAGATCTTCGAACGTCGTCGTGAAGGCCCCGAATCCGCCTTCCTCCAGGAAGCGGCGCATGGCGATTTCGATCCGCGCCTGATAGGCGATGGCGTCGCGCACCGGACCGGCGGACAAGCCCGCCTGCGTAATGCTGTACTGTTCTGCATACTCTTTCAGGAGCGTCTCTACTTCGCTGTCCTGCACTTCGTTCAGCACCTGGACCAAATCACCGACGCCGTAGCCGTTGACCGACCAGCCGAACTGAATTTGTGCTTCAACCTTGTCGCCTTCCGTAACGGCTACTTCGCGCATGTTGTCGCCAAAGCGCGCTACCTTCAGGCTGCGGCTCTCCGCATAGGCTGCCGCCGTACGCATCCACCCGCCGATACTGCGGCGCACGTCTCCGTCTTCCCAGTGGCCGACGACCACCTTACGGGCGATGCCCAGTCTGGCTCCGATATGACCGTACTCGCGGTCGCCATGGGCAGCCTGGTTAAGGTTCATAAAGTCCATGTCGATCGTTTCCCACGGGATGTCGCGGTTAAACTGCGTATGCAGGTGAAGCAGCGGCTTCTGGAGCTGCGTCAGGCCGCGGATCCACATTTTCGCCGGGGAGAACGTATGCATCCACGTAATAATGCCGGCACAGGATTCGTCACTGTTCGCCTCAACGATTAGCTGGTAAATCTCGTCGGACGTCTTCACGATCGGTTTAAAAACGACCGGATACGGAATCGCAGCTGTATCCTGTCCGAGCTGCTCTGCGATGATCCGGGAATGATCGGCTACCTGTTCCAGCGTTTCGGGTCCGTATAAGTGCTGGCTGCCGGTTACAAACCAAAATGAATGCGGTTTCAATTTCATGATTATAGCCTCCCATGTTTCGGTTTCGTCCACTTGCTGTGCGTAAACTGATATTTTTACTTGTACATACTTATATATAGTAATACACAATTTATCAGAACATGTACGTACAAGTTGTATGGGTACATTGTATCCCCGCCATGTGAAAAAGGCAAGAACAATTTTGCCTGATTTGTGCTGTTGACTTGGTAGGAAAAAAGGAGCATAATCGGTTTGAAAATAAGTTAGTGAGTACTTACTTTTAAAATTTTGTTTGCTGCTGGGATATCTTATATCGGCTGGCGGGCGATCTTGGCGGCAATCCACGCGGGCCTTCTCCACCTTGGGCTTTGCGTATGAATGGATAACCCGAAGACGACAATAATCACATCTAAGAAAAGGAGCAATGCATCATGAATTTCAAACATATTACGGTCGCCGGCAGCGGCGTGCTGGGCAGCCAAATTGCTTTTCAGACCGCCTTCAAGGGCTTTGAAGTCACCGTATACGACATTAACGATGAGGCACTGGACCGGGCCAAAAGCCGGATCCACGATCTGATGCCTCATTATCAGAGCGATCTTGGCGCCTCGGAGGAAGAACTTACCGCGGCTCTTAGCCGCCTCTCCTTCAACAACGACCTGGCCCAAGCGGTTGCACAGGCCGATCTGGTGATCGAAGCGATCCCCGAAGTGGTGCAGATCAAAACCGATTTTTACCAGGAGCTGGGCAAGGTTGCACCGGAACGGACCGTATTTGCCACGAACTCTTCCACCCTGCTGCCGAGCCAGTTCGCCGACGCAACCGGGCGGCCGGAGAAGTTTTTGGCGCTCCATTTTGCCAATGAAATCTGGAAAAACAACACCGGCGAAATCATGAAGCATCCCGGCACGGACACGACGGTGTTCAACGACGTCATCGAATTCGCCAAAGCGATCGGCATGGTGGCCCTGCCGCTGCATAAGGAGCAGCCCGGCTACATCCTGAACTCCCTGCTGGTCCCGCTGCTGGAAGCCGCTCAGCTGCTGCTGGTCAAAGAAGTGGCCGACCCGGAAACGATCGACAAAACATGGATGGTGGCAACCGGCGCTCCGATGGGGCCGTTCGCCATCCTGGACGTGGTGGGCATCAACACCGCCTACAATATCGGCCTGGCCAAAGCCAAGGCGACCGGCGACCCGGAATTCGAAAAGATCGCGAATCTCCTGAAATCCGAATACCTCGATAAAGGCAAGATTGGCCGCGCCGCCGGCGAGGGCTTCTACAAATATCCGAATCCGAGCTTTGCGGAGCCTGGATTTTTAAAAAGTTAACCTGATATAATCGTCTAAACAGGCATACAAAAAGACCAGCTTACATGCTGGTCTTCTTTGTCACTTCTATTATAATTTTAAATACACGGACACCCTTTTCACGAAACTGAAGGAGATCGATATGAACAAAGGCGAACAGACCAAGCAGCGGATCATCCAGCAGGCAAGAACGCTTTTCTCTACATCCGGCTATGACGCCACGAAGACGAGTGAAATCGCCAAAGCCTGCGGCATTTCCGAAGCGGCCATGTATAAATATTTCAACAGTAAAATGGAACTGCTCAAAGCGTGCGTTGTTACAGCCGAGCCCGATGAAGAAACTACGGCGCACACAGATTTGAGCCAGAGCACAAACGAAGAGCTGATCGACCGTTACGTGAATAAACGGATCACGATGATCGAACGCAACCATGAGCAGTACAGCATTCTTTTTGCCGAATCCTCGCGTTACCCCGAGCTTTCCCAGTACTTTGACCAATCCTTGTACCGGCAAAGCGCCGAAATCAAGGAGATCAAGCGGCGGATCGAGGAAGGAAGCATGAACGGGATCCAAGAAATTTTCACATTGGAGCTGGGCCTGACGGCCGGCATTTGCTCCATTCTCCAGCATGACCAAATGAATCAGGGCGCACTGCTGCAGAACCTTTCCGAGTTCCGGAGCGAAATGACCCGGTTTATGAAATACGGTTTGATCGGCAGGCCATGACTTTTTATTAAAAAGCGGTTACTTAAAATGTGCTCAGCCGCGACCGGCCGAAGTCAACCGCACCCCTATATTCCACGGATCCCTGACGAGAAAGGCGCCTTCTTCCTGCTCTTCCGCAGCCATTCCCGCTTCACGGACCTGCTGGACGAGCTCCTCCACCTCACGCGCCCCCGGCAGCACGATCGTCATATAATCGATGCCGGTGCCATTGGCCGGTACCGGCGGCGCCCCGGCGCCTGCCCAAATATTCAGGCCGACATGGTGATGGTAACCTCCGGCCGAGATGAACAGTGCGCGCATCCGCGCATAATCGCCGACTACGTCAAACCCCAGTATATCGCAGTAGAAACGCTTCGCTTCGGGCAGGCTTCCGACATGGAAGTGAACATGCCCGATCACCGTTCCCGCAGGCAGCCCCTGCCATTCCAGCCCGGCCGACTGCTCCAGCAGGCCGCGAAGGTCCACCGCTTCGGTGACCATAACGTAATTCCCGTTCGGCTCCTTGCGCCACGTATCTCTTGGACGGTCTGCATAGACCTCGATCCCGTTCTGATCCGGATCGCTCAAATAGATCGCTTCACTGACCGCGTGGTCCCCTTGGCCAAACGGCGTGTCGGTCTGGATGAAATGGCGGACGACCGTTCCGAGATGTTCCCGGCTCGGCAGCAGGATCGCAAAATGGTACAGTCCCGCATGCGAACGCTCCGGCACGATGACGGCGTCTTCCAGCTCCTCGAGGATCAGAATCGGGCTTGCGGATCCTCTGGGTCCCAGCTCTGCCGTACTCCCCTCTCTTTTCAACACTTCCAGTCCGATAATTTCTGTATAAAAGGCGATGGAACGGTCCATCCGGCTGATCTTGATTTTAACCGGTCCAAGCTTCATTTCAGGATGCATGTCGGCACTCCCCTAACTTTTATTTAATTACTTTTTGTAAGTAAGTATATTTTTATAATGAGTTCTTGTCAAGCAGAAGGTTTGCAGCGAGGATCGGATGAGCGGTTGAAAAATTTTAGAAGAAACCATCCAGCTCCCTATCCGTATACATTAGAAATATGGCATGACAAGGAGGAATCGAGATGAAGTGTCCGATATGTGAAGACTCCCGCATGAAGGAAGTGGAGAAAGACGGGATTCTGATCGACATTTGCCCGACATGCAAAGGCGTGTGGCTGGACCGCGGAGAGCTGGACAAGCTGATGTCCGACGTGCGTGAAGTCCGCGGAGACTATAATGAATGGTATTACGGAGATGCTGACCGAAACCAGAGGCCAAGGGACAGCTACCCTTCAGGCCAGCCCTATCCACCGCAGCAGCAGTCCTATGACAAATATGACAAGCATGGCCATTCCTCTTACCCGCATCATAAGAAAAAGAAAAAAAGCGTGCTTGACGTGTTCGGGGACTTGTTCGATTAACGCCCGTCCATGCAAAAACCCCTGGCTCCGTGCGGAGCCGGGGGTTTCGTTATGTTCTGCCTCTTATTCGTCTTCTTTGAAAACCGGACGAAGCCGGATGGAAAACTCGAATTCCCGCTCATCGAGCCGGTACTTCTCCAGCAGCTCTGGACCGCAGGAATTGGAACCGACACCGCTCATTTTGTAGTCAAGATGAACGATTGTCTCCTTCCGCTTGACCAGCTGGTGCAGGTGGGCGGCTTCCTCCAGGTCTTCCGGTGAGTAATGAGAGGCGTTAAACGAAAACGGCGCATTTCCGTGGAAAGCAAGCCCCATGCCCCGTTCGCTTGTCACCGTCGCCCACTCCGTCCCGTAGCGGGAGCCGTTCTCCTGCGGCATAATGTACGGCTCGAACATGTCGTCGACGCGAAGAAGGTATTTGCCGACCCGTACGCTTTGGCGCTTGTCAACATAGCTCGCATGCGGACCCAGACCGAAATACTCAACCTCCTCGGTGCCGGCCGGCATGACGGCCTTCAGCCCGAAGCGGGGCAGAAACGGCAGCCCCTCCCGAAGCTTGACACTCGTGGCCAGCGCGATTTCTCCGGAACCGTCCACCCGCCAAACGGCCTGTCCATGAAGGACAGGATGCTTCATGTAGCCGCCGAGCGAAAAATCAACGGTCATCTCGATCGCATCGTCTTGCGGCTCACTGACCCGGACCTGGTATAATTTCGTGCCTGCCCGGTGATAACCCGCATCCTTCCATTGACGCTGGACGTTGCGGTCATTGTCCGTCGGCGCCCGCCAGATGCTAAAGGATAGCGGCGCTGCGAGCATATCCACCCCCTGCTTGGAGATGCGGACGAAGGTTCCCAGGTTCCGGTCGAACACATGGCGGAAATCCATCCCCGTCACGATCAGCTGCGCCCCGTCCTCCGCGACGTGCACGGGACGTGCGCGCAGAGCCGTCAGCCACCCTTGCTCCGGCTGGACTGCAGAATCCTCCGCCGCCATCTCAAACTGGGCGAACGCGATTTCCTCCCCACGGTCGGCCCAATCCGTGGATTCACAGAGCGAGGCGGTGAGCGTCAGGAAGCAGCGGCCGTCGGGAAAAGCCTTTTGGAACGGAATGATGACCGTCACGCTCTCCTGCGGGCCCGCCTGGATCGTCCCGAGGCTTCCCTGTTCCACAATTTCTCCGCAGCGCTCCAGCGTCCAGTCGAAGGTCAGATGCGACAGGTCAGAAAAATCATAAAGATTCGTAATGATCAGCGTGCCGCGGGATAAATCCTCAGCTTCCATGCGAACCGGTGCAATGACCTGCTTGAGCTCCAGCAGTCCGGCATGCGGAACCCGGTCCGGCGACACGAGGCCGTCGATACAGAAGTTGCCGTCGTTCGGATGGTCCCCGAAGTCCCCGCCGTATCCAAAATATTTGCGCCCGTCCGGCGTCTTGGTGCGTATACCGTGGTCATTCCATTCCCACACGCAGCCGCCCATCAAATTCGGGTACGCGTAGAACAAATCCCAATACTCTTTCAGATCGCCGGGCCCGTTGCCCATGGCATGGCTGTATTCGCACAGGAACAGCGGCTTCGCGTGATCCGGATTTTGTCCGTAGCTCTCCACGTATTCCAGCGTCGGATACATCTCGCTTTCGATGTCGAGCGCCTCGGTATCGGCATCGCCGTGGTAACGCCGGGAGGCGCCTTCATAATGGACCAGCCTGCTGTCGTCGCGCTTGCGGGTCCATTCGGCCATGGCGATATGATTGCGGCCGTATCCCGATTCGTTGCCCATGGACCAGATGATGACGCAAGGATGGTTTTTGTCGCGCTCCACCAGCCGGATGGCCCGGTCCACAAATGCCTTTTCCCAATCAGGATCGCGGGTCAGCTGATGGAAATCGCCGGATACGGCCAGCCCGTGGCACTCCAGATCAGCCTCGTCGACCACGTAGAAGCCCATCCGGTCGCACAGCTCCAAAAACCGCGGATCGTTCGGATAGTGGGAGGTCCGGACCGTATTGACGTTATGCCTTTTCATCAGCTTCAAGTCCCGGATCATGTGGTTCAGCGGCACCGTCTGTCCCAAATCCGGGTGGGAGTCGTGACGGTTCACGCCCTTCAGCTTGACAGCTTGGCCGTTGATCCGGAATACGCTGTCAACGATGTCAATCCGGCGGAATCCGACCGGAAAACGGAGTACTTCCCTTCCGTCCTGCACAAACAGCTCATACAGATATGGCTGTTCCGCGTTCCACAGCACCGGATTTTCGATATCCAGCGTGATGACGCTCCGCCCGTCTGCCCGCACCGCCCCTTTGGCGACGGTCGTCCCTTCCGCATCCTGCAGCAGCGCCAGCGCATCCAGGGGGCCGGTCGTCTCCAGCTCACACAGCAGCTTCGCTGAGGAGTGATCCGGCGAAATGTCCTGTTTGATAAATATGTCGCGGACATGGGCCTCATCCCGGGCTAGCAGATATACATCCCGGAAAATCCCGGAGAAACGCCATAGGTCCTGGTCTTCCAAATAAGTGCCGTCGCACCATTTCAGTACCATGACGGCGATGCGGTTCGTACCCGGCCGGATCAGTCCGGAAACGTTAAACTCGGCCGGAATCCGGCTGCCTTGGCTGTATCCGGCGAACTGCCCGTTGATCCACAGGTAGAAGCAGGAATTGACCCCTTCGAACATGGTATAGACCTGCTTGCCCGTCCAGTCTTCGCGCACCGTAAACTCTCTGACGTAGAGCCCCGCCGGATTCGCATCCGGGACATATGGCGGATCTACCGGGATCGGATAATTGACATTCGTATAATGGAGCTGGTCGTAGCCTTCGGTCTGCCAGCATGACGGGACGACAAGCTCATCCCATGACGAGGCATCGTAAGCGTCTTCATAAAACGGATCCGTCACGTCCTGGACGCTTTCGTGGTACCTGAATTTCCAGGCCCCATTCAAGGTTTGGAACAAAGGGGATCTCGAGCGCTTGCCGGAACGCGCCGAAGCGGCATCGCCATAAGGAATGTAATAGGATCTCGGCTCCTCGCGGTGAATATGAAGGACACTTGTGTCTTCCCAAACCCGGTCAAGCTTTATCATTCGGATCATCTCCTTAATTTACGGTTATATATCGATAATGCAATATCGTTAGTTCAATAGAATCCGCTGATGCGCATCAAGTGCGGATATGGGACAGTACGGCCGCCTGCTTCCGGCCGGCGATAAGCCGCTCCCCGTCCGTAAAGCCTTCCTCCCGCCCTTCCAGCTCACGGATGAGAATGGAACGCCAATGATCGATCCGTTCCCGGCAGGCTTCGTCGGAAATGGCGTTGTGCAGCTCCATGGGGTCTTCCGCCAGGTTAAAAAACTGCTCTTCGCCGGTTTGCGGATACCAGATGAACTTCTCGGTCCCGTCCGTGACCCATTGGGTAGACTGATGACCGTAGGCATGCTCCCCATGCAGATGGCTCCGCCATACCGACGATGCTGTATCCGATTCGTTCCTGGCCGCTGCCAGCCTCCAGATGCTGTTCCCTTCCACGCTTTCCGGGATCTGAACCCCGGCTGCATCAAGCAGCGACGGCATGATGTCACGCAGCTCGACGACCTCATCGGCCACGGTGCCCTGCTTGAGATGGAGCCGGCCGCCAGGGTCGTTCACGATCAACGGCACGTGGGCACTTCCTTCATAGGGCAGCGCCTTCCGGAACAAGTGATGGTCGCCAAGCAGCTCCCCATGATCCGAGGTAAACATGATCACCGTGTTATGGAGCTCTCCGTACTCGTTCAGCGCCTGCAGGAACCGGCCGATTTGGTGGTCCAGATGGGTGATCAGCGCATAATAGGCGGCCATCGCCCGGCGCAGCCTCCGTTTGGGGACGAGCCCCTTGCCCGTAGTCGGCGCCAAACCTTCCAGGGCAGGGTCATCCCCATTCGCCCAGTCACCGACCGGCGGATCCGGAATATCCGCATCTTCGTACAGGTCCAGATACGCCTGCGGCGGATCGAACGGCGGATGCGGACGGACGAAGGACATCCATAGAAAGAACGGCTTGCCCGGGTCTCTGCGGCGCAGAAAGTCGATCGACTGGGTCACAACCCAGTTCGTCGGATGCTTCATTTCGTCCAAATGCCATGGACGTGCGACGGTCGATGCGTTGCAGTCCAGGCCCGTGTCGATCAAATCGGCGCCGGGCACCCTTTCCCGGAGCCACTGCAGGTAATCGTCCACCTGATCGTAATGCTCCTGCATCGCGATGCCGTGAAAATTGCGGTTGTGATGCAGGTAACCGTCATGCAGCACCACGTTGTGAAAGCCCATCAGGTTTCGGGCGGGATACACATGCATTTTACCGATGCACTGTGTATGGTATCCCGCTTTGGCCAGCTCCCCCGGCAGTGTGACCGGATAATTCCACGGTACCCGGTCCTGATATCCAACGCGTCCGTGCGTCCGCTGAGACTGGCCCGTAAAGATGGCCGCCCGCGCCGGCACGCAGGTCGGGGTTGCCGAATAGGCGCGGCTGAACCTCACGCCGGTCCGGGCAAGCTCGTCCAGATTCGGCGTTTCCACGACGGGGTGCCCGGCGATGCTGAGGCAGTCGAATCGCATCTGGTCCACGGTAATCAGCAGCACGTTGGGCCTGCCTTGCTCTTCGTTCCTATTCATCGGCTCTCCTCCTTGAATCCAGCGGATATGGTCGTTAACCCTGAGAGAATCCTTGAAAATGCCTGTTCCCCCTTATTAAACCCTTCACGTGATGAAAAGTAAATGAAATTATTCGTTTTTTCGTGCAGATTACCCCGATGGGAAAACGATGAAAACGGATTACTCTGATTACTTTATTTCAAAAAGAAATTAAGATCGGTATAATGGGGGGGATAACACCTCACAGATGAAGGTGCAGTCCGGTTGCCACTTGCTGGGGCCATGTGTATGATAATCTTGAAGCAGCCTGTACGTATCATTGTAGAAAAACCATTGCCAGCAGAGCCCCTTCCGGCGTTTGCCGCCGGATCATATAGTGGGGCAACAGCCGCTGGCCTTAACGGTTCAGAATAGTGAGGATAACGACGATATGCAAGATTTTAAGGAAGAGAAATGGAATGTAAAAGAACGCATTCCCTCACCGAAAGCCAAGGAACTGTTCTATGATATCCGGCGCAAGCAGGAGATTTCCAAGAGCGACCTGCTGGCGTCAAGCGGGCTGACGATCAGTACGCTGACCCGCGTCCTCGACGAGCTTGTCTCCATCGGTGTCATTAGCGAGAGCGGCCTCGGCGCATCGACCGGGGGACGGCGTCCGATTCTGTACCAGGTCCGGGGCGAGTACGGCTATGCGTTTGGCCTGGATGTCTCCCGCGTCGTCTCCCGCCTCATTTTGCTCGATTTAGCCGGGCAGACGCTGGAAACCGCCGAGTGGGACATGACAGGCGACATGACGCCGGAGCGGCTCATCGGCGAGGTTGTCGGCCGAGCCCGGGAATGGATTGCCGCACACGGCATCCCGCTGGATCAAGTCATCGGCATGGGTATCGGCGCCGTCGGCCCGCTCGACCGCGAGGCGGGCATCATCGAGGAGCCGGAGTGGTTTGCCGCGCCGGGCTGGCAGCATGTCGAGATCGTGCGCCTGATCGAGGAGGCGCTGCACGTCCCGGTGCTGCTCGACAACGGCGCCAATGCCGCCATCGTCGCCGAAGCATGGGCGAACCGCGGCAAGGATTTCCGCCACATGCTGTACGTGCATGGCGGCACGGGCCTGCGGCTGTCCATGATGTCGGACAGCAAGCTGATCTATGGGGCAGCCGATATGGAAGGCTCGTTCGGGCAGATGATCATCCAGGCGGATGGCATCCCTTACCGAACCGCCAAAGGCAATCACGGCTGCCTCGATTCCTACGCGTCGGTCCATGCGATCGAGCGCGAGGTAAATTCCCGGCTGCGGATCGGCCGGAGCAGCCGGCTGCAGCAGATGCTGGAGCCGGGCGAGCCGGCCCGCTTCAGCCACATCATGCAGGCGCTGAAGCAGATGGATCCGATGGTCACGGAAGTCGTGACCCAGGCGGCAACGTACTTCGGCATCGGCCTGGCCAATCTGCTGAACATTTTGTATCCCGAGAAGGTCGTTCTCGGCGGACCGCTGATGACGGATTCGAACCTGTTCTTCTATACGGCGACCCAGACCGCCATCCGCAAAACGTACCATTACCCGAAATACCAGGTCATTTTCAGCAAAGGCAGCTATGGCGAAGAAGCGATCGCCGTCGGGGCGGCGCTCCTGATGCTGGAGCAACTGACCTGCTGAACTATGCGGCCGTGAAGCCTTCAGGGCCCGTCGCGTGCTCATAGCTTTTTTTTGGGGGCCGCTTTGCCCTCAAAGCCTGTTGATACTCTCAGAGCCCGCTGCTGCCGCCGCCCTCCCCGAGGGCACACGGATGCCTGCTCAGCTATGAAGCCAGCCGGGCTTGAGCTGTTGCCAGCATGCGGGCGGACACGGATTAAATCCGAACGGACACAAAACACGAAAGAAAGAACATCCTCCTACCAGGAAAGGAGCAAGGACCGAAAATGACCCAAGAGACCTCCTCCACCGTTCCAACGTCGGGAAATGCCGGAAAGGCCGAAACCTCCTCCTGCTGCTGTTCTGCCGGGCGTGAAGCCGCTTTGCAGGCTCCTGCCTGCGGAACGCCTGCTGCCGGACACTTAAACGCGCCTGAAGCAGAGGATTTTCACGAAGGGGAAACAGGGGCCGCAAGCAGCCTTCCACAGCTTCAAGGTTCCGGCAGGGCAGAGACCGGCACGGAATCGGACACACCGGCGGCAGCATCGGCTGATCCCAAAGAAGATTCGCCGGCTCATACCGGCTCTGCAACCGAACGTTTCCACAGCTCAGCCGCCCAGCAAGAGCCAAGCCTGGCGGAACATTCGGCTCGGCCCGATCCTTCCCAATGGCCGATCATCCCCGAGGGTACCTATATCCTCGGCACCGATGACGGGGAAGGATTCGCCTCGGACGCCGAGGGGCCTGCACGGCCGGTGTACATTCCGGCGTTCCGCATATCGCCTTATGCCGTCACGAATGCCGAGTTCGCCGCTTTCGTCCAGGCGACCGGCTACGTCACCGAAGCCGAGAAATTCGGCTGGTCGTACGTTTTCCAGCTGCTGATCCCGGATCCCCAGCAGGTGAAGATCGTCGGCTCTCCGGAGCGGACGCCATGGTGGCTCGGCGTCGAAGGCGCCACCTGGCGGGAGCCGGAAGGCCCCGGCAGCGGCATCGGTGACCGGATGGACCATCCCGTGGTCCACGTCTCCTGGAATGACGCTGCCGCTTACTGCGCCTGGGCCGGCGTTCGGCTGCCCAATGAAGTGGAGTGGGAAGCCGCGGCCCGCGGCGGCCTGGAGCGCAAGCGTTACCCATGGGGCGACGTGCTGCGCCCCGGCGGCGAACACCGCTGCAACATTTGGCAGGGCGTATTCCCTACCAAAAACCATGCCAGCGACGGTTACCTCGGCACCGCCCCCGTTGACGCCTATCTTCCGAACGGATACGGGCTGTACAACATGTCGGGCAACGTATGGGAATGGTGCGGCGACTGGTTTACGTCCGACCCGGCACAGCGCGGCTCTTCGGACCGGCCGGAAGGGCCTGCCCAGGGAAACGCCCGCCTCATGAAGGGCGGATCGTACTTATGCCATCAATCCTACTGCAACCGGTACCGCGTCGCTGCGCGCAGCGGCAACACGCCGGACAGTTCTACAGGCAACATCGGTTTCCGCGTGGCCGCGGATCTGTAAGGACAAGCCCAAAAAAGCACCGCTCCTCATACGAGCGGTGCTTTTTTGGCGCTAGCTTATTTGGCTTCCTACGATCTGACGCCAGGCTGCGTTCCCAGACACGCTTCGCAATCACCGCTCGGCATTATGTGTTTCGAAACAGAGTGAAACGGACTAGCGTTTATTATGCTAGTCCGTTTCTGTTTGTTCTTGATTATTCATTTTGAGCTGTTTTCGCTTAACATGGGCTACTCCCCATTGATGCAGCGATTCCAAAATCGGCGACAGGCTCTTGCCGTATTCCGTGATGGAGTATTCCACTTTCGGCGGGACTTGCGGATATACGACTCGTTTAACGATCTCCTCTTCCTCCAATTCGCGCAGATGGAGCGTAAGCATTCTTTGCGTGATATCGGGCAGCAATCTTCTGAGCTCATTGAACCGCAAAGGCTTGCCTTGAAGCAAATGATAAAGGATAATCGGCTTCCATTTGCCGACGATCGATTCCAGCGCAACGACGAATTGACATTGGGGAGGGTTCTTTTGCATAGGCCCACCTCCGTTTACGGTACCTTTTTTGTTACTATACCACATTATTGTGCCTACTTACCATAAGTAAGCTAGTATTATATGATCAGCATTGTAAGTGTTCTTAATATCATTACAGAAGGGAAGTTTGAAGCATGGCAACTGTACTGTACATCACTGCACATCCCCTTAATCCGGAGGAATCTTATAGCCTTGCGGTGGGCAAACAATTTATTGAAGCGTACCGGGAAGCAAATCCAACTGACGAAGTTGCTCATTTGGATCTGTATAAAGAAAACATTCCGCACATCGATGCTGATGTTTTAAGGGGGTGGGGAAAGCTTCGGTCGGGTTCGTCTTTGGATCAGCTGTCCGAAGCTGAAAAATCAAAAGTGGCTCGTCTTGAGGAAATTCTTAATCAATTTATGGCAGCCGATAAGTACGTTTTTGTGTCCCCGATGTGGAATTTTATGGTCCCGCCGGTTTTGAAAGCATACACGGATGCGACCTCCATTCCGGGCAAAACTTTCAAGTATACCGAAAAGGGTCCTATAGGTCTGCTGCCCGGCAAGAAAGCCTTGCACATTCAAGCCAGTGGTTCCGTTTATTCTGAGGGACCTTTAGCTCCAATAGAAATGGGATACAGCTATATGAAAACGATTTTGCAGTTCTATGGGATTGAAACTGAAGCTATTTTTGTTGAAGGAACGGCCGTATCAGAGAGGGCTCCTTTTATAAAAGAAAAAGCGATTGCACAGGCTAAGGAAGCTGCCAAACGTTTCTAACTTGAGAGGCGCCATCGTTCTCGAACTGAAATCCGCAAAAATGAATCCCCCGGAAGTGAAACCCATCTTCACTTTTGGATAAGGGTAAGCTCCAATCTCCCTAGGAAATCAAGCCGCATCATTTCCTGAATGATAAGAAAAACGTCTATCGACGTACTTTCAAAAAAGACAGACCGCGTCCAGAGGAAGTTTTTCTTGCGAGATCAGGAAGCAGAAGCTCCGAAACTTATACTTTCTTATCTCTAAAAAAGCCCGTTGAAGTTTCTCAACAGGCAGAAGGCACCGCTTCTTATGCGAAGCGGTGCTTTTTTAACCATGAAGCCGCATAATCCACGGCCGCCCTGACGGGCAGCAGCCGGCATTCCGCCATGCCTACCTTACCGACATCGGCATGTCCCTGCTCTTCAAAATCCTGCCCGAGCCGGTCAAAGTCATCGGAATCATAGGCATAGTCTTCGAACCATTTCCACGTTCTCATGCCGTCCTCCAGAATGGCAGCCCCCATTTTTTTCCGCGGCATTTCCTCGATCTGCGTCTCTGCCATATGAAAGGTCGTGCATGAGTCGTATCCGACCCCAAGCAGCAGCACCTTGGCATCCAGCCGGTACAGGGCCCCCAGCGGCGAATCCTGGCCGAACTGCGGCGTCAGCGTATGTACACCTGTAATTTCCGCCGCATGCGGCCCCCTGGCTGCAAACGATACCTGCGGATGGTACGAGCGTAGGGTTCCCGGCAGCGAGCGGAACTGCTCCGCGATTCTCCCCATCGCCCGGGTCGCCGTGTAATCCGGGTCAAACGCCGGCATATGCGCGTAAATTTCCTCCAGCCATGCGGATGGTACGGGCGGATTGGCCCATTCCGCCGGATCGGAATTCTGGCCGCTGTGGGCTGGCATCACCAGCGTCCCGGCACTGCCGAGCGCCTGCTGCAGCGCCAGAATGACGGCTTCCGCATCGCCGCACACCCAGCCGATTTTCGATAGCGAGGAATGCACCAGCAAAGTGTCACCCTCCCGGACGCCGAGACGGCCGAGATCCGCCCGGATCGACTCCACCGTGTTCAGCTTGGCCGAAGCGTCAATGATTTTTCTTTCTCCCATGTCAATCCACCTCCATTGTTCCATTGTGGCAAATTGGGGCGGCTTCGATCAAGTATGAGTTGAACATCGGGACCAAGCCATGCAAGCGGCCGTGCCATGAAGTAAACGGGTACGAAACGAGCCCTATGGAAAGCATGCCTGTACGAAACCGACAATGGATAAAGAAAAATGCACCCTTCCCCTGGATCAAGGAAAGGATGCATGAAATTCGATGCGTTAGACAAACCGGTGGTTTTGTAGCATCTACGTTCAAATTGAGGTTCTTTCATTAGGTTAGTTCCGGTTAGGCCGGCTCGTTTCGGCTAAGCCATTCCCTTTACTTGGAACCCAGCCCTTCGTGCATCGCACCCAGCAGGCGGTGCGTCCGGTCGCAGCCGTATTCCCAGAACATGATGCCGGCCAGTCCCTGCTCCTTCACATACTCGCATTTATGCCGGATGGATTCCTCGTCATCGTAGGAGATCAGGCTCGACCCGTTAAACAGGAACGGCGCACGGGCTTCCTCATCCCAGTAGCGCGTATAACCGTTTTTATCGATATAATCGGCAGCCAGCTCCGTAAAGGATGGGCCGTATCCGCCCGTCGTGCCTGCCATTTGGTACAGTCCGCGGTTGCGGTCCGGGACCTCGTTCCAGATGCGGGAGTAGAACGCCGCTCCGATCACGATTTTTTCCCGCGGCACGCCTGCCCGGACAAAGATGTTCACGGAAGCGTCCGTGCTGATGCGGAACAAATCGCCCGTTCCGGTGTACAGGTTCGTATGATGGCCCGTCAGCACCTGAAAGCCGCCCCGCATATCATAAGTCATCAGCTGCACGAAATCGAGGTACTTCTGCACCTGATCCATCTCCGTGCCGTCCACGTAATATTGGTCCGCCCCCGCCGCGATCGTCAGCAGGTAGTGACGGCCATCTGCGGCGCCTTTGGCGTCGAGCGCTTCCCGAATCGCCGCCAGCAGCAGCGTAAAGTTGTGCTTGTCATCCGGACTGGCGGCGATACCCGCCTCGCCGTAGCACGGATACTCCCAGTCCAGGTCGATCCCGTCAAACGGGTACTCATTCAGCACCCGCACGGCAGATGCCGCCATCCGTGCTCTTCCTTCTTCGGTTGCGGCCGCTTCAGAGAAGCCGCCCGCACTCCAGCCGCCGACCGACAGCAGCAGCGTCAGCTCGGGATGCTCCCGCTTGATGGACCGGATGGCCTCGCCGTTCTTCAAATGCTCCGTCGTAATTTCGTCATCCCGGACATGGCCGAACGCCACGTTCAGATGGGTCAGCCTGCACAGGTCCTCCGGCGTCATCTCCGGCAGCACGGCGTCCACGGCGTACCCAGCCACAATATATTTTTTCGACATACTTAAGACACTCCGTTTCTTATTGGGTTGTACCAGAATCTCGATCCCGGTTGAGTTGTTATGTTAGGTCGTTCTGTTGGATCGGCTTGCTCTGCCGGCTTACCCATGCTTTGTTACCGCCGATAAAATCTGCAGCGCCTCTTTTCCCGTGCCGATCTTATAGCCGGATGCCGTGTACCGGATCTGGTTCTGGCCGTCCAGCACGAACAGATGCGGGTAGCCCGCTTCGCTTGCGGCCGAAGACGAAATCAGGTCAGGCAGGGAAGCATAGCTGGAATCCCGTACAAACGCCGTCTGCGCCGGCAGATTCGGATAAGCGGCCGGATCGAAGGACGCCGTCCACTCCCGATCTCCAATGATCAGGACAATCGGCAGCGCAAGCTTGTCAAATGACTCCGCCAGCTCCCCGAGCTCGCGCAGCAGGTGCTTGGTCGGCTCGCGCTCGGGCTCGATCCAGGCCGTGATGGCACCCTGGGAACCAATCAAGCTGCCCAACGCGGCGGCCGTCCCGTCGAAGCGCGCAACTTCCCCGCCGCCATCCAGCGTGCCCAGCACCGGCACCTCCTCGGCAGCTTCGCGGAACGTCAGCGGAACCTCTGTCGTGTCCCCTTCGCTCACCGTAAAGTAGCTGAGGCGCACCCGCACGGTTCCGTCCTTCAGGCGGATGCCCGTTGTCAGGCGGTAGGCACCCGGCTCCACTTCAAATGGCGCGTCGTACACGTCGGTTTGGCCGAACGGGTAAACCAGCGTTTTGTATACGCCGTTTTCAAGCCGGGCGAACGTAAAGTTCTCGCTGTAGGATGCGGCAGACGCATCCGGACCGGCCGCCTCATCCCGCAGCAGGCGCAGCATGCCCCAGCCTGCGCTTCCGGTCTCCTCGGCGGAGGCGTACAGGGTGAACGGCGCGTCTTTCCATCCGCCGTCCTGCCAATACTGCGGCTTCTGCTCGCTCGGGTGCAGCCGGGCCGGGATGCCAAGGCTGCGGCCGGCGGCTACGAACAAGATGCCGAGCGACACCGGGTCGCCCTTGCCCAGCCGGTAGGTACCGACCGGATTGCCTTTGCCAAGCAGGTTCGGCAGGTCCTGCCATAGACCGAAGCGCTGCTCCAGGCGGTGGGCCAGCTGCGCCGGATCGGCCTGATACGCGGCCGTCTCCTCCGGCGTAAAGGCTTCCTGGAAGAACTTCCGGTACGGCACGATCATTTCGAACAGCACGCGCGGGCACAGAATGTACCGGACGAAGAGCTCCTCATCCCAATCGCCGCGGCGCTCCAGCGCTCCGGTCAGATGGTCGTCCAGCGCCGGCCGGAACGTATCGGCCAAGTCCTTGTCGTTCAGCGATTCCAGGAGCCGCAGCGGCCATTCTCCGAATTCGCCGGAACGCTCTTCCAGGAAAGCCGCGATTTCACGGCCGTTGCCCCGGGCCTTGCCCAGCACCGCCTCGACACGCGCGGCCGGAAGCCCCGCCGCCTTCGCCAATCGGGCGGCATCGTCCCCGCCGAGGAAAGTTTCTTCGAATGCGGTCCGGATGCGCGTACCTTCCTCGATCCGGGCGTTGTGGCGCTGCTGCTTCTCTTCGGTAACGGCATCCGCAGCTTCCCCTTCCCGTTCGGGCGGCGGCACCATGTCAAAGTCTGCCGTTCCTTCCGGCTGAACGGAGCAGTCCAGGGTCAGCTCAAAGCGATCGCTGTCCCGGACCGAAATCTTGGTCTCACCCCAGCGTCCGTCCTTGACGGCGCGGATGACCAGATCGCCGAAGCCCGTCTTGAAGGTGGCTTCGCCCCGCTCGTCCGTCGGAAGCGTGGCGATCGGGTACAGCTCCGCCATGTTGTACAGCTCGAAGCGCACCTCGGCCCCCTCTACCGGAACGCCGGCCTCATCTTTTACCGTCACGCGGATGGTCTGCGTCGGCGCGTAATTTTCCAGCAAGTTGATCTCCGTAAACCATTCGTCGGCCAGCGTAATATCTTCAGGCCCCGGATAATCGGCGTAGATTCTCGTGTTGATCAGCATCGCACGCCGTGCCGGCGGAGTGAACCAGCCCTGGTTCAGGCGGGCTTCCGGCTCGCAGGCGCCGATGTAGTACCACTGGCCGTCGGCCCACGCTTCCACCCAGGCGTGGTTGTCGTCGCAGTGCGCCCAGCGCGGGGTATAGACCTGGCGCGCAGGAATGCCGATGCTGCGCAGCGCGGCCACGGCGAGCGTCGACTCTTCCCCGCAGCGGCCACGGGCCGTGCGGATCATCGTCAGGGGCGAAATCGTCCGCAGATCGCTGCCGACGTAGGTCGCCTTTTCGTGGCACCAATAGTTCGTTTCCAGGATCGCGTCCGCCATGGACAGTCCCGCCGTCCGCTCCGCCAGTTCGTTATACAATATGCCGCGCGAATCCTCGATATTTTCAGTATTCACCCGGTATGGGAGGACGAAGTGCAGGAAGAGGTGATCCGGTACCCGCTCTCCCCAAGGCACCTGCTTGCGGATCGCCAGCGTGCGGCGCACATGGCTCAGAAACAGCGCACCGTCGTAATCCGCCAGGTCGTTGACCGGCATGTACGCGTACAAATATTTCAAAGCCCATGTTTCCTCGGCGGTCAAAGCCTCCTCAAACACGCCGAACAGCTCCTGTTTCCGGGATTCGGCCAGTGCCATCTTCTCCTGAAATTTCTCCTCGATCCGCTGCAGCATCTCTTGATCCAGCGAGAATGCGGTCGTATGCGTCGTCATTTCGCTTCCTCCTTCCACAGCTTTCCGTCTTCGCGGATGCAGTACACCGCTCGTCCGTCCGCGGACGGCGCCGTCAGCTGAAACAGACTGCGGGTTACTTCGATCCCCGGTTGAATCGTCCAGGTATCTTCACCCTTCAGCTGCTCCCAATCGGCCGTAAACCGCCCATGGGCCTCATAGTGGTTGCGCTCGCGGTAATAGAGCTTGCGAAGCTCCCACTTGATCCGCTCATCCTCCGGCAGCTCAAAATCCTGGGGCACTTCTCCGTCCGAGAATACGACGTACCCCCAGAGCTCCGGGTAATGCATGTTGATGATGCCCATCGGCGACCATACCCAGTTGTCCTCAGGATATGGCTTGCCGGTCTCGGGGTTCAGCACCTTGCGATATTCGCCGTCCTGCACCTCCGTCCGCCACTCTACCCGCGAGAAGTTGACGCGCCAGAACTCACCGGTAGCCGGGCGGCGCCCCTCGGGCGCACATTCCTTCAGGCTCGCCCACGGGATCGCCACTTCCACGCTCCATTTGCGGTTGTCTGCATCCGGGCGGTTCAGCTCGCCGTCAATATGCACCGCGGTCTGCAGGCCGGCGATATCCCAGCCGTTGACCGGAGGCCCGCCGTCACGGTAAGGCTGTACCAGCAGCAGGTCCCAGACCGTATTCAGCGCATTGATTTCAAACTCGTAATATTGATGCGTATCCCCGTCGGGATCGATAAAGATTTCAAAATCGTTGTCGTAGAAAATGACCGAATCCCGCTCGGTCAGCGTGGCCCAGATCTGATCCTCGATCAGCTCTGCGCCGAAGTAGAAATATTCGTCGTCCCACAGCATTTTGACCCGGGTCTGCTTGGCCGGCTTAGGGCGCAAATCGCCCTCGATATCGACGAAATCCTCCGTCCACTGCGCTTCGGACCAGAATGGCTTGTCCAGGCGTCCGTCCAGGACGAGCGGCCCTTGCGCCCGCCGGCAAATATAATGTTTGGGAGCATATTCAATCCTAGGCTCCGGCACTCCGCTTAGATTCATCGCGATTCCCTCCGTTATTCGTTCTGCATCGATCGTTAACCTGTATCGATCGTTAACCTGTATCGATCGTTAATCTATACTGCCGGTATCCGCAATCTCCAAGGCCAGCGTCACAATCTCGGCCGGCCCGGCCGCTACGCGGAGCGCCTCTCCGGGCTGCACCGCTTCCACCGCATCCTGCCGCTCTTCCAGAATATTGCTTCGATATGCCTGGCGATACGCAAATGTTGGCGTTACGGCAAGCTCGCTGCCGCTCGAGGTCAAATTGTACCAGCGGAGGATGAGGTCTCCTGTCTCTTCACTTCTTTTCACCGCAGACTGTGCTATTCCTTCTCCCTGCCAGCCGAACCATTGATAAACCGGCGGGAGGCTGCCCGCATGCAGGCCGACCTGTACGCCCGTCCACGGTACCTGGAACTGATAGGCTTCGTTATACGAAGCCTCAGGTTTCGCAAGACCGTGCGGGATGATCATCAGCTCGGCATAGGCTTCGCCCAGGCACTGCGCCTCCGGCGTCGGGAATACGCCCCAGTCGCCCAGCTCGCCGACGGAACGCAGCAGCGTCACCGCAATCGTGTTCTGTCCGTCCTGCAGCACCTCGTATTCGTTCAAGCCCCGGTTCGCAACCGTGAGTCCCGTCCGCCCGTCCCGGATGCTGGCAAAAGCCTGCTGGTGGTGGCAGTAGCTCGGGTTGGTCCATTCGGCGGACGGCTCGTTGCCGCGGGTCGCCACCTCGAACATGGAATCCGCCTGGTGAACACTGCTGGCAAGGCCGGTAGGGAACAGCATCCGCAGCCGGTGATCCTTGGCTTGGTTATTGAAGCGGGAAGTTACCTTCAATCCGCGTGATCCCTTCTCCAGCGTCAAGGTCGTCTCGATGACGATCCGGACGGTCTCCTTGGAGCGGCCGGACGATCGGCCGGTGAACCATACCAGCTCCTGCTGCTCCTGCGCAAGCTTCTCCTCCGCTCCCTTCGGGATGTCCCAGGCATGAACGACCCGGAAGGACGCCTCGTAGGGCTTGTCGGCCAGAATCGTAATCTCGGCTGCTGTATTCCGGGTCGTCAGCGGGGTTTCCCCGTCCGGCTGGCGGTACATGTATTCATTGCCGATGTCCCCGCTGTCCTCGTAAACGCACAAACCAGAGTAGATCTGGCCGCTAACCTTGTCCGTCAGCGTCACCGACCCGTCGTTTTCAATGCGAACCGACACGTATTCGTTTTCCATGGTTCGGTCCCCGGTGACAAGCGTGGCCCGTTCCGCCGATGCAGCGGCTCGGGAAGCCGAGCGGACGACCGCGTAGGTGCTGAAGCCGTTCGCGGGAACGTCCGCCGCCTCCAGCTCCACCCGGACCTTTCGGGCAAAATAAGGCTGCCGGAACTTGTCGTCAGGCAAATCGTATCCGAACTGCAGCCCCAGGTCGGTGATCGTGCAGTCCACCTCCCGTCCCTCGCTGTCCACCACGATCCGGTCCGCCAGCTCGAGCTGCTTCACCCGCGATTTCATTTCGCCGAACGGAATGCCTTCCCGGAAATAATGGCGCAGCACGTCGACTTCGACGCTGACCGTGCCGCTCCGCGTGCCGCCGGTCGTATTGAAGACGGTGAACGGAACAGCATCCGGCCCGAACGCCGCAAAGCCGTTAGTGTCGATGTGTTCCGCAATAGACTGCAGGCTGTCGTCCGCAACCGCTTCGGCGACGTGCCGGCTTTTCTCGAAGCGGGTGACCATCTCGCGGTGCACTTCGTCCACGCTGCAGCCGCAGATGCTGTCATGCGGATGGTTCTGCATCAGCGTCTTCCAGGCGTACTGCAGGAGATCATGCGGATACGCCGCACCGAGCAGGCTGGCATAGGCTGCAAGCGGCTCGGCCACCTTTTCGAGCATCGCCTGGCCCCGCTGATTCAACTGCTTCAGGTAGACGCGGGAGGAAGCCGTATTGACGAGCGTCCCCCAGCCGTCCGTCCGCTGGCTGCGCAGCTCGCCCCGGACGGAGGACAATTCACGGTCCAGCGAGGATTCGAGGGCCGCCAAATAATCGGTGAAATTGGAATGGACGAAGTCCGTATCCGGGAACAGTTCGCGCGCCGTACGGATCGCCTCCGGCAGATCGAGCTGGATCGGCTGGTGGTCACAGCCGTTCATGAACAGCAGCTCCCCGGTGGAGGCGTACTTGGCGGCGTCCGCCAGCTTGCGCTGCCAGTATTCCTTCGCCTCGCCCGGATCCGCAGGCACCTCATTCCCGTTCGAATACCAGTTGGCGAACAGGATGCCGAGCACCTTGGAGCCGTCCGGCCCCTCCCACTCCAGCTCGGAGAAGGAGGATTCGTAGTCACCGTCGGCGACCGTGTTGTTGAAGCCCGTAGGCTTCACGCCCCGTCCGAAGAAGGCGTTGTGGATGCCGGACTGCCGCATCAGCTGAGGCGTTTGTCCGGCAAGCCCGAAGGTGTCGGGAAAGTAGCCGATTTTGGCCGGCTGGCCGTAGCGCTTGGCGTCCTTGTGCCCGATCAGCATGTTGCGCACATTGGCCTCGCTGCTCGTCAGGAACGCGTCCTGCAGGATGTACCAGGGGCCGATCAGGATGCGGCCGTCCCGGATATGCTTCTCAAGCCGTGCCTGCTGCTGCGGCCGGACCTGCAGGTAATCCTCCAGGATGATCGTCTGGCCGTCCAGGAAAAAGCTGCGGTATTCCGGATCCTCATCCAGCTTGTCCAGCAGCGCATCCATCAGTTTTATCAGACGGACATGATGCTTCTCATAGGGCAGATACCATTCCCGGTCCCAATGGGTGTGGGATACAATATGAGCCGTTTTGCTGTTTGGCATGTGTTCTTCCTCCTAGCTTTCCTTGACTTGAATCTGAACCTCGTGCGGGCGGTACACCGCCTGTATTCTTCCTTCCGCATCGGCCGCAAACAGCACCGACCGCTCCTGCTCCAGCTCGAACGCATAGACGGTTCCGGTATCGTCGTCCTGCACTTCAATCTGGGCATTCCACGCATATTCCGATACGAAAATGTATAAAAAGCCTTCGGAAAACCGTAGTCTGCGCCCGTAAATCCCCGGGTTGTCCCCGCCCTGCAGCCAGGTCAGGCCGCTGGCGCAGCCGGCCGCCTCTACCGCATAGCGGTACAGCTCGGCCGTGGTGTCAATCCGTTCGTTCAGCTCAACCGGCAGCGGGCTCCAGATCAATCTTCCCGCGCCCAGCGGGATGTCGGTCACCGCGTCGGCGGCAGGCGTTCCCGATCCGGCATGGCTGTCGCCCGACGCCAGCACCTCTTTGTTCACCTCAGCGATGCGCCGCTTCCCGAAGGAAACCGGCAGCCGCTTGCCCTGAAGACTCAGCGTCTCCTCGCGTCGTACGTTGCGGATCACCGTGTCGCCGAGCAGACCGGCAGCCCGCTTCGTCGTCCGCCAATACGCGTCGATCGAGAGCGGCCCGGTCACGAGCAGCACCGCTCCCGTGCTCCGGACGATCTCAAGCAGCCTCGCCCAAGCCGCGTCCTCGATATTGTGCGCGCTTGGCAGCAAAATCAGCTTGGCCGGATGCTCCGCCAGCGGCTCCAGGTCGTATTCGGACACGGCCCGCAGCGGCAGCTTCAGCTGATAGGACAGCACGCGCGTCATCAGACGCGTCGCCTCATTCGCAAACTTCCGGTTCGAGAAGTCGTTCGAGTACGGGAACACCGCGGCGATATCCTCCAATTCACGGTCCCGGAACAGGTCGCGGATTCCGGCCATAAACCGGCCGAACTCGTACGAGACGTCCGCCTCCGGCTTCTCCGTGCCGTCGGCCCGCAGGGCACCGATATGCGATTCGTTCGCGTTATCCATATAGAAGTTCGTGTTCCAGATCCAGTGGATCGCTCCCGCACCGCCCGTTGAGAACGCATAAGCGTACTTTCGCTCCAGCATGCTGCGCAGCTCCCGCTCGCTCCGCTTGGCCAGCCCTTCGGCCGTCTCGACGTACATGATCCCCGTCTCCTGAACGACATTCGGCTTGTCGGCCGTCTTGGCAAAAATCCCGTCCCAGACCAGATCGTCGTTCTGCCACCACGAATGCACCGTCGTATAGTCTGCCGCCTCGCGGTAAAAGAACGGTGACGGCCGCTGCGAGCCGAGCGCCTCGTCCTGGCCGACAGTGACCAGCTGATCCGGGCACAGCTCCTTGATCGTGTCATACAGCTGCTGGGCCCAGCGGTTATGCATGTCCATCGAGAACAAGCAGTAATCCAGCCAGCGCGTCCCCTTCTTGCCTGAATGCATATCCTGCACGTCAAAGTTGATCTCCTGCGGCTCAGGAATCGCGGCGGCCGCAAAGCTCGGCAGCTGCTCCGGCGTCATATTCCACCGCTCCTGCAGCTGCTCGATTTGGCCGTGGCGCCGCTCCAGCCATTCCGCAAAGGCTGCCCGTTCATAGCGGTCATGCGAGGAGCGCGGTCCAGCCGAGAATATCCGCGCCGGATCAAACATCGACGGTTCGTTGATCAGGTCCCAGTCCACGTTCGTCGTGTGACGGTGGCGGGAGACGATGGAGCGGATATACCGCTTCTGGGCCTCCACGCTCTGCGGGTCCAGATAAGGGTTCACCCCTTCCCACGCCTCCGGCGTGAAGGAAAAGAAGGTGAAGGTGACGTGAAGTCCATGCTTCTTCGCCGTCAGGATAAAGGCATCAATCGCCCGCAGCACCTCCTCCGAGGCGTGGCCGTCGACCTGCATGATGTTGCGGTAGGCGGTCCACACCCCGGTACGGATCCAGTTGATGCCGGCAGCCGCCATTTGGGCCATGTCCCGGTCCCACACGTCGCTGTTCGGCAGGAACAGGAACTTCCGGGCCACATCGGACGCCATATACGTCATGCCGACGATCGGCAGCGGCCGGCCGTCCTTGACGAAATAGTCCCGCCCGCAGCTCAGCAGGCTTCCTTCCTGAAGCAGCTGTGCGTCATGCCCCCAGAAGCCTTGACGCAGCACCCGTACTTCGCCGTCTTCCGACGTAGCGGTGCATTCCACCCGGTACAGCCCGGCGCGAAGCGCAAGCGGCACGGATATCCGGACGAAGTCCAGCTCGCCCGTAACGCCCGTCGTAAACTGGTGCTCCCACTTCTGGTCCCCTTCGTCCTCCTCTACCGTAAGGGCGAACGTCCAATGCTCGGCATCCCGAACCGCGGCCCGCATCGGAAAGATCCGCTGCGTTTGCAGCGTCAAGACCGCGTGATCGCCCGGCTCATAGGCAGCGTAATTGGTCTTTAGCGACAGCTCGGTGACCGGACGCGACGCAAACTCTGCCCAGGTACCCAGCGCCTCTCCTCCACCCTGACTCCAGAACGCAGAGGTGAGCGGCACGTTCACGAACAGCCAGCGTGAACCGGCAAAATCACCGCGCGAGTTCTCCCACAGCACCACCGGAGCGGCCACCTCGCGGCCGTCGGCGGATACGCCGGTCAGCAGCGCGTGCACCTGCGTGCTCATCGTGCCCGCGGAGCCCATCTGGTGCGGCAGATCGGCGTTCCGGGTCGTGTGCGGCACCAGGTTCAGCGTGTCGCTGATGCCAAACAGCTGCTCCTGTCCGGCCAGAAGCGGGACCTGCTCCGAAGCCCGCAGACTCGCGACCGGAGCGGCGTCCACCTGCAGCATTTCATGAATGTACAGCTCCCGGTGGTAAGCGGTCTGCTCCGCCTCCGCCTTCCATGCCCCGTCCTCAAGCCGGACCGGCCGGCGGAACGGCGCCCCGCCGGCGCTAACGAGCCCGCCGCCGCGTCTTAGAAACGCGGCAATGTCCGCCCATGCGTCTTTCGGAAAATACGGCGCATGCAGGTTTACGAAGCATCCTTCCTCAGCAGTCCGCAGCGCTTCGGCAAGACCTTTGGCATCGACCACTTTACCGATCCGCCGCAGCTCATCAAGCTGCGCAGCCGGAGGAAGCGATATCCCCGGAAACGCCGAATCATAGAAAATGATGACCGGCCGGCTCATAGAATCCCTTCTTTCATCGCTTGATAGACCAGCTGCGAGAAGAGGCTGTTCGACCAGGCAAACCACGATCTCGTATATACGGCGGGATCGTCGGCAAGGAATCCCTCATGCATATAGCCCGTTCCCGCGTCCGTCGCCTCCAGCGTTGCGATCATCTCCAGCTTTTCTTCCTTCGTGACCGCTGTCAGTCCCTGCATGGACAAAGCCATATGCCACACATAGCCTTCCGGCGTATGCGGGCTGCCGATGCCCTTTGCCGCCCGGCCTTCGAAGTAGAACGGATTGGCTTTGGAGAGCGCAAAGCGTCTCGTGTTTTGATAGATCGGATCATCGGCTGTGACATAGCCCAGATAAGGAATAGACAGCAGACCAGGAGTACCCGCGTCGTCCATCAGGCAGTAGTTGCCGAACCCGTCGGTCTCGTACGCGTAAATCGGTCCGAATTCCGGATGGCGGTAGATGCCGTAGAGCTGGATGCCGTGGTGGATATCTTCCTCAAGCGCCTTCAACTCCTGCAGGAAGCCCGTATCGCGGAACACCCATTCGGCGAACTCCTGCATGTGACGCAACGCAACCACGGCGAACATGTTGCCCGGAATGTTGTAATGAAAGTCGCACGCGTCGTCGCTGGAGCGGAAGCCGGACCAGACCATGCCCGTATAGTTGACCGGCATGCCGAGCCCTCCGTTTGCCAGCGTATCCTGCCGGATGCCGTTATTGCGCATAAAACGGTACGGCGACTGTTCCATATGACGCTGTTCGGTCCGGAACAGCTCGTAAATGATCCGCATCGCCGATTTGAAACCGGCGTCGAAAATGTCCGTCAGCCCGGTTTCCTTCCAGTACGCATAGGCGAGGCGCATGGAGAAGCACAGAGAGTCGATCTCGAACTTGCGCTCCCATACCCAAGGGCCCATATCGGTCACGTCTGCCTTGTTCCAGTGCCAGTCGTTCGCCGACTCGTTAAACGCGTTCGCGTACGGATCGATATGTATGTACTGAATATGCCGCTTGATCAGCCCGCCGATCATCCGCTGCAGCGCGGCATCCTCTTTGGCGAAGGGCACGTAATGCATGACCTGCTCCACGGAATCGCGGAGCCAGGACGCGGGAATATCCCCGGTAATGACAAAGGTTGTTCCGTCATCCATCAGCTTCGTGGTCGTTTCCAGCGTGTTGGGAAAACAGTTCTTGAACAGCTGCAGCAGCTTGGGCCGGTGCGCCAGCTTCTCTTCCGCTTCGGCCAGCACGTTCTGAATGGAAGCCGGAAGTTCCATCCGCGGCATGTTGATTTGAGGCAATCTGAATTGTTCCATTCTTGATCTCCTTTTGTATACATGGTCATAAGCTCCGGGCTGATCCTAAGACGATGCGGCTAAGCCATTATTACCTTTGGCCCCCGAATCCTGTCCGTTTACCCGAAAGAGGGGAGGCCCCGCCGTGTAAAGTGCAAGGCGTTCCTCCCCGTGATTCGTCCGCTTAGTCCGCTTATAGCGTCCGGTCCATCCGTCAGTTATGGGTCACGACGGCGCCGGATCCGCCGTACATTTCCAGCTCTTCGTCGAACTCCAGCTTCAGCACCGTTACCTGCTCATGGGTGTCCTCCGGGGTCATGTGAATCCATGTCGTTCCTGGAATGTTGAACCACGGCACCCCGCCGTGAATTTCATGCGAGAGCTCTTTGCCCGAGTGGAGCACGGTGATCTTTTTGATCGGGTTGCACAGCCCTTTGAGGCAGACGTTTTCCTTCGGATCGTCATAAACAAACAGGTACAGCGTCTTGCGGTCCTTGGACACCGTGCTGCCTCCGAGGTAATAACGGGTCATGATGCCTTCCTCTGTGCCGAACACCGCCTCTTCGTGAGTGCGGATCCAATCGCCCAACCCGAGCAAAATATCTTCCTGCCGCTTGTCGATCGTGCCGTCTTCCCGCGGCCCGATATCGAGCAGCATGTTGCCGCCCATCGATATGCAGTCACAGAACATGCGAATGATCTGGTTCAGCGACTTGTATTTGTTGTCCGTGGGAACGTAGCCCCAGGATGTGTTGATCGTCGTGCAGAACTCCCACGGCCCCTCCGGTCTCGTGATCGGAATGCCCTGCTCCGGCGTTTTATAATCGCCGTGGCCCTGCAGACGGGAATTGATGATAATGTCCGGATTCAGCGTGTGCAAATATTCCTTAAAGGCCGGCAGGTTCCACTGCTCGGCGCTGCGCTCCCAGTCCCCGTCGAACCAGAGCAGATCGACCTTGCCGTAGTTCGTCAAAATTTCCCGCAGCTGGTTGTTGTTAAACTCGAGGAACTTCTGCCAGCGCTCTTCGTCCTGAACGCCGTCCTGAGGGCTCGAGAAGCGGTTGGCCGTGCTCAAATCCTCCGGCACCTTGCCCCCTTCATAGACGCTCGGATAGTCGGGATGGGACCAGTCGATCAAGGAATAGTACATGCCCAGATGGATCCCGCGCTTCTGGATGGCCTCCGCGTACTCCTTAACGATATCCCGCTTGGCCGGCGTTTTCTGAATGACGTTCAGATCGCTGTACTTCGTATCCCAGAGTGCTACCCCGTCATGGTGCTTCGTCGTCAGCACCGCATATTTGGCGCCGGACTTTTCGATCAAGTCGGCCCACGCTTCGGCATCGAATTTCGACGCCGTAAATCCGTCCAGCTGCTTCATGTATTGTTCATAGGGAATGTGTCCGTTGTAAAAGGACCAGGACTCAGCCACTCCGTCGACGGCATAAATGCCGTAGTGGATAAAAATCCCCAGCTTTGCGTTTTCAAACCATGGTTGCATATCGGTCGCACCTTTCGCGTTGTATTCGGTTGATTATAGGCGGTGTTTGGATCTATACCCTTATGCCGTGCCTGCCCGCTGTCTTAGCGGATACGGAACACGTGCGCGATCGGCGCCAGCCCTTCGCGTTCCTTCTCCGGAAGGCGGATGGCAACGCCGTCATCCTTGCGCCGGAATTCCAGGTTGTCCGCTCCGCCGACGAGATCGATCCGGCTGAACGGCTGCTGCAACGGCAGATGCAGTTCCGCTGGAACCTCTTCGTGCTCGTCCCGGTACAGGTAAAAGGCATAGGTCGTGTCGCCTTTTTGGGTGAACTGGGCCCGGCCGACCGAATACGGCTCGCAAATGCGCGTGCCATAAATAGCTTCGCCGTGTACCTTCAGCCATGCGCCCATGCCCTTGATGCGGGAGATGGCCGTTTTGGAAATCCGTCCGTCCGGCTGCGGTCCCACATTGAGCGCCAAATTGCCGCCCTTAGCAACAATTTCAACCAGCAGATGGATCAGCTGGCGGACCGTCTTGTAGTCGTCCTCATAACGGAAGGAGAAGGCCGATCCCATCGTGATGCAGCTCTCCCAAGGTACGCTCAGCGCGCGTTCGGGCAGCGTCTGTTCCGGAGTGATCAGGTTTTCGTAAGGTCCACCCACCGTGCGGTCTGCCGACAACAGCCATGGCTGAATTTTCCGCGCCCGCTCAACCACTTCGCCAAGCCGGATGTTCTGATCCCGATAATCGTTGACCCAGCCGGCATCCAGCCACAGCACGTCGATCCGGCCGTAATTCGTCATGAGCTCCATGATCTGTTCATGCGTGAACTGGACGAACTGCTCCCACAGCCACGGATATTCCTTCGGATCGTAGGTCGGCCCGCGGGATGTCGTTGTTCCCGGCTTCATCCCGGGAGCCCAGTAATACGGAGTGTGCCAGTCCGCTTTGGAGAAGTAGGCGGAGATGCCGAGCCCTTTTTCCCGGAAAGCGTTAAACAGCTGCTTGGTGATATCCGCGTATTTGTGCGTATGGAACGGGCAGTCCGGCCCGGTAATACGGTAATCGGTCGTCTTCGTATCCCACATGCAGAACCCGTCATGGTGCTTGGTCGTAAAGTTTAAATATTTAAAGCCGTTCTCGGCGGCGAGATCCGCCCACAGCTCCGGCTGAAAACGGAGCGGGTTGAACGTTTTGTTCAAGGCAAAATACTCGCGTTTCAGCTCCTCCGCATCGATGTCCCAGTCGATTTCGTTTCTGGACCATTCCTCATCCACGTCGCTCAGCGCCCAGGATTCCACCAATCCGAGCTGGGAATAAGGCCCCCAGTGCATCATCAGGCCCAGTTTCTGGTCTTTGAACCACTCCAGGCGCTCCAGCAGCAGCGGGTCCTCAGGTTTCACCCAATGCTCTTCACTGCTGTAATTGTGGACGCCTTCCACGACGACGGACTCCTGTTCTTCCTGGACCTGCTTGATTTCGCTCATCTTACACCCTCCATTGATTCGGATTTTTATCATAGATTGAGCTGCCCGCCGCTAAACCGCGCCTTCTTATCAACAAAATTCTCCATATTTCGACTTCGTTCGTTTTTCTCTCTATGTCCAAAAGCCCGAAATATTGGTATCATGGAACTTGATCAGACGCATTACGGTTAACGGGAGGCAGAATTGTTGAAGAAAAATTACTTCAAGTCCAAGCTGTTTTTGAAATATATCTGGTCCTATTTGTTTATCTTGTTGATTCCCTTGATCCTCATGACAATCTTTATTTATGAAAACGCTGTGACGAACCTCCGGTCCGAGATCGAGCACTCCCGGCTGGATCAACTGACCCAGACCAAAGTGATCATTGACGGGCGGATGAAGGAGCTCAGCGAAATTGCTTCCCGTGTCTCCTACGACGAGAGGCTGACGAAATACCGGGTCCATGACCCGCTGACGAGCGGAGACGCCATTCAGGCATTGGATCAGTACAAGGCAACCAGCTCGATCATCGGCGAAATTTTCCTCTATTTTCATAAGGATGAGAAAATCTATTCCAGCAACGGCCTGTACAATCTTGATGTATTCGCCAAAAAGTTCAGCTTTCAGAGCTGGGACAAGAGCCGGATGCTCAAAGATCTCGATGAGGGCCAGTATCCGGAGATGCGTCCCGCCGATACGGTCAGCAACGCTTCCGGTTTAAAAGAAACGATGCTCGCGTACCTGATTCCGATTACACCCAACAGTCCGACGCCGCACGGAACGGTCATGTATTTGATCCGCGAATCCGAGCTTACCAGCCTGATCGATTCCATTCTCGGCAGCTATCAAGGGTTGACGTATATTCTCGACAACGAAGGCCGCATTCTGGTGGACAACCGTCAAGGCGAAGCGCTCACCGGAAGCGAGGCCAAGTCGCTGATCAATCTGTCCCCTGGCATTCACGAACGGACCATTAACGGCAAGGCGCATTCCATCGTTTCGGTCAAATCCGACAATAACGGCTGGACCTACGTTACCGCCATGCCGAGCTCGCAATTTTTCAGCAGCGTTCTGCACGTGCGGAGCTTTATCATCATGCTGTTCATCATTGTCGTCCTAGTCGGCGCGGCCATCGCGCTGCTCCTTGCCCGCATGCAGTACCAGCCGATCTCGATGCTCGTGGAGTTTGCCTCCACCAACTCCCCGGCCAAGCGGCCGCAGAGCGGCAAGACGCCGTCCGGCAACGAGCTGGACCGGATCCGCACCGCGCTTCAGGAATACAGCTCGCGGATCGATTTGCAGGAGCCATTCGCCCGCAACCACTTCCTGTCGATGCTGCTGAAGTACGGCAGCGCCCAGAGCCTGTCGCCGGAGCTGCGGGAGGCGTTCGACCTTCATTTTGACCGGTCACGGTACTTTGTGATGGTCATCGGGTCGGAGCCGGCAGAGCAGGAGAAAAGCGACCGTCAGGACCGCACCGAAATGATCCGGCTGCTGACCCAGATCGAATTCCCTGAGCTGGCTGCTCTCGGCTATGGCGTGGAGCTTCCGCAGCTGGACCAGCTGGGGCTCATCATCTGCTTCGATCCGGAAGAAGGTGCCGAGGAGTTCAACCGGATGCACCAGATCGTCGAGGCGGTCCGCGGCTGTCTGCTCGAATCCTTCGACGTCTTTCCGATGATCGGCGTCGGCACCAGCTATCCGAGCCCGGACCAGCTGAACCAGTCCTTCATCGAAGCCTGCTCGGCTTTCGAGCTGCGGGCGACCACCGGCCAAGGCAGCGTCACGTATTTCGAGAAGCTGTCCTACACGCCGGACCATACGGCCTGGGTGCCAAACAACACGCTGATGAAGCTGTCCCAGAGCTTGAAGCAGGGCAGCTACGACGTTGCCGCCCAAATTGTCTCCTCGTCGGTGCAGGACCTGCAGGTGGCCGAGGTATCGGCGATGTTGATGCGCTGCGTCTGCTTCGACCTGCTCAACACGATCCTCAAGACCGCATCCGAGCTCGGCATTCACAGCGTGCTGCAGGACGTGCCTCCGGGCATGGTGTACAGCAGCTCGCTCGAAGAAGTCGAACGCGGTCTGCTCAGCCTGGCTTCCCGGATCTGCAGCCAGGTCGAGCGGAATAACCAAAAGGAAGAGCAGTCGATGATCGACCGGATCGTCGCTTACATCGACGGGCATTACACCGACCATACGCTGAGTCTGGAGAGCGTCGCTTTTGAATTCGACATCTCGCCGTCCCACGTCAGCCGGTCGTTCAAGGAAAAGATGGGTCTGAACTTCATCCAGTACGTCTGGCAGAAGCGCCTCGAAGAGGTGATTCATCAGCTGCGGACGACCAGCGATCCGCTCAAGGACATCATTCTGCGGGTCGGCTACCAGGACACCCCGAACTTCACGCGGAAGTTCAAGAAGGAGACCGGCTACACGCCGGGGCAGTACCGGAAGCTGTTCTCCGAAACCGGCCAGCCTCCCGCTTCTTCCGATCCGGACGAGGAATGAGGCAGCGCCTCTTCCCGCTTCTTCTTAAAGCAATAGCCAACTCCCCTGCCGCTTGCGCAGCAGGGCGATGTTGGCTATTTGCTTTTGCATGGTGCGGATGATCCGGTTACTTGCCCGAGTTCCAGCGGTCGTAAGCGCCCTGGTACAGCTCGGCGATCCGGTCGCCTCCCATTTTTTTGATTTGCGCGACGTATTTGTCCCAGTTCGAGAGCGGCTCCTGGCCGGTCACGAACTTCGCTTCCATCTGCTGAACATAGGTGTTCAGGTCGGACAACAGTGCCGTTGCTTCCGTCTGCTCTTCATTGGTCAAATAGACGTTCGGGAACGGCGTTTTGCCGATCGGCGTCAGCTTCTCTGCGTTTTCTTTGTCAATGAAGCGGTCAAAGTCGCTCTTCAGTCCTTTGGTCAATTCCGCAGAGTTCATGCCCGGCGAAAGAATGCCGTAGTTCGGCGTCAGTGTGCCGCGATATTCCTCACGGTCGCCGCCGCCCGGTACCGGCAGCCATTCTTTCTCATGGGTTTCTTTGTTTTTGTATTTCCACAGCGTATTCTCCGGTCCCTGACTGAACAGCGTAGCTCCGTCATAACCGTATTGGTAGTCGATCCAGCGCATCGTCGCTTCCGGGTTCGGGTCTTTGCTCGTAATCGCAAACGTGCCGTTGGCCGAAATGCCCGGATGCTTGCCGTAGACCGGCGTTCCTGGAATTTCGCTGGCGACCGGCGTCATGAGCGGGTTGTCCGAGCTTGGCTCGCCGCCCAGCGTGAAGTAAGGGTAATAGTCGTTAAACACGCCGATCTGGTTGTTTTGCCCCTTGGCCTTCTTCTGATCCGGCGTCTGCGAGAACGTCTCGTGATCCAGAAGATCTTCCTTCCACAGTTTATTCATGAAGGTCAGGTAGCCCTTGTAACCCTCTTCTTGCGGCGTATAGTGCACTTTTCCGTCCTTGTCGGCGTAGATCACTTCGTCATAGATGCCCCAGAAGCCGAGGAAATACATGCGCAGGTCGTCCAGCTTGACCGAGGTCAGCGGAATTTCGTCCTTTTTGCCGTTGCCGTTCGGATCTTCGTCCTTGAAGCGTTTCAGCAGCGTGTACAGCTCGTCGGTCGTCTTCGGCAGCTCGGTCACGTTCAGCGCCTTCAGGAACTTTCCGTTATACCACATCGGGCTGCGGTACCATACCGCCGACAGATCGATGTTCGGGAGCGCGTAGATATGCCCGTCAGGCGTCGTAAACGACTTGCGGATATCCGGATGCTCGTCGAAAATTTTCTTGATGTTCGGCGCATAGCCTTCGTCGATATATTTCTCGAGCGGGATCAGAACGCCCTGACTGCCGTAGGTCACCTGCTCCGCCGGTTTCAGATCCGCCGCATAGAATATATCCGGCAAGTCGCCGCTCGCGAATACGAGGTTCTTTTTCGTCTCAAAGCTGTCGATCGGCGAAAGCTGGTATTCCAGGTGGATGCCCGTCAATTTCTCCATCTCTTGCAGCACGGGCATTTTGTTCCAATCGGCCACGCCCGCATCCTGGGACATCACTTTTAGCGTGAGCGGCTTGTCCACGATCGGGAAGCCTTCTTTTTTAACTCCTTCGGCCGCAGATCCGGCAGCTGAGGAGGAACCCCCGTCGCCGTTGGAACCGCAGGCTGCCAGCAGGCTGGCGGATACGGTGAGGCAGAGCAGAATAGATGACGCCTTGCGAAGCTTTTTCATGTTTTACAAACTCCCCTTTTTGACTTGATGTCGATTCTAAGCAGGCAGGATCAGCCCTTTACGGAACCAATCATAACACCTTGCACAAAGTAACGCTGGAGAAATGGATAAATGACGATGACCGGGATGGTGGCAACGATAATTACCGCGTATTTGACCAGGGCGGCGATTTCCGCCTTGTTGTTCATCGCGGCCGCCGTGGAGGCGTCGATCGCCCCTCCGCCCTGCGCGGCCATTTCCTGCAGCACCAGAATCTGGCGCAGCACCAGCTGCAGCGGGTATTTCGCCGAGTCGTTCAGGTAAATAAGCGCCGAGAAGTAGCTGTTCCAGTTGCCCACCCCGTAGAACAGGGCCATGACCGCGATGATCGGCATCGACAGCGGCAGGATGATCTTCACGAACAGCCGCATGTTTGTACACCCGTCGATCTGCGCCGCTTCCTGCAGCTCCTTCGGAATCGAGCTCTGGAAAAACGTCCGCGAGACGATGATGTTCCAGATCGACGCGGCCGACGGAATGACGATCGCCCACATCGTGTTGACCATGCCCAGCTGCTTCACCAGGAGATACGTCGGCACCAGGCCGCCCCCGAAAAACATCGTGACCATGAACATACCCATAAAGAAGTTGCGGCCGACAAAGTCCTTGCGGCTCAGCGCATACGCCGCCGGCAGCGTCACGAGCAGGTTGATCGCGGTTCCGACCACGGTGTACAGAATCGTGTTGCCGTACCCCGTCCAGATGCTTGTGTTCTCGAACACCCGCTTGTAGCCGTCAAACGTAATGCCTTTCGGCCACAGCCACATCTCCCCGGACCCGACCGCTTTCGGGTCGCTGATGGAGGCGCTGACCATGTACACCAGCGGGTAGAACAC
>NZ_QRDU01000005.1:394551-525345 GCF_003386155.1 Paenibacillus sp. VMFN-D1 | reverse complement strand
TGAATCTGACGAGATTGATTTAATCTCAATCGCTCCGGTCATAAGACCTTCGCGTTTATACTCACTCGTTGTTCAGTTTTCAAAGATCAAACTTCGTTTCGTTACCACTCAGTATTTCAGCAGCAACTCTTATAATATATCATGTTCACTTCTTAATTGCAAGCTTTTTTTAATTTTCTTTTTTGCTTGCCGGCGCCTTATCAGCGGCCGGATTTATAATGTACCACGTCAGTACTTTTTTAACAAGTTGAAAAATATTCCATTTCCTTTCGCCTTATAAGTCGCCTTATAACATGGAACTCAAATTGAGTTTGTAACTAAAATGTTCTACTGTCCACCTCCCAGCCAGCTAACTAATATATGAAGTTAGGAATTCGTTCTTTGGGAATTTCGACTCCATCATGTACCCTACTATACAAATAGCCGCGATCGCTCGCGGCCTCCCATTACATATAAGCTGGAATTGATAATCGCTTAGAAACCGCGCTCCCTTCTTCTAGCTACACCTGAAGCATAGGCTGCCTGAACCACGGCTTCTTTTACCTTTTCTGCTACATGGGGGTTAAAGACACTAGGGATAATATATTGCTCGTTCAGCTCATCCTCCCCGACAACGGAAGCAATGGCCTTGGCGGCAGCTATCTTCATCTCCTCCGTCACCCTGGAGGCCCGGCAATCGAGCACGCCGCGGAACAATCCCGGAAAACAAAGGACGTTGTTTATTTGGTTCGGATAATCTGATCTTCCGGTAGCGATCACCCGGACGATCCCTTCGGCTTCCTCCGGCGCAATCTCCGGGGTTGGGTTTGCCATCGCGAAGACGATCGGATCGGGAGCCATTTTGCCGATATCCCCACGACTTAAAACTCCGGGACCCGACACACCGATAAAAATGTCAGCATCCACAATCACGTCCGATAAGGTTCCCGACTCTTTGTCCGGATTCGTATGCTCGGCGTACCAACGCCAGGCATCATGTGTATACTCGTTCCCTCGAACGATAGCACCCTCCCGATCCACCCCCACGATCCGCGTAACGCCGGCAGCTTGAAGGATCTTGGTACAAGCGATGCCGGCAGCGCCGATGCCGCAAAGGACGATTTTGCAATCCTCAAGTCTCTTTCCGACCAATTTCACTGCATTATAAAGGCCCGCCAGCAGTACCACAGCCGTCCCATGCTGGTCGTCGTGAAACACGGGGATGTCCAGCTCCTCGATCAGCCGCCTCTCGATTTCAAAGCAGCGCGGAGACGAAATGTCCTCCAAATTAATGCCTCCAAATGCGGGAGCAATCCGTTTGATCGTCGCGATGATTTCTTCCGTATCCTGCGAGTCCAGACAGATGGGAAAGGCATCCACCCCCGCGAGCTGCTTGAACAGCATCGCTTTTCCCTCCATCACGGGCATGGCGGCGAGTGGGCCGATATTCCCGAGTCCAAGCACGGCGCTCCCGTCCGACACCACCGCAACCGTGTTGCGTTTGATAGTAAGGGTATGGGCACGGGACGGGTCCTCATGAATCGCCATACATACACTGGCAACGCCGGGTGTATAGACACGGGACAGATCATCCCTGGATTTGATGGCCATTTTCGGCGTCACTTCGATTTTGCCTCCCAAATGCATCAGGAAGGTCTGGTCGGAAACCTGCAAAACCTTCACGCCGGGCAGCTTATTCAGCACCTGGACAATTAAATCCTTCGCCCCCGTGTCCGTAATGTTAACCGTCAGGTCCCGGATCGTCGTTACTTTACCGGTACCGCTGACATCAATAGCTACAATATCTCCTCCTGAATCCCCGATAGCCATGGCAATTCTTCCAAACGCTGCCGAGGCCTTGTCCATTTCCACCCGGACGATGATATTCGTGCTCCCTGATTTAGGCACAGCCATGCCTTCCACTCTCCTCCGTCAAATTTCAACCCTAAGGCCGTGCCTGGCAAACGCCTCTTTCATCGCTGTCGTGGCCGCCGCTTCGTCAGGACCGTAAATTTCAAGCTGATACTGCTCCCGGCTCAACATCGAAAAGCTCAAACCGAGGATGCTCTTGACATCGATCGCCCGGCCACCGGTTCTAAGCACGATACTGGATGTAAACCGGTTAGCCGTCTGATTAATATCCACAATCGCCTTGGTCTCCAAACCACCCATGTGTTTACCTCCGTTCTTTATCTTTGTGGGGTACTTGCACCTGCATCGGTCCGGGATTCATGCAACTGACGGTAATGCTGCAGCAGTCTGCCTCCCAGAACAATCCCAACGGCGAGTACCAGTGGAATGATCGTGTGAAGCGCATGAGGCAAGGCATCCGTGATATTGGCCAACCTCGTCTCTTTTAGAATCATTTCACCCGACGTGTACCCGAGAAGAGCAACGCCAACAATAACGATAACCGGAAAACGGCTCATTAGAGTCATCAGCAGTCTGCTGCCCCAAATAATCAACGGAATGCTGACGGCAAGTCCAAGGGCAATTAAGAGATAATTTCCCGACGCCGCTCCAGCCACGGCCACCACATTATCAAGGCTCATCACCAAGTCGGCGATCATAATCGTTTTAATGGCTTTTGCGAGTCGGGTGCTTGCTTCAAGCTTCCCCTCTTCGGCTTCACCCTGCATGAGTTTAAGCGCAATCCAGAGCAACAGGATGCCTCCTGCCAATTGAACGAAAGGTATCTGCAGCAGCCAAACGGCGGCAATGGTCAGTACGAAGCGAAGCACAATCGCACCGAAGCTGCCGAAGAAGACCGCTTTCTTCCTCTGTTCGGGCGGCAGGTTTTTGCAGGCGAGAGCGATAACGACAGCGTTATCGCCGCTCAGCACGATATTAATGACGATAATTTTTAATAGACCTAGAAGTAACCACTCCATATCCATAAGTGCCGTTTCCTTTCCTAGCCTTCCTCATTAATAAGAACTCTCCGGCCTTTCAGCTTCAGGATTAACGGAATCGTAATCCACAGCAGTCCAATGATCAGAAATACAAGGGAGACCGGCTTCTGGAGGAAGATCATAAAATCACCGTTGGAAATCGTCAGTGCGCGCCGCATGTTATTTTCCATCATGGGTCCAAGAATAAGTCCCAGGACGAGGGGAGCGAGCGGAAAGTCGTTTTTGGACAATACATAACCGACCACGCCGCAGCCCATAATTAAGAGAAGATCGAACGTTGAATACTGAACGGCGTACACTCCGAAGACCGAAAAGACAATGATTAAAGGGATCAAGTACTTGGCAGGGGTCTCGATCACCTTGGCAAACAGCTTGACGAGCGGCATGTTGAGAATCAGCAGCATCAGGTTGCCGACAAACATACTGGCTATAACGCCCCAGGCCAGCTGGGGATGATCCTGAAACAGCAATGGGCCCGGCTGCACATTGTACATAATGAAGGCACCCATCAAAATGGCCGTCGTACCGGAAGACGGAATCCCCAAACTGAGCAGTGGAATCATGGCCCCGCCGGAAGCCGCATTATTGGCCGATTCGGGTGACGCTACGCCTTCGATGGCGCCTTTCCCGAATTTCTCGGGATGCTTGCTGATCTTTTTTTCTACAATATATGCAAAAAAGGACGCGAGAATGGCTCCTGCTCCCGGCAGCAGACCGATAAAGAAGCCAAGAATAGAACCGCGCGCGATCGGTGCGGCGCTATCCTTCATATCCTGCTTCGTTGGCAGAATGCGGCTGATTTTTGCGATTTCTCCGTCGTTATGGTCCCGTTCCAAAATGGTTTTGAACACTTCACCCACCGCGAACATGCCGACTGCGATCGTCAAAAATTCCAGCCCCTGATAAAGCTCCGGAATCCCGAAGGTAAACCGCTCTACGCCGGATACGCTGTCGATCCCGATCGTCGCCAGAAGCAGGCCGAGTGCCGTCATCATCAGCGCCTTGACCATCGATTTGCCGGCCAGGCCGCTGATCGCAAGGAGTCCGAGCACCATCAGCGAAAAGTATTCGGCGGGACCAAATTTGATCGCAACAGCCGATAATGGGCGGGCCAGGAAGATGAGCCCAACCAAAGAGATAATACCTGCGGCAAACGAACCGATGGCCGATATCGCGAGCGCTGCACCCGCCCGCCCCTGCTTCGCCATTTGATATCCGTCCAAAGTCGTGACGACAGACGAGGATTCGCCCGGCGTATTGAGCAGAATGGAGGTTGTGGACCCGCCGTACATGGCGCCGTAATATACGCCAGCCAGCAGAATAATGGAACTTGTAGCCGCTTCTTCCGGACTCAGGCCCGATGTCATGGTTGCGGTAATCGGAATCAGCAGCGCCACGCCGCTCATCGGACCGATGCCTGGCAGAACGCCAACGACGGTGCCGATCAAGACTCCAAAAAATACAAAGACCAGATTATGCCACTGCATTGCCGTCCCAAGTCCATGCAGCAAATATTCAACTGTGCTCATTGTTTAACCCCCTAGAATAAGACTAACCAAGATGGAAAACCGGGCAGGGTACCATCCAGCACGTTGACATACAGATAATACACACCGTAAGAAAAGCAGGCGGAGATCACGGCCGATATCCAGATCCGGCCCCGCTGCATCGTTTGAAAGCCGATCATCAGGAACAGGAACGTTGAAATAACGAATCCGATATCCTCCAGGAAAAGGGCGTACAGCACGGCGGCCGTAAAAATAATACCGAAACGCTTGTAATCGAGCTTTTCCCGATTTTGCTGCTTCTGCTGCCTGCGGAAGGTTTCATATATCAGCCTGATGCTCATCAGCGAAAGAAATGCGCCGAGAAACATCGGAAAGATGTTCGCGCCGACGTTGCTGCCATAGGCGCTTGTCGATATGCTGGTGCTCCCGATGACAAAAGCGATGCCGATCGCACAAAATACGATGCCGGCATAGCGGTCAAATGAATGATTCATAGTCTTCACGCCTCCTCTTCAAGCAGGGAAAAAGGAAGTAAAGGAAGTCTCCATCCCTTTCCCTGCCCCTGCATGGCCTAAGCCGTTACTTCTGCATGCCGAGTGCCGTCAGCATTTCTTTCAGCTGATCATTTTGTTGAGCCAGGAAAGCCTTGAAATCGTCGCTGTTCTTATAATCGCTTTCCCAATTGTTCGCCGTCATCTCGGCCGCCCACTCTTTCGTCTCGGTCATTTTTTGGATGGCCTGATCCTAATAGCTCTTCGCTTCAGCGCTCATTTCCTTAGGTCCGAATATCCCCCGCCAAATGAGGAATTCCGCGTCAATTCCCTGCTCCTTCATCGTCGGCACGTCTTTTAAGCTTCCTCCCAGACGTTCAGGTGCGGCCACGCCGAGCACTTTGATTTTTCCGGCCTTTAAATACTGGTCAAGCGACGAGGCATCCGTACCCAGTACATCGGCGTTGCCGCCAAGCAGTGCGGTAATGGCTTCGCCGCCCCCGTCGTAAGAAACGTACTTGACGCTCTTGGGGTCAATCCCGTACTTGAATGCCGGCAGAATGGATACGAGATGATCCATAGAGCCGGGAGCCGATCCGCCGGCGATCGTGAACTTGGTCGGATCGGCTTTCAAATCATCGAGCAGTGACTTCAGATCGTTGTATTTCGAGTCAGCCGCTACGGCAATGGCGCCATAGTCCTTCGTCAGCTGAGCCAGCGGCGTCGTATCCTGATAGCCATATGGCGAATTGCCCTCCTTTTTTAAATTGTTGATCAGGATCGGCGGAGAGTTGACAAACAATTTGTAGTCATCCTTCTTGTCCTTGGTCGCGTACTCGGCCATAAACACGGCGCCGCCTCCGCCCGGTTTATTTTCAACCGTAATAGCCTTGCTGACAGCCTTTGTCTCGGTCAATACTTTCGCAATGGTACGGGCCGTCATATCCCATCCCCCGCCCGCACCCGATGGGGCCACGAGCGTTAACGCTTTGTCGGGATAATTGGATTTTTTGGCTGAAGTGCCCTCTTTTGCTGCTCCCCCGTTGGCACAAGCCGCCAAACTAAGCGCCAGAATGGCCGCAGGTATCACTTTCCAGGTTTTGCTCATCATTTTTTTATTCATCTGGATACCCCTTTCGAAAAGTTCATCTACACCCTTATCAACTTGGTGTCATCGCAATGTATGCGCTTTCTTTTTGTGGTTCTCAGCATATCACCCGCGGCAGCTTTAGCAAATGTTAAGCACATAAGATCTAAAAACACGATTATGGGCATTTTGTTCATTTTGTTCACGATAAAATGTAAGCCCTTTCAAAGCCTTTATGCTACAATTAAAGCAAAAAACGGAGGAGCGCACAGTACAACATGCGGCTGCAGACAAAACTGATTTGGATCATCTGTTCCCTGATTGCCTTTATCATCCTCAGCTTGAGCGGTATTTTTTATGTCGTGATCACAAACATTTTCGAGGATCAGATCGGTCAGCGCGCCCTAAAAGTAGCTGAAACTCTAGCGATCATGCCGGAGATTAGAAAAGCCTTTACTGAGCCGGATCCTTCGGCCGCAATCCAGCCTATTTCGGAAAGCGTCCGGATCAAAACCGGCGCCCAGTATATCGTTGTAGGGAACCGCGAAGGCATCCGGTATTCGCATCCCCTGCCGGACCGGATCGGCAAATCGATGGTCGGCGGCGACAACGGTCCGGTACTTGCGGGGCATTCGATCGTGTCCAAGGCCACCGGTTCCATGGGGCCTTCCGTTCGCGGGAAGGCTCCTGTTATTGCGGATGACGGGACGGTGATCGGCATCGTGTCTGTCGGTTTTCTGACCGACAACATTGACCGGATAAACGACGTGTACCAAAATGAAATATTGCTGGTCTCCTTGATCGGTCTGGCTGTCGGGGCAAGCGGAGCCGTACTGATCGCACGCAGCGTCAGACGTTCCATTCATGGACTTGAGCCCAAGGAAATCGGGGCGCTGTATACAGAGAAAAAGGCGGTCCTGGAATCGATCCGCGAAGGAATTATCGCCATTAACCGGGATGGCTTCATTACGATGGCTAACCGTTTCGCTCTTCAGCTGATGAATCTGTCGGAGAATGAAGCGATCATGGGAAAACATATTGAGGATATCCTTCCGAACACGCGGCTGCTCGAGGTAGTCCGGAGCGGCGAAGCCGAGTTCGACCGGGAGATGCTGATCGGCGACCATGAAGTGATCGTGAACAGGCTTCCTATCATGGATATGAACAATCAATTAACCGGGGCGGTCTCCAGCTTCCGCAGCAAGCCGGAATTATACAGGCTGGCCGAAGAGTTGTCCCAGGTCAAGCGTTTTGCGGAGTCGCTCCGGGCGCAGACGCACGAATACTCCAACAAGCTCTATGTCATATCCGGTCTGATCCAACTGGAGTCTTACCAGGAAGCGGTGGACCTGATCAACCGCGAAGTGAACGTCCACCAGCATTTGATTCAGTTTGTGATGAGGGAAATCCCGGACCCGGTCATCGGCGGGCTGCTGATCGGCAAGTACAATCACGCCCAAGAGCTGAAGCTTTCCTTTGAGATTGATCCGGAGAGCACGTTCGCTGACATCCCGGACCATATGGACCGCAGCCTGCTCGTGACCATTATCGGAAATTTGATCGACAACGCGATGGAAGCCGTTCTTGCGCAGCAAACCTTTTCGGAATCCAAAGGCGAAGTCACGCTGTTCCTGACAGATTTGGGTGAGGACCTGATCATCGAATGCGAGGATAACGGAATCGGCATTCCGGAAGACATCGGAGATACGATCTATGAAAAGGGCTTCTCTACCAAACCGGGGGAACACCGCGGGATCGGGCTTGCCCTTGTCGTTCATGCGGTCAATAAGTTAGGCGGTTACATTACGTTCCATCGGAATACGGCGGGCGGCGGTACGGTCTTTACGGTGGCGATCCCCAAACAACCCGATCTATTCAGAAAGGAGCATCCTCATGGAAATGTCCGAACCAAACCCAATGATTGAGGTGTTAATCGTGGAGGATGACACCAAAATCGCAGAGATAAACAGGCGATTCGTAGAACAAGTGCCGGGATTTAAAGTCGTCGGCATCGCCACGGATGAAATGCAGGCGAAATCGCAGCTGGAAATCCTGGAGCCCCAATTGGTGCTTCTCGATATCTACCTGCATCAAGCCAGCGGCTTGGATCTGCTGCTGTTCATCCGCCAGCACTACCGCAGCACGGATGTCATCATGATTACCGCCGCCCGGGAAATCGAACCGATCCGGGAAGCCATCCGCAGCGGTGCGTTCGATTACCTCATGAAGCCGCTCATCTTCGACAGGCTGAAGGAAACGCTGCTGCATTATGCCGCATTTCAACGGGAGTTATCCCGGCTGGATACGGCTGGGAGCATTGGCCAGAGCGATGTGGACCGCCTGCTGGCAGGTCCCGTCAAAGCGGAGCCGCTTCCTGTGAATACGGCCGACGTTTTCCTGCCCAAAGGCATCGATAAATTGACGCTTGAAAAGGTCGTTCAAACCATTTCGACGGTGAACGACGGGCTAACCGCCCATCAAGTGGCCAAACGGATCGGCATCAGCCGCTCGACCAGCCGTAGATATCTGGAGCATCTCGTCGGGTTCGGCATTGTCTATGCCGACCTGTCCTATGGGGTCGTAGGACGGCCGGAGCGCGTATACCGGAGCAAAAAATAACCCGTCTGCAGGCGCAGGCGGGTTTTCCTTGCTCCATACCGGATAATTCTTACCGCGTGCACGCCCGATACTCCGTCGGCGACATGCCGGTATGCCCCTTGAACTGACGGGAAAAGTGCGACAGCTGCATTCCGAGCTGATCGGCAATGTCCGCTACGGGTGCGTTCGTAAATGAAAGCAGGCGTCTGGCTTCCTCCATACGCTTGCGCTGGACGTAATGCATCGGTGTGCAGCCCATCGCTTTTTTAAAATAAGGGATAAAGTAGTTCGGATGCAGATGGACGATCTCGGCCAGCTTTTCGATCTCCATCGGTTCATGAAGATGGTCATGGATGTACTGGAGAACGCCGCCCAGCTTGTTCCCTTCCGTATGGTGCATGAAATCGATCCAATAGTCGGTGTATCCTCCTTCTTCTAAGCAGCAGGCCAGCATGTGCAGCAGACCCGCCTGCATGCGCAGGGCCGCGAAAGGACCTCCCGCCTGAAATTGGCCGATCATCTCGTTAAAAGTGTTTCGAATAAACTCCGGGTCGCCGACATCGCTGATGTACAGCTTGCTGTCTGCATGAAACAAGGGCCACTCCCCTACCTGGGCGTCAAAATGGCAGAAATACCGCGTGTATGGATTTTCCTTGGACGTGTAGGTCGTCTGGCTCGTCCCCGCAGGCATGATCATCAGCTGGTTCGGCTTGGGGTAATAGGTTACGCCGTTGATGACGACCGATCCTTCGCCTTCAGTAATGTAATAGAGCCGGTGGAAGCTCGGGGCGACTTCGGCCCGGTTCCAGTCTGGGAAGCCGCTTTTGAGCTGGACGTGACTGATATGTACCCGAAGCCCTTCCGGCAGCCGTGCGCCGAGCTGCATGGCCTGTGCCATAAATGACCCTCCTTATATATAGAAAATAGTCGTCTAATGTAATGCCATTGTATCATCCCCATTTTACGAAAACACCTTAATTTTGTGCAAAACCCTCTTAATCTTAGCCATTTGCTTCCCATGCCATTCGGGCTAAGCTTGAGGGAGATGTAATGGCTTACATGCCTGCAAACTTTGATCATAATCCATGGGAAGGCGGGATCATTGAGATGGAGCAAGTACGATATGGCGTTATCGGCATCGGGAATATGGGAAGCAGTCATGCACTGAATTTGGTGGATAAAATCAAGGGGGCGCAGCTGACGGCGATATGCGATACAAGCCCCGCCCGTCTGGAGTGGGCACAGGCCCATCTGCCGGAATCGGTGCAAAAGTTCGACACACCGAAGGCGTTCTTCGCTTCGCAAGCGATGGATGCCGTCCTGATTGCTGTTCCGCATTATGATCATCCGGTGCTGGCGATCCAGGCTTTTGAGAACGGTTACCATGTCATCGTTGAAAAACCGGCCGGAGTCTACACCAAGGCGGTTCGTGAAATGAATGAGGCCGCTTCCCAATCGGGCAAGCTGTTCGGCATTATGTACAACCAGCGGACCTCCCCGCTGTATACGAAGCTGCGCGACCTGGTGCAGTCCGGAGAATTGGGAAATATCAAGCGGACCAACTGGATCATTACCAACTGGTACCGCTCGCAGAGCTACTATAATTCCGGCGGATGGCGGGCCACCTGGGCTGGCGAAGGCGGCGGCGTGCTGCTGAATCAGGATCCGCACCAGCTGGACCTGTGGCAGTGGACGACCGGCCTGATGCCGAAGCGCGTGCGTGCTTTCTGCCACTTTGGTAAATACCGCAATATTGAAGTCGAAGATGACGTCACCGCTTATGTCGAATATGAAAACGGAGCTACCGGCGTATTCGTGACCACCGTAGGCGAGGCACCCGGAACGAACCGGTTCGAGCTCTCCGGAGATAACGGCAAAATCGTCGTCGAAGACGACAAAATCACCTTCTGGCGCCTGCGCGTGCCCGAGCCGCAGTTCAACGCGGAATATACAGGCGGTTTCGGTCAGCCGGAATGCTGGAAATGCGACATTCCGGTGCACGGGGGACACGGCCCTCAGCATAACGGGATTTTACAGAACTTCACCAATGCCCTGCTGCACGGCGAGAAGCTGATCGCCCCGGGCGAAGAAGGCATCCGCGGCCTGACGATCTCGAACGCGATGCATCTGTCGGCCTGGACGGACGATTGGGTTGACCTTCCGCTCGACGAGGATCTGTTCTACGACAAGCTGCAGGAGAAGATCAAAAACTCGACGTTCCGCAAGGAAACCGCCGGCGGTAAGGTGCTGGACGTATCCGGAACTCACTGATAGACAGCCCATTTTCGATAAGAGGAGAATCGCCCTATGAAACTATCGGTATTTACCGTCGTCACCCCGGATCTGACTCCTGAAGAGCTTGTACTGGCCGCCAAGGAAGCCGGACTGGACGGCGTGGAATGGCGCTTCAAGGAAGTTCCCGCAAGCGCTGCAGGCGAGAAGCCATCGTTCTGGAGCAACAATTTATGCTCGATCGACCCCTCCCTTCCCGCGGAGCAAATGCAGAAATTCAAAGACCTGGCCCTTTCGCAGGGACTTGAGGTCGTCAGCATCACTCCCTATCTGAACCATCTGGATCTGAAGGATACGGAGCATGTATTCCGCACGGCCCAGCAGCTTGGAGCGAAAATGATCCGCCTCGGCGTGGCCGGGTATAACGGGACCGCAGACTACAACGAGCTGTACGACAAGACGCTCCGTTATTTAAAAGAGGCCGAGCAAATGGCCAAGCAATACGGCGTCAAAGGCATCATCGAAACCCATCACGGCACGATCGCGCCGAGCGCCGGTCTCGCCCACCGCCTGGTCAGCCACTGCAGCCCGGACCATATCGGCGTCCTGTACGATCCGGGCAACATGATCCACGAAGGCTTCGAGCATTCCCGGATGGGCCTTCAGCTTCTCGGTCCCTACCTCGCCCACGTTCACATCAAAAACGCCGAGTGGGTCCGCGAGGGAACGCGTGAAGACGGAACGGTCAAATGGCGTTCGAAATGGGCGCCGATGCGCGAAGGCATCGTAGATTTCACCTCACTGCTCAATGACCTGAAATCGGTCGGCTATGACGGCTACCTGGGCATCGAGGATTTCAGCGAACAATACACGTCGCGTGAGCTGCTGAAGGAATTCGCCCAGCTCATGCGCGAAAGGATGTGACCTTCATGACCGCACAAAATAAAGACGGAATGAACTACGCGCCGGAAGGCAAGCCGAACCATGTCGTGGAACCGGGCGAGTTTGTGTTTGCGGCGGCGGCCCTGGACCACGGGCATATTTATGGCATGTGCAACGGGCTGATCGAAGCCGGGGCGACGCTGAAATGGGTTTACGATCCGGAGCCGGCGAGAAGCCAGGCTTTTGCCGACAAGTTCCCGCAGGTTCAGATCGCGGACAGCCTTGAGCAGGTGCTCGGGGATCCGGAGGTCCGATTGGTGGCCGCAGCCGCGGTGCCAAGCGAACGCTGTGCTCTTGGGCTGCAGGTGATGGACGCAGGAAAAGACTATTTTACGGACAAAACGCCGTTCACTTCGCTGAACCAGCTGGAAGCGGCGCGCCGGAAGGTGAAGGAAACCGGCCAAAAATACGCCGTCTATTACAGCGAGCGGCTTCATGTGGAGTCAGCGGTCTATGCCGGACAGCTCGTGCAAAAAGGAGCCATCGGCCGTGTCATCCAGGTGACCGGCTTCGGCCCGCACCGGCTGAATGCGCCGTCGCGTCCGGACTGGTTTTTTGAGAAGGAGAAATACGGCGGCATTCTGTGCGATATCGGGAGCCACCAAATCGAACAGTTCCTGTTCTATGCCGGCTGCAAGGACGCCAAGGTTCTGCACAGCAAAGTAGCGAATTACAACAACCCGGCCTATCCCGAGCTCGAGGATTTCGGCGACGCGACCCTGGTAGGCGACAATGGCGCCACCCAGTATTTCCGGGTCGACTGGTTTACGCCGGACGGTCTCGGCACCTGGGGCGACGGCCGGACGATCATCCTCGGCACTGAAGGCTATATCGAGCTGCGCAAATACATCGACATCGCCCGCGATCCGCGCGGCGACCATGTCTACCTGGTGAACGGGGACGGCGAACAGCACTTCGAAGTCAAAGGCAAGGTAGGCTACCCTTACTTCGGCCAGCTCATTCTCGACTGCCTGAACCGGACCGAGAATGCCATGACCCAGGAACACTGCTTTAAAGCAGCCGAGCTGTGCCTCAAGGCGCAGGAAGCGGCCGTACGTATCGATCAGGTGCTGCAGACGAATTCGTAGCCACAATTTTTGCCCGACCGCGTGTTCAATTAACGGGCTGCCAGGATTGACCACTTTTCCATAAGCAAAAAAGCTCCCGTATCGCGCTCCCCCTCTGTGTAAAGAGGTTAAGAGCACGGCGGGAGCTTTTTCATTCCATCCGGATTTGGAACTATTCCGTCAGGGCATCCATCGAATAAAGAATAGCCATGCCATTCGGTTATATGTCATGCACGTGCTGAGGCTCTGGCTATTATTCGGTCACATTCGGTCACTACTCCCCGTAGACGTTGGTAAACGCCTCTTCGATTTTCGGAACGATGTTGTCCCAATCGGCATCCGGCATTTTGCTGACGGTGACGAACGTCCCGATGCCAAAAATGTTGTCCACCCCATCGATGCTGAGCAGCGCGCTGGCGAGCGGATGGTCGGTGTCGTCCCCTTTTTTCAGTGAGGTACTTTTCGGTCCTTCAAACAGGCTCTGGCTCGCATTGACTTTAAGCGAGTGCGGGTTCGGGGTCTGCTGAATTTGAATGGATACGGCCATGCTTAATCACTCCTTTCTGCCTATAACTGTACCATATTGTCCATTTTCCACCAAAACCAATTCGCCCTTCAGAAGTGAAAGCGACATCATTTGCGCTTGGCGAAACGCTGGATTACAATAAAAGGAATTGAACGGTTAGGGAGAGGTGAAGAAATGAGCGACAGCAGACTGCAGCCCGGAATGGACGCCACGTACATCGTTTCCGGGGACTCGATTTCCAAGGGGGTCGTGTATGATGAAACGCGCAGCAAATATGTCATCCTTGAGGATAATTACGTATCCCTTCTTCAGGACAAACTAAAGGGAGCCGTGAAAAACACGGCGAGATTCGGCAATACGCTGATGAAGGGCATCGGCAGCCTGAAGAAAGAAATTATGAAGGGCAAGCCCAGCATGGTGCTGATTGAATACGGCGGCAACGATTGCGATTTTAACTGGAGCGAAATTGCCAACAATCCGGACGCGGAGCACCGGCCCAAGACGGATTTTACGCTGTTTGAGAAAATGCTGACGGATACGGTGAATTTTCTGAAAAGCCAGTCGATTACGCCGGTCCTCATGAGCCTCCCTCCCCTCAACGCGGATAAATACTTCAAATGGGTCAGCCAGGATAACCCCGAAGCGGAGCGAAACATCATGAAGTTTCTCGGCAGCGTCACCAAAATCTACTGGTGGCAGGAGCGTTACAATTCGACGATCCTCAAGGTGTCCGAGCTGACCAAGACCAAATACATCGACGTGCGGGGTGCTTTTCTCGCCCATCCGGACTTTACCCAATTCATCTGCTCCGACGGCATCCATCCGAACCGGGACGGCCATCGTATCATTTACGACAAGGTCCTCGAGTTCGTCAAGGCCAATTACGGGCATTTGCTGAAAGACAATACGATAGGCTGCGAGGCGTGAATGATAGGATCATGCGAGTTTAGTTGAAATTAGATGGATTTGTACTAAAAAAGGCTGCCCCATCAGGTGACTTCACCTGGGGAACAGCCTTTTTGTCATTTGGAGTTTTCGTCATCATGAGTTTCGTCATTATGAGTTTCGCCATTCGGGATTTCATCACTTGTGATTTCGCCATCCGTCATTTCGTCACTCGTAATTTCCACGGCCTTCCTTCGGGGAGAGCCGCAGAGTGAACGTCCAGTCATACGGCGTCATCAAATTGACGACCAGCGTGCGGCAGCCGGCAGGAAAGCCGGTGTTGTTCAGCGCATTCGCCCAGTGCCCGTGCTGCCCGCCCTCCATCTCGATCCAGTCCAGACCGGCGCTGCAGCGGACGCCGCCCGACTTCCAGAACAGCACGCCGCCGGACTCGTCTGCGGGAAACAATCCTTCCCCAGCGAACGCCGTTTCGCCGCCGAAGACGAAGGATACCTGCGTCATCATGCCCTCAGGCTCCCGGCACTGCACGCGAAGCCGGAACCCCTCTTCATCTGCGGTCAGCTCCGCTTCGGCGCGATGGTGCTGCTCATGCGTCATCTCGCGCAAATGGTGCGGCAGCAAGTACCACGGGCTCGTCCCGCCGCCCGCCGCCGTCTGCGGCAGTACCGTCCGGGGGAGCGGTCCGTAATAGCCTTTGGCCTCGTCGCCGGCCAACCGATATCCGTCCGGCAGCTCCTCGAGCGTGTTCATTTTGACGTAGCCGGGTTCGAACGAGGAAGCCAGCCGGACGCCCAGCAGCCGCACGGTCCCATGCCGGAGGGACAGGAACGAGTCCGTCTCCGCCATGACGGTCAGGCTGGTCTGACCGTCCCGCTGCCGCCCGACCGGAGCGCCGAAATCGGTGTGCAGCCGGCTGTGGTAAATACGGCCGTAATGGCCCGCGCTTTCCAGCTGCCGGAGGTACTGCCCGCGGTTAAAATGCCGGTTGATCATCACGCGGTAGCGATCGGGAAGAGGAGACGGCTGAACCCGCCGCTCACGCAGCTGCGGATAGCGCAGATAGCCGATCATGGCGTTGTTCGGCAGCCAGCCCGGATGGACAATCGCCTGACCGGCGGCATCGGCGAGCGCCGCAAACAGCGGATCCCGGTCCATATGCTCCATCAGCCGGCTGATCAGAAAATACCCGGACAGGTCATGCCTCACCCCGTAATCCTGGCGGCCGGAATAATCGGTGACCACCTCGCCGTCCGGATGAATCAGGTAAGCCATCATCCGCAGGTTCCGGCGGACCGGCTCCAGCAGCTCCGGCCGGTTCAGCTGTTCCGCGGCATAATACAGCACGATGTCGCTGACCCCGTTATAGATTCCGTTGCTCCGCTCGGTCCATTCCCCGTCCTCCGTGCAGTCCATCCCTTCAGCCAGCCAGGCTTCGGCCCTGTCCTTCAGTTCCTCCTTGCCGGTGAGCCGGTACAAAAAGCCAAGGGCGGCCGTAAGCACCCACCGGTGGTTGGGGGTATGGCAGCCGCCTGTCAGCAGTACGGGGGCGGTCCGGGTAAGGAACAACCGGACCAGGCCGGCGGCCTTCTCCAGCTGCTCCCAGTTTTCGAGATGGGCTTCGAGCAGCTCGTGCACCTGGGCGAGACCGCCTGCCACGAACGCCGTATCCGGCGGGGAGTGCATATTCGTCCAGCCCGGGGAGATGGAACCGTCCGCATGCTGGAATCTCAATAGGAATTCGGCCCCGTGCTCCAGCCGGCTGAGCAGCTCTTCGTTATGATAATAACGCGAATCGGGATTGATCAGCGCCGCGGCCCAGAGCGCCATGACCATCGGCGTGCCGCCATGGCTGGCCCAGGCGATGCCGTTGACCGGGTCCGTGACGCCCCCATGATAACGGCTGCCCTCGTCCAGCACTTGGCGGCTTAGGCTTTCCTCCACGCATCGGTCGTTTATGGCAACCAATTGTTCATACATGCTTTATCCACTCGCTTTCGGTTCATCATGCCACTGTATCCTTACTCCACACCACTTTCGTTAAACGGAATGTGCGCCGCCGTCCCGGTCCGGCCGCCTGCTGCGCGCAGACGCTCCAGCTTGGCCGTCAGCAGCCCATGGCTGCGGTCGATCTCCTCCGGTGTACAGGCTGATTTCAGCTCATAGACCTTCACGGGCGCAGCTTCGATCACCGGCAGAAACCGGTCGAAATAAGCCATATCGTTACTGTGGACATAGGGGCACCAATGGTCGGACAAGCCCACGCTCTCGTGGATATGAATCCCGGCGATATGGTCCATGATCAGGCTCATGTCCGCCGCATTGTCGTACAGACCCATCCGCTCCATCATCATGCCATGGCCGAAGTCGTACCACAAGCCGATCTTGGCGCCTTGAAGGCGGTCAATGATGCCGCGCGCTTCCCTCAGCGTCGGCATCTGGTAGCACCGCGACCGGGTCTCGATGCCGATTGTTACGTCCCATCCTTGGGCTGCGATCCGCCCGCAGGCCTCTTCCAGGCTGTGCGCGATCCGCTCCGCATAATGCCCGCTCAGCGAATCCCGGCGCTCCAGCATCTCTTCCCACAGGCTGCGGTATGCCGGCGAATCGGGCCCGTGCTCCTTGTAGAGCGCCTTCAGCTCCTGATCGATATTGGCCTCAAACGGTACCTCTCCCGGGTGGACGACCACGGCTTCCGCTCCGTAACGGGCGGCATATTCCGCTGACTGCACCAGCAGATCGACCGCCCGCCTCCGCTTGGCTTCATCCTCAAATCCGAGCAGCACCGAATCGGTCCCGTAATCGGGATCGTCAATAAACGGGAACGTATTATGCACGCTGGAAATCCCGATTTCGCCGCGCTCGATCATCGGTTCGATCGTGGACAGCATTTCCCGGGTGACGTTATAGTTGAGCTCCACGCGCTTAAAGCCCAGCCCCCGGATTTCCTCGATCATATCGCTTCCCACGGCGTGGCGTTTAATATTCCAGCAGGTTGAAAAGGAATACTCTCCCTTATCCAGAACCATCAAGCCGCCTCCTTCTACTCGATTAAAAGCGTTTCGCCCCTCGAAGGGCATCGCTCACTCAATCTCAATCTCAATCTCAAACCAAGCCTCATATCCTTCTGCCGAAAAACCGGTACAGCTGACCCTTACAGCCGACAAATTTATTTTCCATTCCGATTCGCCTACCCCTTAACCGCGCCGATCATGACCCCATTCACGAAATACCGCTGCAGCCAAGGGTATACGAGCAGAATCGGAACGGTGGCAAAAATAACGCTCGCCGCCTTCAGGCTCTCCGGCTGCATCGGATTCACCATCGCGCCCTCCATCTGCATCAGGTCGGACACCATGTTGTTCTGGATCAGCTGATACAGCTTCAGCTGCATCGGATACAGCTCCGGGCTGGTAATGTACAGCAGCGTATCCGTGAACCCGTTCCACCGGCCCACCGCATAGAACAAGCTGAGCGTGGCGATGACCGGCATCGACAGCGGCAGGATAATGCTGATGAGCGTCCGGAAGTGGCTGCTTCCGTCCAGTTCAGCCGACTCCTCCAGGCTGTCCGGGATGTTGTTGAAGAACGAGATCAGGATGATCAGGTAAAAAGGGTTGATCAGCCCGGGCAGAATCAGCGCCCACATCGTATCGATCAGATGGAGGCTGCGGACCAGAATGTATTCCGGGATGATGCCGCCGCTGAAGAACATCGTCACCACGATCAAAAACATGATCAGTTTGCGGCCTTTCAGCTTTTTCTGGGTGAGGGGATACCCCGCCGCAACGGTCATCAGCATGCACATGACGGTATGCATCACGGTGAGCAGCACCGTAAAGCCAAGCGAGCGGATCATCGACAAGTCGCTGAACACCTGCCGGTAAGCCCCCCAGTTCAGCTCGACCGGGAGCAGGCTCACTTCTCCGGAGAGGACCGGGCGGCTCGAACTGAGGGATATAGCCAGAATATGAAGGAACGGGGCCAGGCAGACCACCACGACGATGCCGAGCAGCACCGCATTGACGATATCGAATCCCCTGCCGGACGTTTGCGATCGCATCTTCGTTCACTCCTTTCTCGTAAAAATGCTCCTGCAGCGTTACAAAATGCCTTCATCGGTCAGCTTCTTCGAGACGAAGTTCGCCCCGAGGACGAATACCAGCCCCACCACCGCCTGGAACAGGCCGACAACGGTAGCCAGCGTATACTGTCCCGATTCGAGACCGATCCGGTACACGAACGTGCTGAGCACGTCGGAATAATCGCGTACCATCGTGTTGCCGATAATGTACGGGCGTTCGAAGCCGATCGAAATCATGTGGCCCAGGTTGATGATCAGCAGGGTCACGATCGTCGGTTTGATGCCGGGGAGCGTAATGTGCCAGATGCGCCTCATCCGCGTAGCCCCGTCCACCTCCGCCGCTTCGAACAGCTCTTTGTTAATGCCGGTCAATGCCGCCAGGTAGATGATCGTCCCCCAGCCCGCGCTTTGCCATACCCCGACCAGCAGATAGGTGATCAGCCAGGTATTTTTATCCGTCAAAAAGGGAACCTCCGGAAAACCAAAGGCCGTAATGACGTTGTTGATCATGCCGGACTGGGTGCCAAATACCTGGTACACGATGCCCCCGATAATCACCCAGGAAATGAAATGGGGAATGTAGAGGATCGTTTGGGACAGCTTCCTGAACCACGCGCTCCGCAGCTCATACAGCATAATCGCCAGGATCAGCGGAGCCGGAAACGAAACGAGCAAATCGAGAAAATTCAGCATCAAGGTGTTGCGCAGCGTTTTGTAAAAGTCCCGCATGCCGAACACTTCCTTGAAAGCGTCCAGTCCGATCCATTCGCTGCCGTTAATGCCTTGAAACAGATTGAAGTCCTTGAAAGCGATCTGAATGCCGTACATCGGTCCATACCGGAAGATGATAAAATAAGCCAGCGGCAGAAGCAGAAGCGCATACAGCTGCCAGTATCTGCCCAAATAACGCGTCATTTTCACAAGCCTTCCTCCTCTGTTGACGGGCCTAACCGCACGGTTTATTTCGACTTCATTTCGCCGTACACTTTGGTCCGCTCATCCAGAACGGCCTGGCCGCCGCTGGCCATATAATCCTTCATGAGGGAATCGTACACCGCTTCGAACTGCTCCGGTTTTACCGTCGTCGTCTTGACGATCATTTCATTGAACTTGTCGAGCAGCGTATTGCCGTATTTGGCCTGGGCTTCGATCGGCCGGTCCATCAGTACTGGCGGCACCGTATCCGAGTTGGAAATCTTTAAGGCTTCCCGGGCACCGTCCTGATACTTCGGCGGAAACTGCAGCGCTTTGGCCTCTTTGTTCTTCTCAGGGCTTCCCAGCTGCTGTCCGTTGGTAATGAGGGTCATATCGCCGGCGTTGAACATCCGGTTCTTCGCTTCCTCCGTCGGATTTTCCAGCGCTACCGGGATGCCGTCCTTCATTGTATAGTTCTCGCCCTCGACCCCTGTCTGCATGTTGAAGAGCACGTCACCCGATGCCATCCAGTCCAGGTATTTCACCGCTTCTACCGCATGCTTGCTGGATTTGGGGATCATAACGTACAAGCCCACCGGCGCGTATTCCGGCTTGGCATGCTCACCTTTTTCATTCGTGTATACATCCACCGCCTGGAGCTCCGCACCCTTGACGTTGGACTGCAGCGTCTCGTAGGTACCGTCGGCATAGTAAATATTTGTGTCGTCCTCGCTGAAGAAGCCAACCTTTCCGGTGGAGATATCCTCGCTCATCTTCTTCTTGTCCTCGTCCAGCCCGAAGTCCCGGCTCATCAATCCCTCGTTGTACAGCTTGTTCATGAACTGGAGCGCATCCTTGAAGCCGGGAAGCAGAATCGGATAATCACGGGAGCCGAGCTGCTGCGTCAGCGTATATTTCTGCTCCTCCGTCGTCTCCTTGATGAAAGACCAGATCAGCGGCTCATACTGCGCCGGAGCGATCGTCATGCCGAGCGGGATCACTTTGCCCCCGGTTCCGCCCGGATCTTTTTCCTTAAAAGCTTTCAGCGTCGAGTACAATTCGTCCGTCGTCTGCGGCACAGGCAGGCTCAGCTTGTCGAGCCAGTCCTTGCGGATAAACGAGGAATACTTGCCGAGGTTCGACCGCTTGGCCGGAACGGCATACAGCTTCCCTTCCACCTTTCCATAGTTCAGCACCTCGTCGCCAAGAAACTTTTTCAGGTTCGGCCCGTACTCGTCGATCAGCTCCGTCAAGTCCGTCAGCCCGCCCTGCAGCGCATATCGGTAAAAGGTGCTGGAATCATACGTGAACACGATGTCCGGCACATCCCCGCCGCTCGCCATCAGCACGTTCAGCTTCTCGACTTCCTCCGAACGCGGGACGGGAACGTAATTCATCTGAATCTGATTAGGAGTGCCGAACTTCTCCTGAACCCAGCGGGTCCAATAATTATCTTTGATGGTATACCCCGAAGGCGAATTGCCGCGGTCGAACACCTCTACCGACAGGGTCACCTGTTTGCCTGAGGACCCGGATCCTGATCCGGATCCTTCCGAGGCCGCCTGTTCCGATTTGGGCGAACATGCAGACAACAGCATACTGCCCGCGACCAGCACGGCTGACATGAAGCGAACCGATTTTGCCAAAGATCTTGTGTTCCTGTTCCCAACCATTCGTATCATCCCTTCATCTTTTCATGCCGGCTCCGCTGAATGGCAAGCGGATTATTGTTTACGCTTTCAATCGGGCCGGTTACCGCATCAGCGGGAATGCCCACAGTATGTCACGGGATGCGGCGGCTGGACAATAAACCAGTTTCGGATCGATAAACCGTTTGGGCGTAGAGGCAGGAAACCTATGACACCCTGTAGAGCAAACCGTTTTCCGGCAATAAACTATTTTCAAAATACCGCTCAGGCCAGCAGCCGCAAGGCTTGGTGGACCGCTTACGGCTCCTGCATCTGCCCTCGAACGCGTTCCTTAAATCGGAACGTCACGCTGCGTCTTCGCCTTTAATTTGCGGTAATCGCCCGGGGTCACACCCACCTCCCGCTTGAACGTCCGGCCGAAGGTAATGGAATTGGCGTAGCCGACCTGAAGCGCAATGTGCTGGACGGTATCGTCGGTTTCCAGCAGCAGCCGTTCCGCTTTGGCCATCCGCAGCTGGACCATGAAGTCGACGAATTTCATGTTGAACTCTTCCTTGAACAGGTAACTCGCGTATTTGCCAGAGATCTGGAAGCGGTCGCTCAGATGCTTCAGCGACAGATCCGGATCGGCAAAATTCTCTTCGATGTACGCCTTCATCTCCACGATCATCGCCCGGTGGCTTTTCGTTTCACTGACGGCAACGAACGTACGGTAAATCTCTGCCAGCTGCTCCGTAAATAAGGATCGCAGCTGTTCCAGCGACGTCGTCTCTTCAACAGCCCGGCGCCAAGATCCGGCCCGCTCGCCCGTAAAACAGGACTGCAGCTGTTCGGACAGGTCCCCGACCTCCCGCGCCAGCATTTCCATCATCGTCAGCAGCAGCATGCGGATATCCTCATCCTTCAAGGCATCGGCTTTCAGGTCGTCAAAAATCCGCTCAAGACGGCTCCGCCAATCGCCGTCGGACAGCCGGAACTGCTTCACGAATTCGGCGATGCCCTGCAGGTGGGTATACGTTCGGGTCGCCGCATTAACCGGCATGTCCTCGCTGAGAATAAACGCCCTCTGGCCAAGCGACAGCTTATGCTGCAGCGCCCTGGCCGCCGCCTGATACGAGGCGGATACCTCTTCCCACGAGTCCGAACGCGGTCCGACGCTGACCATCAGGGACAAGCCCAAATGGTCATTGGTCCAGGCGATGCCCCGCTCCGATAGCCTTCGAATTCTCTCCTGCGTCTCTTCTTCCGTCACATCCGGGCTCACACCGAGCAGCAGGCCCATCCGGTTCGCTTCCGTCCATTCCCCCCAGCCGTGCAAGCCTTCGTCGCGGGCCATTTCCTGCAGCACATTGGTCAGCGCAAACTTGAGCGTGCTCTGGTCCTGAACCGAAAAGCCTTGCTGAAAACGCGGAAATTCCAGTATTTCCACGAGGACAAGCAGATACGGCCCCGTGACCTGTTCCGGCAGCGGCTTCAATCGGTCCAGACGCTCGCCTGCATCCCCAAGGCGTTCCCCCTGAACGAGGTCGATGAACAGCTGCCTTCTGGCGATCAGCATGTTCTCCTGCTGCTGCTTCTCGTAGTCGGCGGTCTGCCGGATTAAATTTTCCAATGCCCGGTCGATCAGAAGCAGCTCGTCGCTCTTGGCGCCGCCCGGAGGATCCATCCGGTCACGGACGGCTTCGATCCGGTGCATCATGGCGCGGATCGGTTTATAATTGCGCTTGGTGATATACAGTAAGTAGGCGACGGCTGCCAGCACGGTGCCTACGCCGATGACGATCCAGATGTACGAAACGACCGACACCCACGTAAACAGCTGGCCCGCTGCGATCCCGCTCTCAAACGTCCAGCCGGTAGCTTGGAACGGAATACGGTTCAAAATGCGGCCTTCTGCAGCCTCTGCGCCTCCCGGTTCGGATGGACGCGTCGAGAAGATGAGATTTCCTTCCCGGTCGCGGATTTGAAGAAAGGACACATCGGTATCTTTCATGGTCCGGATTTTCTGCTCCAGCGCATACATGTTGACGTTAATGACGACAAAGCCCTGCGTGCCGAACGGAAGCGGGGCCCGTTTGTACATAGAGATGACCCGCCGCTTCGCATCGCTCCCCATTTCATGATAGTCGCGGATCGGGGACCAGCCCTGGTATGCCGGCTGGCCCAGCGCCTGCTCGACAAACGGCCTGTCGGCAAACTCGTCCCACGCCAGGAGACCGCTCGTTGTGAGCGTCTGCCGATCGCCGCTGCGGTACACGTACACAGAATCCACAAGCTCGTCTTTGGCAGCCAGGGTTCGCAGGCTGTCCACGACCGCATATACCGCATCCCGCTCATGCGGACCGTCCGCCTGAAGAAAATCGTTGTAGCGGCTGTTTCGCTCCACCTCATCCAGTGCGTTCATTTCGATTTCCTTTAGGGCCATCTGGACCGTGTCCACGATATATCCCGTAGAAATCTGATCCGCCTTAACCGTCTCCTTCTGGGAAATTTCATTGACGACGAGGAAGGACAGGAACACAAGAATCGTTACAGTGATCAAAAAGATAGGAAAATACGAAAGCAGCATTCGGCGGTACCAGCTGTTCCGCAATGCCAATCACTCCTTTACAACGGGTTATTTGCCATGGAATCACCATAACGGATCAAAGGGGCAATGGTAGTCGCCGTGTTTTTCCGGCAGAGGTAAGCGCTTTCTTTATTCATTTTATTCTATCGGATGGGACGGTTCGGAATCAATCCATAGGCGCTGGATCATATGAAAAGAGGGAAACGCAAAAACGGCAGCCCGGGACATGACGTTCATGTCCGGACTGCCGCCCTTATAGTTGATGATCTATATAGGATAAATAGAGCGATAAGCGTTTATTTTCCGTGGCACTTCTTGTACTTCAGCCCGCTGCCGCAAGGGCACGGCTCGTTGCGTCCCACCTTCGGCACGGTATCCGCTGCGGAGACGTTCACCAGCTTCACCAGCTCCGGCTTAACGCCGTCGGCAATGGCCTGAAGCTCCACCAGGGTAAAGCCGTTATTGGCCCACATCCGGGTATGGTTATAGACTTCGGTCAGCAGCTGAATCGTCTGCTGGGCCTGAAGCGGGTTTTTGAAATTGATTTTGCGGCTCTCGAATTCGTAGATCAGATCCTGAATCGACGAACCCTTGGCGCACGCCAGCTGGAGATCGTCGATCAGGTATTCCACCGTCTCCTGGTCCTTACACAGCTCCCGCAGCACGTACTGCTGCAGCGCGGACAGCTGCGACGTCATTTCAAAATACGTCTCGTCCGCATACCGGAGCAGCTCCTCCTGGTCGGGAACATAATACGGTTTCCCTTCGACCTTCGCGATCCAGTCGTTCATCTTCTGCTCGTCCAGGTCGTGGAGCAGATAGCTGTTCACGATGTATCCGCCGTGAAGGAGCAGGTTCTCGCCCCGGCCGATCGCCTCGTTCACTTCATTCAGAAGCTCCTCCGCACTCAGCGCCTGTTCATTCTGGGCATTGTAGATCTCAAGAAGCTTGTCCACATTAACCGCTCCATACAAATGGGATGCGGCAACAATATATTGATAAGCCAGCTGGTGCTGGCCGTGCTGCTGTTTCAAAGCAGGCAGATCAGCCTTGCGGATGGCGTCCCTTATTTCTTCCGGCATGATCAGGTGCAGCTGACCTTCCGAGAAAAAGCTGAATACGAGCCCGCGATCCAGCAAAAAGGCATAATCCCCGTATGGAATCGTATTATCTTGAACGGAAGACTCCTGAAGGAGCGTCTCAAACAGGCTCCATTCGGCACCATCCATCTGGAGCAGCATGGACGACAAATGCTCCGTATTCGTGACGTAATCCGACAGCGCTTCGGCAAGCTCTTCTTTCTTCATCTTGGAACGACCTGTGATGCTGTGGACGGAAGCCAGCGCGGACAGCCTCGTCTTGGTCAGGCTCAGCAAAATCTCGGACAAGCTGGTCATGGGTTCGCCGATGATGGCGTGCTGTATGTTTGTTTGTTCCAGTTGTAACGTAGGGTCTTCCAACATGTACACCTCTTCTTCGTTATTAAGCATGCGCAGCATGACCGGTTAAGGCATCACCCTGCGCCCTTCTACCATTATACACGATGTTCGCTTCGCAGCCCGCCCTCCGGCAAAAAAAGGAACCCGGCCCGGAGATCAAAACTCCGGCAGGCCGGGTTGTACCGCCTGTCAAGCATTCTGCCGCAGGTCGGGAGGAGCTTGGCTTACACCATAATTTTGCAAATATCGTTCGTAAATTCGACCGGATCCTGGATCGGCAGCCCTTCGATCAGCAGCGCCTGGTTGTACAGCAGGTTCGTGTACAGGCCCAGCTTCTCGCGGTCCTTGTCATAAGCATCCTTCAGGGACTGGAACACCTCGTGGTGTATGTTGATCTCCAGCACCTTGTCGGCCTGGATGTCCTGGCCGCTCGGCATCGCTTTGAGCACCTTCTCCATTTCGATCGACAAGTCGCCTTCCGTGGACAGGCAGACCGGGTGGGACTTCAGCCGTTTGGAAGCCTTGACTTCTTTCACCTTGCCCGAGAGAATGTTCTTCATCTCCTCGAAGAGCTCCTTGCTCTCCGTCTCCGCCGCTTCATCCTTCTTGTCCGCTTCCGTCTCGATACCGAGATCGCCGCTTGATACCGACTTGAATTCCTTGTCCTTGTACTTCATCAGCATCTTGATGGCAAATTCGTCAATATCGTCGGTGAAGTACAAAATTTCGTAGCCCTTATCGGCCACCATTTCCGTCTGCGGCAGCTTCTCAAGCCGTTCCACGGATTCGCCGGCGGCGTAGTAAATATATTTCTGATCCTCCGGCATGCCGGATACGTATTCGTCCAGCGTTACCAGCTTCTTCTCCTTGGAAGAGGTAAACAGCAGCAGGTCCTGGAGAACGTCCTTATCCGCGCCGTAATTGTTGTACACGCCGAACTTCAGCTGTCTGCCAAACGCCTCGTAGAACTTCTCGTATTTCTCCCGCTCATCCTTGAGCAGCGTTTGCAGCTGGCTCTTGATCTTGCTCTTGATATTTTTCGCGATCAGCGTCAGCTGACGGTCATGCTGCAGCATTTCTCGGGAAATGTTCAGCGACAGGTCTTCGGAATCGACCATCCCTTTGACGAAGCTGAAGTAATCCGGGAGCAGGTCGCCGCATTTTTCCATAATAAGGACGCCGTTCGAGTAAAGCTCAAGCCCCTTCTCGTATTCCTTCGTATAATAATCGAACGGGGTGTGCTCCGGAATGAACAGGAGCGCGTTGTACACAACGGCCCCGTCCGCCTTGATGTGCACATGCGTCAGCGGCTTGTCAAACCCGTAGCGCTTCTCGTTGTAAAAGTTGACGTAGTCCTCTTCCGTCAGCTCGCCCTTGTTCTTGCGCCAGATCGGAACCATGCTGTTCACGGTCTGCTCTTCGCTGTATTCCTCGAACTCTCCGTCCGCGCCCTCTTTCGGCCGGTGTCCGGTGACGTCCATCTTGATCGGGTACCGGATGAAATCCGAGTACTTCTTGATGATCGTCCGGAGGCGGTAATCCTCCAGAAATTCATCGTAATTGTCTTCTTCCGTGTTATCTTTGATTTTCAACACAATTTCCGTACCCACGGTATCCTTCGCCGCAGGCTCGATCGTATAGCCGTCCGCTCCCGCAGACTCCCACTTGTACGCCGTATCGGAGCCAAGCGCCTTGGTGATGACCGTCACCCGGTCCGCCACCATGAACGCCGAATAGAAGCCGACCCCGAACTGGCCGATAATGTTGTGGCCGTCCTTGGCTTCGTTCTCGTTCTTGAAGGCCAGCGACCCGCTCTTCGCGATGACGCCCAGATTGTTCTCCAGCTCCTCCTGCGTCATCCCGATGCCCGTATCGGAAATCGTCAGCGTTCTGGCTTCTTTATCCGGCGTGATCCGGATGTAATAATCGTCTTTATTGAAAACCAGCTGGTCGTCTGTTAGCGCTTTATAATAGATTTTATCGATAGCGTCGCTGGCGTTGGAGATGAGTTCGCGCAAAAAGATCTCCCGCTGCGTATAAATGGAGTTGATCATCATTTCAAGCAGTCGTTTCGACTCGGCTTTAAACTCTTTCATGGCCATCTAGCATACTCCCCTCAACGAACATAGTATCTTAGCACTCAAACATAATGAGTGCTAATTATTCTTATTTTTATATAACATAAGTTCATTTTTGAAGTCAACAATTGGTTATCCGCACCACTTTCGCATCCCTTCCGGCCATTCCCGGCAAACGCCGAACAGGGCTGCCCCCGCAGCCTTTTGCAAAGCTTGCGCGGTCAGCCCCGTCCTTCATTGTCGCTGTCATGTTTTGCCTATCGGAATCCGCTATTCCTTGACCGACCCCAGCACGATACCGTGGATGAGATACCGCTGCAGGAACGGATAAATCAGCAGGATCGGGATCATGGACACGAGAATTTTGGCCGAGTTGAGCGTGGTGTTAGAGATCTTGTTGTACTGCTGCAGCTGCTCAACCGACAGATTCTGCATTTGGTCCCGGGTCAAATTCAGCTGCTGCAGATACGTTTGGAGCGGGATCTTATGACTGTCGTTGATCAGCACGATCCCGTCGAAGAAGTTGTTCCAGTGGCCCACGATGACAAATAAGGTGATCGTCGCCAGGCTGGGCAGGGACACCGGGATGAAGATATGCCACAAAATTTTCAGCGGACCCGCCCCGTCGATAAAGGCCGCCTCCTCCATCTCTTTCGGAATCCCTTTGAAAAAGTTCATCAGCAGGATAACGTTGAAGACCGGTACCGCGCCGGGCAGCACGAGCGCCCAGATCGAGTTGATCAATCCTAGCTTGCTGATGACCATGTACCAGGGAACAATGCCGCCGCTGAACAGCATCGTGAACACGATAATCCACATATAGACGTTGCGTGCCCGGAACTGCGAGGCGGTTCTTGACAGCGGATACGCCATCAGAATTGTCAGCACCATGTTGATCGCTCCGCCCAGGGCGACCCGTTCCACCGACACCAGGAAAGCCCTCCAGAACTTCTCATCGTCCAAAATTTTAACGTAAGAGGAGAAGTTGATATCTACCGGGAGAAAATACACCTTGCCCGCGTTGACCGCCGTGCTGCTGCTCACCGACACCATGATCGTATTGATGATCGGGGCAAGGGACAGGCAGGCGATCAGCACCAGCACCAGGATGATCAGGAAGCGGGAAGCCTGCGCCCCGAACGTTCTCGATTGTATCATGCAAATCAGCGCCCCTTTCTAGAAAATCCGGTAACCGGCGTATTTGGAAGCCAGCTTGTAGGACACGACGATCAGCACGAAGCTGATGACCGATTTCATCAAGCCGACCGCAGTGGCAAACGAATACTGCATCTGGATCAGACCCATCCGGTACACGAACGTATCGATGATGTCTCCGGTCTGATAGACCAGCGGATTGTACATATTGAACACCTGATCGAAGCCGGCATTCAGCACATTGCCCAGGCTCAGCGTGCCGAGCAGGATGATCGTCGGCAAAATTCCGGGCAGCGTAATGTTCAGCGTCTGCTTCCACCGGCTTGCCCCGTCAAGAGCAGCCGATTCGTACAGCGAAGGATTGATGCCCGTCAGGGCGGCCAAATAGACGATCGTTCCGTAGCCGAACTCCTTCCAAGTGTCCGTCACGATCAGCAGCGGCCTGAACCAGGTGTTGCTGGCCAGAAACATCGTTCTGTCCATCCCAAACAGCTGCAGAACGTTGTTCACCATGCCGTCATATGAGAAAATCATCGTCATCATCGTGCCGAGCACGACCCAGGACATGAAGTGGGGAAGGTACACGATCGTCTGCACGGTGCTTTTAAACACCTTCAGGCGGACTTCATTCAGCAGCAGCGCAAACACGATCGGCACGATCAGCCCCAGAATGATTTTTCCGACCGCGATAACCAGCGTATTGACGAAAATTTGCTTCGCGTCCGGGAGCTGAAACATATACGTGAAATTAGTCAGCCCAGCCCATTTGGAGCCGAAAATGCCTTTGGCCGGGATAAATTTCTGAAAGGCCATCACGATGCCGAACATCGGGACGATGGAGAAAATGAACAGCAGCACCATGCCCGGCAGCAGCATGAAGTGATACGTCATTTCATGAAAGGCTTTCCGTTTCTTCCGTATCCGTCCCGAAACCTGCCGTTCCGTACGGAGACTTGCTTCCAGCGAAGACATACTTATCACTTCCATTTATCCAGGATGTATTGACAGGGACTTACCTGCTGCTCATCTCTTCCACTTCCTGCGTGATCTCGTCGCCGCCGGTCTTTTTCCAGGTCGACACGAATTGATCAAAAGCATCGATGCTGGCTTGGCCCATGATGATCTTCAGCATCATTTCCTGCTCCATCTTCTGCAGGTTGGCCCATTTCAGCTTCATCGTCTCCGTCGTGCCGTAGAAGCCGGCCGGGATTACTTCAAGGTTCGGATTGTTGGCCTCCCGCTGCCCCTCGATCCGCGACAAATATTCGCCGTACGTATTGGCATCGACCGCAGTCCCCTTTTGCTTGAACTCCTGGTACGCTTCATAGGACACGACGCGGTCCTCTTGAATTCCGTCGGCGCTGCCTGCTTTGTCAGCCTTCATGATGTCGTCGTAATAGCGCTTGAGCACGTCGTCATAGTCCACCTGCATCGGAATTTGCGTCGGCTCGTTATTCCAGCGGCTATGGTCGGTCAGCCCTTCGCTGGCATGCTCCTTCTTGTACTGGACGGCGTCGTCCGTCAACGAGTACAGAAAATCCGTCGTCAGGTTGATCGATTTCATGATCGCCTCGGGATGAGGGTAACCTTTGCGCACGACAACAATGCCTCCACCGACCGGGTCCTGCCGGATCGTTTTAAATTTGCCGTTCTCATCTACAGGTGCGGATACCGCCACCCATTCGGCTTTCGGATCCTGCTTGATGGAATCCTTGTAATTCGTGTATCCGATCCACCATGGGTTAAAGAGCATGCCGGCCTGGCCGTTGATGACCAGCGCTTCCTTCTCTTCGTCCGAGCGGACCGCAAACTGCTTGTCGATCAGCCCTTCCTTGTAATGCTCGGCCAAATCGGCGAGCGCCTCTTTCATTTGGGGCTGCACGGAGCCGTACACGACCTTGCCGTCTTTCTTGATCCACTGGCCCGGAAATGCATTATAAGCTGCAAATATCGGCGAAAAATTCATCGCGTCCTGATTCATCCCGAACCCGATCGTCTTGCCGGTTCCGGAGGCATCCTTCTCCACAAAGGTTCTGGCCAGGTTCCACACATCGTCCACCGACTGTGGCAGCTTGCCGCCGACCTTGTCCAGCCAGTCTTTGCGAACCCACAGCAGCTGATGCTGGTTGCCGATATTCGTCATCGGCAGGCCCATGATTTTGCCGTCCACCTTCACTTGGTCGAGCAGCAGATCCCCATAAGAGGAGTAGATGTTTTTGACACCCTCGGAGGCGGTTTTTTCGTAGACCTCGGTCATATCTTCAATGAGGTCATTGTCTACAAGCTGATTGAAAATCGTGCGGCTGACCAGCATCACGTCCGGCAGCTCACCCGTCGTCATCGACAGGGACAGCTTCTGGTCCATATCGTCGGTCTCCCAGGCTACCTTGGCCTTCACGTTTGCTTTGCTCTCGACGTAGCGGGTCGCCATGTTGTTTTCAATCGAATCGCCCTTCGGCAGATTGTTCGTATGGCTCGTATTGCGTCCGATGGTAAACTCTACCGGGGATTCGTACTTGCTGTACGGCTCGTAGTCTTTTTCGCTGACAACCTTGTCCTCCGCCTTGCCGCTTCCGCCGCCGCATCCGCTGACGATGAGCGCCGTTATGCACGTAACGGCCAGCAGTGACGATATTTTTCTCTTGTTCATCCCTTTGAACCCCTTTCATGTCGATTCCTTGTACAAGTAAAATTGTATGCGGTTGCAAAAAAAACGTATATATCACATTTTTCCGTTCTGTGTCACTTTTTTCATGAATGCCCCGCAAGCGGTTTCGACACACAAAAAGAGCGCCCCGAAGGAACGCTCTTTGGCTCTGGCGGCAGCTACCAGACGTTGAGCAATCATAGGAATATCACGGTATATACCAGCAGGCAGCACGACTGCCGGCTTCACACAGCCTCGCCGATTATGGATGCTCAGCCTTGAACGGGAAAGTCCACCACCACGACCTGCTCGATCAAGCCATCGAGTTTGCGGACAAATTCCTGATGCGCCGGATGCGGCCCGTAGGCCTGCAGTGATTCGCGGTCTTTGAAAGTCACGCGAAGCCCAAGGCTGAACCCGTGAACGTTCTCCGTTTCCTCCGTTTCATTGAGGCCGGCCGTGAGGTCAACGATACCGGGAATCTGATCTTTCAGCCCCCGCAGCAGTCCAAGGAGCTCCTGCTCCAGCTCCGGCTCAAGAAGGCGGTTAAATTTAAATGAGACCAAATGTTCAAACATATGCTTTCTTCCTCCTCATGCGCTCTTTCCTTCTTTACCTTCTTTCCATACGGTAGCCGGCTCTTCCTTCTGTGCTCTAAAAACAGGATTGCCTGCCGGCCAACGGCGCTTCGAAGCGGCTACACGCCCCATTCACTGCCGCTGATCTCCGCCCTCTATGGACCGGCAGCCGCGCTCTCGACTAGCCCCTTCGGCGCCGTGTCCGCCGGCTCCGCAGGAAACGTCAGGGTGACCGTCGTGCCCATCCCGGGGGCGCTGTCGATGGCTAGGCCGTACGGCGGCCCGTAATACAGCCTCATCCGGTCGTTGACGTTCTTCACGCCGGTTCCCCCGTTCTCTGCCGACAGCAGCTTGGCGGCCTGGACAGGGGTCATCCCGACGCCGTTATCCGTTACGATCAGCGTCAGGATCCCCTCCTGCCGGCGCGACGCAATGACGATCCGCGGAGTTTCCTCAGCCTCCGGATGGGTGAACCCGTGCTTGATCGCGTTCTCCACGATCGGCTGCAGCACGAAGTGAATGATTTTCAAATCCGCCGTATCTTCATCCACTTGAAACTCCACGTCAAAGTCCCCGTCATTCATGACGAGCTGCAGGTCCAGATACGCCCGGATATGCTCGATTTCGTTCGCGACCGTCGCCATCTCCCTGCCCCCGTTCAATGTCGTCCGGTAGAACTTGGCCAGCGTCGATACCATGTACCCGGTTTCCAGGTCACGCTTCTTTTTGGCCCGCCAGTGTATAAAAGACAGCGTGTTGTACAGAAAGTGGGGGTTGATCTGATTAATCAGCCGCTGGTACTCGCTCTGCTGCCTGGCGATTTCCGCCTGGTACACCTGGTGAATCAGACTGTTGATACGCCCCAGCATCCTGCCGATGCCGTTCGTCAGTTCCCCGAACTCATCCCGGGAAGAACTCTGGATGACGACGTCCAGGTTGTTCTGCTCCACCTTGTCCACCTTGTTTTTGAGATGAATGATCCGCCTCGTGAAGTTGTTCGACACGATATAGATCAGGAAAAAGGCGACGAGCAGGCTTAATCCAATGACGAGCAGGGTGATTTTGAAAAACGTCAGCGCGTTGACATACGCGTTCGCATTGGACAGGTAATAATGGATCGTCCAGCCGTTGCTTTTCAGCGTCCGGTCGAGCCGGGTCGCCCCTTGCGCGGGCGGGTCCGCCTTCTGTTCACGGAAGATCGGCTGGTGCTGCGGACCCTCGATCTGCACAGTAATATGATCCGACAGCTTGTCCATATCCGAGAAAATGCTGTCGTAATTGACCGAGATCACCATGTAATTGCTGTCCTTCAAATTGCTAATTAGCTCCTGCACCAGATAGACGTGACTGCCATCCACCACCCAATGCCTGCCCCGGTACCCGTCGAACCACGGCTTTTGCTTCAAATCGCTGAGCGGCAAAATGTTGTCGCGGATGCCGAGCAAATCCCCGGACGTATAGAACGTAATGCCCTCGATATTGTCGTCCATCGTTTTCGTATTGGAAATGAGCGGGTCCATAATATCCCGGAAATCAAGGAACATCTCGAAGTAATTGCCAGCATAGTTCCGGGTAAACAATTTCGAAAAATCGCGGTTCAGCACGATAAATTCGCTCAGCGTGTTGTAGCGGTTGATTTTATAATCGAGAATGTTCGCCACTTGGTCCAGACTGGCCGCGGCTTCGCTCTTCAGCTCCTTCATTTGGATGCGGTAGGACTGGATAAAAGCGAGAACGCCTAGCAGCAGAATGGGAATCAGCGCAATAAAAAGGTGGGACAGCAGCAGCTTGTTGCGGAACCGGATATCATTGAACCTGCTCTTGATCCAGTGAAGCATGGACATTCCCGCTCTCTCTATACTGTAATGGGCTCACGCCGTAGTTGGTTTTGAACAGCCGGCAAAAATAAGAGGTGTTGTCGATGCCGACAAACGCCGCGATGTCGTTAATTTTCATATTGGAGTTCAGCAGCAGATGGCCTGCCTTGCGCAGGCGGAGGTCGGTCAAATATTTGGAAAAGTTCATCCCGGTTTCTTTCTTGAACAAAATGCTCAAGTATCCTGGGGACAGATACACCTCATTGGCCACCTCCGTCAATGACAGGTCGCGCTGAAAGTGATCCTTCACGAACTCCTTCACCTGGCGGATCACCTTCGATTCCTCCGATTCCACCTCCGGCTCGCCGGCATGGGGGCGAATATGCGTAATCTCCTCCATCACTTCCAAAAATTCCTCAGTCACAAGCGGCTTGAGCAGATAGTTGACGACGCCCAGCTTGATGGCGGTTTTCGCGTATTCGAATTCGTCGTACCCGCTGCAGATGACGATTTTGAGGTTGTCCTGCGTTTTTTTCGCCAGCCTGCCGAGCTCGAGGCCGCTCATCAGCGGCATTTTGACATCGGTGATCAAAATATCGATCGGGTGACGGTTCAAAATGGTTTCGGCCGCGCGGCCATTGTCGGCTTCGAGCACGTGGAACGGAAACCGGTATTCCGATATCAAATCCTTGATGCCCTCTCGTTGAACATGCTCATCGTCTACTACAAGAACATTAAACATCGTACGGACTCGTCTCCTTATGAACTAATGATATGCAGGGATAGGACCTTAGGGGCAAGCGGCTGCTGCGCTTTAACGATGCAAACGGTGGAAGTGATTGATATATTAGGTATGTCTGCTTTTATTGCATTATATCATATGAAGTGAAAGTGCTTTCAATAAATTGTTCGCTCGCAGGGCAAGGATGGCCGCCGGTTAGACAAAAAAAGAGCGCCGGCTTCATCGCCAGCGCCTCGCCCGTAACCTGCACATTGGGAAGTTCCCCCTAATGGCTGCAGGTCACTTTTTCGAGAAATTTCGCTTAAAATATCGCTTTATCGTTTAACGGCTCATCCACTTTCCGTTCGTGAAATCCGGAATCGCCACCGGATGACCGCCGAGCGCAATCGACTCCTCGGACAAGGCCGAGATGCTCATCCATGCTGCCATATCGTACACATCAAGCGGCGTATCCGTGCCGTTCTTCACGCATTCGATAAATTCGGAGTAGACCAGCCAGTCCATGCCGCCGTGGCCGCCCTTCACGCCCTCGCTGATGAATTTCTTCCAGATCGGATGCTCATACTGCTCACGGAAGGAATCGGCGTTGCCCCATTGGTTTTTCCAGTCAAAGTGGTGCTCGTCATGCTGTCCGTCGATGTAAATGGAATGGTTCTCCTCCACATACATCCCCTTCGTGCCCCGGACCGTAAACCCTCTGGAGTAGTAGCGGGGAAGCGTCGTGTCGAGCGTGATCGTGATCGTTTCGCCATGGGCGCACTTGATAACGGTAGTAACGATATCGCCCTGCATAAACTCGGTCTGGGCAAGCGCTGAATCGGCGCCTCTCTCCCGGACAACGTATTCATGCATGCCTTTGGCCTTGGAGGACATGGAGACGAGGGATACCATCCGGTTGCCGTGGTTGATGCCCAGGATCTGAGCAATGGGTCCGAGCTCATGCGTCGGGTAGTTTTCACAGTTGCGGTGAATATAGTTGTTCAGGCGGTAATGCCGGTTTTCGATGCCGTAGGCAATTTCTTCGCGCAGATCGTGATGGTAGCCGCCGGCGCAGTGAACGATGTCGCCGAATACGCCCTGCTTGACCATGTTCAGCACCATCAGTTCTTCGCGTCCGTAACAGCAGTTCTCCATAATCATGCAGGGTACGCCGGTGCGCTCGTACGTCTCCACCAGCTTCCAGCACTCCTGAACCGAATAGGCGCCGCCGACTTCGCTTGCCACGTAGATTCCGGCTTCCATGCATGCCGTAGCAATATGAATATGGTCCGCCCAGGATGCGCCGATGACAACGGCGTCCAGCCCCGGCAGGGCCACAACTTCCTGATATTTGGTCGTTACCAGCGGTCTGGCGGTTCCTGTCTCCTGGACATATCCAGCCGCCTCCTCGCAGCGGTCTTCATACAGGTCGCAAACCGCGACAACCTCGACATCTTCCATATGCAGGATGATTCCTCTCAGCAGCCCCATGCCGCGTGCGCCGAGACCGATCATTCCAACACGCACCTTCTCCTTCACCCTCGATCACTCCTCCAAATATTTGGTTGTTTTGGCTGTGAACAATGCAGTCCATCTTTGGCTGTTTTATGGACTATACAAGCATAGTTCTCTATAAAAAGGGTTATTCCTTCTCCAAATTTTTCATGTTTTTTGGATAACGAGCGTAAGGGAACCGGAAGACCTATTCCTCCCCCGGATCCGGCTTGGCCAGCCGCCTCATTATGTCTAAGAGGACTATATTGGGCCAAGTTCATAAAAAAAGACCAAAGCCATCGGTTCGGCTGTGGCCTTGGTCTCATAGGTTCATTTGTGGTTACTTCACCGCTGACGGTTCGGTCTTCTTCAGATAGGCGCGCCAGGTAATGCACCACTGCCGTGGATCGTCCAGGGACGATTCGTCGTTGCGGTGAACCGTGCTGGCATGAGGTGCCGTCCGGACCATCTCGGGATTCGTGTACGCTTCATTTGAAATATGCTCCAGCGTCTGGATGTACTCGTCCAGATCTTCCTTGGAGTACGATTCGGTCGGCTCGAGCGTAAACGGCTGCGGCACAATGTACGGATGATGGGAGGTCCAGTAATGCAGGCCGAAGTCGCACATCCGCCGCGTAATATCTTCGGTCGTGACGCCGGTCTCGTCGGTCAGCTGCTTCCAGCTGTAGCGGACCTGCTCCAGGCGTCGGCCCTTGATGTATGGCGCGCTTGCCCCGCGGATCTGCAGGATTTTGTGGTACAGATAGTTATTGTTCAGCACAGCGGTCTGCGCCACATCCTTCAGCCCTTCCGCGCCGAGGCTGAGAATCCACGCGTAGGCGCGGAGCACCGTCTGCGCGACGCCGTGGTAGCTGCGGACCTTGCCGATGCTGCTCCCACCCTGCTCCCGCAGGATATAGCTCCCGTCCGCCGCCTGATCCACCAGCGGTCCCGGCAGAAACGGCTTCAGCGCATCGGTCACGCCGAGCGCCCCGGTGGCCGGTCCGCCGCACATATGCGGCGCGGCAAACGTCTTGTGCAGGTTGAAGAAGCACATGTCAAAGCCCGCTTCCTTCGCGCGGGTAATGCCGAGCAGGCCGTTGGCATTGGCCTGGTCGTAGTAGCAGACCCCGCCGGCGGCATGCACCACGTCCGTAAACTCGCGGATCCGGTGGTTATAAATGCCGGTGTCTTCCGGGTTCGCCACGACGAAGCCGGCGGTCCGTTCAGAGACCGCAGCTTTCAGCTTCTCCAGGTCCGGGAATCCGTCCTCGTCCGGATGAAGGGTGATGATTTTGTAGCCTTTGACGGCAGCGGTCGCGGCCTGGGACGGGTGGGAGAAGATCGTCGTGATGATCTCGTCACGCTTCTCCCCCTCCCCGCGCGAGTCATGGTAAGCCCGCACGATGGAAGCCATGGCCAGCAGCGCCTGGGTGCCGCTGCTCGGCTGAAAGCTAAAGGCGTCCATGCCGGAAATCTCCCGCATCGCAAGGTCCAGGCTGTGGTAGATTTCCAGCATGCCCTGTACCGAGCTCACATCCTGGAGCGGATGGAGCTCGGTCATGCGGGGGCTGCGGATCAGCATTTCGTTGATCCGCGGGATGTATTTCATCGTGCAGGTGCCCTGCCCGATTTCGACGTTCAAATCCGAGCCCAGCGTCTCCTGGGAGAGGCGCAGGTAATGGCGCAGCACCTTGGCCTGGCCGATCTCCGGCAGGGCAGGCGCCTGGCTCCGGCGCATGTTCGCCGGAATGGCGTCCTGCACGCCGCCGGCTTCCGCTGCAATGGCCGGTTCGGCCTGCGGCGGGATGACGCCCCGCTCTCCCGCGCGGTGCAGTTCAAAGATGACCGGCTCATCCCATTTGGCTTGGTGGAACTGGCGGACCTTCCGGTCCCTGACAATCCGTTTCATGGCGTCTGCTCCTCTCCTGATGCTCCGGCCGCTGAAGCGCCTGCGCCTACGATGGCGCGGACGGCTCCGGCCAGGCGGTCCAGGTCGATCTGGGTATGAATTTCCGTGACGCAGTACAAGGCGCACTGCCCCCAATCGGGATAGCTTGCCGACAAATCCTTGCCGCCGAAAATCCCTTCATCAAGCAGCTGGCGGTTGATCTCAGCCACAGTGCGTCCCGTACCGTTGAAATCGACGACGAACTCCTTGAAGAACGGCGTGCCGCCAAAGCGCAGCGATACACCTGGAATGCCGGACAGCTGGTTGGCAGCATATTTCGCCTTCTGGACGATCGTTCCCCCCACTTCCTGCATGCCGTTTGGTCCCATCAGGGCCAAGTAGACGCCAGCCGTAATGCCCCACAAGGCGGTTTGCGTGCCGACGGATTCTTTGCCATTCTCCCGCAGCGCAAACGAGGTGCGCTCGTATGCAACGTCGCCGAATCCGTACTCGCCCTCCACTTCCGTCGGAACGATGCCGAACAGCCGGGACGGGTATTCCATGACGAATTTCTCTTCGTCGCGGGTTGCGATAAATCCGGCCTGTCCCCCGCCGTAGTTCATATGCATGCCGAGCGGCTGCAGGTCCCCGCAGACGATGTCCGCGCCGTAACGGGCCGGGGGCTCCAGCACGCCGAGGGAGATCGGGTCCACCCCGACGATCGACAATGCCTGAGCGGCATGGGCGAGGCGGGATATGTCCGCTCCCTGGTCTTCGATGATGCCGAGATACCCGGGATTCTCGAAATAGACGGCGGCGGTGTCCCCGTCCAGCTTGGATTCCAGATCGGCCAGGTCCATTTTCCCGGTGGCCGGGTCGATCTCCACCATGCGGATGTCCATGACCGGCGTGCAGTAATTGCGGATGATGGCGACCTTATCCGGATCTACCGAGCGCGGAATCAGGGCGGTGCGCCGCCCGGTGATGCGGCCGGCCATGCGGATCGCTGTGGACGCGGCCTGCGCCCAGTCAAAGGTCGGAACGTTGACGACGTCCATATCCACCAGCTCGGCCAGCAGGCTCTGATACTCAAACAGCGCCTGGAAGCGGCCGTGATCCTCATAGGGCTCGCCGGCATAAGCCGTCACGAATTCGGAGCGCTGGTTAATTTCGTCGCAAACCGCCGGAATAAAATGCTGCCAGCAGCCTGCCCCCAAAAAATTCAGGTAATCCGCGCCGTGCTTGTTCTTGGCGAGTATGCCTTCGATATGCCGGCGCAGCTCATATTCGTTCATGGCCGGCGGGAGGTCCATCTCCCGCTTCAGCTTCAGGTGATCGGGAATGGCGTCATGAAGCTGGTCCATGGACGTCAGCCCGATTTCCCGCAGCATGGCGTCCCGGACTTCCGGGACGGTATTCGGTATATAAGGATGGGCATACATTCTGTGTTCTGCCAAAGTTAACGCCTCCGTTCTGTACAGAATGAACTAAAGAAATGATGGGATTGTAGTATAGGGTTGAAAAAATCAGAACGTGCTTCGTGTCAGGCGATCCCGCCGCCATCGACGACGAGCACGCTGCCCGTGACCCAGGCGGACAAGTCGCTCGCGAGAAACAGCACCGCATTCGCGATATCGCGCGGCGTGCCGAGCCTCTCGAGCGGGCGTCCCCCGGCGGAGGCGACGAGGAACGCCGCCTCGTCCTGCTGCAGCTGCTTGGCTTCGTCCCGAAGCAGCGGCGTGTCCGTATCGCCAGGCGATACACAGTTGACGCGGATGTTTGCCGGCCCGTGGTCGATCGCCATCGCCCGCGTCAGGTTTACGACGCCTGCCTTAGCGGCGCAGTAGGCCGCGGCACGGTCCCCGCCCTTCAGGCCCCAGCCGGAGCCCGTATTGATAATGCTGCCTCCGCCGCACCGCTCCATCACCGGAATGACGTATTTCGAGAGGAGGTAGACGCCTTTGAGGGACACATTGAGTACCAGGTCCCAATCCCGCTCCTCCAGCTCGGTCACGCTTCGGCGGCGGATGACGCCCGCATTGTTGAACAGAATGTGGATGCCTCCCAGATCGGCAGCAATTTCAGCCGCGGTCCGTTCGCAGTCCGCGGCCGAGGTGACGTCGCAGCGGCGGAAGGTGGCCAAGCCTCCTTCGGCCCGGATGCCTGCGGCCGCCGCCTCCCCGGCCGCCTCATTGATATCGATCAGCACGGCGTGAGCGCCGAAGCCCGCCAGGAGCTCGGCGGTAGCCAGGCCGATGCCGGATGCTCCTCCGGTCACGACCGCCACTTTCCCCGACAAGTTCAAAACGTCCTGTGTATTAAGCATCCTCGTTCTCCTCCTTAAGTGGGTATCGTGCGGCCTCCCCAGCCATCTGCCGGCTCAGCCGCTCCGGCACCTGGTCCTCCGCCAAATACGGCTGCAGCAGCATCCGGAACCGGAACGGTTCGGGCTTCACCGCATGCTCCGGCGCCTGCACCGGACCGCAGCTGTTGCTGCCGAGCCCGTTCTGCCGGTAGTCCAGGTTCAGCGTAATATAGTCGCGCGGCTTGAGCTCTGTCATGTGCTGCGCCTGCTCCAGATCCTGATCCGTGTACCGCCTTGCGCTGAACTCCAGTACGGGCGAGCCCGCCGCAAGCAGCCCCAGCCCCGAGCTGTCCGCCATCGAAACCCAGCGCACATCGGTGCGGTTGCCGTTCTCCTGCGGATACACGTACGGCGTAAACAGGCCGTCCACCGTGCTCCGGTACACACCGATGCGGCCGGCTTCCTTGCTGTCCGAGTAGCTCTCCCCGGGACCGCGGCCGTACCAGGCCACCCGTTCACAATCCCCCGGAAGCTGCAGCTGCAGCCCGATCTTCGGCAGCATGGACGGCGGCGTGCCGATCGGCGATCCGGCTACGTCCATGATGATAAGCCCGTCCGCCGTCACCGTGTACGACGTCTCGCAGCGGAAGCCCCAGTCGTATACCGGCGGCGCGATCCGCGAGGACCAGGCCAGCCGGACCGCGTCCGCGCCAAGCCGCTCCCAGCGGAAACCGTCCACCCGCTCGGTCAGCCGGTTCAGGTGCGCCTTCCGCCAGTCCGCCAGCACATACATATCGTTGTCGATCGGCGCGCGCCAAAAGTTCAGCCGCGGTCCGTGCCAGATCAGCTCTTTGCCGTTCATCCGGAGCGAAGTGATGCCGGGTTCAAGCCTGCTCGCTTCCAAGTGGAATCGGTCGCTTGCCAGGATCAGCGCATGCCCTCGTTCCTGAACAGACAGGTCCCGGCGCAGGCTCGCAGCCTCAGCGGACCGGGCTGCTTGATGCCGCGACGCCTCTGCCGGAGCCACATCAGGCAGCGCCAGCTGCGTCCAGGCGACTTCATGCCCCTGCTCCGCCCAGCTGCAGTCAGCCGCCAGCGTGAAGCCGACGTTCAGCCACCGCTCCGTCCCGGCTTCCAGACCGCTTTCCGGACGGTCCCACGCAAAGGGGAGCGCAAGCTCCGCCGATTCCCCCGGCCCCACGGCCGGAAGGGTCAGCACACCGCTGCGCAGGGTACGGCCGTCGGCCGTCACGCTGTAATCCGCCTGAAGATGTTCAAGCGTCATAAAGTCATACTTGTTCGTGATGCGGATGCGGCCTGCTTCCGCCCACTCCACACGAACCGGCTCAATGACTTTCTTGTATTCGATCAATCCAGGCGACGGCGTGCGGTCGGGGAAGATCAGACCGTCAAGACAAAAGTTCCCGTTGTTCGGCACGTCGCCGTAGTCGCCGCCGTAGGCGTAATCGTCACGCCCGTCGGCCGTGCGTCTGCGCAGACCGTGATCGATCCATTCCCAGACGAAGCCTCCCTGCAAGCGTGGGAACTTCTCGAAGGTATCGAAATACGCCGTAAGCCCGCCGGGTCCGTTGCCCATCGCATGGGCGAACTCGCACAGAATATGCGGCTTCGGATGGTCCATCAGCTTCCCGAAGCCCTCCATCTTCTCCACGGAGGAATACATGGTGCTGACGATGTCGCATACTTCCGCTTCCCGGTCTTCTTCATAATGCACGAGGCGCGTCGGATCGTTCGCCTTACACCACTCGGACATGGCGCGGAAGTTGCAGCCAAAGCCCGACTCGTTGCCGAGCGACCAGAAGATGACAGAAGGATGGTTGTGGTCGCGCTCGACCATGCGCCGGACGCGGTCGACATAAGCTTCCGTCCAGGCGGGATCGTCGCTGAGGCGCGAAATGTTCCCGAGCGGCTCAAACCCGTGCGTCTCCAGATCCGTCTCCTCCATGACGTACAGCCCGTATTCGTCACAAAGTTCATAGAACCGCGGATCGTTCGGATAATGAGCCGTTCTGACGGCGTTGATATTGTGGCGCTTCATCATCAGGATGTCTTCCCGCATCGTGGACAAAGTCACGGTTCTGCCGGTATCCGGGTGATGGTCGTGCCGATTGACTCCTTTGAGCAGGATCGCCTTACCATTTACGAGGAATCTGCCGTCCTTCAATTCCACCTGCCGGAATCCCACCCGCTGCGCAATGATCTCGGTCTGACTCCCGCGCGCGTCCGTTACCATGATCAGTAAATGGTACAGTGCAGGATGTTCTGCGCTCCACAAAGCCGGATGAGCAACGGGCAGGCGGACATCCAAGGTACTGGAGCCATTTGGCACTGCTTCATTAGCAGAGGCAGCTTCCTGCCCCGCTGGGTCCAGCAGCCGCAGCGCGACGACTCCGTCCGGTTCAACCCCTTCCAGGTTGAGCCGAACGTTCAGCACCCCCTGCTCAAACTTTGCGTCCAGCTCGGTAACCACCTTATAATCGGCGACGCGGATCGAGGCGGGCTCGGCGATCAGGTAGACGTCCCTGAAGATGCCGCTCAGCCACCACATGTCCTGGTCCTCCAGGTAACTGCCATCCGACCACTGATATACGCGGACGGCGAGACGGTTGACCCCCGGCTGTAAATAAGGCGTAAGGTCAAACTCCGAGGTCAGCCGGCTTCCCTGGCTGTAACCGACGAACGATCCGTTCAGCCACACATGAAAGGCGCTGTCCACGCCGTCGAATTTGACGGTAATCCGTCTTCCCTGCCAATAGGGCGGCAGCTCGAATTCCCGGACGTAGCTGCCCGTTGGATTGTCATTGGGTACCCGGGGCGGATCCACCGGAAACGGGTAGTCCAGGTCCGTATAATGCGGACTGCCGTACCCCTGCAGCTGCCAGTGTCCCGGCACCCGAATATCCGCCCAGTCCCAGCCGGTCAGCGCTTCTTCCCGAAAGTCGTCCGGCGCCAGCTCCGGCCTGGATGCATAATGAAATTTCCAAATGCCGTTCAGCGATTGAAACCAGGGCGAGCTTCCGCGGTCGCCGCTCAAGGCCCCTTCGACGTCCGCATAAGGAACGAAATAGGCTCTGCCTTTCATCCGGTTCTTTTCCAGCACTGCGAGATCGTCCCAATCCCGGGGGATGTTCGTGTTGTGCATGCTTTCCCTTCCTTTCTCTCTGGCTGCATCTCCTCACTTGTTCGAAAGAGGCGTCAACCTTTGATGCCCGTGCTCGCAATGCCGCCGACGATATAGCGTTGTGCGAAGAAAAAGATGGCGAGCGGCGGAATGGAGATCAGGCACGTGATGGCCATAATCGACTGCATATCGACGCCGTACATGCCCTTGAACTGCGACAGGCCCAGCGTCAGCGTGTATTTGGTCTGGTCGTTCAGAAAAATGAGCGGTCCGAGGTAATCGTTCCAGCAGTTCATCATCTGGAACACCGCCACCAGGATAAGCGACGGCCCCATCAAAGGCACGATCACCCGCATCAGCACGGTAAGCCTGCCGGCCCCATCGATCGTGGCAGCTTCATCTAATTCCCGCGGTAATGTCATGATGAATTGTCGCAGCAAAAAGATAAAGTATGCAGAGCCGAACCAGGACGGAACGATCAGCGGCTTGAGCGTGTTGATCCACCCCAAATAATTGAACTCCATATACTGCGGGATCATCGTCACTTCCCACGGAATCATCATCGTGGCCAGCACGATCAGAAACAGCAGGTTCCGTCCCTTGAATTCGAACCGGGCGAAGCCGTAGGCCACAAGCGTACAGGATACCAGCTGGCCGATGGTGGATAGCAACGTGACGATCAGCGTGTTTTTCAAAAACAGGTTAAAGGGCTGTATATTCCAGGCATCCGCAAAGTTGCTGAATCGGAAGACGGATGGAATCCATTTGGGTGGAAACAGGTACAGCTCCTGCGGAGACTTGAGCGCTGTCGTAATGGCCCAGAACAATGGCGCGATAAAGAGCAGGGACAAGACGATCAGCGCAAGATAGCTCAGCGTCTTTTTCATCCTACCCGTCCTCCTTTCGCCGGCTTCGGCTTCTTCTGCGGTCCGCGCTTCATTTCGCCTTCATAAAACACCCACGCTTCCGACGACTTGAACACCAGGAACGTCAGCGTCAGCACGATCAGGAACATGAACCAGGCGTTGGCGGCAGAGTAGCCCATTTTGAAATATTTAAATGCGTTCTCATACATGTACATCGCGTAAAAATACGTCGCCTTCATCGGTCCCCCGCCCGTCAGGAGCAGCGCCAGCGTCAGCTGCTGGAACGCCGCGATAATCGACGTGATCAGGTTGAACAGAATCGTCGGGGTGATCATCGGAACCGTGACGCTGACAAACTGCCGAAGCTTGCCTGCGCCGTCAATGGAGGCCGATTCGTAGAGATCCTTCGGGATGCCTTTGAGCCCCGCCAGAAAAATGAGCATCATCGAGCCCTGTCCCCATAAGCTGGCGACGACCATGGCGACCAGCGACCATTTGGTGTCGTTCAGCCAATCCGGCCCCTGAATCCCGAAGATCGACAGGAAGTAGTTCAGGATGCCGTAATCGCCGCTGTACACCCAGGACCAGATCATGGCCAGTGCCACACCCGAAATAACGGACGGGAGGTAGAACGCCGTGCGGAAAATCGCGCTGCCCCGAACCTTCTGGTTGAGCAGCATCGCAAGCCCGAGGGCGACAATGATGTTCAGCGGCACGAACAGCACGGCGAATTTCAGCGTCACCATCAGCGATTTCCAGAACAGCGGATCGTCGGTGAACATTTCCACGTAGTTGCCAAGCCCGATAAACGTCACTTTGCCGACGATCGGCCAGTCAAAGAACGAAATGACGAGCGAAAACAGCAGCGGTCCCAGCGTGAAAACCAGAAAGCCGAATATCCACGGAAAAATGAAGAGGTAGGGGGCAGCCCCACCCCGTCTGCGTTTCTTCAAGGCCTTGAGGGCGGCTGACTGTTCCCGTGCCGGGTGGAGGTAGGTTTGAGCCATCTCAAAAACCTTCTTTCTTCAGGTATTATTTCATGTAGCGCTCGCTGTCCTTTACGGCCTGGTTCAGCACATCCTGGGCATTGCTGCCGTGCATGACCGATTCCACTGCGGCGGAGAGCTGCCGGTTAACCTCATTCCACTTCGGATTCAGCAGGAACGCCGGGGTGTTGTCCGAACGCTCCAGCATCGTATAGTACGGCTTGTAGAGCGGATCCTGGTCCTTTTTCAGCTCGGTCACGACGCTTTGACGCACCGGAAGGTCGGCAACCCGCATTTTGATTGACGCATCGGATACGTAGAACTTGATGAACTCCCAGGCCAGATCCTTCTGCTTGGAATCCTTCGCGATCGACAGCGCCGATTCAGCCAGTACGCCTTTGACCGGTTTGCCCGGGAAGGCCGGCATTTCAACTGTGCCTACATCGACCCCTGCCTGACGGAACGACTCCAGCGGCCAGATGCCGCTTTCCCACATAGCGATTTTGCCTGCCTTGAAAATGTCGTCGCCGCTCTGCTGCCCCTTACCGCCGGTCAGCACGGCCGAGCCGTTCTTCACCATGTCGCCGAACATCTGGATCGCCTCTGCGGTTTCCTTGCTGTTCATGTAACCGTCGATCGTCTTGCCGTCAGGAGAAATGAACGAGCTCCCGTTGCTCCATACGAACCCCTGCAGATCGTAAGTGTCGTTCTCCGCGCGGACGCCGAAGCCGTACTGCTTCTTGGATTTGTCCGTCAGCTTTCCGGCCATCTCCTGGAATTCGGGCCAGGTCCAGCCGTCCTTCGGATACGGCACGCCCGCCTCATCAAACAGCTTCTTGTTGTAATACACCACCCGCGTCGTAAAGCCCGCCGGAATGCCGTACAGGGCACCGTCGATTTTGCCGTAATTAAACAGGCCCTTGTAGAAGTCGTCAATATTTAAATCCTTGTCTTTGTCCGCATAGCTGTCCAGCGGCTCCAGCGACTGGTGGTATGTCGGAAAATCCCACATGTACATGACGTCGGGCGGATTGGCGGCGCCAAAGCCCGCAGCGAGCTTCTGATCAAAGCCGTCCGCGTATGCCTCCACCTGCACCTTCGTGCCCGGATGGCTCTCTTCGAACTTCTTGGCGATGTCCTGCTCAATTTTGAGTGCATCCCCCGTATCCCAGGTGGCAAAGCGCAGCGTCTTCTCCGATCCGGAGCCGCCGCCCTGGCCGGCCGTTTCGGCCTTGCCCCCGCTACCGCCGCAGGCCGACAGTGACATCATCAGCGCCGCTGCAAGAACGATAAGTGAAACCTGTTTTTTCATATTGTCAGCTCCTCTCGCGAATGAGGCATCTCATATTTGAACCGCTTTCATCGTAACGCTTTTGAAAGCGGTTCAAAACGTGCGTTCATCGGCAATTTGGCGTCTTTTTGTTTGAACTTTCGTGCGGGGTGTCAAACTGTCCGGTCCGATTCGCCTTTTTGCACGGTCCGGAATTGGCTTGGAGTCTGACCCGTGCAGCGCTTGAACCATTTGCTGAAATACTTGCTGTCGCCAAGTCCCGTCCGCTCGGCGATATCCTGCATCGTCAGGTCCGTATCCCGCAGCAGTCCCTGGGCCAGCCGAAGCTTGCGCTTGTATTGGAACGCGATAAAGCTGTCGCCGACCGTCTTTTTGAACAGGATGGAAAAATGGCTGCGGCTGAGCCCGACCTCTTCCGCCAGCTCGCTCGCCGACCAGTCGGAACCGGGCTGCTCATGAAGCAGCCGCACCGCCTTTTGGATCGGCTCGGGCCAATCTCCGCCGGATACGCCGTACGCCCGTTCCAGCTCGGCCTCTTTATGCAGGGAGCGAAACGCTTCCGCGATGCCGCTGCTGGTGCCCAAGGGGCCCTTGGCGGACCACTTCAGCCGTCCATGGCTGCCCTTGGCTTCGATCAGCAGGCTGTTTGCCGCCTCCTGCAGCCCTTCCGGCACAATCCAATAGCAGGCGTCACCGCCATAGGGGATGACCGCTTCATTTCCCGTGCTGTGTACGAGCTGCTTCGCTTTCAGCCATTCAGCCCACGGCATGCCGCAGCCCTCCGTCCGGACAAGGTACACATGCACGTCCTGGCCGCCAAAACGCCACGCCTCCGCGCGAAGCCGCTCCAGCTCGGCGGGAAATCTTCCGCTGCTGCCGCTGAGCCAGCCGAACAGGAGCGCCTCCAGCTTCTCCCCGTCCAGCGGTGCCGGGGACGGACGCCGCTGTAGCTCCCGTCGCAGCTTCTCCAGCAGCCCTTCCAGCTCCTCGTCCTCAAACGCGGTCTTCAGAAGGTAGCCCGAAGCCCCCAGCTGGATGCCCTGCTGTGCGTATTCAAAATCCCGGTGGCAGCTGAGCAGGATAATTTTCGTCCGTTCCTCGGCCTCCTTGACCCTGCGCAGCAGCTCGATGCCGTCCATCTCCGGCATCACGATATCGGTAATGACGATGTCCGGGCGATGCTCCTTGAAGGCTTCCCACGCCTTCGCCCCGTTGGGCGCGTCGGCCACGACCTCCATACCGAACCGCTCCCAGGGCACCGTCGATCTCAGGCCTTTGCGAACGATGCTCTCGTCATCGGCAATCAGCACTTTCAGGTTGTTTGCGTTCTCCATCCGGATGCTCCTCCTTTTTGGGCCAGCGAATCAGTATCGATGTTCCCTCTCCTTTGATTGAACGTACCGTAAGTCCGTAACGCGGGCCGAAATGCAGCTTGAATTTCTGGTCCGCGTTTCTTACACCGAGACCGCCGCGGCCGCGGGGCTCGGGATTCGGAGCGAAGAGCTGCGCAAGCTTCTCTTCCCCGATGCCGGCCCCGTTGTCTTTTAGTTCCAGCAGCAGTTCCTCCCCCTGCTCCCGGACACGCAGCTCGATTATGCCGGCCCCGTCGGTAAAACCGTGGAAAAAAATGTTCTCAAACAGCGGCTGCAGCGTCATCCGCGGGATGACAAACCGTTTCAGATCTTCCTCGCAGTCCAGCTTATATTGGAATACGGCTCCATAACGGATCTCCTGGATTTTCAAAAAATGCCCGATCATCCGCAGCTCCCGCTCCAGCGTAACGAGCTCCTGCGATATATCGAGGTTGCCTTCCAGCACCATCGTCAGGTGATACAGCATTCGGCGGATTTCCTCCGCCCCTTCCAGCCTGGCCTTCCACTGGATCGAGTTCAGCGTATTGAAGAGCAGATGCGGATTGATCTGATAATGAAAAGCCTTCAGCTCGGCCTCCTTCTTGAGGCGCTCGCTTCGCTCCACTTCCTGGACGAGCGACTGCACGCCGCTGACCATCCGGTTGAAGCTGATATCCAGGCTCCCGAGCTCGTCCCGTCCTTCGACCGGAACCCGCGTGTCCAGTTTGCCGAAGCTGACCTTTTGCATCGATTCCTTCAGGGAACGGATCCGCCCCGTAAACCGGGACGTAAACAGATAGGCCAGCCCGAAAGCGAGCAGGCAGGACCAAACCGCCACGATGACCGTATTCGACCGGATGACTCCCGATGACTGGTAAAACGCCTTGGCAGGCAGACGCGCCTCGATCTTCCAATGATTGACGGACAGTGTCTTGTCCCAGATGATATCGTTATCTCTCGGCGTAAAGGATTCCGTGCTTTCGTAAACGGTCCGGCCGTCCGGCGCCTGAATCGAAAGATGCGCCTTCGTGTCCTCCTCGAACTGCCGGAACATGCGCAGCAGCTCCCGGGCGTCCTCTTCGATCAGAATCGTGCTGCCATCCTGGGCGCCGCCCGGGTTCCGGATCGGCACGGCCAGTCCGAGGACCGCCGGGCCGGCTTGCTCCGAGGCGGATATCGCATGGTTCTGCATATAGAAGCCCAGCCAGTAAGGGCCGCTATTCGAGGCGGGCATGCTCTTCCAGGCCGGAATAGCGGCGAGCTTGCCGACGTCGAGGTTATTTTCGCCGTAGTAATAACCGGATGGCGTAATAATATAAATGCCGGCCGTCTGGTCGTTAGCCAGCGACCTCAGGACGGATTCGAAGTCGTTCTTCTCCATGATTTCGCCGTAGGTGACCGGCGGATCGCTCCCGAGGTCCGCATGGGCGGGGTCCAGCAAATACGAGTAGATCGTCTGGCTCATCTGCTTCATGCGGACAAGCATGGAGTCCGACTGCTGCTGCAGCTGGGCCACCGCGTTCTCGCCGTAACGGCCGAACTGGGAATTGACCGTCCTGGCGGACTGGTAGTAAGAAAGCGCCCCGAGCGAGAGCAGCGGGATCAGCGTCACAATCAGAAAGCATACGAGCAGTTTGGTCCGGATGCTGCGGTAAGCTCCTGCCGGAAGCCAGCGCCGCAGCGGTCCGTGCCGGCGGATATTCATGGCGGGTCCCCTCCTCTTCACGGTAGTCGTCTATCTGCATTCTAGCATGGACGGACAGAGGACGGAGCCCTTTCGCCGCGCAATTGTTACCGCTTACAAAATATCCGTAGTCAAGCGCCTTGTTTGCGGAAGTGAAACACCTTTCGTTAAACGGGAAAAGCACCTCCCCGGAGGACTTTTCCAAAAAGTCCCTTCCGAAGAAGTGCATGTTCCCGCTATAGTTCCCCGTATTCGTGTCCGAGGATCAAAAATACGCTCGACGTCCAGGTAAAAGCCCTGTCCCGCAGCCCTTCGCCCGTCAGCGCGTCGAAGTTCTCCGCCATTCCGCTCTTGTTCAGCATGCGGCAGAACCGCTGCGCCACCTCTCTGGCGAGCTCCGTATCGCCCGCCGCGGCGGCGCCTTCCACGAGCAGCATGGTCGACGGCGCCCAGATCGGCCCGCGCCAGTAGCCGTCAGGCTGGTAATACGGGCTGCGGACGCTTTCGGTCGCCCAGCCGTTGCCGGTGAGGAAACGGCCCTCTTCCCGCAGCCCCTGCAGCAGCGCGGTCCGTATCTCTTCCGGCAGCCGGTTACCGAGCAGGATCGGCACGAACAGCAGCAGGCTGTCGCCTTGCGAACGCTCATGCGTCCCTGACCGGCATGCCGTGAACCGGCCGTCTTTCCAGAAATGGCTTAGCATGGCGTCCAGCGTATCCCCGGCAAGCCGGCGCCACCGCGCTGCTTCCTCTGCCTTCCCCAACAGCCCGGCAATCTCGGCCAGAAGCTCCGCCTGCAAAATCAGAAAGGCCGACAGATCCGGGCTTTCCACCGGAATGCCGTTATTGAACGCCGTGCTGTTGTCCCAGCCGGAATCGTTGCCGTGATTGTACTGGGGAATGCCGTCGCCGTCACCGTCCCGGTACCGGAACCACCAATCCGTCCATTTGGACAGCGGCCCGTATACTTCCCGAAGCTGCGCTTCGCCGATCCAATCGGTCCGGCGCATCATCCAGCCGAGCGTCCAGCCGTGGATCGGCGGCTTGTTGCAGTTCCACAGCTCGTACTTGTCGTTGATAAAATCGGGAAGCAGCCCGCTCTCATCCTGCCGGTCGAAAAAGATCATGAACTGGTCCCACGCCAGCTTCGGATCGTGGCGCACCAGCGCCATGGCGTTAAAGCAGTGATCCCAGCTCCATATATTCGTCATCCAGTTCTTCGACATATACATCGCCGGGCGCGTCAGGCAGCCTTCGGCCGGGACGAGGCACGACCACGTAATGTAAGCCGCCAGCTCCCGCCCTTCCTGCCAGCGCGCCGGCACCGTAAGGCTGTGATCCAGCCAGGCCGCAAATTCGGCCTCGGCTTCCTTCACCGCCGCCTCAAAGGGCTCCCAGGCCGGCCGCGGCTTCCACACCGTGCGGAACTCTTCAATAGCGAATTCGGCCGTACCCGCGGCTCCGTCGGGGCTGAACTCAGCCACGATGCGCGAGCTCTTGATCTTGTCCCATATCACTTCCATCTTCATGCAGCCGGCGAGACGGGTCAGCATAAACCGGCATTCGTGCGTAAAGCTGTTCACTTCCCAGCTGCCGGGCACCGCCTCGTAGGCATAATCGTAAGCCGCCGGCTGAAAGGTCAGCCGGATGCCGCAGCCTCTAGTCCGGAAGCGCGCGGTGCGGCTGTCCGATATGCACAGCTCTGCATAACTACTGCTGTCGAAGGCAGCCAGCTTCACGCTGGCGGGATTGGCTTCGGCCTTGAACGGCAAAAGCTCACCGGCGTCATCCAGCAGCTCGATGCGGAACGCCTCCCCGAACTTGTCGTCCCCGCCCCGGACGGTGCGCAGGTACAGCCCGGCCGGTCTATTTTTACCCTCAGGCAGCAGCGATACCGCCAGAAACGTCTCTCTGCGGCTGAAGGGCACTACGCTCAGGTCAAAGTTCATGGCTGTTCTCCTTTTATCCAGGAATATAACGCTTTCATTGTAAACTGCGGCGCCTGGAAGGGAAACGGCCAGGTGTTTCCATGTACCTGCACATTTGTTGGGGACGGCTTTATTTTCCGCGCAATCGTGTCTTTTTGTCAGGTGAAAGGGGTGCGATTGTTAGATTCGGCAATTTGCCTCCCTTATACGCCCCATTCCTTGCGGGCATCGGCGACCGGTTTGGGCGTCGTTTTGCCCCATGCATAATGCCCCTTCGGCTTGCGGCCCACCCATCTCTCATCGACCTGCTCCGATGCGAGCTGATAGCGGGTATCTGAGCTGATCCGGTAGCGGCCCGTCATGTTGTTAAGCGAAGTATGCATCATGTACATGCCGAAAATAATGGCATCGCCCGCTTCGAAAGACGTTGTGGCCCATCGTCCCCCAAACGTATCGACGATCTCCACCGGGTCTTCGGAAAACCAGCCTGTCGCGACATTATCCCGGTCCACATCCATTTCGCCGTACGTTTGCCTAATTTTGCTGAAATGCTGGGAGCCCAGGCACATGGCCAACGTTCCGAGCTCAAGCGGCGTGTCTCCGAAAGGGGTCCACATCGTATACACGTTTTTGGTGCCCCTTCCCATATACACGACGTCGTAATGCGCGCCGGTATTCCCGCCATGGGCTACGGCCCGCGGCCATTTATAGTCGTATGTCATCGATTTGCCGCCAAGCAGACGGTCAAAAAAATCCAAAACCGAAGGATGGTTCACCACATCCAAAAATCGCGGGAAGTCCGCCTGCAGCTCTTCCGCGCCGCCGCCCCACATCATGCTGCGGTTCTCTTGGGAAATGCGCCCTTCGTCCAGCGGAGTCCCCGGCTCCAATCTGCCCATGGCCTGGAGTTTGCGTAAAAACTCCTCCCTTGCGGACAGCACCCGCTCGCGGTCGTGAAATCCGCGGATCAGCAGGTATCCCTCCTCCGCCAGACGCAATCTCAGCGCTTCCGTGTCCTCCAATATATCGTTGCTGCTGCGCAGCTCGGTCAAATACCGGCTTCCCATCACAAGCTCCCTCGTTCCGATCGTCACGTTCATGCCGCTCTCTCCTTTCAAGGTATCACCGCGTTCCTGACGGAAGCGGAAGATTCCCCCTCATCATAGCCCCTGCTTCAGGAGAAAGTCGTTAATCGAAACCCGCCACAATTTACGCAAAACCGGACCGGATGCCTCAATGATGGTCGCGGCGCTGCCTCGTTCTCCACTCCGACGGTGGACAGCCTTCGGTCTTTTTGAACCACAGCGAAAACGAGTGCAGCTGGGCAAAGCCGATCTGCTCGGCTATGGCCTGCATATCCTTGTCCGTCGAGCTGAGCAGCCACTTGGCTTCTTCCAGGCGGCACATCTGCTGATACTGCTTGGGCGTCATGCCGTAGGCTTTGAAGAACCGTTTGCGGAAGCCTTCCTCCGACAGGCCGGCCATCTCCGCGAGGCTGCCGATGACGATAGGTTCCTGAAGATGCCGGCGAATATAATCGCCTGTATGCGATACCGTGAACGACTGCTGGTCCGGGTGGGAATGCTCGTTTAAAAACAGCAGCAGAATTTCGATCCAGGCCAAATCATTTCGGACAGGTTCTTTCAGCGTAGACGAACGGCTCCTCAGCCATTCCCGGAACAGCCGCTCGTAGCGGTCCTGGTCGAGGCGGGATAAGGCAATAATGCGCGGTTTGCCAAGGACAACCAGCCGCTCGAACAGCTCACGTACATGCATCGGCAGTCCGTCAACGAGCACAACCCCGAACCGGATCGGGGTCATCGCATGGAAAGAATGAGCGGATAAGGACGGGATCAGCGCGACATGCCCTGCTTCGACCCGCCTTTCTTCCTGTTCATGAACAAAGCGACCGCTTCCTTCCAACACGACGGTGATTTCCAAATCGGGATGGCTCCACTGCCGCTCGTCCTCCCAGTCCTTGTCGTGGGTTCCGATAAAACCTCTAATTTCAGGCAAAATCGCTTCATCCTCCTTGCCCGCCAGCTTGGGCCAAGCCAAACGTTTGATGATGCTACGTTCACTATACATCAATCGTGGAGAGGAGCTACAGTCCCAAGCTTTATTGCTTGTCCATACTTTTTCATATCTCAGTTTTCAGTCTATGGTATAATCAGGAAAACTTATGTTTTAATGGTATATTGACAATAAGGGAGGAACTGGATCATGGGATGGTCGGAACTGCGGGCGGTGCCCAATGATTACGATGAGGAAATCCATGCGGTCGATACGCAGCTGATTGAGCTGCTCAACCACCGGAAAGCCCTGGCGAAAGGGCGACGGTGTTTTCCGCCTAAGGAAGTAATGAAGGAGTTTGAAGAGAAATTCGGCTTGAAGCCTCCCTATTTGAACTGGCTGTTTCATTCGATTAACGGAGGGTTTCATCGCCCACGCTCCGAAGGTCCCGGCGAGCTGCAGGGCATTCTGCAGATTATGAAAACGACCGTGCAGGAAGGGTACCAATACAGGATCACCCATGCGATGCAGCATGAGCATGGCAGTATTGTACATATCGAAATCAAACAGCTGGAGAATGTGGATGATTTCACTGATTTCCGCCCTCTTCTTCAGCTCGATGTTACTAGCCAAGATGGAGAATACAGTGTAGGGCGCAACGGATCCCGTGGGGGCGGAGGAATCAGCTCCATGTCCTTTCTCGTCGAGCCGCGCCTGCCGGAGCAGCTGAACCAGATTCACTTTGCGCTAATCCCGTTCGAAGAGCCTATGGATTTTAGCCGCAAGGAGATCTTTCTGGATCAGGAGGTTCATTTCGAGTAATATCCCGGGGATGAGTAACAAAGGAATGGGTCAGATCCTTGTCTACACCCAAGTAAAGAAGCAGGCATCTTGCCTGCTTCTTTGTCATGATCTGAACCTATGGCCGGTAGTACGGCGTCTGCTCATCCTGTGAAGATTCCACATCAACAAGGAAATGATGCTAGGTGCTCGATGATGGGCCCAAACGCCTCCGCTTCGGTGAAAAAGCGCTCCGTGTTCTCCCCGCAAAATATCGCGGATACCGACAGGCGGAAGATGACCGCCCGTAACAACATTTCCCGGTAATGGCTGTCATTCGGCAGCAGACCTAGATCTGAGAGTGGACATCCCTGCCAGGCAATGCCGTCGCAGACGAGAATCGCTTCAGCATACGCCTGCGGGGCAACTGTCGGGGAAAAGTCGATGATCAGCGGACCGAGGGTCTCATCGAACAGGATGTTCCCGGCCAGATCGCCGTGGATCAGCTGAACGGGATATTCCCCGCTTCGCTTGACCTTTCCGAGCAGGCCCGCCAGGAAATCCCTCACAGGGACAGGGAACCCGGCCGGGAGCCCTTCGGTCTGCCACGCGATCCGGTGGCCCCGGGACCAAGGATGGTCCGGCTCCGAAAACCCTTCATAAGGAATGCTGGCCAGATCCCGGTGGAACAGCCGGGCCACCCTTAGCTTTTGTTCCAAGTTACCCTGAACTTCCTTGCCCGGCTCGAATCGGCTGCACGTCCATCCATCGCTGACAAAAGACCCGTTCCGTGCCGGAACTGGCCTGGATACCCGGTATCCGCGCGGCTGAAGAGCGTGCATGATGCCAAGCACCCACTCGTCATGCTGTTCATTTTCCGACGGTTTGAGAACTGCCTCCTGTACCTTCACCGATGTATTTTGCCCGCCTTCCAGAGGAACCGCCTCCCCTTGAAGCCCGAATGACTCCAGAATTTCCCTAGATAAAAGCATGACCTCTCCCAGCTCCCTTCACCCTTCTATACTTACTGTATGGCAGCGATGATTTTGACCGGATTTCGCCTCCGATGGCCGTTCCTACTCTCCGCATTTCACCAGCTTTCTCCGATCCTGATCCCAACGCCACACAGGCTGGTCACCGCTCAAATGAACGCCTCCGTACCACCGGTCGATGCCGCACCGTTCCAAGTAATCCTCCCCGCGTAAAACCCGGGTCCCCCATTCCGTGATCTGGACCTTGCTGTCCCGGAAAGACGGAGAAGGTTCCGCATAGCCGGGAAAGGCTTCCGCCCCCTCCAGCGTCAGCAGCGGACTTGGGCCCTGACACAGGCTGCGCAGAACATCCCAGTACTGCAGGTCGCCCATGCCCAACCCGTGCAGTTGGTCGCCGATCTGCCTGAACAGGTCGAGCGGCGAATGAATCCCTTCGCTTACCTTTTCCAAAGTCATCTGCTCTACGATCCCCAGTCCGTTATAAACGGAAGGATAACGGGACAGGTGCAGCTCAAACGCCTCCCGCACGAACGGAAGCGCCGAGGTGTCCTCCTCCAATAGCTGCTGGAGCTTCATCGGATCAGGTGAGGTGTATGCCTCCCAGACCCTGCTCCCCAGCTTCAGCTCTTCCGCTCCGATATGATGCCACGTTCCGGACAACGTCTTCAGCTGGCTGGCCGTTAGCTGGCCAAGTCCGCGGAACAGGCCAACTCCCGGATAATCTCCGATACAGAGCAGATTCAGCTTCGTCCTGCCAAGGGACTGCTGCCCAAACCAGTGCAGCAAATAAGACAGCATCGTTTGGTCAAACAGGTCATGCTCGAACCACAACACGATTTCGTCATACTGCCGGAATCCGGCCAGTTTTTGCTCCTGTTCCTCGCAGTTCCGGATATACTCATCAGCCGGGATGCCCATGTCTTTCTCAAGGTATCGCGCGCGGACCGCACGGCTCTCCGGTTCCGCCGGCTCCAGAAACACCGGGCCTTCCGGATATACCTCGCGCCATACCAGGATATCCCCCTGAACGACTCCCTGCTTGAGCGTCTCGGCGACCGTATCGCCGTTAACAATATGCAGCATGCGTTTTCCTCCTTCGTGTAAATGCTTGAATACATGCGCAAAATCGGCGACCGGCAGCGTGCCCCTCAGCTTGCGGCGTGCATCGAACAGCCTCTTTTTGAGCGCCGTCACCGGCGTTCCCGCATACTCCGAAATTTCCTGCAGACTATAGCCGTGAAAATAAAACAGCTGGACCGCCTCCCGCATGCCGGGAGATAAGGCCTGGACCGAATCGTGAAGCATCCGGTACAGCTCCTGCCGGGCCACGACCTCTCCGATATCCGGCTGGTCTGGTGCAGTCACTTCCCCTTCCTCCAGCGCGGAAGTCTGCGGCTTTCTGCGAATTAAACGGTAGCACTGGCGATGCACAATCGTCCGCAGCCACCCCGGAAAGGCGTCCGCTTGCTGCAACCGGCTAAGGTGGACGAATGCTTCCGCAAACGCCTCCTGCACCGCTTCCTCCGCCAAATCATGATCCTGCAGCTTCCCGTATGCGGCCGTATGCGCCATCGCATAATACTGCCGGAAGAGACGGTTTAGCGCATCCCCGTCCCCCTGCCGGGCTTGTTCAATGATCTGCCGCACACCCACTCTCCTCCCTTGATCTTGGTTTCAACCCTATAGTGCAATATCAGATCCGTAAGGTTACCATGAGCCTCGGAATATTTTTTAAATATGCTGAACCTGTTCAGACAAATCGCCTTAACGCGGCGTGCCCCCTGTTCTCGTATTTACATTATATCGATTAGATCGGCTGGCCTCAGGTGGAAGTAAGCAGCCGTGCTCCGCTCCCGTCACCGAACGCCCAGGCCCGGAATAGGCTGGTGTATACCATTCAACGATTGGAGCGAACCGCATGCCTCAATACGTACCGCCGGTCACCATCCATACCGTCACCTATACGGCCCCCGGCACGGTGATCCACTATCCGCAGGTAACCGGGCTGGCCGACAAAACGGCCGAAAACAAAATCAACCACACGATCATCCGTACGATCCAGGACATGCAGCGCGCCCAGCAGACGGTTCAGACGGGAAGCCAGCCGGAAACGACCGGGAATTTCGAGATCAAAACAAACGAGCGCGGCATTCTCAGTCTGGTGCTGAGCAATTACACCTATTCCACGCCGATGGCGCATGGATACACGATTGCCAAGGGATTGACCTTTTCCATGCAAACGGGGAACACCTATACCTTGTCCAGCCTGTTCAAACCGGGCTCCCCTTACCAAGCGGTCCTGACCGCTGCCGTTAAAAAGCAGGTGCAGGAGCGGAATCTTCCGGTACTGGATGCGGGGAGCATCACAGTCGCGCCTAACCAGGATTTCTACCTCGCCGACAAGGCGTTGGTGCTCTTTTACCCATTGTACGCGATCACACCCTATTATGTCGGTATTCCGATGTTCCCGATTTCGGTCTATGATCTGCAGGACATCGCCGCTGAAGACGGCCCACTTGCGATTCTTGCCGCAGATGTCGTGTGAAGCGGCGCCCCAGTTGACGGGATCTGAGCGGCCGCCGTTAACCATTTTCGCAGCCTAAAGTTATCCCCGATCTACAAGCTGGATAACTCCAAAAAAAGCAAAGAGCCGCTTCCGTATCGTCCGAGAGACGGAGGAGCGGCTCTTTTAAACGTAAGCCTGCGTTCATGGTCACTGTGGTACACGTGTCATACAGCATCCCTCTTACTTGACGCCGTTGTACACAAACGCTTTGATGATATGCTTTTGCGCCAAGAAAAAGGCGGCCAGAATCGGCGCGACCAAAATGACGTTGCCGGCCATCAGGATGTTCCAGGTGCCGCCGCCCTCGACCTCGCGGATTTTGGCGATGCCGATCGGCAGCGTTCGCGCCGTTTCGTTCGTCGTCATGACGAGCGGCCAGAAATAATCGTTCCAGTGCGCAATGAAGCTGAACAGGGCAAACGTCACGAGCACCGGCTTCACCATGGGCACCATGATGCGGACGATGATTTTCCATTCCTTGGCCTGATCCAGGCGGGAAGCTTCCACCAGCTCCTCAGGGATCTGCCGGAACGCCTGCCGGAGCAGGAAGATGCCGAACGCGCTGGACGCGAACGGGAGGATCAGCCCGAGATGGGTATTCAGCAGCTTGAAGGCGCTCAGCTCCAAATATACCGGCAGAAAGATGAGCTGGGTCGGGATCATGAGCGTCACCATGACCAGGCTGAACAGAAAGCCGGATCCGACAAACCGGTATCTGGCAAATGCGTACGCAGCCGGAATGATCGTCAGCATCTGCAGCAGCAAAATGCTGACCGAAATGACGGCGCTGTTCGTGATGTAATGCAGGAACGGCCCGGTTTGCCACGCGGAGGCGTAATTGCTCCATACCGGATTCCGGGGAATCCACTCCGGCGGGAAGATCATCGTCTCCGGCAGCGTTTTGAGGGATGTCGAGAGCATCCAGACAAACGGCATGGCAAAGATGAGAACCAGCAGCAGCAGCGCCGCCACGTTCAGCGCCTTCAGCAGCAGGACGGCAGCCGAGCGCACAAGGGCAGGTCTGCCTGGCGCTTCCAGCATGCGTCCGCCGGGAACGGCGACGGTATGCCCGTCAAAAGCACGGTTTGCGGGTTCCACGCGGTTTTCCCCCTTTTCTAAGATCATAGAAGCAGAAGTCGTTACGGTTAACGGTAATGAACACGGCTCGACAGCAGCCGGAAATAGACGATAGTCAGGATGCCGACGATGAACAGCAGGATGACCCCGGCTGCCGAGGCATACCCGATTTTGAAGAAGCGGAAGCCGGCCTCGTAGATGTAATACACCAGCGTATTGGTCGAGTTGACCGGGCCGCCCTGCGTCATGATCGCGATCGTCTCGAACACCTGGAACGACCCGATCAAATTGATGATGACGAGGAAAAAGATCGTCGGCGACAGCATCGGCAAAATCAGCCGCGTGAACGTCGTCCACGGCCTGGAGCGGTCCAGGGAAGCCGCCTCGTATATATCCTGCGGGATGCTCTGCAGTCCCGCGATAAACACGAGCGTGTTATAGCCGAGCCCTTTCCACACGGCCACGATCACCAGGGAGATCAGCGAGGTGCTCGGATGGGACAGCCATTCCAGCTTGCCGAAGCCGAACAGGCCGATCACCCAGTTCAAGAGCCCGTATTCGGGGTCCATCAGCCAGCTCCACAAGAGCGAAATCGATACGAGCGAGATGATATGGGGGCTGAAGATCGCCCCCTGTACCAGGCCGTAGAAGAAGCCGCTGCGGTTCAGCCAGATCGCCATGAACAGGGAGAGTCCGGTCGTCAGCGTAACCGTCAGCACGGTATAAAGGGTCGTGTTCGACAGCACCTTGCGGAAATCCGGCTCCGACAGCAGATCCACGAAGTTCTGGATGCCGACGAACGTTTTTGTCGGGCTGACGAAGTTCCAGTCGAACAGGCTTAAGTACATCATGTAAAAAATCGGGTAGATGAAAAACATAGCAAAGACGATAATTGCCGGCGCCACCATGCTGTACGGGCGCAGCCGTTCCCAGACGGTCATGCTACACCCCTCCTGCTATCAGCTGCCGCGAGGAGGTCTCCTCGTTCGCCGCGCCCGCCGTCTGCACCCGGCTGCCGTTCAGGCTGAAATAATAGAGATGCCCGTGCGGTACGGCGATGCATACGCGCTCCGCCGTCACCAGCGGCTTCAGAAACGTTTTGACAAAAAACGCTCCCGCCTTGGAACGGATCTGATAGATGTGCTCCGCCCCCAGGCTCTCCCGCGTCAAGATGTCTCCTTCAAGCACAAGCCCTTCCACCGGGGCGTCCGGATTGATCTGTGCATGCTCCGGCCGGAAGCCCACATGGTAGGCTCCGGACTCGGGCTGGACGCGCAGCCCCTTGATGTCGCCGACCTTCATGATGTTCATCGCCGGCGTGCCGATAAACTGGGCGGTGAACAGGTTGACGGGCTGTTCGTACAGCTTCATCGGCGAGTCCGCCTGCTGGACCGCCCCTTCGTTCATGACGACGATCTCATCGCCCATGGACATAGCCTCGACCTGATCATGCGTCACGTAGACGAAGGTCGTACCAAGGCGTTCGTGCAGCTGGATCAGTTCGGTCCGCATCTGGTTCCGCAGCTTCGCGTCCAGGTTGGACAGCGGTTCGTCAAGGATAAACACCTTCGGCTGCTTCACCATCGCCCGGGCGAGCGCCACGCGCTGGCGCTGGCCGCCGGAGAGGTTCTGCGGCTTCTTGTCGAGGTATGGCCCGAGTCCGACGATTTCCGAAATGTCGGAGACCAGTCGCTCCCGCTCCTTGCGGGAAACGCCGCGGTTTTTGAGGCCGAACTCGATATTGCCCCGGACCGTCATGGTCGGGTACAGCGCGTAGTTCTGGAACACCATCGCCACGTCCCGCAGGCCGGGCGGCGTGTCGTTCACACGCTGGCCGTCGATGAGAATATCTCCTGCGGTCTGTCTTTCCAGGCCGGCCACCATGCGCAGCGTCGTCGATTTGCCGCAGCCGGACGGCCCGACCAGGACGGTAAACGAACCGTCCCGGATCGTCAGATTGAGGTTCTCAATCACGGTTTCTTCCTTGTATTTCTTGCAAATGCCGATCAGCTCGATTTGGGCCATGCCGAATGCCTCCTTGTTTGGCGGGTCTGTTTCATTGCCTGAAAGGCGCTAAACTTACTTGCCAAGCAGCTTATCCGATTTGGCCGCGGCTTCGTCCAGCGCCTGCTGCGGCGTCGTCTTCGGATCGATAATCGCCTTCTGGATCGCATCGCGGACGATCTTGGCGACTTCCGGATATCCGTTCTCCATCGGGCGCGGTCTGGCATATTTCAGCTGGTCGACAGCGACTTTATACTGCGGATATTGGGTAAAATGCTCCTTAAGCTCTTCGCTTTCCACCGCCGACGTGCGGGTCGGCAAGTATCCGACATGCTTATGCTGGTAAATCGTGTTTTCCTGGGAGGTCATCCATTTCATGAATTCCCATGCCGCCGCCTTCTCTTCGGCGCTGCTCTTCGACGTCATGACGAGCTGGCATCCGCCTGTCGGCACGCCGTAATCCTTGTTGGCCGGCATGAAGGCCGTCTCCAGCTCAAAGCCGTTACCCTTGGCGATTTCCAGGCTTTGCGATACGCCGGCGGTCGAGGCGAACTTAAACGCGGAAATTTGGTTCGCCCAATCCTTGTCCGCCGTATCCCCGGCTTCGTCGCCGACCGGCATTTTGATCAGGCCTTCGTTCACCAGCCGCTTCCAGAAGTCCACCGGCGCCACGCCGGCCGCGTTGTTGAAGGTTGCCTTCTTGCCGTCCTCGCTCAGCATCGTGCCGCCGCTTTGGGCCACGAGCGCCTCGTAGAACCAAATATCGACCGGCACGGTCATGCCGAGCTTGCCTTTCTCCTTGAGCACTTTGGAGTACTGCTCAAACTCATCCCACGTTTTGGGCCCGGATGGATCCAGCCCGGCATCCTTCAGCATCGTCACGTTCATGTACATAATCGGAGTACTGCGCATAAAAGGCAGACCGTACAGCTTGTCGTCCACGTAGGCGTTCCCCATCAGTCCGGGGATAAAATCGTCCAGCTTCAGCTGGTCCTTGTCCTTCTCGGCGTATGCGGTCAGGTCTTCAAGCATGCCGGAATGGGCGAACACGCCCGTAGAGGCAATTTCCAGATCCGTGACCGCCGGGGCGTCCCCAGCCGCAAAAGCCGCCTGGACCTTCGCATGGAGGTCATCGTAATTCCCCTGATGCTCGGCGACCACCTCGATCTTGTCTTGGGACTCATTGAACGTTTGGACCATATGCTGCTTGGCCTCCTCGATCTTGTCGCCGAAGGCGTACCAGTACTTGATGACGATTTTTTTATCCGGCTTGGCCGCTGCCGCTTCTGCTGTCTCGCTGCCGGCCGCCTTCTCGGCTCCGCCGCCGCATCCGGCCAGCATGCCCGTCATTACCGCGGACAGTGTAAGCAGTGCGATCTTTTTCTTGAACATCGATTGATTCCTCCACCCTTGAATTTGGTTTATGTTTGCTGTACAACGACGGCTGCAGCCCAAAAAATAAAGAAACCCGAATACCGCCGAGTGGGAACGCTGGCTTAGCGTTCTCTCGACAGATCAGGTTTCTCCATAACTCCAACCGTTCTATTTACTTGTCGATTTCATCATAAGGGACAACTATTAACGCGGTTTATGCGGAATATTAACGGGACATCAAATGATCTTTCTTCTCCACAGCTCGGGACGGGACGCGGAAATGGCGGTCGCTCCCTGGTCCAGGCACTCCTGTGCGTGGCTGTGCTCATACAGCAGGCCGCCGGTGATGATCGGGAGTTCCGTAAAGCTCTTCACCCTGCGGATCATGTCCGGAATGCGGGCAGGCATCAGCTCGATGATGTCCGGCTCGGCCTGGGACAGGCTCTTCGCGATGTTCTCCAGCCCTTCGCTGTCGACGAGAAAGAAACGCTGTACCGTGAGCAGCCCCATTTTTTTGGCGGTTTTGATAACGCTGGTTTTGGTCGAAATGATGCCGACCGGGCGGATGCTCTTGGCCAAATAGTCCAGGCCGTAATGGTCCGTGCTGAGCCCGCCGATTTTTTCCAGATGCATGAACACCGGCAGACCGTGCTCCCGGAATACGTTCACATAGCCTTTGGCGACACCGATATGGCCCATGAGCAGAAAGACGCCGCTGAGCTCATCCCGGTGCTTCAAGGCGATTTCAATATGGCGGGGGTCTTTGATGGAGGCAATCCGTTTATGCTTGGCGAGACCTTTGAAAAAATGCTCCCGGGTCATAACGTCATTCATGCGTGTACAGCCTCCCTTTCACGAAGGTCGTGATTACTCTATATTCAGATTTGTGGCGCAATCGGCAGCGGAACGAGGAGAGCCCGGTCGTCCTCCATCCCTCTGGCATCCGGATTCGGGCTGAAATGCTTCATATGCTGGTGAAGGAGCGCCATGTGATCCGGCAGCGCCGGGTCCATCACTTCGACCGGTGTGATTCGGATCGCGTCCTCCGCGATATCGACGATCCGGAAGCCCGGCTGATCCAGGCAGGCTGACAGCTGCACAAACGACCAGTCCTGCCGATGAGCGATCGAGTCCATATGCGTATGGCCGTTGAAATAGATGCCAATGCCCTGCTTTTGGTTCAAAATGCTCCACATGTCGATGATGGGATGAATCGAGCCCTTATCCTTCTCCGAACCCGCCGTCGTATTGTATACGGGGTGATGGCCAAAGACGAGCAGCGGCTTGTCGCCCGACAGTCCAACCTGCTCCTCAAGCCAGCCCAACTGTTCGGGATCGAGCCAGCCGCCCCAGTCCTTAAAATCCATTTCCTTGGCCGTGTCGAGAAACACGAGCATCGCTTGATCCGTGTCGATGGCATGGTACCTCTCCTGGCCCGTCATCTCCAGCACCTCGGCTCTGCGCTGCGCATACAAGTCATGATTGCCGAGTACGTGTATGAACGTTTTGTCCTGGCGGCGAAGCAGGTCGTACACTTCGCGAAGCTCGGAGGCCGTGCCGAAGTTGGTGAGATCCCCCAGCGAAATATACAGGTCCGCTTCCTGCTCCAAAAACTGCTCCAGCACCGTTTGATAGAATGCACGCCGGGCTTCCTTCAGCCCCGGCACCGACTCGTCGATTTCGTGGTAATGCAAATCACCCAACAGCGCCAATCTCATCATTTCTCTCCTCCCGGCTTGTTCGAATTGGATTTTTCCTCCTTCATCTTATCGATGGATTGTTTCCGATCCGTTAATTGGGAAGGAAGTTTATGTAAAATTACGGTTAATCGATTCGTGTCGTCCCCGTGTTGTTGGTGTTTGCCTCGTCCTGAGTAACCCGCCGAATGATGTTTCCGCTTCCGTCATAGCCCGTAATTTCGAACTTCGTACCCTGTGACGCATCCAAAAACACGTAAAACAATTTGAAGTCTTGCTCGATGGGAATGATCTGCGCCTGCTTCTCATAGCCGGTAGGGTCCTTGACCACGATGCGGCTGATGTCGGGATGCAGAGCGATGCCAAAATACATGGGAAAGGGAGAGCTGCCGAATTCCGTGCCCTCCGTCCCGGGCAGGTACATGGCAAAAAAGCTTTCCTTCCGAGCCTCGACATCGGAAAGTCCGGGGTGATAGTTGGAGGCTCCGAAGCTTCCCCCATAGCCCCACTTCCAGCCTTTTTCGAATTTCCTTACATATTCTGCAGCGATGGTGTACCCACCGTTGGATGTCTCCCGCAGGAAAAATGCCACCTCCCCGTCAGCAACCGGACGCTCATCGATCATATAGGACACGTACCCCTCGCCCCGGATCTTTTCAATCGCCTCCACCACCGTCGGGCTCCCTTCCGCTTTCTTGTCTTGAAGGCCGAATAACTTCCCCTCGTAAGCGTAAATAACGACCAGAATGACCGCAGCCAGCACCAGCAGCATAATCAGCCTGTTAGCCCATTGTCTGACCATGAATTCCCTCCTTTCAAACGTCCGTCCGCATACACGGCGGCGCCCAGCATCCCGGCCTTGTCCCCAAGCTCGGCCTGCACGATGCGGCATACGCCGGCGGACAGCTGCAGCGCATGGCGGGCTACCGTCTCGCGCACCGGGCGCAAGAGCCGCTCTCCGGCTGCGGCCATGCCGCCGCCTACAATGATTATTTCGGGATTCAGCAGATTGATGGCGTTCGCCAGTCCGTACCCGAGCAGTTCTCCCGTCTCGTGCATGACTTCAATAGCGAGCGCGTCCTGCCGGTCATAGGCGTCTGAAATGAGCTGTGCCGTCATTTGCGAGTTATCGTTGCCCGTCCATTCCTGAATGACGCTCGTCCGTCCTTCCGCCAGCTTTTCCGCAAACGTTCGGACCATGCCCACCGCGGACACGTAGCGGCCGAGGCAGCCCGAGCTGCCGCAGCGGCACGGCCGCCCTTCCCTGTACATGTTCATGTGGCCGATCTCGCCTGCACTCGAAGACGTGCCGTAGATCACCTTCCCCTCATAAATCATTCCCGAGCCCAGTCCGGTTCCCAAAGTAATGAGCATCAGATTCCTGCAGCCCCTGCCGGCGCCAAACCGCCACTCCCCGTACATGTTGACCCGCACATCATTATCGATGAAAACCGGAAAAGCGAACTCCTCCCGCATCCGGTTTACGACGTGGATATGTTCCCATTCCGGAAAGTTGGGAGACAGAATCGACAGCCCTTCCCGCGGATCCAGGAGCCCCGGAATGCCCATCCCCATGCAGCTCACGTCTATCGGCCCGATCCCCGCTTCCTTCATCAGTTCATGAACGATCCGCTTCATCCGGTTCAGCACATGTTCCGGTCCCTTGTCCGCTTCGGTGGCATCCATTCTTTCCGCGGCGATCCTCCAACCGGCATCCGCGTCAAATACCGCCGATTTGATCCGGGTTCCGCCGAGGTCCATGCCGATGACAAATTTGCTCATGCCTTCCTTTTCCTCCTCCGGAAATCCTTGGTCGCTGACATAAACCTATCATAAACGACTTCGCTCCGGATATGAATGGATCTATAGCATTCTTTTCCAGATTTCTCCTCAGCAGGTTGCCCGGTAATGGCGTCAATTGCCGCGGTTCTGAATCTATCAGCACCTTCCGGACCACCATATTCATAGGCATTAAATCGTAATCTTTACGTATAGATAAAATGGGCGAAAAATTCACGCTTGGTACAGGCCGTATTATTCCTGGGCCTGCTCTATATTCGACAACGAGGATAAAGGAGATGAATCGCACATGGTAACACCCGTCATCATATTAAGCGGATTTTTGGGAAGCGGCAAAACGACGCTGCTGCTGTCCGTGCTCAAGGAGTGCTCAGCCCGGGGACTGACCCCCGGCATCCTGATGAACGAGCTGGGCAAACGGGATGTAGACGGAACGATTCTGGAGGAACAGGCAGGGGTTCAGGTGCAGAAGCTGCTGGACGGATGCGTCTGCTGCAGCCGGAAAAGCGAGCTGCCGCAGGGTCTATCCACCCTGCTGGAGCGGTCGCCCGACGTCATCGTCATCGAGCTCACCGGCGTGGCCGATCCGGAAGAAATCCGCCGCACCCTTCAGGAGCCGGGGCTTGCCGGCCGGGTACGGCACCATTATACGGTGACGATGCTCGACGCGGAGAACGTGCTGGAGTTCAACAGCCGCTTCTCTGCCGACAAAGAGCTGGTCCGCACGCTGCGCAGGCAGATCGAAAGCGCCGATCTGGTCGCGGTCAACAAGCAGGATCTGGCCGCCCCGGGCACCATCGGCAAGATCGAAAGCATGATCCGCAAGCATAATCCCGAGGCTGCGATCGTATACACAGAATATAGCCGGATTGACCTGTCCAGCCTGCTGGACGGGGTCGACCGCCGCCAAGGATCCAAGGCCGCTGCTGTCCGGGCTGGTGCACAAACCCCAGCACAGGAGGCGCTGAGCAGCCAGGCGCAGCACAGGTTCGGTGGAGCTGTTGACCCTGCCGCTTCGCATGCTCGCCACCTTGCCCATAACGGTCACGGTGCGGGATTTACGGCCACTGTCCACGCGCATGAAGGGCATGGCGGCCACGGCGGGCATGAACATCATGACGAGACGGCCTCTTTTTCCAAAGTCAGCACCGTCACGCTGACCTTTCCCCCGGCGGAGCAAAGCCCGGCTTCCCTGTCCAGGGAGCGGCTGGAGGCGTTCTTCCGTGAGTGCGGAGATGCGCTTCTTCGTGCCAAAGGGCATGTGGCGCTCGCCCGCCATGAACCAGTCCAGCTCGTCCAGTATGCCGGGACGCACACGTTCTGGGAAACCTCCCGCTATCCCGGCGCACCGTACCTCGTCATGATCGGCCTGAATTTGAACGAGGCGCGGCTGAAGGAACGCTGGTCCGAACTGTTTCGTTAAGCTTCATTATTCCTTATGGAAGGAGCTGATCCCGCCATGACCACCCTCTCCCCTTTTAAAATCGTCCCGCTGCTTCTTCCCGCCGCCTTTCTGATTATCCTGCTCGTCCTGTGGCTGCCGGAGCGCATCGAGCTGCTGGATAACGTCTATATGGACACGTTCAAAACCAGCTTCGTCGGCATTCTGCTGGAGGCACTGCCGTTCGTGCTGGCCGGTGCGCTGCTCTCTTCGCTGCTGCAGGTGTTTGTGCCGGACGAGGTCCTGTCGCGCTGGATTCCGAAAAAGCCGGTTCCGGCCATCCTGTTCGCCTGTCTCCTCGGCGTGATCTTCCCGGTGTGCGAGTGCGGCATGATCCCGCTCGTCCGCCGGCTCATTCATAAGGGCATGCCCGTGTATGTCGCGATCGTGTTCATTTTATCCGGACCGATCATCAATCCGGTTGTCTACGGAGCCACCTTCATGGCGTTCCGCAGCCATCCGGATCTCGCATACGCCCGGATGGGACTGGCCTTCGCCGTCGCTTTCCTGATCGGGCTCATCGTCTACGTTACGGTAAAAAAATCGCCGGTGAGATGGTCGATGGAGCGGGAAACCGGCGGGAATGCTCATCTCCATGCGGCACGCGGCGGCCGGCTGGCGTCGGTATTCGTCCATACGTCGGACGAGTTTTTCGACATGGGCAAATATTTGATCATCGGCTGCCTGCTGACGGCGGGCATTCAGACGTTTATGGTCCGGGAAAGCCTCTCCGCCATCGGCGGCCATCCGCTGGGCTCGTATCTGTTCATGATGGGACTCGCCTTTGCGCTCTCCCTGTGCTCCACGTCGGACGCCTTTGTCGCTTCCACCTTCCTGCACACCTTTCCCGCCGGTTCGCTGATCGCGTTCATGGTGCTGGGCCCGATGCTGGATTTCAAAAACGCCATGATGCTGATGGCGCTGTTCAAAACCAAGTTCGCCCTCTATCTGTTCTTCCTGATCGCCGCCTGCGTCTTTGTCGGTTCGGTTCTGATTTCGGCCTGGCTGTAAACTTTTTGGCGGATGTATCATTCGATCTGGCTGTGAACGCCCATGCCAGGAACACGCCCGCGCAAGATGCGAGAACCCCACCCCTAATCCGACTGGAGGTAAAGCCAAGTGAACGACTCCCGCAGCATCCGGCTGCATTACCTGTTCCGGGCGGCCGTGCTGGCGGCCTTCGCCCTCTATATTCTGCACCTGATGCAGCAGAACGCGCTGCATTATTACGTCGCGCCCGCCCTGGCGAGATGGATCCGGCTGTGCCCGATTCCGCTGGGCCTGATGGCGCTCAGCCTGGTGATCCAGGCACTGCTCGGACGCAGCCAGGTGCTGTGCAACTGCGATCACCGCCTGCCTGCCGGCTTCTTGAAAGGCACCGGCCTGTACGGCTTGTTCGTGCTCCCGCTGCTGCTCGGGTTCCTCCTTCCGGATAAGGCCCTCGGCAGCATCGCCGCCGCCAAGAAGGGCATCTCCCTCACCTATTCGGCGATGGAGCCGGAGAAGGCCATCCCCAGTGCGTCCACCGTGCCGGAGAAGTCAATTACCAACGCCCCCACAAATCGGGATACGACCGTCACCTTCGAGACCACCGATCCGTATGCCAAGGAATTCGCCGAGCTCGCCAAACTGCTGTACGCCCAGCCCGTCATCCCGGTCTACCCGGCGATTTACTCCGAAACGTTCGGGGCGATCGAAATGTTCAAGGAGCAGTTTGAAGGAAAGGAAATCGCCGTATCCGGCTTTGTTTACCGCGACCAGACAAGTGGAGCAAGCGGCCCCTTCGCGGTCAGCCGCTTTCTGGTGCAGTGCTGCACGGCGGACGCCACCCCTTTCGGCATTATGGTCGATCCCAAGCAGAAGCTGGCCCTGCCGGCCGATTCCTGGGTCAAGGTACAGGGCAAACTGAAGAACGTGTCCCAAGGGGGCAAGAATCTGATCGAGATCGAGGCTTCGCAAATCACGCCGATTACCCAGCCCCAGACCCCTTACATCTATACGAGCGCCGACTCGGTCGCCGCCTGGAAAGAGCTGCAGAAGGACGCCGCCAAGGCAAAATAGCAGGAATTGACCGACAAAAAAACCAAGAAGACTCCGGAACGATGCCCGAGTCTTCTTGGTTTGGAGTTTGTATAGGAGTATCTATTTCTGTGGTCCATGCTTTCTGCAGGCGCTTGCGGCCTGCGTTCAGCGAAGCTTCGCAACCTCGTCGCGCCAGCGGTGCTGCGGCTGCCAGCCGAGCAGGCGCTTCGCCTTCTCGTTGCTGAGCAGGGTCTCATGCCCCGCCAGCGGCGCGCGGATGTCCGTCACGCCGGGATACCTGGCGGCCAGCAGTTCGCGGCTCGGAACCGCCATGCTGGAGTCGTCGGCGGCCACGTTAAGAGCCACCGCACCGAGCCCGTCCGCCTCGACGGCCAGCCGGATGGCCGAAGCAGCGTCGCGGGTGTCGATGTAGCTCCACAGAATGCGGTCCCGTTCTTCGGGCTTGTCGATGAATGAGGGAAAACGCTCATACCATTCCGGAGGAATGACATTCCCGAGGCGAATGGAGACGACCTGCATGCCGGTGCGCCGGTGGAACATGTCGGCGGTCATTTCATTGACCACCTTGGACAGTCCGTAGCTGTCCTCGGGCAGCTGCGGATGCGCTTCGTCCACGGGCACGTACTGCGGGCTTAAGGGACTGACTGCAAATACGATGCCGTAGGACGATTCGCTGGACGCGATCACCGCTTTGCGGATTCCGAGGCCTGCGGCGGCCTCCAGCACGTTGTACGTCGACATGACGTTGTTCCGGAATGTAACTTCCGGCGTGCGGATGTGCGCCGCCGGGATCGCTGCCAAATGAACGACGGCATCTGCCCCGGCCAGCGCGCCGTAGGTCTCTCCCAAATCCTCAAGATTCGCAATCAGCGTAGGGCAGAGGTTCTCGTCGGGACGCCGGAAGTCCACGTTCAGCACCTCATACCCCTGCTCGATAAAATGACGCACGACCCACTGTCCAAGCATGCCGCTTCCGCCTGTAATGACGACTTTGGCCACAGGTAACGCCTCCTCTTCGCTTCGGTTCAAACCTGGCCGAACCCTTGGCCGGTCCGATTATTTCAGAATGTCTTCGATCCGCTCCTGCACGTCTTCGCTCAGCACGATGCCCGAAGCCTTGGCATTCTCCGTCACCTGCTCCGGACGGCTTGCGCCGACCAGCGCGCTGGCCACGTTGTCTTTGCGCAGAATCCACGCAAGGGCCAGGTTGCCGACGGAAATGCCGAGCTCTTTGGCGACGCCTTCAAGCTGCTGCACTTTGGCGATCTTTTCTTCGGTGATGCCTTTGCGCATCCAATCGAGCTTCGCCGCGCGGCTGTCCTGCGGAATGTCGGAAGCCGACGTGTATTTGCCTGTCAGCAGGCCTTGAGCCAGCGGGGAGAACACCACTTGTCCGATCCCTACGCGTTCGCTGAGCGGCATGACTTCCTTTTCGATGTAGCGCTCGAACATGTTGTAAATCGGCTGGTTGACCACAATACGGTCCAGCAGATAACGGTCGGCCACGCCAATCGCTTCGGCGATCTGCGATGCCTGCCATTCGCTCACGCCGACGTACAGCACTTTGCCCTGGCGAACCAGGTCGTCGATCGCGCGCAGCGTTTCTTCCAAAGGCGTCTCCGGATCATGGCGGTGGCAGTAGAAAATGTCCACATAGTCATGTCCAAGCCGCTTCAGGCTGGCATTGGCCTGCTCCGTAATATGCTTGCGCGACAAGCCGCGGTCGTTCGGGCCTTCGCCCATCGGCCAGAACGCCTTGGTCGCCAGCACGTAAGATTCGCGCGGATACGCTTTCAGCGCTTTGCCGACAAGCTCTTCCGCCGCGCCTTTTTCATAGACATTCGCCGTATCGAAAAAGTTGATGCCCAAATCGTACGCCGTTTTGATCGAATTCACCGCATTTTCACGTTCCACGTAACCGCCATATGTAAGCCAGCTGCCCAAGCTGATTTCGCTGACTTTAAGCCCGCTTCTTCCCAGTCTCCGGTATTTCATTCCATCTACCTCCTTGTTGTCCTGTTACCCTTTTCATTCTATAAAAGTTCATATATGATTTAAAGAAGTGAAATGTTTTTCACTTAATTATATCAAGGGTAGATACTATATAGAGTATAGTTATATACATATAAGGAGGAGAGTCTATGGAAACAGTCAAAAAAGCGAGCAGTTACATTCCGAAAAACCCGACGCATATCGAATGCAACATTGAAAAAACACTGGATGTGCTGGGCGGAAAATGGGCCTTTCTCGTCATCCGCGAGCTGTTCTGCGGCACTCTTCGCTTTGGTGAACTGCAGCGCCGTATCCCCAGCGTAAGCCCCCGCGCCCTGACCAGTACGCTGCGCCATTTGGAGGAGCAGGGCGTGCTGGAGCGGGAAGTTTTCCCTACCGTACCGGTGACGGTGGAATACTCGCTCACGCCTAAGGGACAGGACCTGCATGTCATCTGTCATGAAATGAAGCTGTGGGCGGCCCGCTGGACTTAAGCTCACGATTCGGAAATGTCATCAAGAAAAAAGCTCAGGCACTAGGCCTGGGCTTTTTGGTGTTCCCGTAATATCGCAACCATGCAGAGGGCCTTGCGGACGAAGCCGATTGCGCCAAACGCCGACAGCAGCGCCAGCCAAATCACGACGCTCGGCATCAGCAGGAAAATTTGCTCCCATTTCACCACTCTCCCGCCGCCAACGAAGGTCAGGATCTGCGGCAGGCTGATGAAAATCGCAAGTGGGATCAAGGTGGCGAGCATCCGCAGCGCAGTCAGCCAAACGCGGCGCTGCCGGGCCTTGTGTTCCCACCGCTTCCAGCGGAAAAAGAATCCCCGCACCCACAGCAGGACGGTCAGCAGCGTCAGCAGCGCGATCCCCGCCTCGATCATCCCTACGGAAATCGCTGACTTTGGCGGCTCCTCCCCGCTCAAAATGTCGGCAATGCCTGAAGCAAAGGTGCCATAGTTTACCAGCGCATTCAAACCGCTGCCAAACAGGATGACGATCCCGTAGCCGCTCTCCGGCATCAGCAGCTGATCCGCCTGATACGTCCACAAAATGCCGTTATGGCTTAACCTTGCACCGTCTATCGTCCATCCCATACCGTAATGGCTCTCCACACCGGCGGGAACCTCACGCATTGCGGCAATCCCCTTCGGGCTGAGCAGACGTGTTCCCCCATAAGTCCCTCTGCCGAGCTGCAGCATCAGCCACCGTGCCATATCGTTTGCGGTCGAGACATTCCCTGCGGCTCCCTCCACGAACCAATCCGGTTCCTTCATGGCGAGCGGCTGGCCATAGAGCAGCATGTGGCCCGGCTCTTTAAAGGAACCGGTCAACGCGGCGTCCGTCGTACGGTCCATGTGCAGCGGAGCAAAGATGTGCTTTTGCAAATAGTCCGGAAAAGGCTCCTTGCTCACCGTCTCCACGATCAGCGCCAGCAGCTGATAATTAGTGTTGTGGTAATGAAACGCCGTTCCCGGGTCGCTGGCGAGCTTGACCCCCTTCAACCGGGGGATCGATTCGCCGAGCGAAGCGGGCTGCGCCGAAAACGCCATTTCCGGAAACACGGTATCAGCCAGACCGCTCGTCTGGTTCAGCAGCTGCCGCACCGTGATCTCCTTCCCCCTCGGATCGTCCATCCGGAAGGACGGGAGTAGGTCCGCCGCCTTGTCTTCCAGGCGGATCTTCCCCGCTTCAACCAGCTGCATGACGGCCAGCGCCGTGATCGATTTGCTCAGGGAAGCGACCGGAAGCGGCGTGTCCGGCGTGACGGCTGCACCGCTTTCGGTTTGCCCGTACCCTTTTGAGTATACGATTTCGCCGTCGTGGACAATCGCGACAGACAATCCGGGAATCCGGTTCTGATGCATGCGGGTCTCGATGAACCGGTCGATCTGATCCTCCCGGCCTGTCTCAAGCTTGGGAGCTGCTGACGCCAAGCCGGTATAAGCTCCTGAGAAGACGGCTGCCAGGAGCAGCACGAGTATCATTTTTCGGGATATGAAGGCTATGGACCTCCGCTTTTCTTTACTTTTCATCATGAATTGAATTCCTCCTCTTGTATCGTAAGCCCAGTATAGGAGCCAAAACGAAAGAGAAGTTAAAGACAATCCTTAAGAAAGAGTTAAGTTGAACATTACGAAGTTTAGCGCTGAATGCCCACAAAAAAGAGGAGCAAGCTCAAAGCTTGATCCTCTCTTGATCTATCCACGCGAACGCAGGATAGGCTACCCGTTATTCGCGGCATAATCCGCATTCGCTTGTTCCAGCATGGTTTTCCAATCCTTAAAGTCGGTCTGCCGGGACACATGCCGATCCAGCAGCTCATCCGGTATTTTATTCAACTCTTCTTGGGTTTCCGCGTGAAAATTGCCATTTTCCAAAAAATCCTGAAAGCTGGCAAACGACGAATGCTTGCGCATAAACGAGCCGTTTAAAAGCTTGTCGAGGGCAATGCGGCCGGATTCTTCCTGCGCCGATTTTTGGCCTTTCAATTCCATCAGCAGATCGTCAAAGGACATGGATTTATTCTTTCTCAGAAGATCACTCCTAAATTGAATTTATGCTCAGTATAACATATCAGGTTTCATTCTATCTCATACCTTTAAAAATCGGGCGTTTCCCCATCCATCGATGCGGGTCCGGTTGACTAAATATTCCCAGCATGTTATGTTGTTTTTGAACTGACCAGTCAGATTAATCCCGTCCAACCGACGAATGAGATGGAAAGGACCGATACACCACCGTGAGCAAAGAAAAGATTCTGCACGCAGCCACCCGTGTCTTCTCCGAATACGGCTATCACCGGGCCAGCATGGATGAGATCGCCCAGCAGGCGCAGGTCGCCAAAGGCACCTTGTACTACAACTTTCCGGGAAAGTCCCAGCTGTTCAAAGCCGTGGTAAAAGCCGGATTCGAGGACATCATGGAGCGGACGAAAACCGACCTTAGCTCCGCGCTTCCGATCAAAGAGCAGATTCTGCGGGTTCTCCGCCACCATCTGGACTTGTTCCTCGACTCCCGCCATTTTGCCCATATCGTATTCAACGAAATTTCCAACGGCATTGAGCCCGATGTGCTGGATGAACTGAAGCAGCTCCGGCGCGAGCATTTAAGCTTTCTGGCCGGCATTCTTAGAGAAGCCCAATGCGAGGGCGGCATTATGCGCGACGTTGACGCGGACCTGGCTGCAGCCAGTACGATCGGCATGCTGGAAAGCACATGCAATTATTATTTGAGCCATCAGGAGGAGTACAGCCGCGAAGACCTGGAAAGCTTCGTATTCACGGTCGTCGCCGAAGGTCTGTTTAAGTCGCTTGATTAAGCAGGACCTTTTTTGCCCACATCAAACTGACCAGTCAGTTCAAAAGATTGTAGAGCGTTAAACAGAAGACTTTTATTAGGAAACAGAGAGAGACCGAGACACAGAACTTATTTAGGAAATCAACTCATCCAGAAAAAGATCAGCTCTAGCAGACAAACCTCGTTTACTTGTCGACAGACCCTATTTATGTGTAGACAGACCTCATGGATCGGAAGTTCTCAAGCGCAATGATCGATAGGCCGGATTTGCCCAAAATTTAGGTTGTTCTCATCTAAAAAAAGAAAGCGACGGTGTTGCTTCATGGAATGGAATGCAAATGGACTGCTCCCTTTGGAATGGTATAAAAAGATGCGCCGGGATTCCCCCGTTGTCCAGTCCAACGACGGGCAAGTTTGGGACGTGTACGGATATGACGATGTAAAGACGGTATTTACGAATCACGACATTTTTTCCTCGTCAGCCTTCCCTGATTCCGAGGACCCTCTGGAGCACAGCATTCTGCGGCAGGATCCGCCCAAGCACCGGCAGCTGCGCCGGCTGGTGACCCAGGCGTTCACGCCGCGCGTCATCGAATCGCTGGCTCCCAAAATCCAGTCGATCACCACCTCGCTGTTGGACGAAGCGGAGAAAAAAGGGCGGATGGACGCCATCGCTGACTTTGCCAGCCCGCTACCGATCGTCGTCATCGCCGAGATGCTCGGCGTGTCGCTGGACCACCGCGAACAATTCAAAGCCTGGTCCGACGCCCTGGTTGGAGACAGCGGCGAAGCTTTCTATCAGTGCCAGCGCGAGATGAGCGAATACTTCTCCGAAATTGCCGAAGACCGCAGACGCCATCCGCAGGACGATCTGGTCACCAAGCTGGTCGAGGCTCGCATCGACAATGAGCATCTGACGGACCTCGAGATCATCGGCTTCTGCATCCTGCTCCTCGTGGCTGGCAACGAAACGACGACCAACCTGATCGCCTCGGCGATGCTCGGCATCGACAGCCTGCCGGACGTCCGTGCGCAGCTGCTTGCCGACCGCAGCCTCATTCCCGGCGCGCTGGAGGAAGTGTTCCGCTATTTCTCGCCGGTGCAGGTCATGTTCCGCCGCGTGAAGCAGGATACCGTCCTTGGTGGCCAGGAGATGAAAGTAGGTCAATTCGTCCATATCTGGATGGCGTCGGCCAACCATGACGAGAAGGTGTTCGAACGTCCGGAGGAATTTAATATCCACCGCAATCCGAACCCGCACCTGGGACTGGGCAGCGGCATCCATTACTGCCTCGGCTCCCAGCTTGCCCGCCTCGAGTCCAAAATCGCGATCGAAACGCTGCTTGCCCGTTTTCCCGAATACCGCCGCGACCGTTCCGCTGAGCTGGCGCGAATGGACAGCATGATGATGTTCGCGCTGAAGGAACTGCCGATTATTTTGACATAGATACATTGGGCTATAAAAAAACAGAAAAATCCTGCATCCCTGGAGAGGGTGCAGGATTTTTGTCGGCTGACGCAAAGGAAATCACGGATCTGGAATTCGCTTTATCGACTGAACTCCTGCTGCCCTTCGGCGCCGGGCTTCCGTTAATCGAATCCCCTGCCGCAATGGTCCGGATTACGATCGGTTTGTCGTTCAGCCACCCGGATTCGTTTCATCTCACCGCTTGGCTTCCATCCAGCTCACTTCCAAATGCCACGTATACGTTCCGCCGCCCTCCACGACAGCAGCAGCGGCATCCCGCTTCATGGCATGCGCCAAGTCGTCCAAGAAGCCCGTGGCCGGCTCCAATGCCAGATGATACTGCCCCTGGTAGCCGCCGTAATTCGCCCACACCGACAGGTAAGGCACCTTCTCCTTCGGAAAGGTAAAGGTGATTCCTTCCTGCTTGAGCGGATCATAAACGGAAGCCTTTCCTTCCGGCAGCTCACCCGTAAAATAAAATTTCTCGGCCGTCCGCTCTTCACGGCGTCCCGTGCGGTCCAGGCGGCATCCCAGTTGGTTCGAAAAGGGCTGCGGCCACGCCAGCAGATCCCCCCTTTTCCCAAGCCTGTCACGTTCCGAATAGGAGATTGCAATCCCGCTCAACCCTTCGGGCACGATGATCTGCATCCCTTCCTCGATCCGCAGCAGCGGATGGGCTGCCCACAGGAACGCAAACGGGTACGGGCTGAGATTGGTCACCTGGTAGTCGATCCGGAGCCGGTCCTCTGCGGCAAACGAATACGTCTTCTCAAGCCGGTACGGCATCCTCACGCCGTGCACGATACACGAAAGGCGATCTCCAAGTCCCTCGGCCTTCCAGGGAATGGACCAGACCTCGCCGTGATCCGGAAGCTCTATCCCCTTCCAGGGATGCTCCGGATACCGGCATACGTTGATCGTCGGGAACATTTCATCCCATCCGCTTCCGTCGCTGTCCGCGAAGGAGCTGGCGTAGCCCCGATTCCCGAGCGGTCCGTCAGCCGGCGCGAGCCATTCCCGGCCGGTCAGACGGTTGCGGAGGGAGACCATTTTGCTGCCGAGCTCCGGCAGCAGGGTCACCTCCATGGCAGAGGTCCTTCCCGTCCAGGCGTTAAAGCCGTTGATTTGGTGCGGTGTCCAGCTCATCTTTCGCCCCCTTTCTCCCGGCCTGAGACGTCATATTCCCGTGCGGCATAACTCAAGATGCTGCGCGGCCCCCTGATGGTGCGGCTCCAGCGCCAGCGCCTGCCGGAAATGCTCCTCGGCTTCCCGAATTCGGCCCAGCCCCAGCTGCCCAAGTCCCATCATGTAATGGCAGTGGATTTCGTTGCGCTTGTGCAGATCGTCCTCAAACACGAGGAAGTCGGGAAGCGACACAGCGAAATAATCGATTTGCGGCCGATCGAACAGATGCTTTTCCCCGTAGTCGACCAGCTTGTTGAAGCGACTCCGCGCTTCCGCTTCCCGCCCCAGCCTGCGCAGGGCCGCGCCCTGGTAGAAAATCATGTGCGGCGGCTGGTCGTTGTAGTACATGGCGCTGGCCGGCTCCTCCAGCCCTTGCGACGCCTGAAGCAGCGCATTTTGCGCTTCCTCCTGCCGGCCGAGCAGGCCGTACGCGACGCCGAGGTAATAGTCGATGTTGTTCTCCTGAGCGCCTTCCAGCTTGCCCTCGCCAATGTTCAGCGGGTACTGCTTCGCGAGCAGCAGCTGCTCGGCGGCCTCCTCCGCCCGGCCTTCGTTCAGCAGCCTTTTGGCGATTTCGACACGGGCGGTCACGTATTGGGCCGGCACTTTGCCTTCCCCGCCTTCCCATGGATGGAAGCTGCGGGCGAGAATGAGGCTGAGCGCCTCCTCATGGCGGTTCAGCATATTGTGCAGCGTTAAGTATTCGAGGTACAGGTCATCCCGAAGCTCTACAAGCTCGCGGTGCGATTCCAGCGCCTGCAGCCGTGATTCCGGCGGGCGGCCGGTTTTTTTGTACAGCTGGTCCAGCTCGTAAAAGACGCGCGCGTCCGCCGGGTTCAGCCGAAACGCCGTCTCCAGCGCTGCTTGCGCATCGTCCGGGCGGTTCAGCTTGTTGTAGTAGGCTAACGCCAAGTTGCGGTAAGGCGTCGCAAAGCTGCCGTCCAGCGCCACCGAAGCTTCCCAGCACGCGGCCGCCTCGGCATGAAGCTTTTTGTCATAGAGCAGGTTGCCCAAGTAGTACCTTGCCTTAGCGTCTTCTGGGCGCAGCGCCGCCGCTTCTTGGAGCACGGCGTAATCGTGCAGCGTGTTCGGGAAGCAGTACGCCGGATCCGCCGCAGCAGCCAGCTCATCATAAGCGTCTGCCTGCTCATCCTGTCCGTTTTTCCGGCTCCAGCTCGCCTGGTAATAGCGGACCATCGGGTAGACACCCGGCTGCTCCGGTGCTGCGATGCGGCCCAGGACCTCAAGCGCATCCGCGTATTGGCCGGCATCGGCGTAATCCTGAGCCAAGGCGATGTAATTGTGCGCATCGCCGCGCATGAGGCCCGCCAGGCTGCCCAGCGCCTCCTGCGCCTCAGCCGTTCGGCCGGTTTCGCGGTAGACGGCGATCAGCTCGTTACGGGCCGCGAATTCCACCGGATCGATGCGGATCGTCTCCCGCACCAGCGTCTCGGCCTCCGCGGCGCGGCCCAGCCTCCGCAGGATGACGCTTTTGAGATGACGGGCCTTGTAATGGCGATATTGGACGTTCAGGGAACGGTCCACCAGCTCGAGCGCCTCGTCATACTGCGCCTGCCCGCAGGCGATCTGCGCGAGGGCAAAGTATCCCGCCGCCTGCCATGCTCCCGTCCACACGCTCTTGTAGAAGGCGGCGTATGCCTCTTCGAGCCTCCCCTGCCATTTGAGCGTCTGGCCGAGATAATAGAACGGCTCGCTGTCATACGGCCTTGCGTTGTGGCGCGTCAAGGTCTCGATCGCTTTTCGGAAATACACCTCGCTCTCCTCAAAGCATCCCCTCCGCAGCAGAAGCAGTCCGTAAGCGTTATTCAGCCGGATGTCGCCGGGATCCCGCTTCAAGCCTTCCAAATAATAAGCTTCCGGCTCACGGGTTGCGTGCCGGTACTGCTCCAGGTGCAGTCCCGCCAAATATAGCGCTTCGGTGCTTTGCAGCTGTTCCGGCGCCTCGATGGCTTTGGCCGGATCGGGAATCTGCTCGATCTTTTTCGGCATCGGCCGGTAGGAGACCAGCTCCCTTCCGTCCGCGTCCAGTACGATGACCCGCAGCTCCTCTTCCCGGACTTCGGCACCGATGTTCACCTCCGCCTGGAACACGTCGCTCGGCGACAGCTTCACCGTTTTGTCCAGAACGATCTGCCCAGCACTCTTCAGCAGCACGCGCGCTTGTTCAAACACCGAAGTGGCGTAAACCTGAACTAATGCCTGCCCGTCCGCCGTCTCCAGGTTTACGGCCGCGTCGATGGAGGCGTTTTTCACCAGACCGATCTTTTTATACGGCATAAAATACTGCTTGAAGCTCTTCTCCTCGTACGGCGCGAGCCAGCTGAAATCCGGCTGGTTGTCGGTGTAGACGCCGGTCATGAGCTCGATGTACGGACCGTCCTCGTCCGTCAGATTGCGGTCCCATGCCTGGCCGAACTCCCCGTGTCCCCAGGTCCACTGCTTTTTCCCTGGCGACACATGCCTGTTCGCAACATGCAGCAGCCCTGCGCCGACGCCGTGGTCGTAGCCGCCGACAAAATTATAGTCCGAGTGGTAGGCCATGTAGGAGGTGGGCACGGGAATGTTGCTGTATTTGGAAATGTCCACGCCGGCGGAGTAGTCCATTTTATAATACGTGCCCGTGGCGATCGGAAACTTGGACACATCGCGCTTGCCGTGGTCGAACACCGCATGCACGTCCGGCGGAAACACGGACTGCGTGTGGTCGTTGACCGCGACCGCCGGGTTGGCCCACCACAGAAACGTCTGCGGCGCCGCTGTCCGGTTGTACAGCTGGGCCTGAATTTCGAGGTAGGCCTTGCCCGGATGCAGGGTGAAGCCGGTCGTCACCTTGGTGCCGTACATGCGGTCGATTTCCCCGACCCATACCGTTGCGCTTCCGTCCGGATGATGTTCGATCGTATGCTCTACCTCGCCGAACGTGTTCGGGCGGTGATGCTGGGGCCAGTTGAACTCGATCCCGCCGGAAATCCACGGTCCGGCCAGGCCCACCAGCGCCGGCTTGATCACCTGGTTATGGTAGACAAAGTCGTACCCGTTCGTCTTGTCGACCGCCCGGTAAATCCGTCCGCCGATCTCAGGCATGACCTGGATTTGCACGTACTCATTTTCCAAAAAGATGATACGATACGATTTCGAAACCTTTTCGTCGTAAATTTTATCGATGACCGGCAGCGGGTAGACCCGTCCCGAGCTTCCCTGATACACACGCTTCTCCAAAAACATCGGGTTCGGATCGGGCTTGCCTGCCTCGTAAGTCGGGATTTCCACCCGCTCCTCCCATACCTTTACTTCTTCAGGCGCTTTGGCCATGCTGACTCATCCTTTCTTTCGCTTGGACGCATTAATAATTGCAATGGTGATGTCTGCATTCGGGAACCTTTCAAAACTCTATCCTCATCTTAAAAGGAAGCGGCGACGCCCTCCATTCACGATCTCATGGGAATGATGGATTATATTATGATTTTTCAGTGTCGATAGGGCATGTTGAGACGGAGGTTTCCATTGACATAGGACACGGACCACACCATAGTAAATACTATGAAGATACGAAAACCCGACGGATTCAAATCCGAGAAACTCATCGTCCTGCCGGATCATATTCTGATGGAGGCGTCATCGCATCCGCTGGTCCGTCCCCTCTACGTGACCGATACCGGATACTTCCCGCGCGCGCTGCATCATTACCGGGAGCGGCCCGAAGGCAGCGAAGCGGTCATCGTCATATTTTGCATGGAAGGAGAAGGCTGGTACCGCTTGGGAAGCGGCCGGGCGCAGCCGGTCGGCCAGGGCCAGGCCATCGTGATTCCCGCGCGGACTTCCCACGCCTATGGCTCGTCGGAGGAGCATCCGTGGAGCATTTACTGGTGGCATTTCAAGGGGGAGCAGACAGAGGCGTTTTTTGAGGGATTTGGCCTGGGACCCAATCCAGGGCACCAGTCAGGGCATGAGCCAGTACACGAGTCAGGGCACGGGCCAGAGGCCGAGGAAGCCACTACGCATGTTAGCGAGTCCGATGAATGGAATAATATCGGTGTGGGTGCACCGGGAACCTCGGACGGCGGGGACCTGACAGTGCCGCCTTCCCGTCCGGTTAAAACCGCCGCCTCCCTTCCCGTCACCCTGCCTCCGGACAAAGCGCGCCAGCTGACGGAGCTGTTCCAGGAAGGATATGCTCTGCTGGAGCAGGGATATACGCTGAACCACATCATCTATGTATCGCAGCTGGCGCATCACCTCGCGGCGATTTTGAGGCTGTGCCGGCTGCAGCCGCAGGATGGGATTTTCCGCCACAGCCAGCACGATATCACGCAAACGGTGCGATATATGATGGACCGCCTGGAAGGCACCGTCACACTGAAGCAGCTTGCTGCGCAGGCGCGTGTGTCGGTTCCGCATTTTACCCAGCGCTTCAAGGAGGCGACCGGCTACTCGCCGATCGACTACTACCTGCGGCTGAAAATCCAGCTGGCCTGCAGGCACCTGGACCTAACCGGGCAAAGCGTAAAGGAAATCAGCCACCGACTCGGGTTCCAGGACCCATATTACTTCTCGCGCCTGTTCAAAAAAATCATGGGCAAGTCGCCCTCCGAATACCGTGGGACGCGGAAGGGATGAGTTGGGAAGGGAGTTTCAGAACCATGAATACCAGCTGGTTATTTTGGAACTGATGCTCCCGCAAATCGAGGGTCAGGAGGTCTTGCGCCAAATTCTAGCGAAGGGAACCGTTCCCGTGATTATTTTTGTCGGCCAAAGACAGCGAAATCGATAAAATATGAAAATTAAGAACTTTGTTAGAAATACGATAAAGGTACGTTAGGATTCATCAGTATATTGGGCTTCAAAGGAGGAAGCCAAATGAGAGTATTTGAATTAGCGTTGATTATTGTGAATTTGATTGCCTTAATTTTAGGCCCGAGAAATAAATCGTCTAAGACCATTTTGTTAGGACTGACAGGCCTTCATTGGATCGCGCTTGCCCTTCACGGTGCCATTGAGGGATTCCGTTATCAGATGATGTTCTCTTACATTTTTGTTATTCTTTTTACGATTTACGCTCTAGCGAGAGCTGCGTTCAAGTTCCCGGAGTCCAAGATCCTGAAAATTCTGAAGGGGTTTACGATCGTCTTGTCCGTGCTATCCCTCGCGTTAACGTGCCTCTTGGCATATGCTCTTCCCGTCTTTAAGCTCCCCAAGCTCACAGGCAGCTATGATGTAGGGATTCAATATGTTGATTTGACGGATGTAAAGCGTCTCGAACCCTTTTTGCAGGGATCGGCCAAAAAGCGGGAATTGGCGGTTAAAATATATTATCCTGCGTCAAAGGATAAAGCCAAGCCGTATGCTGCTTATTTTCACGATTCACCTGAATTGATAAAGACGTTCACCGCAGCCTACGGGATGCCTGATTTTATGTTCAGCCATCTGCGGCTTGTTCAAACCCATACGCAAGAAGGTCTGCCCATATCCGATAAACAGGCGCGCTATCCCGTTATTTTTTTCTCCCATGGCGCCGGTACGAACATGGAAGTGCATACTTCGCAGTGTGAGGATTTGGCCAGTCATGGCTACATCGTCGTGGCCGTTAACCATACCTACGTATCGTCGGCAACCGAGCTTTCCGGCGGAATCGTCACGGACCGGGACGCGACGGTAAATTTTGATCAAGGCGATCCTCGGGAAATTGTCGCCCGCATTATGGCTGACGATGTCGGTTCCGTGATCGATAAGCTGGTTGAAATGAACACCGGAACAACGGACTCAATCTTTGCAGGGAAGCTCGATCTGGGTCAAATCGGCGTCATCGGCCATTCGCTGGGCGGCGCGGCGGCATATGATCTGGCATTGAACGATAGCAGAATCAAAGCCGTCGTTAACCTGGATGGCTCAGTCTATACTGTCCCTAAGGACAAGAATCGTATCGCCCCTTTCTTAATGCTTGCCAATGATGAAACTGGCGTCCAGATGATCCAGAAGCATGAAGCCTCGATGAAAAAGTGGGAGGATATGCCTGCTGAAGAGCAGGAAGCCGTGGCGTCAGCATATGGAAGCAAAGAAAATTATATCGATATTTATAAGAAGCAGGAACAAGCGGCCGCTGGACTCGCCGAAACGTTGAAAGCATCGGGCAGCTTATATTCAATCGAAGGCAGCGCCCATATGAAATTTACGGATATCGGACTATTTGTGGGTGCCGGATTCCACCGCTTCATAGGCATTCAAGGCAGCACTTCAGCCGCAGAATGTCTGGCGATCACGGAATCTGTGACATTGGCTTTTTTCAACCAGCATTTGAAGCATGAAACCGGAGATTCGCCCGAGTCCGTGCTTCGCCAATATCCGAAATTGCATAAGGTCAAGCTGATGTGACAGCAGCGACTCGTTCCCCGGCTCACTACATCTCCTCCGACAACAGTAAAGGACGCCTCGGCCATTTCAGCCTGGAGGCGTCCTTCCGTTTACTCGCTTCATTTTGTACGGCTGTTGACCAGCGGCCTTGCGACTGCCAACCGGCCCGGAAACGGTTGTCGTTACACTCCATCAGCTGGGGCGGCCTACAACCTGCCGGCCAGCTACCGGCCACCAGCCAGCATTCGCCTACTCCACCGCCGTCACCCGGTACAGCAGGCTGTCAAAATCGCCCCGCAGCGGCAGCTCAATCCCGATGTTCATCAGCGCGCGTCCGCTCCAGCTGCCGGGCAGCCCCTCGATGGCGTACGCCCGATCCGCCTGCAGCCCCTGCAGGCGCAGCCGCGGCAGCGGTTCGCCGAGGCGCTGCGAATGCAGGAAGGCGAACACGGCGCTGTCCGTGCCGGCTTCATCGACGTACTGCACGGCGGTGACGCCCTTGTGCTGGAGATCGGCCAGCCGGTACTGGCGGCCGAACTGCACGAGCGGGCGGATCGCCTTGTACTGGCGGATGAATTCGCCGGACTGCTCGATCAACTCGTCGCTCCACTCGTTCAGGTTGGAGCCGATGCCAAGCGTGCCCATCATCGCGCTGTGGAAGCGGTACTTCAGCGACACGTTCCGCTTGTTCATGCCCGTCGGCGACTCCGTCACCCAGCAGGTCATCATTCGCGGCGCATACGTGTACGAGAAGCCCTCCTGGATGCTTAAGCGGTCGAACGCGTCGGTGTTGTCGCTCGGCCAGGACTGGTCGGCATACCGGAAGATGCCGAGGTCGATCCGCGCGCCGCCGCCCGCGCACGTCTCGAATTCTACATGCGGGAACCGTCGCCGCAGCTCGGCCCAAATCTCGTACAGGCTGTGGACGTGGCGGATCCACAGCTCCTTCTGCCGGTGCAGCGGATGGTCCTTCATCCCCGGCTCGGTGACCGTACGGTTCATGTCCCATTTGATGAACTTGATGCGGTGGTTCTGCAGCAGCTCGGTCATGAACTGGAGGATGTACGCCTTGACCTCCGGCTTCGAAATGTTCAGCAGCAGCTGGTTGCGCAGCTCCGTCCGCCGCCGCGTCTCAAAATGGTACACCCAATCCGGGTGCGCCCGGTACAGGTCGCTGTCCGGATTGACCGCCTCCGGCTCGACCCAGATGCCGAACTCCATGCCTAGCTCGTGAACCTTGCCGATCAGCTCGCCCAAACCGTTCGGAAACTTCTCCTTATTCACGTACCAGTCGCCCAATCCGGCCCGGTCGTGGTTCCGCTGGCCGAACCAGCCGTCGTCGACGACGAACAGCTCGACGCCCATCCGCGCGGCCCGCTCGGCCAGAGCCATCTGGTCTGCGGCGTTCACGTTGAAATACGTCGCCTCCCAGGAGTTGTACAGCACCTTGCGCGGCTCAGAGCCTGGCAGCACGTACGCGTGCTGGTACTGATGCAGATTCCGGCTCATGCCGCCGAAGCCGCCGGCCGTGTACCCGCCGACAAACCACGGCGCATCGAACGACTCGCCGGCTCCCAGCACCCACTCGCTGTCGAAATCGTTGATCCCGCCGGTCACCCGGACATGGTTAAACACCGTTTTCTCTGCGGTAATCTTCCAGTTGCCGCTCCAGGCAAGCGCCCCGAACCAGATGCGGCCGTCCGTTTCCGTCGCCTGGCCTTCATCGACGGCAAACCATGGGTTGGCGTGGCTGTCGGTGAAGCCTCTGCGCGACTCCAGCACCTTTTTCCCCTCGCTCAGCACGTTGCGGCGAAGCTGGAATTCGCCCGACCATTTGCCGGTGACATGCGTCAATCGATAATCCCGCAGGTCCGGTAAGCTCCAGGCGGCCGACTGTACGCTCTCGAGGACGATGTCGTCTCCGCCGGTATTGACGATGCGCACGGAACGCTCAATCAGGTCGTATTCCGGGATGACCCGGTACAGCAGATGGGCTTCCAGCGGGTAAACCCGGTCCTTCAGCACAATGACCAGCGTCGGCCGGCCGTCCTCCTCGCGGATTTCACGACGCACATAGCCTGCCGAAAGGTCCCGTACGCCGTCCCGCATGCGCACCTTCAGGGAAGGCTCGTCATAGTTGACCCCGCCCCAGAAGCTGTACTCCTCGGCCTCCATATCCACTTCGGCGTCAAAGGAGCTGTGCGACCGCCCTCGCAGCAGCGGCGCGCAGTCGTCGATCGTGACAGGCTCGCCCCAATACAGATGCTGCAGCCGGTCCCGTTCATTGATCCCGAACACGTAGGAGCTGCGCTGCGTATGAATCGCAAAGATCCGGCGTTTTTCCTCAAACTCAAACTGCATGTCTACATTTCCCATCGTCTCTCATCCTTTACCGTTTGAAAATGGTTCGTTTCCCGCTAGCTTCGGGCGTGCAAGCCATCACGGCCTGCGCCCCGAAAAAAAAAGGGAGGCCAAAGACAAAGGCCGTCTTCTCCTCCCCCGCTTGCGTTATTTAGACTCCGTCCACAGCTGCTGGCGCTTCTTATAGTTCTCGGTGTAGATTTTCTCCAGTTTGGAGAGGCCAGCCGCCTCGACTTCCTTCATCATTTGGTTGTACTGCTCGGTCACCTGCTCTTCGGTCGGAGCCAGGGCCATCTTCAGGAAATATTTGTTGATCGTATCGTTGACCTTCGTATCCATGATCGCTTCCGGCGTGCCGCCCGCAGGTCCCAGGTTGTCGTACGGAGCCGTGTCAAAGGAGGTATCGGCCAGGTTTTTGATCGCCAGATCGGTCACCGGATCAGACTGGAAGCGGCCGATCAAGTCGTAAGGCGTGCCGTCGGAGCCCGGCCCGTTCTTGATCATCCACGTCCACTTGCGGATGCCTGTCGTCCGGGATGCCTCATCCCAGTTTTTCTTGAACGCATCGAGCACTTCCGGACGCGGCACATGCTTGCCGTCCTTCATATCCCAGTCCTTGCCTTCCACGCCCCACATCAGAAGGTACTGCCCCTCCTCACTGGCCAGGAAGTCCAGCAGCTTCATCGTGCGCTCCGGATCCTTGTTTGAGCGGGTGATCGCTACGCCGTCCCAACCTAGGGAGCTCTTCGGACCGTACGTCGTCTGGTCGGCGCTCACGCCCGGAGCCAGCACTTTATATTGATAGAACTGGCGATCGTCGGCTTTGGCCGGATCGGACGCTTCCGATTTCAGCAGCGAGTTGGGGTTGCCCACGTTCCACAGCGCTTCGGCCGTAGCGAACACGTTGCCGCCCGCCAGCTTCTGCTCGAACTGCTTCGTTTTCATCGTCGCCCATTCCTTGTCGAGCAGTCCTTTGCGGTACAAGGAGTTCAGGAATTTCACCATCTCCAGGTAACGCGGATCGCGGATATCCTTCTTCAGCTCTCCATTCGTTTCATAATACGGCATCATGCCGAACATGCCTTTGAAGGTGCCGGATACGCTGCCGATATTTTCGCCGTTCAGCGTCATCGGGATCGATTCCTTGCCGTCGATCGTCGGATACTTCTCCTTGAACTTCACCAGAAAGTTCTCGAACTCTTCCGCCGTAAACGGTTCGCCGTTGTTCACTTTGTCCCCGACGCCGAGCTCCTTCATTATATCCATGCGCATCATAAAGCCGAAGACCGGATATTTCTCAAGGCCGTACCAATTGGCAAAATAATAGTTTTTGCCGTCGTCGTTTTTCGTTTTGGCCAGGGTGTCACCGTACATTTCTTTAATATGAGGACCGTACTTGTCGATCAGATCGTTCAGCGGGATAATCGCGCCCGATGAAATATATTTGTTCATGATGTCGCTGCCGCGGTCCAGCATGACGACGTCCGGCAGGTCGCCGCTCGCCAGCATCAGGTTCAGCTTCTCCACCGGGTTGCCGGTCGGCTGCTGAATTTCGACCGTGACGCCGGTCTTTTCCGTAATCGCTTTGGCCACCGGATTGTTGAACGCATCCCCCGTATTTTTATCGAACCACGTCAGCGTAATCGGCGCATTGCTGTCCGCGGCCGCGCCTTTGTCATCACTGGATGCCGCTTTCCCGCCTCCTCCGCTGCCGCAACCGGTAAGCGCTGTCATAACGAGGGCTGCCGCGAGAATCCCTTTGATCGTTTTCATTGCCTGAACCCCTTTCTGAAGTCGTCATATTCTTGTTCCCGAATACATGTCTAATTGTAAAAACGGGGAGTTCAATTAGCTATAACGCAATATTACAATTCATAATGGAAAACGTCTTTCATCGTTTCAAGGCGGCTTCTCATCCCGGTGCTTTTGCGGCAGAGGGAGGCGGATCGAGCGGTATCCGGATCGTGACGGCGGTGCCGATGCCCGGTTTGCTGAACATGGACACCCCGTATTCCCCGCCATAAGTGAGCTTGATGCGGTCATCCACGTTTTTGATACCGTAGCCGGAAGCGCCGGAAGGACTGTCACTCTTTTGCATTGCCTGGTCCAGCTGTTCTGCCGTCATCCCGGCGCCGTCATCAATGACCTGCAGCAGCATGTCATGCCCGTCCCGCTTCAGCTTGACGTTAATGTTAACACCCGACTCGTCCCACATCGCGTGGTTGATGCAGTTCTCGATAAAAGGCTGCAAAATCAGCTTGATCGTCGTCCGCTGGAACAGCTCTTCATCGAGGTCGTAGTGCATATGCAGCTTGTCCCGGAAGCGGATGTCCTGAATCGCCACATAATTTTTGACGAGATTGATTTCCTGCTCCACCAGAATGATCCGCTTTCCCTTGTTCAGCGACACCCGGTAGTACTTCGCCAAATAGTTGACCATCCGGTAGACCTGCCCCGCCCCCTCTTTCAAGGCCAGCGAAGAGATCGACGACAGCGTGTTATACAGAAAATGCGGATTGATCTGCGCCTGCAGCGTGTTCAGCTCCGACTCCTTCATGGCGATTTCCTTCACGTACACGTCCTGAATCAGATTCTGGATCGTTGAGGCCATTTTATTGAAGGCAAAAGACAGCTGGCCGATCTCGTCATGCCCCATCGGTTTGATGGAAAGGCGGAAGTCGCCCCGCTCCACCTTGCGGATCTGCTGCAGCAGCACCTCGATCCGTTTGGTCAGCACCTTGGTGGTGAAATACAGCAGCAGAATGGCGATGCTGATCGTGATCGCGGAGAACCAGATGATTTTTCCCGTAGCCTTGTTCGTGTTGGACAGCAGCTCGTCATACGGCACGGTAATGACCGTACTCCAGCCGTTGCTCAGCTTGTTATAGGTGAAAAAGCGCTCCTGCCCGTTCAGTTTCAAGTCAAAGTGACCCGATTTCCCGCTCAGCTCTTTTTGAATGGGATAGAGGTCGTACAGCAGGCTGGAAGCCAGGTTCTGATCCCCCGTGCTGATGATCCTTCCATTTTCGTCGATAATGTAGACGCTTTTGTTGTTGTTTTCCATCTTGATGAGGGAGTACAGCTCGTTGTCGCTAATGTCCAGCGTTAAAATCCCGTAGGGATGCTGGAGGCTGAAATAACTCAGCGAACGGGCCAGCGTAAAATGCGCATCCGGCGCTGTATAGTCATCCGTATGGGTATAGACGGTGCTTCCGGCGGCTTTCAGCGCCTTTTCCTTGATTTCGGCGGGCAGCTCCTCCATATATTTCACGTACTGGCCGTCGGAGTACAGCGTTTTGTTGCCGGTAAAGATCGTGATGTTCTGAATGTTGGAATTCAGCGTCATCAGCGAAGGCAGCGTGCGGTTGATGTATTGAAAAGCGTCCAAATAATAAAACGCCTGCTCGTAATCCGTCGATAAATAATTGCGCAGCTGGGCATCCATGTACAAAATGTTCGACAGCTGGTTATAGTAATCCAGCCGCTTCTCCACGTTGGTGTTGATCTGGGCCAATGTCACATTGAGCGCGGTATACGTCTGCTTCGTAATCGTGCTGCGGGTCGACGTATACGAATAATAGATCAGAATGGAGAACGGCAGAATAATGACGATCAGAAAGATGAGGAAAAATTTGTGCCGCAGGCGCGGGCGGGCAAGCCTGCCTGTCCGGGTGAACGGAATGCGTGCGGCGATTTTATCCCAGAAGGAGATGTTTTCGGTATTCATTCGGCGTGACTCCTTGGTTTTTCACGAATAAGGAAATAAAGTAGGACGTGCTCTCGTAACCCACCATCTGGGCGATGTCCTGCACCTTCAGCGATTCGTCGGCCAGGTAGCTTTTGGCCTTGTCGAGGCGGATTTGGGTCAGGTAGTCGTGAATCGTCATCCCCGTTTTTTCTTTAAAAATGGACCGCAGGTAGTTCGGCGACAGGTACACCTGGTCCGACAGGCTGTTAATCGTAATCGGCTGATGGAAGTTCTGGTCGATCATCGTCCGCACCTGGTGCACCAGCTTGGCGTTCTTGTCCGCAAACCGCTGCCGGACTGAGTCCGCCGCCTGCTTGGCGTAGTCCATCACCAGCGCTTCAATCTCGTAAATGGTTTGACAGCCATACACGGTATGATACAGCTCCGCGCGCTTATGGCTTTCCGCAATCGGCTCGTGAATATGATCCAGTAGGTGCTCGATCCAGCCGATGGCCGCGCCGCACACCTCGTTTTTCGCAACCCTCTGCGCCACCAGCTTGGCGATTTGCTCACTTAAAATCTCACCCGCCCGGTTCAGATCATGCCCGTCCAGCGCTTCGATCCATTCCTTCTCCGCAAGCACCGGCGTCTCCCCCCCCTTGGACTGCCGAACGTCCTCCGGCCCGATGACTTTTCCCTTTCCGGTGTAAAATAGCTCCGCTAATATGACCCGTGTTTGCCGGTACAGCGCCTGAATTCCCGTCAACGGTTCCTCCTGCGGTCCCGTGGCGATCGTTACCGTAAGATGCAGCGATTGCCTGATACGCTCCAGCAGGTCGTTCCAACCATACTCACCCGGCTTGGCCGCAGCGTCCATAAATAGGCCCATCTCTCCTTCTTTGAACAGGACGATGTCGGCGTCTATTCGTTTCTCGGCCAGCCATTCCCCGACCAGCTCGGACACCTGGTCGCGTCCGTCTTCCACGGATACGCTTTGTGCCTCGGCGCTGATCCCGTCTAGCTGCAGCAGGGCCAGCGCATACATCTGCCCCTCCGGGTGGCGGGATAGCCGGCGAAAGCTGGCGGCCAGATTTCCGGTGCGCTCCGCATCGGATTCATGGACCAGCTCCTTCAAAATATGGGAGCGGGTCACGCGAATCGAACGGTTCTTCATCCGCACTTCCTCGCATTGATGCTTCACTTTTTCGATAACGCTTACAATTTCGCTGAGATCGAGCGGTTTCAGCAAATACCCGACGGCCCCCACGTTCAAAGCCGATTTGACGTAATCAAATTCGTCGTGTCCCGTCAGGAACACGAGCTGCATCCAGTCATAACGCTCCCGGATATGCCGCGCCAGGTCGAGGCCGTTCATCAGCGGCATCTGCACGTCGGTCAGCACGATGTCGGGCTGGATCGCCTCGATCTTCTCCACGGCATCCCGTCCATTGACGGCCGTGCCTGCGACATAGAGCCCCATTTCTTCCCAGCGGATATAGTCCCTCATCATCTCAAGCTCCAGCTCTTCGTCGTCTACCAGAAAAATGCTGTACATGGTCTACCCCTCCAGTCCCCTTTTGCTAACGTTCATATAGAAATGAACTAAAGAAAGTCCTTTTCTGACACGGAAATGCCCCGTGAATCAAGCGATAACGATAGAAAACTTTAGTTCCTTCTATATTATAGTGGTTTCCCGTTACTTAACTAAGGGTCCTCACAAATGTAAGTCATTTTCAAGCATCTTTCGTTACAATGGCGTATCGACACTCATTTTTTGCGGGTTTTATAATTTGAGTTAACTTAAGATGCGAGGTGCCCCCTATGAAAACCGAACTGGCTTTACAGAAAAGATCGGAGCTCCCGATCCCCCGGCGCAAGCTGTGGGTGACCGTCAAACAACAGAAGTATCTGTTCCTCATGATGCTGCCCGCGATCGTCTGGGCGCTCATCTTCGCTTATACGCCCATGGTGGGGCTGTACATGTCCTTTGTCAATTACCAGCCGACGCTGGGCGGCTTCTGGCATACGCTGTTTCACAGCGAATTTGTCGGATTCAAGTGGTTCCAGTACTTTTTCAACAACGGCGACTTTCTCATCGTCATGCGCAACACGCTGGCGTCGACTTTAATTACACTGCTGTTCTCGTTTCCGATGCCGATCCTCATTGCCATCGCGATCAACGAAATCCGGAGTGTTCGCTTTAAAAAGACGGTGCAGACCGCATCGTATCTGCCTTATTTTATTTCCTGGGTTATCGCGGCCAATATTATCGTGACGCTGCTGTCCTCGGACGGCGCAATCAACGGCATATTGAAGTTTCTGCATATTACGCATGAGAGCGTTTTATTCCTGCAGCACGGCTCCTACTTCTGGTGGATCGTCGCGATCGGCAACACGTGGAAGGACATGGGCTACAACTCGATCATGTATCTGGCCGCCATCTCCTCCATTAACCAGGAGCTGTACGAAGCCGCCAAGGTCGACGGTGCCAGCCGCTTCAAGCAGATCCGTTACATCACGCTGCCGCACCTGAAGCCAACGATCGTCATTTTGCTGATCCTTGCCCTCGGAGGCATTCTAAATGCCGGCTTTGACCAGCACTTCCTGCTCGGCAACGATTTGACGCGCGACTACTCCGATGTGCTGTCTACCTATTCGTTCCGCTACGGTATCCAGAACGGCATGTTCTCTTATGCCTCGGCCGTCGGTATGTTCAGCTCCGTCGTCGCTTTTATCATCGTCATCATCGTCAACGGCATCGCCAAGCGGCTCAACGGCCAGTCTTTATTCTAATCGACCCGGGAGGTTTACGATATGAAAAACAGCAAAACGGTCCCCGAGCATCTGTTCGATGCCTCACTGTACGTCTTTTTGGCCATCATCTTCCTGGCGACGTTCTATCCGTTCTGGAACATCTTCGTCATTTCCCTGAACGACGCGACGGACACGTTAAAAGGAGGGCTGTATTTCTGGCCGCGCGTGCCGACCTTTGAAAGCTACATGACCATCTTCCGCAACCCGGAAATTTGGAGCGCCATCAAAATCACCGTGCTGCGGACGGTCGTCGGCACGGCCGTGTCCATCTTCTGCATCTCCATGCTGGCCTACGTGCTCAGCAAACGGAACCTGATCGGCTGGAAGTACTTCTCCTTCTTTTTCGTGTTCACGATGTATTTCGGCGGCGGCCTGATTCCGACCTATATGGTCATCAAATCCGTCGGGCTGATCGATTCGTTTTGGGTGTATATTTTCCCCGGCCTGATCGGCGTGTTTCTCATGATTCTGGTCCGAACCTTTATCGAGCAGATCCCCGGTGAGATCGAGGAATCGTCCAAAATCGACGGGGCGAACGACCTGCAAATCTTTTTCCGCATCATCATGCCGCTCTGTGTTCCCGTGCTGGCCACCATCGGCCTGTTTCTGGCCATCGGCCACTGGAACTCGTGGTACGATTCCTACGTGTACACCTACAAACCCGAGCTGAAGACGCTGCAGGCCGTGCTGGTCAAAATCCTGAACCAGTTCCAGACAGCCAGCATGATGTCCGACGCCCAGCAGCTGGCCCAAAGCTCCAAGCGCATCCCGGTATCAAGCGAGAGCATCCGGATGGCGGTGACCATGGTCGCCACACTGCCGATCATTCTCGTGTATCCCTTCGTGCAGCGGTATTTTGTGAAGGGGATCATGATGGGGGCGATCAAGAGCTGAGGAAGGACTGGGTGTGTGCGGGGATGGCAAAACCGAATGTGGTAAGTCTGTGAGTGGATTGGATATGGCCGAGCTGTCTAGATGGCTGGCGAAACCCAGACGTTTGGCGCGTGGGGTAAGTGCGAGGAGTGAGTGGAGGAAACCCATACGTTTGCGCGTGGGAGGGGCGGGATTGGGGTTTCAGCCGCTGTTGAGACCGGGTTCCTTGGAATCGATAAGGTGGTTGGAACCCGGTCTCAAAGGCGGCACGTAGACTTTCCACCCCAATTCCCGCCTCCTCTTGGAACCACTTTTCCGTTGACTTCCACGTTTGTGAGGTCCTTCCCCCTCTCTTGATGGGGAAGGAATAGGCTCGTTCCGGACGGCTTTGACCTTGAACTCGCCTGAGACTGATCAGCGCCTGGCCCCTGGCCAGGCAGCTTTCTGTTTGGTACGGCGAACTTGGCTGGACTCGGAAACCACAAGTCCAGGGATGATTGGCGAAACCCAGACGTTAGACGAGTGGGATGGCCCTCTTCCCCATCTCTCGACGGGGAAGGAATAGTTCCGGAAGGCTTTGGCCGTGAACTCGCCTCAGACTGATCAGCGCCTGGCCTTTGGCCAGGCTGCTTGTGTTAAAGCCATTGTTTTATTGCATCCATGTATAGATCAAAGTTTGAAAGATATCATGTCATCTCGGATTCGCTCCCTTTAGTCTAATCACCGGCCCGTTAGGCTTGCCACCTGGAACATGCGCATCATATCGATCACCTTCTCGATCATGCTTCCCCTGTTAGTTCAACTGGAGGCTCCGCCAGGCGCACCGCGCCGCCGGAGTAGTTGAACTATCCGAACAAGGAGGAACGCGCAGCGGCAAATCCTTGTTCGGATATCAGGGTATGATAGGCTTGTGTAAGGGGGCATGTTCAACCCCAGGGCCGAGATTTCGGAGTAGCCGAAATCAACCATGCCTTTAAAAAAGCCAATGGCTGCAGGCTTTTCTTATTGAATGTTTCCCCGAAACAGATACGGCTCGATTAGGCGTTCCGTTGGTTGCCCTAGGCTTATATTGAAGCAATTTATAAATTTTGGTTTTTGCTTGATTTATGCCTCTCATTATTTATAGAATTGGGAGTAAAAGTAAATTTTCAAATCCGCAGCATACTTTACGTGATTGGTCAGAACGAAGGGGGATGAAGTGATGAAACGACTCGTATACCTTGCGGCCGCCGTCCTCATCGTGGTCGGCTTGGGGATTTTCTACTTTTCACCAAAAACCTTTACGCTCCAAGAAGCTGTACTGGATAAGCTCGATACCAACAATGTTGCGTCCATTGAAGTTATCAAACGCGATCAGCAGGGTGAGCACATCAAAAATGTAACGAATTCGGAAGAAATCAATGAAATATTGAACTCTCTTTCTGCGGCGAAATTAAAAAAATCCAGAGCATCTGACATCGAATTTACCGAATCCTACTGGATGACCCTGAAAACAAAGGACAAGGGAAGAGCTTACGGGCTGACTCTCTATGACAACGACTATATAAATGCTTTCGAATACAACGCCGCCGTGCCTAAAAATGCAGCTAGGTCATACAAAATTACAAACGACTTCGATGCTGCAGCTATTCGAAATGCATTTAAATAACTGTTGTTTGCAAGCCCGGTCCCTTTTATTGTGAAATGAAAAGCATTTCCCTCTCGGCCACCTCAGTGAGGATAAAATCCGTCCTTCCTCAATGGACAATTTCATACTTTGTCTTACAAAAGATGGACTCGATATATATATTCACCTGCTAGCGGATCTACTCTAAAATCCCTGTATATAGTACTAATCATAAATATTTTTACTATATATAGAACTCAACAGTTAGGAAAAAATATGTACTTCTGTCCACCATTTAAAAGACAAAACCTGAATTTGTTCATCATATGTAGACAGTCTGAAATAACTGTGAACTCGCTTTATCACAGACCATTCAGCTGTCCCTGTATAATCCAGATTTTTGGACTATCCGTTGACCACCCGACGGTTCGGTCATCAAACGGGATGTTACCGATATTTGCTTCAGGAAAATTCACCTAAATTAAACAGCACGCTTTCCCGCCCTCCACCAACTTGTGGTAAGATGTCAGTAATTATGGTATGGGCGGCATACCGCCTGTCATGATCCTTACAATTCCGTTCTACCGATGATGCACCCACCACTAAAAAGGAGGACAATCATCATGAAGAAGCTGCTTGACCACTTGTAACGTGAACTCGTCGTTCGCTGGATTATCCGAATTCGTGGACCGCCTCTTGTAAGCATGACCCAACTCCAAATGAATATAAAAAAGGGAGGCTGTACCCGGGATGAGAAGCGAACGAGAAATGTTGGATTTGATTTTGAATGTAGCCAAAAGCGACGAGCGTATCCGGGCTGTTGGGATGAACGGCTCGCGCACGAATCCGAATGCACCGAAGGATGTTTTCCAGGATTACGATATTGTGTATGTCGTGACTGACGTGGGGTCTTTTATCCAGGATCCCGACTGGGTTAACGTATTCGGCGACCGGATCGTCATGCAAAAACCGGAGGAGATGAAGCTCGTTCCTCCGGCAATGGACGGATTTTATCCGTATCTCATGCTGTTCACGGATGGCAATCGGATTGACCTGACTCTTTGCCCGATCGATAAAAAGGATGACTGGAACGGCGGTGACCGCTTGGCCGTGGTGCTGCTCGACAAAGACCAGAGCCTGCCGCAGCTGGCAGAGCCTACGGATCAGGAATATTGGGTACATCAGCCGACCGCCAAACTATTTGCCGACTGCTGCAACGAGTTTTGGTGGGTCTCGCCCTACGTCGCCAAAGGCTTGTGGAGACAGGAAATCCTGTATGCACTCGACCATTTGAACATCATCCGGGAGATGCTGGTCAAGATGCTCGAATGGCAGGCTGGCATCCTTACCGGGTTCTCGGTGAGCACCGGCAAAAACGGGAAGTACTTAAAGGGATACATTCCCGAATCGAGCTGGGAACTGCTTTTGGCCACCTATCCAAAAGGCCAATACGAAGATGCTTGGAGCGCACTGTTTACTATGACCGACCTATTCCGCAGCACGGCGCAAGAAGTGGCGGCGAAGTTCGGCTTTGCCTATCCCAAAGAAGATGACCGCCGGGTGACGGCTTACCTGGAGCGTGTCCGAACACTGGAACCCGAGGCCGCTGAAATATTCCCGCCAGGTCGTGAGCCAGGTAAAGAAGCGTAGGTACAGCACATTCACGTTTTTCCGTAACGGTCGTGAAATAACACCAAAAACCAGCCGGAACCCTGACGGGAGTCGGCTGGTTTTTTTCTAGAACGTGGCTGAGGCGTACGTGTCCCGTCCAGAGCGAGACATGCTATCCCTTTTTAATGGCTCAGGATTCTCAGCACCTGCAGTCGCGTTCCCAGACTCTCCACGTCTTTTCGTCCTGTGTTTCTGACCTCCACCTGCATTTCGGCCGGTTCGGAACCGCTGGCCAGCATGATGATCACGGGTCTGTAAGCCAGCTTGCACCAATCGTCGAAAAGGTTCACCTCTTGAAAAGGGCCTCCGTTCACGGCGTATTCCAGAATGCCGGAGTCGGGGCCCATGAACAGGCAGAGTCCCGTTCCGCGGCCAGTCACGATATAACTGAGGCTTGCTCCTTCGCTCAGCGCCTCCAAGTGACCGTCATCGTAGCGCCAGTTCATGACCGGCTTGTGCTGAAGCCCGTTGTAGTCAAATCCTCTTTGGCTTAAAATGCTGTCCGCCCGGATCATCCGTCCGTACTCGTAATTCCCCGCCACCAAAGGCGGGAGGGAAAGGACATCCCTTCCAATGCTGGTGGCATGACCGGTTTCAGCTGTCGCAGCCGCTCTTGTCTCAAAGAAAGACTCCAGGAATTCCCGGGCAAAGCCGGCATACAGCGCGTGGCCCTCGTCATTCGGATGGACGCCATCCGGCGCGAGTTCCCTCCATGTCCAGCGCCCCTCCTCGACGCCCTGCTGAATGGCGGAGGCATAGTTGACTGAGGGGATACCATAATACGCGGCGACCTCCTCGTGTACGGCGATGTTGAACGGGACGCCCGGTCCTAAATTTTTGTCCGCAGCGGTATAGACAAAGCAAAGGTCCGTCTGCGGCGAGCGCCGCCTGCAGCCGCGGACGATCCCTTCCATGCCGCGGATCGACTCGCTGCGGTCCGTGCCGTCGTTGACGCTGAATTCGACGAGCAGAAGATCGACCGGCCCGTGCTCCAGGACATGCTCCTGCAGCCGGTGCGCGCCGAAGGTCGAGTCGGTGCCGCCGACGCCGGCGTTGATGCAGGCCACCTGGTCGGCGCCGTGCCGATCCTTGAGCCAGGTCTGTGTCAGCCCACGCCAGCTGGTCTTATCCGCATCCGAAGCTCCCGCTCCCTCCGTGATGGAGCCGCCAAGGAAAGCAACGGTTACGGGCAGTCCCTTGCCAATCTTATCCTGAAATGCGGGTAGACCGCTCCGGGTATGGATGATGGGTTTGGGATACGCATGCGGATGAATCGGCTTAGAATGCGGCATGGTCCCCGGCCCCCTCTGCCTGTCGTTCTTGCCACTCCTGCCGCTCCTGCCGTGCTTTCCGGGGTTCGGAACTCCCGCCTCCCGTTTCCGCTGCCCCAAGCTCCATTTCCAGCCGGTTGACAAGTTCGATGAGCTGCATCGGTTCGCTGATTGTATAAGCGGGCTGCTCGGACTCGTCTGCCGGCGTATGGGGGTACCTTGGCGTCCAGCTTTGAAAAACGCTGATGATGCCGAGGGCGTTCGCGCCTTTAATATCCCTGCTTAAATTGTTGCCGACCATGACGGTACGGGCAAAATCCGCTTCGGACCCGTTCAGCGCGCCGATCGCCGCTTTAAACATTCGCGGGCTTGGCTTGGTAGCCTTGATCAGCTCGGAAATGATGAGCGCATCGAAATAATCGTGCAGGCGGTGCTGACTCAGCACGTTTTTAAAGGATTGTGCATCTCCATCGGCCACAAGCGCAAGCGTAAAGCCAAGCGAATGCAGCGTCTTCACCATCTCCGCGGCCCCCGGAATCAGGTCGGCGCTGACCACGATCCCGTCTTCGTCACGAACCTCTGTAGACTCGTCCACCAGCGTATCCCCGCTGTCCAAAAATACGATCAGTCTTTTCTTGTCGATGACGTCCATCTCCTTTATTCCTCGTTCTATTCGTCTGTCGGAGCCACCATGAAGCCGACCGAATTGTCAGCCATTTCAGCTCCGCTGCAGCGTTCCAGCTTAAAAAGTCCGTCAGGATATAGCCCATGAAAGGGCCCGCCCGAATACAGCCCGTCTTTGCTGCCAGCCTTCCCTGCAAGCAAAATCTCATTTCGGCAAAAGGCCAGCCCTTCCGTGCTCCGCGCCGACAGCAGCACGGCATGAGCCGTTCTGAACCGGTTATCCTCGATCCGGATGTTGCGGTGGACCGGTACATCCGGCACGTCCGGCACGGAAGGCTCATTCTCGGGAGCGATCCGGATCACGGGATGCTCCTCTCCGCCACAGTCGATAAATTGGTTGCCCGCCATGCGCACATCCGCGACTGCACCTGATTCGTACCAGGAATTCGCGTCGCCCGCAACCAGAACGGCACTCATGTTCATGCGTTCAAACCTGTTCCCCTCTATGACTGTCTTCCGCGGCGACGACACCAGTATGCCCCGGGTCGGTATTCTGGCAAAATGGTTTCTCGCAATCACGACCTCCGGCGTCCACGTCACATTTTCAATCACATCATGCTCCCCTATCGATGCTGGGGCCGGCTGCTCCAATGTCAAAAGCAGCTCGCGGGGATCGAGCATCTCCATGGCGGCGATCCGTCCGAAAGCATAGGACGCAAGACTGTGCGCATCGACAAAAGCTATTTCGTCTCCCGGAAAGAAGGCGCGGAATCCATACGTTTGCGGATGCATGAATCGAACCCGCACTTGATCGGGCGCCGGTTGGCCGACGATGAGGAGGTATGTGCCGTGAACGTTGATCGCATCGTCATGGGCTCCGGTAAACCGGCTGTCCGTGACCGAAACGCGGCCCCGGCAGCCTGAACAATGGATAAAATCGGCGAAGCCCGCCACCGTTCTCCCCGTCTCAGGGCGCGGCGTCACATCCAGATCGGCGAAGGTCAAATCCGCGCTAAACTGGCCGACGATGCCCAGCCCATGCATAAAATGAAGGCCCATGCCGATCAGACGGATCCTCTCGCATTCCAGGATCAGTACGCCGACCTGGTCACGAATACCGTCTCTCATTTGTACGGTCATTCCAGGCAAAACATGCGGAGCGGCTTCCTCCCCAAAATGAAACCGCAGCCGCCGGCTGCCGATTTCCTCAATGCGTTCAGCCCGTGACAGCCAATTTTCCACACGCCAGGTGGCGTTTTGGGCCATGTCACAGTGCTGTACCGGCCCTCCCCGGAACCTCCATCCTTCGCCGACCCAAGTGAGACGTCCGTTTTCCAGTTCATAATGAGAATCCGGATGCACACAAACGTCGAGCTCATGATCTCCGCGCCGCTCCACGGTCATTTCGGTCACGGTCGGTACCGCATAGTCGAAGCGCAGGTTGCGGATTTCGATATCCGTGCAGCCGTCCAGCAGCAGCATCGTTTGCTTGCCGTGGATCACAAAAAGGGAACCGTTCCCCTCAAGCGTCAGCCGGCGAAGCCCCTTTAGCAGCAGCGCGACCGTCTTCGTGACGTCCGGGTTTTCCTCCTCGCTGGCCGTATTGGTAATATGATAAGCCGCCCTGACGGCATGCTCCGGATAAAAATGATACGTTCCAAATGGTACGTCCAATACGACAGGGCCATCATGCGAACCGGCTGCCTCGAGCGCAAGCCGCATGGCCGCCCCTGCATTGGCATGTAAGCTCTCAGCTTCGCCAAAGTCCGCCAGTGATATCATTTTGACCAGGGCCGGCTCCGGATTTCCAGAATCAATCATGCCATGCTCCTTTCGATGCGTTGACTGCTCCATCCTTGAATATTACAATCGCAGCCCGTGTTGCAAAAATAAAGGAAAAAGCCGAAGATGCCAGTCTGTTATAGAACCGGCATCCCGCAAAGGAACCAGCAGGCTTTGCCGGCCGCCGGTTCCTTGTTATATCGTATTATTTTGCTAATTTATCATACGCCGTCTGCAAAATTTCCAGGTACCGGTCCAGCTGCAGGTCTTTCAGGCCTTTCACATAAGCATCCCAGTCTTTGTCCAGGTCTTTGTTGCCGGTGACGAACTGCAGTTCATTTTGCTCAATGTAATTTTTCAGGTTGGTCTGCAGCATACTGGCTTCGTCGATTTCAGTCGGGTCGATCCAGACGGACCAAATCGGGAAAATTTCTTTAGGCTCATGTCCTTGGTACAGAAGCGTAGCGTTGTACAGTCTGCGCTCATAGCCGTCCGAAGCGTATATATCAGTGCCCTGTACCCAGGTATCGCGGTATTCTTTCGGCATGTAGAAATGCCCCATTCCGCTCCATCCCGCATTGTGCGGCTGCTCGCCTTCCTTCGTCGGAATCGTTTTGACCATCGGCTTAACACCTTCACCAAGCGCTTTGTCTCCCGGCTCCGGATCCGTCCAATCGATGCCCTTCATACCGGTTCCGGCATTGGTTTGCCCTTCGGGCGTGAACATATAATCCACCATTTTGATTAATGCGATCTGCGCTTCTTTGCTTGCTTTATTCGTAATCACGAATTTGGCTCCGGAAGTGACGCCCCCGGCATCATGCGTGGCATACGAGATGCCGTTCGGACCGGTCAATGGCGGCAGCGGGTTGTAGTGTGCGGAACGGGTGTTGCCCGGGTCGATATTGACAAAGATGGCCGGGTGCATGCCTGCTCCTGCGCCAAGAATTTCAGCGCCGGCATTTTCGCCGACTTTTTTGAAGGCCTCAGCATTTTGCGTAAATGCGCCCGGGTCGATCAAGCCTTCGTCATAGAGGGATTTGACGTATTTCAATCCTTCCTTCCACTCCGGCGTAATGGCGGCGGACTGCACCTTGCCGCTGCTCATCGTCAAATAGTTCCGGTCATCGTCATAGATAAAGCTGTTCATCAGATAAGGAATGATGCGGACGCCGAAGTCCTCTGTCGAACCGCTGAGCGGAACTTCGTCGGCTTTGCCGTTGCCGTTGGGATCCTTCGTTTTAAAAGCCTTCAGAACCTCTCTGAATTCCTCCGTGGTCTTCGGCTCTTGAAGATTGAGCTTTTTCAGCCATTCCGTATTGAGCCACATTTTGTTCGGATAGGAACAGTGGAAGCATTCGGTATAAGCCCCAAGCCCATAGATATTGCCGTCAGGGGCCGTGACAAGAGCTTTCATTTCAGGACTCTCTTCCATCGCCTTCTTGATGTTGGGCCCATATTGGTCGATCAGATCGTTCAGAGGAATCAGCACCCCTTGCTGCCCGTATTTCAGGACGTCGGCCTGGGAAAATTCATCGATGTAGGCTGTCAGCAGATAAGCATCGGGGTAATCGCCGCTTGCCAGCGAAATCTGGCGTTTCTCCTTGGCTCCGTCGGAAGGGTTAATCTGCCATTTAAACTGAATGTTGAATTTGTCTTCGACGAATTTGGTGAACTTGTTCGTCGGAATGTCGATTCCCGATTCCTGGACGGCGAACACGCTGACCTGTACGGGCTTCGACGATCCTCCGTCGGCTGCGGTAGCGCCTCCCTGTGCGCTGTCCGGGCTATCTGTCTTTTTGCCGGAACAGCCGCTGATGACGATGAAGGTGGCCATCAGCAGGATAAACATTCGTATTAGGCTTTTTTTCAATCGAATCGCTCCCTTTTTAATAGTTCTGCAGCAAGCTTCTTATGCCTTCCTCTTCTTAAAAAAGGGCACCACCTCCATTTGAAATGGAATAAGAATCAGGATGGCGTGCCGAAATCAGCACCTCAAGGTTATCCCTTGACCGATCCGACCAGCATCCCCTGCACGAAATAACGCTGCACGAACGGGTAAATGACAAGCACCGGAAGGGTCGCCACCACGATCAGCGCATATTTTAACAGCTCGGCCAGCTGCTGCTTCTGCACCATCGCCATGGCGTCCATCGTTCCGCCCGAGCTGTTGTTCTGGATAATAATGCTCCGAAGGACTAGCTGAAGCGGGAACAGGTCCGCGCTTCTGAGATAGATCAACGCATCGAAATAGGCATTCCACTGCCCAACGGCGTACATCAGCACCAGAACGGCAATGATCGGCTTGGACAGCGGCAGCACGACGCTGCGGATAAACCGGATATCGCTGCAGCCGTCGATCTCGCTGGCCTCCAGCAGTTCTCCCGGAATCGACGATTGAAAAAAGGAGCGGGCGATAATCACCTGCCATACCCAGATGGCGTTAGGAATCAGCAGCGCCCACCTTGTGTCGATCAAGTGCAGCTCTTTCACCACCATATACGTGGGAATTAACCCGCCGCTGAAAATCATCGTAAACGTGATGATCATCATGAATACGTTCCGCCCGAAGAGGGACCTCCGGGACAAAGGGTAGGCAATCATGACCGTCAGCGTGACGCTGATCAGGGTGCCTGCCGCCGTATAAATAATTGAGTTTAAATAGCCCGTCATAATTTCCTGCCTGCTGAAAAGCACGCGGAAGCCCTCAAACGAAATGTCGACCGGCCACAGCCATACCTTTCCGGAGGTGACCGCCGCCGGACTGCTTATGGAGCTGCTTAAAATGTAGACGAGCGGATACAGAACCGCCAGGACGACCAAAATCAAAATGGTGTAGACGATGCCTAAAAACAGACGGTCGCCCTTCGACTCCTTGATTGCTTTTCTTCCTGCGAGTTGAATGGTCATACCTTTGCTCCTTCCTTACCAAATGCTGTTGTTCGTCAGCCTCTTCGCCAAACCATTTACGGTCAGCAGCAGGATGAGGTTGATGACGGAATTAAACAGGCCGACGGCCGTGGCAAAGCTGTAGTTTGCATTCAGCAATCCGATCCGGTACACATAGGTTGCGATAATTTCCGAGTTCACCTGATTCAGCGGATTTTGCAGAAGATATACTTTTTCAAAACCGATCGCCATGACGTTGCCGACGTTAAGAATCAGAATGATGACGATGGTCGGAACGATGCCCGGCAAATCGACGTGCCAGATTTTCTGGAACCGCGAAGCCCCGTCCACCTTGGCTGCTTCGTACAGGGTCGGATCGATGCCCGCCAGGGCCGCCAAATAGATGACCGCACTGTAGCCGGCCGTCTGCCAAATGTCGGACCAGACATAGATGGAGCGGAACATGCCCGGGTCGCCCAGAAAATTCACCGATTCAAGCCCGAAATAATTCAGAACGACGTTGGCGAAGCCCAGCCTTGGGGACAGGAACAGCATGACGATCGATACCATGACCACCGTGGAAATAAAATAAGGAGCGAAAGTGACCATCTGTACGAACTTCTTGAATCTCTTCCCGCGCATTTCGTTAATCATCAGCGCCAGAATAATCGGAATCGGAAAACCGGCAAGGATCAAATAACCGCTCAGCAGCAGCGTGTTTTTGAGCAATGTCCAAAACAGCGGATTTTTAAAGAACAGCTCAAAATGCTTGAAGCCTACCCATGGACTGCCCCAAATCCCCTTAATGACGTTATAATCCTTGAATGCAAGGACTGCGTTAAGCATCGGGTAGTATTTGAAAATAAGGAAAAATAACAGCGGAGGAATCACGAGCAGATAGAGCTGCCAATGCTTCTTCATGCTTTTACCGGCAGTCTGCCAGTAACTGACCTTGCGCGTACTGCTTTTGCGCTTCATTGGAATTGCGGCTTGCTTGTTCAGAATAATAATCCCCCCTATGCCATCAGCGTGGATGCGTGATGAAATGACAGCGTTTTCTTTCTTGCTTGAGCATAGTGGATCAAACGGGCGCTTGAACAGGTACACTTCGGTCGTTTTGCATCCAATTTCCCCTTTTTCGGGGGTCCATCGCTCTAAGCGCTGTACATATTTCCGCTTTAGCTTCCGCACGTACAAAAGCCGCATCGTCCTCAAACGGATCCAGCGGCTTTTCAATCGTTGGTGCTATTCGTCGAGCGTTTGCCTGTATACACTCGGCGTGACGCCGATCAATCGCTTGAACGCCCGGCGGAACGAATGGGAGCTGTTGTACCCCACCCGGGCGGCGATATCGTCGACCGTATGATTGCTTTCTTTGAGCAGTTCAGCAGCTTTCTCCATACGCACCTTGATCAGATGGTCCGAGTAATTGACCCCGGTCACTTCTTTAAATAATTGGGAAATGTATTTTTCCGGACGTTCCACATATTCGGCCACCCGGTACAGGGTCAGATCGGGATTGGCGTACATTTCCTCCGTATACTGGTACATCCGCTGAACCAGTTTGGCGTGGGAGTCTTTTTTCTTGTTAGCGATATAGCCGCACAGTGTGGCGGTAATGCTCTTGATTTCCGCTTGAACGGAATCCAGCGGCTCGGCGGGGCCGATGTCGATGACCCTCCGCTTCACGGTTTCCACCATGTTCGTCTCCTGGAAAACCTTCTGATCGAGCAGCTTGAGGAAAGTTCCTTTGATCTCGCCGACGAGCTGATGCTTCATCTCAACAGACAATTCGCGTCTTGCGATATTTTGCTCGAAAATGCCGTCGATGATTTTCCCGGCCTCCTCCTCTTCCCCGGCCCGGATCGTACTTGCGAGGCGCTGCTCCGCGTCGAGCGGGTAATAATACGTCGTGTTTTCGATGCGGGCTTCATGATTCCACAGCATGCCCTTGGAGTTCACAAACACGGCATATTCCAGCGCCTGCTTGGCCTGCTCGAACGATTGGCTCACATCCATCAGCGTCGCAAAGGACTCGCCGAAACCAGCCTGGATGGAAACCTTGTATTCCTGGAACAGATGCTGGATCAGCTCTTCCATCAGCGCGGTTATCCGCTCCTCCTCGTCCTGCCCGGGTTCCCGGTTCTCGTGCGAGAAAAACAAGACGACAAGCTTATCGGATCCAAGGTCGGATACCGGCAGCGGACCCGAGATTTCCAGCAGCGCTTGTTTCACAAGGAGGCGTGTGGCGCTGAGCTCATTCAAAATTTCCACGCTGTCCATACCCGAGTATCCGTTAATGCAGAGAATGCCTGCATAACCGCTCTCCTTTTCGAGCGAAATGTTGGCCTGTTTGGCCGCTGCCACGATGACATCGTGCGATTCGAATTCGCCTGCAATGAGGCGCTTAATGAAAGCGTCGCGGACCAGCGGAAGCTGAAGGGTCAGCTCGCCTTCGAGCTGTTTGTTTGTCTTGATCATATTGGCAATATTGCCGCTAAGAAAATCATACGCATTCCTTTTCTCCAGCTCGTCCCGGCCGAACTGTTCTTTGATAATGCCGATCATGCTTTGGATCGGAACGCTGTGACGACGCGCCAGCAGCAGCCCGACCAGCAGGCCGATCAGCATCGTCCCTCCGGTAAGGATAAAGGTTGCGCGCTTGATCTTGTTGGCGTTCTCCATGAGGGTGGTCCGGGGAATGCCGGCCTGGTACACCCATCCATTCTTGTCCGAACGGGTTGTAATGACCAGGTCATCCTTATAAAATTGGCTCGTTTTATTGGCATCAAAAGCCGGGTCATCCTTCAATTTGTCCACATACGACGGAACGCTCCCTTGGAGCGCAAGCGTATTTCCTTGACTGTCATAGATGTGCACCCATCCGCCAAATCCTTTGGTCAGACCTGACAGCAAACCGGTTATGGTTTTTTCGTCGATCATGACCACCACGCTCGCCGGCGAGGAATCGTTGAAGCTGTCGAGCGGCAAGGACTGCATAAATGTAATGACGGAAGTACCCATTCCCCTCTCCGTATAGGCAGTCAACGGCTTGATTTCGCTGCGGTGGGTCTTTAGCAGCACTTGGGTCTTCCATTCGTCAAACGACATATCGTCATAATGAAAATATTCATAATAATGCTCCGGCCGAAAAGTGGAGCCTGAAGTCAGGATCAAATCATAATTGGCCAAATAAATGAAATAGTTTTGAAGAAAATCGTTGGTTTGCCCAAAGGTCAGCACGTTCCGCATCGCCTTCCACAAACCGTACACATCCTGCACTTGATGGCGGTCGTTCATCAGCATATTCACTTCCTGGCTGATGGCGATTTGCCGGGTCATGCCTTCCACCTCCGCCATCCGGTGCTCCAGCAGCTCCTGGCTCTTTTCCAGCTGAATCAAGCTGTTATCGATCGAGATAGACTGTGTAACGGATATCGAGGTGAGGTAAGAAATGTAACCGCCCACACAGGGGATCAGAAGAATGACGATATAAGAAATCAGAAAATTTCGAAAAACGCTGGAACGTTTCAGCATGATATCCCCCTTGTTTTGATAGCGCTATCATTTTGTGGGTTGAAAGATGTATGGCCTGCTCATGCAGCGTACATTCCATAATAAAGCCTTGATCGCAAATTTGTATAGGTACACTCCAGCCAAAAGGTACATTTTTCCCTGTTTTGCGGTTAGAATGCAGGATTACCGGTACTGAGGAGGCCGTAAATCATGATTTGTATATAGAAAAGGCAACCGCAGCCCGAACGGCTGCAATTGCCTTTATGCCTAAAGTTCACCGAAGCTCGTCTCGGCTCAGCTTGTTCGTCCGGCAGCCGTATTCGCGGCGAGCGCTCCGTCCAGCGTATGCACCTCGCCGGCGGTTAAATTCAGCGTCACGCTCCGATCCCCGCAGTATACCTGAACGGTTCCGCCCGACAAGGCCTGTATCCGGGCCTGGACAAGCTTGCCATGCTTCCATGTCAAGTCCACTTCCATGTTTCCTTTGGCCCGAAGCCCACGAACTTCCCCGTCCGGCCAGCTGTCCGGCAGGGCCGGCAGCAGATGAATTTCCCCCGCATGGCTCTGCAGCAGCATCTCCGCGATCGCGGCCGTCCCGCCGAAGTTGCCGTCGATTACGAAGATGTTCGTCTCGGCCCCGGCGATCCCCGACTTGGAATAGGTCAGCATGTTGTCCAGGCACAGCTCGCCGATCAAATGGGCGATATGATGCTCGGCCCGGCTGGCGTCATGCAGCCTGGCGAAGAAGAGGCCGAATAAGGCGGCGGTAAATTCCACATCCTCAAGGTCGATGCGCTCCATCCGGTTTTGCAGCGTTACCCGCGACGCCTCAGCCAGTGCCGGCGTATGATGCGGCGTGATCTGGCTGCCGGGATACAGGGCAAACAGATGGGCCAAATGACGGTGCTCCGGCTGCGCTTCGCCGTAGTCCTTCAGCCATTCCTGCAGCTGGCCGCGCCGGCCGACCTGTAATGGAGGCAGCAGTGAGATGGCGTGCTCCCACTTCCGCTGCAGCTCGGCGTCCACGTCCAGTTTCCGGGCTGCATTCAGACAGAAAGTGAAGAGATCCCGCACCAATACCTGGTCCATCGTCGGACCCATGGAGAGCTGCTGCGCTCCTTCCTCCGGAGACCCGGGATAGAAGCTGTTCTCCGGCGAGTTGGAAGGACCGGTCACCAGCCAGCCGAATTCCGGATGCACGGTCATGTAGTCCAGGAAAAAGGCCGCGGCTGCTTTGAGCACTGGGTACGCCTCTTCAGCCAGGAACATGTCGTCCAAGCCGTATTCATAATGCTCCATCATATGGGTCGCGAGCCAGAGGCCGCCCGTCACGTTCAGTCCCCACGACGTCTCCCATCCGGGCGAGCAGAAGCCCCAGACGTTCGAGAACACATGGGCCACCCAGCCCTCTGCGTCGTAATACTGCCGCGCGGCCGACCGGCCGGCCTGGGCGAGCTCCCGGACGTAGCGCATCAGCGGCTCGTGGGAATCGCCAAGATGGGCAATTTCCGCCGGAAAATAGTTCATCTGCGTGTTAATGTCCAGATGATAGTCGCAGCTCCAGCCCATCCGGCACGCTTCACCGTCATTCCAGATGCCCTGCAGGTGCAGCGGCAGCGGCGAGTCTTGGCGTGATCCGGCGATCATCAGATAGCGGCCGTACTGGAAGAAGAGCGCGAACAGCGCCGGATCATCCGTCTGGCCCGCCCGGAACCGGCGCATCCGCTCATCGGTCGGCAGGCTGGCCGCCGCTGACGTGCCAAGATCCAGCCGCACCCGCTCCAGCAGCGGCCGGTAATCGGCGGCATGGTCTGCCTTGAGCCGGTCATAGCCTTTGCCAAGCGCCTGCTCCAGCTGGCGGAAGCCCGCTTCCCTCCATGCATCGTCCTGCTGGCGGTAATCCGTGTGCACGGCGGTGTAGACCCACACCTCTTCCGCCCGCTCCACCCGGATCGTTCCGGACGAGGCAAGCACGCTGCCACCGCGGGCCTGGACACGTATCGCTCCGCTGCTGGACACCCCGCACGTCCCGTCACTGTGCACGGTTTCCACCGCTTTGCCGGCGAAGGCCAGCATGTCCGGCTCCCGGGCTTCACTGCCGAATTCCTCCGTGCGGCCCTCGAGCCGGAGCGTGAACGTGAGCCCCGCCGGGTCCTCGCTCCACAGCCGGGACACCATCAGATCGTCCGCATGGGAAATGAACGTCTCCCGTTCAAACCGGTATCCGTTCATTGTACCGGCGGAGCGCGCCTCGGCCTGCTGTAAATCCAGCTCCCGGCGCATTTCCGCTCCCCCTTCCGAAGCTGCCGCAGGCCACTCCAGGATGATGTCGCACAGGCTCAAATTCGTGCCGAAGTTGCGCTTGGGCGGCTGCAAATGCTCCTTCGCCAGCTTGTCTCCAGCCGCATAATCGCCCGCAAAAAAGCGCTCACGCATCCGCTCCAGATCCTGCTTCGTATTGGAGGGGCCGTGGCAGGGCTCCGCTTGTCCCGACCAATATGTGACCTCGGTCAGACTCCAAACTTCCTTGTGCGGAGCCGATATAATCACGCCGCCTATTCTGCCGTTCCCGAGCGGCAGCCCCTGTGCCCAGCCTTCCGCGGGGCCCTCGTACCAAAGCTTCAGGTCATTCATCCGATATCCTCCACCACAATTTATTTGTGAATTCATCCGCTTTTCTTACTGGATTCTATTCCGGTACCGTTGATTTTATCGTATCATTTTGATGTATGATCCGTCTTTGTTAACGCATCCATTGATTTATCAATTCATCCGCCAATCTATCGTTTTGAATCAGCAAGCATACACCTTCTAAATGCGGGGGAGACATGATATGAACAAAGGCTTAACCGAGATAACTCCATTCGTAGGCGACTCCATGAGTTATCTGTACGACGGCAGCAGCAACGAGCATCTGCGCGCAGGCAGCGTGTATGCCCTCCACTTGTTTAATGAAGGCCCTGGGGAAATGGAGGTCGACGGGGTCAAATATCCGATCGAGCGGGGAACGCTCATTTTTTTGCGCCCGGGCCAGCCGCATGCTTTTCACATCCGCCCTTCCCATCCGCTGCCTTCGTATAATCTGTATTTCGATTTATGGGATGACGCCAACCCGCTCTCTCCGAGCCGGTCTTTCATCCATGCGCCCGAGCCTTTCGTTTTTGACCGATTGTCTATCGAACTGCCCTGCGATGAACTGGACCGGCTTCCGAGCGTCTTCTCGCTGCGCGCCCATCCCCATTTGTATGATGGAATCGCCATGATCGCCAGGATGTACAGCGAATCCAAGTATTACCGCAGTGAAACGGTGAACAGCTTTCTGTACGGCTGGATGCTGTCCTGGCACAACGCCGTGAACGTGCAGCATCCGAGCGATTATCGCATCGTCCGCCTGCTCGAGTATTTGAACAGCCGTCCGGAGCATGGACAGTCGGTGGAAGCCTGGTCCCGGTTCTGCGGTCTGAAACGCACCTATTTCCATGAACTGTTTTTGCGCGAAACGGGGATGACCCCGAAGGCCTACCATCACCAGCTCGTGATGAAGCGGGCGGCCCATATGCTGGTCGAAACTGACTTGAGCATTACGGCGATTGCGGAAAAGCTGGGGTACCCGTCCATCCACCCGTTTTCCCGGCACTTCAGCAGCTTTCACGGCACGACTCCCAGCCAGTACCGGCTGAATCCGCTGCACCGGATATGAGTCCGGGGAAGGAATAAAAAATCGCGCATCCGCTGGTCAGCCGGAATACGCGATTGGTTTGGTCATACTTGCTCTGATAGATGCTGCTTAGAAATTAAAATTATCCGGGTCCCCGCCGGTCCGTTGGTTCCGGTTCAACCCGTCGATCTGCTGCATTTCGTCCGCCGTCAATTCGAAGTCGAACACATCGGCATTTTCGATGATCCGGTGCTCCTTGACCGATTTCGGAATCGTCACGATCTCGTGCTGAAGATCCCAGCGGATGATGACCTGCGCGGTGGATTTACCATATTTGGCGCCGATGCCTGCCAGCACTTCATTGTCCAGCAGCTGGCCCGCAGCCAGCGGCGACCAGGCTTCGATCTGAATGCCCTGCGTTTTGCAGTAGCTGCGCAGTTCCGTTTGGGAAAGCAGCGGATGCAGCTCCACCTGATTGACGGCCGGCTTCACCTCGGCATCCTGCATCAGATCCTCCAAATGATGAACGTGAAAGTTGGATACGCCGATCGTACGGACCCTGCCGTCCTTTTGCAGCTTTTCCAGCGCACGCCATGTATCCTTGTATTTTCCCTTGACCGGCCAGTGAATCAAGTACAGATCCACATAGTCCAGGCCGAGCTTGCTTATACTTTGTTCAAACGCCTTCAGGGTAGAGTCATAACCTTGATCCGAATTCCAAACTTTGGTGGTAATGAACAGCTCCTCACGCGGAACGCCGGATTCCCGGACCGCCTTGCCGACACCTTCTTCGTTACCGTACAGCGCAGCCGTGTCAATGCTGCGGTAGCCATGCGCAATAGCCGCTTTCACCGCGCCAACGACCTCATTGCCTTCCTGTGCCTTGTAGACGCCCAGCCCGAGCCATGGCATGGCATATCCGCTGGACAAGGTTGTGGTGGACTGCAGATTGTTCATGAGTAAGACGCCTCCTTCGAATCAGGTAAATGTCGTGGATGACCGAAAACCACCCATCCTGTCCCAAGATAAACCAGCCTATGGGCAAAGTCAAATTCAAGGACTAATTTGGTACAGCTTGGATTCGGCGCTTTTCAGCGTAGCGTCCAGCGTTGCACCTGCCGTTACCTTTTCCCCGGTCCACAAATCGGTCACTTGAACGGAAGCCCCCGCTTGGACAGGAATGCCGGCACGCTTCAGGTCGATCTGACGCTGCTCCGGATTTTGCGTGTAATTGAACACGGCCAAGTAATACGTGCCTTGGTCTTCAAGCACAAACAGGTCTGCCGCTTTCGTTCCGGTATTCCCTTCCACCGGCTTAAATGCTTTGCCCTTCACCGCCAGTGCGTTCACTTCCGGGTTGGTGAGCAGGCTCTCCATGTACTGGCGGGCCGTGGGGTCATTCACATCGTCAGAGTTCAGGTAGACCGTACCCGAAATGGCCGCTGCATTAACACGGGTCTGCGCCCCTTCATACGAGCCGCCCTTCACCAGCGTCATATAGTCCGGGTCGGTGTAATGATAAATCGTCCCGTTCTGCCACCAGCCGTAAGTCAAGTTGTTCAGCTGGTATTCCGTGTTGCCCAGGCTGCCGTCCACGTCGCAGGAAATGCGGCGGCTGTGCGCATATTGGCTCGGGAACAGCGGAGCGATCGATTCGCTGATGAACATTGTGCCGCCGATGGCCTGATCGAGGTAAGCCATTCCCTGATTGTACGCCTGAATGCCGGTTTGCACTTTCGAATCGTAATGCCGGCCTTCCAAAGAGCCATGGGACAGGAAGTCTACCTTAATATACTCAAAACCTTCCTTTTTGAAACGGTTCATATAGTAGTCGATCCGGGCTTTCACGGCCGGATGGGTCGGATCCACGGCATAAGCGCCGTCCAGCTTCGGCAGAATATTGCCGGATGCATCCCTCAGCAAGATATCCCCGTACTTGTACTTGCCGTCGGTCCCTTCAACTACCTGGTCCATGTTGTCCCCCCAATAAACGAACGGGGAGTAGTAGATGCCCGCCTTCTGGCCGTTGCCGTGAATCAGCTTCACGAGATCGGTCAGCTGCTGGTCGGTCATGTTGTCCCAATACGAATCGAGGTTAATGTACACGTTCCCGTTGTTCTCGAAAGAGCTGTTCTGCAGATGCTCCTTCACATAGTTGGAGACGGCTGCCGCGTTGTCGTAGCTGAGATGATCGGCATAAGCGCCCCAGCTGTTCCAGCCGACCGGTACGCCTTCAGGGATGTTCTGACCAAAAGCAAGCGGCGGCGCAATCGCGGCGTTCACCTGGCCGTAACCTTCCATGCCTTTGCGGTAGTCATCGTACAAACCGATGAACACCTTCGGCGAAGTCACGCTCTTTCCGGACACGCTTCCGTGCGGCAGGCTGTCATGCGTGGAAGCCTGGGAAGTAAAGCCCCCGTACACGCGCAGCTCGTTCAGCTTATTGTCGGTGCCGCTCCAGTGGATTCCCGTTTTCCATGTGTCATGCGTAACGGAACCGACCACCAGACCTTTTCGGCTTGTATTGTCATAAATGGCTGTTAGCTCGGAACTGACATAGTTATCCGTATTTAAGCGAGTATTGATACTTTTGGCCTGATACCGGGACCAGCTGTCGTTATCAAAAGGCGTCACGAGCACCCGGTTGTCGCCGTAGCTGCCGATATCGACGCCTCCCCGAGCCTCGACGGCCAGCGGTGCCATTTGGTTGGTCGTCAGCCCGGCGGCTTGGGCAGCCGTCACTTCCGTCAACACGTACGGTCCATTGTTATAAATGTAAAAGACCTGGCTCAGATCCGGCAGTCCTTTTTTCTCGCTGCGGACCGTAACCTTGATGCCTTCGCCCGTGGCGTCACGGAAGGGAGTCACACCGTCCTTGGCTTTAAACGTATGCTTGCCGTAATCCTTGCTCGCCACGGTTTTGTCGAGCTGGATTTCGCTATAGGCACCCTTGATCACCGGCTTAGTGTTCCAGTTGTACTGGGACAGGCCGGTTGAAGTGTTGTACAGCAGCTCATACGACGGATTGGCTACACTGAATCCGCGCTGATACTCGGTCAGCGTAATGGGGCCGTACTTCGTGACTTGGAGCTGTTTGCCCAGTTCGCCAATGCTGCCGTCATGGTCCGGCACGCCGTCGCCGGCCGATGCCAGCCGCAGCTCGATCAGGTCGATATCCGGCGAGTATCCGCCGCCGTCGTCGAAGAGGATCGTATTGCTGCCCTGCTTCAAGTCGATCTGGATATCGTAGGTGCCGACCGTATTCCAGTCCGCCGTTTTGGGAAAGTTGAAATTTTCTCCTTCCGCCCCGTTGACCGAAATGACGGCGGCGCGGGGGTCTCCGGAAATGTAGTGCACCGTCATCGTATAGACACCGGCCTGATCCGCGGTGACGCCGTTAAACTGCAGGGTGGAGCCGCCATACAGGTTGCCCGCTTTTTTGCCGCCCGAGCAGGTTCCGCAGTCCGCAGGACCTGCATTGCCCGTAAACGTGTTGGCGCCAGCTTCCGCCTCGTACGAAACGGCTGCTGCATCGGCTCCCGTTCCGGCAGCCGTTTCAGAAGTTTCGGCCCAGGAAGCCCCGGGCCAGGACAAGGCCAGCAGCCCCGCCCAAATCATCAGCAATATTTTCGGGATAAACCGGGTTCGTGTACTCATTGGCAATCCTCAATCCTCCTTGAAATTTGAATTAGGGTTGGATGCATAACATTAAAATGGTGGACTCCGCCGGTTCAAGGCTTATGCGGACTTCCCCGCTGGCCTTGCTCTCGGTCCCTTCCCACAGGTCGGTTACGCGGTAAGTTGCGAGCGGTTCGAGTCCTAGGCGGTCCAGAGCGACTGTCTTGTTCGCCGCCTGTTTGCCGTCGAAGTTGAACACAGCCAGGTAGACGGTCCCCTCCTCGTCCGGATCAGCCAGCATAAAAGCGTCCGCCGCACGGCCGCCCTGGGCGCTTTCCACCGGTACGAACGTTGTGCCCTTCCGTGCAAGCTCCATGATGCTGCCGTTCTTCAGCCAGGCCTTGGCGCGGGAAGCTGCTTCTTCCTGCCTGAAATCGTCTCCGAGCAGCAGCACCGTCCCCGCGATTACGGATGCCGTCAGCCGGCTCCGCCCCTCATGGCGGGTGGTGGCCTCCTGGTTGAAGCTCTTGTACAGCACCGAGTGATCGGGGTCGTTGAACCGGTACAGGGTATCGTTCATCCACCAGCCGTAGGTCAGCGAATTTAGCAGATACTCCGTATCCCCGATCATGCCGAATACGTCGCAGGAAATTCTCCGGCTGTGCGCAAAGGCATACGGGAACAGCGGCGCGATCGACAGGTTGATGAAGATCGGCTTTCCGGCGGTTTCCGGAGACAGCTTTTTCGCCAAATAAGACAGCCCGTAATGATAGGCAGCAATACCCGTGGTAATTTCAGGGCGGTAATGCTGTCCCTCCAGCGCACCGTGCGCCATAAAATCGAGCTTGATGTACTCAAAGCCCTCCCGGATGATTTTGTCCGTAAACCAATCGATGCGCTTCAGCGCCCCCGGATGGGTCGGATCGATCGCGAGGCCGCCGGCAATGTCCGGCAGGATTTCGCCGGCGGCGTCCCGCAGCAAAATGTCGCTGTACGTGAACTCGCCATCCGTTCCCTCCACGGGCTTGTCGAATTGGGACGGACTGCCCCAGAAGGCAAACGGTGTCCAATACGTTCCCGGCTTATGGCCGTTGTGCCGCACCCGGTTCAGCGCATCCTCCATCTCTTCATCCGTCAGGCGGTCCCAGAAAGCGTCGAAGTTGATGTACAGCGTGTCGTTATTTTGGAAACCATCCGCCTGGACTTCCCGCTTCAAAAAATCGCTCGTTGATGTGTACAAATCGTAATCCAGCGTACTCATTGCGGCAGACCAGCTGTTCCAGCCAACGGGGACCCCACCTTCCCACGGAAGCGCCGGCGACAGGGTAGCATTAGCCCGCCCGTAAGCCTCCAGGCCGCGGCGGTAATCGTCGTACCCGCCGACGAATACGACCGGCGAAGCCACGCGCGTCCCATGGACGTATCCATGCGGCTGAAAATCCCGGGTCATTTCCCCGGCAGCGCCGGCGTACAGCTCCAGCTCATCCAGTGTTCCCGGCTGTTCGCCCTGGATTTTGATGCCGGTTTTCCAGACGTCATGACTCAGTGAACCGGCAACGATCCCTTGCCGGCTGCGCGGCCGGAACAAGGCCGTAACCTCGTAGCTCTCGGTGCGCAGCGGCGCCGTCTGTGTCTCATAGCGCACCCACTTGTCGTTGTCGTATGGAACGCGGAGCACCGTAAGCTCATTTTCCTTGTCCATGTCCACGGCCGGCCCAAAAGACAGCTGTCCGCACCGCAGCATCGTCATCCGGTTCAGCCGGATGCGCGTCCTATGAACAGCCACCAGCTGCGTCAGGTAAAATGGCGCACCCTCGTAAATCCAGAAATGCTGCTCCAGTGTCGGAAGCATGTCCGATTCATGCACCAGCGTTAAGTGAACGCCGGTCCCGAAGGCATCCTCGATGCTCTCCGGCTCCCCATTCATGCGGTGGCGGTCATAGCTGCCCGTATGATATTCACGCCCGTTCCACCGGATGGCGCTGCGGATTTCTTTCCATTCCCACAGCGTACCGCCGGCAGCGCTGTAATGGCCCTGTTCCAGGTCGATCTCCAGCGTCATCCGATCCGTGGCTACGCGGATCAGGGATCCGGTTTGCCGGACCTGGACCGCGTCCGTTTGGCTGTTGGTGATCATTCGCCTCATTTTCCTCCTGTCTCTGCAAGTCTCTGGCTGCACGGGTGGAAGTCAGGAATGCTTGGCATCCGCTTCCGCCCCAGCCGTATGACTTCATTATAGAAAGCGCTTTATCGGCTTGCTATAGAGCGATCTACCGATTGATAGCGGGAATTAACGCTTCTGGATGATAGGCGGGCTGTTAAAATGCGGCATGGGAATGGCCGGCGGTGAGTGCTTGAGGCTCGATGAAGCCATGCCTGGTGCAAGATGGGCCACGGCGCTCGATAGACGCTGGTGCTTCGATGGATGCTGGCGCTTTGATGGATGCTGGCGCTTCGATGAATGCTGGCGCTTCGATGGATGCTGGTGCTTCGATGAATGCTGGTGCTTCGATGAATGCTGGTGCTTCGATAGGCGTTGGCGCTTCGAAGGACGCTCCGTGTACGAAACATTCCTCCGATCGCTGTTGCCCCCGAATTTTTGTGGATTAGATAGAAGGATAAAATTCGGGGACAGCCCGGGCTTCCGAAGTGAGCTTTCCTGCGGAAAGCTTTCAGGCGACCGCTCCGCTTCTCCGGAATTGTTTCGTCCCCTCCGCTGCGTTGTGCTGAGAGGGCATACGTTGCAGGGCAAACATCAAGAAATGCTCGAAACCTCTGGATCTGATATCACAAACACCAATAGACTTGGCAGCCATTTAACCATGCTCCTATGGGGCATTGCATCGCTCGCAAACCTCCCTACACACATCGATTGACAAACAAAAAAAGCAGACGCATCCGTCTGCTTTTCCATCTTCCTTTTCATCTCTTCCCCAGCTACTTTGGTCTCATCATCTCTCGCCGATTCTTCATGCCAAGTCACTCAGGCATTCAGGCCTATACAAGTTTGTATGCCCGCCTTCGTCCTCAGAACCGACTTCTCCTCAGGCCCCCTTCCCTTACCTACGCATCCACCGGCTCGAGCTCCAGGCTCCATGCAATCACCCGCTGCATCAGCCGGATGAACCCATCGTTCAGTAATCCCTCAGGCAGATGTGCCGGCGTCAGGCAGGCTACCCTTCCCTCGCCGTAAGGATGCAGCCAGCCGGCAATGGATTCGCCGTCCCGCGAAGAGGACCGCAGGAACACCTCGGTCTCCTGCTCGGAGCAGGCGACAAAGTAGTGTTCATCCTTGAACCGGAACGTACCGTCCAGCTCGCCCAAGGCTGATCCGCCGACCGGTATATAGGTCACGTCACTATGCTCCTTCGGGTGTGACAAAAAATACCCCCGCAGCATCTTCACATACGCGCCGTCCTCGGGATACGACGCCAGCCCGGAATGCCATGCCAGCCAAGCACCGCCGTCACTTACGTAAGCTTCGATCTGCCGACCGATGTCCTCGGTCATCCAGGCTGCCTCCGGGTCGCTTTGCGGCTCCAGGCGGTTCTCCGCAAATAAAATAACGAGATCCGGCTTCTGCCCGAGCTGCCCTGCGGCGAGATCGGAAACTTCCTTGTACAGCAGCCCCGTTTGTCCATTCGCCAGGAAAGGCTCCAAAACTTGTTCAAGTGACTTTTTCGCCGGCTCGGCTTCATGATAAAAGTCGCCGACAACCGCCCAAATCGTTTTCATGTAGCATCCTCCTTATCGATCGAGTGCAATACGGTGGTCCAAGATCGCAACCATTAAAAGGGCATCGCTTCCCCGCGATGGTTCACCATCCAGGCATTCGGATCGGGGATGACGGTTCGTTCCACAATGCGCAGCAAGCCCTGCGCGGTATCCGCCGGGTCACCCGGCGCTTGGTCACCGCCCATTGGAGTCCGGATCCAGCCGGGATGTACGGCATAAACCGCAAAGTTCTGAGGGGTCAGTTCCTTGCGGAGCTGGGCGGTGAAGTAGTTCAGCCCGCTTTTGGATATCGCGTAAGGATAATCCCCGCCGTAGGCCCCGGTAAAGCATCCGGCCTCCGAGCTGATGTTGATGATGCACGGCTGGGCGCTCCTGCGCAGCAGCGGAAGGAAATGCTTCACGGCCTTCATCGGTCCGTACAGGTTCGCCAGCATGGACCGTTCCATATCGGCAAAATCCAGCTCCTCCAGCTTATGCTCGCGGCCGATCAGCACGCCTGCGTTGTTAATCAAGACATCGAGCACATCCGTATGCTCCAGCACGGCTGACTTGGCGTTTTTCACGCTCTCTTCATCAGTGACATCCATTGCGATCAGCGTGAGCCGGTCCGGATGGGCTGCACGCAATGCACGAAGCGGCTCGGTATGCCGCTCCATATCCCGCACGCCTGCAAACACGCTATGTCCAAGCGCAAGCGCCGCTTTGACCGTTTCAAAGCCAAGCCCCCGGGCCGATCCTGTAATCAAAATATTCATAGCTTCAGCACCTCACCTGCTTATCGGATTAATCGTTTTCCAGCAGCTCGATCAGAACTTTCAACTGGTTGCTGCTGTCGATGTATGCGTAGCGCCCGCCGGTGTATTCTCCTTTTTGAATCAGCGGCATGTGGCCGCCTTCCAGAACGGCGATCTTGTCCTTCATTCCTTGAATCCCAAACGCGATATGATGCACGCCTTCACCATGCTCATCCAAAAATTCGCGCCAGGTCGACGGATGCTCATCCGGCTCGATCAGCTCGATCTGCAGCTGCCCGCAGTCAAAAAAAGCGAGCTTCGCGCGCGCCTCCGAAGGCTGCCCGTTAAACTCCGTCTGGGCGACATCCACGGTGTCCGTCCAGGACCATTTCGGCCGCTCCACCCCCAGAAAATCCGCATAGCTCTGCGAAACAGTATCGATGTCTTTCACGACAATCCCGATTTGTGTAACCAGCTTGGTTCCTAATGCGCCTGCCGTCATATAAAAATCCTCCTTAACAGTGCTAAATTTGGAAAAAGCATTTTTCACTTCGAACCCTAAGCAGCCAATATTCCCTCTTCCGTTCCCGCCAAAACCAAATCCCCAAATCCGACGTATATTTCATCCATACTGTTTAAATCAGACTTTCCGGCACGAGTCCCGGATGACCAGCTCCGCGGTCCCCACGTATTTTTTGAACAGCTGCGTATCGTCCTCAATGGTCTCGATAACCTGCCGCGTCAGCATGTCGATCATTTCGGAAAAGTTCACGCGTATGGTGGTTAGCGCTGGCTGAATGCGCGAGCTCAAAAGATGATCGTCAAACCCCATCAGGGAGATGTCATCGGGTACCCGCAATCCGGCCTCGTTCAGGGCCCGAAGCGCTCCGAATGCCACGCTGTCGTTGCAGGCGAAAATGGCCGTCGGCAGGTCTGGGATGCTCTGAAGCCAGCGCGCGGTCGACTCGTATCCGCTTCGTTCGGAGAAATCCGATGGCAGGACCCAGTCCGGGTTCACCTTTAGGCAGTGAGCCGCCATTGCATCCTGAAAAGCTTTCAATCTTTCGGGACCGGAGCAGCGAAGCGGATCGCCCGCAATGAACGCAATGTTCCGGTGCCCCAGGCCTACCAGGTAATCGACTCCCTGCTTCATGCCCAGCTTATTGTCAAAATTGCAGATCACCCGGTTCGGTTCCAGCCGCCCCTCCAGATGCTGGTCCACGATTCCCGCCACAAATCCTTTGACAATGAGCTCCTCGATAAACGGCTCATGATTCGCCGCGCCGATAAATATGCCGCCGTCAATCCGCCGCTGATAAAACGTATCCTTCACCTTGCGGACGGCTTCCATATCCTCTGTGCTCCGGATAATGTGAGTCAGGACGTAGTAGCCGCGGCTGGACGCGCTCTCGATCACATCGCTGATCAGCGCGTGGGTCAGCGTGTCGTGAATCGCTTCCGGCGAAATCAGGAACAAACCAATCGTAAGCGTTTTCATACCAGTCATGATGCGCGCCGAAAAATTAGGAGAATAGCCGTACCTCTCGATTACCCGCATGACCTTCTCCCGCGTAGCCTGCGGCACGTTCGGGTAATTGTTGATCACCCGGCTGACGGTGCTTCGCGAGACGCCTGCGATTCTGGCGATTTCGATGCTGTTGATGTCGTTCTTCCTCATCCTGCACACTCCAATTTCATTAACACGTGTTCACAAAATGCGGCGCAGCTGCAGTATCCGTGAGCTCCGCTTCACCATGCCTGTATGTACGATCGCGAATCCGGCATTCGCCATCCAAAAAAATAACACCTATTGGCATAAACACGTGTTTATGAGTTCAATCTATCCCCTCTTCCACATGTTGTCAATACATTTTCGAGGAGGCGGAGAGCCATGCTTTAATCGTGCTCGCTATTTAGGCCGTATGGGAAAAAGAGTTGAAGTATGCTCGAAACCATCTCTCAGTTTTTATTGCCATAAAAAAAGGCCAGAACCGATTGAGACCGGACTGGCTGGCTTTCTATCATGAACCCATATGGCCTATTTAACGAGTGTACGTTTTCTTGCGAGGAATAAGACAACGGCCTGAGGTTTTACGATTGTACCTCCATGTCCATCAATGACCTCTTTTATCCCTCTAAACAGGTCATGTCGCACGTTTTCCGGAATTAAACGATGTCTGGAATTTGTATTTAACAAAGAAATATAGTCACTTACTGCATAGGTGTCTTCCCATTGATACTGCTTGACTTCGAGCTCATTGAATAGATCGCCTTGTAACGTCAAGTGCGAGCGTTCCTCAATAATTTGTTCCAGGGAAGGGTTACGTGAATCATCGAGCTCGGGAGCGTATTTTCTGTAAATGTCTCGAATTTCGTTATATATTTCATTAAACGATGGAATATGGACGGTCCAAAAAAAGGCGGCAGATCCTTGATCGTTAAGCAGGTCATGGACTTTACGGTATCCGGCTTCTTGCGGTTGGATGAAATGAAACGCAGTTCCCGAAATGGCCAGCTTAAAACGCGTACCCTGATGGTGCCAATCTTCAAACGGAGAGTTAATAATCGTGACGCCGGGTTTATCCCTGAATTTATTACGGGTCAGATCCGCCAGATTTTCACCCGGCTCAACGGCAGTTATTTGGGAATAACCTAGGTTAACAAACCCGCTTGTAGCCTGACCCGTACCACAACCAATTTCGAGTATAGCCTCTGTCGTTTTCAAGTCGGCGTACTTCACAATTTCTTCAAACAGTTGAATCGGGTAACTCGGTCGATACTGATCGTACTCCTTGGCAACATCATTAAAGGTATGTTTTCGTTCCATCTCATAAACCTCCCCAAATCAATTTGGACAACAAAAACGCCCATCGACGTACCTTCATCGAAGACAGACCGCGTTTAGCGGAAGTTTTTCTTGTGATTATAGAACCGCTTCAGCTCCGCTGAACATTGATAAATTCTATAATCCAAAAAACTCCCGCCCCGTAAAGGGACGAGAGTTATCTCCGTGTTACCACCCAAGTTCATCGACGCACGCATCGACCTTAATTCGGGTACGTCAAAAAATGTTTGTATACCCTAGCACGATAACGGGTGCGCCCGTCACAACCTACTCCCAATACGGTTTCGAAGTGCAGCTCAGAGACCATCTTCATTGCGCTCATCTTTACCCCGTTTCAGCTCAAAGGGGCTCTCTGGAAAAGACGAGGTTCAACTACTCTTTCTCATCAATGCTTTATAAGGGATATACTGAAATTTTTATGAGTATATCATCCGTGAATTAAGGATTCAATGATTTTATTCAAATAGGCGCTCCATAAAACGCTTAACATCAACCTCTGGTATTAACCAATAAAACTACAACGCTTACTGCCAGATTGTTGAACAGTTCATCAGGATGACAGCCCTCATAAGCCCGGTTATACTTCGGCCATCGCGTTTCTCCATCCCCCTGAAACCGTGATGTCCAGCGCCCCTTCCGCAGCGTACGCCTCGCAGACAAAACCCGGGACGCTCCGCCCGTCCGCTAGCTCCACCCGACCGATCCCGAGCGGCGCGGGAATCGAGGCAGTGAACCTGCCGAAAGACTCCAACGGCATATCCCACAGCTCCACCGCGATCGGCGCCCCTCCTAGAGGCGTCCGTACCAGCCCAGGCTTCGGCGGATCAGTCTCCAATTTGTACAGCCGGTACACCGGGGCGGTTTGCGCCTCTTCCGCAAATACCGCGCCGAGCCCCGTCATCTGCGGCTCCAACGGCATGCCGCGCATATGCAGCCCGCAGACGGCGACACGAATCGCGTCCTGCTGCCGCAGCAGAAAGCGCGCTGCTTCAGTCAGGTTCGCTTCTTCTTCAGGAAGCGCAAACAGCGTCACGCCGAAGGGGAGCTCCGGCCCCGCCTGCCCGGCCGGAACCGCCAGCGCGCTGAGATCCAGCAGGTTGCAGTGGTTCGTGTAAAGTCCCATCTTGCTGTTCGTTCCAATGGGATCCGCGCTGACCTGCTCCCTCGTCCACGTGCCGCCGCAGGTCGGCAGCACCAGCACGGCTTGCCGCAGCCAGGAACGGACCGCCCCGCGAATCTCAGCCAAACGATGCTGGGCGCGGAAGAGGGCTGCCGCCGTATGCTCGGCGTTGGCCCCCGAGCGCAGAATCGTTTCCGTCACCGGAAACGTCGACCCGGGATGCGCCTCGATGAAGCCGGCGAGCGCGCTCCAGCGCTCGGCCACGAGCGGCCCCTCGTACAGCAGGGCCGCCGCTTCCTGCAGCAGGGACACATCCACCTGCTGCACGCGAACCCCGGACCGGGCGATCGTCTCCTTCGCCCGGTTCCAGGCCGCCTCGTATTCGGCCGCAAACGGGCCGAAAAACTCGGGGCGGCCCTGCGGGAGCAGCCACGTCTTCGGCTGCTCGCCGCGGTGCAGCGGACGGTCCGCGGAGTACGGATCGTCCGCGCACCACCCGCGTGCGGCCGCATCCACAGCGGCCGCGTCGTCCACGTGACGGGCGAACACCGTCACGCAGTCGATGCTGCGGCAGGCGGGAACGACGCCCGCCGCAGGCCAGGCGCCGACGGCCGGCTTGTAGCCGACCAGGCCGTTCAGCGCTGCGGGCACCCGGCCCGAGCCGGCCGTGTCGGTGCCGAGGGCGAACGCAGCCTGCCCGCGGGCGACGCTGACGGCCGAGCCGGAGCTCGAGCCGCCGCTGATCAGCTCCGGACGGAGCGCATTATGCGTCTCGCCGTAGGGGCTGCGCGTGCCGACAAGGCCGGTGGCGAACTGGTCCAGGTTCGTCTTGCCCACCGGAATCGCTCCTGCCTGGATGAGCCGTTCCACCACCGGCGCGTGCCGTTCCGGCACATACGCATAGTCGGGGCAAGCCGCGGTGACCGGCCAGCCGGCCACGTCGATGTTGTCTTTCACCGCAAACGGGATGCCCCATAATGGACAGACAGCCGGATCCAACTCCTTCAGCCCTTCGAGATAAGGAGCAATTCGTTCCTCCTCCGGCGGCATGATCCAAATATTCATCCCGCTGTCCCGTTCCGCACGCCCGATAATGGCCGCGATCACCTCTTGCGGCGTAAAGCTGCCGCTCCGATAACCCTGCTGGAGGGCATGGATACTCAGTTCAAGAGGAACCCCCTGGATGCTCATGACGCCGCCTCCTTTTCCACCGGAAAGATCGCTGCGATGCAGTCGCCTGCCCGCACCTGATCGCCGGACGCCACAAAGACGGAGGCAATGATGCCATCGAACGGGGCAGGCTGGGAAAACTCCATTTTCATACTTTCTTCTATTATAATAGTCTCGCCCTTGCGGACCTCCTGGCCCGGCTCTACGAGCACCTTCCAGACGCTGCCCGACATCGAGCTGTTCACGCCGAGGCTTCCTTCCGGGAGCGCCCCCTGCTCTTGGGCCGCGGCCGCCTCCGGTTCGGATACATGCTCCGCGATGCCAAGCTCCTTCCAATACGCCCGCTCCTGCTGAAACGCAGCCTGCTGCGATGTCCGGAATGCCGCCGATTCCTCCTGGATCGTGCCCAGCCAGGCCAGATACTCGCCGAGATTAAACGTCGTTTCTTCGACCTCTACCGTAAACTCCCCGCGCGGGAAGTCCTCCCGCATTCGCAGCAGCTCCTCCTCCGATACCGGATAGAAGCGGATCTGGTCAAAAAAGCGCAGCAGCCACGGCTTCCCCTGCTCAAAGTTCGCCGTCCGGCGGAATTTGTTCCACATCTGTACCGTGCGCCCCACGAACTGGTAGCCCCCTGGCCCTTCCATGCCGTATACGCACAGGTAGGCTCCGCCGATGCCGACGGCATTCTCCGGCGTCCAGGTGCGGGCCGGATTGTATTTGGTCGTCACCAGCCGATGACGGGGGTCCAGCGGAACCGCAACCGGCGCGCCCAGGTATACATCCCCGAGCCCCATGACCAGATAGGAGGCGTTAAAAACGATTTCCGCGACCTCCTCAATCGAGCCCAGCCCGTTCATGCGGCGGATAAACTCCAGGTTGCTCGGGCACCAAGGCGCATCCGGACGCACGTTTTGCTGGTAGCGCTCAATCGCCAGCCTTGTGGCCGGATCATCCCATGATAAAGGCAGCTTGACGATCCTGGAAGGGACCTCGATGGAATCGAGCGGCGGCAGCGTCCGGTCGATCTCCATCACTTTCGCCGCCGCTTCCTTTACAGACATGTGGGAGGCGTCTATATGAATTTGCAGGGAACGGATGCCCGGCGTCATTTCGATATACGGGATGCTTCCGCTGTCCGTAACCGCCTGCATCAGGACATACACCTGGAAGCGGTACAGCAGGTCGAGTTCGCGTTCTCCGTATTCCACCAAAATATTTTCGTCCCCGGAGCAGCGCACCGCAATCGGAAAGCGCCGCCCTTCTTCCTCGTATGCGAGCAGCGGCATATAGTCGCCGCGGGATGTATGTGGAAGCTCAGGCAGCTTCGGCACAGACGCTCCGCCGGAGAGCTCACGCAGAAATACCTCCTGGGCTGCTCTCAGCTCTTCGGCTTCCTCTACAGTGATCAGCCGGAAACGGACCTGATCACCCGGGCGGAGCTGCCCGATTTTCCAGAGCTCCGCCGTCGCGGTCGTGACCGGGCAGACGAACCCGCCGAGGCTCGGCCCGTCCGGTCCGAGCAGAATCGGCATGTCGCCCGTCAGGTCCAGGGCGCCGACGGCATAGGCGTTGTCGTGGATGTTCGACGGATGCAGTCCGGCGTCGCCTCCATCCTCCCGGGCCCACAGCGGCGCAGGGCCGATCAGGCGGACGCCAGTGCGCGAGCTGTTGAAATGCACCTCCCACACCGTGGAGGTTAGCTGGTCCAAATACGCCGGAAGCAGGTATTCGGCGGTACAATGCGGTCCGGGAATGACCCCGAGGGTCCATTCCCGCGTCAGCGCAGGCTGCGATGCCGGTGCGAGGAAACTTAGAGGCTCGGACTGGCGGTCCGGCGAGTCGCTGCAGACCCGGAGCACGGCCCCCGGCCGCAGCGCGCTGCCGGTATGGCCGCCGAAGCCGCCGAGCGTAAACGTTGACGCGCTGCCCAGCGTCAGCGGCATATCCAGGCCGCCGGCGACAAGCAGGTAAGCGCGCATCCCGACAGCGGCTTTACTCAGCGTTAGCACCGAGCCTGCGGACGCCGTCACCGGGGTATACGCCGGCACCGGTTCGCCGTCCAGCTCCGCCTGCATATCGGCCCCGGTCAGGCAGAACCGCGTGGCGCCGCGAAAGCGGTAGCTTCCTCCACGCAGCGTCATTTCCAGGCCCGGCGCTTCCTCCGGATTGCCGAGCAGCCGGTTGCCGATGGCAAAGGCCAATCGGTCCATCGGCCCTGACTGAGGTACGCCAATATCCCAGTACCCCGTTCGGCCCGGAAGGTCCTGTACGGTGGTTTGAACGCCGCCGTCCAGCACCTCGATCGCCGGCTCGACCGGCTCAAAACCGGCCAGCATGTTCGTATAGACCCGCCCTTCGCGGAACGCTTCGGTATCCAGAAAAGCTTCAATATAAGACTGATTTGTCGTCACACCGTACACGCGCAGCGCCTGCAGCGCCTCGATCATCCGGGAGACGGCTTCCTGCCGCGTCTTGGCGTGGACGATAATTTTGGCCAGCATCGGGTCATAGAGCGTGGTCACTTCGAGGCCCGGCTGAATCCACGTCTCGATCCTTGTGCGTTCCGGCCAGACCACCGCGTCGATCCGGCCGTCCGCCGGACGGAAAGCATTGACGCAGTCCTCCGCGTACAGACGTACCTGCAAGCTGTGCCCCTCCGGTTCACGCACCCGCTGCGCCAGCCCCGGCAAATCGCCGGCCGCCTCCCGGACCATCCATTCCACGAGGTCGATGCCGAGCACCTCCTCCGTGACGCCATGCTCCACCTGCAGCCGGGTGTTCACCTCCAGGAAGTAGTACTTCTCCTCCTGCGGATCGTACAAAAACTCGACCGTGCCGGCGCTGCGGTAACCGGCGGCTGCGGCAAGACGCCGCGCGCTTTCGTGCATTTCCCGGCGCACCGGTTCCGCCAGCAGCGGAGCCGGCGTCTCTTCGATGATCTTCTGGTTCCGGCGCTGCACGGAACAGTCGCGCTCGCCCAGAGCGACCGCTTCGCCGTCGCCGTTGCCGAAAATCTGCACCTCGACGTGGCGCGCCCGCGCAATATACTTCTCCAGAAAAACGCCCCCATCATTGAAGTTCGCCGCCGCCAGCCGGGTCACGGATTCGAATGCATCCCGCAGCGCCGCTTCGTCGCCGCAAATACGCATCCCAATGCCTCCGCCGCCGGCCGTGCTCTTGAGCATGACAGGGTAGCCGATCGCTTCAGCCTGCCCGGCGGCTTCGTCCACCGACGAAATAAGCCCTGTGCCCGGCAGCAGAGGCACCCCCGCCTGCTCGGCCATCGAGCGCGCGGTATGCTTCAGGCCGAACAGCTCGATATGCCCGGGGGACGGCCCGATGAACGTGATGCCGTGCTCGGCGCATGCTCTGGCGAACCCGGCGTTTTCGCTTAAGAAGCCGTATCCGGGATGCACCGCGTCCGCCCCGCTTTCCAGAGCCGTACGCAGGATCAGCTCGGCATTCACGTAGCTCTCCTTCGCCGGTCCGTCTCCAATGAGCACCGCTTCATCTGCCTGCTCAACGTGCAGGCTGTCCCGGTCCGCTTTTGTGTACACGGCCACCGACGCAATGCCCATCGTGCGCAGCGTCCGGATAATCCGTACCGCGATCGTTCCGCGGTTGGCGATCAGCACCTTTTTAAACATCGCCTTCGCCTCCTTCCGCATTCCAGACCAGCACCTGCGCCGGCGTCGGGTTATAGGCATTGCAAGGATTGTTCAGCTGCGGGCAGTTGCTGATCAGGACGGTGACCGGCGCCAGCGCCGTCAGCTCGACGTATCGTCCCGGTCCGGATACGCCGTCCGCAAAGGCGAGCTCCCCTTCCGGCGTCACCGGCACATTCATGAAAAAATTGACGTTCGGGGCCAAATCCCGCTTTGTGAATTCATCCCGGCCCGCCAGCATCAGCATGAAGGTATCCCGGCAGTTATGCATCGGGAACGTATCGTGTGAATACCGCACCGTATTGCTCTGGGCCGAGCAGGCACCGCCAAGCGTGTCATGCCGGCCGCAGGTGTCGGCCGTAATCTGCAGCAGCTCCCGGCCTGATTCGGCAACGAGCACCGAGCCTGTGGTCAGATAAATGTTATTTTGACGGGTAATCGTACGGACCGCACTGTAATGATCGCCCGGATCTTCCTTTGAATAAAACAGAGTGTCCACCGCCTGATTGCCCTCCACATCGACGATGCGCAGCACCTGCCCGGGGAACAGGTCATAAATCCAGCCCTCTCCTGCAGCTATGATGTGGTTGTACACGGCATCCGCCGCGTTTCGTTCGCTTGCCACCGCTTGAAATGTGCTCATTTTCAATTCGCCCCTTTCATGAGTGCATAGGCATTCCATGTGTTTTCAAAAGCTCGCCGGTTCTCGCCGCAGTGATTCACGCACAGATCGTCTTCCGTCATTGGCGCGGCATCCGTTATACGGATCTCCACCGCTGCCCCTGGATACACCGCCGAGGGGTTGAGCGGATGCGGCGTGTTCGACACGACCAGCAGCACATCCATTTCCGTCCGGAGGGTGACGGAGCGCCCATCGGTTGGCTGGGGAACATACCTCATCGTCCCGTCAAGCTCGCATACCACTTTCGAAAAGAAATTCACGGGCGCGCTCAAATCCCGCGGCGTCAGGTTATGGCGGTACAGCTCCACCGTCAGGTTTTCCTCGCCGCTTCGCAGCCAGGCGTTGCGCTCCTGCTGGTACGAAGTCGGACCATACTTGCCGTCCGTTCCCTTACGGGTCGTGTACCCGCCCAGGGGATCATGCCAGCCGGCAGTATCTTCAATGATGGATGCGAGGACGCGGCCCTGATCGCTCATCAGCACGTGACCGGCCGTATAAAAGGCGGTATGCTGCGCCTTGAGCGAATCCGGCATGTTGTACCTCTCCGACGGATACGCCGCATGATACAGCAGCGCAGACACATTCGCTGAATCGCCCGCGGCCGTCAAGGTGACCGACTTGCCTTTGCCAATATAGGCGGACCATTTGCCGCCGGGTCCCATCGTAATCGAAAAGCTTGCTGTCATTTTCATTCCTCCTATGGAGCAGGCCTGCTGCTGGCCGGACATAAACGCCAGTGAGCCCCAAACCTGCCAATTAAAAATAAAAAAAGCCCGGGAGAAACATCAAAGCGTGCTTTGATAGATTCTCCCGGGCTTTTTTCCCGCCGTGTACACCAGGCTGCCCCGGTGCGCCTTCTCTCGGACCAGCCAGCCGATGAATTTCATCGACCCGGAACCCTAGAAGACATTTCGTATGCGGTTGTTTATGTTAAGAATACTAACATGATTTCTTGGCAGCATGCAATAAAAACTTACAAAAAAATTTATAGAAATACGGATAATCGGTTGTAAAAAGCGGTTTAATGTGAGGTTATAGGCCATAACAAAACATATGTTTGCATGTAAACTCAGAAAAAAGACTTGATTTTTCGGAAATAGCCTGCAAAAATGTGAGATGTCATGACATATCGAATCGCCGTCAGTTGCTTTATCCCTTTGGAGGAGGAATGTTATATGTCAAATAACATAACATTAAAAAGAGATTTATCCTTGTCCCATGTCGTGACCATGGGCCTGGCCTGGATGTCGCCCATGATCTTTTTCACCAGCTTTGGCGTGCTTCACGAGGGTTCTGGAGGCATGCTCCTGGCCGCTTACATGCTGGCGTTTGTAGCCATCGTCTTCACTGCGGCAAGCTACGGGCAAATGGCGAAGGCTTTCCCCGTCTCGGGTTCGGCGTATACCTACGTGACCAAAGCGATGAACCCGTTCCTCGGCTTTGTGGTGGGCTGGGCCGTCCTGCTCGACTATTTATTTTCGTGCATTATCGCTGTGCTCATGTTCGGAATTAATTTGAACGCGCAGTTCCCATCGGTTCCCTCGGCGGTCTGGATCATACTCCTGACAGCTGTCGTTATGGCGATCAATATCATTGGCATCAAAACATCGGCCAATGTCAGCAAAATTTTCGTCCTGATGCAAATTTTGTTTATCGCCGGCTTCTGTGCGCTCCTGGTATATAAAGCACTGCAAGGCGGGATTACCGCGGGACTCGACCCGTTTGCCGCAGGAAAAGGCGTCTCATTCTCTTCCATTCTGGCCGGAGCCTCGCTGGTCTGCTTCTCCTTCCTCGGATTTGACTCCATTACGACGATGGCCGAAGAAACGAAAGACCCGAAGAAGACAATCCCCCGTGCCATTATGGTCATTGTCATCCTGGCCGGGCTGATGTATTTTGCCACCGCTTATTTAATCCAGCAAATGTACCCTTCCTTTTCGTTTGCGAGCGCCGACTCCGCCGGCTTCGAGCTGATGCAGTCCATCGGAGGCAGCGTGCTGGCCTCGGTGTTTACGTTCGTCATCATTTTCTCCATTCTGTCCCAGGGCATGTCCTCCATGACGACCGTCACCCGGCTGCTGTTCGTCATGGGTAGAACCTCTCTCCTGCCCAAAACATTCGCTTCCATCCATCCCAAGTTCCGTACGCCCGTGTTCAATATCGTGCTGGCCAGCGTGATTTCCTTGTCCGCCCTGTTCATCAGCCTCGAAACGGCGATCAAATTCGTGAATTTCGGCGCACTGACGGCGTTCCTGTTTGTCAACCTGTCGGTGATTTTCCACTACATCGTCCGCAAAAAGGGCCGCACTCCCAAGGATCTCATTTTCCGTCTTTTGTGCCCGCTGCTCGGTGCCGGCTTCGTGCTGTACCTCGTCACCCTTCTGGACGTTTCCTCACTGCTGCTTGGCGGCGGCTGGCTCGTATTCGGACTGCTGTTCTATGCGCTGCGGCGGGCCAAACCGGCGGTACATGAAGCACCGGCTGCGGAAATGGAGAGCGTAGTTTAAGGGAAAATGACTGCTCACCATCTGCCGTTCACGCAAGAGCAGCGGAATTTCGAAAAAAAAAAAAAGAAAAAGGACACGGCCGCCTGAACCGCTCAGGTGCTGCCGTTGTCCTTTTTTAACTGGAGCATGGAACTATCCCAAATCCAACATATCGTCCGCAATGATTCCGTTTTGCACATACCGGACCAGCTTGCCGGCTTCATTCGAAGCCCGGTTGAACCCTTCCGGCGTCAACCACCAGTTGTCCTCCCGGGTCGACGCATCCTCTGCGGCACACATCGAGTATTCGATCCAGGAGGGCATGTACGTCTTTAAGGTCAAGTACGCCCGCCGCATATGGTATGCGGAAGTAACGATCAGAATCCGGCGGATGCCGTGGAGCGGAATGGCCCGGTCCAGGACCAGCAGCGAGGCAAGCACGTTCTCCTTCGTATGCCGTGACTCCTGTTCCACCAGAATTTGTCCGGCAGGGACCCCCAGTTCCACCGCCCTTTCCTTCATCATCAGCGCCTCGGGCAGAGGCTGCCCTTTCCAGATCGTCCCTCCCGAAAAAAGAATCATTGGTGCCCGGCCATCCTTGTATAATTGAACCGCTGCGGGAACGCGGTACCTCGTGCCCTTGTTGCTTCCGAACACGAAAATGCAGTCGCCTGGCCGACCGTCGTCGGAAATTCCCTTGTACAGCAGTGCGGTAATTTGCTCGTGCGATAATTGGCCGGGATTGCATTCTGAAATCATCATCTCCGGCACCCCCGTTTTCCTATGGATTTCTTAGTAAATCTTGCAATAAATGATAGAACCACTTCAATTGTATGAAATAACAACTGAAATGGTTCTCAATTACACCGTATATGATGACGATGCCCAGGCATCGCCGCGCTGATCAAGGGAACTATCGGAGTAGCGGGATTCGAACCCACGGCCTCACCCACCCCAAGGGTGCGCGCTACCAGACTGCGCCATACCCCGATATATGAACCGCATAAGGCGGTAAATCAACCGCATAACGACGCGGCTTCAAACGTT
>NZ_QRDU01000005.1:366839-394453 GCF_003386155.1 Paenibacillus sp. VMFN-D1 | reverse complement strand
CACCCCAAGGGTGCGCGCTACCAGACTGCGCCATACCCCGATATATGAACCGCATAAGGCGGTAAATCAACCGCATAACGACGCGGCTTCAAACGTTCAATGTGCGCTGGCTTTTACGTTATTTTCATGCGTCAACTCTCGAATTACCAATATTATACGCCATAGCCGCGCACCCTTGCAATATTTTAAGCGCGCACACCTGCGGATAATTTCGGAGTCAAATCAGCCGATTTATATACGTTTTTGGGCGCCGGTTATACCGTAGAGGACCCGCTAACCCCCTGAGTCAGAAATTTTGCTAGAAAGGTTCGGGCGTCAGGTGGAGGGGCCTCCTGATGGGTACCCTGGGGGCCTACTCTTTAGCGCATTAACGCGACCTACATATGTACAAAATATACATTTGATACATAAGTCTGATCGCAAGCCCAATCGCCCAAACCCGCGTCACTACGGCATTCTTGCGATATGTACATACGCAGCATCTCCGCCATCACATCGTCGATTTGTACTTTTGCGCATAAATTACGGTCAATTTCCGCTCAAACCCCGTGAGTTTAGGGCGCTTACGTCCGCCAGGCGCTTCGGCGGATGATGTAACCAAACGGAACCCTGCGCAACCGATCGGCAGCTCGTCAATCCTGCGTCAGACACAGCGTTGTCGTAATTTCGCTTACTTTTCGTAAGTTAGTCGATAAGGTTACGCAAACAAAAAATGACCGCCTCCAAAGAGACGGCCGTGTTATTGCGCTTATTTTCTCGACATGGCGTGCGCAAGTTGCTTCGCGATCAATTCAATATCGTAGTCGTTGCGAACGACGAACGTATTGCCCGTAATCATGACCGGCTGTTGACTGGAACCTCCGCTCTTTTCCGCACGGTGACGCTTTGCTTCCTCGCGAGTCAGAACTTCCTCACCCTTATGAAGACGCGCAGGGTATCCGTTATACGGCACATTATCGAGACCTGAAGCGTGACCTTGGACGAAGTTACGGAATTTACTCGCGCCAGACTTAACGCTGTCCCATACTCCGCTTGGAGACGATTCCGTCGCGCCGATCGTGCCGCCTTGAATCAACGGTTTACCCGGATTTTCTATGGCGTTTTTCGATAAGCTCTCTTTCAACTTATCGGAGTTCTCAAATTGCTTGTCTAACTGCGCTTTAGCACGTCGGGTTGGCGATATAACCGCCATAATGTCGACTTGATCCAAAATACCCTGCATGATACCTTGGCCTATTGATCCGCCCAATTTAACCGCGGCCTCGACAAGAGGCGTGCTAGCCTTGAGCGCACCGCCAATGGTATCTACCGCCTTCTGTGCGATATTTGTCAGGTGTGTTTTCCCTGAAGCGTCGTACCAGGCGTTAAAATCGTCCATGAGTGTGTTAAAGACGAATTTTATTTTGCTCTTAATGTCGGGCAGCTCTTTGAACGCAGGGTTGTTAATGAAATTTGTGTTTATATAGTCCGAAGCCTTACGGACTGCATCAACTGCTCCATTAACTAATCCTGAAAACGCATTTACTCCCCACTTTTTTATGCCGCTAAAATTGGGAGACGAGAGGAATTTGTTAAAGTCCCGTAAAAGAGGATTCACCTTCTTCAGAGCCTCGGTGCCCATCTCTCGGAATGCTCGGTTCACGCCGGCTACAGCCTTTTTATACTGGCCTAGTGTGGTACCCGATTGAGCATTAATGAGCTCATTTGTTGCGCCAATCCCGTTCAAGAACTTATCCAATGCCTGGAGCTGCTTGTCGAGTGGCAGGTTCTTGATGGCGTTCATTGCTTTACGAGGCAACTCGAAGCGCTCAACCAAGCTGACAGCATCGCCGGAAAAGAACTCCTTCAACGCATAAGCAGCGCCTTCAATGCCTTGTTCCGGATCGATCGCGCCGAGACGTTCCGCAAGGTTAACCATCTTCTGCAGCTTGGCGTTATCCTTAGTCGTCGGGATGAACGATTTGCCGGCAGTCAAGAAGTCGTTAATGCTGAACATCGAAACAGCCGCGCGGCCTTGCACGAAGTCCAAGTATTTCTCCGCATTTGTCTTCGCAGACTTGCCGAACATGGCGTTTACGGTGACTTCCTTCATTTCGTAATCGGCCGCAGCTCCGATCGTCTTGCTAAATAACCCTGCGGCTGCCTTTGCGCCCATATAAGCGCCCGCCAGCGCACCAACACCGCGTACTAATGACGCCGTTTCCCTGCTGGCAGACCGCATATGACTCCCGGCATAGTTAGCGCTATTCCCTATTCCGCGCAGTGCCGTTTTCAGCCGCGCTGAGTTCGTCGACGCCCTGGATTGTTCCGTTTTAAGCCGGTCAGTTGCCCTCGCTAGCGATGAAGTTATTTTTTCCGCGCGACCGATGCTATCTGATACCCGTTTTATCGTTTTTGAGGCGCCGTCATCCCTGATCGAAATGCGCCCGACAAGATCAAAAGCCATTACCTCACCACCTCGTCCATAAACGTTTGATAGGCCTTCTCCAAGCCATCAGCCGCGTTTTTAAGACGGTCTGCTTGTTGGCGGGCCTTGCGTGATTTCTCGCCGTACTTGGCGCAGATTCGGTCAGAGGCTGCCATTTCGTCGGTCAGTTTCTGGGACCAATACCCCAAACGACTTGCGAAATGATTTGCCGAGGATTTCAAGACAGAAGCGTCCTTTTCCCAGGATGCGTGCTCTTTGGGGAATAGTCCTTGAAATTGATAGTTGCCGAACCTTTTGTACGTTAAAATCTGCTCTAAAAGCAGAATGCAGGCCTGAATCGACGCGACAGCCTCCAGTTCCTTATCATCCATTGTTTCAGCTCCTTTTAAATTAAAAAGAGAGGCTCGAAGGCCTCCCGATTAAGCGAACGTTATAGCGCCAATGGTTCCATCAGCCGTAAACCGAGTGGTCACCTGAGTCTTATAGGCGGCCGATAGCGTCACACCTTCCGGCAGTTTGACTGTTAGATTAGCGACGTTCTCGCCTCGGTCTGTCAGGTAGATCAAAATGCCGCCGAGACGTTCCTCGATAACCTTGACCGTAGATTGTTCGTAGCCCTCGCCGCCGTACTTTCCGAGGGTGAGTGGTTTTACTCCGTTGTCGAACTCCACGTATCCCCACCAAATGTGCGAACCTACTCTCTCGTGATATGTCTTTGTAATTTCCAGTGTTCCGTTCATATTCATTCCTCCTATTTAGTATCTGCGGAGCTTTCCGCTTTGTTTTAATCTTTGATAAGTGTCCTGTCCTACCTTACCGAGGTCAGCCCGTTTAGGATTACATTTCCACCGAGGCCCTGGGTTCGGATCAATCCCTCGCGGCTTAGTCAATGCAGCCACCCTCGCCAATACCGGAAGCTGATCCCGCAAAGAATCGATCGACGCCGCAATCTCCTCCGAGCTCGTACCGGTTATGTAACCGATGGCGTTATCGATATCGGCGCCGGATAGTCCCGCCTTTTCGAGCGCCTTCCGCTTCATATCGGTAGTCAGTGCGTCTATTTTCGAGGTCAGCGCATCGATATCCGCCTGCGTGTACGTCTTTGGTGTTTCGACCGGCGGCTGTTCCTCGACCGGTGGCGGATCTTCTTCCGCGAAGAGCTGCAGGTTTAGAGGTAATTTAAACCGTTTCATTCTTGTTCACCCCCTCTCAGTTCGGCCATTGCGGCTTCATACTCCCGGTCCGAGCGGAACTGAGCGTAAACTTCCTGCGCCAGGTAACCAGGTTTATATGTCCGGTGCGTCTTGGTCAGTTGGTCGTACATCACAGACGGTGAAGAGTCTTGTCCGATCTGCGTGAGGACCTTGTACTGTAGCATGTCTCCCGTTCTGAGCTGCGCAGACAAGGCGTCGAACTTCCGGGCCTTATCCCCCGCCAGCGCCATCACATCGTCGTATCTCCGCAGCAGCTCCGTCTTTGTCGGTCCGTCCATAATCGGTAGTTGCGCTTTAATGAGCTCAGCGACGTCGTCCGGATCGCTTGTCCGCAGCTGAATAAGAACACCGTCAACGAACGCCTGGGCTTCCGGAGTGGCGGCTTCGGTCTTGAATGCACTCTGTGCAGAGACGAGTTGCAAGGCCTTCAGCTCCGTTTGGTAGTCAGCCTTCAGCTTCTCGACCGTTTCGTCAAGCTTGGCGCGAGCTTCAGCGATCTTATACTGGCGCTCGTGGGGACTCATTACCGCATTCTTATCGATGCGATCGGCGTGAGCCTTATATGACTCGACGGCGCGGTTAATCTGCAGCCGGTAGTTATCCAGCGTTGGGAAGTCGGCCTTTACCGCGTACCCTCCGCTAACTAACTCGTCAGCCTTTGCCGGATCGACTTCGTACACCTTGCCGGCCTCTCGACTGACACCGTCTAACCCGTTAGCGCGAAGCATATAAACGTTACTCATGTTTTAGTTCCTCCTCGTTCTGTTTGGCGTTGAATGCGTTCCAATCGACGTAAGGAGATCCGTTACTATCGATCAGAGCTGCAGCGTCCGGTCCGATAATACCCTGCGCAAAGGTTACCGCCTCGGCCAGCGAGTAATTAACGGCCTCCTCCGGCTTAACGTTCGTATATTGGCGCTCGAACCGCATATCCTCTCCGTCGATAAACACGACGGTATCCGTGGCATATTCGCAGAATCCGATTTCGTAAACCCGATGAACGATTAAATAGTCCGCCATTCGCCTTTACCTCCGATCACTGACATATTTACGGCGTATGTCCGGCCGATTCGGATATTTCGCTCGAGATCGAAAGCGACACGGTCACCGCGTCTCAATCCCTCAGCGTTTGGATTCTTTTCAGCGTGAAAATACACGTCAGAACCCCCGTCATCCGGAGTAATAAAACCGAACCCACGCTCTCGGATAGGGGAATTAATAGTTCCCGTAAGTTCGCCGCGTATTATTTCCCTGGTTGCCTCTTTGATCGCTTTACCAATGCCTTCGCCTAGCTTGCCAGCAGCCGCCTCAAGCCTGCTCTCTCTTGGACTTTGGTACGGAGTCGGAACCACCCGATCGTAAACCTCTTGCATATTTTCTTCTGGATTTCCGCGCCAAACTTGACCTTCTACAAACATCTCGTTACCTCCGAATTATTAGTTTTTGTGTTTAATCTCGCCGTTCGCTTTTTACTACTACCAAACGCAGATACCGGCAATCTTCTATAGGCATTCTGAAACATTTACATATCGGATTCGACTGCGACTGCAGCTCGTCCATAAGTACACAAGTCCGGTCTGGACGATAGAACTCGCACCATGTTGAGGCTGCCTTCTGATACTCGACCATGTTCTGCCTCCTTTTCTAACCATTTGACTAGGTTTCGGCTATCGTTACCCTACCTTTGTAAAACGGTGCCTAAAACACCGCATCACTACGGGGTTTTTCACTTCCTAAACCGTTAGGTTTTGGCTTCCCAATATCGTTTCCTAGCCCGGTCTGCCGCACCTTGTTTCCGTCTGATCTCACGACATTCTGCGCAATACTTCATCCGGTTTGACGTCTTAACGATCGGAGTTGAACAACGCTCGCACTTCGCCGCGTTCTCCTTGCGGTTGAAATAGTTTGCTTCTAGCGCAGGATCAGACGGCAACACACCACGTTCAAACTCGAGACAGCGCATATCGCCTGATTCGATGAACGGCAGGGCCTGCGGGTCAGTCCGAAACCATTGGCAACGCGGCTGTCCGTTAGGTTCGAAGCAGCATCCGTCCTTACCGGTAAAGGCAGCGCAGTGGTTACGGGCCAGCGTTTGGATTCTTTTTAATGTTTGGTCCCCCAAGTCTTGACCTCCGTATGATTTCGTTGTATTATTAATATGGGTATTAATTAACATTTTTTTGATAAAAGACAAAAAAGAAAGATGACGCTAGATTACAGCGCCAAGTTTTCCGACTGTTTCGCACGTTCTATCGCCTCAACGATGTCCGGACCAGTGCCAAATTTCTGCGCTATCCGGATTCGTAGATTCGAGGAAACTGCGCGATACCCGCACTCAACTGCGGTGATACACTGCCTTGAAACATGGAGAGCATCCGCAAACTCCTGTTGACTCATATTTTTGGACAACCGAATCGCCTTTACCGTACCCGCATTCATTTTACAAACCTCCTTTTTATCCCCTTTTCGCTACTTTCTGTACAAATAAAAATGACCATTCGACGGTTTCCCGCCCTATATATATTATTGGAAAATGGTTCGATTACGCGGACTTCTTATTTTTATGTTTTCGAAAGATAGCCAGCGCCTTATCACGACTTACTTGGCATTGGGATTTTGGCTTATATCTCAAATCTATGATGATATCGCAAACTTTCACACGCCCCGGCTGAGTACTATGAGAGTAAAATGCATTACCGCAAACTGCGCATACCTTTACACGTCTGAGTTCAAGCTTTTCGATTGCCTCCGCAACATCCCCTTCGGTCCTGCACTTATTGGGCGTTTCCCGATTCCATTCGGTGCCGTTCGCATATTTACCTATGAACGCAATAGGCCACCGTTTGATGGCGCTAAGTCGGCTGGTCAATTCCTCAGCGGACATGTCACATCGTTCAGAGAAGAGCTGATCCTCGACTGGATTACCGTCGACAAACGAATCCTCAAATACGGTTCCTGGGGGTTGGTAGTCGGAGTCATGTTCATCGCGCTCAAAACGCAATAATATTTCGCAAGCTTCGATCTTTCTCTCCTCCCGGTAGGCCCTCTCCGGGCCAAGTACCGGATATTCCGCCTTTCGTTCCGCAATCTCGCTGATATTAAGGATGAAGTCGGCCAGTATCTCGCCAATGGTTTGCGGTTTTGCTCCCTTCCGTAGTAACGCGGGATGCCTCATCTTCCATAGCCAAAAAAGTGCTTGGGTGATTCCTTCGCGTTCTAATTCCTCAGTTAGACCCCTCACTAGCTCGGACCGCCATGCTGTCGGGGCGTCCTTATTCTCAATAATGAATTTTTGAATTCTTTTTAAAGCGTCTTCTTTTCTAATCATGGTTAAGTCCTCCTTAAATTTCATATTTACTCCATGCAACCAATAGCGAACGCATTCGGCTGGATGGAATATACAACTTGATGTCCTCCCCATTACGGATACGCGATCGCCACACCCATTGGAGCAAGTCAGACACCGCAAGCAGATCCTGATTGACTGTGATATTCCGATCCTCAAAAAAGGCTCGCTCAAAAGGGTGCATGTAACGGTTGAACACGTATGCGAGTGCCCACCGGTCGGCGTATTCATTCGTCGCTCTCGCGTTACAGTGAAGGAATGACTTCGTGTAACCCTTTCCGCTAAGCTTCTGACGATGGTCCTTTTTCGTTGTCCAAAGAATCTCTTCTCCGGAAGCCCGACATACATTGCGCAAGAAATTGTTTAGGTTCCGCTTAATCTGCGCGAATACCTCTGGCTTTGAATTATTGAGCCAATTTGAGCTGAACGAGTTTGGAACTTTACCGACGTCATTCATAGGGCCTTCGTATAAATCGATAAGAGTCAATACGTCGGCGCGTCCCTCACTCACACGGCTATATTCCGCAAGGGTATATCGACCGTCTTCTTGCTGTCTAACGGACTGGTATTCGAAGCTAATTCCGTGCAAATCGTAATAATACCGCTGCAGTTGGCCGTCGAATAGGTACGTCATGACGATGACACGATCGAAGGCGCTGAATACTGCAGGCGGAAACGTCCATATTAAGAAGCTGCCGCGATGGTAGAATAGATTGCCGGCTTTGGCGAGGTATTTAATATCGTTAAACCGCCCCTCAACGTACCCCTCACCGATCCAGACAACGCGGTTATCGACGATCTCAATCTCGCCTGAATCACGCAATATCCGAATATCTTCACGGCTGATATTGGCGACTTCAATCACGTCCATGACCTCGTCCAATATGAGCGTGTAGCCGGCGCCATTAATCAAATCGATCAGCTCATCATCCGCCGTCTGAAATAGCGAGTGGGTGGCCGCAATATCGTCGCCGGCCGCGATACACGCTTTGAGGCTGACCATCTTCTTGCGCGCATGATTGCGATTGTTAGGTTCGATAAATCTGCGCGAGGTTACCGCCCCCTTAATCCGCGAGATCTCGTCCAGGTACGGAGTTATGTAGATAAAGCGTTCCTGCGCTGGGGCTCCGTTAATATGCTGAATCGCCCAGGACGTCTTACCGCTTCCCATTATCGAATCAATTACCGTTACTTGCGTCATAAGACCGCCTCCTTGATTATTTTGCGCTGCTACTCCATAACGAGAAATTCCGTTTGATTACGTTAGAAGATTATCGCGCCCTCTATGGTATTGCCTACATGAGTTATCCTCCTCGGATTTGCATCATGAATTTACGCAATAGAATTTGACATTCTTGTGCGTTTGAAATTGACTTACGATACCACCGTGGCCGCTTTAGCGGACTCGGACGACGGGCGATTTCCCCGGAGTTAAATCCCTTCGTCACTTCGTTCCTCAGCCTCCGCGATAAAAAGCAATCGCGTCGGAATTGTCATATCACAAAAAAGTGCTAAACGTGTCTGAAAAGCCGCGTCATTACTGGGTTTTTCCGCGATTTCCTTAAAGGAACGTAGTAAAAGGTGCTAACGGAGTGGAGTAGCAAGACCGAGGGTGTGGAGTAGTATGGTCTGCGATCTTAGGAAGAAAATTGATTAAGCTTAGTCACACCACTCTTTAACTCTCCTCCCCTCTGCTTTAGTACAAATATGCGTACGGCCTACCTAGTTCCGCGCACAACTTCTCCGCAAGAGCACAGTTGTCTTCAAAATTTCCAGTGTTAAATCGCGCTAATTCAAAATCGTCCTCTATTCGGGTTACCGATACCGAGGTGTCATCCCCTAACCCGTAATCTATAAATAATCCAACACCTAGTAACTCCAAGCCTGGTGCGTGAACAAATTCGTTATAACCTGCTTCTTTTGCTTTATGGAGATGCAAAAACAGCTTATAGGCATTTTCGATTATACGGGCCGCCGTTACTGGAATCCCCTTTTCAAATCTACGCAATGTGCTCTCGCTCACACTGATACCTCTTGCGACTGTTGCTGCAGAGAAGCCGAGTTCCTTTCGAATTTTCTTATACTGAGCACCAGTAAGAGCCCACTGTCCAGATTTACTTGCAACAAACTCCTCACGAGTTAATGTTCTTGTAAAAGTAGTCATTTTCCATCGTCTCCCTTTTTGTTTTATTGGTTGTGCCGTATTATCTACGGTAATTTTGTTGTCTGCACACCTTTGCCTCTCGTTATTACATGGAAATCTACTTCGGCGCTTTTCACATTTTCGACTACATACTTCTAAACACCGTTCAAACTCATTCCGTACACCCCTTTCGCGTCAGTATTTTCGTGCTGATACCGTCGTATTATCTACGGTGACTTCACTGGACCGTACACTCACATCAACGACGCTCGGCTGCGCTCCGCACAATTTTGCGGAAAATAATTTCGCCTTATACAGTGGTTGACGACGCAGATTCAGATTCCGTACAGCCGGTAGTGATATTTTCTTGCGCTCACCCTATATGCCGATTGCCGATCGCTTGTCGTACAATATAAGGACAAATTTCAGCTAAACTGGAACACGATTCCCGAAAATTTGTGTCTAAAATGTGAACAAAATAAAAAAGTGCAACCATTCCGAATGTATGTTCGTATCAAAAGACATAAGAAACGGACAACCGTTGCCTGAATAACGGAGCTACCCACACGATTGTCCGAAGCCTCTATATGATCGCGATGATATTGGAGAGCTGCCACTCTCCCACCGCAGGAATTAGCGATCGCCAGCCGGGAACCGTTGGCGCGGAACCCGACCGGAAGACTTAAGCGTCAGCCTGTTACGCTCAAGTGCCGAACACCTCCGTTTGGCGCCGGAGGCGGTTCGGTTTAAACTAGGAAGCCCGTATGGAGATCCCACTGTTTAGCGCCAGTGAGTACGAGCACGGCCGCGATGTTAGCGCATCGTAACCGGTGTTACTACCGTTCATCCTCTCCGCTCATCACCGTCCGTCTGCAGCCAGAGGCAGCATCATCGAGGAAGGGTGTCAGTTAAACTTACGCCCTTTTGCGGCTAACGGATTACGCCGAACTCATCAACCGCGTCAGGATCGTGCATCACGCAGTCAATCAGGAAATCCAGCGCTGACATAGACAGTAGTTTCCGAGCGACTTTCACGACGGTTTCCATTCTCTCTTCTTCATCGAGTGCGACACGCACGGATTCGCCAAGCTCGCAGGATATGTAGAGGTGCGTATGCTCTCCGACCCCGTTGAACTGCTGGACCGCACGGAGAATCAGCCTTCCACCGTCGTAGTATAGCGCTAGGTCCGGAGTTAACAGGAATGCTTGTCTTAACTCGTAGTCCTGGGCGTCAAAGAACGGCCCATCAACCACAACGATACGCTCAAGACTCACGACATTACCTCCTTAGCGATCATCACCAACGCGTAAATCAAGCGCAGAGCCGCGATGATCCGGCGACGTTTCTTGCGTGACATTCCGTTGTTAGGCGTATTGTATTGGGCGCTCAATGCGTACATTATCGGCAACCTCCTTCCTAACGAAGCCTAGTTCGTCGAGCTGCGTGGCCGAGACGTCCATGCACCCGATCGTCGCACGTTTGTCAGCGCCAGTTATCCGGAGGAAGGCTGCGGACGTTATTGCGATCGACTGACCGAGAGACAACGCGTCTATTACGTAACTAGTTGCGCAAGGCCGGCCGTATGTATCGTAGCTGTGTTGCGCGGTATAGCGGATCTGATAACGATTCTGATCGAGAATTTGCGCAATGATGCCGAGTGCTTCAAGTTGACGCGCAGTGACTTCGATGGTGCCGGCGGACTCTTTGCGGTTCAGTCGCGTGAATACTGCGTAAAATAGACGGGTTGGGATGTAACACTTGGTATCGTTGATCGTAACGGTATAGTAGCCGCGGCGGTGTGTACGTTCGAACGCGAGGGTATACGTAGGGACGATAGAAATTCCGATCATTTTGAAACCTCCTAAATACATATTAGTACGCGTATGCGTACAACATTTGATTAGATTATACTGTACGCTTATAAGTACAGTCAACTATTAATTTGGAGGTTTTCAATTTGGCGTATAAAGTGGTTGTTGTCCTTAAGGAACTACTGGAGGAACGGGACATCTCCCTTAATGAGTTGTCATTAAGAGCTGACGTAAGACGTGCGGCAATTTCTGAACTATCAAATGGAAAACGCGAGAACATCAACTTTGAACATTTAGCAAAGATTGCTGAAGCATTAGAAATTAAAGATATCAATAAAATACTTAAGCTTGTAGAAATCGAGGATAATGAAAAATGAAAACCACCAGTCTAACTCAAGATATTCATTTCTTCGCTGCAGCACTATCAGGAACGCTAATTAGTGTTTGGGAGGAAGATCCTGCGGGAGTGTACTTAGAAGCAGAACAAGGATTTGTCGATCGGTACACTTCCGATTTTGTACGAATAAGAAATGCAAAGACCGGGTTACAGACGCACTATAGCCGCGATACAGCAATGTTTGAACGAATATAACAAAACGACCGCCAACCCGTTAATGGGCGCGGTCTTTTCCTTCTATCTCCGATAGTATTTTGCCACGAATGTTTAAATAAAGCTCAAGGAGATCGTTTGTGATTTCTCTTGATAAGCTGGGATTATGTTTTGTAATTTTTTTAAACTCGGCGTGAAGATCGTTACGATATTGAACAGACGTTCGAGTGTGTGTATCTGAAATCTTCTCTTTCACTGGGTTGTAGACCTCAATTATAACCTCTTCCTCTTTTTTCATTATCGTTGGTTCTAATGGTCCACCAACTCGGATTGCTTTCTTTAATAACTCGTCCCTAAGGTTGTTCTCTGTTGTCATTATTGATAGATCTCCCTGTGTTCAAAAGTAATAGCTAAATATATCTATAGTTTAACATCCACTCCCAAATCCCAACAAATTAATAATTGACCTTTATCCCATATCATGCCTCGCTAGAATGCGTATTTTTTTCGTTAGCTTTGCGTCAATATAAATATATACAAAAACGCAGCCCTGATTTAGAGCTGCGATTGAATTTAAGCGAAGTCCTATAATGGATAGAATGTCATAACTTCATCTTCCATTTCAAAGTTCATAACTATTATTGGATTAATCAATTTAGAAGTACGGGATTGTTTTGGTGTAGAAAATCTTGCCAGCTGAGTTTGTTGAAAACACCACATGTGTCAAATAATTCATTTATTAAGTCCTCTTTTTTCTGTGGGTTCTCTTGGATATAAAGATATATTGATAATAGATCTAAGCCTGTTATAAGGCAATGATTTCGTTTTCTACAATAGTCCAACATTTGATCCGGGAATGCACTCTCTGTACGCTCAAGAATTGGTGTATCCTTATATGCGTTAACTATTAAAATCCCCTTAGGAGCGATATTTTTTGTTCCAAGATATTCACTTACCCACTTTTCTAGCTGTGCTGCATGTTTTTCCGCCGCACTCTTTGACACACCCTTCACTTCAACAACAGCAATTTTATCCTTGTATTTAAGAATTAAGTCATCTCGCCCTGGTAACCCTTCGGCTACCTCAAAACCGAGGAGTTCAAATACTTTTCCTACTATTTTTTCAAGGATAGTTCCAGTTGAAGTAAACAAATGTTTAAATTCTTCTAGGCGTTTCAAATCCTCTTTGTGCCTTTGAATTTTTTGTTGAATATGGTTGAGCTCATTTTCATTCTCAAGAATATCCTTCTTTAAATTTAACTCCTTTGGAAGAAAATAATGATTACTCCACTCAGGTAGCGCTGTTGCAGACACTGCTTTCTCCTCTTTTAATTTAGTTGCTATGCCATTTAAAATTTGAGTCAATTTCATCTCCATACTACTTTTTACACTAAGACTCGGTAAAAATACTATGGTCCCTTCTTTGTACCTTATAATCGATCCTATAAAATTGTTAGTGTTTTTTATTTTGAATAAAGGTTCCCCAAATGGTTCCTTAAATGAAGCTAAATAGTATAAATCATCTTTGAATGCATCCCAGAAAGGTTTGAAGATGTCACTCCCCATAAACTCTATATTATTACCAGAGGTAAGGGATGTTTCTGGGTATACAGGAATAAATTTTCTCAAATCATAATCAATATTGCCATTAGACTGCAACAATCTTACTCTCATTGGGGGCGGTGTGAAAATAAATATTGTTCTACCTAGACTCAAAAATTCCTCAATTTCATCCCTTCTTCTGCGAAGGTCTCTAAAAGCTTTATTTGAAACATCTTTATTAAGCACTATCTTTTCGTGTTGATACCCTGAGTGAGAGCAATATTCAATAAACACTAAATATGGATCAATGATTAAAACATCATAATCTAAAAAGGCTCTGGTCGATCCAAATACAGAGTTTGCCATAAACAAAGTCTTCATTATTTTGTACCTCTTTCAGAGTTGTAGATAGAGTAGATTCGCAACAATTATCGCAGAGGAATCGGACATTCCCATCCTCGCGTAATGTAGTCATTAATAATATCATGTAAATCTTCGACATCATTTCCATTAATTTTAATAGGTTCTATGTATACCCAACATTCCTCATCTTCGTAATTTATTGCCACCTCAAGCGCTAGATAACCCTTTGGATTTAAAAATGCTGGATCTAATATTCTGCTATTGATTTGAGGGGCTATCTTTGAATCGAATGATCTTATTAGTTCTCGCGATATTGTACCATCACTAACTGAAATTTTTTGTGAAATAAATACATCCATATCGACACCTCACTTCCAAATAATAACACCCACCCTTAACATCGTCCACAGTAACAGTTTGTCTATTATTAATACGTTATTCTTCCACTCTTGTAGCAGAAAATCAAAAAAAAAATCCACTTGAGGAGATGTTCCACAAGTGGGCGCGATTAGTTACCGTTTTCGCTTTTTCTGTAATCCTCCTACTATATTGTTCATCGGTGAAAACTGATCATGCTTTTCTTTAATAGACTTTTGTGAAAGGTGGGTATACCTCGCTACCATACGAAGGTCAGCGTGTCCCATAATTTCCGCCAAGTATCGTTCAGTTCCACCGTTTTCCAAGAACAGAGTCGCTGATGTGTGCCGAAACAGGTGCGGGTGTATCCGTAGCTCAATCCCAACTTTGGTTGCATATTCTTTTAATCGGTCCCTGAAACGATCGTCACGTAACTTACCTCCGTAATTTGTTAAAAAAATATACTCAGATTCGAACTCCTCGCACTCCTTGATTAGTTCTTGTATCAACCTCATTGTGCGTCTTTGCAGGGGAACGATTCTCGCCTTCCTTGACTTTGCTACTGTCTCATCAACACGAATAGAATCATGTTTAAAATCAACGTCTTCCCTCTTTAAGGAAAGTACCTCATTTATGCGACAAAACGAGTCTATGAGCACGTTAATTATGACATAGTCTCGGAACCCAGCGTACGTTTTTTGATTCGGAGCCGCTAATAGCCGCTTTATTTCATCTATTCCCAAGATCGTGATCTCCCTCTCCGGTTCCTTTACCTTCCGGATTTTTGCGCATGGGTTACGACCAATCAGCCCCTCATCTTCAAGAAAATTAAACATCGTCCGAATTGGTTTGAGTTTTGTATTTACCGTCACTGGCGACAGCCCGATCGTCTTGTCCCGTTCACTTTTATGCGGGTGCCCGTCCCATTTGCGTTTACTATGGAGTAACCACGCAGTATAAGCACGGAGCAAGTCCGTTGTCACCGCAGTCACAGTCCGTTCGATATTATGCGCCGCTAAGTAATCGCAAAGGTACCGGTATCCTTCGTTATACATTTCGAGTGTACGAGGCGACCTTCCCTCCGCAACCTTCGCGTTATAAAATATCTCGAATAACTCGTCCAAGCTGCGCGAAGTATTTGTCGCCCTATCGTTTTTGTAACGCTTACCTATCCGTTTATCCAAAACAAAAAACGCCTCCTTCGGAAATTAATCCGAGAGAGACGTATACACCTACGTAAATTAGCCGCGCACACATGCGCTCATTGTACGGTAGCCCAACGTCGTCAAAACGTTGATTTAACGCGGTTCATAACGGTTCATATACGCGAGGAAACCCCAAGGGTGCGCGCTACCAGACTGCGCCATACCCCGATATATGAACCGCATAAGGCGGTAAATCAACCGCATAACGACGCGGCTTCAAACGTTCAATGTGCTTAGTCCATGGAAATGGTTCCATTTTCCATCACCGTATTTAACGCTATTATAGCGTATTCGCGCGCACACCCGCAATACTTTAGGTACGCAGCTTTGCGGATAAATTTTGGATCTCAGCAATCGGTCAGAGGTAATCTTCGCTTAATCGCCGTAACCACGATCAGATGGAGATGATGACTTTTCCTCAAACGAACATCACGAACTTTGGAAGCGGCTTGATGACGGGTACAAGAAGAAAGAACCGCAGCAAAGCGGTTCTTTCTAAATGATATAAAGTATGCTATTTAAACGTATAGCCTCGTTTCAGAAAACGTAATTTATACCCGCATTTGAACCAGCGCCTGCCCTGTTGCAGCTTTTTCCCGATTGCCCAGCAGCGAGGAAATTTCGTCCACGGTATAGTATCCGGCGAACCGTTTTTTCCTTACCGCCTTCGTCAGCCAGCTGAAAAAATCCCACACCGGGTCGTCGACCCATCTTCCGTTATGGTTGACCAGAACGGGCGTATACGAGATTTTCAACGCACAAGCGCCCTGCCATTCGAAAAAGAAAATGTTCTCCGTATTTTTTTTCTGCAGCAAAAAGGAGTAGCAGCCCTCCTGAAGAAGATATTTGTCCTGGTTGTGAAAGAAAACCGGTCCTTCCGCCGTCGCCACGATCCCAATCAAGTCGCCGTTGTGATGAACGTAAAAACCCCGGGTATATTCGATGTTCATATCGGATGTGAGCCGAACCTCTTGAAGCGAGTAAGGTTCGACTCCCCGGTGTCTGGTTTGCGCTGCGTCCTGAAAATGACTAATGATTTTCATGATTACACATAACCTCCCTCTTCGTACAACGCTTCAATGAGTATACCGCTTGATTCTATACCAATTCTGAACATCGCGGGCATCCCTATCCTTTATCCTCATAAAACACATGCCGGGGCAAGACTTGTCCATCCTTGATTTCAAGCAGTCCAAACGAATACAGCTTCTCCCTGCGCTTGTCCGTAGGAGAACCGGGATTAAACATCAGCACGCCGTCGTCCATCTGCAGGTAAGGCTGGTGGGAATGGCCGAACAGGATGCAGGAAACCGGCTCGCCCTCAAAAGCCTTCCTGGCCTTCAGCGGAGTAGTTATTCTTGATGAATAAGGCTCATGTCCGTGAACAAGCCCGATCTGTACCCCTTCAAAGGAAAGTATCTTTTTTTCGCCAAAACGCTCAATGATCTCGTATCCGTCATTATTTCCGGCGATGCCGTCCACAGGAGCTAATTTCGTCAGCTGATCGTACACCTCCAGGGTCATCCAATCGCCCAAATGAAGAATATGGTCCACCTCCCGGAACGCTTCCGTCAGCTTTGCGGGGAGCTTTACTCGCCCTTCTCTTAAATGCGTATCCGAAACAACGCCGATGATCATGGTCGTTCCTCCTTTTCTCAATTTAATCACTTTTCCGCAGAACACATTTCACATGAAAATTGCATTTTTCCAGTTACTCCATCTATACCCTGCCTGACCGATCATCATAAGTACACTTGTGCAGCTATTTTCCCCTGGTCCAACTATTATAGCAACGCCCCTGCCTGTGGTCCCGCACAAAAAAACTGCCCCGCGGCTTCCATATGGACAGTTCAACGTCCAAAAGGTGCCGAGAGGCAGTCTAAGAGCAGCCTGTGTTAAGGCTGTCATGGTACAGTCACGGTACTTCATGGTACTAACTTGGCCACGCTCAACTTCGTCCAAACGAACCTGAAGCAGCGAGCGCCCTGCCGCCAATCAATACTTGATCAAGTCGGCACGCAGCGGCGTGAAGCAGTCCAGCAATGCACTGGCTTCCAGCGCCTTCGCCCCATGCCTGGCGCCCATCGGAATGACGATGTGCTCGCCCTGCGCGATGACCGTTTTCTTCCCTTCGATCGTGAACTCGACGCGTCCCCGCAGGCAGTAGGACATCTGCTCATGCGGGTGGGCATGCTCATATCCTTCTGCACCGGCTTCAAAATGTACTTCCATCATCATCAGCGACGCCCCCGGCTGCAAAATTTTGCGTTTTACGCCGGGCTCCGCGTCCTCCCAAACTCCGATATTGCTCACGATTGTTCCGCCTCCTTATACTGGTCATTTCATAAACTAAAACGCCTTCGCGATTTCGATTTTCTGCGTTTGCCCGTTGTCCGTCAAATACAAATTATAACTGAATCCTTGATCGTCCATAAAATAAGAAATGTATTTGGCGGCCTCATTTAGCCGCTTTGGCACGAGCAGCGTGGCGATCCGGTGCGAGGACGCAGCCTTCGTCTCTGCCGACAGATGCCAGTGCGTATCGAGCCCGACGATTTCCTCGGGATCTACGCCCTCGAATCCGCTTGTCTGCGACAGCGTAAGCTCTCCGGATGTGCTGAAGATGAAGCGCCCTTCCATCAGGGCTTTCTTGCCGTTTACGTGGAAGGACTGTCCCTTCAGATCCATCTCATACAGCGTGTGGAAGAGCCACTGCACCCGTCCCGGCTGCTCCAGGTCGATCGAATCGACAATAACGAAGTAGCTGTTTTGCACAAAATAAATCTCGCGCTTGTACTGCTTCAAATACGGTACATGCTCCCGGTAAGCGGAGGTTGGATTCAAACGAGTGTAGGATACGCCCTTGTCATGCCAGGCGTCCTCGACCTCCCCTTTGGCCGCCAGGTTCAGCGCCTTGTTCATGCCGGCGAACTGCCCCTGCCCGTCGATGAGGACGGCGTTTTTGGACTTGGTCTGCCTGCGCCAGTTCAGATGCATCGAGCTGTTAAACGCGACATAATACCCGCTCTCAATGGCCAGCGGCTCCCCGTAAGCGTGCAGCAGGAACGCGCCCTGATCGCCATGGCTGTGGCTGACCGAGCCGTACTGGCTGCTCTTGGCGATGAGGGAAATCTGCTCCGCGGGATCGTGCAGGCGGTGATGCATCGCCACCCAGCCGATGTCGCGGAACCATTTGACGGGCTCAATGCCGGAAGGCTCTACCGGTTCAACCTGCGGATAATTGTGCCGGTACACGAGGTCATCGAAGGCAAAATCCCACCAGCCGTAGTTGTAAAACATGCGGTCGGCCTCCGGATTCGCGTCCTTGAGCTGTTCGAAGTACCATTGGTACCATCCGTTTCCGGTCACGCCGGCAAACTCGCGCATGTTGTAGCCGACCTTTTTGATGATATCGTCCCCGAGCGTCGAGTTGTCGCCAAAGGCCGTCCGCGTCGACGTAGTGGGACTGTAGCAGTAGAGTGGAAAATCGCCTGTACGCTGAAAAAAAGGCCGCCGGAACACGTCGAGCTTCGAAAAGTTTTTGAGCAGGTTCAGGCCTTCCGTCAGGTAAGCCATGCCCGTCGTCCAGTAGTGGGGCCCTTCGGCCCAGCCGCCGTCCTTGCCTCCCCATGGAGAGAACAGCGTGTAATAGTACTCCACCGTGTAGTCCAGCCATTCCCTGGCCTCCGGCTCCTCGTCGAACAAGGCGATGCAGCAGGGCACGAGCACCGAAGATAAGGAGCGGACAGCGTGGCTGTCATAAGGGACATGATGGATCTTCGAGCGCTGGATCACATGGTACGCCACCTGCCGGGTCCGGGCGAGCAGCGGCTCCCGCACCGCTTCCCGCTCATCCTCCGTCAGCTCGCCGTGGAGCCAGTCGTAGCCCCAGGCCAGCGCCGCGGCGATCCGAAACGCGGCTTCGTCGTTATAGTCACGGCTGGTCGGGCCGTCCGGGTCCCAGGACGCGGCGTGCAGCAGCCAGACTTTCGCCTCCGCGAGCAGCTCGGCGTCCTGCAGCACGGCACCGGCAACGCTCAAATGCCGGATGGCGTACAGCACCTCCTGGCAGGCCAAATAGCTTCCGCGCCACAGCGCCGCCGTCCGGCGGTTGTCCGGATAGGGCTGCGGTTCCGCGATCAGCTCCCGGCTCAGCCAAGGCTTGACCGATTGCTCGAAGAAGGCCTGCCATCCGCTGCCTGCCGCATCCTCCCTTACTGTGCCGCGGTAAGCCTCCAGCTCATCCGGCTGCAGCCACAGCCGGGGATGACCGGTGCGTACCCGGCTGTAGCGCTCGCTCCGGGACGGGAGCGCCGTCTCCGGAAGCCCCTCCGGCACCCGGAATTCTCTTACAGTGCTCCATTCGGACTGCTGCGCCTCCGGCCCTTCCCCCTCGAGCAGCGCGTACCTCCAATAATACGTTCCCGGCCCCAAGGCCTCGGAAGGCGTAAAGAAATTGTAGGGAACCGGCCCGTAGGTTCGGGTCGTCTCCCCGGTGAAATCCGGCGCGGATGACACCTCCAGCACGTACCGGTCATCTTCCAGTTTCGCCGGGGTCCAGGTAAATCTCGGCGGGTTCTCGATCAGCTCCGTTTGCCCGGAAGGCGCATACTGCACCGTTAAATCGCCGCTTTGCGGCTGATACAATCCGTTTGCCGTTGCCATTGTCCGTATCCCTCCAGTTTGGGTGACGCTATAGTAAGCTTATCGTCCTGATCCTTATCTTGCCGTATCCTTATATCACGTTCCTTGTGAGTGAGTCGTCTGTTGTTCATCATTAGTACCATTTCAGCTTCAGCGATCCATTTCCGTTTGAAAGTATTTTCAGGGCAAGGTCCATTTGACCGTTCCTGCCTTGGACGCAACCTTTACCGCATGAACAATCCACCGTTCACTTCAATGGTCTCGCCCGTAAGGTAGCGGGACAGGTCCGATGCCAGATACAGCACCGTATCGGCGACATCCTGCGGCGTCCCTTCCCGGCCAAGCGGGATTTTGGACACCGTGGCAGCCCGGCCCTCATCTGAGGTGAAGGTGGCGTGGAAGGCCGTCCGGCCGATAAAGCCCGGCGAAACGCAGTTGACCCGGATGCCCTGCGGCGCTACTTCCTTGGCCAGCCCCTTGGAGAAGGAAATGACAGCCGCTTTGCTGGCCGCATACACCGATGCCCCCGGACCGCCGCCGTCATGGGCGGCGACCGAAGTCATGTTGATGATGGACCCGCCGCCTCGGGCTGCCATGCCCGGAATGACCAGCTTGCTCAAAAACACGCAGGATTTGAAATTGACGTCCATGACATGCGTATAATGCGCCTCGGTCATTTCGGCATTCGGTACCCGCTTCACCAGGTGGCCCGCATTGTTCACCAAAATATCCACCGGGCCGCCAAGCTCCCGCTCTACCGTGTCCAGCATCGCCGTCAGCTCCTCAATGCGGGTGACGTCCGCCTGGACGACGGCAGCCCTGCCGCCCGACGCAGCAATTTCCGCCGCAAGGGCATCCGCCTCCTCCCGGCCCCGGTTATAATGAACCGCCACCGCGGCTCCCGCAGCCGCAAGCGACCTGGCCGCTTCCCGGCCGATGCCTGAGCTGGCGCCGGTCACCAGCGCCATTTTCCCCTGCAAATCGATCTTCATCCCACGTTCTCCTCCTCATACATGCAAGTGATGCTGCCGTCAAACGGCAGCGACATCCGAATCGTCGTTCCGTGATGCAAAGCGCTGTCAATCGTCAAACCGTACGCTTCTCCATAGACCATCTGAATCCGCCGGTGCACGTTCATGAGGCCCAACCCGCCTTTGTGGTAAAGGGAGCCCGAATCGGACTCCGCGAGCCGGTTCAGCTCCAGCTTTTGGCGCAGCGAATGAAGCTTCTCCTCCGTCATGCCGGCGCCGTTATCCTGCACGGCCAGCCGGAACCCTCCTTCACGGACCTCCGCGCTGATCCGGATCCGGTGATGATCCTGAATCCCGTCGGGGAACGCATGCTGGAACATGTTTTCGATCAGCGGCTGCAGCGTCAGCCGGACCATCTTGTGCAGCAGCAGATCTGGAGGAACATCAACATCCAGCTCAAACTGCCGCTGGGTCCGGTACTGCAGAATCGTCATGTAATTCAGCACATGCTTCAGCTCATCGACGACCGTAATCTCCGACAGGTTCGTCTGAATCGCATACCTCAGCATGGCCGCCATCGCTTCGACCATTTCCATGATTTCTTCAGAATCCTGGACGACGGCGTAGCATTTGATGGTCTCGAGCGTGTTGTACAGAAAATGCGGATTGATCTGCAGCTGCAGCGCCTGGAATTCGGCCTTATGCTGCTCCAGCGCGATTTTTTGCAGGTTCAGCTCCGTCTTGTGCGAGCGGATTTCCGCTTCGTAGACGCGCTCGATCATCTCCGACAGCCGCGTCAGCATCAGGTTGTAACTCGAGATCAGGAACCCGAACTCATCCTGGCGCTGCTCCTCGCCCTCAATCGTCTTCCACTCGCCTTTTTCCATCATGCGCATATTGCGGACGAGCTTTTTGAGCGGCTGCACGAGAGACCGGCCGAACCGGCCCGCAATCCACATCGCGACCATTAACGTGATGAAGCCGGCAATGACCGTCGTATAGCGGATGTTCATGATCGGTTTGCGAAGCTCCTTCACCGGGACCGAAATGACCATCTGCCAATCGGCGGCGCTGAGCCGCTGCGACACATACATCCGCTTTTCCCCGTTGACGACGGCCGTGAAGGTGCCCTGCCCGCTGAGCAGGTTCCTCTTGACCTCATCGTCCATGAACTCCGGAATGACGGCGTCCTCCGGCTTATCGACGAAATTGCCCTTGCTGTCCACAATGAAGGAGTAGCCTTTGTCCCCCAGGTCCATTTGTCCCCACAGCTTGGATATCTCCCTGGTGTTAAGCTTCATGCCGAGGATGCCCCGCGGCTGGTGCGACAGAAGCCCGCGCACGCGGCGGATGAACGTAATGTACTGCTCTTCCCCCGGATCCACCGTTGCCGAATTGATGATCGCGCCGAGGCCGTCCTTCGGAATATTTTGCTCGATTAAACGATAATACGATTTATAATCCTTGACCTCATCCTGGATGATGTCCTTCGTCGTGATCGCCTTGCCGTCCTGATTAATGACGTAAATCAGTTCGATCTGCGGATAAATGATAAAGGCTGAATCGAACACCTTGCTCTGAATCCGCCGCGACAGCTCGTAATACTGGAAACTGTTGTCCGGATCCATCTCCATAAACTTCAGGACGTCCGGGTCGGACAGGATGATTTTACTGGCATTGTCGAACGTCTGGAGGTACAAGTCCGTATGATAGGCCGCGTGGGTGATCATTTGGGACAGGTAGCGTTCCAGCTGGCGGTCCAGAAGTTTGGACGACTGCACGTAAGTGATGGTGCCGACCACCGATAAGGAAATGACGATTAATACCATGAAGTAGCCGAAAATGCGGTGGGAGATGCTTCTGCGGAACATGTCAGATCCCCAGCCGCTGCCGGTATTCCGAAGGCGAGATGCCTTCGTATTTCTTGAAGGTTTTCGTGAAGTTGGAATGGTCGGCATATCCAACCGCGTATGAAATGTCGGTGATCCGGTGCGATTCCTCGCCGAGCATCCGCTTGGCGTATTCCATGCGCCGCTTCGTGCGGTACTGGACGAAGGTCTCCCCCGTCGCCTGCTTGAACATGACGCTGAAGTAATTCGGATGCAGCCCCAGCTGATCCGCCACTTCCTCCAGCGACACCTCGCTGGCCAAATTGCGCTCGATGTAATGCTTGGCTTCCTCGATCGGGTCTTTCCATTTCCCTTTCCGCTTCCGGTACAGGCGGTCCAGCGTCCGGCCGATCCGCTCGGCGAACCGCCCGAAGGCCTCTTCCCCGGTGGAGTCCGGGCTGAGCTCCAGGCTGTCGTCCAGTTCGATGTTCATCTCCCTGGCTCTCAGCTTCTTAACGAGCAGGCCGTGGAATTCCTCCAGCATTTCGGCCTTTTGCCGCTCCTGAAGCTGAAAAGCCGAAGTCTCCCGCCGCCACTCCTCCAGCAGTTCCTGAACTTGGCTGCGGTTCATATAGTAAATGGCCTGGTCGAACCGCTCCAGCCACGCATCCATCTTGGCGACGGAAAGGTAGGCGGAGGCCGGCTTCTGCTTCTCGGCGCGCTGCACCAGGCGCCGCAGCGTATCCGCAAGCTCCCGTTTGGCCACCGGCTTCAGCAGGTATTCCCTGACGCCGAAAGCCATACAGGCCTGGGCATAGGAGAAATCGCCATAACCGGATACGACCACCGTCTGCACCGGGTACTCCTCTTTAGCGATGGCCTCGCACAGGGACAGGCCGTCCATGACCGGCATCCGGATATCCGTAAACACGAAATCGGGGAGCTCCTCCCCGATCGCCTGCAGCGCCTCGCGCCCGTTGGCGGCGAGCCGGATGGATGAAATCCGGATCCCGGACTGCTGAATGAATACGCTTAGTCCTTTCAGAATCATAGGTTCATCGTCAACGAGCAAAATCCGATACATCCTCAAGAGCTCCTTTCGATTTCGTATTCAGGATTCGTTTCTGGGCGGCGGGGAACCGGTGCGGGTCGCCGCCCCAATATCTCTAGCAGGTGACAACCGCCAATTCCTACTTCCGCGGCAGGAAGATCCCTTCTTTTTTCTGGTAGCGTTCATTGGCTTCCTTCAGTACGGCATTGCCGCCCTTGGACTTCCATTCCTCGATCACCTTCGGCCAATTTTCGATCGGCTCCTGGCCGTAGACCATTTTGACCATGTGGGTCACGAGCACCGGCGGCGGCGTATCCGAAAGCGGCGTGATGTCCGGGTTCTTTTTAAGCGCTTCCAATCTAGGGTCAAATTCGATGCCGTCACGGCCCTCGTTCGCCAGAATGTTATCGAACACACCCATCAGCTTGCGCCCGTCCTCCGTCAGGCTGAGCGATCCCTTGTTGTACGTCGTGTCCTGAACGAGCCACAGGAAGGATTGGCGGTAACGCTCCTCGTCAACCGCTTTGGAGTCGGTCGGCTGCTTGTAGTTGATTTTGTCCCCGTCCATCGTGTACGTTTCGCCTTCGACACCGAAGGTAAAAAACTTCTCGGCTTCATCCGATACCATCCAGTCGAGAAATTGAATGATTTTCTCCGGATGTTCGTATTTGGCATTAATGAAATAAGAACGGTTTACGTCGCCATACAAATAATATCCGCCCTTGCCGTCCGGTCCGGTCGGGGAGGGGATCACTTCGAGCTTCGCGTCAGGAACCGTATCCTGAAGCTGAGTCTGCCATTGAAGCAGCTCGTTGGCGTTCATCGACCAGATGCCGGCTTTTCCGGACAGGATCGTGTTCTTGAACGTCGTCGGGTTGATCGTGGCAAATTCCTTGTTGATCAGCCCTTCGTCATACATCGTCTTGTAGGTGGACAGCGCTTTCATCATATTGTCTGCATCGAAAAATTTGGGCTGCACCTGACCGTCCACTTCCTCAAACTGGCTTAAATAAGGGAAAACATCGTACGCTCCGAAGACTGTATCCGCATATTTGAAGTCCTGACGTCCCATGTAAGGATTTTCGACGCCCATCTTTTTAAAAGCGCGCAGCACTTCCATAAAATCGTCGATCGTCTTCGGCACCGGCAGGCCTGCTTTGTCCAGCAGATCCTTGCGGATCCAGGTCGCGCGGCGGGAAGGGTTGCCGAGCCACTCCGGAATACCATAGATTTTACCTTCATAGGTCATGCGATTCCAGGCTTCTTTCGGGATTTTTTGCAGCAGGTTCTGCCCGTACTTCTGCAGCAGGTCGTCCAGCGGCATAAAGACCCCGGCCTCCACCGACCCCGCCATCTCTTTCCCGGTGACTCCGCCCTGGCCCTGTACCACATCCGGAATGTCGCCCGTGGCAAACATTTGCGCCATCTTCTGGTCGTATTCGCTGTGCGGAACCAGGCGGATGTCCATGTCGGTGTTCGTCAGCTCCTCCAGCTTCTTCACCCACTTGTCCGCGTTGATATCCGGCGATTTTTCCACATGGCCGAAATTCAGCGTCCGCAGCGAAATCGAAAACTTGGTGACCCCGTTGTCCTCCGTGCTCGTCCCCGCATCCTTGCCGCTGGCGGATGAATCATTGTCCTTGCCGCCGCACCCGGCCAGCAGAGATGCCGTCATTACGGTGGCCAGCATCAGGCTTACCCATTTTTTCATCGTATCCCCTCTTTCCCCGCTTTGATTGCTCTTGTGTATGCTCTTTGTTGGATTTGGCAAGTTGATTGTATCCTTAACGTTTGCCCGACCGTGAGGTGGCAACTTCAGTTCGGGTAGTTCATTTTTAAGATTTGACCGCACCGAGTGTAAGCCCTTTCACAAAATGCTTCTGCAGGAACGGATACAGCAAAATGATCGGCAGCGTCGCGATGACAATGGTCGCCATTTTGATCCCCTCCGGGGAAGTAAACGCCAGCTCGCTGAACTGCGAGGCGCCGGGATCGATGCTGAGATCGTCGGTCTCGAACATCTTTTTCAGCAGCACCTGCAGCGGCCACCACTTCGGCTGATCAATGTAATACAGTGCGTTCATATAGGCGTTCCAATGTCCTACCGCGTAAAAAATGCCGAGCGAGGCCATCACCGGCTTGGAGAGCGGCACAACCATGCTCATCAGGATGCGTACCTCCCCGCAGCCGTCAATACGGGCGGAATCGATGACCTCCGCGGGCAGCTGCCTGAAGAACGAATGCATCACGAAAAAGTTAAACGCGCTGATCGCACCGGGCAAAATCATGGCCCACGGGGTATTCATCAATTGCAAATTTTTCATCAGCAAAAAGTTCGGAATCAGCGGCGCGCTGAAAATCATCGTAATCAGCACCATCAGCATGATCAGCTTCCGCCCGACATACTCCTCGCGGGACACCGGGTAAGCCAGCGTTGCCGTCGCCACCAGGTTGATCAACGTTCCGGCCACCGTGATGAAGACGGACACCGCGAACGCGCGCCATATTGACGCATCACTGAACACGTACCGGTAGTTGATCGTCGTAGCGTCCACCGGCCAGAACGTCACCTTGCCTGACGTGACCGCTTCCGACGAGCTGAAGGACTGGGCGATGACGTTCAGAAACGGCAGGAACATGGCGAGCCCGAGCAGGCACATAAACAGGATGTTGAACGCGTTGAATAGTTGATAGCTCCTAGACATCATTCGGTGCAACCGTCGTTCCTCCCTTCTAGTACAGGCCTTCGCCCGTCGTTTTCTTGCTGAGCAGGTTGCCGGTCAGGACCAGCACCAGCCCCACCACCGATTTGAACAATCCCACCGCCGTCGTGTAGCTGTACTGCTGCGACAGGAGGCCGGAGCGGTAAATGTACGTGTCGAGAATTTCCCCGTTTTCCGTATTGAGCGCGTTCAGGAACACCCACACCCGCTCAAAGCCGAAGTCGAGGAACTTGCCGATGTGCAGCAGGAACAAAATCATGATCGTCGGCAGGAGCGCCGGCAGCGTGATCCGGAGCGTCTGCTTCCACCGGTTCGCCCCGTCGATCTCGGCCGCTTCGTACAGGTCCGGATTGATTCCCGCCAGGGCGGCCAGGTACAGGATCGTGCCGTATCCCATGTCCCGCCAAATGCCCGAGCCGACCAGTACGCTGCGGATGTAGGCGTTGTCGCCGAGGAAGTACACCGGCTCGATGCCGAACAGTCCGAGCAGCTGGTTCAAGATGCCCGTGGACGGGGACAAAATGGCCACGGACATGCCGGCGATGACGACCCAGGATAGAAAGTGCGGCATATACACCACGGTTTGAACGACCCTTTTGAACACGACCAGCCTCAGCTCGTTGAGCAGCAGGGCCAGAATGATCGGGGCCGGAAACGCAATGATCAGGTCGTAGAGCCCGATGAGCAGTGTATTTTTCAGGATCCTCAAAAAGTCGTAATGCTGGAACATCATCGCAAAGTTGGCGAAGCCCACCCACTCGCTGCCCGTAAAGCCCTTAAAAATGTTGTAATCCTGAAACGCGATGATTGAGCCGCCCAGCGGAATGTACTTGAAGATGAGAAAATACACGATCCCGGGAAGGGAAATCACGTACAGCGCCTTGTACTTCCACATGAGGTGGATCAGTCCGCCACCTTTACCCGGCCTTCGGACCACGCCTGGGGGCGTCAGCTCGGCCGCTTCCGTTTTGATCGTCGACATATCGGTCCTCCTTTTACGCACGTCGTATAGCTGTGCTTATTTTTCATAGTAACGGCGGAGGGGTGGGGGATGCTTGGCATGAACAGGGGTGGGCTGGTTATTTTTTAAGGTTGGGGGCGTTGATTTAAAACAAGGACAGAAGCCCTTATGCCGCATCTGTGATGGGATTATTGGGTCGATTCGAAGGAACCGTAACGAAACCCAGACTTTTGCGCTCGGGGAGGGACGCATTTGGGGTTCCAGCCGCTGTTGAAGCCGTGTTCCTTGATGAGACAAGGAGGTGGGAACACGGCTTCAAAGGCGGCACGTAGACTTTCCACCCCATATGCTTTCCCTCTTTGGAGTTCAGGTAGTGGGAACTGCTACTCTTGGGGTAGCTGCTAGAACGCCCCTATCTGCTTCTCACTGCTGCTTAGCCAATTGTTTCTCCTTCGGTTACGTCACCAGCACAACGC